>NZ_CP042466.1:692500-1892500 GCF_008330225.1 Geobacter sp. FeAm09 | reverse complement strand
GAGCGGCGGGAGATCGGCATCCTCAAGTCCATCGGCTGGGAAACGGCAGATGTGCTCTATCTCAAGTTCTGGGAAGGGATCGTGGTCTCCCTGAGCGCGTTCCTGCTGGGGACGCTTCTGGCCTACGGCCATGTGTTCTTCTTTTCCGCATCGCTGTTCGAGCATGCCCTCAAGGGGTGGGCCGTGCTCTATCCGAAGTTCAGGCTGGTGCCGGCGGTGGACGGCTACCACGTGGCCGTGCTCTTCTTCCTGACGGTCCTCCCCTATACCGTGGCAACCATCGTTCCCGCCTGGCTGGCGGCCGCCACCGATCCCGACGCCGCCATGAGGTCGTAACCGTGATAGAACTTTCCCATGTGACCAAGAGCTTCAACATCGGCAGGAGCAACCAGTTCACCGCCGTCGACGACGTCAGCCTGACCATCGGATCGGGGCAGCTTACGATCTTCAAGGGCCCGAGCGGCTCCGGCAAGACCACGCTCCTCTCCCTGGTCGGCTGCATGAGCCGCCCCAGTTCGGGGCGCATCCGCCTGCACGGCATCCGCCCGGCATTTCTCGCACCCCAGGAGGGGGACGGCGGCTTCGACATCTCCAGCCTGCCCGAGCGCTTCCTGACCGAAATCAGGCGCACCACCTTCGGCTTCATCTTTCAGCAGTTCAATCTGGTGCGGGGCATCTCCGTGCTGGAGAACGTCATGCTCCCCGCCTATCCGACCCCTGAAAGCCATGCCGTCTTCCAGGCGCGCGCCCGGGAACTGCTGCAGCTCTTCGCCATAGGGCGCCACGCCTCGTCACGGGTGGAATTGCTTTCGGGCGGCGAACTTCAGCGGGTGGCCATTGCCAGGGCGCTGATCAACAACCCGGCGGTGATCATCGCCGACGAACCGACCGCACACCTGGACAGCAAGCTTTCCCGGGAGTTCATGGAGATCGTCGCCCTGTTCAAGACCCAGGGCAAGACCGTGCTGATCGCCAGCCACGACCCCATCGCCTGCGATTCCCGCCTGGCCGACCGGGTCGTGGAGATGCGGGACGGCCGCACCCACCCCGGCGGGACGGAATCGTGATGCAGCACCCCGCCATAGTGGCGCTCCTGGTCTCGTCGTTTTTGATTGCCGGCATGGTGCTCTCTGCGGCCTGGCACGGGGTCGGCATCATGCGCGCCTGGGATCTGCGCAGCGGCAGCGAACGCCAGGTGCGGCTGGAGCGGCGCACCTACCTGGTTTCGTCCATCCTGGGCTACGCCCTGGCCTTTCAGGCGCTCTCCCTGTTTCTGTTCATCCTCACCGCCGACACGCTGCACAGCCAGTTTACCGGCGCCATGTGCGCGGCCGGCAGCCTCAACGCAAACGGCTACGGCTATCCGACGCTTTTCCTGAAGATCGCCACCTGCCTCCTGGCCGGGGTGTGGCTGGTCATCAACCATGTGGATACCCGCGGCTACGACTACCCCCTCATCAAGGCCAAATACGCTCTCCTCGTCACCCTGCTGGCGCCGCTGGTGCTCGTCGAGACCTCTGTGCACTACCGCTATTTCCGGGGGCTGCACGCGGATGTGATCACGTCCTGCTGCGGCAGCCTGTTCGGCACCGGCACAGGAAGCATCGGCAGGGACCTCGCCGGGTTGCCGGCCGCCCCCATGGTATGGGTGTACTACTCCTGCCTGGCCGTGGCCCTGGCCAGCAGTCTTTACGTCGTCAAGCGGGGCCGTGGAGGCTATTTCTTTTCCGCCGTAAGCGCAGTCATGTTCGTTGTTTCCGCCGCATCCCTGGTTTCCTTCATCGGCCTCTACGTCTATGAGCTGCCGTCCCATCACTGCCCGTTCTGCATGCTGCAGCAGGAGTACGGTTACGTGGGATACGCCTTCTACGGGACCCTCTTCGGCGGCGGGGTGGCGGGGCTGGGGGCAGGGGCGCTGACGCCGTTTCGGCGCCACGCCTCCCTTGCGCGCATCATTCCGGCGACCCAGCGCCGGCTCGCCGCGTTTGCGCTGGGGTCGTACCTGCTGTTTGCCCTCATCGCCTCATCCTATCTTGTTTTTTCGCCACTTCGGCTTTTTCATTAGCTTTTTTGCCGTCAAGGCCCGGTTCTCCGGGCTTTTAGTATTGCTAAAAACGGCTGATTACAGTATGGTTGCAGGGTTGCAACATTCACATTATTTGACTCAATGCGGAGGTCGGCATGCCCAGCGAACCAGGAAAAACCAAATTTCAGATAGATCTGCGCGCGCATCTGCGCGAACAGAACATCAGCGACAATTTGGTTCATCTGATCTGTGAAATCGCCGAAGCAAGCAAATATGTCATCAATGCCGTGCGTACCGGCGATCTGGGGGTGGCCGGCACCTCGAACCTCTACGGCGAGGAACAGTTGGCCCTGGACGTGCTCTCCGACCGCATCATGCGCAAGCGCCTGATCCATTCCGGCGTGGTGTGCAACATCGCTTCCGAGGAGATGGAGGAAATCTACCAGGTCACCAGCAATCCCCAGGGGATGTTCTCGGTGGCGTACGATCCCCTGGACGGTTCATCCCTGGTGGATGTGAACCTGGCCGTGGGTACCATTGTGGGCATCTATCAGGGGTGCGACCTGCTCCAGCCGGGGCGCAAGATGGTCGGCGCCATGTATATCCTCTACGGGCCGCGGGTTTCCCTGGTTTACTCCATCGGCAAGGGGGTCTACGAATTTACTATGAACCAGTTGATGGAGTTCACCCTGACCAGGGAGAACGTCCGGATGAAACCGAGCGGGGATATCTACGCCCCGGGCGGTCTGCGCAAGAAATACACGGAAGAAAACGAACTCTTCATCCGCCACCTGGAGGACAAAGGCTCGAAATTGCGTTATTCCGGCGGCTTTGTACCGGATATCAACCAGGTGCTGATGAAAGGGAAGGGGATCTTCATGTACCCGTCCCTCACGGACAGCCCCAACGGCAAACTGCGCCTGCTGTTCGAACTCAACCCCATGGCGTATCTCATCGAACAGGCTGGCGGAGCCGCCACCAACGGCACGATTCCCATCCTGGACATCATGCCGGAAGGTCTGGACCAGCGCGCCCCGGTTTACATCGGGAGCCGCGAGGATGTGGAAAAGGCCGGAGAGTTCCTGAATGGCGGCCATGCCTAGTCCCCAAGAGCCGTACGCAGGGGGCTTGAGAGAACAAGTGAAGCAACCGTGAAGAACACTAAGGGGAGGCGGGTCGTGCCGGGCAAAGACGACATCGAGGAAAGCGTAACGGGAAAACCGGTACAGCGGCTGTGCAGCGAGATCCAGCTGTTCGATCTGTGCGAGCGGGAGCGGTGCGATTACAAGCAGGACCGTTTCTGCACCAACGAGGATCTGCTGGTGCGCTTCGAACGCATCTCCGAAAAGGACGACACGCGCCCTGCGGCGGTTGGCTCCTACCGGCCCGAAGGCCAGGAGGACGGGGACGACCTGGATGAGGATGTCTATGGCGAGGATGATGCCCTGGACGACCGGGACGACGATGATCTGGACGGGGGCTGGGAGGACGACTGACCGGAAGCGCCCGCCCGGGGACAGGTGCTGGAACGAAAAAAAGAGGGGAATGGCTCATGCCGTTCCCCTCTTTCCGTACAATCTCATGGCGTCAGATAAAGTTTTTGCCGGCGCACTCTTCCCACTGGCTGCGGGTCAGGGAAAGAAAGAGGTCGGCGATGTCGGGATCGAACTGGCTGCCGCGGAAGGTGCGCACCTCGCTGGTGACGGCATCGAACGGGAGCGCCTTCCGGTAGGGGCGGTCCGAGGTCATGGCGTCCAGGGTGTCCACCACGGCGAAGATCCGCGAACCGATGGGGATCTGTTCGCCTTTGAGCCCCTTGGGATACCCGGTGCCGTCGAAACGCTCGTGATGGGTGAGAATGATCTCGGCCGGGCCCTTCAGAAATCCGATTTCGGACAGGATGGCATAGCCCACCTGGGGATGGCGGCGCATCTCGACCCATTCGCTGTCGTTCAGCGCGCCCGGCTTGAGCAGGATATTGTCCGAAATGCCGATCTTGCCGATGTCGTGGAGCAGTGCCCCCTTGGCCAGCTGTTCGAGATCGTTGCCATGGATACCCAACTTGGCGGCCATGAGCGAGGTGTAGTTCATCACCCGCTCCGAATGGGAGCCGACCTCTTTTTCCCGGGCGTCCAGGGCCTTGACCAGGGCGGTCAGGGTGTGGTCATAGGCTTTATGCAACTCGTTCATGGTGCGGCGAATCTGTTCGGTCTGTTCCAGGACCTTGAATTCGAGGCTTATCTGGTAGTTTTTCTTTTCGATGGCCAGATTGCGCTTCTCCAGGAGGTTCTTGACCGTCAGGAACACGCGGTTGATGCTGAAGGGCTTGGAGATGTAATCGTCCGCGCCGAGGTGGATGAACTCCAGCGCGGTGTTCATGTCGGAGAGCCCGGTGACCATCAGCACCGCGATGTCGGCATCGACCTTCTTGATGTCCCGCAGCAGATCGACGCCGCTTCTGCCCGGCATCATGATGTCGGATATGACCAGTACGATCGGGTGTTCGCTCAGAATGGTGAACGCCTCATCCACGTTGGCTGCCAGGTGGCAGGCATAGCCTTCCTGGAGGAGGGCCGAGGCAAGCAGTTCTCTGATCATTTCCTCGTCATCGACAATCAGGATGTGTTCATTCATGAAAGGTCTCCGTTCGTTTCGCTCCAGGGGGTAGGTCTGATGTGTTCGGTAACGATCTGCGTCAGCTCAAGCGGGTTGTACGGTTTCATGATAAAGCTCGGGCGTTCGGCGGGAGAAACCGGGACGCTGCGCTGCATCTCCGAGTATCCCGACATGAAAACGACCTTCAGCTCCGGATGGGAGTCACGCATGATTTTCGCCATTTCCGGGCCGGTCATCCCGGGCATGACCACATCCGAGAGGAGCAGATCGATCCTGTGGCCGTGAAGTTCGAACAGGTGCAGTGCCTCCCGGGGGGTGGCGGCCGTCAACACCTCGAACCCGCACGATGTGAGGGTGGCGGCGGACAGTTCGAGCACGGACGGCTCGTCTTCCACGACCAGAATGAGGCCGGTCGTTCCCTGAGCGGCCCGGTGCGCCACGGGGGCGGCCAGGGGAGGGTGTGCCTGGGCATGATCGTGGCATTTGGGCAGATAGACGCGGAATTCCGATCCCATGCCGATTTCCGTCAGTACCTGGATATGGCCGCCGCTCTGTTTGACGATGCCGTACACCGTGGCAAGCCCCAATCCCGTGCCGGAGCCCTGTTCCTTGGTGGTAAAGAAGGGCTCGAAGATCCTGCCGACGATCTCGTCGGCGATCCCCATGCCGTTGTCCGCGACGGAAATGACGATGAAGTCTTCCGGCGCGCTATCGCCCTGCCGACGGAGGAAGGTGTCGTCGCTGCCGCAGCCGGCGGTCTCGATCGTGATGGCGCCGCCCCGCTCGATGGCGTCGCGGGCATTGATGACGAGATTCATGACGATCTGCTCTATCTGCCCCGGGTCGGCCTTGATCAGGCCCACATCGCTTGAAAGCTTCGTGTCGAGGGCGATGTTTTCTCCGATCAGCCGGCAAAGAATCTCCTGAAGGCCGGTTATGAAGGAGTTGACATGGATCTGGTGGGGAGCGATGATCTGCCGGCGGCTGAAGGTCAGGAGCTGCCGGATAAGCGTTGTGGCACGCTCCCCGGCGTTGAGTATCTGCCCGGCCTCCCGGCTCATCGCCGAATCCGGGTCGAGCTTCTGGAGCAGCAGGGTGCTATAACCGTTGATCACGGTCAACAGGTTGTTGAAGTCATGGGCGATCCCCCCCGCCAATTGTCCGATGGCCTCCATTTTCTGGGCCTGGCGCGCCTGTTCCATGGCAGCCTTGCGGCCGAGTTCCGCTTTGGCGATGCCCACGGCCATGGCGCAGGTCTGGGCGTAATGTTCGAGTTCGGCAACATCCTCCGCCAGATAATCGCTGTCCTTGTTCGCCAGGCAGAGCATGCCGACCACGGTGGTGCCCATCTTGAGCGGTATGCCCATGAAACGGCTCAGAAGGGGAGAGCAGATCGGACAGGCGCAGGGTATCCAGCGGGGATGGGCCGGGGAATCCATGACAACGCTCAAGCCCCCCTCCGCGGCGGCAAAAAAGATCGAGGGGTGACGTTTCATCTCATAGCTGCCGTGGCGACGGATTTCGTACTGGATATCGCGGAAGCAGCGCACGTCGGAAACCGGGTCAAACGACGCCAACGACAACGCCTGGACCGAGGCACTGCCGTTGGGAAGCAACTCGTAGAGCATCCCGAAAGGGGAATTGGTGACCGCCATGGAGGCGTCGAGCAGGATCGAAGCCATCTGGCTGACGCTGCCGGATTCGATGAAACGCAGGTTTGCAGCGGTAATCGCCTCGGCCAGGGTGAGCCGCCGGCGCTGGCTGATCTCGGCGTACCGGTAGGAGCGCCTCAATTCCGCGGCAGCCAGAACCATCGATTTTGTGGAATGAGACTGATCAGGGATCATGGATCCTCGGGTCTTTCTTCGCGCCGGCGGTATTCACCTTTACATATCTACCATCCAATCGCCATGTTTTCAAGTGGCCGGCACGATATTGTATCTCCCGCGGTATTCTGGTATCGTTTTCGACGTGATCCTGCGGTCAGTGCCCGGGATGCCGGAAATCTTCGTCTGGAGATGAACCGATGTATTACCGCTCACCAGCTGCGCCCCCTCCATGCTCCGACGCCATCCGCTGCTGATACCCTTTTGGGCGATGGCTGCCGGGCTCTGCCTGGCGGACAGCCGGGCCGTGACCGTGCCGCTTGGCCTTCCGGCAGCTCTTTTCTGTTGCCTGCTGCTCAGTTGCCTGATACGGAACCGCGTCCCCCTTCTCCTCTGCTCCGCCGCCTTCTTCTTCACCTTCGGGGTCCTCGCCCTGGAGCCTTACACGAAGCCCGCCGTCCCGGCAGACGATATACGCAATTTTGCCGCCCGCACCCCGGTCATTGTGGAGGGGATCGTGGATTCGCGGCCAACGGCCACGTCCCGCGGGTGCAGTTTCGTGGTGCGGGTTGAAGGGGTCGTCAGGGAAGGGCGCCCCGTCCCGACGTGCGGCAGGATGATGCTCTTCGTGGACGGGGGCGACCCCGGTCTGGCGCGGGGCGACCGGGTCCGGTGCGCCGCGCGAATTGCCACCCCCCATCGGCTCGGGCTCCCCGGTGAATTCGACTATGCGCGCCACCTGGCCTATCGGGAGGTCTCGGCCACGGGGCGGGTCGCCGCGCCGGAGGGGATCATCCTGATCCGCGGCGCGGCGGAGGATTCGTTCCTGCGGCGTACGGACCTTGTTGCACGCCGTCTCGGCGATTTCATCAGGGATGCGGTGCCGGATCGGGAACGGTCATCGGTTCTGGCCGCCCTCCTGGTCGGCGACCAGAAAGGCATCCCCGACGACCTGAACGACGCCTACACGAGGGCCGGCGTCAACCATATCCTCTCCATCTCCGGGTTTCATGTGGGCATCATCGCCTGGTTCATGGTCATGGCCACCCTGTTTGTGGCGACCCGTTCCGAATTTCTGGCGCTCCGCCTCGACCTGCGCCGGACGGCGCTCCTGATCGCGCTGCCGGCCATGCTGCTCTATCTCTTTCTCTCCGGCGCCGCTCCGGCGACCTCCCGCTCGGTCATCATGCTGGCAACCTTTGTCCTGGCGCTCCATGCCGAACGGGAAACCGATCCGCTCAATGCCTTGCTGCTCGCGGCCTTTCTTCTGGTCGTGCTCGCGCCACCCAGCCTGTTCGACCTCTCCTTTCAGCTTTCCTTCCTGGCCCTGTGGGGCATCGTCATCGTCGTCCCCCCGGTCATGGAGCGCATCAGGGGGGTGCCGAGGGCCTGGCAGCGCAACCTGGTGCAATTTGTCGCCGCATCCCTCGCCGCGACGGGCGCCACCATGGTCCCGGTCCTGTTCTATTTCGACCAGGCCTCCCTCAACGGCGTCCTCTCCAACTTCCTGATCGTGCCGATCCTGGGCTATGGCGCGGTGCTGGTCGGTTCCTGCGCCCTGCCGTTCGTGTACCTCTTCCCGCCCGCGGCCTGGGGGCTCTTATGGTGCGCGGCACAGCTTACCGCACTCTCCAACCGGTTGGTGACGCTGTTCGCCCGGCTGCCGCTCTTATCCTTCCACGGCATTACCCGTCTGGACATGGCATGCTGTATCTGCTTCATGGTGCTGGTCAGCTTTCTGCGCCGTTCCCGGAGGGCGGCGGCACTCTGCGCCCTGCCTCCCCTGCTGGCGGTTGCGGCGCATGTGACTACTCCGGCCGCGGCCGACGGCCGCCTGCATATCACCATGCTCAGCGTGGGGCAGGGGGAGTCGCTGCTGGTCCGTTCCCCCGGCGGCGAGACCATGCTGGTGGACGGGGGAGGGTATCTGCACGACACCGGCCGCGACTTCGGCCGCCACATCCTGGGGCCGGCCCTGTGGAAACTCGGCGTGCGCAGCATCGACCATCTGGTGCTGACCCACAGCCACCCCGACCACATGGGCGGCATGCCGTTCCTTGTCCGGACCTTCCCGGTGCGTGAATTCTGGGAACCGTTCCAGGGAGGCGCCGGAGATGAGTATGAACGGCTGCAGGCCGCCTTGGCCGAGCGGCACGTTCCGGCCCGGCGCCTGGCCGCGGGCGATACATTCGCCTTTGCCGACGGTGTCGAGGTGACGGTGCTCTCCCCGCCGCGGGGCGGACCCTCCCGGCGACCGGCCGACGACGAGATGGGGATGAACGACGAATCGCTGGTGTTCCGGCTCCGTTATCGCTCGTTCAGCATGCTTTTCACTGCCGATGCCGGGTTCCCCGCCGAGGAGCGCCTGCTGGCGGACAGGGTGCCGCTGGCCTCCACCGTGCTCAAGGCGGGGCATCACGGCAGCCGTTTTTCCACGTCGGAGGCGCTGCTCGACACGGTTTCGCCATCCCTGGTCCTGATCTCGGCCGGCCGCGACAACAGCTTCGGGCTTCCGGCCCGGCAGACCCTGGAACGCCTGAACCGGCGCGGCATCCGCACCTGGCGCACGGACCGGGACGGCACCATAGAACTGACCAGCGACGGGGAGGGGTGGAGCGTCAACGCCCCCTATGGTGCAAAATGATTGTGCAGCAACAGGATAAAGCAATTTGACATGCCTTGCGTAAATGCGGTAAAGAGATAGGGACGGCATTTTCATGCATCCACGGGCCCACGTCATGGAAAGAATTCTCATTATAGAAGACGACCGTTTCTTTCGCGAGGCCTTCTCCGACTTGCTGCACAAGGAGGGGTATGCGGTGGATTGCGCCTGCGGCGGTGGGGAAGGGCTGGAGATGCTGGCCGGGAACCGCTACGACCTGGTGATTACCGACCTGATCATGCCCGAGGTGGACGGCATGGAGGTGTTGTCCCGCGTCAAGGGGTTCAATCCCGATATCGACGTCATCATGGTGACCGGCGACACCAATCTGGAATCGGCCATTTTCGCCCTCAAGCACGGGGCGCGGGATTATCTGCTCAAGCCGGTCAATCCCGACGAGTTCCGTCATTCCGTTGCCTTGTGCATACAGCAGCGCAGGCTTTTGAACGAAAACGAAGAACTCAAGAAGATGGTGAGCCTGTTTCAGGTCAGCCAGACCATTGCCAGCTGCCTTGAACTGGAACGGATCTACCATCTCATGGTCGAGGCCCTGGCGCGCGAGATCGGCGTTGGCCGCTATCTCGGTTTTTTCCAGGCCGACAACCGGCTTGACCTGAAAGAGGTGCGCGGGCTTACCCCCGAGAGCGCCGAGCACTACCGCGAGATCGTTCTGGCAGCGCTCCCGGGGAACCTGCCGACGAACCACCAGATCGACATGCTCGCGCTTCCCGGCGAGGCGGGCGACGGCATCGAAGAGGCCTGCCTGATATATGTCTGCAACAGGGGGCAGTTCCACGGCGTGATCGTGCTTTTCAACGAGCCGGGCCGCCGCCTGTCCAACATCCAGCTTGAACGGAAAAATATCCTCTTCCTGCTGGAGCAGTCTTCGCAGGCCTTCGAGAATGCCGAGACCTATTCCCGGGCCAAGGACATGCTCTTCATCGACGACTTAAGCGGCCTGTTCAACCACCGCTACCTGGAGGTCGCCCTCAACCAGGAGCTGAAGCGGGCCGAGCGCTATTCGTCGCACCTCGCCGTTCTGTTTCTCGATATCGACTCCTTCAAGAGCGTGAACGACACCTATGGCCACCTGGTGGGAAGCCAGGTCCTGCGGGAAATGGGGGCCCTGGCACAGAAGTCGGTGCGCGAGGTCGACGTGGTGATCCGCTATGGCGGCGACGAGTTCACGATCCTTTTGGTGGAAACCGGATGCGATATCGCCCTCATGGTGGCCGAACGTATCCGGCAGCGGGTCGAATCGCACGTATTCCTTGCGGCGGAAGGCTACAATATCCGCCTGACCTGCAGCATCGGTTACGCCTGTTGCCCCGATGACACCCTGTCCAAGTACGAACTTCTGGAAATGGCCGACAAGGCCATGTACTCCAGCAAGTCCAGCGGCAAGAACTGCGTCAGCCATTTTCTGCTCACTTCCTGACCCCGTTCCCCACACGTTATTTATCTCAGCAACCCGAGGATACCCATGTCCATTACGGCAATCAAAGGATTCAACGACATCCTTCCGACGGAATCGGATCGATGGCAGTATATAGAACAGGCCGCACGCCGCGTTTTCGAACTGAACGGCTTTTCCGAAATACGCGTGCCGATCATGGAAAAGACCGAGCTGTTCTGCCGCTCCATCGGCGACGCCACGGACATCGTCGAGAAGGAGATGTACACCTTCACCGACAAGGGCGACAACAGCGTCACCCTGCGCCCCGAGGGAACGGCCAGCGTCATGCGGGCCTTTATCGAGCACAAGCTCTATGCCCAGGACCCGGTAGCCAAGCTGTACTACCTGGGCCCCATGTTCCGTTACGAGCGTCCGCAGAAGGGGCGCTACCGCCAGTTCCACCAGATCGGCGCGGAAATCACCGGCGTCAATGCCCCCCTGGCCGATGCCCAGGTGCTGAACATGCTGGTGCAGTTCTTCCGGGAAATCGGCCTGGACGAACCGTCCCTGCAGATAAATTCCCTGGGGTGTCCCGAATGCCGGCCCGCGTACCGGGCGGCGCTGGTGGCATTCCTTGAAGAGCGCCTGGAGCTCCTCTGCGAAGATTGCAAACGGCGCTTCACCACGAACCCGCTGCGCACCCTGGACTGCAAGGTGCCGGGTTGCGCCGAGGCTACCGCCGGCGCGCCCTCCATGCTGGACCATCTCTGCGGGGCCTGCTCCGACCACTTTGTCAGCGTCAGAAGCTATCTGGACGCCACCGCCACCCCCTACGCCATCAACCCCCGCATGGTGCGCGGCCTGGATTACTACACCCGCACCACCTTCGAACTGGTGACCGGCCTTTTGGGGTCGCAGTCGGCCGTTGCGGCCGGCGGGCGCTACGACGGCCTGATCTCCCAGCTTGGCGGACCGGCCATCCCCGGCATCGGCTTTGCCATCGGCTTCGAACGCGTGGCCCTGCTTCTGGGCGACAAGGACTTTTCCCGGCAGCCCGACCTGTTCATCGCCACCATGGGGGCAGGGGAACGGGATTTTGCCTTCCGGCTGATGCATGAACTGCTGCGCTCGGGGGTGAGTGTCGAGATGGACTACGAAGGCAAAAGCCTGAAGAGCCAGATGCGCCGCGCCGACAAGCTGAGGGCCCGCTACAGCGTGGTCATCGGGGAGAACGAAATCGTCACCGGCAAGGCCGCCTTCAAGCGGATGGAGGATGGGGGGCAGGTCGAGGTGCCCCTCAAAAGCGAAGACATCAAAAATATGCTGGGCTGAGAACCACCCCGGAAACCATATGCCGCAGAGCCTCAGAGATTGGGAGATGACCATGTCACAGGGGCAACTCCTGCGCGGTTTTCTCCGCGTCTCCGCGTCTCCGTGGCAGGCCTGCCGTTCACATTCAGTCGTCCTTCTTGATCCGCACTACCTGGCTTACGCCGGGCATGGTCTCGATTTCATGGTCGTTCAGGGTTTCCGTATCGCCAATGACGCCGATGATCGTCCGGTTGGCGCCGGTTGATTGATGAATATCGAAATCACGGGTGATGAGATACTCCTTTATCTGGTCAAGGGTCTCATCAGGTGCATTTTTTTTCATAATAATCAGCATCTTTAACCAACTCCTCTCATCCAACACTTTAAAGATTCCGAAACGGTTACGCCCCTTCTTCCTGATGGGACATGATGCGCTCCAACCGCCGCGATTCGTCCACAACCCTCTCGAACAGTCTCACAATGGCTCCGTCATCCAGGGGGCCGGGGTTTTCGTCCTTCATGCGGGCGAAGATGCGTTTCTCGCGACTCGGATCGAAGACCGGCAGGTTCAGCTCCTTTTTGAGGTGTCCGATCTCCAGGGCGAGGCGGGCGCGTTCGTTGAAGATCCGCAGCAATACATCGTCCAGCAGGTCTATCCTTGTGCGAATGTCATTGATATCCAATGGCTTCTCCTCTGTACCGTAAAGAATGGGGGATCTTCCCGTGTGGCGGAAAATCAGAACTGCTTCTTGATGAACGAGTCCTTTTTGCCGTTGACGTCATCCCGCTCCGGATAGTCGATGTTGTAGTGCAGGCCGCGGGACTCCTTGCGCATCTGGGCGCAGGTCACGATCAGCTCGGCCACGGTCGCGATATTGCGCAACTCGATCAGGTCCGATGTGACGATGAAGTTCCAGTAATACTCCTCGATCTCGTCCTGGATCAGCTTGATGCGCCGCATGGCCCGTTCCAGGCGTTTGTCGGAGCGGACGATCCCCACATAGTTCCACATGCTGCGCCGAATCTCGTCCCAGTTCTGGGAAACCACCACCATTTCATCGCTGTTTGTGGCGGTGCCCGAGTCCCACACCGGCAATTCGGGGTGGCCGTTGGGCAGCTTTTTCACCGCCTGGATGGCATGGCGGTAGGCCCTGGTGGCATAGACCGCAGCTTCCAGCAGTGAATTGCTGGCCAGGCGATTGGCCCCGTGCAGCCCGGTGAAGGCGGCCTCGCCGATGGCATACAGCCCGGGGACGTCGGTTTCGGCGTCGATGTTGACCGCTACGCCGCCGCACAGGTAGTGGGCTGCGGGCACCACCGGCAGCCATTCCCGGGTCATGTCCAGCCCGAATTCCATGCAGGTCTGGTAGATGTTGGGAAAACGGCTGCGCACGAAATCCGCCGGCTCGTGGGTGATGTCCAGGAAGACGCAGTCGTCGCCGCTGACCTTCATTTCGTGGTCAATGGCGCGGGCCACGATATCCCGGGGCGCCAGGTCCTTCAGCTTGTGGTATTTTTCCATAAAGGCCGTACCGTCCCGGCGGCGCAGGATGGCACCTTCGCCACGCACCGCCTCGGAGATCAAAAACGACTTGGCCAGGGGGTGGAAGAGGGTGGTGGGATGGAACTGCATGAACTCCATGTTGGCGATGGTGGCGCCGGCACGGTAGGCCATGGCTACCCCGTCGCCCGACGCCACATCCGGGTTGCAGGTGTACAGGTAGACCTTGCCCGCGCCGCCGCTGGCCAGCAGGGTGATCTTGGAGGAAAAGGTCTTAACCTCGCCGGCGGTGATATCCAGGGCATAGGCCCCCAGGCAGCGATTCTGCTCCAGGGGGCGGCGTTCGATCTTGGCCTGGGTGATCAGGTCCATGGCGATGTGGTGTTCGTACAGCCGAACATTGGGATGCTGGCGCACCGCCTCCACCAGGGCGCGTTCGATCTCGCGGCCGGTGATGTCCTCGGCGTGCAGGATGCGGCGGGCGCTGTGCCCCCCTTCCCGGGTCAGGTCGTAGCCATCGCTGCCGCTGCCGGTGGTAAACTTGACCCCCCATTCGATCAGGTTGCGGATGGTCTGGGGGCCTTCCTCCACCACCATGCGCACCACATCCTCATGGCAGATGCCGGCCCCGGCCACCAGGGTATCATCCACATGGGCGTCAAAGGAGTCCTCGGCGGAAAAGACCGAGGCGATGCCTCCCTGGGCATATTTGGTGGCGGATTCGGAGATGTCGCGCTTGGTGACCAGGGCGACGCTGCCGTGGTCGGCCGCCTGGAGGGCAAATGAGAGTCCGGCGATACCGCTGCCGATGACGAGGAAATCGCTTTCGATAAGCATGATGCACAGGTCCCTTCTGGTTTTGTATACGCCAAAGGGTGGAATTATTCTCCTGTGGGGGGATTTTGTCAAGGGGAGAGGGGAAGGGGCCGTTGAGCGCATCTTATGTGTACCGGGAAAATGTTTGCATCTAAATGGCGCAATCTGATGATTGCCGGATAGCGTGGTTTCTGTTTTTTTTTGTGCTAGTATAGTGAGATTGGAAGAGTGCAGATTTTTAACTATCTTAAATTACATTTAAAATTAGCAGTATACATCCCGGCATCCATATGCAGATAGAGCGGTCTGCCCTTGGCAGAGGACATTTTGTCATTACATGAGAGCTTTGTCCCATGTCAAGGACCGCCCCCACAATTCCCTTATACCGGCAATTAAACTCAGTATATTCAGTATATCCCCTGCCACCGATACGGAGTCCTCTTATGCGCAGAACCGAACGTGAAATTTCAGACCCTGCATCCATGCAGCAAGTGCTGCGAGATGCCACGGAAATGTACATCGCTCTCAACTCCGGCGAGACGCCCTACGTACTGCCGGTGAATTACGTTTATCACAACGGCTGCATCTACTTCCATTGCGCCTTGGAGGGACGGAAGCTGGACCTGCTGCGGGCGGACCCCCGCATCGGTTTTTCCACGGCCGTAGATGTCCGTGTTGAAAAGACCACCACTCGCTATCGCAGCGTGTGTGGTACAGGCGTCGGCGAACTGGTGGACGATCCCGCACTGAAAGACGAAGTCCTCCGGGTGTTCGCAGCGCGATACAACGCTCCGTGTGTTTTTCCGGTATCAGCGGAAAAATTCGCCTGTACCGGGATCGTGTGTATCCGCATCGAAACCCTCACGGGAAAACATTCCCGTCCCGGAGAGGGTCCGAGGCCGGTGCCGCATTTTGAGAGGTGAGGTCCGGCCTCGGCTCGATACTGCCGGACGAAAGGCAACGCCATGAAATCCCTGCTTTTACTGCTCTTCCTCCTGACCTTCGCCATCAACACCCTGGCAGTCGCCGCCGATGACGGGAGATGGCTGCGAAACGGCATCCCCGCGGTCAATTCCGAGGCCAGCAAAACGGTCAACGGCTTTGGCGCGTCCGTGCTCATCACCGCCGATCCTGATTGGGAAAGCACATGGAACACCCCTTCGGAGGCTGTCCCGAGTTTTTTGGTGGTCCAGAATCTCAAGAGGGGCGAGCAGGCGTCCATACTGGTCTTTTTCGCCAATCCGGCTCTGGATGCCGCCGGAACGGTGGACGTGACCTTTGACCTCAAGATAACCGGGCCGGACAAGAAGGCGACCGAGAATCGCGGACTCAAGGGGTTTGCCGGCACCTTGGCCGGTCCGCCGACGCACATCTATCTTGCCGCGAACGTCGTACGTTTCGTGGGCGAGCCTGCCGACCCCCTGGGAGAGTGGGTCGTGGAGGTTGTGGTGCACGACAACCATCGCCATGTATCCATACCGCTCCGGACCAGGTTCACCCTTACGCTGACCGGCGACGAACAGTCTGCCGGCCGTAAGGCTCATTACGGCATGAGCCGGGGGTAGGGCGTCTGCAACAATGGGGAGTTCTGGGGGCAGGGGGCCTTGCCGCCTGCCTGCGCAGCGGCCCCCGTGTGGTATACTGACAGACATGATGACGCGCAGAGAGTTCCTTGCATGCAGCGGCAGCACCGCATGTGCCCTGCTGAGCGGTTGTGCCGCCAGCACCCCCCTGTCCAAGGCCGGTTTTCGCGACTTCGGCGGCCCTGATCAACCCTACCTGGGGTTGGCTACCTCGTTGCCTGAAGAGTATGATTATGCTGCGGAGGTGGAGGGGGTGATCCCGGCAGGGCTGCGCGGGACGCTCTTCCGCAACGGTCCCGGATTGTTCGACCGGGGCGGGCTGCGCAAGCGGAGCCTCCTGGATGGGGACGGGCTGATCCAGCGCTTTCATTTTCACGATCACGGGGTCCGGTTCCGCAACCGTTTCGTAGCCACCCCCAAGCTTGTGGAAGAAGCGGCGGCGGGCCGTTTTCTCTACCCCACCTGGAGCACCCTGGCCCCCGGCGGCCTGTGGAACAATTTCTGGGGACCGGGCCGCATCCATAGCCAGGCGGGTGTCACGGTGTTTCCCTGGCAAGGCAGGTTGTATGCGTTTGACGAATCATCCCTGCCGTTCGAGCTGGACCCGGTAACCCTGGAAACTCGTGGCGAATCGAGGCTTGGCATAGCCTCGGAAATCCCAGTGATCTTTGCGGCCCACGGCAAGTTCGACCCCCTGACCGGCGAATGGCTTCATTTCGGGATCCAGTACGGACGCCGGGTCTCCCTGCACCTGACCTGTTTCGCCGCCAACGGTACGCTGTCGCGGCACCGGATCATCGACCTCCCACGCTATGTCTATCTGCACGACTGGTTTGTCGCTAAAAGCCACGTGATGCTCAGTCTCCACCCGCTGGAGGTGGAGGTCTGGGGGCCGCTCCTGGGAGTCCGCAGCATCCTTGACTCGCTACGCTGGCGCCCCGAGCAGGGGAACCTGCTCCTTGTCCTGGCTCGGGACTTCAGCGGTGTGCCGCTGCTTTTTCCGACAGAGCCGTCGTTCATGTGGCATTCCGTCAATGCTTTTGAACGCGGCGATGAACTGATTGCCGATTTCGTGGGGTATGCCGATCCGGACCACCTGGTCGGCCCGGGGGCCGCGGCCAATGCGGTCATGACCGGGGGAAAAGGCAGGGGCCACACCCCGGGCCAATTGTGGCGCTACCGGATAGAATCGGGGCAAAAACGAGTAGCCAGGGAACTGCTGGCCACGGGGAATTTCGAGTGGCCGCGCATCGACGAACGCGGCCGTTGCCGGCCGAACCGTTTTGTCTGGCTCTGCGCGGCCAACCCGGACGAGTTTTTCTGGTCGGCTATCCAGCGGATTGATCTGCAATCAGGGCAGAGAACACGCTACGATTTCGGTGCAGGTTGTTACTGCGGCGAGCCGGTCTTTGTCCCCCGGAACAGCGCGGTGCCGGAGGGGAACGGCTGGGTACTCACCGAGGTCTACGACAGCCGGACCAGGAAAAGCCTGCTGGCAGTGCTGGATGGCGAGCGACTGGCCGACGGTCCGCTGGCGCGGGTGATGCTGCGGCACCATGTGCCGTTCAGTTATCACGGCTGGTGGCTGGGGAGTTGATCGGGGCGGGAATCCCGAACGAAAGAGGTACTGCTTATTGAAGGGGCATCATGCCGAGGATGGGCCGGCCCTTTTGTGGTCCGGGCAGATATTCGTGACCCATCACATGATGAGGACAACACAAGAAGCATCATTTTGTCAGCGCTCTTTTTATCTGAAACGGACAAAAGCCGGCCCTGGTTGAACAGGGACCGGCTTTTGTCCGTTGTGTGGTATGTTTTCATTGCCGGGCTATCTGCTCCACCGCCTGCCCCTGGGCACTCTCCACGCCGACCACCAGCGCCCCATCCCGCACCTCCACGCGCAGGGTGCTCCCCTCCAACCCATTGCCGGCGATGATGGCTCGCGCCACCCGGGTCTCCAATTCCCGCTGCAGATAGCGCTTGAGCGGCCGGGCACCGTAGACCGGGTCGTAGCCGGCCCGGGCGATGAAGCGCTTGGCTTCGTCGGTAATTTCCAGAGTTATGTGACGATCCTTCAGCCGTTCCTTCAACTGTTC
Organism: Geobacter sp. FeAm09; assembly: GCF_008330225.1. Classification (NCBI taxonomy): domain Bacteria; kingdom Pseudomonadati; phylum Thermodesulfobacteriota; class Desulfuromonadia; order Geobacterales; family Geobacteraceae; genus Geobacter; species Geobacter sp. FeAm09. The sequence goes on along the minus strand of NZ_CP042466.1, from coordinate 1,874,667 downwards.
CGCCAGGAGGTCGGCAATGCGCACCACCTCGTCCAGGTGCAGCGGCTTGAAGAGCACGATGTCGTCCACCCGGTTCAGGAACTCGGGGCGGAAGCTGGCGCGCAGTTCGTTCATCACCGCCTTGCGGGCATCCTCCCGGATCTCGCCGTCGGCGGTGATCCCCTCCAGCAGGTGGGGGGCGCCGATGTTGGAGGTCATGATAACCACCGTGTTCTTGAAGCTGACCGTGCGCCCGTGGCTGTCGGTGACCCGGCCGTCGTCCAGGATCTGCAGCAGGATGTTGAAGACATCGGGATGAGCCTTCTCGATCTCGTCGAACAGCAGCACGCTGTAGGGCTTGCGCCGCACCGCCTCGCTCAGCTGTCCCCCTTCCTCGTAGCCCACGTAGCCCGGGGGCGCGCCGATGAGGCGCGATACGGCGAACTTCTCCATGTACTCCGACATGTCGATGCGCACCAGATTCTCTTCCGAATCGAACAGGGCCGCGGCCAGGGTACGGGCCAGTTCGGTCTTGCCGACCCCGGTGGGCCCCAGGAAGATGAACGAGCCGATGGGCCGCCGCGGGTCCTTGATGCCGGACCGGGCGCGCAGCACGGCATCCGTGACCAGGCGCACCGCCTCGTCCTGGCCCACCACCCGCTGGTGCAGGATGTCCTCCAGGCGCAGCAGTTTTTCCCGTTCCCCCTCCACCAGCCGCGTGACCGGGATGCCGGTCCAGTGGGCCACGATCTCGGCGATCTCGTCTTCGGTTACCTCTTCCCGCAACAGTTTCTGCCCCCCCTGCTTTTCGTTCAGGGCAGCCTCCTCGTTCTTCAGGGCGGTCTCCAGCCCCGGCAACTCCGAGTATTTGAGCTTGGAGGCCTGTTCCAGGTTGTAGGAGCGCTCGGCCTGTTCGATGTCGCGCCGGGTCTTCTCGATCTGCTCCCGCAGCCCCTGGACGCGCTGGATGGCCACCTTTTCCGTGTCGTAGCGGGCCCGCATGGCGGTGGCCTTTTCCCGGTCCGAGGCCAGTTCCTTGCGCAGCGTCTCCAGCCGTTCCCGGCTGGCCGGGTCCTTTTCCTTCTTCAGGGCCTGCTCCTCGATCTCCAACTGCATGACCCGGCGGGAGATGGTGTCCAACTCGGAGGGGAGGGAGTCGATCTCGGTGCGCAGCATGGCGCAGGCCTCGTCCACCAGGTCGATGGCCTTGTCCGGCAGGAAACGCTCGGTGATGTAGCGGTTGGAGAGGGTGGCGGCGGCCACCAGGGCGTTGTCCTGGATCTTGACCCCGTGATGCACCTCGAAGCGCTCCCTGAGCCCCCGCAGGATGGATACCGTGTCCTCCACCGAGGGCTGTTCCACCAGCACCGGCTGGAAGCGGCGCTCCAGGGCGGCGTCCTTTTCGATGTGCTGGCGGTATTCGTCCAGGGTGGTGGCGCCGATGCAGTGCAACTCGCCCCGGGCCAGCATCGGTTTCAGCATGTTGCCGGCGTCCATGGCGCCTTCGGCCTTGCCGGCCCCCACGATGGTGTGCAGTTCGTCGATGAAGAGGATGATGTTCCCCTGGGCCTCCTTGATCTCGTTCAGCACCGCCTTGAGCCGTTCCTCGAACTCGCCGCGGTATTTGGCCCCGGCCACGAGCGACCCCATGTCCAGGGCAAAGACCGTCTTGTCCTTGAGCCCTTCCGGCACGTCGCCCCGCACGATGCGCTGGGCCAACCCCTCCACGATGGCGGTCTTGCCGACCCCCGGCTCACCGATCAGCACCGGGTTGTTCTTGGTCTTGCGCGACAGGATGCGGATCACCCGGCGGATGTCCTCGTCCCGGCCGATGACCGGGTCGAGCTTGTCGCTTTTTGCCATCTTGACCAGATCGCGGCCGTATTTCTCCAGGGCCTCGTAGCTGGCCTCCGGGTTGGCCGAGGTCACCCGCTGGTTGCCGCGCACGTCGGTCAGGGTCTTGAGGAATTTTTCCCGGTCGATGCCGGCCCGTTTGAGTATCCTGCCGGAAGGGAATTTGTCCCCTTCGCCCAGAAGTGCCGCGAAGAGGTGTTCCACCGATACGTACTCGTCCTTGAGCCGCTTGGCTTCGTTTTCTCCGGCCACCAGGATGCGCGACAGCCGCTGGGATACGTAGATCTTGCCCGGCTCGGCCCCGGGGCCCGACACGTGGGGCCGCCGGTCCAGTTCCGCCTCGACCTCCTTTTTGATCGCCTCGGGGCGGACATCCATCCGGGTCAAGAGGCGGGGCACCAGACCATCGGGCTGCTCCAGCAAGGCCCAGAGCAGGTGCTCGCCGTCCACCTCCACGTGGCCGCTGGTAACGGCCTTGTTCTGGGCCTCCGCAAAGGCTTCCTGGGATTTTTGCGTCAAACGGTTGAAGTCCATGATTCGTTCCTTCGGATAGTGAATAAAATGTGCTGCCCTACACATGGTAGGTAAGCACGGCGGCGGGGAATGTCAAGAAGGGGAGGGGGAGATTATGAGGAGCGGCGCGCCTCGACCATGCGCTTGAGGACGTTCAGGAAGTTGCGGGCCAGGAGGGGGTGGAAATCGCTCCCGGCCCGCTCCCGGATCTGGCTGACGATGGTCCGCAGGTCCACCGGGTCGCGGTACGGGCGCCGGGTCCGCATGGCATCGAAGAAATCGGAGATCATGGTGATCTGGCTGCACAGGTTGAGACGCCAGCCATCGGGCGCTTTGGGATAGCCGGAAAAATCGTGCTTCATGTGGTGTTCGTAGGCGGTCACCACCGCCAGGCGGGGGACGCCGGGAACCTCCAGGAGATGCCGGGCGCCCCGCACCGGGTGCCCCTCCAGCAGGCTGAACTCCCGGGGCGTCAACTTACCCTTCTTGATGAGGATCTCCTCGGGAATGAAGAGCTTGCCGATATCGTGCAGCATGGCTGCCATGCCGATATCGTGCAGCATCTGCCCCTCGATGCCCAGGGACATGGCCTGGGCCAGGTTGAGGATGCACACGTTGGCGGAATGGGTAAAGGTATACTCCTCGTCGCTGCGCATGGTCGCCGTGACCAGCCGGGATTCCCCCTCCCGCCTGAAAGCGGCGATGAACGCGGAGACGATCTCGACGATGCCGGCAACCTTCATCTTCTGTTTCCTTCTGAGCGCCTCGTAGATCTCCGTGAAGCGGGCCAACTCTTCGGCCGGCATGTCCCGCAGGGGGATCTCGCGTCGGCCCGCGGCTCCGGTTTCCTCCACGGAGTATTCACCGTTGCTTCCCTCCAGCAGTTCGACGCGGCCAAAGCGGATGTGCTCGCTGGAGGATAAAGCCGTTTTTGCCCCTTCCTGACTGGCCAAGGCGGCGATGAGGGCGGTGATCTCCTCGCGGCCGAGCCCCTCGACAAGCTTCACATGACCAATTCCCCTGGATGCGAGCATCTCGGCGAAGCGGTTCAGGAAGAGGCTGAAGGAGGGCGGTTCGCCGTTGATGACCAGTTCGTCTTCGATAACCGTCAACGATATCTGCGGGGAGACGCCAAGGGCGGCGCTGATGCCCTTGTAGGCCGACTCGGCCAGGCGCGCCACCTGGGGATGCCCCATGGAGTAGAGGGCGGCGTTGGCGGTTGCCGAGAGCAACGAGCGGATGGATTCCTGTATGACGAGATTTTCACTATCCATCGGATCTCATCCTGACGGCCCGCAGGGATTCGTCTGCCTGCCGCGCCAATTCGTCGCTGCCCTTGGCGATCTTTTCCAGGATCGGCAGGGCGCTTGCGGGGGGGTATCCTTCCAGGGAACGGACGATGTCGAGTTTGAGGCGGGCAAGGGCCTTGGCGCGGATCAGGTTCACGGACCCCAGCACCTTGAGCAATTCGGGGAGGGCCTCCTCCCGCCCGATCTCCTTCAGGGAGGCAATGGCGGTGCTCTTCAGCTCGATATCCAGTTGCGAAAGACCGCTTTTGGCCACAATCGCCAGAAGCTTTCTGAAAACGTCGGGGGAGCGGCTTTTTTCGGCCATGGCGATGGCGGCGAGCCTGACCTCTTTGTCGCTGCTTTCCAGGTCGCGCAGAAGCTGGCGTTCCGCCACCGGATCGTTGTAGGAAAGCAGGGTGCGCAAGGCGTCCTGCCGGACCTTGGGGTTTCTGTTCATGGCCAGGGGCCGGATGTGGGGGACGATGTCCGGGTCGTCCAGGGAGCGCAGCATGATGAGCAGGTTGCGCAGGTAATACCAGCGCTGGTCGTCGAGGCGCGCCAGGATCGACTCTTTTGCGGCAGGACCGAACCCCAGGAGGCAATCCATCATGAAGCGCCGCAGCGACATGTTTTCTTCCTCGGCCAGGTTGTCCAGAAGCGGTTCGATGAACGGGGGGCCGATGGTTTCCACCAGCAGGCGGATGTCCTCGAAGCGGCTCTTGCCCCAGGTGGTCAGGCCGTTCATGATCTCGTCCAGGAAGTCGCGGCGGCGGAAACGTTCCGCGAGGTGCTCCCGGAATGCCGGGGGGAGGGCGGGGGAGTCTGCCTGTTCGATGATCCCGAGCAGTTGATGGTAATCCCCGGTCTGGAGCAGATAACCGCACATATCCCCCAGATTCTGGGCCAAAGGCTCCATCCCGTCCGGATTGTCCGCCGCGGCCGCGAGGCGCAGGATGATCTGGCCGACATGGCTTTCCAGCCAACCGGCCTGCATGGTTTCCCGCAAGCGTTCGAGCTCCTGGCGGGGGGAGGGCATCATCCCGCCGCCAGGCCGGCACGGCCGCGCCGGCGCCCCGTCATCCTGGAATCCCTGTTCCTCCGCGGCATGCTCGCCGAAGATGATGCGCAGTTTATCCTGTGCCCCCTCTTCGGCCAGTTGGGAGAAGGAGAGCGAATCGTGGCTGCCGCTGGCTGCATGCAGGGAGAGGCGCTGCAGGAGCGTCATGACGGCGGGGGGGACCGTGACCCTGTTGCTGTCGATATCGTCCAGGATTCCCGCAATCACGTGGTCGGGCAGTTGGCCGATGATCTCTTCCAGCGCAGGGCGCGCACCCGGTTCGTCGATGGCGAAGGATTTGGAGAGTAATGTGCGGCGGAGGCCGGGGTCCAGGTGTTCCACGAAGGCGGCGATCTGTCGGCCGGGGATGCGCCGCTTGGCGCCGTCTTCCCGGTCGTTTTCTTCCGGTTCGAGCAGGTCGGCGAAGACGTCGATGTACCCGTCATCCCCGCTGGCGCCCGATTCGCGGTAGCGGCGGTTGAACGCATCGGCCAACTGCCGGGGGTCGATGCCGGCGGCGTCCGCCCCGCCGAAACCGAGCGTGCCCCCCATCAGGCCACGGGCAAAACGTTCCCAGAGCCCTTCGCCCGGTTGTCCCGTTGTCGAGGAGTCGGCCAGGGCGTCGTCCTCGGTGGCGCTGAAAAGATCGTAGCGGATGGCGCGCATGCCGAGGGCGGCGATGTGCGACTGCTCCCAGATTTTTTCGATGCCTCCCCGGGCGTTGAGCTCCTCCCGTTTGAGCCCCAGAATCAGGTTGAAGCTCCTGAGCTCTTCCACGTCCAGCCCCTTGTGGAAGATCAAGGCGCCGATGCCGTGCTCGAAAAGCACGCCGGCAAAATCGCGGAAGACAAGGTTCGATTTGTCGAGGGAGACATTTTCCACCAGCAGGGCGTTCTTTGCGGCGGCAACGACGATTTCGTCATGCCCCGCCATCAGTTTTGCATAGAGCGCCACAACCTTCTTCAGGGAGGCGTCGATGATGGGATGCCCGGCGGGATATGACCTGAAATAACGGAGCGAAATATTGAGCTCGATGATCAGGGCCGCCAGGAGCCTGGCATCGATGGCGCCGGTCGGTATGTCCAGGGGTTGCTTATTCATCTTGGGTCCGCAGAACGAACGGGAAAAGGGGATGGTTGCCTCGTGAACATAGCTGGTGCTCTCTCGAAACTATACCCGAAAGCCGCCGGGAATTGAATCATATTTTAATGTTTGTCAAAATATTGATTTTATTTGCAAAGCAGGGTTGTCTATGGCTTAATTGCGACAAAACGATTCAGGAGGCAGACAATGCTCAAGAGACGGAGTTGCGGCGTCCTGCTTCATCCAACGTCGCTTCCAGGGCATGACGGCATCGGGACGCTGGGAGACGACGCACGAAGGTTCGTGGACCTGTTGTCGACCATGGGGATGAGCTACTGGCAGGTGCTCCCCCTGACTCCGCCCGCCTGCGGCAACTCCCCCTATTCATCCCTGTCGGCCTTTGCCGGCAACCCCCTCCTGATCGACCTCCGGCAGCTTGCCCGGGAGGGCGATCTGCCGCTTGAGGCGGTCGGCAGCCATTTTCCCGAAGAACGGGTGGACTATGGCGGCGTTTCCGATGTGAAGCCGGGGCTGCTCCACCAGGCGGCGGCAACCTTCCTTGCCGCCGAGAGAAGCTCGCGGACCGAGGAGTTCTGGCACTTCTGCGATACGACGCCCTGGTTGCACGATTTTGCGCTTTTCATGGCGCTCAAGCAGCATTACAAGGGGAAAAGCTGGCAGAAGTGGCCCAAGGAAGCGGCGCTGCTGACGGCGGAAACCTTTGAGAAGGCTTCGCTGAAGCTGGGGCCCGAGATCGGAGCCCAGAAATACCTGCAGTGGCAGTTTTCCCGCCAATGGCAGGCGTTGCGGGCATATGCCGCAAGCCGGGGGGTCTCGTTCATCGGCGACATACCGATATTTGTGGCCTATGATTCGGCCGATGTCTGGCGCAACCGCCACCTTTTCCTGCTTGATGGCCAGGGCAGGCCGACCTCCGTGGCCGGCGTGCCGCCCGACTACTTCAGCCGGACCGGCCAACTCTGGGGCAACCCGCTTTATGACTGGGAAATCCTGGAACACCGGGGATTCGACTGGTGGATCGAACGTTTTCGCCATGCCTTCTCGTTGTTCGATACTGTGCGCATCGACCATTTTCGCGGTTTTGAGGCGGCGTGGCAGGTGCCGGCCCACGAGCGGACAGCGGAGCGGGGAGCATGGGGGGCCGGCCCGGGGGAGCGCCTGTTCGAGGCGGTTCGCTCCGCACTTGGGGCATTGCCCATTATCGCCGAAGATCTTGGCATCATCACCCCCGCGGTAGAGGCCCTGCGCGACCGTTTCGGCTTTCCCGGCATGAAGATTCTGCAATTCGCTTTCGATTCCGGCCCGGCCAACCCCTACCTGCCCCACAATTGTGTCAAAAACTGCGTGGTCTACACCGGGACGCACGATAACGACACCACCCTGGGATGGTATACCGGCCAGGATGAACACCATCGCAGCCTGGTACGGGATTATGTCGGTTCGAACGGGCGCGATATCGTAGCGGACATCGTCCGGATAGCCTTGATGTCCGTGGCCGATACGGTTGTCATACCGTTTCAGGATATTCTCGGCCTGCCGGGCACCGCCCGCATGAATCTCCCCGGCACGGCGTTTGGAAACTGGGAATGGCGTTTTTCCTGGGACATGGTCCACCGGGGGCTGGCCGACGAGATGAATGGGCGGTTGGAACGCTACGGCAGGCGCCGGGGGAACATGACGTGACCTACGTACATGGATTTACTCTTGAACAAATCATTCATATTTGAGACTATGGAAAATTATGCATAGGGATCAAAACATCCGTCATATGATGGTCGTGCCAAGGGTAGCCGCCCTGGCCGGCCTAGGAGCCCTCCTGATCGCGGTCATGCCCGCCCATGCCGATATCTACCGTTATGAGGATGCGGAAGGGATCGTCCACTTTACCGACGCCCCGACGGACAAGCGTTTCAAAGTCTTTATGCGCGACCTTAAAAAGGACAAGCAGTTGCGCACGAGGCTCAAGTTCGCCGCCTCGGTCAACCCGGCCGAATACGATCACATCATCAAGACCTATGCGGATAAATACGGGGTTGACCAGTCGTTGATCAAGGCGGTCATTCATGCCGAGTCCGGCTACAACCCCAATGCCGTTTCCCCCAAGGGGGCCAGCGGCCTGATGCAACTCATGCCGGGAACCGCCAAGTCCCTCAAGGTCGGCAACAGCTTCGATCCGAAGGATAACGTGGAAGGGGGGGTGAAATACCTCCGCTTTCTGCTGGATACGTTCCGCGGGGATGTCTCCCTGGCCGTGGCCGCGTACAACGCAGGACTGAACAAAGTGGCCAGATACGGGGGTATCCCCCCGTACGCCGAAACCCGCACCTATGTCAACCGGGTGTTATCCTACATGCAATCCTATCGGGCGAACTGAATCCATGACGACACGCACCTCCCATCCCATACTCAACATCCCCAATATGCTGACCATGCTTCGGATCGCAGCCATTCCACTCATGGCGTTTCTGCTCCTTTCACCGGCCCAGAGTGCCGGCTTCTGGGCAGCCGCGGTTTTTGCCCTGGCATCCATCACCGACTGGCTGGACGGTTACCTGGCGCGGCGCATGGGGATCGTCACGGTGTTCGGCAAGTTTCTCGACCCCATCGCCGACAAGTTGATCGTGATGGCGGCCCTGATCATGATCCTCCCCTTCGGGAGGGTTCCCGCCTGGATGGTGCTGGTAGTCCTGGGGCGGGAGATCATTATTACGGGGCTGCGGGGGATTGCGTCGAGCGAAGGGATCGTCATTCCGGCCAGCGATCTGGGCAAGTTCAAGACGATCTTTCAGATTGTGGCCATTCTCGGGCTGGTGCTGCATTACGATTACAACTGGTTGTTCGGGATCGACAACCCGCTGGTGCATGTCAACATGCATAATGTGGGGATGTTCTACCTCTGGATCGCCACCCTGCTGACCATTTGGTCCGGTGTGGACTACCTGGTGAAATTCGTCCGGGTGATCGTGCGCTGACCCTGGCCAACAAGGCCGCAACGCCGCAGAAAAGAGACGAGGAGACGAGCGGCGTTCCTGCCTTGAAGTGTGGTCTAGCCCAGCGTCCCTGCGGCGCCCTTTTCATGGATCAATTGGACTTGCCCAGGGGAATGTCGAACCTCTCCCCCTCGTAGCTGAACCGGATGCGATCCTTCCCGATGTCCTCGACCTTCGCCCCATCGACCATTGCCCCCACATAGACCGTGTTCCCGTTCACCACGGCAAGGCTGTCGGCGCTGCCGAAGTGGTAGGCGATGCCGTCCACCCTGAGGGTGGGGATACGCCTGGCAGGGGTTGGCGCGGTGGCGGCCGCCGGCACGGCCGCGGCTCCCGGTTTCGCTTGCCCCGCCGATAACGGCGTGGCGGCGCGGATCTGTTTTGAAGGCTTGACCTTGGCATGGGGCGCGGCGACGGTAACCGGGGCCGGTGTATTCTGTGCCCGAGGCTGCGGTCGGCCGGCAGGCCGGCTTTCCCCGGGGACTTCCACGGCGGCGGGCGGCGGCTGTGCCGCCTGGGGGCGCGCGGCATGCTCCGGCGGGGGGAGAGTGGCTACGGTGACGGCAGGGTTGGCCCCTCGTTTCACGTACAGATAGGTGAGTAGGGACCCGCAGACGAAAAACAGCACCGCCAGCAGGACGACGTTGCGATAGGGAAAGCGGGACGGACCTCCGCCGCGCAGGATTTCGGTATCGATCTTGAGGGCGTCCGGCGTCCGGGCCGATTTTTCCTCTTCCAGCTTTTTCAGCGCCTTGAGAATGGAACTCATCCGTTTGTCCGATCAGTTTCCCTTGAGGGAAGGGATGTTGGCGCCCGTATCGTAGGGCACGAGCACGGCCAGGGTCAGTTCGCCCACCAGATCGTCCGCGGCGATGCCGTGGGAATGCTGGAACGCCCGCACCGCCGCGGCGGTTGCGTCGCCGTAGATGCCGTCGAACGGCCCATGGTACGCACCCGCCTGCCTGAGAAGCCGTTGCAGGGTGCTGATCTCGTTCCGGCGTTCTCCGGGGGTAATCGTGACCGGAATGCGGCCGATGTTCTTCCAGACGAGGTAGAAGGTCCCGGTGGTCAGGGATGCCAACTCCTTCCGATCGACGACGCCCTTGCCGAACAGCGCGGGAGACACGGTCACGCTGTCGCCGCGAACCGCGGTCACGGCAAGGCAGTAGGCCCCCAGGTCACCCGACACCCGGGTCACCGCCAGGAAGGGAAGATCGAAGCGGATGGCTTCGTCGAGCGTTCCCGTGAAGGGCGTCAGGCGCAGCCCCCGCTTGGCGGCGAGACGCGAAAAGGTATCGGGAGTCGTGAGGCGCCCGCCGACCGTGCCGTAGGGTTGCGCCCGCCAACGGGCGATGAGGGCATTCAGGGCGTGCAGATGGGTGCCGGCCTGCTCGTAAGAAAGGAGTTCCTGCTCCAGGCTGGAGATCCGGCGGGACGCCGATGCCGACAACGATGCGGCCTTGGTGGGGGAATTCGCTGTTGTGGCGGATGCCTTCGCCCCGGACGGCTCCGACGTGACGGGAGCGGAGGGGGCGGCAAGGCGGGCCAGCAGGCGCTGCCCCACGTGCCGGAAACGGCCGGATTGCCATTGGGCAGCCCCCAATGCCAGAAGCGCCACCACGGCAATGACCGCGGCGGTCATAGTCGCCAGGCGCTTTGGCGCAAAGCGGTTCCGCGGCAGGTTGAGAATCTCCCTGATGGCCCTGCTGACGATGCTGGCGCCGATATCCCGGCGTTCGTCGCCGTAGGCGATCAGGAGAGCCCGGTCGCAGAGGATGTTGATCATGCGGGGAACGCCGCGGGTGTAGAGATAGATGTATTTGATGGCATAACGGTTGAAGGATACGCCGCCGCTCTCGCCGGCGACCTCCATGCGGTGGCGGATATAGGCGCGGGTTTCGTCCATGCTGATCGGCCGGAGCCGGTAGCGAACGGCGATGCGCTGGTTAATCTGGCGCAATTCCGGTTTGGACAGCAGGTGCTCCAGTTCCGGCTGTCCGGCGAGGATGATCTGGATCAGCTTGTCATCCTCGGTTTCCAGGTTGGAGATGAGCCGGATCTGCTCCAGGGTGGCCGGGTCCAGGTTCTGGGCCTCGTCGATGACCAGGACAACGGTTCTGCCGTTGCTGTTTTCCTCCAGCAGGAAGCGGTTCAGGACCGCCAGCAGTTCGTTGGCGTACTGGCTGCTGGCGTCGATGCCGAACTCGTTGTTGATGCTGCGCAGCAGTTCCACGCCGGTGAGGCTGGGGTTGAAGATCAGGGCCGTACGGTAGTTCTTGTCCTGTAGCTGCCCCAGCAGGGTGCGCAACACCGTGGTCTTGCCGGTGCCCACCTCGCCGATCAGTTCGATAAAACCGTAATGGCTGTTGATGCCGTACAGGAGATGGGCGAACGCTTCCTTGTGATGTTTGCTGAGGAAGATGAAGCGGGGATTGGGCGTCAGGGTAAACGGTTTTTCTTTGAATCCGAAATATTTCGTGTACATGAATACCGCCGTCGCAGCGCAGCAGATGATTTTAATCTGTTGTATATTTCACATAATATGGTTATTTTCAAGACAATTCGGTCGTGCAGACTTGATAGGTGCCCCCGTGAAGCGATTTCACCCCAACCGGAAAGCATGATTTCATGAAATACATCAACTATACCAGTGTAACCATTGACAAACTCAAGATAAATCAATCCGAATTACCGGCCGTGCGCTCGGTGGCGGCCCGCTATCCGTTCCTGGTTTCCTCGTCCTATGCCGGGCTCATCCAGAAGCCGGGCGATGCGATTTGGCGGCAGTGCATCCCCGATGTGCGGGAACTGGAGGATGACGGCCAGCTTCCCGATCCGCTGGCCGAAGTTTCGCTCAGCCCGGTCCCCGGCCTGATCCACCGCTACCCCGACCGGGTCGTGCTGCTCGTCTCGAACCGCTGCCCGGTGTACTGCCGTTTCTGCATGCGCAAGCGCCATGTGGGGTGCGGGGCGGAGCCGCCCGGCGCCGACCGGCTGGATCAGGCAATGGCCTACATCAAGGCGACCCCGGCCGTCCGCGACGTGACGCTCTCCGGCGGCGATCCGCTCATGCTCGACGACGCCTCCCTGCACGACATCCTCACCCGGCTGCGCGCCATCGGCCACGTCGGCATCATCCGCATCGGCACCCGCATCCCGGTCACCCTGCCGGAGCGCGTCACCCCGGAACTGTGCGCCATGCTGAAACGTTTCCATCCGCTCTATGTCAACACCCATTTCAACCATCCCGCCGAGATCACCCCGGCATCGGCCGGTGCCTGCGGCCTTCTGGCCGATGCCGGCATCCAGATGGGCAATCAGACCGTGCTCCTGCGGGGGGTCAACGACGACATCGCCACCATGCGCGACCTGATGTCGGGGCTTTTGGGCATCCGGGTGCGGCCCTACTATCTTCACCAGATGGACCTGGTCAAAGGAACGGCGCACTTCCGCACGCCCCTGGCCAGCGGGCTTGAGATCATCCGGGCGCTGCGCGGGCATATTTCGGGCCTGGGGGTTCCCCACTACGTGATCGACCTGCCGGGGGGAAGGGCAAGGTTCCCCTCTTGCCCGATGCCTTCGAGCGGGACGGGGACACGGTCTATCTCACCACCTACCGGGGTGAGCGGGTTGCCTACCGGGACCTCACAGCTCCTCCGGCGTAAAGGCGACGACATCGTCGATCCTCTCCGCGTCGGCGCAGAGCATGACCAAACGGTCGATGCCCAGGGCTATTCCGGCGGCGGGCGGCATGTTCCCCAGGTCGGCCAGGAACGGCTCGGGGAGGGGGAGGGGCGGGAGACCGGACCGGAGGCGTTTGGCATTGGCCTCACCAAAGCGCTCTCGCTGTTCCCGGGGATCGGTGAGCTCGCTGAAGCCATTGGCGAGCTCCAGGCCGCCGGCATACAGTTCGAAACGCTCGCCCACCGTCGGGTCGCCCGGCTTGAGACGGGCCAGGGCGGCCGCTTCGGCCGGATAATCCATGAGGATGGCCGGCACGTCCCGCGGCAAGGCCGGTTCTATGGCGGTAACCATGATCTCGTCGAAGGTGCCGTCGCGAAGGGCCGTTTCCATGGTCGTGCCGCCGAAACGCTCGAAGGCTTCCCTGACCGTTATCCGCCCGATACCCTTATTGAACTCGATCTTTCGCCCCCGGTACGACAGCGCCGTTCCCCCGCCAACCATTTCGACCACCGCCTTGAGCAGTTCCTCGCAGTCTTTCATGAGAGCGTAGTAATCGCTATCCGCCCGGTACCATTCCAGCAGGGTGAATTCGGGCACATGCCTCGTGCCGCGCTCGTCGCTCCGCCAGCACCGGCAGATTTGGAAAATATCCCCGTATCCGCGGCACAAGAGCCGCTTCATGCAGATTTCCGGCGAGGTGTGGAGATAGCCGGTACCGGCCCGATACGGGTCGATGTACTCCTCGGGGGCGTTGGCGGGGATACGGTGCGGCGTCTCGACCTCCAGGAAACCGCGCGACCGGAAAAATTCCCGGATCACGTGGATTATCCGGGCCCGCAGGTGGAGATTGGCCAAGCGAAATGGCGACATGATCCATCCTTTTCTGAGAAGATCCGTAACGGCTCCAGACTAGCACAGCCTGCCGCGCAAGCTCAACCGGTCATTCATTACCGCGCGAACATAAACGCCAATGATCTGGGCGTGTTGCCGTTTTTTCGCGTATTTAGCTTGAAATGCCGCAATTTCTGGTATAATTTTTCATTAGATTATGATTCCTGACTGAACAGACACCACAGAGGGAGGGGCACCAACATGAAGAGGATTGCACTTGCACTGGCTTTTATGACGGCTGTTACGACAGGAGCCACGACCACGGTTCAGGCGGATGAGATCAAGGTGGGCGGCGGCGGCGCACCAATCGACAACTTCATCCGCCCGGTCCGCGACAGCTTCGAAAAGAAGAGCGGCAACAAGGTCAATATCATCTTCACCAGCGCCACCATCGCTTTCAAACAACTGGCCAACAACGAGATCGACGTGAGCGCCGCCGGTTCGACCTTTGAGGAACTGCTGGCAAGCGCCCGAAAGGATGGGCTGGATGTCAAGGACCCGGCCGCCTATCAGCATGCGGTCATCGGCCAGGGCAATATCTATGTGGTGGTGAACAAGAACAATCCGGTGGGCAAACTGACGGGGGAGCAGGTCAAGGGAATCTTCACCGGCAAGCTTTCCAACTGGAAAGATGTGGGCGGCAGTGACGCACCCATCATCGTCGTCCTGAGCAATCAGAACCCCGCAACCATGGGATCGTTCAAAAAACTGGCCCTGAACAAGGAAGAGTATGCCAAGGACGTCATCGAGGCGGCAAAATTCGAGGACATCAGGAACGTTATCGCCTCCAACCCCGAGGCGGTGGGATTCGGCCCCTATTCGATGATCGACGCGACGGTCAAGAAGGTCGAGACCCCCGACTATGCCCGTCCCATCATCGCCGTGACCAAAGGCAAACCTTCCCCCAAGGTGCAGCAGTTGCTCGACTACATCAAAGGTGAAGGGAAGCAGTTCACCAAGAACTGAATGGCGGCCTGCCGGGAGCGGAGCTGAAATGCTCCGCTCTTCATGCATTTCTTCTTTTTGTTTCCCAATAATCCATCCGTTTCATTTCCCGCGGCATCACCCGTGACGCAGCTTCACCATGCGTACGGATGCCTGTGCGGAGCGAGACCTGCCAGGGGCGTTTCATGACGATCAAAACAAAACTGACGTTGAATGTTGTTATTGTCATTATCATCATTGCCTCCGTGACTGTCGGCAGCATCGTGGGCATGAGCTTTGTGAAGTCGAAACTCCAGTATCTCACCCAACGCAGCACCCCGTTCCAGATGCGGACGGTCGAATTCCAGCGCTTCATCCAGAGCGCCACCGCCTCCCTGGTCAAGGTGGAGGCATCCCGCAACCAGGCGGAATATGGCGCGGCCAAGGCCACCGCTGAAAAGGCCCTGGCGGAGGTGAAAACCGCCCAGGAAAATCTCGAAGCGCTGTCCAACGACGCCAAGAACCAGACCTACGACGAGTTTGTCGCCGTGGCGACCGACATCTACTCCGTAACGGAGAGCAAGCTCAAGGCGGAAGCGGAGGCCAGCGCCGCCAGCAAGACCATCATCGGCAAAATCCGGGAAAGCAACCTGAAGCTGCGGGAACTGGACAAGAAGATCCAGGGGTTGCAGAAAACCTCCTCGTCGCTGTACGCAAAATCCATCGAAACGACGAAAAGCGTATCGGGCAAGGTCCGCGGCATCGAGATGCTCAAACTGGCGCTCAAGGATCTGCAACTGAACCTTTTCGACCTGCAACGGGCCACAACGAGGAAGGCGCTTATCCTGGCCCAGGGAAAGTTCAACACCTCCATCAATAAAATCCAGCAGAGCGACTACCTCAAGGCGTCCCCGCACCTGTCGGGAGAACTCCATCATATTTCCGCCAAATCCGCCGAGTTGATCAAACTGCTCGGCGCCTCCGTCGGCCAGACCAGCACCGATAGCGCCAACCGCGACGCCCTGGTCAAGGAGGTCAACGACAAGATCGGCGCCATGATGCTCGTCATCGAACAGGAGATGACGACCGCCGGCGAGACCTACACGACGGAAACCGGACGCCAGGGGGGACTCTTCAGCCAAAACAGCACGGCTACCGGCATACTGGTGGACAATTCAGAGCTCATCTCCCTCGGCCTCACGGTCGAGGGCATGTCGTCGCGCCTGTTCACCCTGGCCACCGCCAAGGAGGTGACGGATGCCGAAGGCGAGATCCAGCGCACCTTTGCCCGCATCGACAAACTGCGGGGGGAACTGGACAAGAAACTGACCAGCGTGCGCGCCCAGCAAGAACTGCAGATCCTGCGGGGGGCCGTGGCCAGCCTCACGACCATCAGAGGCCTGTTGCTGGCGAAGGACGGCGTAATCGCCAAGATCCAGAACAGAATCGCCATGGAGGCGAAGGCCGCCGCCGTAACCGCAAAAATGAACGAGATAGTAGCCAAGCAACTGGAGCGTGGAAAAAGTACGGTCAGTGTCGCCCAGGGCGACCAGGAGAAGGCGATCCTGACGGTCAACAGGATGGTCAACTTTACGACGCTTCTGATAGCGGGGATCAGCATCGGGGCGGTGATATTCGGCATCATCTTCGGCATCTGGGTCTACCACTCCATCTCCCGGCCGTTGAACACCCTCCAGCGGGTTTCCCGCAGTGTGGCCAACGGTGAGCTGAATACGGATATTTCCGGGGCCGGGACCGATGAAATCGGCAAGGTCCAGGAATCCATGGCCGTCATGGTCGGCAACCTGCGCGATATGGTCGGCAAGATCAAATCGGCCACCTTCAGCCTGGCAAGCAGTTCCGACCAGATGTCGGCCACCTCCACCACCCTGGAAAAGGGGGCGGGGGAACAGACCGCCCGTATCGAGCAGTCGGCGGCGGCCATTACGGAAATGTCCCAGACGACGCTGGAAGTGGCGCGCAACACCGCCGAGACGTCCGAAGCGGCGGAAAACATGAAGCGCATCGCCATGGATGGCAAAAATGTGATGCAGAATACCATGACGGAACTGGCATCGTTTGCCGACATGGTGAAGGATGCCTCCCGAAAGGTGGAGGACCTGGGGGCGCAGTCTGAGGAGATCAGCAATATTGTCACGCTGATCAAGGATGTTGCCGATCAGACCAATCTGCTGGCGCTCAACGCGGCCATCGAAGCGGCCCGCGCCGGCGATATGGGACGCGGATTCGCCGTGGTCGCCGACAGCGTCCGGAAGCTGGCGGAGCGTACGACCGAGGCCACGGATGACATCGCGCGCACCATCACCAAGATGCAGTCGAGCGTTACGGAGTCGGTGGACTGCATGAAAACGGAGCGGGAATCGGTGGAGAAGGTGCTGGAACACGTCAACCAGACCCTGGCATCCATCGACAGCATCGTGGCCTACGTGGGCCAGGTCACCGACATGGTCCAGCGCATTGCGGTCGCCACGGAAGAGCAATCATCCACCTCCGAGGATGTGTCGAAGAATATGAACGAAATAGCGGGCATCACCAGAAATATCCAGGGTTCGTTCACCGACATCAAAAACTCGTCGGTAAGCCTTTCCGCCCTTGCCTCGGAACTGAACGTCATGGTCGAGTGGTTCAAGGTGTAGCTGTTTTTCGGATGATGGCACAATAAAAAAACCCGTCTTTTCAGGCGGGTTTTTTTATTGTTATGTTCCGAACGGGGACTCTTGCTTTGTGGTGCCGTTATCCCTTAACGCGGGTGGAATATTCACCGGTACGGGTATCGATAGTGATCAACTCACCCTCATCGATAAAGGGCGGTACCCTGAGGACGTATCCGGTTTCCACCGTGGCGGGCTTGGAATCGTTGCCGCTGGTATCACCCTTGGCCCAGGTCTCCGTCTGGATGACGCGCAGGTTGACGAAGTTGGGAAGCGCAACGCCGATGGCCTTTTCACCGAACAGCATGACATCCACCTTGAGGTTTTCCAGCAGGAAGTTCTTGGCATCGCCCATGGCCTCTTCCTCCATGACGACCTGTTCGTAGGTCTGCTGATCCATGAAGGTATAGTGGGTGCCCTCTTTGTAGAGGTACTCCATCTGGCGTTCCTCCAGGCTGGCCGGCTCAAAGGTCTCACCGGAACGGTAGGTGCGGTCGAGGATGGTTCCGTTGATCATGTTGCGCATCTTGGTCCGGTAGAGCGCCTGGCCTTTACCCGGTTTGGTAAAGTCGAAGGCGATGACGATGTAGGGATCACCGTCGAGGGTAATCTTCAGCCCCTTTTTCAGATCTGCTACTGTGTACATTCGTTCCTCACTGAAATAAATTGGGTATTCGAAATACGACAAAGCCCATCTTGCGGACGGGCTATCGTACCAGCCGGCTCGTGGGAGGTGTTATTTGGCGCGATAGGTGATCCGGCCACGGCTTAAGTCATAGGGGGACAACTCTACCGTCACCTTATCGCCGGGAAGGATTTTGATGAAGTATTTTCGCATCTTGCCGGAAATATGGGCAAGGACCACATGGTCGTTTTCCAGTTTGACGCGGAACATGGCGTTAGGCAGTGGCTCGATGACGGTTCCTTCTACTTCAATCGCTTCTTCTTTGCTCATACCGAAGGGGGCTCCTCATGCATTCATATGTTGCGAAACTTTCTTACATTACTGACAGTCACGCAAAATTGCAAGTTTAATTACGCAGATTTGCTCAATTACTGGTGTTTTGACGATTTCACGAGGGGGGTTGATGGATCGTCGGCACGGTGATGGCCGGTTTAGCGGCGCCCGGTTGCCGGATGTTCAGCCCCATGCGGTTCCCCTGGTGCCGGCGTTTGTCCGTCGTCTGCGGGCAAACCGCCGATTATCCCCATACGAAGATAAATCGGACGGATCTTCTCCCTGATTTTCGGCAGGTTCCGGGCAAATGCCGCTGCGCCGACCAGGCAGAATCCCGCTCCGGCCAACAACGTGTACCGGCCGCCGACGAGGTCGGCCATGGCGCCGGCACCGAGGCTCCCGAGGGGCGCCATCCCCAGGAAGGCCATGGTGAAAAAGCTCATGACCCGCCCTCGCTTGTCTTCCTCGAGTATGGTCTGAATTATGGTATTGCAGGATGCCACCAGGGTGATAGAGCCAAATCCCGCCATGGCGAGGGCTGCCAGGGAGAGGGGAAGGTAGCTCGACAGGGCGAACAGGGCGATGCCCACGGCGAAGAGGATGACGGCCACGACTATTATCCGGCCGAGCCCCACGACATTCCGGCGGGAGGCGAGGTAGAGGGTGCCGATGAGGGCGCCGCAGCCGGCTGAGGTCATGAGGAAACCGAAGGTATGGGCCCCGCCGTGGAGGATCTCCTTGGCAAAGACCGGTATGAGGACGGCATAAGGCATCCCCATCAGGCTGACAAAGGCGACAAGCAGCAAAATGCTCCGTATGGGGCCAAAGCCAAAGGCGTAGCTGAACCCCTCGCGGAGTTCCTGCAGCACGTGCCGTTGCCGGGGGCGGGGAGGGCGGGGCGCGATGCGCATGGCGGCAAGCGCCATGATGACTGCCAGGTAGCTGATGCCGTTGATGATGAAACAAACCCCTTCGCCCACCGATGCAACCAGCAACCCGGCAACGGACGGTCCTATGAGGCGGGCGCCGTTCACCATGGAGGAATTGAGGGCGATGACATTGCCCAGATCCTCACGATGTTCGACCAACTCAACGACAAAGGACTGGCGTATGGGAATTTCGAATGCCGTGATGACGCCGAGAAGCAGGCTGAGCAGGATAACCAGCCAAATCTGGGCAAAGCCGGCCAGAACGGCGGTTGCCAGAAAGGCCGCCTGGAACATGGCGAACGTCTGGTTGATCATGAGAAGGCGGCGGCGGTCCCACCGGTCGGCCAGCACGCCGGCGACAGGGGCGATGAGGAACGTGGGGATTTGACTGGTAAAACCGATAACACCAAGAAGAAGGGCCGATCCGGTCAGGCGGTAGACAAGCCAGCTCATGGCCACCTGCTGCATCCAGGTGCCAATGAGGGATATCCCCTGGCCGGCAACGAAAAATCGGTAATTCCTGGAGCGCAATGCCCTCAACAGGCCATGTTCACGGGAATTTACGCCCACGATCGGTAATCCTCAGGGGCCATAATCACCCCAAATTCTGTACGTTGGCGTCAAAACGTTACTTTTTGAACAACTTTTCAATAATCTCGGCTTGATCGACCACGGCAGCCGCCAGCCTGCCATATTCTTCTGGGGTTTTCGCCACTTCAAAACGCTTCATGATGTCGGCGAACTTTTTTACTTCCTTTATCCCACCATGGGCCGTGACTTGGGGGATCAGTTGCTGCCACGACAAATGCAGCTTGGTAACGGTATCGGAGAGGTCAAAAACACTTTCGGTTTCCGAGAGGATCTCCAGCTTGCGCCCGCAATAGCCGATAACCGCAACGTTTATCGGCGTAGCCGCATTATGGGTTTCGGCCAGCCGGGCACCAAGCAGCATGATCTTGTTTGCCGATTTCATTGAAGCTATTCGATCTTGCACAGCAACGGCGCGCTCAAGGTCCGTTGTAACCCCCATAAGGTTCTTATAATAGGGGATATCCTTGTCGTGCATTATACCCGAGATGGTCTGTTCCGCCCTCATAAGGGAACTGACTTTTTTGTCGAGATGTTTCCAATGATTTATTTTCGATTTCTCGTAAATATCCCTGGCGTTGCCGATCAATGTCTCAAGTTCGTTTGCAGGGGCGCTGGGAGTGGGCGAATTGGCAACAGGGGGCCTGAACTGTCCGGCAAAACAGATCGAGGAGCCAAAAACGAAAGCGGTCAGGAGCAAAATGGCAACAACTTCCGAGATACGATGCACGTGAACTGACGATTTCTTATTCATAAGACTTTCATATATGCTGCCACGACCACGGCAGAAAATGCGGATAATTGGTGCAGCCGCCCGACAAATTTTGGATAATGTAAATATTAATACGCTTAATCGCCATACTTTTCAAGTGGTGGGGTGTGCGCGCTGACTCATGGGTTAGTTAAATTGGGAATTTATAGGAAAGGAATGCTCGGGGCGGCCACGATAATTTTCGATGTATGACTATGCTTGACACAAAACTTAACGCCGTGCGCCATTTCTGTTCGCTGCCGTTATGCGCAGGTCGATTGCGGAGGGAAGCAAAGATGGCCTCAAGCACGTGCCCGAGGCCATCGATGTCGAGACTGCCCAGCATATCATCCGTGGTCCAGACAGTAGACCAGTAATGAGGCAAGCCGAAACCGTCAACCAACAGCCTTATTTGGGTTCAAAACGCAACACAAATAAAATGACGGGTCCCGCCCATAAGTTATATTATGTTAAGTACAATTAATATTGCAACTGAGCGATATTACTTAACTTATCGGAATAATATATATTTATGGGGTGTCCCATGTCTCGCCCTCACAAATTTCTGCTTTCATTGTCCGACGACGAATACAAGCGCCTCACTCTGCTTGTAAAAAGCTACAGGATCGCCAGCTCCTGCCGCGTCACCAAGTCGGACATACTCCGTCGAGGCCTCTTCTGTCTCGAACACCAAACAAAACTGCCTTTCATCGCCGACTCTGAAGAGTCGGCAACAGTAAGCCCGCGTAAAAGGGTTTTCGCGGGGTCCACAACATGATCCTCACTCACCCCTGCGGCAATCCGAGAAAACGCCTCTACGCGGCTTCTAGCGCCTCGCCCCTCCGCTGTGTCTGCTCGCGCCCTCGAAACAACGCCTTTGACTTGCGCCGTTACAACCCTGCGTCGCGGTTGCCCATGGCCGCCAGAGGCGGCCTGGACAACGCGACGCAAAAGGCGCGTTTTTACCTGTTGCGTTTTCAACACATTTTCTCGCCAGTACGGCTAATAGTATCACCCGTACTGACTGCAACTTTTTGCAGTATCCGACTTGAAGAGTCCTTTTTGTATGGAGGGCAAAAATGACTCAAAACATCTCCCTCAATGGTCGCATCATTCATAAGTTCGACGGCCAACGTTTTATCGACTCATTTGTCCACCACTGTTTCGAATGCAACGCCCTTCTGCCAATCCTCGCGGACGATAATCACTATGTCCATTGCGAAAATTGCCCCACAAGCTACGACCTACTCAAACATCGCCCGGTTCATCCCTCAGAACAGCGCGTCATAGCTAAACCGCGCCCTGACGGCACCATCGCACGGCGTTATGTAAACTACAGCGGCCAACTTTGTCTTTTCGGTGGTGTCGAATGATCGACACGATCAAGCTTGCATATCCCCTTGATCGCAAACTAAACCTGCTCCTGGAGCAGAGCGCTGAGAGACTGCAAAAAATCTCCCCTGACGGTGAAATCCTCTGGGAAAAAAGCGTGGTCCGTGGTGATTGCATGCCATCCCACTACTCCGGCCTCCGAATCACCACCCGCCAAGCCAAAGACCTCCTTGATCTCGGCTTTGCTGTTAAAGACGACACATCCAGCAAAGACGTTGCATTCTTCGAATTCAGCTTGCAGAAATGGCAGAGTCCATCAGCTTACAACAACAAAAACACCAGCCTTGAAACGGACCTCTTAGCCCTCCACAGGTGGATTCACTCCCTTTCTATCGCTCTTGGTTACGACTTCACCCCTGAGCGGTTCGCTATATATCGCGTTGACTTGTCCCAAAACTTCCTGATGTTGAACGCCTCGCCCGTCGACTACCTCCGAGTATTGGAACTTCGACTGAGCAAACATCCAACCAGCGATGAAAGGACAGAACGAAAAGGCCACATGATAGCCCTCCGGTCTAGTTGGGTCGGGAAAAAGCTCTATTACAAAGGACAGGAATTCCTGGACGTCGAACGGAAGAAACACAAACACCTATACAGCGACAAATACTGCGCAGACGACGCACAAGTGGACCGCTGTAGCGAACTGGTGCCGCTTTCACCGTCAGAAATCGACGATCTCATGCGAATGGTCAGATTCGAGCTTGAATTCAAGCGACATTATCTTACGAGGTATCAAATGGACAAAATCAAGGACATCCCCAAACTGGTTGAACGCTTTGACAACGAAAAAGCGAAATACATAGACATTCCCATACTCGTCAAAGGCGAAATACGCGGCGTACTGGCTTTATCAGCCCATGAAAACCAAATCATCGAACTGGTCCGGCGCTTTGGCCTCAAAGAAGCTAAAAACCAATACACGGCGCATAAATCCGAACGATCCTGGTATCAGCACAAGCGAAACCTTGCATCCCGGAATATCCACCTGGAAGCCCTCGACAACATCGAATACCGCTACACAGGGCTTGAGATCTTCCACAATCCGGAACAACTCAAATTTCAGATGCAGCTTGCTCCATTCCAGGAAGCGGATGAAGACCGTCTGGCAGCGTAACAAGGCCCAAAGGCCATAAACTACAAAAGGAGAAACGACAATGGCAATCATGGAAATGAGAGTGTACGGCGTACTGGCAGGCAACGAGGCAAGGACCGACAACAAATCGGGCCTCAAATACCAAAAGGTATCCCTCATGACCGAAGGCGGCAAAAAGCTGGAATTCAAGGTCATGGGACCATTTCACGGTTTTGGTGACAGAACCTGGGGCGACAAGATCACCGTCAACATCGACTCCCCGAACCTCATCCTGGCCAACTACGGCGACATGCTCTTCGAATGCGCCGGACTGGTCCTGGCAACCGCAAAGCCCAACGCAGCCGCCCCGGCACCGCCCCTCAAGGCCGCTGCATAGGAGGTAGGTAATGCTTCTCGTACTGCTCATACTAACCCTGCTGGCAATCGTTCCCATGCCAGCCGTCGCCGCCTGGACCCCCATGATCCAGGTCAGCGACTTCGACGGCATCAAGACCGACGTCACCGCCGTTGCCACCGGCATCATCATGATCCTTTTGATCATCATCGGCATCGGTCTCCTGGTCAAGGTTCTTGGCCGCTAACCCATATACACCCTGTTTCCGGGACAGGATTGTATAAAACCACCACAAAGGAGAAAGCCATGTTTCAGAAAGTCAAAAACTTCGCAGTAACCGTCTACCGCAAGGCAAAAGAACACGTCGTTGCGGGTGTAACCGCCGTAACCGCCACCGCATCGGCCATCTTCGGCACCGCTGAACCGTCCCATGCCGCCAACGCCACCCTTGACCCCGTGTTCGCCGCATTCGACACCACGGGACTCCAGGCCAACATCACCACCATCCTCATGGCCGGTGTCCTCATCCTGCTGCTGTTCGTCGGCTACAAGTACCTCAAAAAAGCCGGCAACCGCATGTAATGAACCTGGGGGAGCTTCGGCTCCCCCTAACCCTTGGGGCACACCATGACGCCAACAACCATCAACGACCTTCTGTTTCAAGCAATCTCCCAGGCAACCGGCGGCATCATCACCGACGTGCAAAGCGTCATTGTCGCCATGGTCGCCGTGTTCTTCATCATGATCGCCCTGGATCAACTCAAGGACACCTTTGAACACGTCTTGCGTGATCGCCGCGCCAAAACCCTTATTGAACAAGCCAGGATAGAGCGCAGCATCTACACTAATCCAGACGTAGATCCCGTCAGCCGTGACATTATCAGAGCCCGCTACCGGGCCAAAATCCGTGAACTATCGGGGAACTGACATGAAACGCGCACTCCTTATCGCCTGTATCCTCCTGACCGCCTGTGCCGCCCCTGAGAAACCATACCGCCCCGGCTACCCTGAAATCGGCTCTAGGTCATGGCACAACTACATGACCGACAAAACCTATCTCAACAGGAGGTAACGCCATGATCCTGGACACCACATGGTTTGGCTACGGCGCCGGCCTCGTCATGGTCGGCTGGTTCGCCGGCATGACCGTCAACCTCATCCTCACCGCCATCAGGAGCATACGGTAATGACTCCCGAACTCATCACCCAGGCTGTCTCATTCTTCGTCGGCGCACTCTCCGCCATCGCCTTTGTCATGGCAATCAACACGAGGTTCTGACCATGATCCAGCTACCCCCCGGCTTCGACTACAACCAGCTTTACGCTGATTTCATATCCTTCTTCGTGCCCCTGGTGCCTATCATCTGCGTGATCGTCGTCTACGGCATCATCAAGAAAGCAGGAAACGCCCTATGAGAACCGACTTCGAAGCCATACGCTTCCGCTTCCTCGTTGTGGGCTTTATCGGCCTCTTCTTCATCATCGGCTTTGTCCGTTGGGTGATCTCCCATGCGTAAAACCGTACTGACGATCATCCTTATCCTCTCCATGGCCCTTCCGGCAAAGGCTTTCTTGCCTCTTGCCATTCCTCCGGCCTACTTCGCCGCCTCCTTGGCCCTACATGTCGCTGCCGCTGCCGTTGGAATTTATTACGCCATGAAACAGGGATCATCCTCTTCTGTTGATACATCCGGCAATATCACCCGTCCCAGTCAGGTTACCTACATTGATTTGACTCTCAATCCCCCCGCAGTTGTTGAAAAATCCATTACTGCGAAAATCCCCTATTCAGACGTAAAAAACATATCAGACAAGCATCCGTCTGATTATCCCAATATACAAAACTCTCTTTATTCAACCACTGATCCCAATTATCCCCCTTACGATGGTTCTAAAGCGCAAACTGCTGGTACAAAATTTTCTGTGGGTAATACCGGTTATCATATTATCGGGTCACAGGGTAAGTGGACTTTTAGCTCTTATGCTGCCGCTCTCTCCGGTCTTGGCCAAACCCCTGGAGTTGTCTACGGTGGAAATACCATCGTTGCAATATACCAGAGTGGTTCTGCTTATGTTGGCGAGCGTTACGTTTGCCAATCTGATGGGGCTACTACTCCGGTCAAAATGACGAATACCCCTCCCGCATTCGCGGGGAAAATGGCTTCCTCTGGTGGTTCCGGTGCTGTCAATCCTGCTTATCAGGCCGAAATTGACAAGATGATGCAAGACCCCAATTATGTGCCTACCTTCACCGATGATACTACGGGCCTTCCCTATGCCCCCCCGCCATCGTCAAGCGTTATGACTCCGTCTCAGTTGCAGACGTATAACGCCAATGGCCAGGCACAACAATCGGCACAAGACGCCGCGACCTCTTCCGGCAATGCCGCAACCAATGCCGGCAACGCTTACACCAATTCCGGGGGCAATCTTGCCACTGGTCAAGGTGGTGATCCCGCACTCTATCAAAAGTATCTCGATGCTCTAGCCGCTCAGAAAGCCGCACAAGCTGCCGCTGACAAATTGGCTGCAGATCAGGCTGCACAACAGGAATCCGGCACCGACGATTCCAGCTACACCGGCACCTTCGACGGCTCCACCCCTTACGGCGACCAATCCAAGGACTTCAACTTCGGCACCCGCTTTCAAACCTTCGTCAACCAGATGAAGGGCACCGCCATCTTCTCCCTGCCGAATCAATTCCTGGCCGGCATCCCCTCTAGCTCCACCTCGTCCATGTCATTCTCCGGGGGCAGATTCGGCCAGTTCAGCTACGACTTCGCCCAATTCAACGGCGTCTTTGTGGTTCTGAAAGCCATCGTCCTGGTGCTGTTCGGGTGGGTATCCATCAGAATTGTACTGCTCAAGGGAGGATCGCAATGATTGTCGAAGGGATTAACGCCATTGTCGAGTTTGTCGGCAAGTTCTTCGAACTGCTCCTGACCGCCCTTAAATGGATTCTGGACGGTGCCCTGTACGTCCTCAAGGCCGGACTGTTCTTTGTCTTTGACGGCCTCTTAACCGCC
Source organism: Geobacter sp. FeAm09 (assembly GCF_008330225.1). Lineage (NCBI taxonomy): Bacteria > Pseudomonadati > Thermodesulfobacteriota > Desulfuromonadia > Geobacterales > Geobacteraceae > Geobacter > Geobacter sp. FeAm09. The sequence continues at coordinate 1,848,639 of NZ_CP042466.1, read as the reverse complement.
GTTGTCGCCATTGTGGGCGCACTGGATATCGGCACCCTGATAACCAACGTCGCCGGCCTGTGGTCTGGCCTGCCGCCGCAACTGCTCTACGTCATCAACGCCACCGGCATTCCCACGGGCATGTCGATGCTGGCCTACGCCATCGTTATCCGGTTGATTCTCAATCTCATACCTGCGGCGTTCACGAGGATCTAGAACATGATCGTTTTCTTCGTCGGCACTCCCGGCTCCGGCAAGAGCTATGAAGCCGTCAAAAAGGTCTACGACAATATCAAGCTTGGCCGGGTGGTCTGCACCAACATCGACGGCATGGACGAACAGGAACATCAGGAATACTTGAAGAACCTGCTCAACCTGGACGACTACGAATTCGGCACCCGGTTCCGCTTCCTGGACAGAAACCAAGTGCTCAACTTCTGGGGCACGGAGTCAAAGACCTATACCCGCATGATCGACGGTGAAGAGGTTTCGTTCACAAGGGATGAGTATATCTGCCCCAAAGGTTCGCTCATCATCATCGACGAGGCGCACAAGCATTTCAACGCCAGGGATTGGCAGAAACAGGAAAACCGGGCCTTGGCCGATTGGGCCTCGACTCACCGGCATGACGGCTACGATGTGGTGCTTATCACCCAGGATATTGAGAAGGTTGAAAAACAGGTGAGAACCCTCACCGAGTGGACCTATTATTTCCGCAAGGTCAATTTCCTCGGTGGAGCCGTAACAAAAAAGTACCTCTGCTACTCATACACCGGCGACGATCACAACGGTCAGCCCCTGGCCAAGAACGTCCGTTCCTACAACCCCAAGATATTCCCCTGCTATAAGTCCTATACGACCGCAGACGCCAAAGAAGTAGGCTTCATGCAGCATATCAACATCCTCAAACATCCGGTGTTCTTCGCCCTGCCCCTGGTGCTGCTCTTCTGCTTCTATATGTTCTCTAAAAGCAGCTTTGCGACCGGGGATCTCTTTGGCACCGGCAAACGCATGAAGGATGCACAAGCCAAGATCGAGCTACAAAGAAAACAACAGAATCAGACGGCACAACCGAAACTGCAACCACCGCCGCCACCTGCTCCGGCCATGCCTGTGCCTCCTGTGCCTCCTGTGTCTCCTGTGTCTCCTGTGTCGGCTGTTCCGGCTCAGGCTCCGCAACTGCAACCGCCGTTAACTTCGGTGACGGTAACGGCTCCCGGAACACAACCGGAATTATCACCTGCGATCGCAGCCGCTACAGGTCCGCCTCGTGTCGTTGGCTCTATATCTGCCGATAAAAAAACTTTTCACCTGCTGCTATCCGATGGCCGTATGGTTCAAACAAGGCGTAACATCGGGATTGGAACCATCTACATCAAATGACAAAGGGCCGATTTCTCGGCCCCTCGTTCACTCCTCGACAACATCAGCTCTCTTTATGAAAAACTTGTGTTGGCATCGTGTTCTTCCGAAATTGGCGCATCCCCAAAACGGTTTCTCTGTGTTCCTCAATACCATCTTTACCCCGCATTTTGGGCATGTAGGCGTTGAATAATCGCCCTCAAATGTCATGTCGATTAGGCGTTTCAGCTTGTCTTTTGGTAATCTGTTCACCACCTCGACAAACTTAGCACCGTTCACTAATTGAATCTTCGTCTCTTCTGCAAACTCCTGTGCTTCCTTGGTATATTTACTGGTGGTAATAAACACGCCGGTCTTCACATTCTCCTTCATCATAATTCCGTAAAGTTCTCGGATATGCTTAATGCCAACTGTGTATGTATTCCAGGCTTTGCATTGGATAATAGCTTGTACACTATCTTTGCTATCTTTTACTACTATATCTATACCACCATCAGCACCATATGAAGTTTCTTTAGCTTTATATCCAGCCATATTGATAAATTCGCAGCAAAGTATTTCAAATCTTTTCCATTCCAAGGCATGTAACATTCTCTCGCTGAATTCGGTAATATAAGTTGTATCTATCATTCACATTTCCTTACAATTTTGTTTATTAAAATTTGAATTGCCCCCCCCCCCCCCCGATTCAAATAAATCAAGGCACTGGGAAGAAAAATCTCTTTAACAAAATAGGCCATGTTCTATACTTGTTAAGAAACCATCAAATGAAGTTGATTTGCTTCTAACATTAATATAAAGCTCTTCATAAGATAACGCATTAACAGTGCGTTGAATTCGTTTTTTGTCCTTAATATACCTTTTTCCAACAGCCTTATAGATATTATCTAACGTCTCAGCGGGATGCGGAAGATCAGAAGCCAGGTTAATATTAATATCAAATCCATTATTTACAAGTTCAGACTCTGTGATTTTTGGGTCAATGTTTTTAAAATGATTAATCTCCTCCAAAAACCATGCTTCAACTTCCATTATTGCTAAATGCAAGTTTATAGAAGGGTGGTCAACAGGTAATCCAGCATAAAGACAACTTTGCAATTTCGTAATATCGCTATGCTGAAAAGGGTAAACATCTCTGAGGCCGATAATCATTGAGTATCCCGCCGCCTTTAATGAAGCATGTTGATCAATAATTTGTGACTTAACTTGATCGTCATTGCAGCAATTCACCACTAATATATAAAAATCTGGTGAAGGTTGTGTCTGAATTTCAACAAGCGTCAGGTGCCCACAACTCTGCTTCCTAATTTCGAGAGTAATTTGACGTCGGCCGGCTATCTCCTTCAACAGTTGAATAACAAATTCTTGTTCTGTCAAACCTTCAACAAATATTGCAAGACGTTTAATCATTTGGTACCTCTTGTTCAAAAAAATTAGAGGCAAAAAAATCAAAATTATTCATACCCATGTATTTGAATCTATTAAACTGTTTTTCTGAATTTCTTATATTGAACATTTTTACGATACCGCCGGTTCGTTTTAGTACAGACCAATATTCAAGAGGTATTTTATTCATTACAAATCGGTCATTACTTGTCATAATTATTTGCATATCGTTATTAATAGCTTTGTATATCAACAAATCAATAATAGCTGTTGCTCTCTCATAATCTAGCCCCTCTCCAATATCATCCACTAATATTAGATTTTTACTTTTTGAAAATGCGCATACATTCAAATGAATTACTAAAGCTAATGCTCGGAACATTCCTTGCGACATATTGAGTTGTGGATTCATAAAACCAAGTTCTTCCTCAGTTGTAAACATACCTAAAGCAGATAGAGGTATTTTTATCATTTGTTGGATATCTGTACAGCCCACTTCAGTTAATGCGTAGCCTAAATTTCGCATATCAGATATTATTGCTTGATCAAATTCTTCTCCAAAACTATTAAATGCAGTAGCATAAATACGTACAAGGTTGTTAGGATCATCCAAATAAGAGGGATTCTTGCTGTCAAAAATATTTTCTGCAATATCGACACGCATAAGAAAACTTTTTCCAAAGTCTGACCCAAATTGATAGTAGGCAATACTATTTGCCCATTTATGTAATTCTATCAAAAAAGGGTGCTGTATTTCATCGCGACGATTAACAGCTGCAATAGCATCAGGTGGAAGTTTAAATTCTAGAAAATCAGTCTTTGTCTCATAATATATTTTTCCTGTACCATCTTCATTCCGCATTAGTAATTCTATATTATTAACAATGAGGCTCTCATTGATTACGCTTGAATCCTTAATCTCAATTTTATAATTGAACTCACCTCCAGCTAAATTAATAGTTACATCAAACTTTCCGGATTCAAAAAGTCTCTGAACCTTGCCTGTTAAGAGATGAGACAATGAATTAATTACGCTTAAAAGTCTCGATTTCCCAGCAGAATTTTTTCCAGCTATCAGATTAATTCCTGAAAAAGTTGCATCTGATATTTTCCATATTTTGGGCTCACTTTCAAACTCTGAATAGCTTAACTTGACTAGCGACATGTCAAAACCTCCAATGAGAACTACGTGAAATAAGTTTAAAACCAACCCAAAATTTAAGAGGATAACATGGAGGGATCCAATGCTTCAAAATACACTTAGCTGTCCCCGTTTATGTTTTTACGCTGCGACCTTCCCTCTTTTTTGCTTCATCAAATCCGTGAGCAGTTTCTCTTTTTGAACACAAGAGAGAGCATTTTCCTTAGTGTCCGTGTCCATTTCTTCCATCATCACAATTACTTTTTCGATAATGGGGTCTGGATGAGGCTTTCTGCCTTCAAAAAATATCGCATCAATCAGCTTCTCAATCCGTTTTGATGGCTTTTGTCTTCCACTTTTTAGATTCGATACCTGTCCTGGCGTAATACCAAGCATTTCTGCTAAGTCTTTTGTCCTTATTCCTTTTTCTTCTACTAATTCTTTAATTTTATTCATTTGTTTTCACCAGAAAACTTTTTTCTTGACATATTTTTACCAGAATATATATTTTCATTATGCAACTGGAAAAAATTAGAAAATCTGCTCTCCCCTGCTCTTCCCGCAATCTCTACGATTTTCGGGTTTCAGGCTACCATGACGACACTGTAACCGTGTCCGTTGATCTCCCTGAACCCCTTGTTATTGCTTTCGTATCCCTGCTTGACTCTTTAACCGATTCTTTTCGCTTCCTCCAGTACAAGGCCAAGACCGCCAAGGCGGAATTCAAGGTTATCGACCCTGTTGAGATCGATAAAAGCAAAAAGGCTCAAGCGGCATACGAAAAGACGGTCCTAGACCGCTACGACAAGTTTGCATCAAACGGACTCCCCCCAGGGAGGCAATCCGCTCAACCAAGGATTTCTTTAAATCCAAGGAGATGTATATAACTTCGTATGTTATCGAGCTTATTATCAGAAAGGCTGGCAGGTTGTCAAAGAAACATTTACGTAAATTAACGTAACTATTTGATTTTATTAGTTATATTCTGACAAGTTATATGAAAATGGCACAGGCTCAAATTTAAAATATACAAATGCTGTCAACTGAACAAGACACACAACTCTTAAAAAATAGATTAGAGGAGTAAAACTTTCACTAAAAATAAATGATATTATAAAAATAACCGTTATTGTTATACCAACTCTACTAAAATCTGTAATTGTGGGCCATTCTGCTTCCATACCGCAAGAAGGAATATTAAGATAATAATAAGGAAGAATCTTTATGGTATATACATTTATATCAGACTCAATCCCCATGAGATCAAAAGCGTATGAAAAAAAAACCTGCCATAGGTGCATAACATGCGGCAAGCCCAGCAGAAGGAATAAAATAAGGATAAATGGAATTGCAATCATACTCAATAAGCTACTTGGGACTAAATGAAAAGCAGTCATAGATCGATGAGGTTGAATCACAGAACCGTATACCCCCATGTGACGGAATCGTTTTAGTTTTTTGTCGCGTTGGTCAACAAACTGCAGATCACCACTCATAAAATACTCCAAAAGTCAAACCTGTCCTTGAATAAAAAGGATTATTGTAGTATTCAATTTTTGTGACAGTTCCATAATTCTTAGCTATCCATTCCCGCCAACTTAGGGAGGCTTCTTGACTAGTAAAATCAACTATAAATGTCGAGGAGCCTATTGCTTGATACCCTTCTTTGCCACCTTCATAACGAAGTGTCACGTACCTATTATGATCAGCCCCATATGTAACGACACCAAAACCTCGTTCTGATCGCACCTCACCGGGATTACTCCAAGTAATTCGAGTACCTGCTTCGACAATAAAAACTCGAGGAAAATATGCCGTTATCGAGGCCAGCAAGTACATATCGCAGTGTACATCTTTTGCTTTGGAAAAGCCGCCACCTAATGTTGTGATAAGGTTGCGAGAGGGAAGCCATTTTTTGCTTAAAGACGCATCTCCCCTAATATCGGGAAAATAAAACTGCCCAGATCCTGTACCAACAGCAACTTGTGAGTACCAATCTTCACTCCATGTATGCATGTCAACAACAGAGCCATAAATCCCATCATCTCTAAATGCATTTTGTGCAAGAAAATCAAATAAAAAAACATCATCTTTTCCTACGACAATGCTAGCTCTGGCTTCCCCACCTCTCCAGTCGTCACAACTATTACTAATTAAATGATATTTACCGGTGATTTCAACCCAATTATGCTGAACCGGCAGTTCATCACTCGCAGCCACAGCAACAGAAACTGATTCATTTATAAAAAAGCAAATCATCAATATAAACAATATCAATATTCTTTGAGTAATTATCATAGAATTGGTTAAAGTTTGTCAGTTATTGTTAAAATAAAGTCGTATTACAGAAGTTTGAGCCTGCCAAAAAGGGCTGCAAGTTTGAGAGATGCATTCCCATCCCTCTCCATAGAAATGGTGGCATCAAAAAATCAAGACGTGATACAGATTAGAAAGACTATTGCTGATAATTTTGCTTTTTCATATTTATAAGACCTGATTTACAGACGTTAGTCTTCATTCAAAAAAATATTCAAGCAAATATTGTGCCACAAAAGTAATATACACATTTAATTTAAAATAACTGTCGACATTTTTTGAACCTTATTCAATATAGCCACAAGTCACTATATTGGAGTTCCCCCGTTTTCGTGGACAGTCAGTTAAGCGGCTTGTTTAGCTTGCAGGTTCTCGTAAGTAGCCGGAGGCACGTACCCAAGAGTCGAGTGCAGCCTGCAGCGGTTATAGAACCGCTTGATGTAATCAAAAATGCTCTGGCGGGCTTGTGCCTTCGTAGCATAGTGTTCGTGAAAGACAAGCTCTTTCTTCAGCGTACCGAAGAAGCTTTCCATCGGGGCGTTGTCCCAGCAATCGCCCGTGCGACTCATGCTGCAAATAATGCCGTTCTTTGAAAGCTGCTGCTGGTACAACTCGCTCGCATACTGCTGATGAATGAGCCCTGGTGCAGGGCATCCACCACGAGGGATTTCGTCATCCGCTCTGCCATCGACCAACCGACGACATTGCGGGAGAACAGATCCATGACGATTGCAAGGTATAGCCAGCTTTCGCGCGTCCAGATGTAGGTGATGTCCGACGCCCAGGCGCGGTTCGGGCCGCTTGGGTGAAATTCCCGGTTCAGGATGTTTTCCGCAACCGGATAATTGTGCTGCGAGTAGGTTGTCGCCTTGAACTTCCGCTTCGTTTTCACTTTAAGGCCAGCTTCTCGTCTCAGGCGGTCAATCCGGCTTTTACCAATGCGTTTGCCGGCGGACTTCAGTGCTTTTCGAATTCGAGGCGTACCATAGGTTTCACGACTATTTTCATGGATCGCCTTAATGGCTTCGATTAAGTGTCGGTCTTCTTCGGCTTTCCCGGAGTCCGGTCGCCTGTTCCAGGCATAGTAGCCGCTCCGAGTGACACCCAGGGTGCCGCAGAGAACACTTACCGGAAACTCCTTCACATGAGCCTGGATGAAGCGGAACTTCATTGCCGTTCCTTTGAGAAGATGGCCGCAGCTTTTTTTAAAATGTCACGATCCATCCGCAACCGCTCGTTTTCACGCTGAAGCTCCCTGAGAAGAGCGGCATCTGGTGCGAGATTGCCTTTACCAGGAAAGGCGTCAGCGGGTTTCTCGCTGTACTTGTTGACCCACTTGTAGATAGTGTTCGGGTGAATGCCAAGGTCCTCGGCCAGTTGGGGAACGGTTTCTTTACCCGCAACAACTAGCTTGACCGTTTTGATCTTGAATTCGCGGGGGTACAACTTCCTCCGTTGAATCATTGCAGTCCTCCTAGCTTGATTTTACCAGCTTTTCGGACTGCCCACAATCTCGGGGAAGGTCATATTGCACACTCTAAATGAGCTATCTTTACTTTAGCGGACACACCAATTACCCTAACGGTGACAGGAGGTGTGTTCATGAACATGCATCGCTGGTACGATCCAGACTTCAAGCGTGAGGCTGTCCAGATGGTAGTGGAAGAAGGCCTCGGAGTTCGCGAAGTCGAACGGAACCTTGGGATTACTTATGGAGTCCTGAAGGGCTGGGTGCAGAAGCACCGCGACTATCAAGATGCCGCCCATGTCGGACGAATTGCCCCGGAGTCACCGGAAGCCGAACTAAAACGTCTGCGCAAAGAGAATGAGCGTCTCCAGCGGGAACGTGACATTCTAAAAAAAGCAGTGGCCATCTTCTCGACGGACCCGCATCGATATTCGGGTTCATAACCGAGCACCGCTCCCAGTACGGAGTGAAGGAGATGTGCCGTGTCTTTGGAGTGTCTCGGAGCCGGTATTACAGTCTGGAGCGACCAAGCGCCAGCGAGAAGATGCGGAACTAGCTGTTGCCATCAAAGCTGCCTTTGATGATAGTGATCAGACCTATGGTGCCGGTCGGATCGGCAATGAACTTCGTGAGCAGGGAACCCACGTGGGTAAGAACCGCGTCTGGCGGTTGATGAAGCAGCATGGACTGCGCGTCAAGACCACGAAACGATTCAAAGTCACGACAAACTCCGATCACAAGCGACCCGTGGCGCCTAATCTGGTTAATCGCAATTTTTCCGCCACCGCCCCGGACCGGCTCTGGACCGGCGATATTACCTACATCCGGACTGTTGATGGCTGGCTGTATCTGGCTGTCATTTTGGATGTCTTCTCCCGCCGTATTGTTGGCTGGAGCATGGATCGCCGAATGACCGACAACCTGATTGTCACCGCTTTCAAGAACGCCTTGGTACGGCGGCGTCCCGGCCAAGGATTGATCTTTCATTCCGATCGCGGGTCGCAGTATTGCAGCAAACGATACCAAACCCTCGTCAAAGGTGCTGGCGGTATCCAGAGCATAGCGGGACCGGCTGCTGTTATGATAACGCCATCACAGAATCATTTTTTGGGACCTTGAAGAGAGAGCTGATACATCATTGTACCTTCAGATCCAGAACAGATGCACAGAGCCAGATATTTCGTTACATCGAAGGTTTTTACAATCGGCGTCGCCGACACTCAGCGATTGGCTACCAAGCACCGGAGAGTTACGAGCGGCAGTTCTTCAAAATTGCCGCTTAGGGAATATCTCGTGTCCACTATTGCAAAGACAGGTCAAAACTAACATACCGTTCCCGCAACGCCACCTTATTAATCTTCCCCACGCTCGTCTTATCGATAGCTTCCACCAGGCGCGTCCTAAGGAGGACAACCTGCTTGGAAATCATTCCCTTGTCGGCATATTCCCGCACATGATGTTGAATCTGTTTTTCCGCGACCACCGTGCCCGCTTTCGGTACCACCAGGGCCAGAGGACGCTCCCCCCACTTTTCGTCGGGCTGGCCGATCACCGCCACCTCGGCCACAGCGGGATGATGGGCGATGATATCCTCCAATTCCAGAGAGGATATCCACTCCCCGCCGACTTTGATGACATCCTTGCTCCGGTCAGTGATCTTCACGTATCCCCGCTCATCCCGCACCGCCACATCTCCGGTGTGCAGGTAACCTCCTTCCCAAAGCTTCTCGGAGGTTTTGTGATCCTTCAGGTAGCCCTGGGTCAGCCAGGGGGCGCGGACGACGATCTCGCCGGTGCTGCGGCCGTCGCGGGGCATCTCGTCCCTCCCCTCCCCTACCACCTTCAGATCCACCAGAGGAAGTGTCAGACCGGTCTTGCAGCGGACCTCGGCCTGTTCTTCCGGGCTTAGCTTCAACATATCGGGGGTCAATTGGGCCAGGGTCAGAATGGGGCAGGTCTCGGACATGCCGTAGCCGGTGAAGATATCGATGCCATGTCCCAAGGCTGTCAGGCACAGTGTCCGGGACATGGCTGCGCCGCCGATGATCAGTTTCCAGTTGCTGAGATCCATTTTGGCTGCGTGGGGATGTTTGAGCAGCATATGCAGAATGGTCGGTACACAGTGGGAAAAGGTTACCTTTTCGCGCTCGACCAGCTCCAGCAACATGTCCGGCGCGTAACGCCCGGGGTAGACCTGCTTGAGCCCCAGAGAGGTGGCCACATAGGGTAATCCCCAGGCATGGACATGGAACATGGGTGTGATGGGCATGTAGACGTCGCCACGATGCAGGCATCCCTGGGCAACCGAGGAACAGAGGGCCGCCTGGACCCCCAGGGTATGCAGCACCAGTTGACGGTGGCTGAAGTAGACCCCCTTGGGCATCCCGGTGGTGCCGGTGGTATAAAAGGTGGTGGCGCGGGTGTTTTCGTCGAAGTCGGGGAATTCGAATTCCGGCGGGGTCGAGGCCAGCAGTTCCTCGTACTCGGCGGTAAAGGTCAGGGTTGTCTCGTGGGGGTGGGGATCGTCCCCTTTGAGAAGGATGAAATCGCGCACCGTGTCGATGCGGCCGCGGATCTGCTCCAGAATCGGCAAAAACTCGGAATTGATCAGGAGCACGTCATCTTCGGCATGATCGATGGTGAAGAGGATCTGTTCGGCGGAAAAACGGACGTTGATGGTGTGCAGCACCGCACCGATCATCGGCACGGCAAAAAAGCACTCCAGATAGCGATGACTGTCCCAGTCCATGACGGCCACGGTATCACCCGGCTTCACCCCCATGCGCGTCAATGCCGCGGCAAGGCGCTGGACTCGCTCGCGGAACTGGCGGTAGCTGTGGCGAACCTGGTTCCGGTAGACGATTTCCTGGTCCGGCGCATCCACCACGGGGTGCAGGAGCAGTTGTTTGATCAGCAGTTGATAGTCGTGGGCGGATTCGGTGCGGGGAATGGGAATGCATTTCATGGAAACGGTGTCCTTTCAGCGTGTTAGCGTCATTGCTCACTGCGGACCAGCCGGCCGCAGATAAACTGCATCATACTACCGGCGTGTTTCCCAAAAGTCCATCCACGATGTTGCACGCGTGTGCATCGTGCATTTTTTAACCGTCTTTATACTCCGGTGCCCTTCTCCAGCTCCTTCCTCAGTCGTTCCAGCCCCTTGCAATAGCTTTCGGCGTCACCGTATTCGAAAAAACGGGGATAATGGTTATGGGCGGCTCGGATGCGGCGTGCATGCTTGATCGGGCACCAGTATTGTTCGGTGCGGGCGGCGATCTCCCGGAAATAGGCAGCCAGGCCGTTGCCGTAGGAACAGTAGAAACAGTTGAACCTTTCTATGATGTTGAGGTAGGGGAGATCTTCACGGTCAAAGATCAGGTAGTCGGCGCGTTTTACCTTGGGGATACCGTAGATCGGAAAACAAACCATCTGGTAGATTGCCAGAAAGAGGTCCAGCAACAGAAAAGGGATAAATCCGGCATAGATAATCGGGGCGGTCAGTATGTTCAGCGGACGGGATTCCGCCAAATAGTGGAAGATTCCGGTCTTGAGGCGACGCTGTTGGCGTATCACTTCTTCGGCAAACTTTACGCGTTTCTCCACGATGACGAACTGGAACTGTTCCCGCTTGGCGCGGAACTCGACCTCAAGCTCTTCTTCAATCTTCCTGATCTTCTGAATCAGTTCCTCTATCTGCGGTGTCATGATGGTCTCCCGTCCGGGTAATCCTGCAAAAAAAAACGCGCTGCCTTACTTATCTATTCAGGCAACGCGGTATGGGCAGGTAACGATATGCGTTACGGCCGAGCTAGAAATAGCTGACCTGCAATAGTGGTGCGAGGGTGCTCCGGTTCGCCCCGGTGGTATCGTTGATCTCGATGAGCCCCGGCGCGGCGGTCCCCAAATCACGCAGAATGCGGACCTGGAAGTTGAGCAGGCCCAAGCGCTGCGCTTCCACCATCAAAGCCGTAACATCCACCGTTACGTGTCCTCCAAAGTCGGATTGGGAGATGGGCGGAATAATCGTGGTGGTCGCCAGCGCCGGTTGGAGCGTTCGATCGAAATCGGCTCCCACCAGGGTTGGCGGCTGGAAGGAAACCAGGTCAATGCGGATGGGGATCGTACCGCTCAGGGGTTGGGGCAGGATGCTGGTGATAACGATATCCAGGAACGCCGACGCAATGACGGCACTCCCCGGCACGCCGCCCGCCCCGGTCAGGGGAAAATCGAGAAAAGTCCGGTATTCGGCCCCGGTAGTCGGATCAATGCCGGCAAACACGCTTTGGACACTCGACGACATGCCCTGTGTCACCGTAAAAACGCCGCTGACGGCATCCCGTGCGATATCGCCGTCAGAGGCGGAATCGCTCAGGATATGGGCAACAAATAACGGCTGCGCACTGCCGCCGTCGTTGCCGCACCCCGCCTGGATCAAGAACGTGAACGTCATCAGTGCCGCCAGGACAAGCCGTTTCATAGCCACCTCCCGTTATGCGACGTGAGAAGTCAAAACATCCTTTCTGTCTTGATGACATACTACCACAACGGGGGCATATAATACAGCGTCACACATGAGCAACGTCACGCCATGCGCCGTACGACGACCTTTTCGATCTCCAGGGCGGCAAACAGCGTCATTCCCGGCACAAACACCCAGGCCAGCGCTTCGGCCCCCAGGGGGGCGGTTTTAAAGAAGCTCTGCAGGGCCGGCAGATAGACGACCATCCCCTGCAGCAGGATCACCGCTCCGACCATGGCCAGAAGCAGGGGATTGCCAAAGAGCCCCATGCGGAAAAAGGAGTGCCGGAACGAACGCAGGGCCATGGCTTGACCGATCTGGGCAAAGGCCAGGGAGGTGAACAGGACGGTCTGCCAGTTCTCGGGATGGAACCGCCAGTGGTGATGGGCCAGCAGCATGGTCGAAGTACCGATAATACCGCCGGTCAGCAGGGTGTGGCGCACCATGCGGCGGTCAAAAATCTGGGAGGTCGGCGAAATGGGGGGACGGGCCATGACGTCCGGTTCGGAACGTTCCACTCCCATGCCCAGACCGAGCAGGCCGTCGGTGAGCAGGTTGAGCCAGAGCAGTTGCAGAGGGGTGAGCGGACTGGGCAACCCCAGAAAGGGCAAGGTCAGCACGGCCAGAATCTTGCCCAGGTTGCCGGCCACGGAAAATTCGATGAACTTGCGGATGTTGTCATAGATGGTGCGCCCCTCCCGCACCGCAGAAACGATGGTGGCGAAGTTGTCGTCTAGCAGTACCATGTCGGCTGCCTCGCGGGCCACGTCGGTGCCGGTGATCCCCATGGAGACGCCGATATCGGCCTTTTTCAGGGCCGGGGCATCGTTGACGCCGTCCCCGGTCATGGCCACCACCTGCCCCTGCTGCTGCAGGGCATCGACGATCATCAGCTTGTGCTCCGGCGAGACCCGCGCGTAAACCGACACCTCTGAACACGAGGCGGCCAGGCCGGCCGTGCCGATGCGCTCGAGTTCGGCACCGGTCATGACCCGCCCCCCCTCCCCCATGCCCAGCGATTCGGCAATGGAGCGGGCGGTCAGCGGGTGGTCGCCGGTGATCATGACCGGCCGGATGCCGGCCTGGCGGCAGAGTTCAACCGCATCCCGCGCCTCGGGGCGCACGGGGTCCATCATGGCGACCAGGCCGATCAGGGAAAAGGTGCGCACGGCGTGCGTGTCGCGGTCGCCCATGCCGCAGGCAACGGCCAGGACGCGCCTCCCCTGGCCGGCCAGGCGGTCCATAGCCGCCAGGGCAGCCTGGCGCTCCGCTGCCGCAAGCTGCCGGTCGCCGATCCGGTCGCACAGATCTAGCACCGCGTCCAGCGCCCCCTTGCCGATCACGAGACATGCGCCGGGATGAATGTGGACGGGAATGCCGAGCGACGCGGCCAAGGCGGCATCCGCAACGGCGTGGAAGGTGACCATGCGCTTGACCGTGGAATCGAAGGGGATTTCGGCCACGCGCGGCAGGATGGCCTCAAGTTCATGGCGCAACAGCCCCTCCTGGGCCGCGGCCGCAAGAAGCGCCGTCTCGGTTGGGTCCCCCACCCCCTGCCCCTCTTTTTCCGTCAGCACCGCCTCGTTGCAGAGCGCTACGCAGGCCAGGATTCCCCGGCGGTCGGCCCCCGTTCCCCCTCCCTGCCCCGCCCCGGAGGTTTGTTGCCGGATCTCGGTGCCGGTGACGACCTCCATGACCGCCATGCGGTTCTGGGTCAGGGTACCGGTCTTGTCGGAGCAGATCACCGTCACCGAACCGAGGGTTTCCACGGCGGGCAGCTTGCGGATCAGGGCCTGACGTTTCAGCATGCGCTGGGAGCCGATGGCCAGGGTGATGGTGACTACCGCCGGCAGCCCCTCCGGGATGGCGGCCACCGCCAAACTGACGGCGGTCATCAGCATGAGGCGTAGTTCCTCGCCGCGCAAAAGGCCGATGGCCAGAAACAGCAGTGAAACCGCCACGGCGGCCAGGGCCAGGACCTTCCCCAAACGGTCGAGACGCCTTTGCAACGGCGTCCACTCCTGGGCCACATTCTGCAACATGCCGGCGATGCGGCCCAGTTCCGTGTGCATGCCGGTGGCGACGGCAACGGCAACCCCACGGCCATAGGCGACCGTGGTGCCCATGAAGATCATGTTCCGGCGCTCACCGGTCGGCAGGGGGTCGCCGGTCGTCTCCAGGCTCTCGGCACACTTTTCGACCTCTTCGGCCTCCCCGGTCAGGACCGCCTCCTGCACCCGCAGGTTATGGATTTCCACCAGCCGGCAATCGGCCGGCACCAGATTGCCGGCCTCCACGAGGACGATGTCACCCGCCACCAGATCGACCGCCGGGATTTCGACCGCTACGCCGTCGCGCCGCACCCGCACCACCGGCACGGCCAGCCGCTTGAGCGCCCGCATGGCCCGTTCCGCGCGGTATTCCTGGACAAATCCCAGGACGGCGAAGAGGCAGACGATGGCCAGGATGGTCAGACTATCCTTGAAAGAGCCGACAAAGGCGGAGAGGAGCGCTGCCCCGGTCAGGATCAGCGCCATGGTGGAGGTGAATTGCTCCCACAGAATGAGCCAGGGCGACGTACCGCCCCGCTCCTGCAATTCGTTGCCGCCGAAACGGGACAGGCGGCGGGCGGCTTCGTCGGCTGTGAGGCCGCAGGCGGCATCGACTTCCTGCTCTGCCAGAACCGCTCCTATGTCCTGCAGGTGCCAGTCCATCAGTGGACCCGGGGATCGGGGGTATCGAGCAGCGGGTTGAGACGGACGGCCAGGGAAAACAGGTAGGGGTAGTCAACCTTGAGGTGCCGCATGTACAGCGTCCATTCCCGGGCCAGGTGCCCGAAGGCGCGCTTGATATCCACGTTGATATGCTCGCTGTCGCTCGGGGACATGGCATCGAAGGATGGCCGCGCCTCCAACTCCTCCACCAGATGGAACACGGCCCACAGAAGGTCGGTAAACTGCTCATGCTCCAGCAGGTTCTGATTTTCCAGGAGTCCGACCAGAAATCCGCGCTTTTCGATCAGGAACCCCTTCAGCCGGCCCTTCCCCTCGGCATCGCAATTGACCTTGATATCGGTCCGGCGCAGGTAGTCCAGCGCCTTCGCGAATTCATCATCCTTCCAGCCCCCATCGACCATGAGACGGCCCTTCAATTCTCCACAGGCCTCCACACAGGTGGATAATTCCTTGAGCAGACGGTTGCCGACCTCGCTGAAAAAAACACCGATCACCATATTGAGCTTGCGCATGACCGCCTGGCGTTCCCGCTCCCGCACAATTTGTTCGACAATCAATGTAATGAATATGACGTAAACTGGCAAAAAAGCAAGATTTCCAAGAAAACTCGATGCAATATCGCGGCTGTTGCCGAGAACGTAATAGTCGATCAGGTACAGGGCCAGCGATGCCGCGGCCAGGGCCGCCAATACGATGTGTTTTTTATGGGGCAAGCCGTTCATCCATATTTCTCCATTTCAACTTTCCCGCAGGGCATCGACGATATTCAGACGGCTGGCCCGCACGGCGGGGATGACGCCTCCCACGAACCCCATGAACAGGGAAAAGGAAAGCGACTGGTACATAATTTCGCTGGTGAGGGTAAATGAAAAGGCAAGCTCGGAAAAAGTCTGCCAGTTCATGGTAGAGATGGTGACAAGCTGCATGAACGACGCCATGAAAAGCCCCGCGGCACCGCCGATCAGGCCGAGCAGCAGGGATTCCGTCAAAAAAGCCAGCATGATGCTGCTGCGCTGGAAACCGAGTGCCCGCAGGGTGCCGATCTCCCCGACCCGGTTGGCAACGGCGGCATACATGGTGATCATGGCGCCGATGATGGCCCCCAGGGAGAAGATCACTGTCAACGACATGCCGAGTATGCGTAAAAATTTGGCCATGGCCTCGGACTGGTCGCGGTAGTAGCGGGTTTCGCGACGCACATCCAGCGTCAGGCGCGGGTCGGCATCCAGCTTTGCCTTGACCGCGGGGAAGTCGCCGCTGTCGCGCAGCCGGAAGGTGACCGAGGAGTACACCGGCCGCCGGAAGGCCTGCATCAGTTGAATGGCATCGCCCCATATCTCGGAATTGAAACCTGTCGCACCGGCATCGAAGATGCCGACCACCGTCCAGTCGCGCATGGCAAAGCGGAGGGATTCGCCGATCCCGCCACCTTTGAAGCGCTGGGCAATACTGCCCCCCGCCATGATTTCCGCTGAGCCGGGACGCGGCATGCGCCCCTCCACCAGCCGCACCTGGGGTCTGAGCTTGAGGGAGGCCGGATCGATCCCCCTGATGACCACATTGGCCGGCTTGTCGCTGCCCCGCTTGGAGAGGCTGATCAGCACGACCAGTTCCTTGGCCGCCAGCAGACTCCCGTCGCTTCCGGTGGCAATGTCCGGCAGGCTCTCCACGATGGCGGCCTGGGACCGGTCCACACCGCTCTGCACCTCCGAATTGGCCGCCTTGCGGGTGACGATGACGTTATCGTCGGAGCCGGTTTCGACCAGCGTTTTCTCCAACCCCGCCGACAGCATCAGGATCGAGGCAAAGACAAACACCACGAGCGCCATCCCCGTTGCGGTCAAAAAGGTGGTCAGACGGCGGGTGAGAAGATTGCGAAAGCTATAGGAAAGCGGAACGATCATCGCAATCGGCCCCTTCGTTACACGGGGAGCATGATGGTGAAGCAGCAGCCCCCTTCGGGAGGCGACTCGACGGTGATGGTCCCGCCGTGCGTCTCGACGATACGGTAGGTGACCGCCAGCCCCAGGCCCGAGCCGTCCGCCTTGGTGGTCCAGAAGGGTTCGAACAGGTGGGCCGCCGTGCCGCTGTCGATGCCGCAACCGTTGTCGGTCACCGTAATGATCGCTGCCGGGGATTTATTGAATCCATCGGCACCGCTGAGTTGGAAACGGGATTCGATCTCCACGATGCCCCCCTCCGGCATGGCATCCGCAGAATTGCGAAACAGGTTCAGCAGCACCTGGCGCAGTTGATTGACATCGGCCTGGATCAGGATATGCGCGGCAACGAGATTGCGGAAGGATACCCTGCCGAAGTGGCTGTCCGAAGAGAGGAGCATGATCAGATCTTCCACCAGCGGCCGCAACTCGAACCTCTCCTTGCAGGGAGAGGAAGGACGGGCATAGGCCAGGAAATCGGTAATCAGGCCGTTGAGCCTTCCCGCCTCCCGCAGCACGATCTTCAGCAGACGCTGATCGTTTTCCGCTACGGAGCCGTGCTCGGCCAGCATCTGGACCGAACCGCTCATGGCCGCCAAGGGGTTCCGGATCTCGTGGGCCATGCGGGCGGATATCTCGCCAAGGGCCGCCAGCCGGTCCGCCCTTTTCAGAGCCGCTTCCATCCGCTTCATCGACGTGAGGTCCTTGAAGTTGACAATTGCCCCCGCCGCTCCCCCCTGGCTGTCGCTGAACGACACGGCGTTGTAGCCGAGGGTCATCGTTTCGCCGCTCGGCAGTTCATATTCGAACTCCCCGTCCAGCCGGGCATCCATGGTTCCGGCAACATCCGCAAGCGCCGGAAAGATGTCCACAAGACGGGTATTATAGGCAGCGGCCTGCGTCAAGCCGGTGATCATCTCGGCGTAATGGTTGAAAACCCTGATCCTGCCGGCCGGCGTGATGGTAAGCAGGCCGCTTTCCAGGTTCGACACGATGCTCATGCTCAGACGTTCCAGCTCATCGTAGTTGACGGTTTTTTCCCGAAGGGCTTCCTCGCTCTCCCTGGCGCGGGCCGAGAGAAAACCGGTGATGAGGGCGGTCAGGTAAAAGCCCATGAGGTTGAAAAAGATCGTGTAGAAAATGTGCGATGCGCCGAGCTGCTGGGCATCGGACCGGCTGAGCCCGATCGATGCCAGCAGGCCGAAGTACTGCATATCGACGATGGAGCCGTACAGGATGCTGCACAGGGATGCGGCGTAGAACGCCTGCCGGCCGCCCAGCAACAGGCCGGCGCTCATGATGGAGAGGAGGTAGAGAAACGAGTAGGGACTGAGTATGCCGTCGGTAAACAGCAGAAGGACCGTTACGAAGAGCAAATCCCAGATTGCCTGGAGATAGGCGATAAAGGAGTGGTATCTCCGGAACCGGAGAAAGAGCAGGCAGCCAAGGGAGAACAGAAACGAAAAGGCCATCAAGCGGACCAGGCCGCTCTGAAGGTGTTCGTCGGCCGAGGAGAGGTCCTGGTAGTTCAGCAGGATGGTCGATGCCAGGAACAGGAAGGAAACCACGATCCTGGCATAGATGAAAAGCCTGAGTTTCCGTTCAAGCCCCATGTCTTAGCCGCCGACGGCCCCCGCCAATTTGAAGATCGGCAGGTACATGGCAACGACCAAGCCGCCGACGGTCGTCCCCAGAAACACCATGAGCAGCGGTTCCATCATGGCGGTCATGGCCGAGACGGCGTCGTCCACCTCGTCGTCGTAGAAATCGGCGATCTTGGTGAGCATGGCGTCCATGGCGCCGGTGGCCTCGCCCACGGCGATCATCTGGACGACCATGGGGGGAAAGACGCCGCAGGAGGCCAGCGGCTCGGCCATGGTCTTGCCCTCGGAGATGGCCTGGCGCACGCCGTAGATCGCCTCTTCGACGATCTTGTTGCCGGCGGTCCTGGCCACGATGTCAAGGCCGTCCATGATCGGCACGCCGGAGCTGACCATCGTTCCCAGGGTCCTGGTAAACTTCGCCACGGAGACCTTCCTGATCAGCGGGCCGGCAATCGGCGCCTTGAGCGCCATGCGGTCGATCTTCTTCCGGCCGCCGGCCGTGGCGTAGTATTTCTTGATGGCGGTAATGATGCCGAAGATGACGGCAATGATGACAATGATGTACTTCAGCAGGAAATTGCTCAGGGCAATGACGAACTTGGTCGGCGCCGGCAATTCGCCCCCGAAATCGGCGAACATCTTGGCGAAGGTCGGGATGACGAAGATCAGGATGACCCCGACGACAATAACCGCGATGGACATGATGGTGATGGGGTAGACCATGGCCCCCTTGATCTGCTTCTTCAGCTTCATGGCCTTTTCGATGTAGGCCGCCAGGCGGTTCAGGATGGTGTCGAGGATACCGCCCACCTCGCCGGCAGCCACCAGGTTGACGTAGAGCTGATCAAACGCTTTGGGGTGCTTGCCCAGGGCGTCGGCAAACGTCGAGCCGCTTTCCACGCTTTCCTTCACCTTGTAGAGTATCTCCTTGAAGGCCTTGTTCTCCTGTTGGCCGGCAAGGATCTCGAGGCACTGGACCAACGGCAGGCCCGAATCGATCATGGTGGCGAACTGGCGGGTGAAAACGACCAGGTCCTTGGTTTCG
This sequence comes from Geobacter sp. FeAm09, assembly GCF_008330225.1. Classification (NCBI taxonomy): domain Bacteria; kingdom Pseudomonadati; phylum Thermodesulfobacteriota; class Desulfuromonadia; order Geobacterales; family Geobacteraceae; genus Geobacter; species Geobacter sp. FeAm09. Next base: position 1,829,144 of record NZ_CP042466.1, on the reverse strand, counting down.
ATCTTGCCGCCGCCACCGAATTTGGGAAGTTTGACGGAAAACGCCTTGGCCTGTTCATTGACGCTGATATTGGTGAAACCGTATTTTTTCAACTGGGCTTCGACGATGTTGGCACTTGCAGCTTCGATGACGCCCTTTTGCACTCCACCGGTTCTGGTACGTGCTTCCCATGAAAATTTTGGCATTGTCCGATACTCCTCGCTTTTAGTGCACAGGCGGCCGTCTCTGCATGTTCAGGGAGGCAGAGGGGTTGTTGATCATCTGCTTGAGTTCTTCCGGGTCCTGGGAGCGCCCGAGGGCCTCCTCCAGGGATATCAGCCGTTTCTGGTACAGGGACAAAAGCGACTGGTTCATGGTCTGCATGCCGAACTTTTCCTGCCCGACCTGCATCTGGGAATAGATCTGATGGACCTTGTCCTCGCGGATCAGGTTGCGAATGGCGGCATTGGGGACCATGATCTCCAGGGATAGGGCACGTCCCCGCGAGTTCATCCTCGGAATAAGCGCCTGGGATATGACCCCCTCCAGCACAAAGGAGAGCTGCGCCCGGATCTGGGTCTGCTGATACGGGGGGAACACATCGACGATACGGTTGATGGTCTGGACGCAGGAATTGGTATGCAGGGTGGCCAGGCAGAGGTGGCCGGTTTCCGAGAGGGTCAGCGCCGCCTCGATGGTTTCGAGATCGCGCATTTCCCCGACCAGGACCACGTCCGGGTCCTGGCGCAGCACGTATTTGAGGGCATTCTTGAATCCCTTGGTGTCGGCCCCCACCTCCCGTTGGTTGACGAGGCACCCCTTGTGGGGGTGCAGGTACTCTATCGGATCCTCGATGGTGACGATGTGCTCGCGGCGGTTGATGTTGATGTAATCGATGATGGAGGCCAGGGTCGTGGATTTGCCGCTGCCGGTCGGGCCGGTCACGAGGATCAGGCCGCGGGCCTTGGCGGCCAGTTCGGAAACGATGGGGGGCAGCCCAAGCTCCTCGAACGTCAGGACGCGGTAGGGGATCACCCGGAACACCCCGGCCACGGCCCCGCGCTGGACGAATATATTGCCCCTGAAACGGGAGAGCCCCTTGACCCCGAACGAAAGGTCCAATTCGTTCTCTTCTTCGAACTTGTGTTTCTGGGCATCGGTCAGGACGCTGTAACAGAGCTGCTTGGTCTCGATCTGGTTCAGCGGAGGAAAATCCAGGGGCGTCAGCTTGCCGTCAACCCTGATCTGGGGCGAGGTATTGGTGGTGATGTGCAGGTCGGAACCGTTGCTTTCGACAAGAACCTTCAGCAGCTGGTGCAGATTAACCATTGAGCCCGTCCTTTCTAGTCATCGGCAACTGTTACCCGCAGGACCTCCTCAAAGGAAGTGACCCCTTCCTTGAGCTTGGTAAGCCCTGACTGACGCATGGTCTTGATGCCCAGACGCATGGATTCCCGCTTGATCTCGGCGGTGTTGGCCCCGTTGAGGATCAGTTCGCGGATTTCGTCCAGCATGGGCATGACCTGATAAAAACCGACCCGCCCCTTATAGCCGGTGTTGTTGCAGACGGAGCACCCCTTGCCGCGCATGCAGACAAAGGAAGGGGCCTCGTCGGGGGAGACGCCGGCATCGATCAGGGCCTGGACCGGGATGTCTTCCGGCTCCTTGCATTCGCCGCAGACCCGGCGGGCAAGACGCTGGGCCGTGATCAGGTTGACGGCCGACGCCACCAGGAACGGCTCGATCCCCATGTTGAGCAGGCGGTTGATGGTGGCCGGGGCATCGTTGGTATGCAGGGTGGAAAGGACGAGATGCCCGGTCAACGCCGCTTTGGTGGCTATTTCAGCGGTCTCGAAATCACGGATCTCGCCGATCATGATGATGTCCGGGTCCTGCCGCAGGAAGGAGCGCAGCGCCGCGGCGAAATTGAGGCCGATATCCTCGTGCATCTGCACCTGGTTGATCCCGGCAAAGTTGAATTCGACCGGGTCCTCCGCGGTGGAGATGTTCTCGGAGACCTTGTTGAGCTCGGCCAGGGCCGAATAGAGGGAAACCGTCTTGCCGCTCCCGGTGGGGCCGGTGACCAGCACCATGCCGAACGGCTTGTGGATCTCGCGCAGAAAATGCGACAGGGCCTCCGGTTCGTAGCCCAGCTTGGTCAGGTCCGTTTGCAGGTTGCTCTTGTCCAAAAGCCGCATGCAGATCTTTTCGCCGAACAGCGTCGGCAGCACCGAGACGCGGAAGTCCATGTCCTTCCCGCCGCCCAGTTTGATCTTGATGCGGCCGTCCTGGGGCAGTCGCCGTTCGGCGATATCCAGTTCCGACATGATCTTGATGCGCGAGGTGATGGCGTTTTTCAGCTTGAGAGGCGGCTTCATCACCTCGTAGAGCACTCCATCGATGCGATAGCGCACGCGGAATATCTTTTCGTAGGGCTCGATATGGATATCGCTGGCTTTTTTCCTGATGGCGTCCTGGAGGATGGCGTTGACCATCTTGACCACCGGCGCATCCTCGGTGGCCCGCTCCAGGGAGTTGACATCCACCTCGTCGACGTCGCCGACGACCTCCACATCCTCAAAATCCATGTCGCCCATGACGTCGGCCAGGGATGCGGACTGGTCGTAATTCTTGTCGATGGCGACCTTGATGTCCGCCTCGGACGCGACCACCATCTCAACATTGTAGCCGGTCATGAACTTGATGTCTTCGATGGCGAACAGGTTGGACGGGTCGCTGACCGCGACGATCAGCGTTGCGCCGGCGCGGTTGACCGGGATGAGCTGGTATTTCTGGACGACTTCCTGGGGAATGACCTTGATGACTGCCGGATCTATGTCGTAATCGGAGAGATTGACGGCGGGAACGCCGTATTGCTTGGAGAGGAACGAGGTGAGATTCTGGTCGCTGATGGCATTTTGCTTGATCAGGACCGTGCCGAGGCGCATCTGCCCCCCGGAGAGCTTCTGTTCCTCAAGGGCCTTGGCAAGCTGCTCCTTGGTGATCAGATTGTTTTTTACCAGGATCTCTCCCAGCCGGCTCGACTGCATATCCCCCCCGCCAGTGTTAGCGTTTTCAGATAGTATGCGGACTCCCCCCTCTTGTCAAGCTGTTGTTGCGGGCCGGATGGTGCGGTTCCCGGGCGTAACGGGGCGGTTTCAGCAGTTTGAAATTGACATTTTACGGCCCGTGTTTTACAAAAGTTTCTTAACCAAGGAGGTGGAGAGCTTGAGCGAACGAAGGATAACATACAAGGATGCCGGGGTTGACATAGCGGCCGGCAACAGTTTTGTCAGCATGATCAAGCCGCTGGTCAAGGCCACGTCCCGTCCGGAGGTCATGGCGGATATCGGCGGTTTCGGCGGCTTGTTTTCGTTGAACACGGCAAAATACAAGAATCCGGTGCTGGTTTCCGGCACCGACGGCGTCGGCACCAAGCTCAGGATCGCCTTTATGGCCGACCGCCACGATACCGTCGGCATCGACCTGGTGGCCATGTGCGTCAACGACATCGTCGTCCAGGGGGCGGAGCCGCTCTTTTTCCTCGACTACCTGGCAACCGGCAGGCTATTGCCCGAAAAAGCGGCGGACGTGGTCAAGGGGATCGCCGAAGGATGCAAACAGGCCGGCTGCGCCCTGATCGGCGGCGAAACGGCCGAGATGCCCGGCTTCTATGCCGACGGTGAATACGATATCGCCGGCTTTGCCGTAGGGGTGGTGGAACGGGACAACATCATCGACGGTTCGGGCATCTCCGTGGGCAACCGCCTGATCGGCATTGCCTCCAGCGGCCTCCACAGCAACGGCTACTCCCTGGCGCGCAAACTCATCTTCGAACGCATGGGGCTCTCCCTCGACTCCGACCTGGCCGGCACCGGCCGGAGCGTCTGCGAAGAGCTGCTGACGCCGACGCGCATCTATATCCGTTCCATCATGAACCTGCTCAAGGACTTCAGGATCAACGGCATCGCCCATATCACCGGAGGCGGCCTGCTGGAAAACATTCCCCGCATCCTGCCCCGGGGGTGCAAGGCCACCATCCACCTGAACCGCTGGGAGCGGCAGCCCCTTTTCCATATCATGCAGGATGCGGGCAACGTTGAACGCGACGAGATGTACCGCACCTTCAACATGGGGATCGGCATGGTGGTGGCTGTCGCGGAGCAGGAAGCGGAGGATATCGTCTATCGCCTGAAAGGGCTGGGCGAACAGGCCTGGATTATCGGCGACATCGCCACCTGTGCGGACGGCGGCGAATGCGTCGAACTGGTGGAGGGGTAGTGGCTGAAAGGGGTCCGGTCAGGCTGGCGGTTCTGGTTTCGGGAAACGGCACCAACCTCCAGGCCATTATGGACCATATCGCGTCGGGCGAGATCAACGCCACCATAGTATGCGTGGTCAGCAACAGGCAGGACGCTTTTGCCCTGGAACGCGCCGAAAAGCACGGCATTCCGGCAATCGCCCTTGAGAGCGGCGCTTACGCCAACCGCCGGGAGTACGACGCGGCCCTGGTCGAAATCCTGCGGAACCATGGCGCCCAACTGGTGGTCCTGGCCGGTTTCATGCGCATCCTGACCGACGTGATGGTCACGGCGTATCCCCATGCCATCATGAACATCCACCCGGCCCTGCTGCCGGCATTCCCGGGGCTCCACGCCCAGAAGCAGGCCCTTGACCACGGCGTCCGCTTCGCCGGGTGCACGGTTCATTTCGTGGACTGCGGAACCGACACCGGCCCGATCATCCTCCAGGCGGTCGTTCCGGTCCGGGAGGACGACACCGAAGAGAGCCTCTCGGCCCGCATCCAGCACGAGGAGCATCGCATCTACCCCGAGGCCGTGCGCCTTTTCTGCGCGGGAAAGATCTGCGTGGACGGCAGGCGGGTACGGCTATCGCCATAATTTTTCTTGACAACACAATCGCAGTAGTGTTAGTAAACTAGCTTCAATTTAGATATTACACGCGGAAAGAATCATACGGAGGTGCAGCTTGGCACATCACAAGTCGGCAATAAAAAGGATTAAGCAGAACGCCAAGAGGAATGCCCGCAACCGGCACGTTACCTCTACGCTGAAAACATATATCAAACGGGTGCGCGAGGCCGTCGAGGCCAAGGACAAGGAAGCCGCAACCGCAGCCCTGAAGGCCGCCATTCCGGTCATCGACGCCTCTGCCTCGAAGGGCGTGATCCACACTTCCAACGCATCCAGGAACGTGTCGCGTCTGACCAAGCTCGTCAACACCCTGGGCTAGCCGCACCGCAGGCTTCATACGATCACAAAGGGGACTCCCATGCAATGGGGGCCCCCTTTTTTTACAAAAAGCAATAACGTTTATCCAAGAAATTTTCAGGCGATGTATCTTTGTACCAACGAAGAGTATCGCCTTTTTTTGTTGGCATCCAGGGGCAATTATTTTAAAAGGGATACGGCGCGCATCCCGGTCGGGGTTCCCAGTGGGCCAACGTTACGCGGTCTAACATATCGCGTAGCTGCCACGCTCCACTATTTGGAAGCCATCGGGGAACAACAAGAAACAGCCAGTCGACCTGATAATGAGGGCACATTCAATGAATGCAAGCGACTACCAGGAAATCCGGCAACTGTTTGACGAATACCTTCGGATGTATGCGTCCCGCGATGACCGCCTCACCACATGTTTCAGTGATGATTTTTCCGGTTTTACGGGTGGCGGGGATTTTCTCGTCAAAGACCGGGAAGAATGGGTGGCGATTACCCGCCAGGACTTCGCCCAGGTCAAGGATCCGCTCCGTATCGAGCTCAAGGATCTGGCAATCCAATCCCTGTCTGATACGATTGCTGTAACCACCGGCTTCTTCATCATTCACCTGCCATTCGCAGACAACATCCTGTCACGCGAGACCGCTCGCCTTGTGCTCATATTCCGCAAGGAGTCCGCAGAGTGGAAAATCTCGCACAGCAGCATCTCCATCCCTTACTACCTGGTCCGTGAGGGCGAAGTCTATCCTCTGAAGGGGTTGGTGGAACGCAATCAGCTTCTGGAAGAGCAGATTGCCGAGCGGACCATGCAACTTTCCGAGACAAATGACAAACTTCGGCAGACAAATGAAAAGTTGGCAAGAGAGATCGAAGAGCACAAGCAGACGGAATCAGCCAACGCAAGACTATTGCTGGAGCAGCGCGCCATACTGGACAACCTGCCCATGATGGCATGGCTCAAGGACTCGGAAGGCCGCCTGGAAATGGTTAACGAGCCGTATGCCAAAGCCTGTGGTCATACGGTAGATGAGTGCATCGGCAAGACTGACCTTGAGTTGTTCCCCCAGGAAACAGCTAGAAGCTATATCGCCGACGACCACGAGGTGTGTACCACCGGTCAGAAAAGGCAGCAGGAAAAGCAGATTGTAACACCGGATGGACCAAAGTGGCACCTTACGTATAAGACGCCACTCTTTGATGAATTGGGCAGGATAGCTGGTATAACGGGAATCGCCCTGGACATCTCCGATCTCAAAGAGCACGAAAAAGAAGAGCTGAAAGTGCAGAAACTGGAATCGCTGGGGGTACTCGCCGGTGGCATTGCGCACGATTTCAACAATATTCTGACCGGGATCATGGGGAACATATCCCTTGCAAAGATGTTCATTGATGAGACGCACAGGTCACACAAAGCCCTGGTTGGGGCTGAAAAAGCATCGGTGCGGGCCACCGAACTGGCTCGTCAACTCCTGATCTTTGCCCGCGGTGGCGAACCGGTCAAGAAAGTAGTTTCACTCCGACACCTCGTCAATGAATCAGTGTCGCTGGTTCTTCACGGTTCCAATGTCAGGGGTATCGTCGACATCCCTGCTTCAATTCACGCTATAGAAGCGGATGAGGGGCAGATCTGCCAGGCATTCCACAACATTATTATCAACGCTACGCAAGCGATGCCCGGTGGAGGGGTAATAACCGTATCTGCGCGAAACGAGACGCTTGCCGGCAGGAATACCGTAGCACTGCCTCCCGGCGCCTATATCTGCCTTACCTTTACCGATGAAGGCTGCGGAATATCAGAGGCTGATCTGAAAAAGGTCTTTGACCCCTACTTCACGACAAAAGTAAGCGGGAATGGGTTGGGACTTGCCTCAACCCATTCAATAATCACCAGGCATGGCGGACATATCGGCGTTAGCTCTCTCGTGGATAAGGGGACCACCTTCACAATCCATTTGCCGTCAATCGGAGAAGCTGTTTCAGAATGTCAAACCGAACCTGTCACACAAACCTCCAAAGGTCATGGTGGCGGTTCGATTCTTGTCATGGACGACGAGGAGATGATCCGGGAACTTGCCGTTGGAATGCTTGAAGAAATCGGGTATCGGGTTACGACCTGCAACGAAGGGTCAGAGGCCCTGCGGAGCTATAAAGCTGCACAGGAATCGGGAACGCCGTTCTCGGTGGTAATCATGGATCTGACCATTCCCGGTGGCATGGGCGGCAAGGAAGCGGCTGAAGAGATCCTTGCTCTCGATCCGGCTGCATGCCTGATAGTTTCCAGTGGTTATTCAAACGATCCGATCATGTCCGACTATCGTACCTATGGTTTCACCGGCGCTATCGCAAAACCATATCGGATCGATGAACTGGCGGAAATGCTCCGTGCGTCACTGCCTGGTCGTTAGCTCAGATACAAAAGCGTGCCGAGATGAGGACCTGAATCACGTGTGTGGATGAGGTCCACGCGTTGGGATCGCACCCGAAGCTTGACGGGGTTACTGCGCCAGCGACGACGTGCAGATCCCGACCACAAGGCCATGCATAAGGGTTGCGGGCTGCCCTCCCCCGGTCTTGGAGGCGACGTCGCAGCGGTAGAGTTCTTCAAACAGCTTTCCCAATTCACCCCGCGAGAAGTTTTTCGCCTGCTGGACCACTTCCCCCAGAAAAAAGGTATGGATATTGAGCTCCCGGCCGATGTCGGCCTGGGCAACCCTGCGGTCCAAGAGTTCCCTGATGCGCCACAGTTGCCGGAAATGCCGGGTCAGGGCGCCGATCATCATGGGGGCGTCTTCGCCGTTGCGGAAGAGAGCCGCCAGACTCTTGAGGGCGTTCTGCAGATCGCGCATCCCGAGGAAACGGGCAAGCTCGAAAGCGGTAAACGCCTTGCTGCTGCTGGCGATGATGCGCACATCCTCCACGGTTATCCGCGGCCGCGTGCCGCAATACACGGCCAGCTTTTCAATCTGGGACGACAACTCCTGGAGATTGTTGCCGATCAATAGCGAGAGCAGCCCGGTGGCGGCCGGATCGATCGACTTTCCCTGGGCCGCCGCTTCGCTCTGGATAAAGCCGCCCAGCTTGTTGTCGTAGAGTCGTTTGAATTCCACCAGGCACCCCTGCTTCTTGAGTTCCTGAAAGAATTTCTTGCGCTGATCGACCTTGGCGCCGGTGAACACTAGGCACGTGGTTGCCGCCGGGTTGCGGACATAAGGCAGCAGGCTCTCAAGAATATCCGCCTTGAGCCCATCCGCGCGTTTCACCAGCACGGCCCGCCGTTCAGCGAACATGGGCAGGGTCTGGGCGGCATCGAGGATTTCAACCCCCTTGGTTTCGTTGCCGTAGAAGACGTTGAAGTTGAAATCCTTGAGTGACGGGTCGATGGCCCGTTCCAGCAATTGGCGGACCGCCCGGTCAATCAGGAACGTCTCCTCGCCGTACAAATAGCTGAGCGCCGGGATGGTCCCCTTGTTGATGGCGGTTTCAAACTCCTGTGCGGTCATGTCAGTAGGCCTGTTCCACCGTCACGAGAAACCGGTCGGCCAGGGTCCGGGAGGCCGCCTTCAGGGCAGCCTCCTCGGCATTGTGCTGCAGGGCCAGGTCGGTGGATGCGGGAAAGTCCTGGGACGCCTGGACGGTCCCCTTCCAAAGAGGGACTGCCCCACCCTTTTGATGCAATTCCAGGTCAACGGAGATCGTCAGGCGGTATTCCTTCACCTGGTCGGCTGCGGAATAGGAAACCGCCTTGAGGGTATAGGAGACCAGATTGCCCCGCACCCTGAGGTCGGCCGCCGTCTCCCTGTCCGCCGGGGCCAGCCCCCGCATGGCGTGGCATTCCTCGTACAGCGCCCGCCGGATCACGGTTTGCGCCGTTGGGCTGATCGTCTCGTTGGCGATGAACGCCACCCAGATCGACTGACCCGTTGTCAGCCGGTTACCGGCTGTTCCGGCAAAACGATAACCGCACCCCGCAAACAACAGCGCGCAAGAGAGCGCCAGGAGCGGAACAAGGCGCAGGAATCCTCCGAAAGACATGCCCTCTCCCCCTACCCCACCACGATGTTGATCAACTTGCCCGGTACGCAGATGATCTTGCGCAACTGTTTGCCCTCAAGAAACGGGAGCACCTTCTCGTCCGCCAGGGCGCTATTCTTGAGTTCCTCCATGCTGGTCTCGGCACTCACCGTGATCCGGGTGCGGAGTTTCCCGTTGACCTGGACGACAACCAGCACCTCTTCGTCCACGACCGCATCCCGGTCATACTCCGGCCAGGCGGTGCGGGAAAGGGGTGTGGCATTGCCGAGGCGCTCCCACAATTCTTCGCTCACGTGAGGGACAAAGGGGGCCAGCAGCAGCACCGTGCTTGCCAGGGCCTCTTTCATGACGGCGCCGAACTGCGGTGACTGGAGGTCGGCCGGCTGGAGCGTGTTGAGCAGTTCCATGATCGATGCGATGGCAGTATTGAAATGGAACCGCTCTTCGATGTCCTCGGTCACCTTTTTGATGGTCTTGTGCACGGCGCGGCGCAGGGTGCGCTCCTCTGCCGTGAGCGCCGCCAGGTCGGGCGCAGCGGCGTTTTTCACCAGGTCGAGCCGGTCATGGACCAGTTTCCACACGCGGTTGATGAAACGGAACGAACCGTCCACCCCCTGGTCGCTCCAGTCCAGGTCCTTTTCCGGCGGCGCCGCAAACAGGGAAAAGAGGCGGGCCGTATCAGCGCCGTAACGCTCGATGAGGGCATTGGGATCGACCACATTGCCCTTGGATTTGCTCATCTTGGCCCCATCCTTGATGACCATGCCCTGGGTCAGCAGGTTGGTGAACGGCTCGTCGCAGGAGACGTAGCCAAGGTCGCGCAGCACCTTGGTGAAGAAACGGGCATACAGGAGATGCAGGACGGCGTGCTCGATACCGCCGATGTACTGGTCAACGGACATCCAGTAATCCACCCGCTTGCGGTCCAGGGGGCCGTCCTGGAAGTCGGGGCAGCAATAGCGCAGGAAATACCAGGACGACTCGACAAAGGTGTCCATGGTGTCGGTTTCGCGCCGCGCCGCCGTGCCGCATTTGGGGCAGGTGCAGTTGACGAAGGAGTCCAGTTTGGCCAGCGGGCTCCCCCCTTCCCCACTGAACTCCACGTCCATGGGGAGCCGGACCGGCAGATCCTGTTCCGGCACCGGCACCACGCCGCACTCCGGGCAGTAGATGACCGGGATGGGGTTGCCCCAGTAGCGCTGCCGGGAGATGCCCCAGTCGCGCAAACGGAAGTTGATCGTCTTTTTCCCGATCCCTTCCTGCTCCAGGTAATCGGCGATGGCTTCTTTGGCGGCATCGCTCTTGAGTCCGTCGAACCGGCCCGAGTTGACCAGTGTCCCGACCTCGGTGAAGGCGGCCTGCATGGTGGCGGTATCGAGGCTTTCGCCTTCCGGCTGGATCACGACCTGAAGCGGCAGCGCATATTTGCGGGCAAACTCGAAGTCGCGCTGGTCGTGGGTCGGCACCGCCATGACCGCGCCGGTGCCATAGTCGGTCAGGACAAAGTTGGCCAGATACACCGGCATGCGGGCCTTGGTGAGGGGGTTGATGCAGTACGAGCCGGTGAACACCCCTTCCTTTTCAAAATCCTCGGCGGTCCGTTTGATGCGGTCGGTCTTTTTGACCTTTTCGATGAAGGCATCGACCTCGGCCTTGCGGTCGGGGGTGGTCACCTGCTGCGCCAGAGGGTGTTCGGGAGCCAGGGACATGAAGGTGGCGCCGTAGACCGTGTCTTGGCGGGTCGTAAAGACCTTGACGGCCTCGCTGCGCCCTTCCAGGGGAAAATCGATCTCGCAGCCGATGCTCTTGCCGATCCAGTTGCGCTGCATGACCAGCACCCGTTCCGGCCAGCCGGGGAGCTTGTAGGTCCAGTCCAGCAACTCCTCGGCATAGTTGGTGATGCGGAAGAACCACTGATCCAGCTCCTTCTGCTCGACCACGCTGTCGCAGCGCCAGCAGGCGCCGTCCTCCACCTGCTCGTTGGCCAGCACGGTCTCGCATTTCGGGCACCAGTTGACGAAAGAGGTCTTCTTGTACGCCAGCCCCCGGGCGAGCATCTCCAGGAAGATCTTCTGCTCCCAGCGGTAATAGGCCACATCGCAGGTGGCAAGCTCGCGGCCCCAGTCGTAGGAAAGCCCCATCTTCTTGAGCTGGCCGCGCATATAGTCGATGTTTTCATAGGTCCACTTGGCCGGATGGCTCTTGTTCTGGATGGCGGCATTCTCGGCCGGCATCCCGAAGGCGTCCCACCCCATGGGGTGCAGCACGTTGAAACCGCGCATCTTCTTGAACCTGCCGACCACGTCGCCGATGGAATAATTGCGCACGTGCCCCATATGAATCCTGCCGGAAGGATAGGGAAACATCTCCAGCAGATAGTACTTCTTCCTGTCCTGGTCTTCGGTGACGGCGAAGGATGCCCCCTCCTCCCAACAGCGCTGCCATTTTTGCTCTATATCCCTGGGGATGTACTTCAGTTCCACAATGTTCTTCCTTTCTGGACAAAAATTGGATTGCGTTCAATGAGCATAGCCGCACGGGCGGCAGGAATGAAATCAGGAAAACGAGCCTTTGGCCAGGATTTCCCGGTGGACGCACTGCATGGGAACGATCCTGTCCACCAGGCCGGTCGCGGCCGCTTCGCGCGGCATGCCGTAGACGACGGCCGTTTCATCGGATTCGGCGATCACGAAGCCCCCCTGCTCCTTGACCTTGCGGACGCCCCTGGTGCCGTCGTTCCCCATGCCGGTCAGGATAACGGCTATCATGCGCTTTTTGTAGATAGCGGCGCAGGACTCCAGCATGACGTCCACCGACGGCACATACCGGTCGGCGTCCGTGGGGGGAACGACCCGCGCCACCGTCCGGCCGTCCCGCACCTCCAGCACAAGGTTCGAACCTCCGGGCGCTATCAGCGCCCGGCCCGGGATGACCAGGTCGCCATCCGCCGCCTCCTTCACTTCGAACAGGGAGGCGCGGTTCAGGCGCTCGGCAAAGGCGTGGGTAAAACCGGACGGCATGTGCTGGGCAACCACCACGGCAAAGGGGTACGCCCGCTCGAATGCGGAGAAGAGAAATTGCAGTGCCGGCGGCCCTCCGGTCGAGGCGCCGATGGCGACGAGATCGAAGGGGGATTGGCCCGCAACGCCGGGCACCGCCGCTCCCGCGCCTTCCCGCGCTCTTTCGTGGGACGGCAGGTGCGGCTGCTTCAGCCGGGGCACTCCCAGGCTGACGAACTGGAGCACCTTCTGCTGCAGGTCCTCCCTGATGAGCAAGAGGTCGTTGGAGGCCCCGCTGGAAGGCTTGGCCACGAAATCCAGGGCGCCCAGTTCCAGGGCCTTGAACACCTTGTCGGCGCTGCTCAGGGCGCTCACGACAATTACCGGGGTCGAGTACCGGACCGTCAGGATGCGCAGCAGCGTAAAGCCGTCCATCTTCGGCATTTCAAGGTCCAGGGTGACCAGGTCCGGCTTCAGGGTCGCCACCTTGTGGACCCCTTCCTCGCCGTTGGTCGCATAACCGACCACCTCGACGCACTCGAGCCCTTCGAGCATCCTGGTGATGGTGCGCCTGCTGAAAGCGGAATCGTCCACCACCAGCACCTTGAGCCGCCTCATGACCCGCCTCCCAATGCAGAACGCTCCGGCCTCTGATAGATCATATCATTTTTGAAGTGGCGGAGCGTAAAAAGCGTGGTGACGTTCATGAGCGACTCGGAATGCCCCAGCAGCAGGAAACCGCCATCGTTGAGGGAACGATGAAACTCTTCGACGACCCTCTTCTTGGCGGCCAGGTCGAAATAGATGATCACGTTGCGGCAGAAAATGAGGTCCATCTTGCCGAGCATCATCATGCGGATCTTGTCGAAGAGGTTGAGGTGGCTGATGGTGACCATTTCGCGGATATCGTCCGTCACCTTGAGCCCGCCGTCGTATTCGTAGAAAAACCGTTTGATGTAGCGCTCTTCGGTCGCCCGAAACGACGATTTCGTGTAGACCCCCCGCCGGGCGTGTTGCAGAACCCGCTGGCTGATGTCGGTGCCGATGATCTCCACCTTCCACCCCCGCAGGCCGGGCATGTCCCGCAGCAGCATGGCGATGGTATAGGGTTCTTCACCCGTGGAACAGCCGGCGCTCCAGATGCGCAGCGTGCGATCCCCCCGGGCCGACTTGACGCTGATGAGTTCCGGGATGACTTCGTCCGTAAAAGCGGAAAGCTGGAACGATTCCCGGAAAAAATAGGTCTCGTTGGTCGTGAGGACATCCATGATGTCCATCATCTCCTGGTCCTTGTTCCGGTCGTATTTCAAAAAATGATAATACTCGCGGAAATTGTTCAGGCTCAGGGCGGGCAGGCGGCGGGCAAGGCGCTTCTCCAGCAGGTATTTCGAGTCGTCGTCGAAAAAAATGCCGCAATGACTGTAGATGCTGTCCCGTATGATCCGGAACTCGTCATCGGACATGGTCTGTCCTGTGTCCAGGGACAAGGTCATGCGACCCCCTTCAACAGGCGTTTCATCAGGTCCCTGACCAGGTTGTTCCCTTCCCTTTCAAGGGCCGCCTTCAGAACAGTCCGCTGCTGCTGGCCGGGAAGCCCCGCCAGGGCCGCCGCCGTGTCATACCTGATGCCGGCATGGTGATGGGCGAAAAGCCGTTCGGCATTCCGCAGGATGCGCTCCCGGTCGTGGCGGGAGAGGATGGCGAGCGCCAATTTGACCAATTCTTCATCCTCGTTGTCGAGCACCGTCTCCACCAGGTCCAGGGCGGCGCCGCTGCCCGACGATTCGAGCACCTCGAGGCAGGTGATCATGAGCAGCCCGCCGGCAGTGGGGAGCAGGGAGCCGATCACGTCGAGAATGGTCCCCGGTTCCAGGCGGGCCATACTCTTCAGGGCCGCGCACTGCACCCGGGAGTCGTCATCGCGCAGGGCCAGGCGCAAGGGTTCGAGGGCATCGGCGCTCCCCGATTCTCCCAAGGCATCGGCAGCGACCATACGCACTTCCGGGGTTTCGTCCACCAGGGCGATCTGCAGCACCCCGTGCAAGGAGGGGAGGTGCAGTTTCCCAATGGCGGCCACCGAGGCTTGCCGAACGGAAGGGTCCTCGTCCTTGGCAAGCCGCGACAGGCAGTCGCCGTCACGGAGGGCGGCAAAGAGCAGGGCGGCATCGCGACGGCGTTGCGGCTGTTCGGAATCGGCCAGTTGACGCGCAACCGCCCGGACGGGATGGTTGTCCTTCCGGGCAAGAACCTGAAGCGAGGAGATGATCGCGCCGCTGAAATCATCGTCCGCCTCATGGAGCAAGCCGATGATCTCCGGGATGCAGTCCGACAGCCCCCGCTGACCGGCGGCCCGTACGGCAGCCCTGCGCACCGCCGGCGAAGGGTCCTGCAGCGCCGCGCGGATCAGGTCGTCTCCCCCGTGGTAGCCCAGCTCCCCGAACAGTGTGCAGATGGCCGCGCACGCCTTTTCTTCGGCGGCGGGATAGATTTGCCGCAGGGCATCCATACCGGCGGGGCCGAGGGCGGAAAGGGCTGTGAGCGCCGGGCTCGAAAGCCGCTCGGAGAGATAGGCGGCCAAAAGCGGCGCAGCGGCCCGCACGTCGCCCATGATCCCCAAAAGGTTCGTCACCGCCTCCGCCAGGGCGGTATCCTGCCCTTCCACATCCAGCAGTTCCATGAAGGCCGGCACGGCAGCGCTGCCCGACAAGCGGCGCACCACCCCGTGAAGGTGGTGGCGCTCAGTAGCGCCGGAACGCAGCAGGATGCGGTTGAAGGCCTTGACGGCAGCGCAGCGGGCGCTTTTCTGGCCGGAAAGGAGCCCCTCCAGGAGGATGGGCGCGGCCGTATGGTCGCCGATGCTCCCGAGGCAATCGTAGAGCACCTTGCCGAAAATCTCCTGCCCGACAAGGCCCTTGACCTCCTCCGGCACCGGTCCGGGGGTTCCCAGCTTTCCCAGGGCCGACAGGGCGCTGAAGCGGAAGAAGGGGCTTTCATGGGCGGCGATCGCCGCGAGCAGTTCCGGCACCGCTCCGGGGTCGCCGATGGTGCCCAGATGTTCGGCGGCAGCGGCGGAAACGTTCATATCCGGGTCATGGAGGGCGGCAAGGAGGTCCGGGACGAACACTGCGCTGCCTATTCCCCCCATGACATCGACCACAAACTTCCGCACGCCGGCATCGGGATCGCCGGCAAGCGCTTTCAACTGGCGGGCCGCCCGCGCTCCGAGCATGACGAGCGCCTCGGCGGCGGAATTTCTCAGTCCGGCATTGTCCTCGTCGCGCAGCAGTTCCAGCAGTCCGGCGATCAGATCGCCGGAGGGGTGCGCCGCCACAAAGACGTTGACCGCTTCCTTGCGCACCCGCCAACTGTCGTCGCCCATGGCGGTGAAAACAAACTCGCACACCTCCGCCGCATCCCTGCCGCGCAGGGAAGCGACGGCCGCACGGCGCAACTCTTCGTCGGCGGATTTAAGGGCGTTGCGTATCTCTTCCCGGCTATCCACGTAACGACTCCAGGCGAACATCGGATGGGGCGAGCAGGGAATCGATGTCGAGGATCATGAACATCTGGTCGCGTGAAAGACACATCCCCAGGACGTACTCCATGCCGATCCCTTCCGCTATATCGGGAGCGGGCTTGATCTCGCCGGCCAAAACGGTGATGACCTCCTGCACGTCATCCACCGCCAACGCCAGCATCTGTCCCTGAAGGGAGACGATCAGAAGCCGGCCCGGAACGTGTTCGCCGGCTTTCGGCATGCCGAAGCGATGTCGCATGTCCATGACCGGAATCAATTCGCCGCGCAGGTTGATGACCCCCTCCAGCAGGTCCGACTCCCGGGGCAGGCCGGCAAGTTTCTGGGGCAGGATGATCTCCTTGATGCGCATGATGTCCACCGCAAAGAGCCTGTCCCCCAGGCTGAAACATGCCAGCTCGATGTTCTGCAGTTCCTTTTTCATAAGCTATTCGCGAGGCTCCGTTCAGACGACCATCGTGGTGAACAGCGACCGGCCCCGCCGGGCCGGCCTGCTCAGCAGATGTTGATATCGGTGATGCTTGCCACGTTGAGCAGAATGATCATCATGGCACCGGTACGGCCGATGCCGCTGACAAAATCGCGGTCGATCCCTTCGAGAACCGCCGGAGCCGCTTCGCGCCCATCTTTTCCGATGCGCACGACCTGGATGACCTCATCCACCAGCAGGCCGGTGAAGCCCTCGCCGCGCTTGGCGATCACGATGCGTTCCCGGCCGTTTCGGTCTCCCTGGGGGAGGCCGAGGCGCTCACGCATGTTAAAGACGGGAATGATGACGCCGCGCAGGGAGATCACCCCCATGATGAACGCCGGGGCGCGCGGGACCTCGGTCGTCTCGCGGGGTTTGATGATCTCCTTGAGTTCCATGATATTGATGCCATAAATCTCGTCGGAGATGCGGAAACAGAGGATTTCCTCGTAGTCCTCCGCCTCCGCGGCCACCTGGCCCTCGGATGCCAGCGGCAGGTCGTCGTCGCAGCCCGCCGCTGCCCGCCCCGCCAGAATGATATCGAGCGGGTCCATATGCCGGCCACGCCGCGGCGCCGGGCTCAGCCGCTCCTCGGGAAGCGCGGCGGCTGCCGTATCGGTCAGGGGCGGATGGTCGGCGGCAACGACAGCGGGAGAGGCGGGTGCCCCGGCCGGCGGGGATGGCGCCACGTCCCGCCGGGGGCGTTCCTCTTCGGCGGCCCGCTCGGCGGCCTCTCTGTTGTGGACTTTCTGCCGTATCTTTGCCAGGTTCATTCGGTCGGAATCCTTCTACATCATCAGTTCGTCTTTAATCTCATCGATGACCGCAGAATCGATCAGGGCGGCGTCGTTGCCGTAAGCGACCAGCAGGGCGTTGGTTGCCAGGGAGTTGATCCTGCGCGGAACGCCGCCGGTAATCTCGAAGATCTTCTGAACCGCATCGGGGGTGAATAAACCGGGCATGCCGCCGGCCTTTTCCAGCCTGAAATCCAGGTATTCCATGGTCTCTTCCAGCGTCAGCGGCTCAAGGTGGTAATTGAGGGCGATCCGCTGCCGCAGGGGTTCGAAACGGGGCGAAGCCAGCATGGGACGCAACTCCGGCTGGCCCATGACGATCACCGCCAGCAGATTGCGGTCGTCCAACTGGAAATTGGTCAGCAGGCGGATCTCGTCGAAGACCTCCGCATCGGAGATCATCTGGGCCTCATCCACCACGATGACCGGGCAGATCCCCTTCTGGTAGCTGTCGTAGACCACCGTATTGATCTGTTCCAGCACTTCGTCCTTGAGCGCCGACGGCGCCTCGACGTCGAGCAGGCGCGCCGTGGTCCGCAGGAATTCCAGCCCTGTCAGGCGGGGATTGACGATATAGCAGAAACGGTAGCCATCACCCAGCCGGTCCATCAGCGCCCGGGAGAGCGTCGTCTTGCCGCAGCCGATCTCGCCGGTGAGGACGGCCATCTCCCGCTCCTCCAGCACAAATTCGAGGCGCGCCAAGGCCTCTTCGTGCCCCGCGCTGAGAAAGAGAAAACGGGGGTCGGGGGTCTTGCCGAACGGCTTTTCCCGGAATCCGAAAAAGGCTTTGTACATGACCTCAGCTCCCGGATCTCATGGTATCGTTGATCATGCCGCCCACATCCAGCACCAGGATCGTGCGCTGGTCCCCCAGATCGGCTGCCCCGGCGATGCCGGGGAAGCGCCGGAAGCCCTCCCCGAGGGACTTGATCACGATGTCCTGCTGGCCGAGCAGTTCGTCGACCACGACACCCAGCCGTTTTTCGGCGGCACCGACCACCACGACATAGAACTCCCCGGGACGGTCCGACCGGCGGTTCAGGCAGAGAAACTCCTCCAGCCGGAGAAGCGGCAGGGTCGTATCGCGTAGTTGTGTGACTTCACGGCGCTCCACGGTCTTGATGTCGTGGCCGGTCAAAAGCAGCGACTCCAGCACCGAGGTCACCGGGAGCGCGTAGGTCCGCCCGGCACAGGAGATGATCAGGGACTTGATGATGGCCAGGGTGATGGGCAGGGTGATAATGAAACGGGTGCCCTGGCCCCTGGTGGTCTCGATATCCACCAGGCCCGAAATGGCGGCGATATTGTTCCTGACCACGTCCATGCCGACGCCGCGCCCGGAGACCTCGCTCACCTGGTCGGTGGTGGAGAAGCCGGGGAGGAAGATGAAATCGAGCACCTCCTTGTCGGAAACCGTGCTCAGGTCATGCACGAAGCCTTTCTGGAGCGCCCGGGCCTTGACCTTTTCAATGTCGATCCCCCCGCCGTCGTCCTCCACCTCGATGACGACATGGTTCCCCTTCTGGAAGGAGGAAATCCTGATGACGCCCTTTTCCGGCTTGCCTGCCGCCAGCCGCTGCTCCGGGCTCTCGATGCCGTGGTCGATGGCGTTTCTGATGATGTGCATCATCGGGTCGGAGATATCCTCCACGATCAGCTTGTCCAGCTCCGTATCCGCTCCGTGGAAGAGGAGTTCCACCTTCTTGCCCTGTTCCCGGGAGATGGTGCGGACAATGCGGGACATCTTCTCATAGAGCTGCCCGACCGGGATCATGCGGATATCCATGACCCCCTTCTGCAGATCGGTCAGTTTGCGTTCCAGCACCTTGGCGGACTTGCCCAGCTCGACGGCCCCCTGGGAGAACCGCTCGCTCCGCAACCGCTCCGCCAGGGCGGCGATGGAGGAGTGGGCCAGGACAAGCTCTCCGACGATGTTCATCAGTTCGTCGAGCTTGCCGATATCGACGCGGACCGTGCGGCTGATGCTCTTGGCGGACAGGGGCGGCGTGCCGGCGGCAGGGGCCGACACCGCGGCCGGGGGGCGGCAAGATCCGCCGCTTCATCGTTTCCGGGCTGCCGGGCGGCGGAGACCGCAGTATTTCCCGTATCGGCGGCAACCGGCGGTTCCGGCACGCCGTTCAAAAGCGCCACAGCCACCCTGTCGTGCCTGACCGCCAGCGCAAATTCGTCGTATGCATGGGCGGAACCGGCCAGAATATCGAAATCGATATTGGTTTCCATGTTGCTGCTCATGCTGGGCAGGGTGCTAATGACCTCGCCGCAGGTCTTGATTGCGTCGGAAACTATCGCCAGGTCCTGGTCAAAGGTCGCCAGATCGAAGGAAGCATGAACACGGTAGATGTTCCTGCCCTTGGAAAGATTTTCCAGCAGGCGATGCTCTTCGTATTCAGTGAGGGATTTCACAACCTGTTCGGAAAGGCCCAGGACCGCCAGTGGCGAAGCCTGGGCCGCATTGCGGGGCGGCTCTTCCAGGCAGGCATTGATCCTGGCCGTGCATGCCGAGATTTTCTCGTCAGGGACGCTCCCTTCCCCCTCGGACAGGCCCCGCACCAGGGAGAGCAAGACATCGTGGGATTCGAGCAATACCCCGATCACCCCCGCATCGAGCCTGAGCTTGCCGAGCCGAAGCCAGTCCAGCAGGTTCTCCATGTTGTGGGACAGTTCGGCGATCCCCGCAAAGCCGAACATACCGGCCAGCCCTTTCAGGGAGTGGGCCCCCCGGAAGATGGCATTCAGCAGGTCCGGGTCCGCATCCCCCTTGTCGGCCACATCGGCGAGGTCCGCCAGTTCGGAACCGAGGTGCTCCACAATCTCTTCGGCTTCGGCCAGAAAGTCCCGTACTGCCTTGTTCATAAAGGGGCTGTTGTCACTCATGCAGGCTGTCCGTCATTCCAGGGGATCATCCCAGATACTTCTCGATGATGTTCTTCAGGTCAGAGCAATCAAACGGTTTGACGACATATTCATTGGCGCCGAGCAATCGGCCCTTTTCCATGTCGCCCCGGCTGCCTTCGGTGGAGATGATAACCACCGGAATGTGCCGGTAATTGGGGTTGTCGCGCAGGTAGCTGATCAGTTCGAGGCCGTTGATGTCGGGCATATTGATGTCCGTGAAAATCAGGTCCACATGCTCCCGGGGCAGAAGACGCAGGGCCTCGAAACCGTTGGCCGCCTCGACGATGCGGAAATCGCCCAGGGATTCGATGATGGACACCAGCATGGCGCGAAGCGCCGTTGAATCGTCCGTAATAAGTATCGTCTTTCTGCTCACCGTTTCACCTGTTGTATCCACAAGCGTCATACCTTCGCGCCGCACCCGGTCGATTCATTGAAAGTTCCTCACCATAGTCGATACGCTCCCCCTCGCTCCCCATTGCCGCACTGTCATCCACGTGCCGCATCATGCGATTCCGAACGGCGCAGCGCATCCAGAAGCACCGGCAGAAAGGCCCGCATGCTTTCAGGTGAGGAACATTCGGCGCGGTGGGGCTTCATCACGCAGCCATAGCCCATGTCGCTGACCCTCTTCTCCGCTTCCGCATGATGATAGTCCGTCATCATCAGGATGGGGATATCCGTGAAGTTGTTGTGGAGGAGCTCCAGCAGTTCAATCCCGCCGAGAACCCCGGAACCGTCCATGCGCGGCATGATCAGGTCCACGAGGACAGCAGGGCACTGGCCGCCGCGATGGAGGTTATCGACCCTGATCAGCGTATCTTCGCTGCTGGTCATGGCATGGACTTCATAGCCGTTCTCCCGCAGCAGTTCCGCCAGGGTTTTCAACGTCGTGCCGTCATCGTCAACGATCACCAGCGGGCGGGCGGCCGCCGGTTCGGGTACGATCTCCGGGATGTGAACCACATCGGAGAGGTCAAACGGGATTTCCGCTTCATCGGTGCCGCCGCCGTGGTCCGCTACGGCGGCGCGGCTTTCTCTGGCGACCCGGGTCCCCTCCATTGCCAGGAACTGCGGGTTAAGTCCCTTGGAAAGCATGAACTGCAGAGGATCGACAATGCCGCCGTCGATGGCCTCGATATTTTCCTGGGGCTCAAAATCGAAGGTGCCTTCAAGCCAGGAAAAAAGCGACAGGACGAGCTGTTCGATCTGCTCGCGGACCACCTCTTCGATGGTTTCGTGGGGCACGGCGAAACGTTTGGTCAGGATGATCCCCAGGTGCTCGCTGAATCCCCTCTCCTTTTGGAGCGCCAAGGCCTTGCCGAGGGTGTCGGAATCCATGACGCCCCGCTGGACGAGCACTTCCCCCAGCCCCGTCCGGGACAGGGATGAGAGCGCCTTTACCACCAGCCCCTGCTTGAAGACGATCATCCCTTCCCGTCCCCTGCTGTGGAGGGAGAGCACCCCAGTCTTCCGGCTGAGGCTGATCAGTTGCAGAATCTCGCCCAGCCCGAGCTCTTCAAGGTTTCCGACAAGGCTCATACGGAAAGGCCCCTACCTGTGTGGAAATGCAAAAAATGGGCTAAATTGTAAACCATCAATATGGGCAAGTAAAGCCTTTATCAATGCCGCTCCCGCTTGGCTAAGGGGTGGCGGGCGGCGCCGTTTTTGTCGCGCCCCCTGAAGATGAGCCGGATCGGCACGCCGTCGAAGCCGAAGGACTCCCTGAATCGATTGATCAGATAGCGTTCATAGGAGAAATGAATGCTGTCCGGCTGATTGGTGAAGATGACAAAGGATGGCGGCCGGGTAGCGACCTGGGTGGCAAAGTAGAACTTTACGCGGCGGCCGTGGGCCAACGGCGCATGGTGAGCATCCGTGGCTTCGGAAAAGACCCGGTTCAGGTCCGAGGTCGTCACCCGGTGGATGTACTGCCCCATGACGTCGTCCACGGTGGTCATGACCTTGCCGATGCGCTGGCCGGTCTTGGCGGATACGAAGACGATCGGGGCATAGGCCAGGTACTTGAAGCCGGTCCTGACCTTGTCCACGTAGACCCCCAGCGTGCTGTTGTCCTTTTCCAGGGTGTCCCACTTGTTGACCACAAAGACGCACCCCCTGCCCGCCTCGTGCACATAGCCGGCGATGCGTTCATCCTGCTCCGTCACCCCCTCCTCGGCATCGAGGACGACCAGGACGACGTCGGCCCGTTCGATGCTGCGCAGGGAATCCACCACGCTGTACTTTTCCAGCTTCTCCGTGGTCTTGCCCTTGCGGCGGATGCCGGCGGTATCGATCAGCAGGTACTTCTTTTTGTTGCAGGTAAAAAGGGTGTCCACCGAATCGCGGGTCGTGCCGGCGGTCGGATTGGCCACCATCCGCTCGAAACCGAGCAACCGGTTGACCAGGGACGATTTGCCCACGTTGGGGCGCCCCACCACGGCAATCCGGGTGATCTCGTCATCGGGGGTCTCGGCATCCGCCTCGGGAAAGACATCCAGCAGATTCTCCATCAGGTCGATGACGCCCCGATTGTGTTCGGCCGATATGGTATGGAGGCGCTCCACCCCCAGGGAGTAGAACTCGGCCGATTCGTTCTCCAGCTTTTCGCCGTCAACCTTGTTGACCACGTAGAAGACCGGTTTCTTGACGCGGCGCAGCATCGTGGCCACTTCGATGTCGGCCGGGGTCAGGCCGCTTCTGGCATCCATCAGGAAGATGATGACATCGGCCTCTTCCATGGCCAGGCGGGACTGCTCCCGCATCTGCTGCAGCAGGCGATCCTCGGTCACCGGTTCGAAGCCGCCGGTATCGACCAGGATGAACGGCTTGTCGAAACGGGTGATGGTGGCGTAGTTGCGGTCGCGGGTCACGCCGGGCAGATCGTCCACGATGGCGCGGCGATGCCCCAACAGGCGGTTGAACAGGGTTGACTTGCCCACGTTGGGGCGGCCGACTATGGCGACAATAGGTTTCATTCGTACCCCAACTCCCTCAGAACGGCCGTCCGTTCGGTCCACCGTTCCTGCACCTTGACGAACAGCTCAAGAAAGACCCTGGTCCCCAGCAGGCGTTCGATATCGCCGCGGGCCGCCTGGCCGATCTTTTTGAGCATGGCCCCCTTTTTACCGATGATGATCCCCTTCTGCCCTTCCCGCTCCACCAGGATGGTGGCGCTGATGGCGACCACACCATTCTCCCGCTCCTTGAAGGAGTCGATCATAACTGCCGTGGCATAGGGAACTTCTTCTCCGGTCAGGCGGAAGATCTTTTCCCGCACCAGTTCGGCGCAGATCACCTTTTCCGGCTGGTCGGTGAGGATGTCGTCGGGGAAATAGGCCGGTCCTTCGGGGAGGCGTTCGCGGATCAGCTCCACCAGGCGCTCCACGTTGCCGCCGGTCTGGGCCGAGATCGGCACCACCTCGGCAAAGGGGTGCAGGCGCGAAACCGTGGCGATCAACGCCAGAAGCCGCTCCTTGGGCTCAACCAGATCCACCTTGTTCAGGATCAGGAAGACCGGGGCACCGGCCTTGGCCGCCACTTCCCGCACAAAGGCGTCGTCCCGTTGCGCCGTGGCGTCCACCACCAAGAGGAGCAGGTCGATGCCCGAAATGGCCCCGTAGGCGGCATCCACCATGGCCCGGTTCATGCGGCTTTTGGCGGCATGGATGCCGGGCGTGTCCACGAACACGATCTGGCTCGCCTCATCGGAGACAATGCCGCGAATAACGGTGCGGGTCGTCTGCGGCTTGTCCGAAACCGCCACGATCTTCTCACCGAGGACGCGATTCAGCAGCGTGGACTTGCCCACGTTGGGGCGGCCGACAATGGAGACGAATCCCGATCTAAATTCTTTGTTTTTCATATAATTATATCACACTCTTTCATGTATCACTTTTTGGTCCAGGCATCCCTGAGGGTGACGATCCGGTTGAAAACCGGCTTTCCCGGCTGCGAATCCATGGGGTCCGGACGGAAATATCCCTGGCGTTCGAACTGGAAACGGGTCTCCGGGTCGGCATCGGCCAGGCTCTTCTCCAGTTTGGCGGCCCCGATGACCTCAACGGAGTGCGGATTGAGAAACTGCTTGTAGTCGGCGCCGCCCCGGTCGGGATTCGGGTCGTTGAAAAGGCGGTCGAACAGGCGCACCTCGGCATCCACGGCATGGGCCCGGGAAACCCAGTGGATGGTGCCCTTGATCTTCCTGCCGTCGGCCGCAGAACCTCCCCTGGATGCGGGATCGTATTCGCAATGCACCTCGACGACGGTGCCGCTTTCGTCCTTGACCACGCCGGTGCAGCGCACGATATAGGCGTAGCGGAGGCGCACCTCGGAGCCGGGGGCCATGCGGAAGAACCCCTTGGGCGGTTCCTCCATGAAGTCGTCCTGCTCGATGAACAGTTCACGGGAAAAGGCCACCCGGTGGCTTCCCATCTCCGGCTTCTGGGGATGATTGGGGGCCTCGAACTCCTCGGCCTGCCCTTCGGGATAGTTGTCCACCACGACCTTGAGCGGCCGAAGCACCGCCATGGCGCGGGGGGCGCGCTCGTTCAGGTCCGAGCGGACGCATTCCTCAAGGATGGACATATCGATCCAGGAATCGCTGCGCCCCACCCCGATCATCTCGCAGAAGGCCCGGACCGCCTCGGGCGTATAGCCGCGCCGCCTGATGCCCATCAGGGTCGGCATGCGCGGGTCGTCCCAGCCGCTGACGATGCCCAGGCCGACCAGTTCGTGGAGCTTGCGCTTGCTCATCACCGCATAGGTCAGGTTGAGCCGGGCGAACTCGTACTGCCGCGGGCGGCTCGGCACCGGCAGGTTGTCCAGGAACCACTCGTACAGCGGTTTGTGGTCCTCGAACTCCAGGGTGCAGATGGAATGGGTGATCCCCTCGATGGCATCCGACTGGCCATGGGTAAAATCGTACATGGGATAGATGCACCAGGCGTCGCCCACGTGGGGATGACTGGCGTGGATGATGCGGTACAGCACCGGGTCGCGCAGGTTGATATTGGGGGAGGCCATGTCGATCTTCGCCCTGAGCACCTTGGCCCCGTCGGGGAACTCGCCGGCCCGCATGCGGCGGAACAGATCGAGGTTTTCGTCGACAGGGCGGTTGCGCCACGGGCTCTCCTTGCCCGGCTCGGTCAGGGTGCCGCGATAGGCGCGCATTTCCTCGGCGGAAAGATCCTCCACATAGGCCTTGCCCTGCTCTATCAGGTACTCGGCCCACTGGTAGAGCTGCTCGAAATATTCCGAGGCGCAGTACAGGTTCGCGCCCCAGTCGAAGCCAAGCCAGCGGACGCTCTCCTTGATGGATTCGATGTATTCCATCTCCTCCTTGGCGGGATTGGTGTCGTCGAAACGCAGATGACAGCGGCCGCCGAAATCCCGCGCCAGCCCGAAGTTGATGCAGATGGACTTGGCATGGCCGATGTGCAGATAACCGTTGGGCTCGGGCGGGAAACGGGTGACGATGGACGTATGCTTGCCGCTTTTCAGGTCCTCTTCGAGGATGGTACGGAGAAAATTGTTGGATACCGGGGTTGGTGTCGATTCGGTGGACATGATTGCCTCTCTTCATTCAATCAAATAACTTCTGCCACAGAGACACGGAGAAATTCAAACAGAATCTGACCAACTCTCCCCGGCGGGGGAACTTTCTGTTTTTCCCTGTGTCTCTGTGGCGGATTTTTATGGTTACGGGTTGTGCGCCAGCTCTCCCAGCAGCGAGTTCTGGTAGGCCGCCACGATGCGTACCGTGGCGAAGTTCCCGATCAGGGACGGATCACCGGGGAAATTGACGATCCTGCCGCTCTCCGCTTTGCCGGACACCTGGCCGGGGCGCTTCCCCTCCCCCTCCACCATAACCTCCTGGAAGGTGCCCAGATACGACTTGTTGATCTCAAGGGTGATACGCCGCTGCAATCCCAACAGGCGTTCCAGGCGCTCCACCTTTTGCTCCCGGGAGAGCTCCTCGGGCAGCTCCGCCGCCTTGGTGCCGGGGCGTGGCGAATACACAAACAAAAAAAGGTCGGCGTAACGGACCTCTTCCACCAGGGTCAGGGTCTGCTCGAAATCCGCCTCGCTCTCGCCGGGGAAGCCGACGATCATGTCGCCGGTGATGGCGATGCCGGGGCGGGCCGCCTTGAGGGCCCGGATCCGCTCCAGGTAGGCCGCGCGGGAATAGCCCCGGTTCATGCGGGAAAGCATGGCGTCGCTGCCCGATTGGGCCGGCAGGTGGATCTGGCCGCACAGCTTGGGCAGATCCGCAAAACAGGCTATCAACTCATCGGACATATCCTTGGGATGGGAGGTGGTAAAGCGGATGCGGCGGATCCCCTCCACCCCGGCCACCTGCCTGATCAATTGGGCAAAGCTCGGCTCGTTGGCGCTCTTTATGCCGTAGGAGTTGACATTCTGGCCGAGCAGCACCACCTCCTGAACGCCCTCTGCGGCGAGTTGCCCGACCTCGTCGAGGATATCGGCCGCACGTCGGCTGATTTCGCGCCCCCGCACATAGGGAACGATACAGTAGGAACAAAAATTGTCGCACCCCTGCATGACGGTCACGAAACGGCTCAGGCGGCTCGCCCCCTTGACCGGAGGGAACAGGTCAAGACGCTGGTCGTTATCGATGAAGGCCGTTTCGCAGCGCCGCTCGCCCTTTTCCGCGCCCCGCACCATGTCGGGAAGCAGGTGCAGGTTATGGGTGCCGAAGACCAGGTCCAGAAAGGGAAACTTCTGCAGGAGGTGCTCTCCCTCCTGCTGGGCCACACAGCCGCCCACCCCCAGAATAAGGCCGCGGTGCGCCTTTTTCAGGCTGCGGTAATGGCTGAGGCGCTTGTAGACCTTTTCCTCCGCCCCTCCCCGGACACTACAGGTATTGAGCAGGATCATGTCCGCATCCGCAGGCGCCGTTGTCGGTCTGTATCCCAAATCGGCCAGCATGGTGGCGATCCGCTCGGAATCGTTCACATTCATCTGGCAGCCGAAGGTTTCAATAAAGAGATGTTTTTCGTTCATGGTGAAGTGTTTGTTTATACGCAATTAATACCTGCAAAGTCAATTAAATTGGGAAATTGCCACTGTTCGGGGCAATGGCTGCACCGTACGTCCGTGGTGGTCATTCGTGCAGGGTATCGCCTGGTGGCAGACTGCCGGCGTATCCGCCCGATGGCTGACACGCCGGTTCGCCCATGGAATTATGCTTGAGTTTTACGGTATCTCAGCTACTATCGAACCCGAATCCAGCATTCCACCGGGGAGATACAGCATGCCAAAGGTCCTGATTCCGTTAGCCGAAGGTTTTGAAGAGCTTGAAGCCGTTACGGTCATCGACGTGCTCCGCAGGGCCGGAATCGAGGTTGTGACGGCCGGCCTGCATCCGGGGCCGGTGACCAGCGCCCGCAAGGTCGCCGTCATACCCGATACGACCATCGATACCGCCAGGGCCGACGACTTCGACATGATCGTCCTCCCCGGCGGCCAGCCGGGCAGCGACAATCTCAACTCGGATATCCGGGTAGACAAGCTCCTCAAGGATTTCCACGAGGCCGGCAAACTCCTCGGCGCCATTTGCGCCGCGCCGATCGTGCTCGCCAGCGCCGGCCTGCTCCACGGCCGGCAGGCCACCTCCTACCCCGCCTACCGGGAAAGGCTTGGCGGAGCATACTATCTTGACCAACCCGTGGTGACCGACGGGCGGATCATGACCAGCAAGGGTCCGGGCACGGCACTTCCCTTTGCCCTGGCCATCGTTTCCCGGCTGGCCGGCAACCACGCTTCGGAAGATGTCGCCAAGGCCATGCTGGCCGGCGCTGCCATGGATGACGAGGTATGGGATCAACGCCTGTTCAACAGCACCATCCAGGCGCTGGTGGGAGCCCTGGAGTTGAAGGATACCTATACCCAGGGGCATGCAAAACGGGTTACCGAATACTCCCTCGGCATCGGCTCCAAACTGAAACTCTCCGAGACCAAGCTGCGCGACCTGTACCTCGGCGCAATTCTTCACGATATCGGCAAGATCGGCACCGACGACGATGTGCTCAACAAACCGGAGCGGCTCAACCTGCGCGAGGAAACCCTCATCCGGGAACATCCCCTCAAGGGCACGCTCTTCATCGTGGGGATCGAGAGCCTGAGCCATATCGTGCCCACCATCCTGCATCATCACGAGCGCTGGGACGGCAGCGGCTACCCCGCCCGCCTCAAGGGTGAGCAGATTCCGCTCCATGCCCGCATCGTCAGCATTGCCGACGCCTTCGATGCCATGCTCTCCGTCCGCTCCTACCGGCCGGCCCAGACCAAGGAGGCCGCCATCCGGGAACTGCAGGAACAGAAGGGAAGCCAATTCGACCCGTTCCTGGTGGACGTCTTTATCGAGTGCCTGAATGAGTCGCCTTTTGAAATCAAGGACTTCAGCTATTACTTTTAGGTTGCAGACAGCGCCGGGCAAGGAAGGCGAGGCTGAAAAAGGCCAGATTGAGCAGTACGATCATCGCACTGGTGGGCAGGTTGGTGGCGAAGGACAGGAAAATGCCGACCACGACCGAACAGCCCCCCTGAAGGGCGGCCAGGACAACGCAGGACTTGAAGCTGCGGGCCAGTTGCAGGGCCGACACCGCCGGCAGGATCAGGAGCGACGAGATCAGCATGATCCCCACCAGCTTCATCGCCAGGACCACCGACAGGGCCGTCAACGACACCAGCACCGCATTGATGGTTGCGGTCCGTATGCCGGATACCCGGGCCAGTTCCTCGTCAAAGGAGATGGCGAGCAGGTCGTTGAAAAAGAGGGACAACAGCAGTATCACCACGCAGAACAACACGGCGGCAATGCCCACCTCCTGGGAGGTTATGGAGAGGATATTGCCGAACAGGTAGCTCAGCAGGTCAACGTTATACCCTCCCCCGCGCTCGCCAGAATGATACCCGCCGAAATCCCCAGCGCCGACACGATGCCGATGGCGCTGTCGCCGTTCAGGCGGGCTTTTTCCGTCAGCTTGAGGATGCCCAGGGACGAGAGCAGCACGACCGGCAGCGACACCAGCAGTGCCGAAGCGGAATAGAGCTTGAGCGACAGGGCGATGGCGGAGCCGCCGAAGGTGACATGAGCCAGGCCGTCCCCGATGAGGGAAAGCCGCCGCAGCACGAGGAACACGCCCAGCACCGAGCAGAGCACGGCGATCAGCGTTCCCGCCAGAAGCGCCCGCTGGATGAAACCGTATGAGAGTATTTCGATATAATTCATGGTGAACTAATGCCTGTGGCACATCAAGTGTTGGGAATGTTCCCCGAACAGGTCCGACATGTCCGTGGAGCGGCAGAACTCCTCGAAATTACCGTAAAAGAGCATACGCTTATCCAGATACAGCATCTTCGAGGCGTATTTCCCTATGGCGCCGGTATCGTGGGTCACCAATAGCACCGTAACCTGCCGGGAACGGTTTATTTCGCCCATCAGCGCATAAAAACGTTCGCGCATCTCAGGGTCCAGGGCTGCGGTCGGCTCGTCCAGGATCAGCAGATCCGGGTCGTTGACCAGGGCGCGGGCCAGAAGAACGCGTTGCTGCTGGCCGCCGGAAAGCTCGCCGATCAGTTTGGAGCGCAGGGTTTGGATATCCAACTGCTCCAGGACGGTATCCACCTTCGCCCGGTCGGCAGCGGTCAACCGGCGGGGGAAGCGCTTCAACGACAAAAGGCCGAGGCCGACCGTTTCGGCCACGGTGGCCGGGAATATGGGATTGAGCAAGTGCAGGCTTTGGGGCAGATACCCGATTCGGCCCCAGGCGTTGAAGCGGCTGCACGGCACGCCGAACAGGGAGGCGTCGCCGCCGCTGATGGCGCACAGTCCCATCAGGGCGCGCACCAGCGTACTCTTGCCCGAGCCGTTGGGGCCGACAATCCCGACGTAATCGCCCGACGCCACCGAGATGGAGATGTCCTCCAAGACCCGGCCCGTCCGATAACTGCAGCAGAGCCGCTCCGTCCTGACTATTTCGTCCGGCATGCCGTTCCCTCGCGCGGAGTGCTGCAGGTGCCGCACACCCCGTTGATTTGCAGGATATGGGACGTCACGCGCCCGCCCGAACGCTGAACCACATCGAGAGCGCCATCGCCGAGCACGCACTGGCCCAGGTCCTCGACCCGCCGGCAGGACTCGCACACGAAATGATGATGGTGCTCCTGGTTGGCGCAAAGAAAGTAGTACTGTTTGCGGTCGGCCAGGAAGATGCGGGTAATGACGCCGGCCTCGGCAAGCTCATCGAGGATGCGGTACACCGTGGGCAGCCCGACGCTGGCGACCCGGTCCCTGATGCGATGCCAGACCTCGTCGGCGGAAAGGTAGAGCGGCTCGCTTCCCAGGCAGCACATAACCTCCAGCCGCTTGGGGGTGACCTTCATCTTCAGCCGTTGGAGAATGGCGCGCCCCTGCTCTTTGTTCATGAAAGATACTCACGATTAAACGAAAATTATTTTTGTTTGTACGCGTTTTCTTCCAACAAGTCAAGGTGCTGGGCATATTCCCGGGCAACACCCACGAGCCGTAATCAAGGGCATCACCTTGCCAGATCTCGCTGTGGCTGTACAATGTATCCCAAACAGGCTGAAACGGCGCGGAACACACATTTTCATCCGGATTGTCGCCAAAAGGCTTTTCGAATATATTATTTTGGGTTAATGTTGCAACCCATTGCCCGCAGGCACATCGGCACCCATCATCAACCGTTTTTCATTGAGAGGCCATTTCGGTGTACCATCCTTTCAAAACAAGGGGACTTTGGCAGGTATTCAAGATTGTCGGCATCTATGCCGCCTTCAGCTCGCTATGGATCTATCTGTCCGATTCAGCCCTCGAATTCTTCGTCAGGTCCCCGGCCACCATTGCCAGCATTTCCATCTTCAAGGGATTTGCTTTTGTCCTTGTCACTGCCGCACTCCTGTTCCATCTCATTGCCCGTTATGTCACCGGTACAATGGAGGCGAAGCAGCGGGGACGGACCAGCGAAGAGCGATTCCAGACCATCTACAACAACATGTACGACGCCGTATTCATCAACGATGCCGGGACCGGCGGCTTCATCGACGCCAACCAGACCGCCTGCACCATGTTCGGCTATAGCCGCAGCGAATTTCTCGCAATGACCTTCGGCCACATGAGCCTCGGCACGCCCCCCTACTCTGCCGAGGAGGCGCAGGAATTGCTCCAACGCGCGCTGACCGGTTCTTCCCAAGTATTTGAATGGGTCAGCAAAAAGAAGGACGGGAGCGTTTTCCCGTCAGAGATCACCCTGTGCAAGACGACGCTTGACGACAACGGCTGCATCCTGGCCATGGTCCGGGACATATCCGAACGCAAGCGGGCCGAGGAACGGCTCCGCCTCTCGGAAGAAAAGTTTTCCACCGCATTCCGCATTTCGCCGGACTCGATCAGCATCA
This sequence comes from Geobacter sp. FeAm09, assembly GCF_008330225.1. NCBI lineage: Bacteria > Pseudomonadati > Thermodesulfobacteriota > Desulfuromonadia > Geobacterales > Geobacteraceae > Geobacter > Geobacter sp. FeAm09. The sequence continues at coordinate 1,797,735 of NZ_CP042466.1, read as the reverse complement.
ACCGTCTGGAAGACGGCATCTACCTGGAGGTGAACGAAGGGTTCAGCGCCATTACCGGCTATCAGCCGGAAGAGGTCATAGGCAGATCGTCCCTTGAACTGAACATCTGGGTCAACCCCGAGGACCGGGCTTGCCTGGTGCGTGAAATCAATGCCCACGGTATCGCCATGAATCACGAGGCCGAATTCAGAAGAAAGGATGGAACGATTGTTGTCGGGCAGATGTCGGCCCGCCGTATCGACATCGAGGGTGCCCCCTGTATCCTCAACATCGCCCGGGACATTACGGAGCGCAAACGTGCGGAGGAGATGCTGCGGGAGAGCGAACAGACCTTGAAGCTGCTCATGGAAGCGCTTCCCGTGGGCGTCGGCATAACGAACTACCACGGGGTCATCGAATACGTGAACAGCAGCTTCGTGAGCCACTTTGGCTACACCATCGACGATATCCCCACGACCGACCAATGGTTTCTGAAGGCCTATCCCGAACCCGGCTACCGCAAACAGGTTGCCGCAGCATGGACGAACGGGTTATCGGAAATGGCGGATGGCACTCAGGTTGTGCCCCGGGAGGCAAAAATCACCTGCAAGAACGGCACGGTGCGGCACGTAATCATCAACACCCAACTCATCCGCAACCGCGCCCTTGCCATCTTCACCGACATCACCGAACGCGAATTCACCCACAACGAACTCCTGAAGGTGCAGAAGCTCGAATCCCTGGGACTTCTGGCCGGAGGGATCGCCCATGATTTCAACAATATCCTCACCAGCATCCTGGGGAACATATCCTTTGCCCAGTTGTTCATCGATGGGGCGCATAAGGCCCGCGAACCCCTGGAGCAGGCGGAGAAGGCGGCACAACGCGCCGCCGAACTTGCCGGCCAACTGCTGACCTTTGCCAAAGGAGGCGAACCGGTCAAAAAGCCGCTTTCGGTACAACGGCTGGTGGAGGAATCCGTCTCTTTGGTCTTGCGGGGCACCGAGGTGACGGCCGCCCTTGATCTTCCTGCGGACCTGCGCATCATCGAGGCGGATGCGGGCCAGATCAATCAGGCCTTCAACAACATCGTGATCAATGCCGTGCAGGCCATGCCGGGTGGCGGGCGGCTGGCCATTACGGCTGAAAACGTCACGCTGGACGACAGCAACACTCTGGGGGTGGCAGCAGGGGAATATGTCAAACTGACTTTTTCAGATGAGGGATGCGGTATCCCGAATGAAATCCAGAAGCAGATATTTGATCCCTATTTCACCACCAAAGCGGGCGGCACGGGGTTGGGGCTTTCCTCGGTCTACTCGATCATCACCAGGCATGGCGGCCACATCTCCGTCAGTTCCGGCGCCGGCACCGGGGCTACCTTCACCATCCATCTCCCGGCAGCAGGCGCGGCGACGCCGGCCGCCGGCCGCCCGGAAGACGGTGCCGTGGCGAGCGCCCCCCCGGCCAGCGGCTCCGTCCTTGTCATGGACGACGACGAGATGATCCTCGACCTTGCCACCAAGATGCTCCATCTTTTGGGGTACCGGGTAACGACCTGCACCACCGGTGAAGAGGCAGTTTCCCGTTACCGGGCGGCACAGGAATCGGGCACCCCCTTCGATGTCGTCATCATGGACCTGACCGTGCCGGGAGGCATGGGGGGCAAGGAGACCGCCCGGGTGATTCTTGAGCTTGATCCCGCGGCACGCCTGGTGGTTTCCAGCGGATATTCCAGCGATCCGATCATGGCTCACTACCAAGAGTATGGTTTTTGCGGTGCGGTGATCAAGCCGTACCGGATGAAGGAGCTTGCGGAGGCATTGGGAGGAGCCGTCCGGCAGGGCGATGGCTTATGAATTCCTCTTTTCCACAATTTCCAGAAAGAAGCTTTCCAGGTCCTTGCGTTTCGTTTCCACCAGCGTGACCTCCACCGAATGCTGCCCGGCCAACGCCACGAATTCATTGAAGCGCGCCACCGGCACGAAGTACTCCGCGAAGGCGTCATTCCTGCGCATGACGGCAAAAGCCGCCAAAGCGTCATGATTGCCCTGGTTCAGCCTGGTCTGCACGACGTACCCTTCAATCCCTTGCCGCACGATATTCTCGACGCTGTCCAGGGCCTCCAGCTGTCCCTTGACGATCACCCCCACCCTGTCGCAGACCTTTTCCACGTCGTCGGTGATGTGGGTGCTGAAAAAAACGCTCTTGCCCCGTTTCTTCAGATCGAGGATGATCTCCTTCACCAGTGCCCTGCCGATGGGGTCGAGCCCGCTCATGGGTTCGTCCAGGATGTACAGGTCGGGATCGTGGATCAAGGTCTGCGCCAGTCCGACCCGCTGCACCATCCCCTTGCTGTAGCCGCGCATGGGCCGCTTGCGGGCATCCCACAGTTCGAGCTGCTTCAACGCCTCGTCCGTCCTGCGGGTCAGGAGGGCCTCCGGCATCTTGAAGGTCTTGCCCACAAAGCGGAGATATTCCTCGGCGGACAGGTAATCGTAAAAGGCCGGGTTCTCGGGCAGGAAACCGATTTTCGCCCGCGACGCGACGCTGCCGATCGGTTCGCCCATGATGGTAGCCGTGCCGGCCGTCGGCCGGATCAGCCCCATCAGGCATTTGATGGTCGTGCTCTTGCCGGCGCCGTTGGGGCCGAGGAAGCCGAAGATTTCGCCCTGGGCAATGGAAAGGGACAGGCCCTTGAGCGCTTCGACACGCTGGCGGCGCTTGCCGATGAATGTTTTGGACAGACCTTGGATATCAAGGGCGTTGAACGCGGTCACTTCGTTTTTCCTCCAAAAGCAAATTTGCTGGTGGTTGACACTTTGCCATCAGGCTCAAGGTAGAACTGCCCGCCATAGGGGTCGCTTGGCAGGGTTTCCAAAAAACCTGACTTGAGCAACTCAGCCACAGATAACGGTTCCCGTCCTTTTTTTCCACGAAAACGGTCGCGGGCAATCTCGATCATTCGCACGCCTTCGAAGGCATTCAGCCTTGTCTCAAAGGATTTTCGCGCGGTTTCGTTGTGTGAGGACGCAATCATCGCTCTAAGGTACCCGATAGCAAGGTTTGTCTGTCCTGACTCTTGCAGATATCTGCCCGCGAGGCTGATATGCAACTCCTGTCCAGACAGTTCTCCAGCCCTGCGGTAATATTCGGCAGCTTTCTTAAAATCCTTCAAAAAATAAGCGTGATTAAAGCCAGCATAAAACGGTAGATACCAGTCCCAGGTACGATATTTCATGCCGTATTGGAGTAAGTTGTTGGCCACCTTGAATTGTCGGGCATCCCACGTTAGAAACCCCTGTGCAAAATAGTACGCATCCATATTATATGGATCAAGCTGTACCGCCCCATGGAGCAGACGGGACATTCCCAGCAGGTCCGGTGATTCTGTGATTACCTTGCGCCCCTGAATTTTTTCAAGAACGCCGCCATAATACATCAAAACCTTCATGGACAAAGAGGCCCCGACCAACTCCTTCTGGTCAGCACTCAGCGGTTTGAGCAATTTAACGCTCGGCACGAAACCGAGCTTTTCCTCAATTGGCTTGTTACGCATATAGCTTGTGAAAGGACTGACGACCACAAGATAGACAAGCAAGCCGACTGCCAGAAGACTGACAGACGCCATATCGCGGATCATTTCAACTCCCTCCGGCTGAACGCTAATGCCGCACAACCCAATAAAATGGATGTGTAAGCCAGAAAATATGCAAAAGTCAGATACAATCCCCGTGGATCTGGAGCAATGCTATAAATGGCATTGACCTTCAGGTCAAAGCCAGTCAGGTTGGGAAGGAGATAATAGACTACCGTTGCTGCCATCTTGAAAAAAGGAGAAATGGTTGCCTGAACTGCAGATGAGTTAAGATATTCATACACCTGCTGTGTTATGCCACCGGCAATAAAAATGCAAATGGTACCAAAGATTGGTAAAAAAAAGGAAGTGCTGACTGTTGACAGCGTAATAGCCACAGCAATCAGTAGAATATATTTGAGGGTGGCGAATATGATAGCTAATGCCAGATAACCCCACATGATCGGTCGGTCGGGAGGATAGATGCCTGACGCAACCTTTATCACCAAACACGTTACTGCGCCCAAAACGGTAGAAGTCAAAATGAGAAACAGAGCCAGCCCCCAAAAGCGTCCAAACAAATAGAAACTGCGATTGACTGGAAGGCTAAGAACGCTGTAGGTATAACGCCGCTCCATGTCTCTCCAAATGGAAGTTGCCCCCAAAAAAACCGCTAGCAGTAGTAAAATGAAAGAAATAAGTGACAATGACAACGTAATGGACAGTTCCGTCACTTGACGCATTGAAAGAGATGCAGCGGATGGAATAAATAAAAATAATACCAATAGAACTGCGATCCCTAGAAAGACTCGGTCTCGGAACACTCCTTTCAAGGTAACAAGAATAACATTCAGCATATTGGCCAGGTCTCCTTGGTAAAATTGACGAGTGATACGGAAAAAAACTAATCGATACGCAAAAGCCTTACGAAGCTATAATTAACTATTCTTCACAAACGTTCTGCAAGTTTCTTGGCAGCTTCATAATAATAACAGTTTGGTAATGAATTTTGCCATGCACTCTTAAAAGATTGTTTGGCAGCAAGTTTGTTCCCCAATCGCAACTGTATCTGCCCAATCCGATAAAAGTATACCGAATCTCCTGACAATGAATGAAGTTTTTCCAAGATCACAAGCATTTCCTGACGTATTTCCCGTGACTGGCGATCATTTTTTGAACTTTTAAGCCGTTGTGCATCAATCAAGTACAGCAGATCCAGAGAATCCTTATCCTCCTTTGCTCCCCTGCTCTTCCGTTCTCCCATCAGTCTGTATGCTTCCTCAAACTTGCCGTCGTTCACAAAAACCTTGATTTTATTGATGGATGAAGGTTGGGCATCGTTCCCGCTGTTGGCAAGCAGCAACTTATTGGCCTCCTCAATCCTGCCTCTGTCACTCAAGGCAATAGCCAACTCATTTTTTGCGGCTGAAAAATCGGGCGATTTTCTTACGGTATCCTCAAATAAAGATAAATTGTCTTGCCAGATAAAAGTGCGCTTAACAGTGACAAAACCGGCACAAGACAACAAAACGGTCACGAAAAACACCATTGCCGATGCTGGCAAATGTGCTTGCAGATAGCGGACAAAAAGAATCGAGAGAGCAATGAGCAATGGGGCGGAAGCAATATACACATACCGTTCAGCAACCGGCGTCCATGTAATCTTCAACAGCGGCAGAAGAAAAGCAGGTGATACCAGGCAAAAAGCGGCAATAAACAGGTAAGCAACAGTAGTGCGTGCATACAGACAATAACAGATTCCCATGCATACCAGAAGCCCTAACCAGAAATAATGGGGCGATATTTTGACAATCCCGAAGTTAAGCGGAAGGGGTAGGATAAGTTTTTTACAATAAAAGCCAGCTGTTTTAAGGCCAACTCGAATTATATCCCAAATGCCAAACGTGGCGCCGGAACCGCCGGTCCCATTGGCCACAGTACGTAGAATCTTGTCGCCGCCGCTCAAGGCATGCCAGCGCATTAACAGATAGCCAAGACCCGACACAAGATACGATACAAAGAGAAACGCTCTCAGGCACACTGAAGGCTGACAGCTACCGTCTCGTGGAGGGAGAAGACACCACAAACAGAGTACCGGCAGAACAAACAAGGCTGTTTCTTTTGAAAGGCACCCACAAAACAAGAGAAAAGCACCCGCACCACCAAACAAATAAGATGATTGGTACGTGGAGCGAATGAACAACAAGATCGTGGAGAGAACGAATGTCCCAGCAAGCAGGTCGGTACGCCCGGATACCCAGTTAACCGGTTCTGTGACTATGGGATGAAGGCCAAACAGGAGGGCTGTAACAAATGAAAGATATGGCATATCCCAATGCCATGCTTTGGCAAACTGCCTGACAAGACAAAAAACCAGCAGGGTGTTGACAAGATGAAGCAGAACATTCTCCAGGTGCATGAAGCTTTCCTGGACCCCCCAGACAAGTTTGTCAAACAGAAACGTGGCAAATAACAAGGGGCGATAGTATTGCCCACTGCCACCGGAGAAAAATAAATTTTCAGGAGAAATGGCATCAACGTTGATCAGTTGATTAACCATTTTGACATCATCGATGGAATTGAAGGGGGCAAAGAGTGAAGGGTAAAAACAGCTCAACAGGATGGTGATGATAATGAGAGATTGATTTCTGACATTAACAGCAGCGTTTTGCACAAAGAAGCTCCAAAAAAAACGGGATGCCGAAGCATCCCGTTACGGTGTAGAAGAAGATGCTACATGGATGTCCACGATGTCATCTGGCTCGTATCCGTTGCAGAAAGAGTAGTCATCGCTGTAGCAGTAGTTGCAAGTTCATGGTAATACATTTTGGTATCTTGAGAAGAGGTGCCATACTCGCGAATCGATTGGGTATGCTTTGATGCCAGCGAATATTGGTCCGATGCGGTACTGACCAAGCAATGCATGGCAACGTTGTTCGACAGCTTGGCAAGGTCTTTGTAATTTGTACCATCGGTACTATACTGAATTGCAGCTCCCGCCGTTGCAACGAATTCAGTCCCTGCCGCCGTTGCAGCAAGAGTCATGGAAGCATTTGACATGATCATGGCGACAAGTCCGGCCAATGCGAAAATTTTTCTTTTCATTAGAACGCCCCTTTCATCGTATAAATTAATTACTGGAGATTGGTGGGATACTTCTGTGCGTCTGCCATGACGGATTCAAGTGCGGTTTTCGTGTTTTTCAAGTCACTCGACGCGGCACTGTTATAGGCCTTTTGACGATACGCGTTGAACTGCGGAATGGCCACGGCGGCCAGAATACCGATGATCGCAACAACAATCAACAGTTCGATCAAGGTGAAGCCTTTTTTGTTTCTCATTTTTTGTAGCATGTTTTTCCCCTTTCGTTGTGTTGTGTTCCATCAGGATATAATGTTGAAAATTCAAAGCTTAACTCATGCAAATCGGGAGCCAAACCCAAGACAATCATAACAAATTGATAATACAAACATATCTGAAAGGCAACGTGCTGTGGCTCCCAGAACAAGACCCAACGCGTCACCCAACCTGACAATTATTGTCACTCCACTCCACTATCCATCCCCAACTTCGCCAACCGATACCGAAACGACCGAAACGTCATGCCCAGCAGTTCGGCGGCCTTTTTCTTGGCGCCGCCGGTCTTTTCCAGCGCCTTCAGCAGATACTGCCGCTCCAGGTTTTCCAAGAGCGGTTCCAGGAACATCCCCTCGTCGGGGATCACAATCTCCGTGCCCAGGCAGGGTGCCCTACCGGCGGTAACCTGCTTGGGGAGGCTCCCTTCGGCAATGATCTCGCTGTCCAGGATCAGGCTGCGCTCGACGATATTCTCCAGTTCGCGGATATTGCCGGGAAAAGAGTAATTCATCAGCGCCTTGAGCGCCCCCGGGGAAACCGTCGCCGGGGCGTCGGGATGCAGCTTGCGGCAGAAATGCTCCACAAGGAGCGGGATGTCCTCGATCCGCTCCCTGAGCGGCGGCATGACGATCTGCACCACGTTGATGCGGTAGTAGAGATCCTCCCGGAAAGCGCCGGTCCTGATGTCTTCGTCCAAGTCACGGTTGGAGGCGGTCAGCACGCGCACATCCGCCTTGAACACCTTGGCGTCCCCCACCCTGCGGAACTCACGCTCCTGCAGGACCCGCAGCAGCTTGGTCTGCAAGAGGAGCGGCAGTTCACCGATCTCGTCCAGGAAGAGCGTGCCCCCCTCGGCCTGTTCGAAGAGACCGGGCCTATCGGCCACCGCGCCGGTAAAGGCGCCCTTCTTGTGGCCGAACAGCTCGCTCTCGATCAGGGATTCGGGGATGGCCCCGCAGTTGACCGCCACGAAGGGTTTGGCCTTGCGCGGGCTGCATGCGTGGATGGCCCGGGCCGCCAACTCCTTGCCGGTGCCGCTCTCCCCCTGGATCAGCACCGAACTTTGGCTGGGGGCGACCTTCTGGATCATGTCGAACAGTTCCCGCATCCTGGCGCTCTTGCCGATGATGCCGCAGAAACCGTCCCGCTGGGCCGCCTCCTGCCTGAGGATGGTGTTCTCCCGCTTCAACCCCTGTTTCTCCAGGGCCTTGCTGATCAGGATCTTGATCTCCTCGTTCTTGAACGGCTTGGAGATGTAATCGTAGGCCCCCAGCTTCATGGCCTCCACCGCCTGCTCCGCCGCGGTGAATGCCGTCACCATGAGCACGGCGGTGTCCGGGGTCGTCTGCTTGATCCGGGCCAAAAGTTCGATGCCGCTCAGGCCGGGCATCTGCACGTCCGATATGACCAGATCGAACAGGGAGCCGTCAATCTGGCGGAGCGCCTCCTCGGCGTTGCTCGCCACCACCACCCCGTACCCTTCCCGCTCCAGCAGGATCGCGAGGAATTCGCGCATGCTCAGTTCGTCATCAACGATCAGGATTCTGGTTTTCATGGGTCTCCTCGTCACATCTCCCAATAATTCTATCCAAGTTTCCGATTCGGAAAGGAGGGATTTTTCGTCCAGGCAAGGAAATCGAGGGATTGCGCGGAGGCGTACATCAGTACGCCGCACAAGCAAGCCCGAAGATTGACGCCGCATGGGCGGAAAAGACCCCTTTCCGGGCGGAAACTAGCCGATCCTGCGCAGGCCGTCGGCAATCCCGATCCTGACCGCCCGCCAGGTGGGAAAGAGCGCCGCCACCAGACCGACCACCAGGCAGAACAGCACATCCAGGTACAGGGTTGACCGCTCGACCTGGAATACGGGAAAAAACGCGCCCATGACCTTGCCGAACCTGGCGGCCACCGGAAAGGTCAGGACGATGCCGGTCGCACAGCCGGTCATGGCGATAAAAAGGGACTCGCCGAACACCATGCCGGCAATGTAATACCCCCTGAACCCCAGGGCCTTGAAGACGGCGTACTCGCCGATCCGCTCCCGGGCGGTCATGGCCATGGTGTTGGCCACCACCGCCATGATGATGACGATCACCACGTACGACACGATGCGGATGGCCACCACGATAGCCTCGGTCATGGAGACGAAGCTGAGCTGGAAGGCCTTTTCCGTCTCGGTCAGGGTTTCGGCCAGGGAGTTCCTGAACCGCGCATCCACCGCCAGGGAGGTTTCTGCGGCGGTCTGCGGATTTTTCAGTCCCAGGATGACGACGCCCACCTGGTCGGCCCGGCGCGAGACCGTCTTCTTCAGGGTCTCGTTCAGATAGTCCCACTGGAAGAAGAATTGACTCTCGTCGGTCGATTTCTCCGCTCCGCGATAGATGCCGCGCAGGACGAATTCCCACGTGCCGGGAAAGATGGTGCCCTTGAGCGTGATGCTGTCGCCCACCTTCCAGCCGAAGCGCTCGGCCAGCTTCCGGCCGGCCACGCACCCCTTACGGTCAAGCAGGAACGCCCGTTTTTCCTCGGGTGAAAGCACGAATTCGGGATACAGCTCGAAATAGCTTTTCGGCTCTATGGCAAAATTCGGGAAAAAGTTCTTCTCCGTGATATAGACGCCGCCGAACCAGTTGGCATAGGAAACCGACTGGACCCCCTCCACCTGCCTGAACCGCTCCAGGTAGGAAAGGGGCAGGGAAAAGCTCAGGGAGATGGCATTGCGCGAGATCAGGCGTGCGGCCGACGAGGCGTTGACCCCGGCATACCAGGCGCTGACCACCGTCCGCAACAGGCCGAAAGCCAGGATGGCGATGGTGATCCCCACAATGGTAAGCCCGGTGCGCAGACGGTGGCGCAGGGCGTTCCTTGAGAGCAGTTTAAGAAGGAACATCGCTCAGCACGCCCTTTTCCAGGTGCCTGATGCAATGGGCCTTTTCGGCGGCACGCGGATCGTGGGTCACCATGATGATCGTCTTGCCGAACTCGCTGTTCAGGCGCGCCATGAGGCCGAGAATCTCCTCGGCGGAGACCCGGTCCAGGTCGCCGGTCGGCTCGTCGGCCACCAGGATGGAAGGGTCGCTCACCACGGCCCGGGCGATGGCGACCCGCTGCTGCTGGCCGCCCGAAAGCTGGGAGGGGTAGTGTTCCATGCGGTCGGCCAGGCCGACCACCTCCAGGGCGGCCACCACGTGTTCCCGGCGCTCACGGCGGCCAAGCGGCGTCAGGAGGAGCGGCAGCTCCACGTTTTCAAACGCGGTCAGAACCGGGATGAGGTTGTAGAACTGGAAGATGAAACCCACGTGGGCCGCGCGCCAGTCGGCAAGCTCCCGTTCCCCCAGGGTGGCGATATCCACGCCGTCCACCACGATGGAACCGCTGTCCACGGAATCGATGCCGGCAATCAGGTTGAGCAGGGTACTCTTGCCCGAGCCGGACGGCCCCATCAACGCCAGGAATTCCCCCTGCTCGATATCGAAGGTGATATCCTCCAGGACCGGCACCACCTGGCTGCCCCGCCGATAGGACTTGGCGGCGTTGCGGATGCTGACGACGATCCGCCGTTCCCCGGAACCGGCCATCACCCTATTTTTCCCCGGCCAGGCTGATCCTGGCCCCATCCTTCAGTTTATCCAGCGGCTTGAGCGCGACCCGGTCGCCGGATTTCACCCCGCCCACCTCCACCAGATCGCCCAACGGCGCGCCGCGGGTAACGGGGGTGAAAACCACGCGCTCCCCCCTGACGAGATAGACGCCCTGGCGGCCGCCGAAGGTGACGATTGCCGACGGCTTGACGGCGATGCGCGGCAACTGGTCCGCTTTCTGGGCCTCCCGTTCCAGGAAGGCCACCTTGGCGCTCATCTCCGGCAGGATGCGGGGGTCGGCATCCACAAGGCGCACCTTGACCATGACCGACGCCTTGGTGCGGTCGGCAGTCGGCACGATGGTGTGCACGACGGCACGGAAGCGGGTATTGGGCAGGGCATCCAGGGTCACCTCGCACGGCTGCCCCGCCTTTACCACCGCCAGGTTCGACTCGGAGACGTCGGCCTCCACCTCCAGGGAGCCGAGATCCGCTATGGAGACTACGGCCGCCTTGGCATTGGCCGCTGCCCCCAGGGGGGTGATGATGTCTCCCACGTCGGCGTTCTTGGTCAGGACAACGGCGTCGAACGGAGCCCGGATCAGGCTGTAATCGTAATTCACGGTCGCCCCCCGCAGCGCGGCGGTGGCGGTGCGGATGCCGGCTTCGGCACCCGCCACGCCGGCAACGGCCTTCTTGTAGCGCGCGTAGGCCGCGTCGTATTCGGACTGGGCGACGATCCCCTGGCTGAGCAACTCCTTGTCCCGCAGGAACGCCTGTTTGGCATCGACCAGTTCCGCCTTGACCTGATCAAGTGCAGACCGGGCGCTCTGGACCTGGGCCTCGCTCTGCCGCACGGCCGCCTCCAGGTCCTTGTTCTCCAACCGGGCGATAACCTGGCCGCCCGTCACCCGGCTCCCCTCCTCCACCCCCAGCCATTCCAGCCGGCCGGTGGTCTTGGCGGCCACCGCCGCCTTGCGCTGGGCCACCACGTAGCCGCTTGCGTTCAACAGGGTAAAGGACTGGGTCGGAAACACCTGGGAGACGTTGGTCGTTTCAATGGAGACGGAGCGCCTCTGGGCGGCCAGCAGCACCATCCCGGCAGCGAGCACGACGGCAACCGCCACCAGAAGGCGCGTACGCCACCCCCTACCCCGCACGGGTGAAGGCTGGCGGGACTTGTCGATGGTGAGGCGATCCAGGGAACCTGCCGGCATGAATTCCTTCTCCGCTGACCAGAGGATTTTGTCCGCAAACAATGGGCAGCTATTTCATACCATTATTACGACATAATGTGAATACGTGTCTGCCAAAGTGGCGGGGATATTTCTGCGCGGGCCATATTTTTTCCCGGCATGTCTGTATTTCTTGAAAGTAATATGATATAGAAATGCTATTTTGTGTTTACGGAGACAGGGTATCTCCATACCAACCAATTCCATGCAAGGGGGCAGCAATGAGTGAAATCGTAGATGTCTATGCTCGGGAGATTCTGGATTCCCGCGGAAATCCGACACTTGAAGTGGAGGTGTTTCTCGAATCCGGGGCCTTTGGGCGGGCCGCCGTTCCCTCCGGTGCATCCACCGGCGAACGTGAAGCCCTGGAACTGCGCGACGGCGACACGTCCCGGTATCTGGGCAAAGGCGTACTCAAGGCGGTGGACAACGTCAACAACCAGATCGCCGATGAGATCATCGGCATGGAGTCCGACGACCAGGTCGGCATCGACATGAAGATGCTGGAGCTGGACGGCACCGAATACAAAAGCAACCTGGGCGCCAACGCCATCCTGGGCGTATCCCTGGCCGTGGCCAAGGCGGCCGCCGAGGAAGCGGGGCAGCCGCTGTACAAATACATCGGCGGCGCCGGCGCCCGCGAACTGCCGTTGCCGATGATGAACATCATCAACGGCGGCGCCCATGCCGACAACAACGTGGATATCCAGGAATTCATGATCATGCCGGCCGGTGCGAAGAACTTCGCCGAGGCCCTGCGCATGGGGGCCGAGGTCTTTCACGCCCTGAAATCCGTGCTCAAGGGCAAAGGCTACAACACCGCCGTGGGCGACGAGGGCGGTTTCGCCCCCAACCTGAAATCCAACGAAGAGGCCCTGGAAGTGATCATGGAAGCCATCGTCAAGGCCGGCTACAAGCCGGGCGAGGACGTGCTTCTGGCCCTGGACGTGGCCTCGTCCGAGCTGTACCGGGACGGGAAATACATCCTGGAAAACGAGGCGCAGAAGGAGAAGAGCGCCGACGACATGGTGAATTTCTATGAGAACCTGGTCAACAAATACCCGATCATCTCCATCGAGGACGGCATGGCCGAAAACGATTGGGATGGCTGGAAAAAGCTGACCGAGCGCCTGGGCAAGCGCATTCAGCTGGTGGGGGACGACCTGTTCGTCACCAACCCCAAGATCCTCAAGGAAGGCATCCAGAAGGGTATTGCCAACTCGATCCTCATCAAGCTCAACCAGATCGGCACCCTGACCGAGACCCTGGAGGCCATCGAGATGGCCAAACGGGCCGGCTACACCACGGTGATCTCCCACCGTTCGGGCGAAACCGAGGACACCACCCTGGCCGACCTGGCCGTGGCGGTCAATGCCGGCCAGATCAAGACCGGCTCCCTCTGCCGCACCGACCGCGTTGCCAAATACAACCAGTTGCTGCGCATCGAGGACGAACTGGAAAACGTGGCCCTGTTCAGGGGGCACGAGGTCTTCTACAACGTGAAGAAATAGTTCCCAACCGGGCGGCACATAAAACGAAAAAAGGCGGGCATCCCCGCCTTTTTTCGTTCCCGGCTCCCCCGTTCAGACCTCTATCCTGAATTCCGCGCCATCGGCGATGTTGCGTGCCGTCAGCCTGCCGTTCATATTCTTTTCAATGATGGCTTTCGACATGAACAGCCCCACCCCCGTCCCCTTGTCCGGTCCTTTGGTGGTAAAATACGGCTCGAAGATCTTGCCCATGGTATCCCCGGCGATGCCGCCGGCGTTGTCGGTTATGGTCACAATGGAGCGTCCGTCCTCCCTGTCTATGGCCACCATGACCTTGGCCCCGTCGGGGCGCTTGTCCAGCAGCGCATCCCGGGCATTCAGCAGGATATTCAGCAGGGCCTGGGAGTACTCGTTCGGATAGCCGGTAACCCGGGGGTTGGCGTTTGTCTGGATCTCAACCGCAATCTGCTGGTTCTTGAAACTTTCCTCCACCAGCGCCAGGGTTTTTACCACCACATCCCGGATCGCAAACTCGACCTTCTCCTTGTCCGGCTTGAAAAAATTCCTGAAGTCGTCGATGGTCTGGGACATGTGATTGACCAACCCCATCGCCTTGCCGACGGTTTCGTCCAGAAACTCCTGACTGAACTGCTCCATACCGTAAAACAGCCGTATCTGCTGAACCAAAAGCCCCAGCACGTTCAGCGGCTGACGCCACTGGTGGGCGATATTGTTGATCATCTCTCCCATGGCCGCCAGGCGGCTCTGCTGCAGGAGCATCTGTTCCTTTTTGCGCAGGGCCTCCAGGGCGTGCAGCCGTTCGCTGGTTTCCTTCCGCAGGGACGTAAGCGCCGCCGCCAGCTCCTCGGTGCGTTCCGCAACCCGATGCTCCAACTCGTCGTGGGCACGGAGCAGTTCCTCCTCCGCCCGCTTGCGCTTGGTTATTTCATGGGCATACATGCGCACCAGGTTGAAACGGGGGAGCAACTGGATCGTCTCCCCGAAGACCCTGTCCCTGATGACGATTTCCCGGTACAGGGTCGATTCGGTCGTCCTGTCCCACTCCTCCAGGATCTCCTTCACATCCCCCGGAAGAAAGCGCACGGCGTCTTCCCCGGTCAGCCCGACGGACTCCAGGAAACGCTGTGCGGCAGGATTGGCAAAGACAATGGTGCCCGCTGCATCCGCCTCCAGGACCGGATTGGGGTCCAATTGCGGAAACGAGGCGAGATGCCGGGCGTGCTCCTCCACCTTTTTCCTCTCGGTGATATCCCGGACGATCTGTGATGCCCCGATGATGCGGCCCACATCATCTTTAACGGGCGAGGCGGTCAGGGATACGTCGATTCTCCGGCCGTCCCTGGCCAAGCGTACGGTTTCCAGGTGATCGACCCGCTCGCCGGCCTTCAGCAGAGCCAGTATCTGCTCATCTTCGGCCGGCAGTTCGGGGGGAAAGAGGAGGGAGACCGGCTTCCCGATGATCTCTTCGGCCCGATAGCCGAACAGCCGTTCGGCGCCGCTGTTCCAGGTGCTGATACGGCCGTCCAGCCCCTTGGAGATAATGGCGTTATCCGACGATTCCACAATGGCCGCCAGACGGGCCCTCACCTCTTCGGCCTTTTTGTGCGCGCTGATGTCCACCAGGATGATGACGATACCGCTCACGACCCCATCGTGGCTGCGATAGGGGAGCACCCGCTTGAGGTAGCAGCGCCCTTCTTCCAGGGTCGTAACCTCGCGCTCGGCAATGGGGTGTCCCCCCAGCACCTCCCGGGCATCGCAGGAAAGGGACGACCAGTCGAGCTTTCCCGCCAGGTGCTGGAAGGGGCGGCCCATATCGGCCGGAATCAGGCTGAAGATGGCGGCCATGGCGGGAGAAAAACGCTTGATGACCAGTTGCCGGTCAAGAAAGATGGCGGCGATCTCCGAGCTGGCGAAGAGGTTTTCCATGTCGCTATTGGCCAGATTGAGCTCTTCCACCTTCTGCTGCAGTTCGGCGTTGACGGAGAGCAGTTCCTCGTTGAGCGCCTGCAATTCCTCTTTCGAGGTTTCCAACTCCTCGTTGGTCGCCTGCAGCTCTTCGTTCATGGACTGGTATTCTTCGTTGATGGTGATGAGCTCTTCGCTGGAGGACATGAACCCCTCGCTTGAGGTGGCGAGCTGTTCGACGGCGACCTGTAGCTGTTCGTGGGTGACGCACAATTGCTCCTCCAGGTGGCGTATCAAGGCATCCTTGGAGGATTCGTCGCCCGGGGCGATTTCGGCGCCGTGGGCCGTTGGGGCCATCGGGGGGGCGCATACCGGCTCGAAGGCCACCATGGCCTGGATTACGCCAAGCTGCGTCGTGGCGAGCGGTTCCACCAGCACGTTGACCGTTGCTTCCCCCTCGCCGTCACCGACCTTCACCCCCCGGAAAACAACCTGCCTCCGTTCGCCGAATGCCGTGTGGATCGCCGCCCGCAGCGACGGCCGCAGGGCCTCCCGCGCCATTTTCAGGATGTCGCGGGACGGTTCGCCCACCGGCACTTCGAGAAAACGGCTGGCGCGGGGGGAGACATGGACCACCTCGTACTTGTCGTTGATCAACACCCAGGGAGGGGCGTACCGCTCCGCGAGGAGCTTCTCGGCACGCTCCGCGGGGGCGTCATCCCGTGCCTCGGCAGTCCGTGGAGACCGGACCGCCCCGGCGGCCTTGGGGACGGAAACGGAAAAGGGGAAGACCGTTTCGCCGGACCGGCTGCTCTCCCGGCGCCGGAAGATCTTCCACTTCTTATGGATCGGGAGGAACAAATCGGCATGCTGGCCTATCGATTCCGCGGCCCCGAGGAACAGGAAACCATCCGGTTTCAGCACCTGGTGAAAGAGGGGGATGAGCCGTTTCTGCATGGCAGGGGTGAGGTAGATCAGGCCGTTGCGGCAGACGAGCAGGTCGAGGCGGGAAAAAGGGGGGTCCTTGATCAGGCTGTGATGGGCGAAGACGACCATCTCCCGCAGTTGCCCGGTCACCTGGTAGCCGCCGTCCGTTTTGGTGAACCAGGCAGCGAGCCGCTCCGCCCCCACGGTCGCCTCGATGGCGTCGGGATAGTGCCCGGCCCGGGCCTGGGCGAGCGCCTCTTCGTCCAGGTCGCTGGCAAAGATCAGCACCTCGGCGGTACGGTTCCGGCTCTCCAGATACTCCCTGACCAGGATGGCCATGGAGTAGGCCTCTTCGCCCGTGGAGCAGCAGGGGTGCCAGATGCGTACCGGGTCGTCGGCAGTGCGCCCCGCGAAGAGACGCGGCACGACCTCGCGGCCGAGGACGGCAAACGCTTCCGGGTCGCGGAAAAATCCGGTGACCCCGATGAGGAACTCCCGGCAGAGATCATGGGCTTCCCGGGGGTTTCCGTTCAGGAAGGCAAGGTAGTCGGCAGCCCCGCGCACATTGTTCATCGCCATGCGCCGCTCGATGCGCCGTTGGATGGTATTGGCCTTGTAGGAGCTGAAATCGTGGCCGGTCCTGGCCTGTACCAGCTCCAGAATTGCGGGCAATTGCCCGTCAAGTTCGGCAGGGAGCTCCGCGTGGGGTGTGTCGGTCGCTGACTTTCTTCTCATAACAGACCTCTATCCTGAATTCGGCCCCGTCAGAGCGGATGCGGCTACTTAGAGCGTCACCATGGAAAGCAGGGGGATGGCAGGCTGTTTTTCCCATTGTCCTGAACCTAATAAAAACTTCGCCATGTTACAAGAAGAAAAACGGCCCGGACCCCCTGTTTTTTCTCCGGCGGACACAATATCCGGGGATGAATTGACTGGCTGCTTGACAAACGGCATGGACAGGGCAAAATGGCTCTGACGTTTACGACCGAACCGGAGGTTACCATGGACGAGCCCGCACTCTGGAAGCGCTATGCCACCCATCTCTGCCTGTGTCCGAAGCTGGGGCTGTCGCTTGACATCAGCCGCATGGGATTCCCCGACACGTTCCTTAAGCACATGGAGCCGCCCATGCAACGGGCCTTTGCCGCCATGAACGCCGTGGAGGCCGGCGCACTGGCCAATCCCGACGAACAGCGCATGGTGGGGCACTACTGGCTGCGAAACGCCCCCCTCGCCCCGACCGAGGCGATCCGCGACCAGATTGCGGCGGCCCTCGGCCTGGTCAAAACCTTCAGCCAACAGATTCACTCAGGCGGCATAACATCCCAAAACAATGGACAATTCACGCGCCTGCTCATCATCGGCATCGGCGGTTCGGCCCTGGGGCCGCAGTTCGTGGCCGACGCCCTCGGTACGCCCAAAGACCGGATGAAGCCTACGTTCCTCGACAACACCGATCCCGACGGCATGGATCGGGTGTTCGCCGAACTGGGGGACGACCTGGGGCGCACCCTGACCGTCGTCATCTCCAAGAGCGGTTCCACGAAGGAGACCCGCAACGGCATGCTGGAGGCCCAGTCCGCCTACCGGCGCGCAGGGCTGGAATTCGCCCGCCATGCCGTGGCCGTGACCGGCGCCGGAAGCGAACTGGACCGGCTCGCCGCCGCGGAAGGCTGGCTCGCCCGCTTCCCCATGTGGGACTGGGTCGGCGGCCGCACCTCCGTGACCTCGGCGGTCGGCCTGCTCCCGGCAGCCTTGCAGGGACTCGACATCACGGCCTTGCTGGCCGGCGCCGCGGCCTGCGACACCGTCACCCGCCAGCCGGAGACCCGGCAAAATCCCGCCGCGCTCATGGCCCTGATGTGGCACCACGCCACGGGCGGCCGCGGGGAAAAGGACATGGTCATGCTCCCCTACAAGGACCGGCTCTTGCTCTTTTCCCGCTACCTGCAGCAGTTGATCATGGAGTCCATCGGCAAGGAGAAGGACCTGGAAGGCAGCATCGTCAACCAGGGACTGACGGTGTACGGCAACAAGGGGTCCACCGACCAGCACGCCTATGTGCAGCAATTGCGCGAAGGGGTGAACAACTTCTTCGTGACCTTCGTGGAGGTGCTGCGCGATCGGGAAGAGACCTCCATGCCGGTGGAGGAGGGGATTACCAGCGGTGATTTCCTCTTCGGCTTCTTCCAGGGGACCCGCCAGGCACTGTACGAGAAGGGGCGCGAATCCATGACCATTACCGTGGAACGGCTCGACGCATTTACGCTGGGCGTCCTGATCGCCCTGTTCGAACGCGCCGTCGGCCTGTACGCCAGCCTGGTCAACATCAACGCCTACCACCAGCCGGGGGTCGAAGCGGGGAAAAAGGCGGCCGGTGCGGTCCTGGCCCTGCAGAAGGAGATCATGGCGCTGCTGGGGAGGGGCCAAAGCGCCATGACCGCCGGAGAGGTCGCCGCGAACCTCGGCAAACCGGAGGCGGTGGAGCAGGTCTTCGCCATCCTGCGGCATCTGGCGGCCAATCCCGGCCGGGGTGTTGCGGCGGTGTGCGAGGGTGATGTCGGTGAGTGGCGATTTCAGGCACGGCAATAAACTTCTGCCACAGAGACTCTGTGGCAGATTCTTGTTTTCAAATCTAGCTACCCCGTGGCTTCGCCCGCCGCGTCGGCTGGGCGCTCCAGGGGTCGTCCGGCCAGGGGTGTTTTGGATACCGCCCCTTCAACTCCTTTTTCACCTCATGGTAGGCGCCGTTCCAGAACCCCTTCAGATCCCGCGTAACCTGGATCGGCCTCCCGGCCGGTGACAGGAGGTGCAGCAGCACCCCCACCCTCCCCCGGGCGATGGCCGGGGTATCCGCCAATCCGAACAATTCCTGCAGCTTCACCGCCAATACGGGCCACTCGCCGGACCCGTAATCGAGTCTGATGCGGGAGCCGCTGGGTACCTCCAGATGCGTGGGGGCCAATTCATCCAAAAGCCGCTGGCGGCGGTAGTCCAACAGCCCGAGCACCAGCGGGGCAAGGTCCAGCGCCCGCAGTTGTTGAGCGGTGCGCACCCCGGCCAGATGGGGCCCCAGCCACTCCTCCAGCGTTTCCAGCAGGTTTTCGTCCGACAGGTCCGGCCAGCCATCCTCCGGCAGGGCCCGGCGCAGGAGCGCCACCCTCCCCTGCATCCGGCGCACCCCGTCGTTCATGTCCAGCAGCTCCAGGTGGGAGGCCCGCACCGCCTCCAGGATCACGGGGCATGCCTCCTCACGGGCGGGTGTGTAGGGTGCGGACGAGAGCCTGAGCGCCCCGAAGCACTCCTCCCGGGCCGCCACAATCCTTTTTTCCCGCTCGCTCCAGGTTATTGCGTTCTGCCGGACGATCAGACCGGCGCACTCCCGGTGCAGCAGTTCCTCACCCACCTCCGAGGCCAGGTGGATGGTTCCCTCGCCCTGGCCGCCGCCGTCCACATCTACCGCCACGATGTAGTCGGCCTTTCGGGTCACGCTGCGGGGCGAGAGCCGGGCACCCCGGCCGCTCGCCAGCAGATAGCGCCCCTCTCCGTCCCCGCGGCTCCGGGCCACCCGGTCGGGATAGGCGGCCAAGAGCAGCCTGGCCGTCGCCTCATCCGTATCGACCGGCCTGTCTTTGGCGGCGGGCGGCAGCAGATGCGCCAGTTGGCGGCTCACCCGCTCCACCGCTTTCAGGGCCGCCGTATCCGCCCATTGCCCGCCGGAACCGCCATTGCGCCAGGCGTGCAGGCATTCCAGGCGCTCGCCGATGTCCGACAGCCCCACACGGGGTGCGCGTCCCACCCCGGCCGCACGGAAGATGTCCCGTTCGGAGACCAGCGCCGCCAGGTCGCAACCGAGCCGGGAACAGCCCAGTTCCTGGGCCCGCAGCAGCAGCCGGCTCAGGCGCGGATGGAGCGGCAGCCGCATCATGGACCGCCCCGGGGCGGTGATGCGCCCCTGGGCGTCCAATGCTCCCACATCGGCCAGCAAGCGCCGCCCCACGGCCAGGGCCGCCGCGGGAGGCGGGTCGAGCCAGGCCAGGCCCTGCGGGTCCGCAACGCCCCAGGCGGCCAGTTCCAACACCAGGGGCGACAGGTCGGTGTCCAGGATCTCCGGCGGGGTGTGGGGCGTCATGGCGCTCAGGGTGTGGCGGCTGAACAGACGGTAACAGGTCCCCGGCCCGAGCCGGCCTGCCCTCCCCTTGCGCTGCTCGGCGGAAGAGGCGGATTCGCGCACCGTGACCAGCCGGTTCATGCCGCTGGCCGGGTCGAAGCGCAGCCGCCGCGACAGGCCGCTGTCGATCACCGTCCGCACCCCCTCGATGGTGAGGCTGGTTTCGGCGATGCTGGTGGCCAGCACCACCCTGCGCTGCCTGCCGGGCTGGATGGCCCGCTGCTGCTCGTCGAAGGGGAGATCGCCGTAAAGCTGGTGAACCGAGACCCCCTTCTCCCCCAAGCCGCATCCCGCCAGCAGGGAGGCGCAGGTGCGAATCTCGCCGCTGCCGGGGAGGAACGCCAGGAGGTCCCCCTCCGTCTCGCGCAGGGCCCGCTGGATCGCGGCAACCATACGGTCGGGAAGCCGTCCCGACGAACGTTCCTCCAGGTAGACCTCCTCCACGGGAAAGGAGCGCCCGGCAGAGCTCAGCACCGGGGCATCCCCCATGAGACGCGCCAGGGGCTCCACATCCAGGGTGGCCGACATGACCAGGATCTTCAGGTCCGGCCGTACCTGGCGCTGTACCTCCAGGCAGAGCGCCAGCCCCAGGTCGGCCTGGATGCTTCGTTCGTGAAACTCGTCGAAGATCACCATCCCCACCCCCTCCAGCAGGGGATCGTTCTGGATGCGGCGGGTCAGGATGCCCTCGGTGACCACCTCGACCCGGGTGGCGGGTGATACCCGGGTCTCGAAGCGGATCGAGTAGCCCACCGTCTGCCCGACCTCCTCCCCCAGGGTGCGGGCCATCCAGCGGGCCGCCGATGCCGCGGCGATGCGGCGCGGCTCCAGCATGACGATGCGGCCCGCCTCGGGGGGAATGACGTCCAGCAGGGCCAGGGGAACGCGGCTGGTCTTGCCCGCGCCGGGCGGGGCGTGCAGCACGGCGCAGGGGGCGGTGCGGGCGGTCTGGAGGAGGTTCGGAAGGATTGCGTCAATGGGAAGCGGGGTCGTCGTCACAGCCTGATCAGGTCCTCATGCTCCTCGTCGTGCGGATTGATGTGGATCATGACGTCGCCCACATTGGAAAACCCCTGGAAGATCAGTTCCTTCACCCGGGTGGCCACATCGTGGGATTCCTTGACCGTCATGGCCGGGTCCATATCCAGCTTGAGGTCGATGATCATGTACTGGCCGGAACGGCGGGCGCGGATGCCGTGGACATGCTCCACCCGCGGCACGCTCTCCGCCAGGCGGGTAACCTCGCCGACGAAATCCGGCGGGGCGGCGCCGTCCATCAGGTCGTGGGCCGATTCCCGAAAGGCCTGGAAACCGATGTGCAGGATAAAGATCGAGGTGAGTCCCGCCGCCAGGGGGTCCATGATGCCCCAGCCGAAATAGGCCCCCCCCACGCCGGCCAGGGTCGAGATCGAGGTGATGGCGTCCTTGCGGTGATCCTTGGCGACCGCCAGAAGCGCCGGGCTCTCCAGGCGCGTTCCGGTCCTTTGCGAGAAGCGGTAGAGCCACTCCTTGATGACGATGGTGACGAAAGCCGCCGCAACGGCGATGAGGCCGGGTGATTTGAAGTCGCGGTCGATGACCGCATGGACCGATCCGACCATGATCCAGGCGCCGGTCGCCACGATGACCAGGGAGACCAGAAGGGCCGCCAGGCTTTCGGCCCGGCCGTGGCCGTAGGGGTGCTGTTCGTCGAACGGCTTGCGGCCCAGCTTGAGCGCCACCATGGTGGAGAACAGGGCGACGAAATCGCAGGCGCTCTCGATGCCGTCGGCAAACACGGCGTCGGAACGCCCCCAGTAGCCGGCGGCCAGCTTGAAGACCATCAGCAGTGCATTGACCCAGAAGCCGATGCGGATGACTCTCTCCGCCTGATCAAAACGTTCGTTGCGCTGCATGCATCACTCCGCGGGACGCAGGTCCTTCACCCGCAACTGCAGGGTGGAGTTGCCGTTCCATTCGTTCATCTCCGGAAAAAACGCTATATCAACCATATCAGGGAGTTCCCGCGGCGCAAGACGGAAGGCGATGGCGCTGAAGTGGCGCCCTTTCCCGGCCAACCGCAGCCGCAGATGGCCGTCCCCCACCACGCGGTGTTCCATGACCCTCAGCCCGCGCATGAGCAGCACCGGCTCGGGGTTGCCGGCGCCGAACGGTTCGAGCCGTTTCAGTTCCCGGGCCAGTTCCGGCGTAATATCGACCGGTTGCGCCTCGGCATCCACCTCCAGATGCGCCACGAGATCGTCGGCAGTCAGGAGCCGGGCCGCTTCGGCCTCGAAAGCGGCGGCGAACGCGCCGAACGCGTCCGCCCGCAGGCCCACGCCGGCGGCGTACCGGTGGCCGCCGAAACGTTCCAGGCTGCCGGAGCAGGCCCTGACGGCATCCAGCAGGTGAAAACCGGGGATGCTGCGGCCCGACCCCTTAGCGCTGCCGTCTTCGTCAAGGCTGATCAGGATCGTCGGCCGGTGGTACCGCTCCACCAGGCGCGAGGCGACAATCCCCACCACCCCCTGGTGCCAGTTCGGGGAGGCCAGGACGATGCTCCGGCAATCGGGGTACGCGCCGGCCTTCTCCACCATCTCGATCGCCTCATCCAGGATGCGCCGTTCTGTGGCCTGGCGCTCGGCGTTGGCGGCATCCAGGTCCTCGGCTATACCCTGACATTCCGCCGGATCGCCGCTCAACAGGAGATCGACGCCCGGGACGGCGCTTTCCATGCGGCCGGCGGCATTCAGGCGGGGAGCGAGACGGAAGCCGACCTGGCCGCAGCTCACCCCACCCGTCACCCCGGCGACCTGTTTGAGGGCTTGTACGCCCGGTTTTGTCGCCGCGGAGAGCTGCCGCAGGCCATGAAAGGCGAATATGCGGTTCTGCCCGGTAAGGGGGACCACATCGGCGATGGTGCCCAGGGCCACCAGGTCGAGCCATTCCCGCAGGTCAGGCTCCCTACCCCCCGTGAAAGCCCCCTCGTCACGCAGGGCCGTGCGCAGGGCTACCAGCAGGTTGAAGGCCACCCCGACCCCGGCCAGGGACTTGAAGGGATAGGGGCAGCCGGGCTGCATCGGGTTTACCACGGCGACGGCAGCCGGGAGCGTCTCCCCGGGCAGGTGGTGATCGACGACGATGAGTTCGATCCCCTGCTCGCGGCAGAACAACGCCTCTTCAACCGCCGTTATGCCGCAGTCCACCGACACGATCAGATTGGCGCCCAGGTCAATGATCCCCTGAATGGCCTCCCGGTTCAACCCGTAGCCGTCATCGAAACGGTTCGGGATGAAATAGCGGCAGGAAAAACCGGTCTGCCGCAGAAAGGACACCAGGAGTGCGGTGCCGCTGATGCCGTCCACGTCGTAATCGCCGTAGATGCAGATGGTCTCCCGGTTACGGCGCGCAGCCAGCAGGCGTTCGACCGCCCCCGCCACCCCACGCAAAAGCTGGGGATCGAGCATATCCGACAGGGACGGGGCCAGGAACGGAGCGGCCTCGTTAGCGGTTTCAATCCCCCGGGCAACAAGAACGGTTGCCATAAGCCGGTGCAAGGCAAGGTCCTGGGCCAGGCGTTCGGCTGTCCGTTCATCAACTCGTTTCAAGTTCCATTTCTTATGCACAACAATGCTTCCTCTGATCGTAACTTCACAACGTCAAAGACTGGCTCTCACAAAGCTCACAAAGGCACAAAGAAAATCAGAAAGAATTATGGTTCACCCTTGAAAGGCTTTGTTTTCTGATATTCTCCGTGCCTTTGTGAGCTTGAGCAAACGTAGCGAGCGGGTGAGAGAACTGGTTCTTGAAGCCACCTCGATGCAGGTAAAAAAAATCCCCCGTCAGGCGGGGGACTTTTTGTCTATTTCATGGCCGGCGGTGTTCCCTTGCTGTACTGCTCGATCATGCCCTTGATTTGAATGCCGGTGGCGCTGGTCGGGTCCACTTCGATGTATCTCTTCCAGTACGGCAGCCCCTTTTCCGGCTGTTTCATATCGACGGCATAGACGATGCCCATGTTGTACAGGCTCTGGAGATGCTTGGGGTCGAGCGCCAGGGCCTTTTCAAAGTTGGCGAGCGCCTTGTCGTACCACCCCACCCTGCGGTACATGACCCCCTGGTCGGTCAGGACGCTGGTGTTGTTCGGGTCCAGTTCCAGGGCCTTGGAATAGGCGCCGATGGCTTTCTGGGCCTGATCGGTGTCGAAGTAGTCGTTGCCGAGGGAGATCCAGACCGTGACGTTTTTCGGGTCCTGGGCAACGATCTTCTCCGCTTCGGCAATACGGCGGGCATAGTCGGTCGGACTGCCGGAACCGGCCGGGATCGCCGGCATGGCCTGCTGCTGTTTATGGCTGGAGCTGATACTGAACACGAGATAACCGCCCAAGAGACCGGCTATCAACGCTACAACAGCTATGATTATATTTTCGTTTTTCAATGGCTGTTTCTCCTTCAGAATTTCAGTCCGTGATTCATTCGGTCAAGCTTTCTCGCCCTGTCTTGCCAGGGCGCGGTTTTCAAGCAGAACCACAATGGGGCTGGCAACGAAGATCGATGAATAGGTGCCGACCAGCACGCCGATCAGGAGGGCAAGCGAAAAGTCGTGGATCACTTCGCCGCCGAACAGAAACAGCGATGCCGCGGCAAGGAACACGGTCAGAGAGGTAACGATGGTCCGGGAAAGCACCTCGTTGATGCTGTTGTTGAAGATGGTCTGCATCGCCCCCTTGAGGTTCTTGTGCAGGTTTTCGCGGATACGGTCGAACACGACCACCGTGTCGGTCAGGGAATAGCCGGCAATGGTCAGCACCGCGGTGATGAACAGCAGGTTGATTTCCTTGTTGAACAGGTAAAAGACCGCGAACATGGCCAGGCAGTCGTGGATGGTCGCCACGGTGGCGCCGATGCCGAACTTGAAGTCAAAACGCCAGGCGATGTAGAGGATGATGCCCAGAAGCGAAATGGCCACCGCCACCAGGGTATCCTTGCGCAGTTTGTCGCCGATGGAGGGACCGATCTCGGTGGTGCTCTCCACGACAAAGGGGTTGTCGGCAAACTCGCTGGTGAAGGAGGCCTTGACCGCGTCGGCCGACTTGCCGACCGCGGCCCCCGCGTTCTTGTCGATCTTGATCAGCAGTTTGTTGCCTTCCTTGATCTCCTGCAGATCGACCCGGGCGATGCCGTGCTTGTGCAGCGCCGTGCGCGCATCCGCCATGGCCATCGGCTTGGCGAACTTGAGTTGCATGGAGGTGCCGCCGGAGAAGTCGATCCCCATGTTGGCCGCCCCGCGGGCGATCTGAATAATGCCAACGATGCCCAGAATGGCGATGATCGACGATATGACGAACGAAATATTGCGTTTTCCGATAAAGTCTATGGTGGTCTTGCCCAGAAGTTCCATGTGCTCCCCCTATATGCTCAATTTCTTGGCCGTGCCCTTGTGCAGGAACAGGTCGAAGGTCACCTTGGTGCCGATCAGCGAGGTAAACAGGTTGATGATGACACCCAGGCTGAGGGAAACGGCAAACCCTTTGACCGGACCGGTACCGAACTGGAACAGCACCGCCGCCGTGATCAGGGTGGTGATGTGGGAGTCCATGATGGTCAGGAAGGCCTTGTCATAGCCGGCATCCAGGGCCGCCTTGGGACTCTTGCCCAATTTGAGCTCTTCACGGATGCGCTCGAATATCAGAACGTTGGAGTCAACCGACATACCGATCAGAAGGACGATGGCGGCGATGCCCGGCAGGGTCAGGGTTGCCCCCATGGCCGCCAGCGCTCCCATCAGGTAGATCACGTTCAGCACCATGCCCATGTTGGCCACCATGCCGGACAACTTGTAGTAGATCGCCATGAAGACGACGACCAGGACAACCCCGATGAGGCCGGCCATCAGCCCTTTGTTGATGGAATCCTGCCCCAGGGAGGGGCCGACGGTCACGTTCTGGATGATCTTGACCGGCGCGGGGAGCGCCCCGGCGCGGAGCACGATGGCCAGGTCGGAGGCGGTCTTTTCCGTGAAGTTGCCCGATATCTGGGCGCTACCGCCGGAGATGCGCTCCCGGATGACCGGGGCGGAATAGATGTTGTTGTCCAGCACGATGGCAAAGCGCTTGCCCACATTGGCGGCGGTCACCTGGTCAAACAGCTTGGCCCCCAGGGAGTTGAACTCGATGGCGACGTAGGGCTGGTTGAACTGGGAATCGATGCGCACCTGGGCATCGGTCAGCAGGTCGCCGGTGATGAGCGATTTTTTCTGCAGCACGTACGGCACTTCGCTGACGGCGCCGGTGGCCGCATCCGCGGTTTTTTCCTTCATGACTTCCGCATCGTCGGGAATCGTGACGGCGGAGGGAGAAACGTCCTCGCGAACCATCTTGAACTCAAGCCGCGCCGTACGCCCGATCAGCTCGATGGCGCGCTGGGGGTCCTTGATGCCGGGGAGCTGCACGACGATATGGTTGATGCCCTCGCGCTGGATGATCGGCTCGGAGACGCCGAACTGGTCTATCCTGTTCCTGATGGTCTCCAGGGCCTGCTGAACCGCCTTGTCCTTGCGATCCTGGGCGTCTTTTTCGTTCACCCGCAGGCTCAGGGCGACAAAGCCGCCTTCGTCGTGGGGAGGGCTCAGCTCATAGGTGGGGTACTTGTCCTTGAGAAGCTTCTGCACCGCATCGGCCGTACCCTTTTCATACAGAACCACCGTTACCTTGTCGGAGCCGGTCCGGCTGATTCGTTTGAAATGGAGGTTCTTGCCGGTCAGCGTGTCCTCCAGGTCGGTGGCCACGATGTCCAGAGTCCCCTCGACCGCCTTCTGGGTATCCACTTCGAGCACCAGATGCGTACCGCCTTGCAGGTCAAGGCCCAGATGGATCTTGTCCTTGGGAAGCACGCTCCACCAGGAGGGCAGCTTGGACACCAGGGTCGGGGTCAGGTAGAGAAACGACAGCAGGACGAAAATGCCTATAAGGCCAATACGCCAGCCAATTCCTTTCGGCATGAGGCTCATTCTCCCTTCAATGTAATTGCATTATAAACTACCGTGTTTGTACTGCATGCCCTGTTACGGCTGTCTGCTTCTAGTCCTTCTTGATGGTCGCGACGTAACTCTTGGTGATCTTGATGTTGACGCCGGGCGCAACTTCCAGGGTCACGATGGTGTCGTCAACGGAGGAAACCTTGCCGTGCACCCCGCCGGCAGTGATGACGAGATCGCCTTTTTTGAGGGAATCCAGCAGGGTTCTGTGTTCCTTCGCCTTCTTCTGTTGCGGGCGGATCAGCAGGAAGTAGAAAATACCGAACATCAAAATCAAGGGAATTGCCTGCTGAAAAGCGGCCATTCCACCACCTGCCTGCCCCGCTGCTCCTCCCGGGGGACCTGCCATCGCAAACGCTAATCCTACCATCTAACTCTCCTCCTTTTTTTGAACGTGACTATTCGTTTGGCTACCGTAAAAGTCCCGACGGAACTCAGTGAAACGGTTCTCCCGAATCGCCTCGCGCATCCGGCGCATCAGGTCAAGATAATAATACAGATTGTGGTAGGTATTCAACTGGGAAGCCAAAATTTCCCCGGCCCGGTAGAGGTGCCGCAGATAGGCACGGGAATAGGTACGGCACACATGGCAGCCGCATGCCGGGTCAAGGGGTCCCCCGTCCTCCTCGTACGCCTTGGCCTTGATATTGATCCGCCCCTGGCTGGTGAAGAGCATGCCGTTTCTGGCATTGCGGGTCGGCATGACGCAATCGAACATATCGAAGCCGTGCCAGACCGCCTCCACCAAATCCTCCGGCGCGCCGATCCCCATGATGTACCGGGGCGCGGCCTTTGGCATGAGCGGGGCGCAACACTCCATCACCCCATACATCTGCTCCTTTTCCTCTCCTACCGAAAGCCCGCCCAGGGCGTAGCCGTCGAAACCGATGGCGCAGATTTCTTCCAGGCTGCGGGCGCGCAGGTCGTGATGCATCCCCCCCTGGATAATGCCGAACAACTGCTGCCCTTCCCGCTGGTGGGCCTCCTTGCAGCGTTTCGCCCAGCGGGTCGTCATCTCCAGGGAACGGCTGACATAGTCGTAATCGGCCGTGGCCGCGGGGCACTCGTCGAAGCACATGATGATGTCCGCCCCCAGTGCCTCCTGGATCTTGATGGAAAGCTCCGGGGTCAGCACATGATAGGAGCCGTCCAGGTGCGACTGGAATTTGACCCCCTCCTCGCTGATCTTGCGCAGTTCGCCCAGGCTGAAGACCTGGAAGCCGCCGCTGTCGGTGAGGATCGGCCCCGACCAGTTCATGAACCGGTGCAGACCGCCCAGCGTTTCCACCAGCCGGTGGCCGGGGCGCAGGTACAGGTGGTAGGTGTTGGAGAGGATGATCTGGGCGTGGACCGCCCACAGATCCTCGGGGGTCATGGCCTTGACGGTGGCGTTGGTGCCCACCGGCATGAAGATCGGGGTCGCAATCTCGCCATGGGGTGTTTTCAAAGAACCGAGGCGCGCCCCACACGAGGCGTCGCGGTGAATAACGGAAAAAGTGCCGGACACACGCCCTCTCAAATCAGTAACATTGCATCGCCGTAGCTGTAAAACCTGAAACCGCGGGTAACGGCCTCCCGGTAGGCGTCGAGAACGAAGTCCCTGCCGGCAAAGGCGGCCACCAGCATGAGCAGCGTCGATTCCGGGAGGTGAAAATTGGTTATCAGGCCGTCCACCACCCGGAAGCGGTAGCCCGGGTAGATGAAGATGTCGGCCTCGCCGGCGCCGGCCCGGATGCTGCCGTCGTCACCAGCGGCGAATTCCAGCGCCCGGGCGCTGGTGGTGCCGACCGCCACCACCCTTCCCCCGCGTTCCTTCGTGGAACGGATGGCAGCGGCGGTTTCGGCGGGAATGGCGTACCATTCGCGGTGGATGCGGTGCTCCTCCACCTGTTCCACCCGCACCGGCTTGAAGGTCCCGAGACCGGTATGCAGGGTCAAACGGGCGCTGCCCACCCCTTGGGCCGCCAATGCAGCCAAAAGCTCACGGGTGAAATGGAGGCCGGCCGTGGGTGCGGCCACGGCTCCGGGGGCGGAGGCGATGACCGTCTGGTACCGTTCCCGGTCCTGTTGATCGTCATCGCGCTGGAGATAGGGGGGGAGCGGGATGTGCCCCTCCCGCTCAAGCCACGTATCGAAAGGTTCGGCGCCCGTGAACGCCACCCGCCACGACTCCGGCCCCTGGCGGACGACCACCCGCGCCGTCATTCCGGCGGCAAGCAGAATCGGTTGTCCCTCCTTGAAGCGTTTCGAACCGCGCAGGAGACATTCCCACTCGTCTCCTCCGGGGGATAACCGCTTCACCAGGAACAGCTCCACCCCCCCGCCGGTTACCTTGGTGCCGAACAGCCGGGCCGGAATAACCCGCGTGTCGTTCATCACCAGCAGGTCGCCGGGGCAAAGATGGCTCCCCAGGTGGGCGAAGACATCCTCGCCGATGGTTTTCGCGGTGCGGTCCAGGAGCATCAGGCGCGACGCGTCACGCTCGGGAGCCGGATAGCGGGCGATCAGTTCCTGGGGCAGATGGTAATTGAAATCCTTGACGAGCATAACCGTACGACCGTTCAGCGAATGTCAGAGAGCTTTTTCAGTTCTGTGCCGGGATAATAGTACGAAAGGATCTCGGCGTACGAGAAACCTTCCAGGGCCCGCTGTTTGGCGCCCCACTGGCAGAGCCCCACGCCGTGTCCGTTGCCGAGGCCGGAAAACACCGCATCCCCGTTGGCAACCCTGACGGTGAAATTGGTGCTCTTGATGACCCCGTAGCCGACCGCCTTGCGGAACTGGTCGCCCGGTATGGCCACTTCGCCCCGCTGGGCCAGGGCGATGACGTTTTTCAGCCGCCCCCGGCTGTTACGGGCACCGCCCCGGATGTCTGTCAAGCCTGCCGCCCTGAAACCGGCGGCCCTGAGCCTGTCTTCCAACTCTCTCAGGGACAGCTTCTGGTCCCAGGAGCTGGACGGCGACAGGAGGCAGTATTGGCAATCGACCCCCTTGAGATAGGGGATGCTCGCCCCCCACACATTCTCCGCCGCCTCGGTTTTGCCGCCGCAGTTGGAATGATAGAAGGCCTGAATGACGGCGCCGTTGTACGTCAGCACCTCACCGGCCGTTTCGGAGACCCCGCGCCGCGCACGGCTGTCCTCGATCTCGCAGCCGTTATACACCTGGTCGATAACCGACGACTCAAGATGGTACAAGGCATTGCGCCGGCTCTCCCGCCGGTTGACCGCGTAGGTCCTGGCGATCACCGCCTGGGCCTTGATCGCCTCGATCGGCCAGGCGGAGGATATCTCGCAATTGATCAAGCCCACGAGGTAGTCTTCGAGGGGCAACTCGTTGACAACCACCAGCCCCTTGTCGCCGAAGCTTATCTCGGCTATCCCCCGGTACGGTTTCCCGTTGATGGAGACTGCCGAAGCCGCCGAGAAGACCAGGCGGCGGCAGGCGACGCCGTCCACCAGCACCTCGCCACGGCCCGCCTTGACGCTCGCCGGAGCCCGCACAGCAACGGCAGCGCCGTTTTCCCGCACCGCCAGGAGGCCGTCGCCGTCCACGGTGACCCCTTGGGCATTCTTGACGATTGCGACCCTGATCGTATCGGCCGGAAGCGCGGCATGGCTCCTGCGCCCCGCTGAAGCAACAAAGGCCGTGACAATCAAAAACCCGACCAGGAATATGCGTATCTTTATCAGTTGCAAAACTCGATGATAAGACCACATAAACAGGCTTCCTGTCAATTTGTTTTAGCACCCGGGCACGGTGGCCGCCGCGCGGAACAGCCGGGAAAATTTACCGTTGTAAAGTGGCTGGAGACTGGTTACACTGGCCCCCTCATGACTCGCTTCCGCGCTGACATATCACGGCCATGCCCGTCAGGCCCCACGGCATTTCCCGGCGGAGGTCGCAGGTGACGGCACTGCTCTCGCTCAAAAACCTGAGCACCTGCTTCAGAACCACGAAGGGGGTCCTGCCGGCGGTCAACGACGTTAGCCTGGAGATCCACAAGGGGAGCACCGTTGCCCTCGTGGGCGAATCGGGGTCGGGCAAGTCGCTGACGGCGCTCTCCATCATGCGGCTCGTCCCCTCGCCCGGCTTCATCCGTTCCGGCTCCATCACCTTCGACGGCACCGATCTCGTCCCGCTCTCCGAGGATGCCATGCGTGCCATCCGGGGCAGCAGGATATCCATGGTGTTTCAGGAACCCATGACCTCCCTCAACCCGGTCCTGCGCATCGGAGAACAGATCGGGGAACCGCTGCTGCTGCACCGGGGCATGTCACGCCGCGAAGCGGCCGAATACGGCGGGGAGCTGCTGCGCAAAGTGGGGATACCGTCCCCCGGCGACCGCATGCGCGACTATCCCCACCAGTTGAGCGGCGGCATGCGCCAGAGGGTGATGATCGCCATGGCCCTGGCCTGCAACCCGGCGCTCCTGATTGCCGACGAGCCGACGACCGCCCTGGACGTCACCATCCAGGCCCAGATCCTTGAGCTGATCGACTCCCTCCGGCAGTCGGCGGACATGGGCATCCTGCTGATCACCCACGACCTGGGCATCGTGGCCGAGCGCTCGGAGCGGACCTGCGTCATGTATGCCGGCCGCATCGTGGAATCGGCCCCGACGGCGGAGCTCCTCGCCGCCCCCCGGCACCCCTATACCGCGGCGCTTTTGGCATCCCTGCCCCAGAACGCACCGCCGGGCCAGCCGCTTGCCACCCTGCCGGGGCAGCCGCCGGGCCTGACCAATGAACTGTCCGGGTGCGGCTTCTGCGAGCGCTGCCCCGTCGCCGGTCCCCCGTGCCGCACCCAGGTCCCCGAACTGGAAGAGGTTTCTCCCGGACACTACGTACGCTGCTGGAAACGCCTATGACACCCGATCAGCCACTTCTCAGCGGGGTA
Source organism: Geobacter sp. FeAm09 (assembly GCF_008330225.1). Taxonomy (NCBI): domain Bacteria; kingdom Pseudomonadati; phylum Thermodesulfobacteriota; class Desulfuromonadia; order Geobacterales; family Geobacteraceae; genus Geobacter; species Geobacter sp. FeAm09. Next base: position 1,765,576 of record NZ_CP042466.1, on the reverse strand, counting down.
AAGCTCCGCAAACAGTTCCGGGTCAGCGCCGGGCCTGCCTCGCAGACCGGACTGCTCACCTCGGTCGACGGGGTTGACCTGGAGATCGCCCGGGGAGAAACCGTCGGCATCGCCGGCGAGTCCGGATGCGGGAAATCGACCCTGGGCAAGCTCCTGGCCGGGCTCATGCCTCCCGACGGGGGCGAGGTCCGTTACTGCGGCAGGGCGGTCAAGACGCTCCCGCCGGCGGAACGGGAACGGTTCCGCCGGCGAACGCAGATGATCTTCCAGGACCCCTTTTCCTCCCTGAACCCGCGCATGCGCATCGGCGATTCAATCGCCGAACCGCTGGTCATTGCCGGCGGCGGTTCACGGCAGACCATACGCGCCACCATGCTGCAACTCCTGGAGGCCGTCGGCCTGAAAGCGGAGCACGCCGACCGCTTCCCCGACGAATTCTCCGGCGGCCAGCGCCAGCGCATCGGCATCGCGCGGGCCCTGGCCTCATCGCCCGAGATCATCATCGCCGACGAACCGGTCTCATCCCTCGACATCTCCATCCAGGCCCAGATCATCAACCTGCTCCAGGCCATGAAGTCCGAACGCCACCTGACCATGGCCATCATCTCCCACGATCTTTCGGTCCTGCGGCATATCTGCGACCGGGTGCTGGTCATGTACCTGGGGGTGATTGTGGAGAGCGCGCCGGCCGCCCTTCTCTTCCAGCAGTACCAGCACCCCTACAGCGAGGCGCTGATCGCAGCCATCCCGCGCATCAGCGGCCATCAGGGGCACACGGCGGTCATCCTTGCCGGCGACCTCCCCTCGCCCCTGGCCATCCCCCCGGGGTGCCGGTTTCACCCCCGCTGCCGCTATGCCGTCGAACGGTGCCGCACCGTCCAGCCGGTACTGGAAGAAAAACGGGACGGCCACTTTGCGGCCTGCCATCTGAGCAAGGACATCTTTCCCCGCTGACCGGCGTCCGTTTCTTCGGCCGGCAGCGCGGCTCCGCCCCTCTTTGCCCTTGACAGCATAGAAATCAATATATATATTTTTTAAATATTCATATATGCGAGGCACATCGATGGAATTTAATGTCAATAAGCAATTTGCCGCCGAGGCAGAGGTCTTGAAGGTCCTGGGCCATCCGATCAGGCTCAAGATCGTGGCCGGCCTCTGCACCCAGGAATGTAATGTAAAACATATCTGGGAGTGCCTCAACCTCCCGCAAGCCACGGTGTCCCAACACCTGGCCCTGTTGAAGCACAAGGGGATCATCGAGGGGAAACGGGAGGGGGTCGAGGTGCATTACAGCGTCATCCACCCCCTGGCCAAGAAGATCATCGCCGCACTGTAACAACAGGATTCAGGCCGGTTTCACCATGAGATAGATCACCTCGTAGGTTGCAGGAATCTTGCCGTCAGCCAGGAAACGCCGCCGGTAGGCCTCGGACATATCGCTGATAATCCCGCGCCACCCGAGCCCCCCGGTGCCGCCCCGCGACGCCGTTCCGGCGCCGATGCCCTTGATGGACGAAAGCAGCCCGGCCACGTCGGAGTGATACTCCATCTCGATCTCGCTGGTCACCAGCGCCTCCCCCATGTCAAGCCGCTCCACCGCCTGTTGCACCGCCTCAATCCCCATGAAACGATGCAAACGCCCCATACGCGGGTCGTCCCCCGACGCGCGCCGGGCGAGCGCCTCACGATAGCATTCCTGCAACTCCCAGAGCGTCGCGCCGCCGAAGAAGGCCAGGGCGATCACCCCATCCCGCTTGACGACCCTCCGGCACTCTTCGAGACAGCCATCCAGGGAATCGAGCCATTGCAGGGTCGATGCGGACACGACGAGATCGAACGCGTCCTCCCGAAACGGAAGATGCTCCGCATCCCCGTTGACGAGCAGGCACTCCTTGCCCCCCTTGGCGCCGGCCTGAACGAGCATGTTGAAGGCCAGGTCGAGCCCGCAGCACAGGACGTCCGGATAGCGTCGTTTCAGGGCGCCCGCCAACGCCCCGGTACCGCAGCCGATATCCAGTGCGGCGTGGGGCTCCCTCCCGACGTGCGCCTCCAGCAGCTCCATAAGGCGCCGCACCACCCGCTGCTGCACCGAGGCGAAACGGTCGTATGCCGCGGCGTGCCGGTGAAACGAGGTGCCGACCTTGCGTCTGTCAAACACGGCCATGCACCTCCCGGCTGAAATCCGCAAGCTGGGCATTGAACTCGTCGCAACGGGTCATAAATGGCGCATGGCCGCAGCCGGCGTACACCACAGGGCGGCAGGCGGAGAGCCGCTGTGCCATGTAGGCCGAAGCCGCAGAGGGGCAGATCGGATCGAGTTCGCCGCTGATCACCAGGGTCGGCCGGTCGATGGCCGCAAGTTCCGGCCGCACGTCGGCCGCCGCGAGCGCGGCCAGGGATTGCAGCGCCACCTCCGTTTCCGGGGCGGACACCCCGGCCACCAGGGCGCGGATCTCGTCGGCGCGGCCACTTGCATCCAGTTCGCCGGGGGCGAACATGCGGGCGCAGAATCCTTCGAGGGCCCGCTTCAGGTTGCGGCGGACCTTGAGGGCCATGCCCTCGGCCTCCACCGGGGCGAGCCCGTGGGGAAAGTCCACCCGGGAGGTGAAGCAGGGCGTGCCGCAGATCAGGGCCACGCCGGCCAGGCGCTCCCTGAGCAGGGGAACGGCGCCTATGGCCACCTGGGTACCCAGGGACCAGCCGGCCAGCAGGGCGCCCCGCAGGTCGATGTGGCGGAAAAGCGCCGCCACATCGGCAACGAAGACCTCGCGGCGGCATCCGGCAGAGCCCTGGGGGGAGTCTCCGTGGCCGCGCAAGTCCGGGGCGATCACGCGGAAGCCCCCGGCGGAGAGCTGGTCGAATTGGAAGCGCCAGACGGCAGAGGACATGCACCAGCCGTGGACCAGCACCAGAGCCGGCCCCTCCCCCTGTTCCCGGTACCAGAGGCGCTCACCGCCAAACCCTTCATACCACGGCATCAGATAACCCCCAGACACCGGCCCACCGCGGTGATCCGTTCGGCCGCCCAGGCCAGGTCGTCGTCGCCGTGGGTCGCCATGAGGGTGCAACGGAGGCGGCAGGCGCCGGCAGGCACGGTCGGCGGCCGTATCCCCTGGACATACAGGCCTTCGGCCAACAACTGTTCCGAAAACTTCATGGTGGTGTCGGCCTGCCCGGTCATGATCGGCACGATCTGGGTAGTGCCGTCGGGGAGGGTGAACCCGGCCGAGCGCATGCTGTCTCTGAACAGGTCGCTGTTGCGGCGCAGCCGGTCCCGCCGGCTCGCCCCCTCCGGCGACTGCACCACTTCAAGCGCCGCCAGGGACGCCGCCAGCACCGACGGCGGCAGGGAGGTGGAAAAGATAAAGCTGCGGGCGCGATTGAGCAGCAACTCCCGCAATTCCTGCGAAACCGCGGCATAGGCGCCGTAGCTCCCCAGGGCCTTGCCGAAGGTGCCCATGAGAATATCGATGCCCTCCGTGATGCCCAGCATTTCGGCAGTCCCCCTCCCCTGCTCTCCGAGAACCCCGCCGCCGTGGGCGTCATCCACCATCAGGAGCGCCCCGTGGGCGGCCTTGAGCCCGACCAGTTCCCTCAGCGGGGCGATATCGCCGTCCATGCTGAAGACGCCGTCCGTGACGATCAGGGCCCGCCCGTTGCCGCGCTCTTTTTCCAGCAGCCGGGCCAAGGCGCCGTGGTCGTTATGGGGATAGCGCACCAAGCGGGCACCGGACAAAAGCGCGCCGTCAATGATGCTGGCATGGTTGAGCCGGTCGGAGAAGATGACGTCGCCGCGCCCGGCCAGCGCCGAAATGATGCCCGTATTGGCGGCATAGCCGCTGTTGAAGAGCAGTGCCGCCTCGGTCTGCTTGAAACGGGCCACCGCGGCCTCCAGCCGTTCATGCAATTCCATGGTGCCGGACACGAGCCGCGAGGCGCCGCTTGACACGCCGAACCGTCTCGCTGCGTCGGCCGAGGCCTCGATCAGGGCCGGGTGGTCGGCAAGCCCCAGATAGTTGTTGGAGCAGAGTAACAGCACCTTTGTGCCATCCATCTCCACCCACGCCGACTGCCCCCCCTGAACAAGGCGCGTCCTGCGGTACAACCCCCGCTCCCGGATCTGCTCCAACTCCTGCCGAATAGAAATCTCCATATATACCCCCGCATGGTCAACCCACAGAACCTTGCAGGTTGACAAATCCGACAAAAAAATAGTTATCCCACAGGCAGGGAAAACGTGAAGGCCGTCCCTTCATTCAGACAGCTTTTGAAGGCGACCTTGCCCTTGAGATAGCGTTCTCCGAACAGTTTCATGCTGTAGGTGCCGATACCGCGGCCCGACGACGACTTTGTGCTGAAGGAGCGCTTGAACAACTGCAGCTGCACCTCCGGGGGGATGACACCCGGGTTGTGCACCGCAATGGTTACCCAGCCGCCCGCCGCAGCCGCCGAAAGGGTCACCACCCCGCCCGCAGGCGTGGCCTCAAGGGCATTCAGCGTCATATTGCCGACAATCCGCCGCAGGATCGTCACATCGGTCATGACGGTGCAATTGGGCCCATCCTGCACCACCAACTCCCTGCCGGGAACCCGTTCATGATACTCGAACAGCCGCCTGACCTCATGCAATACCGCCCGGATGCCGACCGTGGAGACTTCGGGCACGAACTCCCCCTGCTCCGCCTCCAGCAGGGTGCGTTGCCCCCGGATTTCGTCCAGCAGGTTTTCCGAGAGCGCCACCAGCCAGGAGACATATTCGGTTTGCACGCGCTCGGGCACATCCTCCTGTTCCGCCAGGAGGGAGGCCAAGCCATGGATCCCGCCGGTCGTGTTGATCACGTCGTGGAAAAAGAGGCGTTCCAGTACCTGCCGGCGCTTCTCGTCGCTGATGTCCTGGAGCGCCAACACGGTGAACTTCCGGTCACGGATCTCAAGCGGCGTTGCCGTTGCCTGCATATCGAGGGCGAGCCCCCCAGTGCCCTGCAGCGTGATGAGACACTCCCGCACCACCTGTCCGCCGCTCTGCTGGCTGTTCAAAAGGGCGAGCACCACGCCGCATACGGAACACCGGTCCCCGGTGCCGCACCCGGCCGGGAAATCGCCGGCATGGGCGCAGCGGAGCGCTTCACCGAGGCGCTTGCCGACCAGCGCGGCATCGTCGGCAGCCCCGGTGAGTTTGAGCACGTTACGGTTGAAAGCCACAAGCTGCCGCTGTTCGTTCACCAGCATCACGTAGCCCGGCATGGCCTGGATGAGGGCATCCACCATCTCTTCGAGGAGAACGGCCCGCCGCTGTGCCGCCAGAACTTCGCTGGAGGCCAGTCCGGCAGGGGCAAACCGGGTCACGGGAATCGTCGCCGAACGTTCATCTGCCATGAGCCGCCCCCCTACAGGCAGGACGCAAGCCCCCGTTCCGCCAGGCGCTCGACGACCTTTTTCACGTCCTGAGCCCGTTCACGGTCGCACACCAGCAGGGCATCGGGAGTCGAAACCACCACGAGCCCCTTGACCCCGACCGTGGCCACCACCCGGCCGTCGGCGTAGATCAGGCAATCGGTCGAATCAATCGCGATGTGACCGGCGGCGTTGATGCAGACCGTACCCGAGGCGTCCGGGGCCACCACCTCGGGCAGCGCGCTCCAGCTCCCCACATCGCTCCACCCCATTTCCACCGGCACCACCTGCACCTTGGACGATTTTTCCATAACGGCGTAATCGATGGAAACGCCGTCTATCGAATCGTACATCGCCTTGATCTGCGCCGCCAGATCGGAAATCTCCCAGACATCGCCGGTGAACGAGATCCCCGACAGGGCCCGCCCCAGGTCGGGCAGATAGAAGGCTATCTCACTTAAGATCGTATCGCAGCGCCAGAGGAACATCCCGCTGTTCCAGAAGAAATTTCCCTCTTCCAGGTAGCGGACCGCCTGTTCCAGGGGAGGCTTTTCCACGAAACGGCGCACCGGGAACGGCCCGTCGCCGCGCAGTTCCAGATCGGCCTCGATATAGCCGTAGCCGGTTTCGGGACGGGACGGCATGATGCCCAGGGTCACCAGATAGCCGTTGCGCGCCGCATGGCCGGCATGGACCAGGGTTGCCCGGAGGCTCTCCTCGTCCTTGATGAAATGGTCCGCAGGCAGGACCGCCATGATCCCGGCCGGGTCGTGGGCGGCGATGACGGCGGCGGCCAGGCCGATGGCCGGGGCGGTATTCCGGGCGGACGGTTCGGCGATGACATCGATGGGCACGTCCCGGTAGCCGGAGAGCTGCTGTTCGGTTTCTTCGGCCTGGATCTGGTTGGTGATCACCAGGATGCGTTTGGGATGGAGCGGCAGCACCCGTTCCACCGTCCGCTGGAGCATGGTCCTGTCCCCGGTGATGGAGATGAGCTGTTTGGGACGCGCAGCCCGGGACAGGGGCCAGAAACGGGTGCCGGAACCGCCGGCAAGGATCACGATATACACAGGAGCCCCTTCCTTACTTGTATTGAATGCGGTCTATGAAATCGGCCACTTCCCGGGCCAGGCTGCCCAGGGTTTCGCTGGTGTCGAAGACATCCCACAGGGTCTGGCGGAAATAGGCCACCTCCTGGCCGGTGGCGCCGTCGTACAGTGCCGCGGTGATGGATATGCGAAAACGCCCGAGCCTGGTAAAGCGCCCCTTCAGCACCAGCGCCGTCCCGCCGGCCTGACCGTCGCGGGCAACATCCTGATAGGTATGCCGGGCGCGGACGTAACGCTCTATCTGTTCGGCCAGTTCCACCGGCATCCGGGCGTAGCGCCGTTCACGCTCGTTCATACGCCCTTCCGGGACGCTGGTGTACAATTCCCGGTTCAACTCGAAGTTGCGGATGACCAGAGACTTGTAGGTCGCCATCGGCTGCCTGTTGGTGACGACCTCCTCGTCCACCACCGTGGTGGAGGTGGCGGCACAAGCCGACAGCACCAGCAGCAAAACAATGACGACAATATATTTCAAAAAGTTATACATACATAGCTGCGGCAAAACTTTAAGACGCATCGGGCACAGAACAACGATTGTAATCATCGTCGAAACGGACGATATCGTCTTCACCCAGGTACTCGCCGCTCTGCACCTCGATGACGACCAAGGGGATCTTTCCGGGGTTTTCCAGGCGGTGGTTCTTCCCGATGGGGATAAAGGTGGATTCATTGACATTGACAAAAAGCACGTCGTCGCCGCAGGTGACCTTGGCAATGCCGGACACGACGATCCAGTGCTCGCTGCGGTGATGGTGCTTCTGCAACGACAGCCGCTCTCCCGGCTTGACCTCGATGCGCTTGATCTTGTAGCTGGTGTTCTCGTCCAATACGACGTAAGAACCCCAAGGGCGCTCTCCCCGTTCCATGAACATCTCCCTCTCGATAGTTATTTCCTCAACCTCAAATAGGACCGCAGTGCCTCCCGCCACGGCTGCGGCCGATAGCCGCCGTCACGCGCCAGCTTGCCGCAGTCGAGCGGCGAATGGAGCGGGCGTCTCGCCGGGCGGTTCAATTGCTCGGTGGTCATGGCGGTGACCGTTACCGCCATGCCGGCCTCCTGGAAGATGGCGCGGGCAAAATCGTTCCACGAGCAATACCCTCCGTTGGCGGCGTGGTACACGCCCCGGCACCCCTTTTCCATCAGGGCCACGACGGCGTGTGCCAAGTCCACGGTCCAGGTGGGCGAACCGACCTGGTCGTCCACCACCGAGAGTTCCTGACGCTCGGCGCCGAGGCGCAGCATGGTTTCGACGAAGTTTTTGCCGTGGTGGCCGTAGAGCCACTGGGTGCGGACGATCAGGTGGTCGGGGTTGACGGCCGCGTTCATCTCGCCGGCCAGCTTGGACTCGCCATAGACGTTGAGCGGGTTGGGGGCGTCGTCCTCCAGGTAGGGTGTCCCCTTGCCGCCGTCAAAGACATAATCGGTACTGATCTGGACCAGGCACGCTCCAATCATGCGGCTCGCCATGGCCAGATGGGCCACCCCTTCCCCATTGACCTGCATGGCGGTTTCCTGGTTGCTCTCGCAACCATCCACATCGGTGTAGGCGGCGCAATTGACCACCACCGACGGGCGCACCGCCGTGAGAACGCGCTCGACGGACTCCAGGGAGGTAATGTCGATCCCGTCGATATCCACCCCTCGTCCCCGGTCGCCGAGCAGGGGGAGCAAATCCCGGCCCAGCATGCCGTTGGCTCCAACCACCAGAATCATTGTTTGCTCCCGTATTGCTGCGTGTAATAGTCGCGGTACGAGCCGGAAGTGACCTCGGCCACCCACTCCTGATGGGCCAGGTACCAGTCGATGGTTTCGGCGATCCCCTGTTCGAAGGTATAGGCAGGCTCCCAGCCCAGATCGCGCTTCAGCCTGGATGCGTCGATGGCATAGCGGCGGTCGTGGCCGGGACGGTCCTTGACAAAGGCGACCAGGCTGCGATTCTCGCCGGCGGCGCGCCCCAGCCGGGCATCCAGCAAGTCGCAGACCAGATGGACGATATCGATGTTCTTCCACTCGTTGTTGCCGCCGATATTATAGACCGAGCCGGGCGCGGCCTGTTTCAGGACCGTTTCCACCGCCACGGCGTGGTCCCGCACATGGAGCCAGTCGCGCACGTTGAGGCCGTCGCCGTAGACCGGCAGCGGTTTGCGGGTGATGATGTTGTGGATCATGAGCGGAATCAGTTTTTCGGGGAAATGGTAGGGGCCATAGTTGTTGGAGCAGCGGGTGTTGAGGGTCGGCATGCCGTAGGTTTCGTGGTAGGCCCGCACCAGGAGGTCCGCCCCGGCCTTGCTGGCCGAATAAGGAGAGTTGGCGGCCAGGGGGGTCTGCTCGGTGAAATAGCCGGTTTCCCCCAAGGAACCGTAGACCTCGTCCGTGGATATCTGAAGATAGCGGAAATCGGGCACCGCCCCGGACTGCCAGTGCCGGCGGCTCTCCTCCAGCAGGACCTGCGTCCCCAGCACGTTGGTACGCACGAAGATCTCGGGGCCGCTGATGGAACGGTCCACGTGGGATTCGGCGGCAAAATGGACGACGGCATCGACCGCCCGTTCCTTCAGGATGGCTGCCACCAGCGCGGCATCGCAGACGTCCCCCTTGATGAAGCGGTAGCGGGGGTTGTCCTCCACCGCGGTCAGGTTTTTCAGGTTGCCCGCGTAGGTCAGGCAATCCAGATTGGTCACGGCGCAGCCGGGGTTGGCGGCGACGAAGGAATGGATGAAGTTGGAGCCGATGAAGCCGGCGCCTCCGGTCACGAGAATGGATGTGGGCTTGAATGGCATCTCGGGCGGTTCTCCTCAGGGACGCAAGGTGTTAACCGAAAAAATGTACCATATTTGCCGACGGTCTGCGAACAAAAAAACTCTCGCCGGAGCAGGGGCTAAGCCCGGCGCTTGCCCGTACGATGAAGTTGGTATATAAAACAGGGACCATATCCCAACCAAGGAGGAAAAAAACATGGCAGAAGCAACCTGCCGGTGCGGAGCGACCAGCCACAGCCACATGTGCATGCTCAGAAGCAACGGGAAAACCGAGGAGATCGCACGCATCACCACCGATCCCAAGTTTTACTGTTTCACCTGCGGCGCCGAGGCGAACTGCGCCGAGAACCTGTGCGAACCGGCTCCCATCACGGCTTAGGGCGTCCAGCGCCTTCGAGCCACTCCTTCTTGCAGCAGAAGGAAGGAAGCCCTCCGGTGGCAGTCAGCAGGACGGTCACGGCGTTACCGACCTCATCGACCGTTATGTCGGCCATGCACTTGGCAGCGATGGGGCACGGGGGCGTAGTGCCGAAGGTCGTGCAGGGCGAACAGGGCAACTTCTTGTTGAGCACCAGATGGCGTTCTCCCTGGGGCGCCCACTTCCTCGCCCTCCCCGGCCCGAACAGCGATACGGTCGGTACCCCCAGCCCCACGGCGATATGCAGCACGCCGGAATCGCCGCTCACCAACAGGGCACTTTTCTGAATAACCGCCGCGGTTTCGGACAACGAGGTCCGACCCGCCAGGTTCAGCCCCGTGCCACCGGCAACGATCATCTCTCCCTGTTCCTGATCTTCCCCACCCCCGACAACGACAACCGCCAACCCCACGGCAGCCAGCATATCAGCAAGATTTCTGAATTTCTCAGCCCCCCAGCGCCGTTCCGGGATGCTGGCGCCGGGAAAGAGCGTTACGAAGGCCCTCCCCCCACCCCCTTCCAGAAGCATATTCGCTTTTTCAGCCGCTTTGGGGGGGACAGCGAGAAAGAGCGCAGGGACCTCTGCCCTTGCGATACCCAACGGCGCAAGCAGCCGGTAAAAGCTGTCGATTTCACAATCGTCCTGGGAATAGGCTATTGCGTGGGTAAACAAACGCGCCCGCTCGTTGGTGGCAAAGCCGATCGATACGGGCGCACGAGTCATGCGGGCCACAACGGCCGACAGGCGGTGCCACTGTTCCGTATCGATGACCACATCGTAGGTGGTCCGCAGGGCGCGGAACAGCTCAAGCGGTTTGTCGTAGTGGAAGACATGGCGGACATGGTGAGAGAGATTGAATACGGCACTATTACGCTTTTCGGCAAGAATATCGATGGCCGCATCCGGGTATGTTGACTTGATGGCGCTTATGGTGGGGATAAGATGTACGGCGTCGCCGATGCCGCCGGGGCGGATGAGGAGGATGGAGGAGGGAGGCATGTAAACCATATCCGTAGTAAGGCATGATGGTTTCAGGATACGGGTCAAAAAACCACCAATTTTTCTGTCTAATCGCTTCAAAAATAATGTTTGCATCACAAAGAAGTCGCTTTTAGGCTTATGGCATGAGGCATTTGGAAATTATTCTATATTCTTAAGGCGCTGTTTTAAATACTTAGCTATCGGCATAAGACCAGCAGCTATCTCATAATTGGATAACTTGACATTTTTTTGTATTGCTTTGCGTTTATTTAACATTATCGGTATTTTTTTCATAGAATCAAACTTACCTCTCAAATATGGTACCCACTTTCCTTTCATAAAACAAAAAAATGCGAACGAACTTAATTCATATATAAGTCGTTGGTGAAGATAGCGAAACATACATCCAGAAGGGACATTCTTGATCCAGACCCAGACATTGTTACGGGAAAAATAGTACACACTGTTATCGTTCAAAGTTCCAAGCGACGCGCTTACTTTGTGGTATACCACGGCTTCTGGCACATAAATACATTTCCAGCCAGACAGCCAAGCCCTGAGGTTAAAGTCAGTGTCTTCATGATTGAAAAAAAAATCGTCATCAAGAAAACCGATTTCATCCATCATCTCTCTGCGATAGAGAGCCGCAGCAGCGCAGGCACCATGAACAAACATCCGTGTAGAAAAATCTCGGTGGCAACTAAGGCTTCCAAGCTTTGTACCAGTGAAAGCGGTCGTAAAAATGTCACCGACACTGTCTATCATGTCGGTACCGTCAATTATTATCTTCGAGGCGCTTATGCCTATTTTGTTGTCGTTCACCATGCCACGGTAAAGCGCACCAAGCCATCTTTTTTCAGGCCGCGTGTCGTTGTTGAGAAGGGCAATGAAGGAGCCACGTGCCTGGTCCAAGCCAGCTAGGTTACCACCAGTAAAACCACGATTTTCTTCAAGCCGCAACAAACAGACCGTTGGGTAGTTCTTCTGTACCAACTCTGGCGAACCATCACTTGAGCCGTTATCAACCAGTATAACCTCAAAATCGGAAAAATCCTGACTTAGGACGGCATCAAGGCAGTCTCTCAGCAAATTTATGCCGTTCCAATTCACAATTATTACGCTGATTAAACACATTTTTTGTACCTAGTTCATGGATATTTCTACAAAAAAATATTACTCTGTCGAAACATCTCAGATAGTTGGGCACAGAAATAGACCGTAGCCCTTTTCCTCCAGACGCTGCTCCCGTTTCACAAAGGTGCCTAGCGGTCGACAAGACTGCTCACTCGGTCAGTCTCCCCATCTTTCCGATCAAATAATCCCAATACCCTCTGCATATCATCAGGTATTTTCGGAACCGATTACGCTCGAAAAACAAGATATTCACCAATTCGGCAAAAAACCTTTTTCTGTCAGTCTTCAAGAATCCGGGGAAGAGTTTGCCATACTGCTTCTGCACCAAAAACCTGTTTCTTGTTATGTAGTAACGTCTGGTGCAGGAGTGATTTGAAGTAATTAGCGTAAGGTAAAGAAATTTGTTTTTCTTCAGTTTTGTACCTATACAGTGGTGCAACACCGCACGGTTCGACTGGACCACCCGGTATCCATGGGTTTGAAGCCTCAGGCAGTATTCATGGTCGACAAAATCTATGAAAAAATCATCCCTGTAGGGCCCGACAACCCGATAAATATTCAGATTCAGCAGATTCCCTGAGGTCCAAGCAGTCAGAACCTCTTCACGGTAAGGCTTATCAACAGGTGGAGTGTCAATATCGGTGAGATGAAAGGGTGACACAATCCCCACCTGTGACACCTCGCCCGGTTCAAGGCATCCCAAGAGGGCATCGACCATGTCGGCGGTGGCCGAGCTATCTTGGTCCATGGTGAGTAGATAATCGTACTCTTCCTGAATGGCTCTTTCCGCGCCTATATTAAGCGCCTTGGCAATCCCAAGGTTACTCCCATTGGGAATATAGTGGACTTTTTTCTCAGCTATAAGTGGCGCAAGATGGACCGCTTCATAATCGGAATTGTCCACAGCATATACCACATCAACCTGATCGAGGTAGGATCTGATATTGTCACAGACCAAACCATCGGGATTGTAAAGCACGACTACTGCGGCAACTTTCGGGCGACTTGGGGATATTGGAACCATCTAAATTACTCTCAAAGTAACTCGTTAAAATAATTATCACAAGAACAGGAAATTATTGTATTTTTTCTCCCGTCAAGACAATGCCATGCTCAAGCCTAACAATATGATCGCATATTCTGCCAAGAGCATTAGTATCATGACTTACCACAAATATTGTGCCGTTATCAGATTTAATATTTTCAATTTTTTGAAGACATTTTGACTGAAAACCTTCATCTCCCACAGCTAAAACTTCATCAAATAGAAAGATATCAGCCGGACTGTGAACCGCAATGGAAAAAGCTAGCCGTAAAAACATCCCAGATGAATATTTTTTTACCGGAACATTTATAAATTCATGGAGTTCCGAGAAGTCAACTATTTGTTCAACTTTGTATTTAAGCTCTCTTATGGTAAGACCAAGGATAGTGCCGTTCATGTAGATATTTTCGATGCCGTTGAGGTCCGGATGCATACCGGCACCCAACTCGATCAACGGCGCCACCCGCCCTTGGGCACTGATTGCCCCTTTGGTCGGATAAGTAACATTAGATATCAGTTTGAGAATAGTACTCTTACCCGCGCCATTTGAGCCGCACAGACCAACACATTCCCCTTTTTTCACAGACAGTGAAATATCCCTGAGCGCCCAAAATTCACCATCCGCCAACTCATCGCGACATTTCCTACCGGTAATAACCGAAACCAGTTCATCTCGTAGCGAGTTGTTTAACACCTGCTGTTTTGAATATTTCTTCCAGACATTGTTGAACTCAATAACCGGTTCAAATGACATCCGCAAAAGCCCTCTCAACACGAACGAAGATGCGATAAATCACAAGATAAAGTGCAATAGTGCCAATTACTTCTATGGCCATCTGCCACATGATGATGCCTCTGCCCTCGATGGTGACGCGCCGCATATTTTCGACAATAAATACCAAAGGATTAAGAAATAGTAACATTTTCCAGCGACTCTCGACCGTATCGATGGAGTAGATTACCGGCGTAGCGAAAAACAGGAATTGTAACAGAAAGGCCGAAACAAGTTTGACATCTCGATAATAGACATTGAGAGCGGCGAGAAAAAGCGAGATCGAGGTTGTGTACACAACCAGCATCACCATGAGAGGAAAAAGCCAGAGAAAATTCCAAGTCAGTGGTGTCTGATAAACCAACAATAAAATAAAATACACCAAAAGACCAATGAAGTAATCAATAAGATTTATGGCAACACCGGAGAGGGGAATGATCTCACGAGGAAAATAAATTTTGGTAACCAGATTGAAATTGTTCGAAAGACTGGTGACTGCAAAATTGGTTGATCCAGAAAAAAATGTCCAAGGTAGGACACCGGCATAAAAGAAAAGAACATAGGGATAATTTTTGTGGCTCGTCTGCAAAACAACCCCAAAAATAAAGGTGAAAAGCAACATTAGACTGACCGGTTGCAGTATAGCCCAGAGTACTCCAATTGTCGTCTGCTTGTAACGGATCAAAAATTCCCGCCATATAAATACAAGCAAAAGATCCTTATAAAGATAGAGGCGCTTAATCACTGCGGAACCTGTTTTGAAAAAAATAAATGAGGAAAAATGGTTTCATAAAAATCTCAGACTACATAGCGACCTAATTATAATGAAAAATCACTTTGTTGTATAGTGATGATAGCGCCCCGGCAAAAAAACTGATTGAGCAACCCCTCCTATCATGGTGCGTATATCCCCCACCCCACCATCACCGCCCAGGCGAGCCCGACGATAAACAGCGGCAGGTCTTTCGTCAGCGACTCGGTCGGGTCGCCCCCCTTCCCGGACTGTACCCGGAGGATATAGCGCAATAACCCGAAACAACAGAGCGGAACCGTGTAGAGCAGCAGCGATGAGTGGCGCGAGATGACATAGAGGGTGTACGTAACCAGCACCGCAGCTCCGGTCATGTACATGGTCCCGTCCAGAAAACCTTCAGGATAGGCGACCAGCGCCTTGCGGTGGCTGGCGGCGGACCTCCCCAGGCGGTTCTTCTCGCTGAGGCGCTTGCCGGTGCCGAGGAAGACCGCCAGCAGGAAGACGCTCAAAAAGAGCCATTCCGAGATCGTCACCCCAAAGGCCGCTCCTCCGGCCTCGAGCCGCAGCAGAAATCCGGCCGCTATGCAAAAGATATCGACCAGCGCATACTCCTTCAATCTGATCGAATAGGCGCTGGAGACACCGCCGTACAGCAGCACCAACAGCAGAAACGCGCCGGACACCTGCCAGGCAAGAACCATGGCGGCCAGGGCCAGGGCAAGGGCAAGCGCGCGGGCGGAACGAGGCGATATCAGGCCGGACGGCAACGGCCGCAACCTCTTTTCGGGATGGTTGCGGTCATGTTCCCGGTCCAGAAGATCATTGAGGATATAGGTCGCGCTCGACGCCAGGCAGAAGGATGCGAACGGGAGCAGCGCAGCGGGGCACGCAACGGATAGGAAGAACGTCCCCCCAGAAAAGAGGGGAAGAAGATCATCAGGTTTTTCAGCCATTGCGTCGGCCGAAGAAGTTTGAGATACCCCCGGAGGGCGGGTAAGGACATGGCGTGCGGCACCATCGTGTGAACGGACGCGCGAACGTCCGCCGGACGAGAGTCATTCAAAGACAGTTTCCCGTGATTCTTCAAGCAACGCTTCAAGTTCCGCAATCTGGAAACTGCTGAGATCGAGGACTTCAGCCTCTTTGGTTGCGATCAAGTCCAATGCGGGATCGTGTTTCAGGCCAAGGCCGACCCGGCGGCAGGCCAGGTTGACGAAGCGGACGATGGTCAGCATTTTGTTGACCACATCCCACTGCTCCAGATGATGATCCCGGACCACATCGCAGTACATGGCCGGGAAGTTCCAGTGCAGCATCAGGCGGTACCCCTGCTCCACGTGCATGGCCTCGAAGATGTCGGCGATCAGTTCTTCGTCGAACAGGGAACTGATCACGCCGGCATCCACCAGGCGCTCGATCGCCTTGAGGAGGTAGAGCTTGCCCACGTCGTGCAGAAGCGCGGCCAGGTAGGTCTCGTCCGCGACCCCGCGCATGCCGCAGGCATGGGCCAGCCAGCGCGCGCCGAGAGCCGAACCGTGGCTGTGGAGCCAAAGCTGCTTCATGTAACGGTTGAGAGCTTCGTTCTGGGACGAGTGGATGGCGGCCTGGGAGGCGGCGATGGCCAGGTTGATAACCTGCTGCGCCCCCAGGCGGATGACGGCCTCCTTGATGGTGGCCACCTTGGTGCGCCCCATATACATGGGCGAATTGGCCATCTTCAGCATCTGGGTGGCCAGGGACTGGTCCTCGATAGCCACGTTGGCGACTTCATCCACCGTAAAGTCATAATCGGAAAGCATGCGTTGCAGCTTGATGGCAACGGGATGGAATATGGGCAGTTCGATGGGCTGCGAAGCAAGCAGTTTCCTGACAGTTTCCGGTATGACGGCGGTAGCCATAGACAAACTTCTCCTTCGCAGAAGGGGGGTGACAGCGATCAAGGCCGCTTTTCGGTTATTTCTTCTCCTGCGCTCAGGCGGGCGGCCATCCGTTGGATTCCCGCCCCCACGGTGTGTTTGCTTTAACAAATACACCATAATACCGTTGAAAGCTACAATTTTCCACGGTTTGAACCTGCCCGAAACACACCCGATCCGGTCAGAGAGAGGACTTTTTCCGCCTTCCGCTTTTCGTCAGCCCCAGGCGCCCTTCCAGATCATCCACAAACTGGCGGGCCGAGCGCCCGCTGCGGCGCGCGGAATACAGCGACCACTTCAACGCCAGGTCGCACAGTTCCGTGTCTTTCACCCCGAGTCCCCGGCGGGCGGCGTAATAGCGGACCACATCCAGATACTCGTCCTGGTCGAGGCTGTAAAACCCGAACGACAACCCAAAACGATCTGCCAATGCTAGTTTTTCGCCCACGGCCTCCTCGGGGTGTATTTCCAGGTCGCCGGTGTTGTCCTCCATCCGCTCCGGCATGAGATGGCGGCGGTTCGAGGTGGCGTAGATCAGCACATTGCCGGGGCGCTCCTCGATATCGCCGTCCAAAAGCGTCTTGAGGGCGCGAAAATCCCCCTCCCCCTCGTCAAAGGAAAGGTCGTCGCAGAACAGGATGAAGCGGTACGGCGCATCCCGCAGCAGGGAGGTTATGTGGGGCAGGGACATGATATCCCAGCGTTTCAGCTCCACAATCCGCAACCCCCGCGAGGCAAACGGCTTCAACAGCCCCTTGACCAGCGACGACTTGCCGCACCCCCGTTCGCCCCACAGGAGCACATTGTTGGCCGGCAGCCCCTCCACGAACTGGGTGGTGTTGCGGACCACCTCTTCCTTGATGTCGTCGATGCCCACCAATTCGTTCAGATCAAAGAGGTGGGGATACATCACCGGTGCCAGGCGCCCCCGCTCGCCGGTCCGTTCCCAGCGGAACGCCAGGAAATGCTCGCAATCGGGAGGGGCGACGGCGGCGGGCATCATCCCTTCCACAAGCCGCTCCACCCTCTCCAGCAATGCTCCGAATCTTTCCGCGTTATCTATCATGGTCCTGTTTCAACATCCGCAACCGCAGTTGTGGCATACCTTTCTGAATTCGCTCGACGGGGCAACAGTCTCCGGGGCAAAGGCGATCCGCCGCACCGCGGCCCCGATATCCTCCATGATATCCAGATGTTCGCTCTTGCCGATGATATGCCCGACGCACTGGTTGGCATGGCCGTCGTCGGGGGAGGATATCTTGACGCAGTTCAGCAGGTCGGCGTAGCTGTTGATGGTGATGGTCGCGTCGCGGTTGCGCACGACGGTGAGCGCAACCCCCAGCTTTTTCATATCCCGCGCCAGGTTCTCGCAAAAGCGGCGGAAGAGATCCGCCTCGAAGTCGAAGTGCCAGTCCTGCCTCGCGTGTTCCTGAGCCAGGATCGTTATGGTTATCCCTTTCAAACGTCTGCCTGCCATGGTGTGCCGGCTCCTTTTACGCCGTAGAGATTCCCGGAATCCGTGATGCCGGAATGCCGTAGTGGCCAGAAGAGCTGGAGCCTGCACGCCGCCCGTGTCGTACACGTCACTCATTCTGACGGTACTCCGGCAGGTTGCGGCATTTCTTTGAAAGCAAAGGCTGAGGCCTTCCGGACAAGCAGGCATGGCGGCATCGCGGATTCCGGCATTGTTCAGCCCCGGAGGGGGCACTCCGCCTCCCAGGCAAAATAGCCATCGCCCACGATCGCGAGAAAACTCTCGATACGTTGGCCATAGTAATCGGTCTGGTCCGCCTCCGCTTCGAGAAAATCCAGTTCCTCACGGGAGATCAGATGCTGCGCGTGCAGATAGCGGTACAACTCGCGGATGCCGGCCAGATGCCGTTCCAGAATGCGCATCTCCGGGTCGAGGGTATGGGTGATGAACCACGTGGCCGCAAAACACCTGACAATGCCCGGCTGCGGCCGGGCCACGTTCTGGCGGGCAAAGTCCACCACATAGTCCCGCAGATAGAGATCGGCGCTGAAGGCCAACTCCGATGCCTGCTCCGGCGTCATGCCCCTGCCCACCAGGCTTAAGTAAAAGCGCTTGAGCAATTCCTGGCAGCACTCATCCACCCGGAGCTCATCGTCGAGAGACACACTCTCGAAATCATCGTGATCAAACTCGATCTCGGGCTGTTTCACGTCACTCATACGGATAAGTTCCACTCCTGTCACGGATTAAGTTCCAACAGATCCTTGTGGACGAATGTCCCCTTTTTCTGGATCAGGACGCCATCGAACCAGATTTCGCCGTCGGCGAGAATTCTCACCAGGTCCCAATGGACGGCGGAGCGGTTGCCGTTGTCGCACTCATCGTAGGCCTGGCCCGGGGTGAAGTGGATCGAGCCGAAGATCTTCTCGTCAAAGAGGATATTGCGCATGGGGCGGCGGATGCCCGGGTTGATCCCCAGGGAGAATTCGCCGATGTAGCGGGCCCCCTCGTCCGTATCCAGGATCTTGTTGAGCGCCCCGCTCATGCCCGCCTCGGCGCTGGCCTTGACGATCCTGCCGTCCTTGAACTCGAAGCGCACGCCGTTGAACTCCTTGCCCTGGTAGATGCTGGGGCAGTTATAGGTGATGTGCCCCTGGACCGAATTCCGGACCGGTGCGGAGAACACCTCGCCGTCCGGCATGTTCAAACGCCCGTCGCACTTGATCCCCGGCAGGCCGTCGATGCTGAACGCAAGATCCGTATCCGGCGCAACGATGCGTACTTGCTTGGTTTTGTCCATCAGCTTCTTGAGCTTGTCCTGTTTCTTCGATTCCGCGCGCCAGTCGATGCAGCAGGCGGAAAAGAGGTAATCCTCGTATTCATC
This sequence comes from Geobacter sp. FeAm09, assembly GCF_008330225.1. Taxonomy (NCBI): domain Bacteria; kingdom Pseudomonadati; phylum Thermodesulfobacteriota; class Desulfuromonadia; order Geobacterales; family Geobacteraceae; genus Geobacter; species Geobacter sp. FeAm09. The sequence continues at coordinate 1,746,434 of NZ_CP042466.1, read as the reverse complement.
CAAGCTCATCCTGGCTTCCTGGGCCGCGGCATGAGTCGGGTACCGGGTCACCACCCAGCGGGTGTGCCTGACCCGCTGGTCCACCAGCGGTCTGGTGAGTTTCTGGTAGGCCACCATGGCCTCTTGGCGGGCATTGGCCATGACCATGGAGTTGTCGCCGGCCGCGATGCCGATATAGACGGTCAGGGTCTTGAAGAAATCCAGCTTGTGCTGGGGGAAATGGTCCAACTGCTGTTTGTTGGCCAGGTTGTAGAAATTGCGGTCGATCTCGGGGACGGAAAAGGCATACTCCACATACGCGGCGCCCCGCTTGAGGCAGAGGGCATGGAGTTCCTTGACCAGGGGCAGGGCTTCCAGGCCGGCGGCGTTGATCAACACCACGTCCCCTTTTTTCACCCGCGTGGAATAGTCCACCAATATTTCTGCAAACTGAGTAATTCTAGTGTCTTTCATCGTTCACACGTCCTTTGCGCCGTCAGATTTTGGTTGCGCTCGGCAGCCGCTCCCGTTTATGGTGGCAGCCGAGCCACATTCACTCTGAATCACGGGAAAAACTACCATGAACCGTCATAAAATTGAAACCAAAATCATGAACCCCCTGATGGGCTCGCGCATCCCGCTTCCCACCTATGCCACCGGCGGTTCGGCGGCCATGGACCTGCGGGCCTGCCTGGACGCCCCCCTCACGGTGCAGCCGGGCCAGACCGTGCTGATCCCCAGCGGCATAGCCATCAGCATCCACGACCGGAACCTGGTGGCCCTGCTGGTGCCGCGCTCCGGGCTGGGGATCAAACACGGGATCGTACTGGCCAATACGGTGGGGGTTATCGATTCGGACTACCAGGGGGAGATCGGCATCGGCATTCTCAACCGGGGCACAACTGCCTACACCGTGGAGCCGGGCGAACGCATCTGCCAGATGCTGTTCGTACCGGTGACCCAGGCAGAATTGAGCATTATCGATGAGTTCAGCCAGGATAGTTCACGCGGTGCTGGAGGTTTTGGCCACACCGGCAGGGATTGACCGCAGGGCATCAAAAGGCCAGACGGTCCCCGGTCACGTCAAGGCCGGCGACCTTGCCCATCACTTCCAGATTCAGCTTGCTGCCGTCGAAAAGTTCGTTCGCCAGCACCATGATGTCGCCGGCGGTGACGGCGTCGAAACCGGCCAGGACCTCCTCGACCGGCTGGTACCGTTGCAGGTAGATCTCGTTCTTGGCCAGACGGGTCATCAGGCTGTCGGTGCTCTCCAGAGACATGAGGATCTTCCCCTTGAGCTGCTCCCGGGAGGAGTCGAGCTCATCCTCCGGCACCGCTTCGCGCTTCAGCCGCCCCATCTCCCGCAGGGCGATATCGATGACCTCCCGGCAATGCTCCTGCTCCGTCCCGGCGTAGACCACCAGCGAACCCGAGTCGGCGTGGGAAATCACATAGGAATAGACCGAATAGGCCAGCCCCTTTTTCTCGCGCACCTCGTCGAAGAGGCGCGAACTCATGCCGCCCCCCAGAATGGTGTTGAGCAGGAACAGGGCGTAACGGTCGGGGTGGTTCTGGGGCAACGCCCGTGTTCCCAGACAGATCAGGGCCTGTTCCAGGTCCCGCTCGATCAGGCTGACGCACCGGCCGGGAGAGGCGGTTTCTCCCGCGGCGACGGGTACCCAGCTTGACGAAAGCCCCGAAAAGGCTCCCTGCATGAGAGAAACCAGCTCGGCGTGGTCCACGTTGCCGGCGGCCGAGATGATGATGTCCTCGGGGCGGTAGCGGCTCTGTTTGTACGCAACGATGTCATTGCGGGAGAGCCGGCTGATGGTTTCTTCCGAGCCAAGCACCGACAACCCCAGGGGGTGCCCCTTCCAGAAATTCTGGTGAAAACGGTCGTGGATGCACTCTTCCGGCGCATCGTCCCGCATCTTGATCTCCTGAAGGATCACCTTCCGCTCCCGCTCGATCTCGTCGGCCGGAAAATTCGAGTGGAGAAAGATATCGGTCAGGAGGTCCGCCACCCTGGGGAGGAACGAAGCCAGCACCTTGGCGTAATAGCAGACGTATTCGTGGCCGGTGAAAGCATTGAGGATCCCCCCCATGGAGTCGATCTCGTGGGATATCTGGCGTGCGGTGCGCCGCTTTGTCCCCTTGAAGAGAAGGTGCTCGATGAAGTGGGCGATGCCGTTATTGTCGTGGGATTCGTGGCGCGTGCCATTGGCCACCCAGATGCCGATGGAAACGGTGTGCATATGTTCGGCACGCTGACTGATGAGCCTGACGCCATTGGGTAAGACGGTAGAATTTATCATGACCACATCATACCGCGCTTTTCAGAAAAATCTACCCTGTTTCGGGAGCGCCCGCGCAAAAAAAGTATATCTTGCGGCCTACTCCCTGAATTTGCTAGAACAGGTCCACCATCCCATTTCCTTCGGAGCAGTGTCATGAACATTATTGCCACCACCCTTCCCGACGTTCTCCTCCTCGAGCCCAAAGTCTTCGGCGATGAACGCGGATTTTTCTTCGAAAGTTTCAATGAACGGATCTGGCGCCAGTTGACCGGGCTTGACGTCACGTTCGTCCAGCACAACCACTCCCGTTCGACCGGCGGGGTCCTGCGCGGGCTGCACTATCAGATCCGGCACCCCCAGGGGAAACTGGTGCGGGTCATTGTCGGCGAGGTTTTCGACGTGGCGGTGGACATCCGCCGCAGTTCGCCCACGTTCGGCGCCTGGTTCGGCGCCACCCTCTCCGCCGAAAACAAGCGGCAGATGTGGGTGCCCCCCGGATTCGCCCACGGTTTCTGCGTTACTTCGGAACATGCCGAGTTCCTGTACCTGACCACCGATTACTGGGCGCCGGAGCATGAACGCTGCATCGCCTGGAATGACCCGGACCTGGCGATCGCGTGGCCCCTTGCCGCCGAACCGACCATTTCGGCCAAGGACCGCGACGGCAAACGGTTCAAGGAAGCAGACCTGTTTCCATGACCGGCACTCCGCCCAGCACCGGCGCCGGCCGGGAACGGCAGAACACCCGCTGGCTCCTGCTACTCTGCCTGTGCCAGCTCTTCATCATGCTGGTGTTTATCAATTACTCGGCCATCCTGCCCATCCTGCGCCAGGAATGGGGCATGAGCAACACCCGGGCCGGCATGATCTTTTCGGTCTACCAAGTGGGTTACATCGCCTCCGGGGTCATCCTCTCGACCCTCACCGACCGCATGAACACCAAGCTGATCTTCATCGGCGCCGCCCTCTGGTCCGCCGCCGCCAACCTGCTCTTTGCCCGGTACGCCCATGACTTCGCCAGCGGCATGGTCCTGCGCGCCCTGACCGGCATCGGCATGGGGGGCACCTACATGCCGGGGCTCAAGCTGGTGGCGGAACGGTTCGCCCCGGCCAGGCGCGGCCGGGCCATCGGCATCTACGTCGGCTCGCTCATGCTGGGCTCGTCGCTCTCCCTGGCCGTCACCGGGTGGCTGAGCGGGCTCTATGGCTGGCGCGCCGCCTTTACCTGCTGTTCCGTCGGCGTGTTTGCCGGGGCACTGCTCGCCGTTCCGCTGTTCCGCGGGTACCACCCCGCCCCCAGGGCCCAGATCACCGGCGGCTACACGGCGGAGGTGGCCCGCAACCGGCCGGCCATCCTGATGATCTTAGGCTACGGCTCCCACATGTGGGAGATGTACGGCATGCGGAGTTGGCTGGCCCCGTTCTTCACGGCCGCCCTGGTGGGGTGGGGCTACGGCCAGGGGCGCGCCACCGCCCTCGCCTCCACCATTGCCGCACTGCTGGTCGGCATCGGCGCGTTTTCGACCGCCGTGACCGGCACCCTCTCCGACCGTTTCGGCCGCACCGCCACCATCGCCATGGTCATGCTCGCCAGCGCCCTGCTCTCTTTTTCCTTCGGCTGGCTGATCAACACCAACATATGGTTGACCTCGGCCATCGGTCTGCTGTACGGTTATCTGGTGGTGGCGGAGTCGCCGGTCTTCTCCACCGGGCTGACGGAACTGGTCGCCCCCGGCTACCTGGGGGCCGCCATGGGGCTTCAGTCCCTGATCGGCTACTCCCTGGCCTCGATCTCGCCGACGGTCTTCGGCTGGACCCTGGATACCTTCCGGGGGTGGCAGCCGTTCCCCGGCATCACCGGCGCCTGGGGCCTGGCCTTTGCCAGCCTGGGCATCGGCGGGCTGGCCGGCCCGTTCTTCATGTGGTGGCTCCGCCGCTCTCCCGAAAGCCTGAAAATGGCCAACGGCAGACGCTGAACAACTGAAACCCTGAAAGCGCTCCTCACGTCTCTGCCATGATTATTGACTGGAATACCATCGACACCGTCCTCCTGGACATGGACGGCACCCTGCTGGACAGGCACTTCGACGACCACTTCTGGCTGGAACACGTTCCCAAACGGTGGGCCGCCCGCAACGGCACGACGGAGGAGTACGCCCGGAAGCACCTGCATGCCCTGTTCAAGTCCCAAGAACAGACCCTCAACTGGACCGATCTGGATTATTGGTCCGAACGCCTGAAACTGGACATCCCCCAGCTGAAGCGGGAGGTGGAGCACCTGATCGCCGTTCACCCCTTTGTGGTGGAATTCCTGCTATTTCTGCGGCACAACCGCAAGGATGTCCGGCTGGTGACCAACGCCCATGCCAAGACCCTGGACCTGAAGATGAAAACCACCCGTATCGGGGCATACTTCGACGGCATCATCTCGGCGCACGAGGTCGGCCTGCCCAAGGAGGACGACCGTTTCTGGGAGGAACTCCAGAGGGTTGTCCGCTACGATCCCGCCCGGACCATGCTGGGGGAAGACAGCGAAATCAACCTTGCCACGGCACAGCGGTACGGCATCAGGTATCCGGTGTACATCAGCCGCTTCAGCTCCACGATCCAGCCGAAACCCTCTGCCGCCTTCGCCTCCATCGAGTACTTCAGCGCCCTGATACCGGGCAACGGCGAAAAAACCATCACCATCTCAAAAGGCTAAACCATATGCACCCTTACCGGTCCCTGCGCACCGCTGTTGTCATCGCCTCTCTTCTGGCCGCTTTCCCCGCCCTGGCCGCCGAATCCGAACTGCGCATCGGCAAGTTCAGTTCGTCGGAGCTGGCGGGGTGGAAGGAACAGACCGTTTTCGGCTCGAAAAAATCGACCTACACCTTTGTCCAGGACAACGGAAAGAGCGTTCTCATGGGAAAAAGCCACGATACGGCGTCGGGGCTGCTCCACAAAATCGATATCGACCCCAAGACGCATCCGGTCATCAGATGGTCATGGAAGATCGACCATACGGTCAAAAAGGGCAACGAGAGGATCAAAGACGGGCACGACTTTGCCGCCCGCCTCTACGTGGTGTTTCCCCGGGGCTTCTTCTCCCAGACCCGGGCCATCGAGTACGTGTGGGGCAACGTCCTGCGCAAGGGAGAGAGCATCCGCAATCCCTACTCGAAGAACGTGGTCATGATTGCCGTGGATGGAGGGGATGAACTGGCCGGGCACTGGACTGCTCACCGGCGCAATTTTGCCGACGACTACCGTGCCGCCTTCGGCGAGGAGGCGCCCAGGGTCGGCGCCATCGCCATCATGACCGACAGCGACAACACCCATGAGTCCGCAACCGGCTACTACGGCGACATAACCGTGCTCCCGGCAGCCCGGGAAGATGAGCAGAAACCGAAGCAGAAGGAACCGGCCGCCAAAGAGCAGGCGCCCAAAGAGCAACCGGCCAAGGCACACCCGGCAAAGCCGAAGGAGCCGTTGCCCAAGGAGCAGCCCAACGGCGCCACCTCGCATCCGGCGCCTCCGGTCGCCCTTCCACCCGGTCAAAACCAGCAATAGGCGCTGTTACATCCGGCTCAGCTTGGTCCGGAACTTCTCGAGGCGTGCTGCGCCTTCTTCGATCAGCCGCACCAAGTCCTTGCGGGCGCCGCTGGCCACATCCCTGCCCTTTTCGACCAGTTCATCGGTCTTCTCGCCGATGGTTTCCACCAGGTCGTTGATATTGGTCGTAATGTCCTCCACCGCCTCATCGGCCCGGGTCTTGGCGCGCCGCGCATAGCGCGAGATGTCCCGGCGCGTGCGCTGGCCGGACTGGGGGGCCAAAAGCAGCGCAAGCCCGGCGCCCACGATACCACCCGCCACCATCAGCAATGCCGCCGCAGCAACCTTTTTATCTCTGTCCTCCATGACCGTCCTCCTTCGTGCTGATGTCTGTTGTTTTATTGTACCCCACCGGGCGGAAAAATCCACTGTTCGCCCTCCCTTTCCCCCAGCGCCACAATTTTTCCCGAATGCCTTTATCTTGGTCGGAAGTCATGTTATAAAATTTCGTATAATAACCATTATCTCACGACAGGGGCACCTCATGAGCTCATTGTACGATGTACTCATCATAGGCGGCGGACCGGCCGGCCTGGCCACCGCCTACCTGTGCCACAAGCATGGTCTCTCCTACCTGGTGCTCGAATCGGGCAAGTCGGTATTCCAGGGGATCGCCAATACCTATCCCGAGGGCAAGCATGTGTATGCCTCCAAGCCCAAGGATGCGCCGGAACCGTTCCTGGTGGATGAGCTGCGGCCGCCCGACAAGCCGGTCACGGTGGAGAGCTACATCCAGTATGTGCAGCATTTCGTGCAGCACGAGAAGATCAATGTGCGCACCGAGGTCGCCTTCGAGGATATCCGGGAAGAGCGGGACGTGCTCTCGGTGCTAACCGACAAGGGCGTATTTCGCGGGCGCAAGGTCGTGCTGGCCTTCGGCAGCAGCATTCCCCGGGAGTTGTCGGTATACGGCGACGCCAAGATGGTGGCCAAGAACCTGGAGGACGCCGGCAAATACGTGGGCGTCAAGACGCTGGTCATCGGCGGCGGCAACACCGCGGCGGACGTGGTCATCGCCATACTCAAGGCCAAGCGGGAGGTCAACGACAACCAACCGGTCTACTGGTCCCACACGTCGGGAAAATTCGACGTCAACAAGGAGACGGCCCAGCGTTTGGGCGAAGAGATCCTCCTGGGGGGCAATATCCGCCTGTATCCCGGGGCCACGCCGCGCATCGGCGAGGTGGACAAGGAGGGGGTTGACCGTCTGGTCATCCGCATCAACGAATTCAAGCAGGCGGACGGCATCGACCTGTACCACGCCCTGAGCTTTCCCATGGAGAACGTGATCGCCTGCATCGGTTCCCAAGGGCCCATGCCGGTCTTCGACAAACTCGGCATCCAGATGATCACCTGCGCGGCCGGGGTCTGCAAGATCGCCAAGGAGGGGGACCGCCTGGTACTCCTCTCCTCCGAGTTCGAATCCACCCGCAGGGGGGTCTACGTCATCGGCGGCGCCATCTCGCCGTCCTATATGAAGATCAACGCGGGAGCCATTGCCGAGGAGAAGCACCCCAACCTGATCTACACCGCCATCAACGACGCCTACCACGTCGTGGAGGCCATCAGGAAGAAGATGGAGAATTAGCGTCCATGCCGCGTGCGCCGTGCCGGAGTTCATTTTTTCCGGCACGGCGCACGCGGCCCCCATTTCGGGCCGCGGCTCCCCTTGAAAAACTCCCCTGCGATGATTAGGTTGTTTCCGTATCGATTCCATCCCACAAAGGAGAACGCATAAGCATGTCCAAGACCACCAAGCAGTTCCAGACCGAGGTGCAGCAGCTTCTCGATCTGGTCATCCATTCCCTCTACTCCAATCGGGATATTTTCCTGCGCGAGCTGATCTCCAACGCCTCCGACGCCATCGACAAGGTGCGCTTCGAGGCCCACTCCAACGAATCGGTGCTGGAAGGGAACAGCGACTGGAAGATCAAGCTCATCCCCAATAAGGATGCCGGCACCCTGACCATCCGCGACAACGGCATCGGCATGAACATGGCCGAAGTCGAGGAGAACATCGGCACCATCGCCCGCTCCGGCACCAAGGCCTTCATGCAGAGCCTCAAGGACAAGGTGACCAGCGACAACCCGGAACTGATCGGCCAGTTCGGCGTCGGTTTCTACGCCTCGTTCATGGTCGCCGACAAGGTGACGCTCTTTACGCGCGCGGCCGGCTCCATCGAGTCGGGATGCTGCTGGGAATCCGCCGGCGACGGCTCCTACACCATCGAGGGGTGCAGCCGGGAAAAACGCGGCACCGAGATCGTCCTGCACCTGAAGGACGAGTTCAAGGAGTACCTGGACGAGTGGAAGATCCGCTCCATCGTGAAGAAATACTCGGATTACATCCAGTACCCCGTGGTCATGGACGTCACCCGCACCGAAGTGCCCAAGGGGGTGGACGGCAAGGAGATCGAGGGGGCCGGCACCATCGAGAAGACGGAGGAGGAAATCCTCAACTCCATGAAGGCCATCTGGGCGCGTGCCAAAAGCGACGTGACCGAAGAGGAATACAACGAATTCTACAAACATATCTCCCATGACTTCGAGGCCCCCTATCGCACCATCCACTTCTCGGCGGAAGGCACCAGCGAATTCAAGGCCCTGGTGTACCTGCCGGCCCGCAAACCGTTCGACATGTTCTTCTCCGACCGCAAAAAGGGGCTGCAGCTCTACGTCAAGCGGGTGTTCATCACCGACAAGTGCGAGGAACTGATCCCCGACTATCTGCGCTTCGTCAAGGGGGTGGTGGACTCCTCCGACCTCCCCCTCAACGTCTCCCGCGAGATCCTCCAGGAGGATGTGCAGATCAAGCGCATCCAGAAGAACCTGGTCGGCAAGGTCCTCTCCACCCTGGCCGACGAGAAGGAAAAGAACTACGATTCCTATGTGGCCTTCTGGAAGGAGTTCGGCCCGGTCCTCAAGGAGGGGGTCCACTTCGACTTCGCCAACAAGGAGAAGCTCCAGGACCTGCTCCTGTTCGAAAGCACGAGGAGCGAGAACGGTTCCTTTGTGTCGCTGAAAGAGTATGTGGAACGCATGCCCGAGGCGCAGAAGGAGATCTATTTCATCACCGGCACCAGCCGTGAAGCCCTGGAGCAGTCGCCCCACCTGGAGGTGTTCCGGTCAAAGGGGTTCGAGGTGCTGTTCCTGACCGACCCGGTGGACGAGTGGGTGGTCCAGGCGCTCACCGAGTACGACGGCAAGCAGCTCAAGGCGGTTGACCGCGGCGATATCAGCGTGGACAGCGAAGATGAGAAGAAGGAAAAGGAAAAGAAACGTGAAGAGGCCCAGAAGGAGTTCTCCGACCTGATCTCCCTCATTACGGACCGCCTGAAGGACAAGGTCAAGGAGGTGCGCTTCTCGAACCGCCTGACCGACAGCGCCTGCTGCCTGGTTGCCGACGAGCACGGCATGAACGCCAACATGGAGCGCATCATGAAGGCGCTCAACCAGAGCGTGCCCGAATCCAAACGTATCCTGGAACTGAACCCGGACCACGCCATCCTCAGGGTTATGGCCGAACTGCACACGGCGGACAAGGCAGCCCCGGCCCTGGGCGACTACGCCGACCTGCTCTACGACCAGGCGCTCCTGACCGAGGGGTCGCCCATCAAGGACCCGCTGCGTTTTACGAAGCTGGTCAGCGAACTGATGGTCAAAGCAGCCGCGAAATAACGGATTAAAGCTCCCCCGGCAAAGCCGGGGGAGCCATACCGCCCCTCTCTGCGCCCCGTAACAAAAAGTTCAAATATTCCTACAAATCCGGATGCATTCTGCCGATATTAATGAAAGCACCAATCATACTCGAGCGATCCTCCCTCATAACAACGCCAGAGCGTTTACACGCCAAATAACCGGGGATCAATCCAACGAACGGAGCTATCGTCATGATGAGCGACACGCCGGCAGGAGATGGGGCCAGGGAAAACAGCATCCCGGGCAAGGAGTTCAAAAAACTCGGCTACAGCCTGTTTATCGCCATATCCAAGGACAAGCAGGAATGCCTCTGCAGCTACGTACCGCGCCAGCAGGGGTCCATGATGACCAGGGACGAGTTGAACGGCTACCTTGCCGCGGCCGGAGTGAAGGGAGATTTTGACGAAAAGGCCCTCAGCACCTTTGCGGTCAACGCCGCGGCCGGACAGACGCTGCACAGCGTGGTGGTGGCAACCGGCATCCCACCCGCCAACGGCATCGACGGCTCGCTCTCCTATACGGTGCAACCATCCGCCTCCGTCCAGCCGGATGGCGACGATGCCGCAGCCATCGACCTGCATCAGGTTCAGACCTTTATCAACGTCATGCCGGGCGACGAGATCGCCCGTGTCACCCCCCCACCCCCGGATCTGCCGGCAAAAGCGTGACCGGCGAAACCATTCCCCCCGTCCCGGGCAAACCCCTGGCCCTCAAGATCGGCAAGAATATCACCGCCGAGGACAGTGGGGAGCGGCTTGTTGCCGCTGCCGCGGGCAGGGTGTGCGTGGCATCCGGTGAAATATCCGTCGAGGAAGAGTACGTGGTGTCCGGGGATGTGAATTTCCGGGTCGGCTCCATCGTCTTCAACGGCGTCGTGGAGGTGCGGGGCGACGTGCTCGACGACTTCAGCGTCCACGCCACCAAGGGGCTGCGCGTCAGCGGCAATATCGGCAACTGCCGCATCGAGAGCGGCGGCGACATCTCCTTCTGCGGCATGGATGGCCAGGGCAAGGGAACCATAGCGTGCGGCGGCAACATCACGGCGCAGTTCATCCACGACTGCACCATCGAATGCGCCGGCGATATCTTTGTGGAGGTGGAGTTGCACAATTGCACCGTAAGGACGCTGGGCAGGATCATCGTCAACAAGGGTGCGATTGCCGGCGGGACGTATGCCGCGTTGGGGGGGGTCGAGGCCAAGAAAATCGGATCGCTGGCATCGGTCAGGACAAAGCTGACCGTGGGGGTCGATTATCACGATGCCGAAGAGCTCGAAAGGCTCATGGAGGAACTCGCCCTCAACCACAAGCAAAGCGGAGAGGCGGGAACGCTTCAGGAAATCGAGGAGCTGCGCCAGAAAAGGGCCACACTGACGGACCGGATCATGGCGCTCCGCTCAAAGGTCGATGAGCGGTCCAACCCGAAGGTCAATGTCAAAGGTACGCTCTACGACAACACCCTGCTGGTGGTCGGCATGCAGAACGAAGAGGTGAGGGACCCCCATGACGGGCCTCTCAGCGCCAGTGAAAACACGATCGACGGCGGACTTCGCTATCTTTCCCTGACCAGCCTGGATGTCAAGGCTGCCGACATCGAAAAAGCCTTTATTCTCGAGTATCAAAAAAGGTAGCCGCCCCCTGCAGGTGCACGCAGTCATGCCGGCAGGCTAGTGGATGCCGAGGATGGTTTCCAGCGCCTTGCGGTAGGCCCCGGCCGCTTCCCGCGGTCGCTTCCGCTCTTCAAACACCCGCCCCTTGTACACGTACAGGTTATAGTCCAGGGGGTTGATCCGCTCCGCCTCGTCGAACATCTGCAACGCCTGCTCCGGCTTGTCCTGCCGGCCATAGGCAAAACCCGCGTAGTAATAGCACGGCGTGTAGGATTCGTCCGCCTTCAATGCGCTCTCCAGCAAGCTCTGCCCTTCTGCCAGCCGCCCGTCCTCGAACATGAGCAGCGCCGATTCGCACAGGGCGATGACATGGGTCGGCTCCTTGCTCAGGGCCTCCCGGAACTGCGCTTCAGCCAGGGCCTTGTCGCCCCGCTCCCGATAGAATTTGCCCAGGCTGATGTGGGGCAGGACAAACGCGGGGTCGGCCTCGATGGCCTTCTTGAACCACATCTCCGAACTCTCGGCCATGCGTCCCGATTTCAGCGTATTCCGCCCCATGTTGTAGAAACGAAGCGCACTCTTGGCCGGCTGATACCCCTTCTTCGCCGCTATGGCCGGCCTCGCCCCCTCCAGGGAGGCGGTCACGAAATCCGCCATCTCCTCCGCACCCACCAGCGGGTAGCCGGAAAGCTCGTACCGGATGACCCGCTCCCGGTCCACGATGACCGTCGTGGGCAGGGCGATGATGCCGATATCGTGGAAGTAGTCCAGCCCCCGGTCCACCAGCACCGGATAGGTCAGCCCGAGCCGCTCGACGATTGAACGGATGCGCGCCAGGTCGGCGTCGGAGATCTTTTGCCCGTCCGCATTGATGGCCACGACCGCCAGTCCCCGGCCGCGGTACTTCCGGTACAGTTGCTCCATCCGGGCCAGAGCCTTCTCCGATTTCTTGTCCCAGGTGGACCAGATCAGGAGGATCGTCAGCTTCTCCCCTTTCAGGTCGGCAAACGATCTCTTTTCACCGGCCGCCTGGTACAGGGAGAAGTCGGGGGCCTCCATGCCGGTCTGGAGCTGCTGGAGCGTCGCCGCCGCCGGGGTGAACAGGAACATGCCGTACGCGGTGAGCAGTGTGGCCAGGAGCGCGGTTTTCTTCAAAACCGGATGGGGGCTTGGAACTCTTTTTCGGGACATTATACCTTCCGCTCTTCAACTCACGCCTGATGTGCTATTTTCTTCCCTGCCGATACTTCGCTATGCCCTCTTTATACTCCGCCAGCGCCTTGTCGGGATCGCCCGACGCTTCGTACACGAGCCCCAGCTCGTAGTGGGTCCTGACCGGGTTGGGATTGCGGACCAGGGCCGCCTGCAGTACCTGCTCGGCCTCCTTGAGGTTGCCGGCCCGGGCCAGGAGCATCCCCTCCCCGGTCTTGGCGCCGGGGGTCTGCCCAGTGCGTTTCAGGGTTTCATCGATCTGGAGGATGGTTTCCAGCGCCTTGCGATAGGCCCCGGCCGCTTCCCGCGGTCGCTTCCGCTCTTCAAACACCCGCCCCTTGTACACGTACAGGTTATAGTCCAGGGGGTTGATCCGCTCCGCCTCGTCGAACATCTGCAACGCCTGCTCCGGCTTGTCCTGCCGGCCATAGGCAAAACCCGCGTAGTAATAGCACGGCGTGTAGGATTCGTCCGCCTTCAATGCGCTCTCCAGCAAGCTCTGCCCTTCTGCCAGCCGCCCGTCCTCGAACATGAGCAGCGCCGATTCGCACAGGGCGATGACATGGGTCGGCTCCTTGCTCAGGGCCTCCCGGAACTGCGCTTCAGCCAGGGCCTTGTCGCCCCGCTCCCGATAGAATTTGCCCAGACTGATGTGGGGCAGGACAAACGCGGGGTCGGCCTCAATGGCCTTCTTGAACCACATCTCCGAACTCTCGGCCATGCGTCCCGATTTCAGCGTATTCCGCCCCATGTTGTAGAAACGAAGCGCACTCTTGGCCGGCTGATACCCCTTCTTCGCCGCTATGGCCGGCCTCGCCCCCTCCAGGGAGGCGGTCACGAAATCCGCCATCTCCTCCGCACCCACCAGCGGGTAGCCGGAAAGCTCGTACCGGATGACCCGCTCCCGATCAACGATGACCGTCGTGGGCAGGGCGATGATGCCGATATCGTGGAAATAGTCCAGCCCCCGGTCCACCAGCACCGGATAGGTCAGCCCGAGCCGCCCGACTATTGAACGGATGTGCGGGTCGGCATCCGCGCCGCCCCGCACATCCGCTTCGATGGCCACGACCGCCAGTCCCCGGCCGCGGTACTTCCGGTACAGTTGCTCCATCCGGGCCAGAGCCTTCTCCGATTTCTTGTCCCAGGTGGACCAGATCAGGAGGATCGTCAGCTTCTCCCCTTTCAGGTCGGCAAACGATCTCTTTTCACCGGCCGCCTGGTACAGGGAGAAGTCGGGGGCCTCCATGCCGGTCTGGAGCTGCTGGAGCGTCCCATGGGCGGGTGTGGGGGGCAGAACAGCGCAGGCCGCGAACAAAACGCCCAGCAGCGCGCTTTTTTTCAAGGCGGCCCAAACGGGGGATGGGGGGATGGTCGTGATCATCGTTCCTTCTGACAGGTACGTGCGGCACACCTTCGTGGCGCAGGGGAACGGAACCGTTACTTTCTCCCCTGCCGGTACTTGGCGATGCCCTCTTTATACTCGGCCAGCGCCTTGTCGAGATCGCCCGACGCCTCGTACACGCGCCCCAGCTCGTAATGGGTCCTGACCGGGTCGGGATTGCGGACCAGGGCCGCCAGCAGTACCTGCTCGGCCTCTTTGAGGTTGCCGGCCCGGGCCAGGAGAATCCCCTCCCCGGTCATGGCGGCATGGGAGTGGCGGTTGTGCTTCAGCGCCTCGTCGAACGCCGTCTTCGCCTCTGCCAGGGCGCCGGCGTTCAGCAACAGGTACCCCAGGCGCACATGAAGGACGGCGTCCTCCGGCGCCCGCGCGATCTGCTCCCGCAGGCTGAAAAGCTCACTGTCCCCGGAACCCGGGGCGACCGGGGCGACAACGGGCGGTGCCGTTTGCGCCGGGGCCGCGGCCTCGGGCGCTGCCGCACCCGCCGTCCAGGGAGCGGCGACCATGAGTGCGGCCATGACGGCACGTACGCCCCACCGCCCGCCGCCAGGCAGGCGCAAGGGGGAGTGTGCCGTCAAACGCTTCGTGCCAGCCGCCATTATTGATTCTTCACCGCATGCTTCCGGTCATAGGCGAAGAGCTTGTGGCACCCCGGCAGGCAACGCCCGCCGTCGGCGGTCTTCTCGAAACCGACCGGCAGCTTCCAGGCGTTGAAGGGGACCGAATCCCGCACGTGGCGCGGGTTGTTGGTGGCGTGGGCATCGTGGCAGGCCCGGCAGGTACGCCCCTTCACCGTTTTGTTGACATGGACGAAATGCAGGTTCTGGTCGCCGTTTCTGAAGGCGGTCAACTTGGTCGTGCGCTCGTCGTCGGCCAGGGATTTTTCATGGCACATGTAGCACAGCTTGTAGTTTTCCGGGTTATAGCCGGCATAAAAGACGGGGGGAAAATTTTCGCGCAGGATCCTGAAATTCTTGGAACCGTGGGTGTTGTGGCACCCCGAACAGTCCTTCTGCTTGATGGGGCCGTGAAAATCCGTATTGGCATCCAGCATGGCCTTCATATTCGCCACCCGCGTCGCGCCGGCCCCATACTCCTTGTTGTGGCAGCTCATGCAGAGGTCTGCCGGCTGCATGGTCAACTGTTTGACGTAATCGGACACGTGGGGGTCATGGCAGGCGAGGCATTTCTTTTCCGTGGCGAGCCCCTTGTGCTTCACGGTGGCCGAGTTGATGTCCGTCTGCTTGTCCTTGTGGCAGCCAAGGCAGAGTTCTTCCGAACCATCGGCCTTGAAGTTGTACCGGTATCCGCCGTTATGGGGGTCATGGCAGAGGGTGCAGGACTTCTGAACCGGAGCATGGGTAAACTTCTTGTTTTTGAAGGCCTCGGCCTTGTCGGCGTGGCATTCGAAGCAGACGGCGTTGGCCGTTGTCCGCAGCAGCTTGGGGAAATCGCCCTGGTGCACGGCGTGACAGGTGGTGCAACTCCCCACGGCAACCGGCCCATGGACGAATTTGCCCTTCATGATGGAGCGGTCGTGGCACTTGAAGCAGAGTTCCGCGCCGGCGGCGCGAAGTTGGTATTTGTTGGGTGACTGGTGGGAATCGTGGCAGGTGAAGCACTTGCCCTGTTTCACCGGGGCATGTACGTATTTGTGGGTATCGAGCCGCTCATGGCACTCGGCGCACAGCTTGCCCGTGTTCTCTATGGCTTCGAACTTGTGTTTTCCCGCCTGTTTGTGACAGAAGGTGCAGTCGCCCGTCGCCACGGGACCGTGCACGTACTTTTCGGTGCCCATCTTGCCGTGGCAGTCGGCGGTGACGCAGGACACCTTTGGGGGGGCGGGTTGATTGGACAACGCAAGGGCATTATGTGCAGAGCCGGGGGACACGAGGAGTTGCAAACAAACGACGAACGACACAACCACACCACATGGAATCTTCCTGTGCACAGCGCAAGCCCTCCTTCAATCAAGTCAAACATAACAGTGCAGCTGTGCTTTAAAACCATGTATGTAGTTATTTGTCAAGCGTTTTTTATCATTATCCACACCAAACTAATAAGAATAAATTAAGGACGCAACATTCCTGAAAGCATTCCACCATGTTTCAATACGCGTAAAGAACTTCAATATTAGCTTGCGCCATGGGATTATTCTGTCGTTCTCCCTGAAGCTCCATACGGTAAATATATGGAATCGACTGGGGCGTGAGAACAGTACTGGATTCCGCAACTCCAGAACCCTCCAGTTGAAGACCGCTCGTATCGGAATTACCCTTCACCGTGTCGACAATCTTGGAATACACGACAAACGGACTGCCCTTAACGGCTGCCATGGTGAAACTCATATCGTAATTCTGTTTCGGGTTGGGTGTGTTACTGCATCCAGCTGGCCAATTGGCGGTCGATTTGGTCAGTTTGCTCCGCATACATGACTCGCTGGAATTCAACTGAACACCGGTGCCAAAGGCAGTCTGAAGATTCGACGACAGGGTGGAAGTGGAACTCGAGTAGTTCCGCATGATAAACGGCAGGATATCCTTGGCGTATATCTCTGCTCCGCCATAGGTCGCCTCAACCGCGGTCTTGTAACGCTTGTTCATCCCCGACACGTGGATGCTCTGGGTCATCATGTAGAGCAGAGCCATGACAATCGTGAGCGATATCAGGGTCAGCATCAAGGATGTGACCAGGGCGAAACCATCTTCATTCTTTATCCTGTTCAAGACCATCACCTCAGACTACTCATTGGAGAAGAGATTTTTGGGACGAACCACGACGCGATACAGTTTCCAACGATAATTGAGCAGTCCTTTGGCGGCTAAGTCATAAGAATTAGTCAAACTCGTTTCAGCTGCCGCCGTGTCACCGACGACAATCGGTGAAGGACTCGTATAATTGGGATCACGCCTGCCGTTTTGGGCCAATAGGTAAACCTTTACGATTTTCAGGTTGTTCCTGATATTCGGCACTGTGGCAGCGGAGGCGTTGTTTTTGTTTGTCGCTGAAAGGGCGTCCGCCGCCGTACCGCCGGTTGGTGCGGTACAACTACCGATCATGACCGTGCCATCCGCATTCGAATAACAATCAATTGCGCCATCGCTGTTCATATCCCACCCGAGGACCACTTGCATATCGGCAACGCAGTCCAATAGCGGATGGTACGTCAGTTTGCCATCGGCATGATTGACCGTTGCCTTGTAGAGGATTCCCACATAGGGGCTGGGACTGCCGCTGGCATCCTTGGCACAGACATCGGGAATCCTGCTCGAATCGGGTGTACCGGAACCGATAACTGGAAGCCCGACAAAATAATCGGCCCGGTTGAAGGGCATGCGGGGCGTGGAGCTGTCAATGCCATACGCCGTATATATGGTGTTGCTCGCCGATGAGAACTGGGCAAAGGCCGTATTGCTGTACGTGTAATAGAATTGGTTCGTAAGGGTGGGGGTTAAGGTCGTGCTCTGGCCGCTGGTACTCACCTGCCGCTTCAACAGGACCACATTGTCGCCGCTCCCCAGGTTCTCCGCAGCGGATGGCCAGGAATGGGACGTGACGTTGGGTGGCGAAATTTCAAGGTAGGTCCATTTCTGTGCCGTCTTGGAAGTACTGACCGTGGCGGCCTTTACGACCAGGTAGTCGGTGCCGGCAAGAATTTTATAATTGCCGCTGCTGTCCGGGTCCGACGCAACAGACGCCACATTATTGCCGGCGACGATCGGCCGCGGCGGCTCCGTACCGGCATTGAAGTCGTTATAGGTACTTGCGGGAGCATTCAGGGCTTCGCCGGTATAACTGACCGTCGAGGTTTCGGTAAACAGCCCCAAACCGGCCTGCTGCAGGTCATGCCGCAACATTTCGAGACCAATGATACCTTCTATGTTGCTCTCCTCGCTCCGAAACACCTTGGCGCTCTGCCCGAGGATCGTCTTGAAGGCACTTCCCGTTATCAGCAGCACAATCACGAAAACAGCCGTGACAATCAACACTTCAATCAGAGTAAAACCGCTGTTATTCGATCGCATAGTATTTCCGTTCACTGATTTGTCTTGGTGATTACCGCTGCCGCCTCATGATTGTACGAAGCCCCCTTGTGGTGCCAGGTGACCACAATATTGACCTGCTTGGAGTTCTGGATGGTTGTACCGGATCGGCTAACCGAAAAATTCTTCAACGCATTCAAAACCGGGCGATTACTGACGACATAGGTACGGGTAGATGTGGAAACGAGATCATACCCTTTGGCCATTTCCTTGGCCATCTGTTCATCCGCAACGATAACCCCCTCGTTCCGCAACTGGTTCTGCAGATTGTGATTCAGGGAGACGTTGACGGCCTGCAAAAGTCCCAAGAGTCCCACCATAAGGATGACGAGGGCCACAAGGAACTCGATAAGAGTAAAACCACGGTCACTTGACACTGCAGCTTTCCGCCTGCCCATTATTGTCACTGTCCACTCCCTGCCCCATATTTGTTTTTGCCACGCCAATAACGATACAATCAATTATGGCGCCGCTCTTTGCCGGATTGACATAGAAAATGTTCAGGGTCGTCTGATCGGTGGCAAGCCCCCTCTTGTCGAATTCAGCAACGGCATTTGCAATGGAACCGCCATTGCTCAGGCTCAGTTGATAGGGGACTGTTTTGGTAAAAAGGGTTTTCCCGGCCGTTGTGGCCTCATTGTCGCTGGTGTAGTTTTTCATCACATAGCTGCCGGGTTGGAACGTGACCCGATAGTTCCTCTTCAGATAGATGGCATTGAGCCTGGCATCATTCAGGTCGGCAAAAATCTGCCGCGTCTCGCTCTCGATCCGGGCCTTGCGCTGCATGGCGGTAAAATTGAGCGTAGCGACAGAAAGCAGTATCCCAATGATAGCCATGGTGACAATCAACTCGATCAACGAGAATCCGGCTCTACTCATGTTCATGTCTCCCCGCCGCGCCTCGAAACCATCACAGGAAATTGTAACTGTTGAGCGACACATAACAGCATTATTTTTCTTTCACATGCAAGAACTTCTTCACCGGTGGCGGGTTCGTAACCAGTGAAAGCCCCTGGGAAACAGGGGGAACTCCGGAAATCGCGGTTGACAGACGCCTCGAATTGTACCGTTGGTTTGAACTGCTGAAGGCTGACTGCAACGATATCTGCGAGAATGCCCCAGTGGAAACCTGTATCAGGGCTTTCCCCTGCATGGCCGCGGAAGGCGGAGCGCCGCCGGTATCATAGCGTACCGCCCATATCAGCGTATCTCCACCGAACTTGCAGACGTCCCCGCTCGGCTTCAAGGTGGTGAAAAACACCGCGCCGGCGGCACTGGCAACCGGGTCGGTAATCACCCGCTCGGCATTGATGGAGTTGGTGCTGTCGGCCCCATCCAGATTGATGTACCACCCTGGGGCGTTCGTGCTGAGGGTTGTGGCCGGCGCTGATGAGGCCGAACCCGATTGATTCACCAGCCCTGATGGCGATGAGTCGGTGCAAGTTGAGTCGATGTCGTTGTCCGTTCCACCATTTATGTTGTTAAGCCCGGTTCTGGCATATCGATTTATGGTACTGTAGCAGGGTTCCTTGACACCGTACAGAACCCGCTGTCCCGTAGCATCGTCACCTTTGAAGAAATACCGGCCGGTCCCGAAGTACAGCCAGAGATTTTTGTTGCTGCGATCTTGCAGCTTGGTAACCGAGGTAGTGACGGGACCAATACCGCTGATAAGGGGCGAGGCGACCCACGTGCTGGGATCGGTGCTTTCCTTGGTCAATAGTCGTATCACGCCACCGTTGGTCCATGTGCCGTCGCTGGCCTTTTGCACATAGCCGATATAGACAGCGTCATCACTGTACCACCCGCTGGACCCCGAATTCCACCGGTCGGTGTCGATGACGCTCGTGGACAGGGAGCCGGCAAATGCGTACGTCGGGAGCGTCGTATTATCGGCGAATTTGTCGATCGTCCGCACCAGGGCACCGGTGGCCAGATCGACAATGAAAATCCGCAGTTGCTGGTCAGACTGCCCCAGGAAGGTATGCTGCACGGTATCGATGTACCCTGTGGGACCTGAGGCGAACACGGCAAACCAACGGCCATTTTTCGTATGATCAGGTGACGCCGTATCCGTCACGCCGTCCGTCGCTTTGACCTTTCCCGCAATACGGACGAATGCCGGGCCGGTGGTGGAAAAGCCCAACTGCCCGACGGCGGAGGTTGTCCCCGGGAACTCCCAGAGGTACTTGGGGGTGGTAGGATCAGTCACATCAAGGGCGAAATAGGAGGAATACCCCACGCCGGTCGCGGTGCTTGTCCCCTTAACCGGCGTTTTGACGCTGTCTGTCGGGGCGGTGTAGGTCGAGTCGCCGTTCCATTTGGCCGCGCCACCATATCCCATTCCCCCAACCAGCACGGTCTCCCAGGTGGAACCGTCCGAACTCTTGGTGCAATCCCAGTAATTTGCGGACGAGGAGCACGTTGACGGCTTGATGACGCTGGCATCAATAAGCGACGGGGATTTATCGACGTAATAAAGATGACAATAAGCGGTATCCTTCAGATACGGCAGATAGGGCAGTGCCTGTTTCGGGATGAAGCTCCACTCCTCGCGTCCAAGGTTGCTGCTGCTGGTTGCCGGACTGCCGGAATAATAAAACTGCGCCTTGTCGTATCTACCGGAGAGTTCCTTCAGCACCCCCAGCCTGAAAGCATGCAGCATGCCGTCGTTGCTGCCGACAAACACCATTCCCCGATTCTGGTAGGTCGAGGAGTTGAGAAATTTGGTGTAGGTCTGATCGTTATAACCGTTGGGCACGGCGTTGTTATAGGAATTCTGGCTTACCGTTGAAACCACCTTGGGGGTGGACGTCACGATATCGCCGAGTTTCCAGACACGGTAACAACTGTCGGAGGACGTTGATTCCAGATTGGTGCTGGTGATGCCGCAATTGCTGATGCTGACCTTGCGGCTGCGGTAGAGGGTGCCGTCACTGTCCGCGCTCTGGTCGCTGCCGTTGATGTAGTCGATCACCTTGCCGGTCTTGGTAATGTCGGACATGCCAAGCAGCGACAGGATGGTGCTCTTGTTCTGCAATGCCGGATTGTAGGCACTGGTCAGGGTCGTAAATTTGGTCAGGCTATTGTTGTTGAAGATATCCAGGGTCGAATCATCGGTATGGGTATAGAGCAGGCGCGGGTCACTGGTCGGATTCCTGCTCCACAAGGATCTCCCGGCTTTCCAGAGGCTGCTGATCGCATCGGGGTCCACCACCACGTCCGGTGTCGCCGAGTCCGGCGAGCCGTCGCCATTCGCATCGCTGTACAGTTGCACCTGGGTCTTGTTCTGGGATGAATCGAAATAGAACTGGGCAATCCTGTCGTTTCTCAGGTTCAATGAAAAATCTTTGTTGGTATCTTCCCTGATGGAGGTCGTCTGGAGGAACGGATCCAGGTAATACCACATATTGTAGAGTTCGCCGACCCAGTAGCCCGACGTCCCGTTGTCGAAATCCTTGCGCGGGAAGAAGACCGCCTGGATCAGGCTGGCACCGCTCCCCTGGCTGTTGTTGAGAATCGAGGCCGCCGTCCCCGAGGCGACCCGCGCCAGAATGGAATCCAGCGCCAGGCGCAGTTGCGCTTCCATCTTGCTCGGGTCGGTCACCAGGAAGTAATTGTCCGGGGTACCGTTCCCCACGGTGTCCCATTGGTTGCAGCGGGTGTTGCGCGTGTTCGAGCCTCGGGTGGCGGGATCGCAGGTGTCATCGGTGTACGGCAGTCCCGTGCCGTCCGTATCCTTGAAGCCGCCGTATTTGGCCGCATACCACAAGGGAGGCTTGGGCAGGGTGACGGTTGAGGAGGCGGCATTAAAAATCATGGACTGGGAGGTAGTGGGAAGTGGGGTGCTGGTGGTAGCCCATGACGTCCCTGACGGCGGGCTCGAGGTATGCTGCACGATCATGTAGGTTCCGGACAAAGAGCCGACGCCCGCAACAGTGAAGCCGAAAGCGTTCGGGTTGCCCGCCGACGAATACACGCGTTCCACCGTCACCCGGACCTGACTTCCGGTCAAATCCGAGCAATTACTGTTACCTGCGGCGCAGACCGTATATTTGGCCAGCACGTCCAGATCATAGTCGCCCCCCCCCAAGTCGTCATAGGAGGTAAGAAATTGGATATAGTTGAGTTTATTTGATGAGTTGTACATTTTATCAAGCACATAATAGCCGACCGTCGCCATGGAGGGGCAACTTGAAGTGGTGTAACCGGATTTTGCATCGATTTTCAGGTTCGGCACGCTTGTATTTGTAGCATCTCTGACGCCTGCAACGGTGAAGGTTGTATTGGTGGTGGTGCAGTTCCAGCCGTAACTGCTGGACACCGATTTGCCGTAGGGCATGATCAAGGCCTGGGTTCCATCCGCTGTCGTCACCCTGGCCTCGGGCACATTGGAGGTAAAGGCCACCACATAGGTCAGTACGTTGGACGTATTGGTGTTGGCAAGCATGGAGTTGTGTCCGTACAAGGCCACAGCGGCCGGATAATAGCTCCCCTTCAAATCCCCCTCAGCCGGACAGAGCCCGCGGACGCTCCCCATGCCGGCGATGGAGGTCTTGTTGTCGCAACGCCCTGATAGGCTACTGGTCGCCAGCGACTCCCCCACCACCATGGAAGTGCCCAGACTTTCATTGTTCCCTATCCGGTCGGCCAGCGTCTGGACGTTCAGGTTCGTCAAGTCGCCGCTAAAACTGGTATTGAAAGCCGAGCCGGGCAACTGGTCGTCGTCGAAGCTGTTGTAAACGTCGGAAAAGACCAGGTTGAAACGCATGGAACAGGTAGGGTACAGGGTTGCCGGCGTGTCCCAGTCCGGCTTGGAGGCGTAGTTGCTGTTGTCGCCGTTGGAGCCGCTGGAGATACTGGAAACAAAGTCGGAAGTCGGGGTGCCCTTGCCGGCCCAGTAGCGCATCCCTTCGTACAGAATCTCACCGATGGGGTTGCCCCATTGGGTGTTCAACGGATAGGACGCCTGGGCCTTGAACTGCTCGATGGATTTGATCAGCAACCCCTTGCCGCTGCTGGCGGAGGTCTGGAACTGACCGTTGCTTTGGTTGGTTTCTTCGTTGATGCTGTAAACGTCCTTGCGAATGAAGCCACCTGCCTTGGGATTCTGGTACGACCCGGCGATCAAGCCGAAGAACATGTTGGCCGCATTGACGCACTGCCCCTTGCTGATGGAGGAACAGGTGCTGTCACTGGTACAGGAGGTGTACATATCCTTGCTGCAGACCTTGGCGCTGCTGGAAGTTTCGCCGTAAAGCTGCATCAGGCCGATGGAGCGGTAGTTGGAACCGTATTGCTTGCAGTGCTTCGTCTCCCAAGTGGCGTCGTTGATGAAGCCTGACGACGGATCGCAGACCTTGACCGAGACGTTGTACTTGGCCAGCCCCGTCAAGGTGGCGGACTCGGCTTGTCCGTCGTTATTCAGATCAATGGCGGTGCCGGAGCAGATATTGCTGTTGCCGTCCACGTTGACCCAGTTCCAGGCCCGCAGACCGGTCACATAATTCCCTGACGAATTTTTAATCTTGTCGGCTTCGGGAATCACATTCAACTGTGAGATACTGTTGCCGTTGGTCGTGACCCCGTTGACGCAAAACAAGGCGCGGCTGTTGCTGACCCCGCCAGGAAAAAGACTGGCGGCGTCGCTCCCCACGTACTCCTTACCCCAGATATGGCCGTCCTGGGGAATATATTCGCCGCTGATTTCGTCGTAGTTGGTCCCCTGGTTGTCCGCGGTTCGATAACCGCCGTATATCACCAGCTTGATCACATCGGCCCGGGACATGGCGACCCAGTTGAGAAAATTGCCACTCCACTTACCGGCATTAGTACCGGTGCAGTACTTGCTGCTGGTATTGCCGTAGGGCTCAAAGCGGCCGCTCGTATAGTTGTAGCACTTGTAGGAGTCGAAATAACCATAATATTCGAAATCATTTTTGTAGGAGATTTCGAGTTGGCCATCGCCGTCGATATCCGAGGCGTCGTTATAGGCCGGATAATAGAACTTGTGATCCTTCCCCATGGTGAACAGCACCTGGGGGGGCACATATCCGGCCAGGAACGGGGGCTGCACACAGTAATCCGACATGCTCGGGGCATAGGTCGTCTGACTGGATGCCGCGTGCAGCATGGTGGCCCCGCTTCCCAACGCCAGTGCCAACGCCGTGAGAACCGCCCCGAGCTTGAAACTTCCCTGTATCATGACAAATCCTCCTGCCTGGCTGCTGCGTTACATGCGTTCCAACAAGTTTTTTAGCGTCGCGGCATCACGAACGCCCACCACCACCGACCCATCGGGAAATACAATGGTAGGAGTGCCGGTAAAACCATGGGCATACGCAAACCCCATGACGGCGTCAAGCGGCGCCTTGCCTTCGTCACCCATCGGCTGCGGCAGGGCTTTCCCTTCAAAGGCCATATCAAGCAGTTCCCGGCTTTTCCGCCCCAAGATGACCCGCGCCTTATCATAGGCCCCCTGATGTGTCGGCAACGGGAAAAGCATGACACGGATCGACACTTGCGGGGCCATCTTTTCGAGTTTTTTCAACTCGTCGTGCAAGTTGCGGCAATAAGGGCAGTCGGGATCGGTGAAGACGTACAAGCGTTTCGCTCCGTCGGGGTTCCCCAGGTTCAGGGCGTACTGATCCGGAAGGGAAACCGGGTTAATGGTGGCAATTCTCTGGGGCTGCAAGGCCGGAGTGCCATGGGATGCCACCGGCTGAAAGGTGTCCAGGCCGAGAACCAATCCCTGTATCAGGAACTTTTTGCCGTAATCCAGATACACGATTCCCTCTCGACCGTCTTTTTCCACAAGCAGTTCGAACATGCCCCGATTGGGGGCCTGCTTGACGGATTTGACCGTCCCCCCCCCTCTCTTCAGAAGTTGAGTGGCTTCTTCCGGCGAGAGGATGTGACACGAAGCGCAATCGCCCCGGACCGTGTTTTCATGAGCCCGCGATAGCGCTGGCGATGACAGCAGCAACAGGGAGCCTATCGTAATATACGTTTTAAAATTCATGCATTAGCCTACTTTCCCTCCAGCATCTTCTTCAACGTCTCCGCATCCCTGCCCCCCACCACGATCTTGCCGTCCGGCATGACCATCGTGGGGGTGCCGGTAATGCCGTTGGCATTGCCGAACTTGATGTTGGCATCCACCTGGGCTTTGCTGGCATCCTTCGTCGGCTTGGGGACTTCCTTGCCTTCGAAGGCCCTGTCCAGCACATCCAGGCTCTTCGCCTCCAGGATCGCCCGCGCCTTGTCGTAGGCGCCCGGGTGCATGG
Organism: Geobacter sp. FeAm09; assembly: GCF_008330225.1. NCBI lineage: Bacteria > Pseudomonadati > Thermodesulfobacteriota > Desulfuromonadia > Geobacterales > Geobacteraceae > Geobacter > Geobacter sp. FeAm09. The sequence goes on along the minus strand of NZ_CP042466.1, from coordinate 1,721,310 downwards.
CCAGGGGGAAGGGAACGAGGTAAATCGCCACATCCGGCGCCGCCTTGGTCAGGCTCTTCAGTTCGGCGTGGAATTTACGGCAATAGGGGCAGTCCGGGTCGCTGAAGACGTACAGCTTCCTGGCCCCTTTGGGGTTGCCCATGACCACCGCGTTTTCCAGGGGAATGGTGGCGGTATCGAGTGCCTGTTTCTGCTGGGGCTGTTCCGGCACGTGCGCCGAAACCGGCTGCAGGGTCGCCAGATCGACGATGAGCCCCTGCATGAGGCGTTTTTTGGCGTAATCCACATAGATGACGCCCTGCCGGCCTTCTTTTTCCATCAGGACTTCGAACATCCCCTTTATGGGGGCCGGTTTGATGGACTTTACCGTCCCCCCGGTAGCCTTGAGCAGCTCCGCGGCCTCCGTGTTCGAAAGGGTGTGGCATGACGTGCAGTCGCTGCTGTGGCCCGCTTTATCCATGGCGAAGAGCGGCGAGGTGCAAAGGGTGATAAATGCGGCAACGGCAAACAATATCTTGAGCATGGTGATTCCTTTCAGGAAATGGTGTGGAAAAACAAGCAAAATGAATGCCTTAAAGCACAGCTCACGCAACACGCCGTTTTTCGGTGTTTTTTCAAACTGGCGTCCCATTGCTCTGCAATTTTTTCATAGCTGGTCGGCACGGCAACGTGCCGCTACGCAATTTTTGCTTACTCAATCCCGAACTCTTTGAGTTTATACAACAGCGACCGATGGCTGATCTCCAGGATGACGGCCGCCTTGGTGCGGTTGCCGCCGGTCTTGAGCAGCGCCCTGCGGATGAGGTCCCGCTCCAGGGCGTCTTCAGCCTTCTTTATGGAGAGGTTTTCGTCGGACGGGTGGACTTCGACGGTTCCCGCCCCCCCCGGACCCGGGGCGGCAGGCATTCGGCGGTGATAGCGTCGCCGGTGCGCAGAATAGTGGCGCGTTCGACGACGTTTTCCAACTCGCGGACATTGCCGGGCCAGTCGTATGCCGTCAACAGCCGCAGCGCCTCCGGGGCGATCCTGATCGGGGCGGCGTCACCGCCGGCCCCGTATTTGGCAATGAAGTATTCGGCCAGGAGTGGAATATCCTCGACCCGTTCCCGGAGCGGCGGCAGGGTGATGCTGAAAACATTGAGCCGAAAGTAGAGGTCTTCCCGGAAACGGCCTGAACGCACATCCGCCTCCAGATCCCGCGACGTGGCCGAAACGACCCGCACATCGACCTTACGGGGCGCAGCGGCCCCCACCCGGCGGATCTCCTCATCCTGGAGCACCCGCAAAAGTTTGACCTGCAGGGCCTGGGGCATCTCGCCGATCTCGTCAAGGAAGAGGGTGCCGTTGTCGGCCTGTTCGAACAGCCCGGCCTTGTCGCCGGAAGCGTCGGTGAAGGCACCCCGCACATGGCCGAACAGTTCGCTTTCCAGCAGGTTCTCCGGGATGGCGCCGCAGTTGACCGCCACGAACGGTTTCTTTGCCCTGTTCCCACAGGTATGGATGGCGTTGGCCACAAGCTCCTTGCCGGTGCCCGATTCCCCCAGGATCAGGGCGGTGGTCTTAAGATCGGCGATCCGGCGGATCTGGGAGAATATCTGCTGCATGGCCGGATTGCGGCTGACGATGCCGCAGAAACCGTCCTTGCCGGCCACGATCTCCCGCAGCCTCCTGTTCTCCGATTTGAGGCGTTCCCGTTCCTCGGCCTTTTTCAGCACCATCACGATCTCGTCTTTTTTGAACGGCTTGGAGATGAAGTCGTAGGCCCCCATCTTCATGCATGCCACCGCCGTGTCCACCGTCCCATAGGCGGACATCATGATGAACGGCGAGGCGATGCCCGCCGCCAGCGCCTCTGCCAGAAGGGTCTTGCCGTCCATTTCCGGCATGCGGATATCGCAGAGGACGAAATCGTAGGTCGCCGACCTGAGGCGCTCCAGCCCGGCAATGCCGTTGGCCGCCGTGTCGGCCCGGTATCCCTGGCGGGCCAGCATGACCGAGAGCATGTGACGCAGGTTTTCCTCGTCGTCGATGATCAGGATATGTTTGGGGCTGTCTGTCACGGGGCACCTTCCCCGGCCTGGGCGGAAAGCCATACGCTAAAACAGCTCCCGGTGCCCGGTACGCTCTTCACGGTGATTCTCCCCCCGAAAGCCTCGATGATGCGCGCGGAGATGGCCAGCCCCAGACCGGTTCCCTTTCCGGGCGGCTTGGTGGTGAAGAAGGGGTCGAAGATGCGCGCCAGGTGTTCCTCCGGTATGCCGCCGCCGCTGTCCAGCACATCCAGCCGCAGACAGCGGGAGGAGGTGCGCAGGAATGCCGGGCAGGCATCCTGTTTGACCCGAATGGCCAGCTTCCCGCCATCAGGCATGGCATCGCGGCTGTTGAGGATCAGATTGATCAGCACCTGTTGCAGTTGGTGAGGATCGACCAGCGCCGGGGGGAGATGCTCGTCCAACTGGGTGGAGACCTTGATGCGCTTGAACACCCCCTGCTGCGCCAGCAGTTCGAGGGAGGCGGCCACCAGCGGGCTGAGCTCACACGCCTCAACGGCACTGCCGCGGGGCCGGGCGAAATCCAGAAGCCCCCGTACGATACGGTCGATGCGGCTGCAATCCCCGGAGATGCGCTGCGCGTAATCCTGAATGGCCGGGTTATGGGGCTGTTCGCCGGAAAGCAGCTCGGCGTATCCCATGATGGATGCCAGCGGCGTGCCGATCTCGTGGGCCATCCCGGCCGCCAAAAGGCCGATGGAGGCCATCTTCTCGGTGTGAATCGCCTCCTCCCTGGCCTGGCGCAACTCCTCGTTGGCCTTTTCGAGGGCGGCCACATGCTCCGAGACCAAACGCTCCTTGCCAAGCAGGGAGCGGGACATTTCATTGAAGGATTCCGCCAGGCGGACGAGTTCCGCGCTGCCGGAGACATGCACCTGCTGGCTGTAATGGCCGCCGGTGATCTTTTCCGTGGCTGCCAGCAGGCTGTTGATCGGTTTTACCACGATTCGCGACAGGATAAAGGAACCAAAACCCAGAAGGAGGATGAAGTCGATGACGAAATAGGTCATGAAGAGCTTCTGGGAGCGCTGCAGCCGTTCGTTCTCCGCGGCGAGCGACAGCACGATCCCTGCCCTGCCGACGACGGCGCCGTTTCGCAGCACCGGGATAACGCGGGCGACGCCCCCCCCGCCCGGCAAAACGACCGGCCGCTCCTGGGACGAAGGAGGACCGCTGAAGGGGAGGTAAATGTCGCCCGATTCCTTGCCGGCGGTAAAGATGATTTTCCCATTGGCATCCAGGAGGGAGAGCCGCAGGAAGGCGCCGTCGTCAGCCAATTTTTGGGCGAATACGGCCGGAGGCGACATGGGCTGGATCATCCCCTCCGGGAAGGTCGGGACCACGTCGGGCAGTTGGGCGACGAAAGCGCTCAACAGCGTCCGTCCGTATTCCCCCTTTTGGGAATAGAGATCATTGGCGGAGGTTTTGAAGGCCAGCGTGCTGAAGAGCAGCCACGCCAACAGCAACATGCAGGTCAGAAAGGCAAGGATGGAAACCGTCAGGCTGAGCCGGACCGTGCGCACCGTTATCCCCGTACGGCGCTGCCCACGTGGAGATACCACTGGATGAGCTGCCTGCCGTAAAAGATGTACAACACCGCGCCAAAGGCAAGATAGGGGCCGAAGGGGATGGCCAGCTTGGAATCCTTCCTCTGGATCAGCATGATGGTTATCCCCACCACCGAACCGACCAGGGAACTGGCAAAGATGATGAACGGAACAGCTTTCCACCCCAGGAAGGCCCCCATCATGGCCAACAGCTTGATGTCGCCCCCTCCCATGCCCTCCTTGCCGGTGAGCCACTGGTAGCAGGAGGCAACCAGCAGCAGGCTGCCTCCTCCCAGGAGGATTCCCGCCAGGGAGCCGAGCCAGGTCTGCCACGGCAGGAAGAAGGAGAAGATGAAGCCGATCACGATCCCGGGCAGGGAGATTTCGTCGGGGATAATCTGGTGTTCCATATCGATGAAGGTAATCACCACCAGGGCGGAGCAGAAGAGCAACAGCACCACAAAGCTCAGGGAAAGCCCGAACCGCCAGAACAGGGCCAGGGTCAAAAGCCCGTTCAGCAGCTCCACCAGCGGATATTGCAAGGAGATGTGCGCCCCGCAGCCGCGGCATCTGCCCCGAAGCAGCAGATAGCTCAGAAGCGGAATATTGTCGAACCAGCGGATGCGGTACTGGCAGAGGGGGCAGTGGGACGGCGGGAAAACCACCGATTCGTGCCGGGGCAGGCGGCTGATGCAGACGTTCAGGAAGGAACCGATGACCAGGCCGAACGCACAGACGAACATGGTGAGGACAAGGAGAGGAGACATCATTCACGACCTGTCTGAAAATGGATGGCTATCTGTTGTTTCAGGAATTCTTCTATCTGGGCGGCGGTGGCAAAGGAAAAGCAGGCGGTGGCGATCTCCGCGGCGCGCTCCCTGCTGCAACTGCGCACCATCTGCTTGACCCGCGGAATCGCCGAGGCATTCATGGAGAGTTCGTCGAAACCGAGCCCGAGCAGGATCGGCAAGAAGAATGGGTCGCCGGCCATCTCCCCGCAGATGCAGGCCGGTATGCCCGCCCGGTGGGCCGCCTCGACCACCCGCCGCAAGGAACGGAGCACGGCCGGATGCAGCGGCTGGTACATGGGGGCCAACTGTTCGTTGGCGCGGTCCACGGCAAGGGTGTATTGGATCAGATCATTGGTGCCGACACTGAAGAAATCGACTTCCTTCGCCAGAAGATCGGCGATGGTCACCGCCGAGGGGATCTCGACCATGATGCCGGCCTTGATGTCCCTGTCGAAGGGGATGCCGGCCGCCGCAAGCTCGTTTTTGGCCTCATCCAGCAGGACCAGCGCATGGCGCAGCTCGTCCAGACCCGCAATCATGGGAAACATGATACGGGTGGCGCCGGCGGCACTGACCCGCAGGATGGCCCGCAACTGCTTCTTGAACTCGCCCGGCATGGCCAGAGTCAGCCTGATGGCGCGCATCCCCATGGCGGGATTCTGCTCGCCGCCGAGGGGGATCCCGGCCAAAAGCTTGTCGCCGCCGGCATCCAGCGTCCGGATGGTGAGCGGATGGGGGGCGACCGCCTGCTGCATGGCGCTATAGATACGGTATTGCTCGTCTTCTTCCGGCATCTCCAGTCGGTTCATGAAGAGCATCTCGGTGCGGTACAGCCCGACCCCCTCCCCGCCATGGCTGAGCACGAAAGCGCCCTCTTCCGGCACCTCCACGTTGCCCCTGAGCTCGAGGCGATGGCCATCGAGGGTCACGGAGGGAAGCGCGGCGCTCCTGAGCAGCGCCTGTTCGTCGTATTCATAGCGTTGTTTCAGCTTGAGGTAGCGCCGGAAGGTCGCCTGGTCGGGGTTCAGGATCAGGGTCCCGCTGATGCCGTCGAGAATGGCCGGGGCATGGTCGTAGTCCAGATCGGCAATATCGTCGATGCCCGCCAGAGCGGGCAGCCGGAAGGCACGTGCCAGAATTGCGGCATGGGTCGTTCGGCCGCCGGCCTCCGTGACCATGCCGATAATGCGCGTCTTGTCCATCTGCAGGATGTCGGCCGGCATGAGATCATGGGCAACCACGATGGTCTGGCCCTGCTCCGCGGAGATGGGCGTCTGAACCTGGCCAGTCATGGTGCGCAGGATCCTTTCGACCACCGCCTCCACATCGCTGATCCGTTCCCGCAGGTATGCATCCTCGATGCCGGAGAAGAATTCCCGGTACTTGTGGAGGGTGCGGCGCAAGGCCCCTTCCGCATTGATGCGCGAGTTCTCGATGATCGCCGCCGACTCGCTGAACAGGCGGTCGTCGGACATGATGAGCAGATGGGTTTCTATGAAGATGAGGTGGTCGGAACCGGCATTTTCGGCGAGCCGCGCCCTGATCGCTTCTAGTTCGGCGCGGGTTTGTTCGATGCCGGTCCGCAGGCGCTCGATCTCGGTATCGATGTTGTCGTGTTCGACCAAATAGGCTTCGACCGTCGGGCTTTGGCGGTCAACGACCTGCAACCGTCCCACCGCAATGCCGGGGGACGCTGCAATGCCGGAAAACAGGCGCATGTCATTCTTCGCCGAAGCCATTGGCAATCAGGTCTCCCATGGTTTGCAGGGCCTCTTCCTCGTCGTCGCCGTTTACGCTCAGGCGGACCGTCGTTCCCTTCGAGGCCGCCAGCATCATGATCCCCATGATGCTTTTGCCGTTTACCTCGATCCCCTCTTTTTCCAGCCGGATCTCGGAGACGAACCGGCTGGCCGTCTTGACGAACAGGGCCGAAGCGCGGGCATGCAGGCCGAGCTTGTTGACAATCGTGCATTCCTTCTGGAGCATGGCGTAGTTAAGACCTCGTGGGAGCGCACTGCTCCGTATGGGGGTGTGAATCCGGTGCCGCTATTTTTTCAGGAACTCGCCGGCAATGATGATACCTTCGCGACCGCACCGCTGGAGCTCGGCCGCCAACTCGGGAATCCCCATCCGGGAACGTTTTGCGCAAAATTCTATGATCATGGGCAGGTTGACTCCGGTCAGCACTTCGACGGAGCCGTCTTTCAAAAACGGCATGGCCATGTTGGAGGGGGTCCCGCCAAACAGGTCGGTCATGATGACGGCGCCGTCCCCGCTCGTCTTTTCCACAGCGGCGACCACCTTGGCCATAATCTGCTCGGAACGTTCATCGGGGGCAACCTCGATCTTTTCGCAGGCATCGATCGGGCCGACGATCATCTCGGCCGTATGCAGCAGCGCCCCTGCCAAGCCCGCATGAGTTACCAGAACCAGTCCTGTCATTGCTGTCCCTTTTCAATGTCTCTGTGAGTAGTACGTACTGCGGGAAAACTGCGCCGCAGATGTGCCGCCGTTGCTTCGGCAATGGCCACCGAACGGTGCCGTCCCCCCGTGCAGCCGATGGAGATGGTCAGATATGCCTTGCCCTCCCGCTGATAGGCCGGTATCAGCATATTCACCAGCGGGAAAAAGGAGTCGATGAAGGCCTTGGTCTCCGGGAGCCCCATGACATAATCCCGCACCTCGGGGTCAAGTCCCGACAGGTTCCTCATCTCCGGGACGAAAAACGGGTTGGGGAGAAACCGCACATCCATGACGATGCTCGACTCCATGGGAATGCCGTAACGAAAGCCGAAGGACTGGACATCCACGACGAACGGGCTGCCCCCCTCCTCGCCCCTGACGATCCGCAGCACGAAGTCCCTGAGCTGATGAACGTTGAATTCCGAGGTGTCGATGATCTTGGACGCCATCTGCCGCAGGCCGGAAAGCTGTTTGCGCTCCATGCGGATCCCCTCGCCCACCGAGCAATGTTCGGCGGCGGGGTGGCGGCGGCGGGTTTCGGAGAAACGCCTGATCAGGGTTTCATCGAGGGCGTCGAAGAAGAAGATGTCGACGCTGTGGCCGGCATTGCGAATCTTCTGAAAGGCGATCTCGTAGCCCTTGAGAAATTCACGGCCGCGGATATCGGCCACCAGGACGATCCCCTTGAAGGTCTCGCCCGATTTCTCGATCAGGTCCACAAAGCGCTTGAAGAGGCGCACCGGCAGGTTGTCGATGCAGTAGAACCCCTCGTCTTCCAGGGCCCTCACCGCGGTGGACTTTCCCGAACCAGACATGCCGGTTATCACGATGATGCGCATGGCCTACTCCACCTCGTTGCCCAGGGGGCGCAGTTCAAGCCGCGACATGAGCCGTTCCTGAAAATCCCGCGCGGAATGATAACCCATCCCCTTGAGCAGGAAGTTGCGGGCAGCCACCTCGATGATCGACCCCAGGTTGCGCCCGGGCCTCACCGGTATGCAGATGTGGGGGATATCGACCCCCAGGATGGTCTTCCGGCGGTCGTCCAGGCCGAGGCGGTCGTATTCCTGGTTGGGGTCCCACTCCACCAGTTCCAGCACCATGTCGATGATCTTCTTCTCCCGGATGGACGAGACGCCGTAAAGGTCTTTGATGTTGATGATGCCCAACCCGCGGATCTCCATCAGGTGCTGGATGGCCTCTTCGGCCTGGCCCACGAGCGCCGCCGGCACCTTTTTCTTGATGAAGACCATATCGTCGGCCACCAGCCGATGCCCCCGGATGACCAGGTCGAGGGCGCATTCGCTTTTCCCGATGCCGCTCTTGCCGGTCAGCAGGATGCCGACCCCCAACACGTCAACCAGCACACCATGCAGGTGGGTGGTGGGGAGCAGGCGCTCTTCCAGGAACTTGGTGATCAGCGAGATGAAGGTCGAGGATTGGTGCGGGGTGCTGAGGACCGGAATGGCGGCGTTCTCGGCCGCATCCAGCAGGCAGTGGGGCGGCAGCAGCCCCTTGGTGATGATAAAGCAGGAGATCGGGAAGACGCAGAGCGCCTTGATGCTCTCCGCGGCCAGGCGGTCGTCGACCTGGTTGAGATAGGAGATTTCGGTGTTGCCGAGCACCTGAATCCGTTCGGGATGCAGGTGCTCGGTGTAACCGCTCAGGGCAAGACCGGGCTTCTGGATGCGCGGACTGTAGATCCGGTTACCCATCCCCGCCTGGCCGGCAAGGAGTTTCAGGCCCAGACCGTACTCGCTGTCATCCAGGATTTCCTGTATGGAAAGGCTGATTCCCTCCAATGGCATCTCCAGCGCGCCGGTGGTCCGGCAATTACGCCCGCTGAGGCTCGATCAGGCCGAAGTTGCCGTCCTTGCGACGATAAAGAACGTTGATTTCGCTGTTGGCCGAGTCGGTAAAGACGATGAAATCCTTATGGAGCAGGTCCATCTGCATGACCGCTTCCTCCACCGACATCGGCTTGGCGGTCTCCGTCTTGGCCTTGATGACCACCGGTTCGCCGCTGGCCTCGATGCTCTCGGCCTGGAACACCTTCTTGGTCAGTTGGCGGCCCCGCTCATCGGAAGCCGGTTTGTGGGTCTTGATCTTTTCCTTGTAGCGTTTGAGCTGGCGTTCCATCTTGTCGATCACGGCATCGATGGCGGCGTACATGTCGTTGGTCGCCTCGGATGCCTTGCTGCTGACGCCTTTTGCGTTTATGACGATCTCCACGATGTGGCGAATCTTCTTTTCAACCGTAAAGAACACCTGGGCGGTGATCGGACCGTCGATATATTTGGTTACCCGTTCGAGTTTTTCCTCGGCATAGGATTTGAGGGCATCGCTCTGTTCCATGTGTCTGAATGTCGTCGTTATCTGCATACCTTCCTCCTCGTGTTTCGTGTAGTTAGAGTGGTGCCTCGGACTTTGAGGTTTAGAAATGCCGTTTCCGTTCGGATGAGGAGCCGATCCTCAGAAGTTCGCGGTACTTGGTAACCGTGCGCCGGGCGATATTGACGGTCTGCCCGGAAAGCATCTCGGCAATCTTCTGATCCGAGAGCGGTTTGCGCGGATCCTCCTTTTCTATAATCTCCTTGATGCGGTTCTTGACACTCTCCGAAGCGACGAATTCCCCCTCGCTGGTCGAAAGGCCGCTGTTGAAGAAATATTTCAACTCGAACAGCCCTTGGGGAGTCTGCATGTATTTGTTGGTGGTGACCCGGCTGATGGTGGATTCGTGCATGCCGATATCGTCGGCCACATCCCGCAGCACCAGGGGGCGCAGAAACTCGATGCCCCGGTCGAGAAACTCGCGCTGGAACCTGATGATGCTCTTGGCGACCTTGTAGATGGTGCGCTGGCGCTGTTGAATGCTCTTGATCAACCACATGGCCGAGCGGACCTTTTCGTTGATATACTCCTCGGCCCGGGAATCGACTCCGGCGTTGCCCTTCACCTCGGTGTAATAGGGACTCAGACGGAGACTGGGCAGCCCTTCCTCGTTCAGCATGACCACATACTCTTCGCCCACCTTGTAGACGAAGATATCCGCCGAGATGTACTGCACCTCTTCGGAACCGTAAATCCTGCCCGGACGCGGGTCAAAGCCGGCAATGATCTTGGCCGCCATCAGCACCTGGTTGAGATCGACCCCCAGATCGCGGGCGATCTGCTTGTATTTGCGGGTCTCCAGGTCATTCAAGTGGTTGAGCAGCACCCGCTCGACGACGCTCCCCTCCATCCCCAGGAAACGGGCCTGGATGAGAAGGCATTCCCTGAGATCGCGGGCGCCGACACCGGTCGGATCGAACTCCTTGATGCGCTCCAGAACCGACAGCACCTTGTCGGCATCGCAATGGCAGACCTGGCCTATCTCCTCCACCGCGGCGCGCAGATAGCCGCTTTCGTCGATATTGCCGATGATCTCTTCGCCCACCTGGACCTCGTCATCCGAAAAGCGCCCCATATGGAGCTGCCAGAGCAGATGGTCGTTCAGGGTCCCCTTGCGGGTCAGCATGCTCTCGAACGACGGCCGGTCGTCCTCTCCGCTGTACTGCTCGCCGGAACTGTAGTTGTAGCCGTCCAGATAGCTGTCCCAGTCCCGCAGGGTATCTTCGCCGGTTTCTACCTCGTGGAACTCCTCGCCGTCCTGTGCCGGTTCGCTTTCCTTCTCATCGATCTCCAGGGATTCGGGCTCGCGGACCTCCTCGGTCTCGACGCTCTCTTCCAGGAGCGGGTTCTCTTCCAACTCCTGGCGCACGACATCCTGAAGCTCCAAGCGGGTCAACTGGAGCAGCTTGATGGCTTGCTGCAACTGGGGCGTCATCACCAGTTGCTGGGTCATCTTCAGTTGTTGGCGCATCTCCATTGCCATGCTGCTTCTACCTCGGACAGGACGTAATGATCAGTGTATGCACACCGAAGCTGGAACCGGTAACTCGTCTATATCTTTATACCTTCCATCAGAGGCGGAAATCGTCTCCCAGATAGATCTCCCGCGCTTTGCGGCTGGATGCGATGTCGTCCGGCGAACCGAATTCCAACACCTCGCCGCCGCTCAGAATGTATGCTTCATCGCAGACCCCCAAGGTCTCGCGCACGTTGTGATCCGAGATGAGCACGCCGATATTGCGTTCCTTGAGCGACACGATCAGGTTTTGAATATCGGCCACGGCAATGGGATCGATGCCGGCAAAGGGCTCGTCCAGCAGGATAAAGGCCGGATTCGTGATCAGCGCCCGGGCGATCTCCACCCGCCGCCGCTCGCCGCCGGAGAGGGCATAGCCTTTCGCGCCGGCAATATGGGTGATCCCGAACTCTTCGAGAAGCTCCTCCATTCGGCGCTTGCGGCTGGCACGCTCCGGTTCGACCGTTTCCAGAATCGCCAGGAGATTATCGGCCACGGAAAGCTTGCGAAAGACCGACGCCTCCTGGGGGAGATAGCTGATGCCCCGGCGAGCCCGTTGGTACATGGGTAGCCCCGTAATTTCGTCGTCCCCCAGGAAAACCTGGCCGCCGTCGGGGCGGGCAAGGCCGACCACCATGTAGAAGGTCGTGGTTTTGCCGGCGCCGTTCGGCCCCAACAACCCCACCACCCTGCCCGCCTGGATGGAGAGGTCCACCCCTTTGACCACCTGGCGGCCGCCGTAATTCTTGAGCAGGCCGCGGGTCCAGAGCCTCAGAGGCTCAGCGTGTGCCGGCATTGCCTTTTTTGCCCGTCGGATGAATGACCACCTCTACCGGACGGCCGGCTCCGCTGGAGACCTCACTGCGGTCCTCATCGATGAAGTAGGTAATGGTATTGCCCGTCATGGTGTCGGCTCCCTGCATGATCTTGGGGTTGCCGGTCAGGGTGATGCGCCCCTGCTTGCTTTCATAGACCGCATGGGAGGCGGTCCCGATACGGTTTTCCTGGACAATGCGCACATTGCCGTCCGCCTCGATCTTTTCGACGTCGCTCTTCTTGTCGCCGTAATTGATGGTAAGCCGATCGGCATAGATGGTGATATCCCCCTGCTTTGCCACGACCTTGCCGCTGAAGATCGCGGTCTTGCCCTTGTTGTCGGCGGCCAGCTCGTTGGCCTTGATGGCGATGGGCAGGCTCGACCGGTCCTTGTGGGCGGCGGCCGATGCGCTGGCCAGCGGAAGCATCAGGCTGAGAGGTATTATAAATAATAATGATTTAATTTTCATCTTATTCATCTATCGACTCTTCAAACCGGCCACGCCGGCATCAACGTTTTTGAGGAAGCGGGCTTTCTGGCTCGTTACATCCAACACCATCCCCTGTGCGGTCAGGGTCAGGCGCTGCTGCCGGAACGTCACCTTGTCCGAGGTTCTGAACTGGGAGCGCACCGCCACGTAATCAACGGCCTCGGTATCGAACGTAACGCCGCTCTCCGTCACCACATGCACCTTGCCGCGCAAAGCGACGTTTCTGCTTTTGCTGAAATAGGTCCCCTGTGCCGCCGTCACCGTAATGGCGCCGGCAGTGGCCGTCCTTGCAAAGTCCATGTGGATATCGGACAGATGGGCGACATCGCCGGTTTTGTCATACTCGGCCTTCTTGGCAACCAGTTCCCAGACAGCCGCACCCTCCCGCACCTCGTAAAAGCGTGCGTCGTGTATGGCCATGTCGATGTTCTGGGGAAGTTGCCGGGAGACCGGCTCCGGTAGGGCCGCCTGGCGCGGGCCTTTCAGGGTAATGGCGGCCACGATGCCGATAATCGCCGTCATGACAAGAAAAGCCAATGCCAGCCTGATGTTTCCGGGCGATACCATATCGGCGTATACTATACCATCGGCCGGCAGGGCTGTCCAGCAAAAGGTACGCCATGCTCGTTTTTTGGCACAGAGATTGAATAATCAAAACAATTCATAACGCGCCACGACCTCATCCCATTTTCCGCATCCCTTGAGAATCAGGTCGCACACCTCGCGCACCGCTCCCCGCCCGCCGTCGCGCTCCGTAATGTAATGCGCCGCATTCCGTGCCTCGGCAAGGGCGTCGCGGGGCGCGGCGGCAAATCCGACGCGGCGCATGACCGGCACGTCGATGACGTCATCCCCCACGTACGCGATCTGGCTGTCGCCCAGGCCGGTCTTCCGCTTGACGTCCTCGTAGCTTTCCAGCTTCCTCAGGGCGCCTTGATAGACCAGCTCGATCCCCAATTCCTGGGCGCGGACATTCACCACGGCGGACGAGCGCCCGGTGATGATCCCCACCTGGATGCCGGCGCGCTGCAGCATCTTGATGCCATGTCCGTCCTTGACGTTGAAAACCTTGGTTTCGAGACCGTTGCCATCATAGATGATGCCGCCGTCCGTCATGACGCCGTCCACATCGAGAAGCAGCAGCTTGATTGGTGCGAGCCGTTTGTCCATGTTATGCGATACCGGCCCTGAGGATGTCGTGCAGATGGATGATTCCGCACGGAACGTTCGCCCCTTCGTCGTCAAAGACGAACAGCGAGGTAATGGAACAACGCTCCATGATCTGCAACGCGGCCGCAGCCAACTCCTGGCGCATGATGTGCTTGGGATTGAGCTTCATGATCTCGGAGGCCTGCTTGCCGAGGATGTCATAGCCGTGCTCCAGGGCCCGGCGGAGATCGCCGTCGGTAATGACCCCCTTGAGCGCCCCCCCCTCTCCGGTCACGCCGGTCACTCTCAGCCCTTTGGCGGTGATGACGAACAGGGCGTCTTTCATCAGCATATCCCCGGAAACGAGCGGTATCGCCTCGCCGCCATGCATGATGTCCTCCACCCGCAGCAGCAGCTTCTTGCCCAGGGAACCGCCGGGATGAAAGATGGCGAAATCCTCGGCGCGAAAGCCCCGCTTTACCAGAAGGGCTACCGCCAGCGCATCGCCCATGGCCAGGGTGGCGGTGGTGGACGCCGTCGGCGCGAGCCCCAGGGGGCACGCCTCTTCCCTGACCGAGACGTCCAGAAAGACATCGCTGCTGCGCGCCAGGGCGGAGCCGGGATTGCCGCTCATGGCAATCAGGCGGGCGCCGATCCTCTTGATGGCCGGCAGGATGCGCAGCACCTCCTCGGTCTCTCCGCTATTGGATATGGCGATCACCACGTCGCCGGTCATAATCATCCCCAGGTCGCCATGAATCCCCTCGGCGGGATGGAGAAAGAAGGCCGGCGTGCCGGTGGAAGACATGGTGGAGGCGATCTTTTGCCCGACCAGTCCCGATTTCCCCATGCCGCTGACCACCACACGCCCCTTGCAGGCCAATATGAGCTCTACCGCCGCCTCAAAGGCGCTGCCGATTCTTTCCGCCATAGCCAGCAGGGCTTCGGCTTCCGTCTGTATCACCCACTTGGCTTTTTCTAGAATCATTTCGAGTTCCGCCTCTGCTTGAGTCATTGTGCCGGACATGTTTCAGTCAGGCGTTGCAGTACATACCTAAAATCGGAAAAAATAGCAACCATTGATGATGCGCCCGCGGTCCCCACCGCGCCCCGACCTGATGCCGGCGCTCCGATTTTCCTTTGAACCGCCGGGCGGTTGGGGGTACAATAACGGCATAAATGACATACATCCCCGACCAGGACACTCTTCAGCCATGAACATTCTTCTCCATACCTGCTGCGGACCGTGCGCCATCTATCCTCTGCACAGGCTGCGCGCCGCCGCCCATGACGTCACCGGCTTTTTCTTCAACCACAACATCCATCCCTATCAGGAATACGCTCGCCGGCGGGACGCGGCGCAACAGATGGCCGACGGCGAAACCATGCCCCTCATCGTGCGGGACGAGTATGATCTGGAAGGGTTCCTGGCCAATGTCGCCGCCGAGCCGGACAAACGCTGCAGCTACTGTTACGCCTCGCGCCTGAGAGCAACGGCGGCGGCGGCTTCCGGGCACGGCTTTGCGGCGTTCACCACTTCGCTCTTGTACAGCCGCTACCAGCGTCACGAAGAGATCAGGGCCCTTGGGGAACAGGCGGGCCGGGAGTTTGGCGTAACCTTCTTTTACGAGGATTTTCGCACCGGCTGGCAGGAGGGGATCAGACTGTCGAAGGAGATGGGGCTGTACCGTCAGCAGTACTGCGGCTGCATCTACAGCGAAAAGGAGCGCTACGCCCCGCGGGAGAAACGGCCATGAACGGGCCGGGACGCCCCCTGATCATCATGGGACTCGTCCTGGTGGCAGCGGGGCTCGCGCTGTCCCTTGCCCCACGTCTGCCGTGGCTGGGGAGGCTGCCCGGAGACATCACCATCAAACGGGAACATTTCAGTTTTTATTTTCCGCTCGCCACCTGCATTTTGATCTCGGCCGCCATATCCTTCATCCTCTGGCTCATCAAAAAATAGCGCCGGCGAGGAAAGGTGAAAACGACGCCGTATACCATAAAAAAAAAGCCCGTGTTGCCACGGGCTTTTTCAGCAGCGTTGCCTCAATGCGGATTAGGCATGGATAGCATTCACGGGACAGGTATCCACGCAAGCACCACAGTCAATACAGGTATCGGCGTCGATGGTACGCTTGGCCCCCTGTTCGCTGATGGCGTTCACCGGGCAGGAATCCTCACATGCGCCGCAATTGGTGCAGTCGTCGGTAATCGTATGAGCCACGGTTTCACCTCCTTGTAAGATGCGCTTTCCTTGCGGAAAACATCTTAATGTATACCATGTCCCCGATCAGTTGTCCAGTCAAGATTGCGTTACCCCTCATTGTGGATTTTTACGAAATGTGTTGAATTCAAAACGGCACTACGGTATATATCAAAAACAGTTTTATTTTAGCGGGTTATTTTAGTGTGAGTATTCTTTTTTACTGATATTATAAACTTATCGCTATTTATTCGAGGGAGGACAGCATGATTATAATGGCGCTGAACTGCGGGAGTTCCTCGGTCAAGTACCAGCTCTTCGACTGGGAGCGCAAGGAGATCGTGGCGAAGGGCATGGTGGAGCGGGTCATCATCGGCGACTCGTTCATCATGCACGAAGTCCCCGGTCGCGAGACCCACCATTACGAGCAGGACTGCCCCAACCACCAGGCTGCCATCGACCTGGTCATCAAGACCGTCACCGACCCGGTCAACGGCGTGCTGAAAAGCGTGGCCGAAATCTCCGCCGTGGGCCACCGCGTGGTGCATGGCGGCGAGAAGTTCACCTGTTCGGTGCTGATCGACGACAACGTCCTCGATGCGGTCAAGGAGGTCCAGCATCTGGCTCCGCTCCACAATCCGCCCAACATCGAGGGGATCGAGGCGGCCCAGACGCTCATGCCCACCATCCCCCACGTGGCCATTTTCGACACCGCATTCCACCAGACCATGCCGGAGCACGCCTATATCTATCCGCTGCCCTACGAATGGTACGAGAAGTACCAGGTCCGGCGCTACGGCTTCCACGGCACTTCGCACCTGTATGTATCCAAACGTGCGGCAGTCCTCCTGGGCAAGTCTCCCAAAGAGTGCAACATCGTCACCATGCATATCGGCAACGGCGTTTCCCACTGTGCCATCAAAAACGGCGTTTCAGTGGATACCACCATGGGGCTCACGCCCCTGGAAGGGGCCGTCATGGGGACGCGCTGCGGCGATATCGACCCGGCGATCCCCGCCTTCATGATGCAGAAGGAAAATCTGTCCGCCAAGGAGATCGACAGCATCCTCAACAAAAAGAGCGGCGTCATGGGCATCACCGGACGGTTCACCGACCGCCGGGATGTGATCGAACACGCCCAGGCCGGCGATCCCCGCTGCCAGCTATCCCTGGAAATAGAAGCCTATCGGCTGAAGAAGTATATCGGCGCATTCATGTCGGTTGTGGGCAGGCTGGATGCGGTGGTGTTCACCGCCGGCGTCGGCGAGATGGGCGCCCCGATTCGCGAGAAGGCCATCGAGGGGCTGGAGCACCTGGGCATCATCCTGGACAGGGAACGGAACAAAAACGCCATGACGCGCAAGCGGGAGTCCCTGATCACCACGGACGATTCGCCGGTCAAGGTCTTCGTGATCCCCACCGACGAGGAGCTGGTCTTCACCGAGGATGTGGTGGCCATCCTGAACGGCACCTATACCGACCACATGCACTTCGAATACTCCTTCGGCAAAGAGGGCTTTGCCCGCAAATAGCGCAGCCATCCCCACCCTTGCACTCCTGTCATGAAAAAACCGGCGAAATGCCGGTTTTTTCATGACAAACAAAACTCCTGCCGACCGGAGACGGCATCACTCCTTCAACTCTTCCTTCAACCCTTCGACCACCGCCTTTACCTCGGCGACCATCTCCTCCGCCTGGGGGGACTTTTCGCATTTGAGGTACTGCTCGAAGTAGCGCACGGCATCCCGGGTCCGATCCTGATCCATGCAGATCCCCCCCAGGGTCAGGTAGGCCATGCTGAAACAGGGGTCGAGCCGGACCGCCTCGCGGCACTCCTCTTCGGCCTCCTCCAGCTCTTCAAGGTCGTAGTACAGCTCCCCCAGATTGTAGTGAACGGCGGGATCCTCCGGATCGATCTCTATCCCCTTCCGGTAAGCCGCCACCGCGCCTTCCGCATCATCCTGCCCATAAAGGGCATCTCCCAGGGCATTCCAGGCAAAGACATTGTCCGGCTCCAGTTCGAGCGCCTGATGAAAGGCGCGAATGGCATCGTCGCCGCGCTCCTGGCTGTTGTAAACCAGGCCGATGCTGACCAGTGCATCCGCATCCCTGGGGTCCAGATCCAGCACGCGCTGATAGCTGGCAATGGCCTCCCGGGGCCGGGATGCCTCAAAATAGAGATCCCCCAGGGTCGTCAGCGCATCCAGATCATCCGGCGCACGCTGCAGCCCCTCGCGGTAACTGGCGATGGCGTCGTCCAGGCTCCCCTTCTCAGCCAGGGCGTCCCCACAACAAAACCAGCCGTCCGGGTCATCGGGGTACGCCTTCCGGTACTCCTCCAGGACGGCGGCCGCCGCCGGAGCATCTCCCGACTCGAGGAGATCGATACCTTTACGCAATAGCTCGTGAAGAAGTTTGTCGGGCATGGTTGTCTCCTGTAATGGCAGGTAGTGGTAACGGCTGCTGGCAAGATACCAGAACTGCCCGCGATGTTTCCACAAAATTAATGGATCGCCCCCCCCCGGAATGTCCCCCTCCCCCGTATACCATATGCCGGTTCGATTTCATCAAACAGGATCATTAAAGACTATTACTTCGAGACAAAATAATTTATACTTTGGAGATATTCTTGCATTGGAGATGTTCATGAAAGAGAGCCATCACTCCATCGGCCTGCGCACCCTGGAAGACATCAGCGCCATCATTCTCCATTCCCATGATCTTCACGAAACACTGGACAATATCGTCACCATCGTGGCCAGACGCATGGGCACGGACGTCTGCTCGATCTACCTCCTGGAGCAGGATGGCGAGACCCTGGTGCTGAAGGCCAGCAAGGGGCTTTCCAAGGCATCGGTCAACCGCGTATCCATGAAGGTCCACGAGGGGCTCACCGGCCTTACGTTCGAGAGCCGCGGCATGGTCATGACCGACAACGCCCCGGCCCATCCCCGCTACAAGTACTTCAAGGAATCCAAAGAGGAAAAATTCCTCTCGTTTCTCGGCCTGCCGCTGTTCGAGCGCAAGACCCCCATCGGCGTCATCGTCATCCAGACCCGCGAGGCGCGGGATTTCAGCGAAGACGAGATCAGCGCCCTACGCACCATTACCTTCCAGATCAGCAGCATCGTGCACAACGCCCGCCTGCTCGATTCCATCCAGCGCACCGAGCAGGAACGCGCCTGGTTTGAGCAGGAACTGGCCAAAATGATGAACGGCGACGCCATGAGCGAACCGCCGGCCGCGAAAAAAGCCGACAAAAAGGTCTCGTCTCCGCCGCGCATGCTCTCCGGCAGCGCCGTTTCGGCGGGATTCTGCCGCGGCAAGGTCTACATCCTCGACCGCTTCAACGACAAGGTCATCAAGGTGGCCAAGGTCGGCACCAAGGCCGATGAACACCGCAAGCTCAGCCTGGCCCTGGAAAAGGTGAAGATCCAGACCCTCTACATGGAGAAACGGGTCAGCGAGACCCTTTCCGAAGATGACGCCGCCATTTTCCACACCCACCTGATGATCCTCGAGGACCGGGGGTTTTCCAGCAAGGTCTGCGACCTGATCGATCAGGGCATGGGGGCGACCCGTGCCGTGCACGAGGTTGTCCATCATTACGTGCAGGCCTTCTCGGCCATGGAAGATCCCTATCTGCGTGCCCGGTCGGCGGATATGGAGGACATCGGACGGCGTCTGATCGACTGCCTGGAGGGGAACGACAAAACGGCGGTGACCCTGAAGGAAAAGCGGGTTCTGGCGACGGATGAGATCTTCCCCTCGGACCTGGCCATGCTGGACCACGACAAGATCCTCGGCATTGTGACCGAGAAGGGCAACATGTACTCCCACGTCGCCATCATGGCAAAATCGCTGGGTATTCCGGCCGTCCTCGGGATACCGGGGCTCATGGACGCCTCCAACGTCAAGGACGAGATCATCGTGGACGGCACCTCCGGCCACATTTACATCAACCCGGACGGCGCCATCAAGAAAGAATACGAGCGGTTGGAGCGGGACCACGCCGGACGCCAGAAAGAGCTGGAAGGCCTGCGGGGCCTGCCGGCGGTGACCCGCGACCACGTCACCATTACCCTGAATGCCAATATCGGCCTCGTCTCCGACGTGCGGGTCGCCAATACCCACGGCGCGGAAGGGGTCGGTCTCTACCGCACGGAATTCCCGTACATGACGCGCAGCACCTTCCCCGACCGTCACCAGCAGGCCGCCGTCTATCGCAAGATCCTGGGGGCGTTCTCCGGGCAATCGGTCAATATCCGCACCCTGGACATCGGCGGCGACAAGGCGTTGCCCTACTTCAGCTGCCCCCAGGAAGACAACCCGTTTCTGGGGTGGCGCTCCATCCGCGTTTCCCTGGAGCGCCAGGACATCTTCCGGGAGCAGTTGGCCGGAATCCTGCTTTCCTCCCCCGCCGGCACGCCCAGCATCATGTTTCCGCTGATTTCTTCGGTGGATGAGATCCGGCAGGTGAAGGAGATCCTCGCTTCGGTGCGGGAGGAATTGGAACAGGAGGGACATGAACTGCGTAAGGACATCCCGCTGGGGATCATGATCGAAATACCGGCGGCCGTCCAGATCGTCGAACACCTGCTCAGGGAGGTGGATTACGTCAGCATCGGCACCAACGACCTGATCCAGTACACCCTGGCCGCGGACCGGAATAATCCCCGGGTGCGGCAGTATTACGACCCGTACCACCCGGCGGTGCTGCAATCCATCAAACGGGTGGCCGATGCGGCGTCAAAGGCCGGCAAAAAGGCGTCGGTCTGCGGCGAGATGGCAACGGAGCCGATCAACGCCCTGCTCATGGTAGGCATGGGTATCCGCGAATTCAGCCTTTCGGCGCCCAGCATCCCGGTGGTCAAGCAGGCCATCCGCGCCCACAGCCTCCCCGAGTGCCGCGCCCTGGCGCGCCAGGTCCTTGCCTGCGCCAGCAGTACCGACGTCAAGGCCCGGCTGGCCGCAGCACGCAAAAGACTGCAGGTCTAGGCCTTCCCGTACGCGTCTTGCCCGCTGCGCCGGGACCCTCCCGGCCTGCTCAGAACATGAACCGCCGCATGCTGATGTTCTGTAGAATGCCGATCCCCACCATGGAAGTGATCATGGACGTGCCGCCGTAGGAGAAGAACGGCAACGGCACCCCCACCACCGGAAACAGGCCGATCACCATCCCCATATTGATGACGATGTGCCAGAAGAGCATGGCCGTCACCCCCACCGCCAGCAGGCTGCCGAACCGGTCGTTGCAGCGCCGGGCGATGTTGAGCCCCCACAGCACCAGGATCAGATAGAGGACGATCAGCACCAGGCAGCCGATAAAGCCCCACTCTTCGGCAAATACGGAAAAGGCGAAGTCCGTATGCTGCTCCGGCAAAAAGCGCAACTGGGACTGGGTGCCCTTGACGAACCCCTTGCCGAGGAGGCCGCCGGAACCGACGGCTATCTTGCTCTGGATTATGTGGTAGCCGCTTCCCAGGCGCGAACGCTCCGGGTTGAGGAAGTCGAGGATGCGGTTTTTCTGGTAGGGGCGCAGCAATTTTGCCCAGCCCAGCCAGACAAGCGGCATCGTCACCACGGCAAAGGTGACCACCGTGGACCACCGGAGCCCCACATAGACCGCTATGGAAAGGGCGATCAAAAGGACAAGGACCGCGGTCCCCAGGTCGGGCTGTTTCATGATGAGCAGGACCGGCACCGCCAGGATGCCGAGCGGGAAGAGCACATCCCTGACGCTCAAACCGCCCACCGTCTGCACATTGTTGAAATACTTGGCAAATGTGGCAATGATGACGATCTTCATCAACTCCGACGGCTGCACGTTGAACAGGCCGAGGTTCAGCCACCGTGTCGCCCCCATGGAACGGCGCCCCACCACCAGCACGGCCACGAGCAGGACGATCAGAAAGCCGTAGAACCAGTAGGAAAAATCCTCCAGGATGTGGTAATCGATACTGCAGATCACCGTGACCACCAGCAAACCGAACAGCACCCAGTTGAACTGCTTGAGGTAGTAGGGAGCGCCGACAATCTTGTAGGACGCCGTGGCGCTGTAGATGTTCATGATGCCCAGCAGGCAGATCGCGGCCACAAATCCGATCAGCATCCAGTCGATATTTGTCAGCAGTCGGCGGTCAATCATCGGCCTGATCCTCATTCACACCCTGTTTCTTCACGGGCGGCGCCGGTTCGTCGTCGCCCCCTGCTTCATCGTCTCCCTTCAGGCGTACCGGTTCTTTCCTGGGCGGCTTCTTGCTGTCGAACCAGGCCCGCAGAATGCGCCCGGCAATGGGGGCGGCGGCCGAGCCGCCGTGCTCGCCGTGCTCCACGATCACCGCCACGGCGATCTCCGGTTTTTCATAGGGGGCGAAGGCCACGAACAGGGCGTGGTCCCGGTACTGGTACGGGGTCGCCTGTTTGCTGTCGCGCAGCTTGACCACCTGGGAGGAACCGGTCTTGCCCGCCACGTGCGCATCGTAGAGCCGCGCCGCGCCCCCGGTCCCGCCCGGTTCGTTCACCACGGCAAACAGCCCCTGCTTGACCAGCTTGAACTTATCCGCCGAGATACCGGTCGTGCCCATCAGTTCCGGCTTGAACTCCTTGAGCGGCTTGCCGTCGGCATCGACGATACGCTTCACCAGGTAGGGGCGATACACGTTGCCCTCGTTGGCCACCGTGGCGATCATGGAGGCCAACTGGATCGGCGTCATCAGCACATACCCCTGGCCGATGGAGACCGGCACGGTCTCGCCGTGGAGCCAGCGTTTGCCGAAGCGCCTCAGTTTCCAGTCGGCGGTGGGGATCAGACCCGCCTTCTCATGGGCCAGGCCGATGCCCATGGGCGCGCCGAGCATGAATCTCTTCGCCATGGCCGCGATGCGGTCCACCCCGAGCCGCTCGCCCAACTGGTAGTAATAGACGTCGCACGACTCGCGCAGCGACTTCTTGAGGTTGGTGACGCCGTGGCCATGCCGGTTCCAGCACTTGAAGGTGGAGGTTCCCAGTTCATAGGTGCCGTTGCAATTCACGGTGGTGTTCTCGTCGATCTTGCCGTCCTCCAGGCCAGCCAGGGCGGTGATGATCTTGAAAGTCGATCCGGGTGGGTACTGACCGGTCAGCGCCTTGTTCTCCAAGGGGTGGCGCTTGTCATCCAGGTATTCCTTCCAGGTATCCGCCGGCATCTTCCCGCTGAACAGGGCGGGATCGAACCCCGGGTTGCTGACGAATGCCAGGATCTCGCCGGTGTTCACGTCCATGGCGACCGCCGCCCCGGCCTGGTCGCCAAAGGCCTTTTCCGCCTGTTTCTGGACACGCGCGTCGATGGTCAGCACCACGCTGTTGCCGACCGTGGGGTAGGATTCGGAAATGGTCCGCAGGACCCGGCCGCGCGCATCCACCTCCAACTGCCGCCCCCCGTCGTTGCCGTGCAACTCCTTTTCCCAACTGCGCTCGATGCCGTTCTTGCCGAGATAGTCGCCGGGGTTGTACTCCTCATACCCCTTGGCGTTCAGTTCATCCTCTGAAATCTCGCCGATATACCCCAGCAAATGGGCCGCCAGAACGCCGCTGGCGTACTCCCGCACCGGTTTCATCTCGATCTCGACCCCTGGCAGGCGCAGGTGGTTTTCCTCCACGATCTCCACCTGGTCGCGGGTGATATTCGACGCCAGGATGATCGGGTAATACTTGGCCCGCCCCTTTCCCTTCTCCCAACGTTCGCTGAGTTCGGCGCGATCCATGCCGAGCAGTTTTGCAAGGCGATCGAGCAATTCGTCCCTGTTCTCCACCTCCTGGGGCACCACCGCCAGGCTGAAGGAAGGCTGGTTGCTGACCAGCACCGTACCGTTGCGGTCCATGATGGCCCCACGGGATGCGGCCACCGGCACGAACCGCAGGCGGTTGTTTTCCGACATGTTGCGGTAATTGTCGGCGCTCAGGATCTGCAGGTGCCACAGGCGCAGCAGCAGCAGGAAGAATATGCCGCCCACCACAAAGGAGAGGATCAGAATCCTTCTCTTGGACTCCGTAATCTCACGGACGAAACGTTGTTCTTTCATGGGTTTTCCAGCGGACGGTCGAAACCGGGTATCAGGGGAACAAGGGAAGCTACGAAGGCATTCACCAGCAGGTGAGGCACCAGCCCGACGCTCATGGAGTAGGCGATGCCGGGCGATGTCGTGAACATGACCAGCAGAAGCAGATTGATGAAGACGCAACTCAGGGTCGCCACGCCCACGGTTATCACGAAAAGCGGGGCGCTCTCGGTATAGAGCCGGTCAGAGATGTTCTTGATGACCAGGAAGATGAGGAGAAAACTGAAGGCATTGAGCCCCAGGTAGAGTCCGCTGAACACATCCTTGACGGCCCCCAGCCCCCAGGAGAGGGGCGCACCCGCCGCGAACGAACCGCGCAAGGCCAGGTAGACCGTGACGATCAGCAGCAGGTCCGGCTTGAAGGGCGAGGCGATATGAACCGGCAACACCGATGCCTGGAACACCACGGCCAGCATGACGACGATCAGTGCCACCCCCGCCCTAGTCATGACTATTCCCAATCACCAGAACATCCTCCAGGTGGGCGATATTCACGATGGGACGGATGGTGACGGTCTGGAAAATTCCGTATTCGCCCCGTTTGACCATGGTCACCTCGCCGATGGGCAGTCCCTTCAGGAACACCCCGCCGATGCCGGATGATACCACCATGTCGCCGACCTTGACGTCTTCCTCGCGGGTGGTGAACTCCAGTTGGCAGAGCCCTTCCCCCTTCCCCTTGACCACGCCCCTGGCGCGGGATCGCTGGATGGTGGCGGCAATGCCGCTGGAATGATCGGTCAAGAGCAGCACCCGGGAACTGGAGGGGGCGACCTTGACCACCTGGCCCACGATACCGTCAGCCGCCACCACGGCCATCCCCTCGGTGATCCCGCTGGAGCTTCCCCGGTCGATGACCAGGGTCCCGAACCAGGGGCTCAGATCCTCGCCGATCACGCTGGCGGCGACGGTCGGCGCCTTGATCGAGTTTTTGACGTCCAGAAGCTGGCTCAGGCGCTTGTTTGCCAGCACCGCCTCCTGCGCGGCAATGAGGCGGCTGTTGAGCACCTTGATCTCCTGCAGCAGATGCCGGTTCTCCTGACGCACGTTCACCAGGTTGAGATAGTCGGTCCAGACGGTCGCGCCAAACTCGCTCACCTGGGAAAACGGCTGTGCGATCGGCGCAAAAACGGTCAGGATGCCGCGTTCGATCATATTGGCGTCGCGTTTGTGGGGGATGTTGAGGGAATAGAAGATCAGGGCCGCAAGTATGCCGACCGCCGTCAGGATGAAAAGGGCATATTTCTTGAAAAAATCCATAACTGTCAACTCGAAGGGAACGTAATACGAGACCGGCTGTCCGGCGTCTCCCGCTTTATTCCCGGCAATGTGCTAGTTGCTGCCGCAGAGTTCGTTTTCGCCGTATACCCGCAGGAGATAATCACGGTAACTCGAATTGGGGGTCTCCTCGATGACCCGCCTCATGCGGGCGCAATCGATAAACCCGCGCCGCAGGGCGATTTCTTCCAGGCAGGCGATCTTGAGCCCCTGGCGCGACTCGATGGTTTCGATGAAATTGCTGGCTTCCAGGAGGCTCTTGTGGGTTCCGGTGTCCAGCCAGGCGATGCCCCGCCCCAACCGCTCCACCGTCAACTCTCCCCGGCGCAGGTAGGCCGTGTTGACGTCGGTGATCTCGAGTTCTCCCCGCGGCGAGGGGACGATGGACTTGGCCGTATCCACCACCGTACCGTCATACAGGTAGAGGCCGGGGACCGCATAGTGGGATTTTGGTTGTTTCGGCTTCTCTTCGATGCTGAGCACCCTGCCCGATGCGTCGAACTCCACAACCCCGTAGCGCTCCGGGTCGTTGACCTGATAGCCGAAGATGCGCGCCCCGCCCCGAAATTCGGCGAAGATACGGTCCAGGTTCATCTTGCCGTAGAAGATGTTGTCGCCCAGGATCAGGCATACCGGCTTGCGGTCGATGAATTCCTCTCCCACCAGGAAAGCCTGGGCGATCCCCTTGGGCTCGGGCTGGACCTTATAGGTGATGGTGATGCCCCACCGGGAGCCATCCCCCAGAAGTTTCTCGAAGCGGGGGGTGTCGTGGGGCGTGGAAATCAGCAGGATATCCCTGATACCGGCCGCCATAAGGGTCGCCAGGGGGTAGTAGATCATCGGCTTGTCGTAGACCGGCTGAAGCTGTTTGCTGGCCACCAGGGTCAACGGAAACAGCCGGCTGCCTGCGCCTCCGGCCAGGATAATGCCTTTGGTGATACCAAGGGTCATGGGTGATCCTTTTCCTTTTCAGGAAGTTAATGTGAACGGGAATTATTACATGCCGGACGGCAACCTGTCAAACCTCATCACGCTGGCCCACGAGGGAGAGAACAGCTGCCAGCAGGTCGTCGCACACCGTGGTCCCCGGGGAGACCCGGGCCTCCTCGGCGGCGCCGTAGCCGCTTCGCACCAGGATCGTGCGGCAGCCGGCGGCAATCCCGGCCTCCACGTCGGCCAGCTTGTCGCCGATCATGACCGATGCCGCAAGATCGATAGTGTGGCGGCGGGCCGCATCCAGAAGCATGCCGGGCAACGGCTTGCGGCACCGGCAGGGGAGCGAGTAACTGCCACGGCCCGCCGGATGGTGGGGACAGTACCGCCACGCATCCACCCGCGCGCCGGTTTTGGCGAGTTCGGCGTCAATATGGCGGTGCAGGGACTCCACATCCTCTTCGGTGTAATACCCCCGGGCAACGCCGGACTGGTTCGTCACGACCACCACCAGAAAGCCGGCTTCGTTCAAAAGCCTGATCGCCTCCGGCGCCCCGGGGATGAACTCGAAATCCTCGATCCGGTAGAGGTAGTCCTTCTCCACATTGATGGTGCCGTCCCGGTCAACGAAAACAGCACGCCTCCCAACGCCGTCGCCTAAAACCATTTGCTCGAACCGCCCACCAGCCGGCGAAACTCCCTCTTCATTTCCGCTATCATGACCGGAATCCGCATTTCGAACGTGCCCCAGGACCGTTGAATATCCGCAATCTTCTTCTGTTCATCCTGGAATGCGGCGGCCGGGGTGCCGACCGTGGCGGTGATCTCCGCCACAATGCCCTCATCCTCGGTCATGAAGGTATTCATGGCTGAGCAGAACTCGTCGCTGAAATAGATGCCGTTCTTCTGGTAGACGTCGAAGAACTCCTGGAGGGAGGTGAGGAAGTCCTGGGCCAGGGCGACGACTGCCGCCAGATTGCTCTGCCCCGGCCGGGAAAGCATCCGGCCGTTTTTGCCGATATCGATCATGATGCCGTACAGTTGAACCAGGGAATCCGACCTGCTGTCCTGCATGGCGCCGAAGATCATCTTTTCCTCGGTCAGGGCGTTCCTGAACTGTTCGAGCGTATGGGTGACATCCAGTTGAAGCTGCTGTTTGAACAGATCGTGCCGTTTGTTGACCTCGTGGACGATAACCGACTTGGTGGACCAGGCAACCGCCACGATGAGGGCAATGGCCACTCCGCCGACGGTCAGGAATTGGATGGCGACATCACTTGAGAACATAGCAACCCCTCCTCAGGGCTCCGCACGGCATAGTGTAAACAACTATTTGACAAACCAGCATTAATCATTCTATTTTGCATACGTTGCAAGCACATTTTCGAACAAGGCGAAATCCACTATGATTAAAACCAACAACCTCAAGATCAGCGCCATAACGCCTGTCATCGCCCCCGCCGACCTGCGCCAGGTGTTTCCCCTCTCCGACCGTGACCGCGAGTTCGTCAACACGAGCCGCGAACGCGTCAAGGAGATCATCCATCGCCGCGACCGGCGCCTGATGGTGGTGGTCGGCCCCTGTTCGATCCACGACCCCGTGGCCGCCATCGAGTACGCCAAACGCCTGGCGCTCCTGTCCCGCAAGGTCGAGGACCACCTGCTGCTGGTCATGAGAACCTATTTCGAGAAACCGCGCACCACCATCGGGTGGAAAGGGCTGATCAACGACCCGGACATGAACCACAGCCACCTGATCTCCAAGGGGCTCGGCATCGCCCGCGGCCTGCTCCTGAAGGTCACCTCCCTGAACGTGCCGGTGGCCACCGAGATGCTGGACCCGATTACCCCTGAATACCTGGCCGACATGATCAGCTGGGGCGCCATCGGAGCCCGGACGACAGAATCCCAGACCCACCGGGAGATGTCGAGCGGCCTCTCGTTCCCGGTCGGCTTCAAAAACGGCACCGACGGCAATCTGCAGATCGCCATGGATGCCATGAAGGCGGTTCAGCATCCCCACAGCTTCCTCGGCATCAACCGGGAGGGGCGCACCTCCATCATCCAGACCTGCGGCAACCCGGACGTCCACATCGTTTTGCGGGGCGGCTCCCGCAGGGTCAACTACACCCCGGAGGACATCGCGGCCACCGAAGAAAGCCTGAAGAAGAACGGGCTGTTCCCCACCATCATGGTGGACTGCAGCCACGGCAACTCCAACAAGGACTACCAGAAACAGCCCGAGGTTCTGGAGAGCGTCATCCAACAGATCGTGGACGGCAACACCTCCATCTCCGGCGTCATGATCGAGAGCAATCTGGAGGCCGGGAGCCAGAAGATCGCCGCCGATCCCGGCCAGTTGAAATACGGCGTATCCATCACCGATGCCTGTATCGACTGGGCCACGACCGAACGGATCATCCTCGCCGCCCACGACCGGCTGAAAAAGGGGAAATAGCCCCGACAGGGCGGCGAAGAGGCAGCTCTCGCCGCTCTCCCCTACTCCGCTTCGTACATCAGCCGCATCCCGCCGGCGGCATTCTTCAGGGTGCCGCCCAGTTTGCCTTCCATACCGTCGGCCAGCACATCCAGGTAGTCGATCTTTTTCTTGGGGGCACGGATGACCTCGGGATCGCCGGTGATGCCGGCCAGGCGCCCGGCTTCCTCAATGGCGTCCTGGAGCGTGCCCAGGCGGTCCACCAGTTTCAGCCCCTTGGCTTGTTCTCCGGAGAGGATGCGGCCGTCGGCGATCCTGCGGACATCCTCCACCGGCAGCTTGCGCCCGGTGGCCACTGCCCGGACAAATTGCTCATGGGTGTTGTCGATGACCGCCTGCAGCATGGCCCGGTCCTCCGTTGACAACTCCCGCAACGGCGAGCCCGAGTCCTTGAACTTGCCGGTTTTGAGGGTATAGGACTTGATGCCGATCTTGTCCATCAGCGTCTCGATGTTGGAAAGCTTGAGGATCACGCCGATGCTGGCGGTAATGGTACCGGGGTTGGCATAGATCAGCGTGGCCGGAGCGGAGATGTAGTAGCCGCCCGAGGCGGCCAGGCTCCCCATGGAAACGATGATCTTCTTCCGGGCGGCGAACTTTTTGACCTCTTCGTAGATCTCCTGGGAAGGCGCCACCACCCCGCCGGGTGAATCAACCCGCAGCACCACCGACTTGACGGCATCCTGCTTGAGGAAATAGCGCAGTTGGCGGATCGTGTCCCTGGAGTCAAGGATCATCCCCCGGACCTCCACCAGGCCGACCCCCTCCTTGTCCGCCAGTTTTGTATCCATTGATCCCATGATCGCCTTGGCGATCAGCAGGGAACCGGCAAAGAGGATCAGGAAGGCCGCCATGGCGGCAAGGAAGATCAAGGCTATTTTCTTCAACATGTAAGGCCACCCGGGTCGGCGATTTTAGGGTGCCATGACACCCCGATTTCTGGTACACTAACACCATGAAAGCATTGGTCGTATCCGATACCCACGGCAATTTTGCCCCTGCCGTGCAGGCCCACAGCCTGACGGAACCTGTGGACGCCGTCATCCATCTCGGCGACGGCATCGAAGACGCAAACCTGCTGCGCAACCTGATGCATCTGGACGTCATTGCCGTTTCCGGCAATTGCGACCACGACACCTCGGCGCCGCGGGAGATGCTGTGGGAGTGTGAGGGAAAACGGATTTTGCTGGTGCATGGAGACGCCTACGGGGTCAAGGGCGGGCTGGAAAGGTTGAAGCAACGGGCAGAGGAGTTGTGCGCCCACGCAGTGCTGTTCGGTCACAGCCATCGCGCCACCTGCATCACCACATCCGGCATCCTGTTCCTCAACCCCGGCACGCTGACGCGGACGTCGGCCAACAAGACGTTCGCCACCATTGAAATCTCGGAAGAGTGCATCAAGGCCCACCTGCACGACCTCCCCTGACCCCCGCGTCTCATTCCCTGTCGTAGGCCCAGGCTGCGCGGAATTACCGACAGGCCGCAGAGGACACTAGCGGCCGGCGGCGGCTCCATGCCCCTTGTGCACGGCCTTTTCCAAGCGGCGGCGACGCGGCCAACCGACCACAAATCCCAATGGGCCGGAAACAACATACGCAATCATGATGACAAAGGTCATCACCGCCGGTTCGGCGGCGACGACAATCAGCAGCACCACGGCCAGAAGCAGGAAGCCGAAGGGCTGCCG
This sequence comes from Geobacter sp. FeAm09, assembly GCF_008330225.1. Taxonomy (NCBI): domain Bacteria; kingdom Pseudomonadati; phylum Thermodesulfobacteriota; class Desulfuromonadia; order Geobacterales; family Geobacteraceae; genus Geobacter; species Geobacter sp. FeAm09. The sequence goes on along the minus strand of NZ_CP042466.1, from coordinate 1,691,395 downwards.
CTTGATCAGCGCCGGGTCTTTGAACGAATAATAGCGGAATCCCGACACCATCAGGAAGGCCAGGAGGTAGATCAAGGCGAGGATTGCCAGCCGCTTGTACGAGCTTGGCCACCCGCAATGATGGAACAACAGGACGGTGGCGGCCACCGTGCTGGCTGCCGCCGGGATGGGCAAGCCCACGAAGCGCTTGCTCTCCACCGTATTGACCTGAACATTGAAACGCGCCAGGCGCAATGCGCCGCAAACCACGAACAGGAACGCGGCCAGCCAGCCGAGACGCCCGAACGGCTTGAGCGCCCAGGCATACATCATCAGTCCCGGAGTCACCCCGAACGACACCAGATCGGCCAGGGAATCATATTCAACGCCGAACTTGCTGGTGGTTCCGGTCAGACGGGCCACCTTGCCGTCCAGGCCGTCAAAAACGGCAGAGGCGAAGATCCAGAGCGCGGCAATGTCGAAATTGCCGTTGAGACTGGCCACCATACTGTAGAAACCGGCAAACAGGCTCCCGGTCGTAAACAGATTGGGCAGGATATAAATCCCTTTTTTGAGGTTTTCGGCCCTTTCGGCCCTTTTGTCATTCAGTTCAGAGTTCATGCCACGCTTTCTCCGCCTAGGCGAGACGCCCCAGTACGGTTTCACCCGCCACGGTCACATCTCCAAGCTTTACCAGCGGTTGTACGTCAACCGGCAGATACACATCCACCCTTGATCCGAAGCGAATCAGCCCGTAACGTTCCCCCCGCTTCAGGGCGTCGCCGGTTCGGGCGTAGCACACGATCCGCCGCGCGATCAGGCCGGCAATCTGCACAAAGGCCAACCGAACGCCGCCAGCGGTTTCCAGGACGATGCCGCTGCGTTCGTTTTCGAAGGAGGCCCGGCCGTCACGGGCATCGAAGAACTTGCCGCGATGGTAGAACGTGTCCACCACCGTGCCGTCAAACGGGACACGGTTCACATGCACGTTGAAGACCGACATGAAAATACTGATCTTGAGCGCCGGGGTGCCGAGCGGCGTATCGGGGACGCACTCCGCCACGATCACCGTCCCGTCGGCAGGGGCCACCACTGCGTGCCCGTCGCCAGGCGGGGTACGCTCGGGATTGCGAAAGAAATAAAGGATGAACAGGGTCGCCACGCAGGCCAGCGCAGCGGGGGCGGCCAGCACCAGTGAGCACCATTTCCAGGCGGCCACGGCCAGCAGAAACGTCAATCCGGTGGAACAAATGATGAAGGGATAACCTTCTCTGGCAAATGGGGTCGAGTTATTCATGCAACCTGCCTGAACACGCGGACACCCCTCTCCCATAGGGCAAAGGGGTGTCGGATGCGTAAAATTATTCTAGTTTTTGGTCTTATCGACGATCTTGTTCTTGCCGATCCAGGGCATCAGGGCGCGCAGCTTGGCGCCGACCTGCTCGATCTGGTGCTCGGAACCGCGACGGCGCAGGGCGTTGAAGGTCGGCTTGTTGACCTTGTTCTCCAGCATCCACTCCTTGCAGAATTCGCCGGTCTGGATCTCGTCGAGGATCTTTTTCATCTCTTTCTTGGTATCGGCGGTGATCACGCGCGGGCCCCGGGTCAGGTCGCCGTATTCGGCGGTGTTGGAGACCGAGTAGCGCATGTTGGCGATGCCGCCTTCATAGATCAGGTCAACGATCAGCTTGGTTTCGTGCAGGCATTCGAAATATGCCATCTCCGGGGCGTAGCCGGCCTCGACCAGGGTTTCGAACCCGGCCTGGATCAGGGCGGCAATGCCGCCGCACAGCACGGCCTGCTCGCCGAACAGGTCGGTCTCGGTTTCCTCTTTGAACGAGGTTTCGATGATGCCGGAGCGGCCGCCGCCAACTGCCGAGGCATAGGCCAGGGCCAGGTCCTTGGTCTTCTTGGAGGGATCCTGGTGCAGCGCGATCAGGCACGGCACGCCGCCCCCTTTGGTGTACTCATGGCGCACCAGATGCCCCGGCCCCTTGGGGGCCACCATGAAGACATTGATGTCTTCACGGGGAACGATCTGGCCGAAATGGATATTGAAGCCGTGGCCAAAGGCGATGGAAGCGCCCTTTTTCAGATAGGGGGCGATCTCCTCGCGGTAGATGTCGCCCTGGATCTCGTCCGGGAGCAGGATCATCAGGACATCGGCCACCTTGGCGGCCTCGGCCACCGTGACGACCTTGAACCCGGCGTCCTTGGCCTTCTTCACTGAGGAGGAATCCTTTTTCAGAGCGACGAGGACATCGATACCCGAATCTTTAAGGTTCAGGGCATGGGCATGCCCCTGGGAACCATAGCCGACGATGGCGACTTTTTTCTTTTTCAGAAGTGCTACGTTACAATCTTTGTCGTAATAGACCTTCATGCTCTTGTTCCACCTTCCTACGAAATTTTCCGGAAAAACCGGTACAAACCGTTGATAAAACAAGTGCTGAAAATAGTACATTCCCCGGCAACTGTCAATAAATTACCACAAGAAGAAGCCGGGGCGGCTCCCAAGACAACAAAAACGCCCTCTTGCTCGAAGAGGGCGTTTTTGTTTACAAAATACCTCATTTCCCATTTCGGCAGGGTATTCCGGAATCTTTACCGCAACTTCCCGCAATCCCCCTTCCCGCGCCGCCCGGAATTTCTCCGTCTAGACCGTCATACGCTCCCCAGCATTGCGTGTATCTTCGAGATCAACTCCCTGGGACTGATCGGCTTGGAGAGAAATTCCGGTGGGTTTGCGCTCCCTTCGTTGATCATATCGGCACCATTCGGGTAGCCGCTCACCAGAATGGCCTTCAACCCCGGCTTCACCCGGCACATGACCTGATAGGCGTAAAAACCGTTCATCTTCGGCATGAGCACGTCACTCACCAATAGGTCGATCCGCGCGGACTCTTTCATGAAAAGTCCGCACGCCTCGACCCCGTCCGTGGCGGTAAGCACCGCAAAGCCGTACTCTTCGAGACAATCCTGCAACATCTGCCGCACCAGCAACTCGTCATCAACCACCAGGATCGTTCTCTGTTTCTGCTGGCCATCATTCTCAAGGTGCGCGGACTGAAGTGATAGTGCCATTGATGTCTCCGTCGGCCGGACATGGGATACGGTATAACTATAAATTCATATCAACTCTCGTGCCATCTCGCAAAAAACCCATGGTATCGGATCGTTGCATACGCACACCTCCGCGCGGCGTTCAATGGAGCACCTTGAAGCATAAGAAAAATGGTAATTTTTTTAACACTTTTAATTTTATCCAATAATTACAGCATCATACAAAGTGTTACTTTTTTTAACACTAAACTAAATATTATTTTAATATCAATAAGTTGTTGTTTTTTTACCAATGGTAACTATTTTAACACTCCCCCGCGGACGTCACAAAAAAACCGGAAGGCGCCAGGGCCTTCCGGTTTGAAAACGTGATGATACCTGCCTTTTCACAGCAGCCTGTTGAGGAAGCTCCTGATGCGCTCGTTTTCCTGGCCAACGCTGAAAAACTCCTGGGGGGCGCCCTGGGCCAGAAAACGGCCCGATTCCATGAAGATCACCCGGTCGGCCAGTTCACGGGCAAAGCCCATGTGATGGGTGACGATGATCATGGTCATGCCTTCGTCGGCCAGGGTATGAATGGTGTCGAACACCTCCCCCACCAGTTCCGGGTCCAGGGCCGAGGTCGGTTCGTCGAACAACATGAGCTTTGGCCGCATGGCCAGGGCTCGGGCAATGGCTACCCGCTGTTTCTGCCCCCCCGACAGGGTGGCGGGAAAAACGTCCCGCTTGTCGGCCAGCCCGACCTTGACCAGCATGTCCAGGGCGACCTGACGGGCCTCTGGGAGCGGCATCTTGCGGACGGTCAGCGGCCCCTCCATGACATTGCCCAGCACGGTCATGTGGGGGAAGAGATGGAAATGCTGGAACACCATGCCGATCTCGGTGCGCAGGGCGCACACCGCCTGGGGGCGGTCGAGATGGCGGCGGCCGTGGCGGGTGACGTATCCCACCTCGCGATCCTGGAAACGGATTACCCCGTCATCGATCTCTTCCAACAGGTTGATGGAGCGCAGCAGTGTGGATTTGCCCGATCCCGACGGCCCGACGATGACCAGTTTCTCGCCCGGAAAGACGTCCAGGTCGATCCGGTCCACGGCCGTCAGGTTTTTGAAACGCTTGGTGATGCCCATGAGCCGTATCAACGGCTCCCTAGCGGTGCTCATAGATCCCTGCCCGATATTCGATTTTTTCAAAGATGAAGGTGAAGATGCTCGTCAAGAGGAGATAGATGACCGCCGCCAGAGCCAGGGCCGTGATGTTGAAATAGGTGTTGAAAAGCTGGTCGGCCGAGCGCATCAACTCCACCATGGCGATGGTGGATACCAGGGCAGTGTCCTTGATCAGGGCGATGAATTCGTTGCCGATGGGGGGCATCAGGCGCTTGTAGGTCTGGGGGATGATGACTCGCCGCATGGCTTGGCCGTAGGTCATGCCGATGGCCTTGGCCGCCTCCATCTGCCCCTGATCGATGCTTTGGATCGCGCCGCGGATGATCTCGCCCAGATAGGCCGAGTAGTTGAGCCCAAGGCCGATCACGGCGGCCGTCAAGGGCGGCAGGGTCACGCCGAAGGCCGGCAGGCCGTAATAGATGAAGAACAGTTGGAGCAGGAGCGGCGTGCCGCGGAAGAACCAGATCACGAACCAGCAGACGGCGGACAGGGGCCGAAAGGTGCTGATGCGCCCCAAGGCGATCAGGAGCCCCCCCAAGGGGGATACCAGCATGGTGCAGAGCACCAGCAAGAGGGTCATAACCGCACCCTTGAGCAGGGCCGGGAGGAATTTGCGGCAGTCGTCCAAGAGCGAGAGCCAGCGCGACTGCTGCTGTTTCTGGATGGCGGCGACCGTGTTCCGGGCCTCGCTGTTGTCGGGGAACAGCGCCAGGACTTCCCGGCTGGCGGCCAGGGCCTTGTCGGCCTCGTTCAACGAAACATAGATCCTGGCCATCTGCATGCGGCTGGCCACAAAAGCGCTTGCATCGCCGCCTTTGGCCGGAACCGGAACCTGCTTGAGCAGCTCCACGGCGCCCGGCAGGTCCCCCTGGGCCATCAGTTCCCCCGCCTGGCGGGAAAGGGCGTCACCATCCAGTGCCAGAGCGGTTCCGGCCAGCGTCCACAAAAAAAGCAGGGTCACGGCGACCCTGCTGAAGTGTATGTAAAAACGTTTCATAGTCTCTAGAATTTCTTGGGATTAGCGATATCTTCCGCAAACCATTTCCGGGAGATCTTGGCCATGGAACCGTCCTTGACCATCTTGTCCAGGGTCTGCTGCACCTTGTCGCGCAGGCCGTTGTCCTCTTTGCGGAAAGCCACGCCAAAGGGCTCCTTGCTGATCATGCCGGGGAGGATCTTGAACTTTCCGGGACGCTTGGCGATCATGTCGCGGCCGGTGACGTTGTCCACCACCACCACGTCGATACGCCCGGCTTCCAGATCAAGCAGCGCCTTGGGGTAATCTTCGTATTCCTTCAGTTCCTTCGGCGGGGTGGCAAGCTTCTTGACCGCTTCCAGGCCGGAGGACCCTTTCTGGGTGCCGGCTTTGATCCCCTTCAGGTCTTTCAGCCCTTTGAAACGTTTTTCCTTGAAATTGACCACCGCAATCTGGCCGTCCATGATATAGGGCTTGGTGAAGGCCACTTCCTTGGCCCGCTCCGGCGTGATGGTCATGCCGTTCCAGATGCAGTCGAACTTCTTGGCGTTCAGGGAGTGGATCACCCCTTCCCAGGCGGTGGGCTGCCATGCGATCTTGATGCCGAGACGCTTGCCGACCTCTTCAGCCGCATCAACGTCGAAGCCGACCAGTTTGCCGTCTGCCTGGCGATACCCCATGGGCGGAAAGGCGTCATCGAGCCCGATGACCAGCTTACCCTCTTTTTTGACGCGCTCCCAGGACCCGTCGCCGGCAAAGGCGCAGACCGCCGCAAGGGACAACAGAACAGTTAAGCACAGAACAAGCGTCTTCTTCATGGCCATCTCCTCAAACAATAATTTGACAAAACGGGGCGTGATTATCACAGAAATGGTTGGACCAGTCAAGGAAAGATACGTTTTTACGAATGTTGTTCCGCCCATAACCCGGCCAGCCGCCCCAGTGCCCGCCCGTCACGGATCTGCTCGATCACGACGGTTGCCTCCCGATTCACCAATTCTTCCGCTGCGGCGTATTCCACCTGGAGGTAATTCCTGCTCAGCCCTTTGATGCACCCTGTTCCCGGCTGCCATGTCTGCCCCAGGACCGGCAGGGTGCGCCCGACGAAACGTTGGAGGAATGCCGTCTTTTTGGCCGCAGCAGCATCCCGCAGCCGCTCCCCTCTCTCCCTGACGACCTGGGCCGCCACCTGGGCGGGCATCCCGGCCGCTTTGGTGCCGGCCCGCCGGGAAAAGGGAAATACGTGCAGATCGGAAAACGGCACCTCCTCCACCAGGTGCAGGGTCTCCAGAAATTCCTCGTCCGTTTCGCCGGGAAACCCGGCAATCACATCGGCCCCGATGAAGGCGTCCGGCAGTGCGGCCGTGACCCGGGCCACCAGATCGCGGAAGAAGCGGGCCGTGTAGCGCCGCCCCATGCGCTGCAGTACCGTGTCGCTGCCGCTCTGCAAGGGGAGATGCACATGGGGACAGACGGCGGTCGAGGCGGCCATGAGTCCGATCAATTCGTCGCTCAGTTCGTTGGGCTCCACCGAACCGATCCGCAGGCGCGGCACACTGCCGTCTTCCGTGATGCGCCGCACCAGGTCGGCCAGGGAGTGCCGCGGCGCGAGGTCGAGCCCGTAGGCCCCCAGGTGAATGCCGGTGAGCACCACCTCCCGGTAGCCGTTGGCGGCCAGTTCCCGCACCCCTTGCAGCACGTCGTCCAGGGGCACGCTGCGGCTCCTGCCCCGGGCGTAGGGCACGATGCAGTAGGCGCAGAAGGAGTTGCAGCCGTTCTGGGCCTGGAGAAAGGCTCGGGTATGCTCGGCAAAGCTCGAAAGCGGCAGCGGCTCGGCTGCCTGTTCGGTGCTGATGTCCGAGATGCGGCTCCCGCCCGCCGCCACCAGGCCGGCGATATCCTGTTTTTCCCGATTGCCCAGCACGCTGTCCACCTCGGGCATGCGCTCCAGTTCCCCCGGCGCCACCTGGGCGTAGCAGCCGGTGGCGACGATGCGGGCCTGGGGGTTCAGGCGGCGGGCGCGCCGGATCAGGCGGCGGGTCTCCGCGTCGGTGCGGGCGGTGACCGTGCAGGAGTTGACCACGTAGATGTCGGCCGGCTCGGTGAAGGGGACCACGCGGTAGCCGGCCTTACGGAATTGCTCGCTCATGGCGGCGGACTCGAACTGGTTGGTCTTGCAGCCCAGGGTGGCAATGGCAACACGTTTCATGCGGGTAGCGTATCCTTTTCCAACTTTTTCACGATCCAGGTGACATAGATGACCACAATGACGGCGGCCGACCAGGTGGTGATGAAAATGCCCCACCAGATGCCCATCACGCCCCACCCCAGCATGATGGCCAGCAGGGGAAAGACCAGAAAGGGCACCGCAATCTGCCGGTAGAGGCCGATCAGCAGCGCGAAGCCGGGGCGTTTGACCCCCTGCATGGCCGAGACGCATACATAGAGGAGCACATAGGCCGGGAACACGAGCGCTTCGATCCCCAGATAACGGACCCCGGCGGCTATGACCGCCCCATCGCGGCTGAAGGCCGACATCAGATCGGCGCTGAAAACCAGCACCAGGGCCGTGCCGATGGCGGCAAGGATGAAACCGTAGCGGAGTGACAGGGCCAATACCTGGCGGATACGTTTCAGGTTCCCCGCGCCGAAATTCTGGGCGGTCAAGGCCAGGGTGGAAACGTTCAGCCCCATGATCGGCAACAGGGCGAGCTGTTCGATGCGGGTGCCGATGCCGTAGGCCGCCACCACCTCCTTGCCGAACCTGCCGGCGAACCAGGTGATGATGAAGACCCCCACGGTCACGGTCATCATATTCATGGCCGAGGGAAAGCCCTGCTTCATCAATTCGCCGTAATAGTACCGGCGGGGCCACAGGTCACGCAGGGCAAAAACGGGAAGCACCTTCAAGCGCGAGAGGCTGCCGAAGAGGTAAAAATTGCCCAGGCACTGGGTCGAGACCGTGGCCAAGGCGATGCCGGGCAACCCCATGGTGGGCACCCCCAGCCCGCCGTACATGAACCAGGGGTCGAGGACCAGGTTGAGGAAAAAGACCGTGACCAGAAAATTGCGATAGGTGACCGTATTGCCGTGGGAGTTAAGGATGGAGCTCATCACGAAATTGAGCATGGAAAAGGTCGCGCCGCACAGGGTCACGTTCATGTAGCCGAGCGCCAGGGTGAGGTACTCCCCCTCGGCGCCCATGAAGGTAAAGATGCGGGGCGCAAACGCCAGTCCCAAGGCGGTCAGGGCAACGGCATGCACCAGCGCGAAGGAAAGGGACTGCAGCACGAAGCGCTGGGCCTCGTCGCGCTGCCCCCGTCCCAGCGCATTGCCGATGAGGGTCGTTGCCCCGGTGGATATGCCCGCGCCCACCGCCAGGATGATGAAGAACACCGGGAAGCAGAGTGACATGGCCGCCAGCGCCGTGGTGGAAAGCCGGCCGGCATACCAGGTATCCACCACGTTGAACATGGTGTTGAAAAAGAAACCGATCCCGGAGGGGATGGCCAGGCGCCGGATCAGTGCCGGGATAGGGGCGGTGGTCAGGTCGGTGGTCATGGGTTACTGTGCAATGGCATTCAACTCCACCCGGCTGCGTGAAGTCGTCTCCTTTTCCGGCGCCTTGAACAGGTCGTCATTCTTCTGGAAAACCCGTTCGGCCGGGACATGGCCTTTTGCCACCAGGTAATTCATGACCGCCACCACCCGCTCGTGGGCCAGTTTTTTCAGTTCCGGCTCCCCGATCACCGTATTGGCGATGATCAGTTTCTTCATCTCCTCGGGAGGAAGGGTCTTGACCAGACCGAGCATATTGCGCGGCTTGGGGAACTTTTCTTTTTTGTAGACCGCGGTCAGATAGGTCGGATACTCATCATTCCCCACCACGATACTGTCGGCCTTCTCACCCTCCTTCAGCGTCCCCTGTTTGCCCAGGGCCAGGAATTTTTCCCCTTTCACCTTCCGCTCCAGCAGTTCACGGCGATACCCCTCCGTGTCCTTTTCCCGGTCCACGTACCCCTTCAACTCCACCTTGAGGGCCGGCCGGTCCAGGAGCGCCTTGGCGAGGGCGTTCAACTTCTGCTCCTCCTGGGGGGGGATCGCGCTGGTGCCGTGGCTGAACTGGATGGCGCTGAAATCCTGGCCGTTGCCGAACATGGAGGAGAGCAGCGACAGGGGCGAGGTGACCGCCTTGACCATCAGGTTCCTGAGAACCTGAAAAACCAGCTTCCAGACGCTGAATTTGGGGTCGTCGGTACGGCCGGCAACCGGCACGTCCAGATGGATCTCCCCCTTGCGGTCCTTGAGCAGGGCCAGGCCCAGCTTGACCGGCAGCTTGGTGGCCTTGTCGCTCTCCACCTTCTCGCCGAAGGTAAACTGGTCGATGAAGATGTTGTTGAAGGCATCCAGTTGCTTCTTGTCGATGCGGTACATGAGATCCAGGTACAGCTTGCCCTTCTCCACCGTGTACCCGAGGTAGGTGCCGGAATAGGGGGTAACGGGCGAAAGTTCGATATCACGGAAGGAGACCTTCAGGTCCACGAACAGATCGTCGCGCAGCGGGTTGATCCGGCCGGTGATCTGGAGTGGCGAATGGTTCTCCAGGTTGCCCCGCAGGTCCACGTCGGCAAACTTGGATTCCTCGGAACTGAGGCCGCTGACCCGGCCGCCCAGGTTGTAGAAGGTGGTGGCGAAATGCTGCGGCAGGTGGTTGTCGCTAAAGGACAAGGTGCCGTCCTGGATCGTCACGGCACCGATCTGGATCTGCTTTTTGGCGGCCGCCTGCTGCGGCGCAGCGGCAGCCGCAGGTGCGGCCGCTACCGGGGCGGCGGGTACGGGCGCGGCGGGTGCCGGGGCAGCGGGGGAGGCCGCTGGCGGTTTGGGTTTTTCCACCAGGTTCTGCAGGTTCAGCGTACCGTCCTTGCGCACGATGATGCGGGAGTAGACCCCGTTGAGGGCGATCTGGCGCAGAGCCAGGCTGAAGGGTTCCAGATTGCCCTGGATGTCGTCCAGTTGCAGGCTTTCCCACTTGAGCAGGTCCTCCTCGGCCACGGTGTCGATGGCGTGGAAGCCGCGGATGCCGGCGTTGCCCTTGAACGTGCCGGTCGGCTTGCCCCCCTTGAGGGCGATGTCCACGCTCATGGTGGCGTCGACGGAGCCCCCCAGGACAAAGACGTTGATGTTGGAGGGAAAGTATGCCTCGAAGTCGCGCAGCGGCAGCCTGCCCGCACTGACGCTACCCTTGTAGTGGAAGGGGTTGGGCGTGATCGTGCCGCTGGCCTTGAGCGGGGTGGCCTTGTCGAAGATCGTGGAGAAGCGCAATTGCGCCGGGGTGAAGCGCGGGCCGTTCAGGTTGACCAGGGTGAGGCTGGTGTTGCGCAGCGTGAAGTGGGGCTTTTCCGACAGCGTCTTGTCCGTAAAGGAAGCGGCAAGCTTGTCCAGGCGCACCTTTTTGACGCGGAAGGAGAACTCTCTGGCAGGGGCCGACGGTCCCGCTGCGGCGGTTTTTTTCGCGGCCCCGGCCTTTTTCGCCGATGCCCCCTGTTCCTGGGGCTTTTTCAGCAGCGACAGGAGCGAGATGGCGCCGTTCACCTCGCGGGAGAGGGACACATTGCCCTGGGCCAGCATGATCTCGTCCAGGTCAAGGCGGTTCTCTTTCTGGCGGTAGGCCGCGCCGTTCACCTCCAGGCGCCTCAGGTCAAATCCTTCCTTGTCGCCGTAGCGGGCCGAGAGTCCGCTTAAGCCCAGGTCCGCCCGCGCCACGTCCACCCCGCTCTCCGGGGTATAGGCCGCCTCGACGGCCAGATCCAGGGTTCCCTTGAGCGGCGCCGTCAGGAAACCGGCCAGGTAGGGCCACCCCTTCTGGAGCTTCAGATCATTCAACTCGGCCGAAACCGTGGCCTTGAGCGGCGCCAGGCTGAAAGCGCCGTCGGCGTTGAATTCGGCCTCGTTGTCCAGGGAGAGCGCCACCTCGTAATCCGCCGATTTGCCCGGTTCGGTGGTGAAGCCCTTCACTGCGGCATTGATCCCGGTGGCGTTGCCCTTGAAGCCCCCCTTGGGGAGGGCGTCGCTGATGTGGAGTACGCCGTTTCTGAAATCGAAGGAACCGATGCGGACGAGCAGCGGTGCGGAGCCGCTTTTCGCTTCAGCGGTGGTCTTGGTGGTCTTGGCGGTTTCGGCAGCCGGTTGCCGCGGTGTTCCGGCAGGCCGGGGCAGCAGGCGCTGATACATCCACTCCCCGCCGGCGGTACGCCCGGCAAACAGTTCAAGCCCTTCCATGGTGACGTTATCCACCAGAAAACGCCGGGCAAAGACCTCCAGGTCCGATGCCCGCACCTGGAACAACGGGAGCCGGAACAGCGGCTGCCCCTCTTTCAGGTTGACGGCGATGTTGTCCAGTTGCACCAGCCCCCTGATGGTCAATTCCGGCTTTTTGTCCGCCGATATGCGGTAACTGACATCCGTGTTGACGGTCAGTTTGCCGGACGCCAGATCGGCCGGCGGCCTGACCGGTGCATAGGCCACATAGCCGGGCAGGTCGAGCTGCCGCAGGTCGATGTGCACCGAGGTTTCCATGGACTTGCTGAGCGGTTTTACCTTGCCGGAAAAGCTGAAGGGGGCGCCGTTCACCAGGGCCGAGATGTGGGGATCGGTGTATTTTTCCACCAGATAGGGGATATTGCTGATAAAGGGAACCGCAACCCTGAGGTCGCGGACGGTGTGCTTCCTCCCCCCGCCCACGGCCTGGTCGTCGAAATCCACGGAACCGTTGGCAAGGGTGATGTTGTTGATGGAGAAGCGGAATTCGCCGCTGGATTCCTTTTTGGGCTTTGCCTTCTGGCGCTCGATGATGTCGTTGAAGTTGTACCGGTTGGCGGCCAGGCGGGCAATGGAGAGCGAAGGCGCCTCGACGGCGACCCGGGAGATGATCAGGGCGCGCTTGTAGATCGAGGCCAGGCTGAGGGAGGCGCGAAGCTGCCCGATGGAGACGAAGGGGCCGCCGTCCTTTTCCTCGATGGCAAAGCCCGAAACCGTGACCGTGAGGGTAAAGGGGTTGATGCCGACCTTCTCGATGCGGACCTTCCGGCCGATGGCATCCCCCAGGGCCGCGACGGCCTGGCTGCGGACGATGAGCGGCAGGATGGCGCTGCAGAAAAGGATGAGTGCCACAAACGTGGCGGCGATGATGATGGCTATCTTGCGTTGTTTCGACATGGTGCCCTCACGGCAGAGACGGATCAACAGAGGAATTTCTTGTGGGTAAATAATAGCACGAAAGCATCACCGTAATAGTCCAAAATCGGCATTTCCGCCATAGAGACGCGGAGACACAGGGGTACATGGAGCAGGACGAAAGATATTCTTGGGGGGTAAACCATCCTCAAACCGGCTGTTTTTTTAATGTGTCTCTGTTTTTCTCTGCGTCTCCGCGTCTCTGCGGCAGGTTCGGATTTCCTTGCGGGTTTTCCACGCGTCTTGTATGGCTCTGTGGCCAATGATCAGACGAAAAGGGCCGCGCAATGAGTGTTTGCGCGGCCCCGAGCGAGCATGCGGCGGCCGCGCCCTACCCTTTCCACCCCTTGGCGCCGCGCCCGATGGCCACGGCGCCGGTGCGGACCAGTTCCTTCAACCCCAGGGGGCGGAGCAGTTCCAGGATGGCGTCGATCTTGGTCGGACTGCCGGTGGCCTCGATGGTATAGGATTTGGGAGTGACGTCGATGATCTTGGCACGGAAGATGTCCACGATCCGCAGCACCTCGGCGCGATTTTCATCCTCGGCCGTGACCTTGACCAGGATCATCTCGCGCTCGATGGCGCTGCCGTCGCTGAAGTCGATCACCTTGAGCACATCGACCAGCTTGTTGAGCTGCTTGGTGATCTGTTCGAGGATCTGTTCGTCGCCGCGGGTGACGATGGTCATGCGCGAGAGCCCCTCCTCGTTGGTCGGAGCGACGGTCAGGGAATCGATGTTGAAGCCGCGTCCCGAAAAAAGGCTCGCCACGCGGGAAAGTACGCCGAATTCGTTTTCAACCAGCACTGATATGGTATGCAGCATGGGGAAACCTCCATAAAGTCAAAAGCTACTTCCGCCACAGAGGCACTGAGACACAGGGGGACACGGAGAAAACCACAACAAAAGAATAAACAAACGATTATCCAGAGTGTTTTTCTCTCTCGGTTTTCTCCGTATATCCGCGTCTCTGTGGCAAATTGCTATCAGTCAGTTAGGCGTTCAGCACCATCTCGTTCAGGGATGCCCCGGCCGGAACCATGGGCAGCACCTTTTCTTCGCGGGCGATCTTGAACTCCATGATCACCGGCCCTTTTTCCTTGAAGGCCTGCTTGATGACGGTCTCCACCTCGCCCGGCTTGGAGGTGCTGAAACCTTTGGCCCCATAGGCCTCGGCCAGCTTGACGAAATCGATGGGCAGTTCCATGCAGGTCTGGGAATAGCGTTTGTCGAAGAACAGTTCCTGCCACTGGCGCACCATGCCGAGGAAGTTGTTGTTCAGGATCACGATCTTGACCGGCAGGCGGTTCTGCACCAGGGTGGCGATCTCCTGGATGTTCATCTGCACGCCGCCGTCGCCGCAGATGGTGATCACCTGGCGCTCGGGAAAGGCTGCCTGGGCCCCCATGGCGGCCGGCAGGCCGTACCCCATGGTGCCGAGCCCCCCGAGGAGAGGAGGGTGCGCGGCCTGTTGAACTGGAAGAACTGGGCGGTCCACATCTGGTGCTGTCCCACGTCGGTGGCGATGATGGCGTCGTCGTCCGACAGTTCGCGCAACTTCTGAATGACGAACTGGGGCTTGATGACGGTGGCGCTCTGCTTGTAGGCAAGGGGATGTTTGGCCTTCCAGCCGGCAATATCCTCATGCCAGGGGGCCAGCGCCGTTTTGAAGCCGGCCGCTTTCTCCTTGTGCTTGTCGGCCAGCTTGATCATCTTGGTCAGGACGTCCTTTACATCCCCCACGATCGGCAGATCGACCCGCACGTTTTTCTTGATGGAGGTCGGGTCCACGTCGATGTGGATGATCTTGGCGGTAGGCGCGAACGTGGCGATCTTGCCGGTCACCCGGTCATCGAAGCGCGCCCCCACGGCAATGATCAAATCGCTGTTGGTCATGGCCATATTGGCGCAGTAGGAGCCGTGCATGCCCAGCATGCCCAGGGAAAGCGGATCGTTTCCCGGAAAGGAGCCGAGCCCCATCAGGGTGGTGGTTACGGGCACCGACAGCTTGCGGGCCAGGCCGGTCAGCTCGTCGGAGGCATTGGCCAGTATGACCCCTCCCCCCACGTAGATCACCGGACGTTGGGACTCCAGCAGCATATCCACCGCTTTTTCCACCTGGCGGGGATGTCCGGCCACGGTCGGCTTGTAGCTGCGCAGTTCCACCGTATCCGGGTAGGCGAACTCGGTCTCGGCGATCTGCACGTCCTTGGGAAGGTCCACCAGCACCGGGCCGGGCCGGCCGGTGCTGGCGATATAGAAGGCCTTCTTTATGATCAGCGCCAGGTCCTTCACATCCCGCACGAGAAAATTGTGCTTGGTGCAGGAGCGGGTGATACCGATGATATCCACCTCCTGGAAGGCATCGTTGCCGATGAGCGCCGTGGACACCTGGCCGGTGATGATCACCATGGGAATCGAATCCATGTAGGCCGTGGCGATGCCGGTCACGGTGTTGGTGGCGCCCGGCCCGGAGGTGGCGATGGCGACGCCGACCTTGCCGGTGGCGCGGGCATAGCCGTCGGCCGCATGGGTGCCGGCCTGTTCATGGCGCGGCAGGATGTGGTGGATATCCTTGAAACCGAAGAGTTCGTTGTATATGTTGATCACGGTGCCTCCGGGATAACCGAAGACCGTGTCCACACCTTCCTTTTTGAGACATTCCAGCAATATTCGTGCACCGTTCATTTTCATGGGTGATACCTCTGAATGTAATGGATGGTTGAAATGCAAGCTATCGTTTTCGCGCCGTCGCTGAAGTACGGACATGCAGGGCGAAAACGATCAACCTGTTCGGAAGCGTTTCCATGGTTCCTCCTTTAGGCAGCATTCCGGTTCAAGACGCCAGATGCATCAACCCCGGAAGTAGTAACATAATCTGTTGAAAAACTGAGGTTGTTCAAAAATAGTCAGATCGTCGCACCCGCAGAAGACCCTGAGGAGGCCCTCACCCGGCCTTTGGCCACCCTCTCCCGGAGGGAGAGGGAACGGTATCCCTTCTCCCTTTGGGAGAAGGATAGGATGAGGGGCGTTACGCCGCACGAAAAGGGTTTTCGAGGATGGCGGCGTAGATGGCTGTTTTCAACAACCGTCTCAATCGGCCGTCGTTACGGCGCCGGTGTGGGCCGACGTGACCAGTTTGGCGTAGCGCGCCAGCCAGCCGGTCCTGATCTTGGCTTCCGGCGCTTTCCAGGCGGCCCGGCGGGCGGCCAGGGTAGCCTCGTCCACCAGCAGCTCCAGGCGGCGGTTGGGGATATCGAGCAGAATGCGATCCCCTTCTTCCACCAGGGCAATGGGACCGCCCTCGGCGGCTTCCGGCGAGATGTGGCCGATGCAGGGTCCGCGGGTGCCGCCGGAGAAACGGCCGTCGGTCACCAGGGCCACGGAATCGCCGAGCCCCATCCCCATGATGGCCGCCGTGGGAGCCAGCATCTCCCGCATGCCGGGGCCGCCCTTGGGGCCTTCATAGCGGATCACCACCACGTCGCCCGAGGTGATCTTCCCTTCCATGATGGCGGCCATGGCCTTTTCCTCGGCATCGAAGCAGCGGGCCGTCCCCTCGAACAGCATCATGGCGGCCGACACGCCCGACTGCTTGACCACCGCCCCCTTGGGGGCCAGGTTGCCGGAGAGGATGGCGATGCCTCCCTCTTTCTTGATCGGGTTCGAGAGCGGACGGATCACCTCTTCATCCACGTTGGCGATGCTTGCCGCCAACTGATGGGTGGTCAGGCCGAACAGGGTCGGCGCATCCTTGATCTTGTCCCCCAACTGTTTGAGCACGCCGCCGACGCCGCCGGCCACGTCCAGGTCTTCCATGAAGTATTCCCCGGCCGGGTTCATGGAGGCCAGTTGCGGGGTGTCCTTGGCCAGGATGTCGAAGGTTTCCAGCGGCAGGTCCACCCCCGCCTCCCGGGCGATGGCCAGCAGGTGCAGCACGGTGTTGGACGAACCGCCCAGGGCCAGATCGACCCGGATGGCGTTTTCGAAAGCCGCGCGGGTCATGATGTCGCGGGGCTTGACGTCGTTTTTCACCAGCTCGACGATCTTCTCTCCCGAGGCAAAGGCGATGCGGCGTTTCAAGGCCGAAACCGCCAGGGCGGTGCCGCAGCGGGGCAGGCTCATCCCCATGGTCTCGGTCAGGATGGCCATGGTATTGGCGGTGAACAGCCCCTGGCAGGAGCCCATGCCGGGGCAGGCGTTGTCCTCGCAGACCTTGAGCTCCTTGTCGTCGATCACGCCGGCCTTGTAGCGGGCCATGGCCTCGAAGGTATCGGTGACAAAGGAATATTTCCGGCCGCTCAGGCTGCGGCCGCTCATCATCGGACCGGCGGTGACGATGATGCACGGGATGTTCAGGCGCGCGGCGGCCATGAGCATGCCGGGGGTGATCTTGTCGCAGTTGGTCAGGAGCACCAGGCCGTCCAGCCGGTGCGCCTCGGCCACCGATTCCACCATGTCGGCGATCAGCTCGCGGGTCGGCAGGGAGTAGTGCATCCCCTTGTGCCCCATGGCAATGCCGTCGCAGACGCCGGGGATGCCGAAGAAGAAGGCATGGCCCCCGCCGGTGTGGACCCCTTTCTCGATGAAGCGCTCCAGGTCGCGCATGCCGGAGTGCCCCGGAATCAGATCGGTGAAGCTGGTCGCCACGCCGATGAACGGTTTTTCGAAAGCGCTGTCGGGAACGCCGGTTCCCTTGAGGAGCGCCCGGTGCGGTGTTCGTTCGAGTCCCTGCTTGATGGTATCGCTGCGCATGATTGATTGTCCTCGGTGGTGCGGATTTTCATGGCGCCAAACAGCCGATTGGCGCGGATAAAGGATATAAACGATAGTATATATGCGAACCGGTGTCAACCCGGAATGCCGTAGAGTTTTCGAGGATATTATGCAGAAAAAATCGGACGGCCGCCTGCATATGCTGGCGGCCGTCCGTATCGACGGGGTAGCGGTGGAGAATCGCGAGACCCTTTCCGAGCCGCATGCACAGATGTCAAGCGGCCCGAAAAGGTGGTTACACAATATTCTCCGTTACTTCAGCGCTCCGATGGTGACTTTGAGCTTGTCGGTGAGCACCACCGTGCTGGCGGTGGCGCTGTCGTACCCCACGGCCTTGATGATGGTCACCGGATCGTTGGCGGCCTTGAACTGCGCCAGGGTGATGGAAGTACCGGAAGCCACGGTGCAGGTCAGGCGCAGGAACTCGCCGGAGCGGTAGCTGTTGCTGGTGGTGGCCATGGAGAGGTGGGCCTTGCGCGTGGATACGGAATAGGTGCCGAAGGCCAGGTTGGTGCCGGTCAGGGCCGAGCCGGCGGTGATGGTCGTGCTGTCGATCTGCCCCGATGCGCCACCGGCGGTTGTGGGGGTCATGCCGGCGGGCAGGGTGACGGTGAAGTCGATGCCGCTGACCGGCGCGGCCAGCTGGGCCGTGCTCATGGCGGAGAAGGTAATGGTCGCCGTGCCGCTGGGAAAGACGTAGCTGTCGGCCACCGCTGTGGGGGTGCTGCTGCCGTTGCCGCCGCCTCCGCAGCCGTACAGGGCGGCGAGCGTGAGGGTGGCGAGGATGAGTTTCAGGGTGGTCTTCATGGAGCAATCCTCCTTGGGATAATTGTTGAATAGATTAGAGTAGTCCGACCGCTTTGCGCAAGACAATGATGACGTCTTCCATATCCACCATACCGTCACCAACGGAAACGCCACTCACCATGGGGGCCACATCCAGCCTGAGGATCTGGCTCTGGTCCGGAGTGACGAGGCCCACGGACGCTTTCAACGCCGTGAGGGCGTCCACGATGGTAAAGGCCGATCCGGCCCCGGCCACGGTGATGATGTTGCGGGGCACGGAAAGGGTGGCGCTGCCGTCGGTGGCGGTGACGCTCACCTGGTAGACCTTGCTGCCGCTGAAGGTCAGCTGCTGCTGGAAGGCCCCGGTGGTGCTGTCCACCGTGGGGGTGTAGGTCTGGCCATCCATGGTGATGGTGACGGTGACCGGTGCGCTGTTGTCCGCCACGATCCCTTGCAGCAGGTAGGAGGTCTGGGGGGTGCGGATGTCGCTGGCCGGGTCGCTGACCGTCAGGGAGAACGCGGGCTGGTAGGTGACCGTGCGCTTGGCCTGGGCGGTCTTGCCCGCCCCGTTCGCCGCCGATATCTGGATGGTGTTCATGCCGCTGGTGAGATCGACGGTGAAGGAATAGGTCCCGTCGGTCAGGGTGGCGGTGCCGGGCGTCCCGTCGTTGATGCTGTAGCTGACCACCATGGTTGGATCGGCGGCGGTGGCGGCCTCGGCTTTGGCCGCGATCTTGGCGGTGCCGCTGGCGAGCAGTTCCGCGATGGAGCCGGTGACGGTGACGGACTGCTGGATAAGCGCCTTGTTGTCCGGCGGATAGGCGACCGCCAGGTGGAGCGCGCTGCTGTCCAGGGTGATGGTGCGGCTGTCGGTGGCAATGGTGCCGCTGATGTCGGTGGCGACGACGGTGATGGCATTGGCCCCGGCCAGCAGTTGGACCGGGTAGCTGAAACTGCCGTCCGCCGCCACCGCCACGCTGGTGCCGTTGATGGTGAGGCTCTTGAGGTTGGCCGGGGTGCCCGCCGTGCCGCTGACGTTGAGGGTGGTGTCGGTGGTGACCGCCCCGTCGGGCAGGGTCGAGACCTTCAGGGCCGCACCCGTGGTAATGACGGCCTTGGCGACCGCAGCCGTGGCGTTGCCCGCTGCGTCTTCGGCCACCAGGTAGATGTCGTAGACGGTGCTGGGCGCTAAACCGTTCAGGGCGATGCTGCCGGCACTGCCCGCCGGCAGTGCCCCGGTGCCGTCGGCCACGACCGTGACGCCGCCGTAGGCGACGCCCGCCTTGACCTGGGCCACGGCGGGGGCCGTGGCGCCGCCGGCAACGGCGATCCAGTACCCCTTGGCCTTCTCGCTGGCAATAGCCGTCATGGTGCCGCCGGTGCTGGTGGCAGCGCCGATGCCGACACTGGCGAGGACCGGCGGGGTGGTGTCCAGGATATGGGCGGCACCGGATTCCGTGACCTGACCGGCGGCGTAGGTGTTGCCGACGCTGTCGGCCAGGGTTGCGGGCGGCGTGATCCTGAGGTGGGCGTTGGCGGCGCTGTCGGTGATGAAGGTGGCGGCAGTGGTGATGTCTACCGCAGCCAGGGTCAGGGTAACCTGATTGGCGGCGGTCAACGCCGCGCCGGCGATGGCGTAGATCGGGGCGCCGCCGTTGGCGGCTGCCGCCCAGGCAGAGGCGGCGCCGATGGTGGTGGCGTTGAGGGCCTTATTGAACGTCAGCACGATCTTGTGCGGATCGGACTGGTTGTTGACCACGATGTTCACTGCCGGCAGGGTCGGCGCCGTGGTATCGACCAATACACCGGACGTGTTTCCGACACCGGTGAGGGTCAGGGTGGCGTTGCTGTTGGCGCTGTTTCTGATGGTGCCGCCGTTGAGGGTCAAGGCGCCGACGGTGATGCCGTCGCTGTCGCTCTGGCCGGCGGTCACGGTGTAGCGGAACAGGGTGGCGGTGGTGCCCGAGCCGGACATATAGGTGGCGTAGACCGTGCTGCTGCCGATAACCAGCGCCATGCGCGGGGTGCCGGTAACGGTGGCGACGCTGTCCCAGATGATGGTGAAGTCCAGGTTGTCGCCGATCTTGTAGGTGCCGTTGGCGGGAACGGCGACGCTGGCCACGGCGGGGCCCGGATTGGGGGTGACGCTGCTGGAGGCTGCGGAGGCTGCCCCTGTTCCGACGTTGTTGGTGGCCGTCACCGTGAAGGTGTAGGCGGTGCCGTTGGTGAGCCCGGTGACGGTAATCGGGCTGGCGGTGCCGGTGGCCGTGAGGCCGCCGGGGTTGGTGGTAACGGTATAGGAGGTGACGGCAGAACCGCCGGTAAAGGCCGGGGCGGTGAAGGTCACCGAAGCCAGGGTGTCGCCCGCCGAGGCACTGCCGATGGTGGGCGCACCGGGCACCACGGCCGCCACGTTGAACGACCACGTCACGGTCGCGGCGGCGACATAGGCGGCGTTGCCCGCCTGGGCGGCGTTGATGGTGCAGGTGCCGGTGGTGAGAAAGGTGAGCGCACCTCCACCGGTGATGGTGCAGACGCCGGTGGTGGAGGAGGTAAAGGTGACGGTCAGGCCGGAGGAGGCGGTGGCGGCCAGGGTCGGCGTGGTGCCGAAACTCTGGGCAGCAGGCTGAGCGAAGGTGATGGTCTGGATCCCCTTGGGGGTGAAACTTGTGGAGGGGGCCGAGGCGGGGCCGGTGCCCGCGCTGTTGGTAGCTGTGACCGTGAAGGTGTAAGCCGTGCCGTTGGTGACCCCGTTCAGCGTAATGGGGCTGCCGAGTGCCGTTGCCGTCAGGTTGTCCGGGCTGGAGGTGACGGTATAGCCGGTTATGGCAGCCCCGCCGTTACTGGCGGGCGCGGTGAATACCACCATGGCCTGGCCGATACCTCCTGTGACAGAGGTGATGGTGGGGGCGCCGGGAACCACGGCGTTGACCGAGAAGCTCTGGGTGACTGTCGGTGCGGCCAGATAGCTGGAGGTGGCGGCAGCGTCTGCCTTGATCGTACACGTCCCCGCCATCACGAAGGTGGCGGTTGTGCCGCTGACGGTGCACACACCGGTGGTGCTGGAACTGAAAGCAACGGTCTGGCCCGCCGCATTGGTCGTCGCGCTCAGCGTCAGAGCGCTGCCGAAATTCTGGGCGCCCGGGTTATTGAAGGTGATGGCCTGGTTCCCCCTGGGGGTGGCACTGGTGGTGGCGGCCGAGGCGGAGCCGGTACCGGCGCCGTTGGTGGCCGTGACCGTGAAGGTGTAGGCGGTGCCGTTGGCGAGCCCGGTAACCACGTGGGAAAGTGCCGTGCTTCCGGCGTTGGTGTCGGTGCCGCCCGCCGGGGTGGAAACCACGGTATAGCCGGTGATGGCCGCCCCACCGTTGCTGGCCGGTGCGCTGAAGGTGACGGTCGCCTGGCCGTCGCTCACCGTGGTCGTTACGCCGGTGGGGGCGCCGGGTGCCACGGCATTGATGGCAAAGGGCTGGGTGACCGTGGTGGCGGCGGCATAGGTGGCGTTGCCCGCCTGATCGGCGTTGATGGTGCAGGTGCCGGTGGTGAGGAAGGTGAGCGTCCCGCCGCTGGTGATGGTGCATACCCCGGTGGTGGACGAGGTGAAGGTAACGGTCAGGCCGGAATCGGCGGTGGCGGACAGGGTCGGGGTGGTGCCGAAGTTCTGGGCGCCCGGATTGGCGAAGGTGATGGCCTGAGTTGCCTTGGGCGTCACACTACTGGAAGACGCCGATGCAGCCCCTGTCCCCACGCTATTGGTAGCCGTCACCGTAAAGGTGTAAGCGGTGCCATTGGTCAGCCCCGTCACGGTAATCGGGCTGGTCGTTCCGGTGCCAACCTTACTGCCCGGGTTGGAGGTAACCGTGTAACCGCTGATAGCAGCCCCGCCGTCCGACCCCGGAGCGGAAAATACCACCGAGGCTTGGCCATTGCCCGCCGTCGCTGTACCAATGGTCGGTGCGCCAGGCACGCAGGCAGTCGTCGTAAAGTTACCGTCACTCCCATAGGTGGTTCCACCGGCATTGACCGCCTTGGCCCGGAAGTGATACGGCGTATTGCACGTAAGGCCCGATAAACTCAACCCGACGGAGGTACTCCCCGTGCCTGCGCCAACCGTTCCGCCTGTTGTTGCCGCAACGTTGGTGCCATACCCTGTCGTCAGGCCATAATCGAATGTTACCGTTGTAGCGAGCCCATTGTCATTGACCGTTCCACCCAGTGTCGCCCCCGTAGCCGTCACAGACGTCGCCGACCCGGTTGTTGCGCTGGGGGGATTGGCGGTCCACTGAGCATACAATGTTGTATCGCTCGATATGGAAAAGGTATCCCCACCGACATAGTGGGCGCCACCACCACCAGAAACGGTATCCCAACGATAGAAGGTATAGCCGGTACGCGTTAGTGAGCCCGTGTTGCCCAACACCGTAACGGTGCTGCCATTGGAGTAGGCCGTGGCATCCGTCGGCACAGCCCCCCCGGTGTTGCCATTGCCATTGTAGGTAACTGCAAATGTCAACGGATGTATATTGCTCAGGGCGAAATCCTGGAAAACAGCATAATCCACTGAACTCAATACGATCTGCTTAATGCCGCTTATCGTCGGACTGAGCGTGCTCAGGCCGCTCGTGCTGACGCCATTCAGAGAACCGGATGCAGTCGATCCATTCCCATACGTCAGAACATAGCTTACTACCGTATCCGATGCCAACGCCTTGAATGAATCTATGTCGAACACGTAGCCATTCGGTGCCGCAATGGTTACATTGACGCCAGAGCTGGCACCACCATCATAAACATAGAGGCCATCTGCGCCTTGGCTGGAATCGTAGCCAAGAACGTTCCCGGGAAGAGCACTGATCGTAAATGTTTGCCCTCCTACAGTTCTTGTTGTTGATTGTAAGGAGTATTGCACATCGCCGTCACCCGCAGTGAACGAAAGCGTTCCCGACGTCCCTGCCGCCCAGGCCCCTCCCGAACAAGCCAGCATCGTCATCAAAAAGAATACAATACGTGCTAGCAACCAGTTTCTACGCTGATTTTCAGTATGCATGCTCCCCCCTATAAATCCATTGAACGTTGTTTCCGATTTTTTCAGATATGGTTTTCAATGCCAATACCGCGCTGATCGAGGCCCCACCATCAAGGCCGCCCCGTGCCGCTTTGGCAGCGGCCGCCGTCATGAATGCCGTCACCATGGCAGGGATACGCTGCACAAAAGAAAAGGCCCGTCCTTATTTAAGGGCGGGCCCGTCGCAGGATGTTCCCTCGGCGGCCCCTCTATCCAACGGGAATTGGACAGGTAGCTTTGCGTCGTCAGGTTGCCCTGACTTTGCCCGTTCGAGTAAAAAAATGTACATATTTACTAAATATACTAAGAAAATTCAAAATCAAGTCAGTATACACAACTCGCTTTATTAACCTCTTTCCCGCACGGCGCTCCCCGGCGACGAGATCCCCTAAGCGGCACAGCGCCCGGTCCACGCCTGCCGGCCACCATCATTAAACATACCTAACCTTGCTTTCGGGAAGATGTGCCTATATACTTTTGTCGTCGTTCCCGATCACGTTACCTGAAGGGCCGGTCCCATGAACGCAAACCATACGACCTCTGCCGGTGAGGGGAAACCGACCGTAACCGACCTGCAGCGCTCCTTCATGCGGCATCTCCACTACACCCTGGTCAAGGACAAGTACTCGGCCACCAAGGCCGATCTCTACCTGGCCCTGGCCTTTGCCGTGCGGGACATGCTGGCGGAACGCTGGCTCGACACCCAGCAGTCCTATTACATCAATGACGCCAAGCGGGTCTATTACATCTCCATGGAGTTCCTGATGGGGCGCAGCCTGGGCAACAGCCTGATCAACCTGGGAATCAGGGATGAGTGGGAAAACGCCCTCATGGAGATGGGGATAGACCTGGAGGACATCGCCGGAAACGAGTGGGACGCGGGCCTGGGCAACGGCGGCCTGGGGCGACTGGCGGCATGTTTTCTCGACTCCATGGCCACCATGAGCCTGCCGGCCTACGGCTACGGCATCCGCTACGAGTACGGCATGTTCTTCCAGAAGATCATCGACGGCGGCCAGTACGAACTGCCGGACAACTGGCTCCGCTACGAAAACCCCTGGGAGTTCGGCCGTCAGGAGCATCTGCACAAGATCCGCTACGAAGGCCGGGTCGTTGAATCGAGCGGCCCGGCGGGGGAGATACGCCACTCGTGGGTCGATACCCACGACGTCATGGCCCTGGCCTACGACGTGCCGGTGCCGGGCTACGGCAACGAAACGGTCAACACCATGCGCCTGTGGAGCGCCAAATCCACCCGCGAATTCGAGCTGGAGTCCTTCAACCGGGGCAACTACGTCGGCGCGGTCGAATCCAAGATGAAGACCGAAAACATCTCCAAGGTGCTCTACCCGGCCGACCACATGGCCGAGGGGAAGGAGTTGCGCCTGCGCCAGGAGTACTTTCTGGCGTCGGCCACCGTGCAGGACATCTTTTACCGCTTCTCCAAGAAACACGACGACCTGGGCCTGCTGCCCGAACGGGTGGCGATCCAGCTCAACGACACCCACCCCACCCTGGCCATCCCGGAACTGATGCGCATCCTGCTGGACGAGAAGATGCTCTCCTGGGAAACGGCCTGGGATCTTTCCGTGAAGACCTTCGCCTACACCAACCACACCATCCTGCCCGAGGCCCTGGAAAAATGGCCGGTGCGCATGCTGGAGGGCATCCTGCCGCGCCATCTGCAGATCGTCTACCTGATCAACGACCATTTCCTCAAGGAAGCGGGGGCCCGGTTTCCCGGGGACAGCGACCGATTACGTCGCATGTCAATTGTGGGGGAAGAGGGGGAAAAACATATCCGCATGGCCTATCTGGCCATCGTCGGCAGCCACTCCGTCAACGGCGTGTCGGCACTGCACAGCGACATCCTGAAAGATCACCTGTTCAGCGACTTCTTCGCCCTCTGGCCGGAACGTTTCAACAACAAGACCAACGGCATCACCCAGCGGCGTTGGCTCAAACACGCCAACCCCTGGTTGTCGGACCTGATCTCGTCCACCATCGGCGACGCCTGGGTCACCAACCTGGATGAACTGCAAAAACTGCGGCCAATGGCCCACGACCGGGATTTTCAGCAGCAGTGGGCGGAGGTCAAACGCGCCAACAAACGGAGGCTGGCGGACTACATCTACCGGCACAACGGCATTCAGGTCTCGCCCGACTCCCTGTTCGACTGCCAGACCAAGCGCCTGCACGAATACAAGCGGCAACTGCTCAACGTGCTCCACGTCATCGCCCGCTATAACCGCATCAGGGCCAATCCGGGCCTGAACGTCCCTCCCCGCACGGTCATCTTCAGCGGCAAGGCGGCGCCATCCTATTTCATGGCCAAACTGATCATCCGCCTCATCAATGCCGTGGGAGAGGTGGTCAACAACGACCCGGCGGCCAACGACCTGCTCAAGGTGGTGTTCCTGGCCAATTACAGCGTTTCCCTGGCAGAGCTCATCTTCCCGGCAGCCGACCTGTCGGAGCAGATCTCCACCGCGGGGACCGAGGCGTCCGGCACCGGCAACATGAAGTACGCCCTGAACGGCGCCCTGACCATCGGCACCCTGGACGGCGCCAATATCGAGATCATGGAAGAGGTCGGCCGCGACAACATCTTCATCTTCGGCATGAACGCCGAACAGGTGGAGGGGCTGAAACGGGCCGGCTACCGTCCCGGCGACTATCATGCCCGCAACCCGGAGTTGCAGCAGGCCCTGGGCATGATCGCCGACGGCACGTTCTCGCCGGGCGAACCCGGTCTGTTCAAACCGATTGTGGATAGCCTGCTGGGCAACGACACCTACCTGCTCCTGGCCGACTACGCCTCCTATGTCGCCTGCCAGGACGAGGTTGACCGGCTCTACCGCCACCCCCACGAATGGACCCGCACATCGATCCTCAACACGGCCGGCATGGGGAAATTCTCCAGCGACCGCACCATCGCCGAGTATGCCCGGGAGATCTGGGGCGTCAAACCTGAAAATATCGGCCGTCACAGCCGGCGCGACCTGGCCTGACCCGGAACGGAACTCAATGAAGACACCAACCCTGTGGGATTCCCCCAACGACACGGCAAAAGACCAGCCGACCCCGGCAAACGCACCGCTGGCGGAGCGCATGCGCCCCCGGAACGTAGCCGAATTCACCGGACAGGAGCACCTTTTGGGCGAAGGGCGCATCCTGCGACGGATGATCGAGACCGACAACCTCTCCTCGCTGATCTTCTGGGGCCCTCCCGGATGCGGCAAGACTACCCTGGCCCACGTCATCGCACGGGAGACCAAGTCCCACTTCATCTTCTTTTCCGCCATCCTCTCGGGGGTCAAGGAGATCCGCGAGATCTTCCGCGAAGCGGAGGGGTACGCCGCCCGCGGCGCCCGCACCATCCTGTTCGTGGATGAGATCCACCGTTTCAGCAAATCCCAGCAGGACGCCTTTCTCCCCTACGTGGAAAAGGGGGTTGTCACCATCATCGGCGCCACCACCGAAAACCCCTCCTTCGAGGTCATCGCGCCGCTCCTCTCCCGCTGCCGCGTCCTGACCCTGAATCAACTGGACGCGGCCACGGTCGGAACCATCCTGCGCCAGGCGTTGAACGATGCGGAACGGGGACTCGGCCGCCTCGGGCTGACGGCCGACGATGACGCGCTCGTCTTCCTGGC
Organism: Geobacter sp. FeAm09; assembly: GCF_008330225.1. Classification (NCBI taxonomy): domain Bacteria; kingdom Pseudomonadati; phylum Thermodesulfobacteriota; class Desulfuromonadia; order Geobacterales; family Geobacteraceae; genus Geobacter; species Geobacter sp. FeAm09. The sequence continues at coordinate 1,664,694 of NZ_CP042466.1, read as the reverse complement.
CGACCAGTGCGGCGGCGACGCCCGCATAGCCTTGAACACCCTGGAGGTGGCAGCAGGGATTACGACAGACAACGTCATAACTATCGAGACCGTGCAGGAGGCCCTGCAAAAGAAGGCCCTGCTCTACGACAAGGGGGGAGAGGAGCATTACAACGTTATCTCCGCCTTCATCAAGTCCCTGCGCGGCAGCGATCCGGACGCGGCCCTCTACTGGCTGGCCCGCATGCTGGAGGCGGGGGAGGACCCGCTCTTCATCCTGCGGCGCATGATCATCATGGCCTCCGAGGACATCGGCAATGCCGACCCCCGGGCCCTGCAGGTGGCGGTGTCGGCCCTCCAGGCCTTCCAGTTCGTGGGGATGCCCGAAGGGCGCATCACCCTGGGCCAGGCGGTCGTCTACCTGGCAACGGCCCCCAAGTCGAACGCCTCCTACGCCGGCATCGACGCCGCCTTGTCCGAGGTGAGAAAGAGCGGCGCCCTCCCCGTTCCCCTGCACATCCGCAACGCCCCCACCAAGCTGATGAAGGAGTTGGGGTATCACAAGGGGTACCGCTACGACCACGACTACGAGGAAGGGTACGCCGGCCAGGAATGCCTGCCGGAGAAACTGGCCGGGCAAAAGTTCTACGAGCCCAAGGGGCACGGCTACGAGAAGAACATCCTGGAACGCATGGAGTGGCTGCGCGCCAGAAGGAAAAAACCATAGGGGCACCGTTGCCCTCGTTGTCAGCGGGATAAAGGACCAAGGAGACACCAGAACCATGAAACGACTCGCCATTCTTACCAGCGGCGGCGACTGTTCCGGCATGAACGCCGTGATCCGCGCCGCGGCGCGCACCGCCATCGCCAACAACGTGGAGATGATCGGCTACCGCAAGGGGTTTGCCGGCCTCCTGAAAAACGATTACCTGGAGCTTACGAGCAGGGCTGTTTCCGGGGTGCTCCAACGGGGGGGGACCTTCCTGCAGTCGGCCCGGTCCCAGGAATTCCGTACCGACGAGGGACAAAAAAAGGCGCTGGACAACCTGTTGCGGGAAAAGGTGGACGGGCTGATCGTGATCGGCGGCGACGGTTCCCTCAACGGCGCCCGCGCCCTCGACCTGCTCGGCTTCCCGGTGATCGGCATCCCGGCCAGCATCGACAACGACATCCCGTACACCGATATGGCCCTGGGGGTGGATACGGCGCTGAACAACATCATCTACGCGGTGGACTGCATCAAGGACACGGCAAGTTCCCACGACCGGGCCTTCATCGTGGAGGTGATGGGACGCAACTCAGGCTACCTGGCCTCGACGTCGGCCATCGCCACGGGGGCGGAATTCGCCATCGTGCCGGAGGTGGAATTCGACCTGACGGAGATGTGCCACCAACTGCGGCAACGCTACGAGGAGGGGCGCACCAATGCCCTGATCATCATGGCCGAAGGGGCCGGGCACGCCCAGGAGGTCGCCGACAGCATCAAGGGCTGCGCCGGCTTCGAGACCAGGGTAACCGTGCTGGGGCACTACCAGCGGGGCGGCGCGCCCACGGTCTTCGACCGTCTGCTGGGGAGCCGCTTCGGCCTGAAAGCGGTGGAACTGTTGCTCTCCGGGACAAAAGGGGTTATGCTCGGCCTGTCGATCAACTCCTTGACCACCACGCTGCTGGAAATGGTGGTCAAGGGGGGCCAGAAAAAGCTGAACAACGAATTGGTGCACATGGCCGACATCCTGGGGATCTGAGATGGCACGCAAACGCAGGCTCTACAGCGGGCAATCCCGCAAGGCCGGCCTTCCTCCCGGCACGCTGGTCCACATCGGCGCGGCGCGCAGCGGCGGCGCCGCCATCGACGTAACCGTCTATTCACCGGACGGCGTCAAGGAATTCCGCCCCGAGGGGTTCGACCAGTGCGTCCAGCCATCCCCCGGACCTGCCGTAACCTGGGTCAACCTGGAAGGGCTGCAGGACGTGGAACTGATCCGGCGTTTCGGCGAATGCTACCACCTGCACCCGCTCGTACTGGAAGATATCGTCAACACGACCCAGCGCCCCAAGATCGAGGATTACGGCGACTACATCTTCATCGTCGCCCGCATGATCAGCTTCACGCCGGAACAGGGCATAGAAACCGAACAGGTCAGCATGATCGTCGGACCGAACTATCTGCTGTCATTCCAGACGGGAACCGACGGGGACGCCTTCGAACCGGTGCGGGAACGAATCCGCAGCGGCCGGGGGCGTATCAGGACCATGGGGGCCGACTACCTGGCCTATGGCCTGATCGACGCCATTGTTGACAATTATTTTACCGTGCTGGAGGTAATGGGAGAGATCGTGGAGGACCTTGAGGAGGAGTTGGCCCAGGGGCCGACCCAGCAGATCCTCAAGAGGATCATCGCCCTCAAGCGGGAGATCATCTTCATGCGCAAAGGGGTCTGGCCGCTGCGCGAAGTGACCGCGGCCCTGGAGCGGGGCGAATCGTCCCTGATCAGCGACACGTCGCGGATCTTCTTCCGCGACACCTACGACCACACCATCCAGGTTATCGACGGTGTGGAAACCTTCCGGGACCTGCTGTCCGGCATGCTCGACCTGTACCTGTCCAGCATGAGCAACCGCACCAACGAGGTCATGAAGTTCCTGACCGTGGTCGGCACCATCTTTCTGCCGCTGACCTTCATCGTCGGCGTGTACGGCATGAACTTCAAATACATACCCGAGTTGGAATGGCACTACGGCTATTTCATCATCTGGGGAGCGATGCTGGCCATCGCCGCGGCAATGGCCGCATATTTCAAGAAAAAACGGTGGTTATGACAGTTTTGTCAAAGGACTGCCGGAGGAAACCATGACACGACTCGTCCTCAAATGGGTGTTGAACGCCTTTGCCCTCTTTCTGGTTATGAAAGTGGTACCGGGGATTCAGATCGACCGCTTTCAGGACCTGCTGGTGGGGGCACTGGCGATCGGATTGCTGAACGCATTCCTGCGGCCGGTCATCATCCTTTTTACCCTTCCGGCAACCGTGGTGACCCTGGGACTGTTTACCCTGGTGATCAACGGGCTGATGTTCTATCTGGCCGCAACGCTGGTCCACGGCTTCAGGGTGTCCGGCTTTGCCACCGCCTTTGTGGCCGCGCTACTGTTCAGTCTGTTCAGCTTCGTCTTCAACATGCTCGTCCGCACGGACGCCTGACATACCGGCAGCGTCACCCCGCTCTTCCGCAACCAGGGCAATGCAGTGTTCCACTGCGGCAAAGAGATCCTGGTAACGGACCGGCTTGAAGAGATAGCGGGTGACCGTCATCCCTGAGGCGTCGGGGCCTTCCGCAACCGGTCGTTCGGTGTCGGCGGTAATCACGATATGCTTCGTATCGGGCCCGACGGCAGGGAGGAGTTCCGCCGTCCGCACGCCGCCCATCCTCGGCACGGTGATATCCGTGATCACGATATCCGGGGGACATGTCCCCATGCCCCCGGGCACCGCGTCGCCGCTGGCAGCCGCGTTGACGGCGACGCGAGGAAATTTTTTCGGGATTATGGCTGCGAGGATGTCGCGGGACATGTCGTCGTCCCCGATTATCAGCAATGAGAGCGCCGGGGTATGGTTGCAGACCACCGCCATGTCAGATATCTCCCCCTGGGCAAGAAGCCCGCTTTTTGACAGGAAATATCTAGCAACAACCGTACCTACTCGTTGTCTCGATTGCCTGAATCGACTGACCGGCAGACAAACCGCATCACTTCTTTGCCAAAACTACCCGTACACCGAAAAGCCGCCATACGGCGAATTCGGCTGCAAGAGCGCCTGTTTTTCCTCACTGCTCACCGGCTGCGAGGCCTTCATTTTCGGGGGAGAGTCTTCCTGGGAGGTGGAGAGGGTAACGATATCGCCGGACAAGGCAACCGTGCGTCTGGCGGCAACGGCGGCATGCTCGGCCAGCGGCGTTTCATTCGCGGAGGGACGCTCTGCCTGGTGCCGGTAGACCTCCGGCGACGCTGGCGGCGTGATTGTGTCTGCCGACAATTGCATGCTTGCAACCTTTTTTAATCAAATCGCTTTATTTTAGACGCGGCTCCCGCCCAAATGCAAGCAGAGTTAATGCAGCGGGGTTACATCCCCGGCATTTTTTGGTATAGTGAACCGATCATAACGGCCCGCCGCTCCGTGCGGCCGGCCTCGCGGGAAAGCAGTCGCCCTGTGAGCTGATGCCACGACGAACCGGCATCACCCCCCAGAGCGGCCGTGCGGCTCCAGCCGAACCACACGGGACATTTTCGACGCATCGTCCCCCACATTCATTGCCCTGATCGAGAAGAAATGACCGATATCACCATGACGCTGCCCCTACGGGTCGCCCGCACCATCCGCGAGCATGGGCTTTTCGCGCCGGGCGACACCGTCATCGTAGCCCTCTCCGGCGGGGCCGACTCCACCGCCCTGCTTGACCTGCTTTCCCGCCTCCCCGGATGTGCGCCGCGGCTCGTGGCGGCCCACCTGAACCATTGCCTGCGCGGCCCGGAATCGGACCGGGACGAGGAATTCGTCCGCACCCTTGCCGCCCGGTACCGCATTCCCCTGGAATGCCGCCGGGTGGATGTGAATACCTATGCCCAGACAGAGCGGCTCAACCTGGAAGATGCGGGCCGTCAGGCGCGGATCGCCTTTCTCGACGAACTCCGCCACTCATGGCAGGCAGCGGCGGTGGCGCTGGCGCACCACGCCGACGACCAGGCCGAGACCGTTTTGATGCGCCTCCTGCGTGGGGCGGGCCCGGGCGGGCTGTCCGGCATGTCCTACCGGAACGGGCGCAGTTTCATCCGTCCCCTGCTCGAGTTCAGCCGGGACGAACTCGTGGCCTACCTGACGGCGCGTGGTCTTACCTGGCACGAAGACGCCAGCAACCTGGACACGACCTTCCTGCGCAACCGCATCCGCCACGAACTCCTGCCCCTGCTGGAAAGCTACAATCCGGCCATCCGGGAGCGCCTGGCCGCCACCGCCGCCGTGCTCTCGGATGAACATGCCTTTCTCGACCGCCTCGCGCACCAGGTCGTTGATCAGAGCTGTACCCAGGATGGCGGAACGCTCGCTTGCCATCTCCCAACCGTGGCGGGGCAACCGCCAGCGCTGCGCCGCAGGGTCTTTCGCCTGCTGTTGGAACGTCTGGCCGGCAACCTGAAGCACTTTTCCAACCGGCATATCGCCGCCCTCGAACATCTGCTGGAGTCATCCCGGCCCAATGCCGCCTTGAACCTGCCCCAGGGCATCGCCGCCGTGCGCGAGTACGACACGCTCCTCGTGCGGCGCACAACCGAACCGCCTTCACCGCCAGCCGAAGCGGAGCTGGAAATCACGGACGTGGGACACTACCGGCTTCCCGGCGGGGCACATCTGACCTTGACCCTTGTGGCCGCGCCGGCCGCAGTCGAACCGCTGCCGGCCGCTACCGCCCTCTTCGACCCGGACCGCGCCCCGTTCCCCTGGCACGTGCGCATGTTCCGGCCCGGCGACCGCCTTGCCCCCTACGGCATGGCCGGCAACAAAAAGGTCAAGGAGCTTTTCATCAACGCCAAGGTTCCCCCTTCCAGGCGATGCATCATCCCCCTGCTCTTCAGCGGCGATACGCTCTTATGGGTCTGTGGCCTGCGCACCTCCCGGCTTGCCAGCCTTGACGGCACCTCCACCCGCGCCATCAGGGCCGTTTTCTCGGAGACGTGATGCTGTCCTAAAAAGAGGGGACGGCCTGATGCCGTCCCCTCTTTTTATCTGCTCATAATGTGCCCTTGCCGGAGTCAGATTGAATCCGACGGCGCGTTGTTACCCACGTAATCAATGATCTTTTGCACCTCACTGCGTTCGTTTTTAAGGGTTTGCAGCTCCGACGGAGTATAGACGTCCGTACCCTTGGCGATCTCCCTGTTCAGCCGCTCGACCCGCCCCTGGAGGGAACTGGTCTGATTCGGGCAATTGGTTACATCCAACTGGGCGACCAGCAGGCACTCGTCTTTCTGCATGGACCGTCCCTCTTGCCCTTTTATCCCTTCATCGGCCAGAACCGGCAGTGCGGAAACAACCATTGCCGCGGCGGCAAACGATACTATCGTGTATACTCTTTTCATGACGAACCTCCCGTTGAGTCAACAATGGAACAACCTTTACTGTTCGATGCGCGCATCGCAGGTTCAAGGCAGGAATGAACATGGCTACCCTTTGCACCTGCGTATTTATGATTTTTACCTTACAACAATCCGCAGGATAATGCAACTGATTTTCAATATCATTTAAAGGAGTGCACCATCCGATTCCGTCCCCACTTCAGAGCCCGGTAAAACGACCCCATCGGTCGTTTGAACTTGTCAATAGCCGCATGTTATGGTACTAAATTTAAATTTACACAAAAATGTTTCGCACATTCAGGTACGGGGGTAACCGTGAACCAATTCTATAAAAATCTCGCACTCTGGCTCGTTATCAGTCTGATGATGATCCTGCTCTTCAACATGTTCAACAAGCCGCGGCCGACGGCGGACAAGATCAATTTCAGCGACTTCATCGCCCAGGTGGATGCCGGCAAGGTCACCTCCGTCACCATCCAGGGCAACGACATCACCGGCAAATTCGAGGGCAAGGACGGCAAGGAGTTCCGCACCTACAAGCCCTACTCCGACGCCGACCTGACCGAAAAGCTCCTGGAGAAGAAGGTCACCATCATCGCCAAACCGGAAGAGGAAAAATTCTCCTGGTTCTCGATCTTCATCTCCTGGTTCCCCCTGCTGCTCCTGGTGGGCATCTGGATCTTCTTCATGCGCCAGATGCAGGTCGGCGGCGGCAAGGCCATGTCCTTCGGCAAGAGCCGGGCTAAACTCCTGACCGAAAGCCAGGGGAAGATCACCTTCGAGGACGTGGCCGGCATCGAGGAGGCCAAGGAGGAACTGAACGAGATCATCGCTTTCCTGAAGGACCCCAAGAAGTTCACCAAACTGGGGGGCAGGATCCCCAAAGGGGTGCTGCTCATGGGCCCTCCGGGCACCGGCAAGACCCTCTTGGCCCGGGCCATCGCCGGCGAGGCGGGCGTTCCCTTCTTCTCCATCTCCGGCTCGGACTTCGTGGAGATGTTCGTCGGCGTCGGCGCCAGCCGGGTGCGCGACCTGTTCCTCCAGGGCAAGAAGAGCGCCCCCTGCATCATCTTCATCGATGAGATCGACGCCGTAGGCCGCCACCGCGGAGCCGGCCTGGGCGGCGGCCACGACGAGCGCGAACAGACCCTCAACCAGCTGCTGGTGGAGATGGACGGTTTCGAGTCCAACGAAGGGGTCATCCTGATCGCCGCCACCAACCGCCCCGACGTTCTCGATCCGGCCCTGCTCCGCCCCGGCCGTTTCGACCGGCAGGTGGTGGTGCCCCGCCCCGACGTCAAGGGGCGCGAAATGATCCTCAAGGTGCACGCCAAAAAGGTGCCGCTCTCGCCCGATGTGGACCTGGCGGTCATCGCGCGCGGCACCCCCGGCTTCTCCGGGGCCGACCTGGCCAACGTGGTCAACGAGGCCGCGCTCCTGGCGGCACGGGTGGATAAGGCCGTCGTGGAATCCATCGATTTCGACAATGCCAAGGACAAGGTGCTCATGGGCGTGGAGCGGCGCAGCATGGTCATCTCCGACGAGGAGAAGAAGAGTACCGCCTACCACGAGGCGGGCCACACTCTGGTGGCCAAGCTGGTTCCGGGCACCGACCCGGTGCACAAGGTTTCCATCATCCCCCGTGGCCGCGCCCTGGGCGTCACCATGCAGCTCCCCATCGAGGACAAGCACAGCTATTCCCGCGAGGCGCTCCTGGCCCGCATCGCCGTGCTGATGGGCGGCCGGGCGGCCGAGGACCTCATCTTCAACACCTTTACCACCGGTGCCGGCAACGACATCGAGCAGGCCACCGAGATGGCCCGCAAGATGGTCTGCGAATGGGGTATGAGCGACAAGATGGGGCCGCTCTCCTTCGGCAAGAAGGACGAGCAGATCTTCCTGGGCCGGGAGATGGCCACCCACAAGAATTACAGCGAAGCCACCGCCGTGGAGATCGACACCGAGATCAAGCGCATCGTGGACGAGAGCTACGACCGCGCCCTGACCCTGCTCAAGGAGAATATCGGCAGCCTGCACAACCTCTCCGAATGCCTGATCGAGAAGGAAAACCTGACCGGGGCCGAGGTGGACGAGATCATCGCCGCCGGCGCACCGATCTACGGGCACAACGGGAAGCAGACCTCCGACGAAGCGGCCGCGCAGCAGCATACCGATCTCAAGGCCTGATATGAACAGCTTTTCGGCCAGGATGCTTGCCGTCGCCTCCCGGGAGGAAGCGGAGCGGGAACTGGCAAGGATCGGCGTGGACCCGCGGGGCATCGGCATGATGTCCCCCAAGATGTCGACCCGCTGCATACACCTGAGCCGACTGCTCTGCCGCCAGGCCAACATCCTCAAGCAGGAGATGCTCGGCCTGGGGGGGGATGCGGCGGTGGCCCGCGGTACGGTGGCATGCAGCATCGACCGGACCGACGTCATCCTCATGGGTACGGAGAAGCAGCTCCGCCGGCTCTGCGAAAAGCTTGTCCAGCAGCCGTTCGGCCTTGCCGACCTGGCGGGCGAGTTGTCCGCCCTCCTGGCCAACGTTTCTTTGCCCCCGAAAACATGGAAAACGGCGCATCGCGAACTGGTGCTCGATCGTCCGCTCATCATGGGCATCCTCAACGCAACCCCCGATTCCTTTTCAGACGGCGGCAGCTTCCTCGATCCGCACAAGGCGGTGGAACGCGCCCTGGAGATGGAGGCCGAGGGGGCCGACATCATCGACATCGGCGGGGAGAGTACCCGGCCGGGCGCTCCCGAGGTGCCGGCCGCAGAGGAGTTGCGCCGAATCGCGCCGATCATCGAACTCCTTGCCGGGAGACTCTCCCGCCCCATTTCGGTGGACACGTGGAAAAGCGAAGTGGCCCGGGGAGCGCTTGCCGCCGGGGCCGAGATCATCAACGACATCAGCGGCTTCAGCTTTGATCCCGCCATGGCGCCCCTGGCGGCGGAGAGCGGCGCCGGCGTGGCCCTGCAGCATACCCGCGGCACGCCCGACAGGATGCAGACCCGCACCGACTACGCGGACCTGCTGGGCGAGGTCATTGCCGGACTGCGCTGCTCGGTGGAGTGCGCCGTTGCGGCGGGGGTCGAACGCGGGCGGATCGTCATCGACCCCGGCATCGGTTTTGCCAAGGATACCGCCGGCAACCTGGAAATCCTGCGGCGGCTGCGGGAGTTCGCCAGCCTCGGCCTGCCGCTCCTGGTGGGGACCTCCCGCAAGGCATTCATCGGCAAGACGTTGGGACGGGAGACGGGGGAACGCATGGTCGGCACCGCCGCGACCGTTGCCCTGGCCATAGCCAACGGGGCCGCCGTTGTGCGGGTGCACGATGTCCGCGAGATGCGCGATGCGGCCGACATGGCCCACGCTATTATCACCAGCTGAATGCCCTGGTCCGCCCCGGCCATAGGCGGTAGCAAACCAGCCGCTCCCAGAGGGAAAGAATGCCCGGATTGCTCGACAACAGCACCCTGCTCGACCTCGGCGACATCCTTATCGTGGCTGTCCTTGTCTACCATTTTTCCCTTGTCCTGAAAAAAGACGCCGCCGTCAGGCTCCTGATCTTTCTGCTGCTGTTCTTCTCCTGCTTCTACATGGCGCAACTCTCCGGCTTTTCCTCCACCACCTGGCTGCTGCGCACCATTTTTTCCTCGGCGCTGATCATTCTGGCCATCATCTTCCAGGGGGACATCCGGCGGGCCATCCTTTCCCTGGGGCGCCGCCCCACCCCTGCCAACACCCAGGATGAAACGACCGAAACCATCGAGGAGTTGGTCAAGGCGGTGGGCGACATGTCGAAGAAGCGGATCGGTGCGTTGATCGTCATCGTGCGCCGGCTGCCCATCGACCACTTGGTGGAGGTGGGCACCGAGATCGACGCCAAGGTGACCAGCGAATTGCTCAATTCCATCTTTCTCCCCTACTCCCCGATCCATGACGGGGCGGTGATCATCCACAACGGCAAGCTCACCAAGGCCGGCTGCCTGCTGCCGTTGTCAAAAAACCCGGACATCGCCAAGAGCTTCGGCACGCGGCACCGGGCGGCCCTGGGGCTGTCCGAACTGGTAGACGCCCTGGTCATGGTGGTTTCGGAGGAGACCGGCAACATCTCCCTGGTGCATGACGGCAAGATTTATTACGACCTGGAGCAGGCCGAAATACGACGCATGCTGCGAAAATCCCTGGATTTCATGCGTGTCCACACCGCGGTCCCGGCCGGAGAGGCGGCAAAGCCATGACCTGGAGTCTCGCCGCCGTCAAACGCCGCTGCATGCGGAACGCAAGCCTCAAGATCCTGAGCCTCATGCTGGCGGTCTGCATCTGGAGCTTTACGTCACTGTCCCGGGAAACGCGCTTTGAGCTGGTCCTGCCCGTGGAGTTGCGCAACACCCCACCCGGCTATACCGTGGCCCCGCCCCTGCCGGGCGAGGTGCGCTTCACTCTGACCGGGCCCTCCATCCTGATCGACGGCGCGCGGCGTTCCAACTCCCGGGTCATCCTCAACCTGCGGGGTGCCAGGCCCGGAAAGGCCCTCTTTTCCCACTTGGAAACCAATCTGAAGCTGCCGGAGGGGATCAAGGTGACCCGTATCTCGCCGGCCGCGCTGGAAATAGACCTGATCAGAGAACAGACGATTTCAGACCAAGGAGACAAAAAACCGTGAAGAAACTCTTCGGAACCGACGGTGTCCGCGGCGTTGCCAATATCTATCCCATGACCAGCGAGATGGCCATGCAGTTGGGCCGGGCAGCAGCATACATCTTCAAGAGCGCAGGCCATCGGCGGCACCGCATCGTCATCGGCAAGGACACCCGCCTGTCCGGTTACATGCTGGAAAATGCTCTGGTGGCGGGCATCTGCTCCATGGGGGTAGACGTGCTCGTGGTCGGTCCCCTTCCCACGCCGGGCATCGCCAACATCACCTCTTCCATGCGGGCCGATGCCGGCGTGGTCATCTCGGCGTCCCACAACGCCTTCCAGGACAACGGCATCAAATTTTTCTCCGCCGACGGCTTCAAGCTCCCGGACGAGATCGAACTGAAGATCGAGAACCTCATCGAAACGAATCACATCGATTCCCTGCGCCCGACCGCCACCGAGGTGGGCAAGGCCTTCCGCATCGACGACGCCGCCGGCCGTTACATCGTGTTCCTCAAGAACACCTTTCCCCAGGAGATGGACCTGTCCGGCCTGAAGATCGTGCTGGACTGCGCCAACGGCGCCGCCTACAAGGTCGCCCCGGCCGTCTTCGAGGAGTTGGGGGCCGAGGTGATCCCCCTGGGGGTGAAGCCAAACGGCACCAACATCAATGCCGGGTGCGGCTCGCTTCACCCGGAGGTGATCAGTGCGGTCGTCAAGGAGCATCGGGCCGACATCGGCATCGCCCTGGACGGCGACGCGGACCGGGTGATCGTCTGCGACGAATTCGGCAACGAGGTGGACGGCGATCACATCATGGCGATCTGCGCCACGGACATGCTGCGCCGCAACATCCTGAAAAAGAACACCCTGGTGGCCACGGTCATGAGCAACATGGGGCTGGACATCGCCGTGAGAAAGGCGGGCGGCACGGTGATCAAAACCGCCGTGGGCGACCGCTACGTGGTGGAGGAGATGCGCAAGGGGGGTTACAACCTGGGGGGGGAACAGTCCGGGCACATGATCTTCCTGGACCACAGCACCACCGGCGACGGCATCCTCTCGGCACTCCAGCTCCTGGCGGTCATGCGCCGCGAGGGAAAACCGCTCTCCGAACTGGCCAAAGTCATGATCGCCCTCCCCCAGGTGCTGGTCAACGCCCGGGTCGCCGAAAAGAAGGACATCATGACCATCCCCGAGATCGCCGCCCGGATCGGCGACGTGGAGAAAAAACTGGGGAACGAGGGGCGCGTACTGATCCGCTATTCCGGCACCGAACCGCTCCTGCGGGTCATGATCGAGGGACAGGACAAGTACGAGATCACCACCTGGGCCAACGAGATCGCGGATATGGTGAAACAGCACATCGGGGAATAGATAACCCAAAAAGGTCTGCCACGGGGCAACGGAAAACGGCGCAAAGCTTGAGAAACGATCTGTATCCGGTTTTACCCTAAAATGTCTTTTTGATTTTCTTTGTGCCTTTGTGAGCTCTCTGAGAGATAGCCTTTGATTTAATCGAAACCGGGCTCTCACTCGCTCACGGAGACACAAAGAACACAAGGGACAATAGCTCAGTGGCAGATTTGAGGAGGTTTTAACGTGGCAAAATTGGGATTGAACGTCGATCATATCGCGACCGTGCGCCAGGCACGGGGAGGGATTGAACCTGATCCGGTGACGGCGGCCTCCATGGGCGAGTTGGCCGGGGCCGAAGGGATCACCATCCACCTGCGGGAGGACCGGCGGCACATTCAGGACCGGGACCTGGAGATCCTGCGCCAGACCGTGAAGACCAAGCTGAACCTGGAGATGGCCGCGACCCAGGAGATGGTGCGCATCGCCCTGAGGGTGAAGCCGGACCAGGTCACCCTGGTGCCGGAGAAACGCCAGGAGTTGACCACCGAGGGGGGACTGGACGTCATCCTCAACATCAAGGCCGTTACCGATGCCGTCAAGCGCCTGCGGGACAACGGCATCACCGTCAGCCTGTTCGTCGATCCGAACCAGGAGCAGATCAAGGCCGCCAACAAGACCGGCGCCGATTACATCGAGATCCATACCGGTTCCTATGCCGAGGCCCGGGAGTGGGCTCTGCAGGAGAAGGAATTGGAGGCCGTGGATACCGCCATCAAGCTGGCCCGCAAGGTCGGCCTGGGGGTCAACGCCGGGCACGGGCTCAACTACGTCAACATCAAGGCGATTGCCGCCCTGGGGGGGATCGAGGAGTTCAACATCGGCCACTCCATCATCGCCCGCGCCATGCTGGTCGGCCTCGACCGGGCCGTGCGGGACATGGTAGAATTGATCAAGTACGCATGATCTTCGGCATCGGTGTCGATACGGTGGAGATCGCCCGGTTCCGGCGTTTTCTGGAGGAGGGCAACCGGGTGATCATCGCCCGCCTCTTCACCGAAACGGAGCGTGAGCGATGCAACGCCCGCAAGGATGCCGCCTCGTGCTACGCCGCCCGCTTCGCCGCCAAGGAGGCTTTCCTGAAGGCTCTGGGCAGCGGTCTGCGCGACGGCATCTCCTGGCACGACATGGCGGTCGTGAACGACGGGGCCGGCAAGCCGGATCTCCGGCTCACGGGGCAGGCGGAGAGGATTTTCACGGAGAAGGGATTGGGGAGGGCATTTCTCTCCCTGTCCCATGACGGCGGGCAGGCGGTCGCCATGGTCGTCCTGGAGGCACCATGAAGGTCATATCTGCGCAGACCATGCAGGAGGTGGACCGCCAGGCCATCCGGGAGCACGGCATCCCGGGGCTGGAATTGATGGAGCATGCCGGCCACGCCTGCATGGAAGCCATCTTCCACGAATTCGGCTATACCGGGGGCAAACGGGCCGTCATCTTCGCCGGGCGGGGCAATAACGGCGGCGACGGCTACGTTGTCGCGCGTCTCCTGCTGCAAAGCGGCTGGCAGGTCCGGGTCTGCATCCTGGCGCAACGGGAGCGGATCGAGGGCGATGCGGCCATCAACCTGGAACAGTTGCCTCCGGCCGTGGTTTCCTACTGCACCGTCCCGGGACAAATGACGGAGCTGTTTCAGGAAGAGCTCCGCCAGGCCGACGTCGTCGTGGACGCCCTTTTCGGAACCGGCCTGAACAGCGAGGTTGGCGGCGTCCACCGGGAGGCGGTGGAACTGATCAACGCCGCCGGCCGGCCGGTCGTGGCGGTGGACATCCCTTCCGGCATCCACGGCACGTCCGGCCGGGTGCTGGGGTGCGCGGTGCGGGCGACCGTCACCGTCACCTTTGCCGCCGCCAAACTGGGACACGTCCTGTATCCGGGCGCCGAGCATACCGGCCGCCTGGTGGTGGCCGACATCGGCATCCCGGCAGAACTCGTGGAGAAGGCCGACGGCTGCGAATTTCTCGCCGCCGAGAGCATCGCCCCCCTGCTGCGCCGCCGCGACCGTCAGGCCCACAAAGGGCATTTCGGCCACTGCCTGATCGTCGCCGGGTCCCGCGGCAAAACCGGCGCCGCCGCGCTCTCCGCCAACAGCGCCGTGCGGGCCGGCTCCGGCCTGGTGACCCTGGCGGTCCCGGAAAGCCTCAACCCGATCCTGGAGGTCAAGACCACCGAGGCCATGACCGTACCCCTACCCGATTCCGGTGCCGGCTACCTTTCCGACAGCGTATTGCCCGCCATCGAGGCGTTGCTCCCCGACAGGGACGCCCTGGCCATCGGCCCCGGCCTGGGCCAGGAGCCCGCCACCGTTGCCCTGGTGCATGCCCTCCTGAAAACGGCCGCCCTCCCCCTGGTGATCGACGCCGACGGCCTGAACGCCGTGGCCCGGGACGTGAACTGCCTGCTGGACACGAAAAGCGCCGCCGTGGTGCTGACGCCCCATCCGGGAGAGATGGCCCGCCTCATGGGGGCCACCGTCGCCGAGGTGGAAGCCGACCGCATCGCCACGGCCCGGCGCTTTGCCGCCGCCTTCGGCGTCCACCTGATCCTCAAGGGCTCCCGCACCATCGTCGTCGCGCCCGACGGCAGTACGGCCATCAACGGCAGCGGCAACCCGGGCATGGCCAGCGGCGGCATGGGGGACGTGCTGACCGGCATCATCGTTTCGCTCCTGGGCCAGGGGTACGGCTGCCGGGACGCCTGCCGCCTGGGGGTCTTCATCCATGGCCATGCCGCCGATCTGGTGGCCCGGGACAAGGGGGAGATCGGCATGAGCGCCGGCGACGTGCAGGAAAAGCTCCCCCATGCCTACCACGACCTACTGACATCACCCTAAGGAGACAGCGTATGCAGACCGTAGCCGATATCATGACCAAAGACGTCGTTACCGTGAAAAAGGAAACCAACCTGCGGGAACTGGCGGGGATCTTCGAGACCCGCCGCTTCGGCAGCCTGCCGGTGGTGGACGATGCCGGCAACCTGACCGGGATCGTGACCGCCTCGGACCTGATCGAACAGGGGCGCAACCTGCACATCCCCACGGTCATCTCCATCTTCGACTGGGTGATCCCCCTGCAGGGAGAACGGACCCTGGAACGCGAGGTGCAGAAGATGACCGCCCAGACCGTGGGCGAGATCTGCTCCGGCGACGTGGTGACCATCGCCCCCACCGACCCGGTGAGCACGGCGGCCGACATCATGAGCGACCGCAAGCTGCACGCACTGCCGGTGGTCGAAGGGCACAAACTGGTGGGGATCGTTTCCCGCATCGACATCATCCGCAACCTGGTCCCGAAGTGATCCAGGAGGTCTTCCACACCAGTTCTCCCGACGAAACCGAGGAGTTGGGGAGACAGGTGGGGGCTTTGCTGGAACAGGGGGCATTTTTGGCCCTGCGGGGTGAACTGGGCGGGGGCAAGACCTGCTTCACCCGCGGCGTGGTTCAGGCGGCTGTCCCGGAAAGCGCCCACCTGGTCGCCAGCCCCACCTTCGCCATCATGAACCAGTACCCCGGCCGGCTGCCGATCTACCACTTCGACTTCTACCGCATGGCGGGCGAGGCGGATATCGACGACCTGGGCTTCACCGAGTATCTGCAGGGCGACGGCGTCTGTATCGTGGAATGGTCCGAACGTCTGGAGGGTCTGCTCCCCGACGATCACCTGCGGATTTCCTTCCACGACGCCGGCGACGACCGGCGCAGGATCATCATGGAGGCGCGCGGCCCCTCCTCGGAGATTCTGTTGTCACGCTTGCTAAGGCGTATACAGGACGATAAAATTTCTTTGACCTGAACGTTACTAATCTGTTATAGAGCTTTACCTTCGGGTTGTTCTTAGTTCTGTCCCACCACCTTTTGTGAAGGAGCGAGGTATGGCACTGGTAGTCCAGAAATACGGCGGCACGTCGGTTGGCACCGTCGACCGCATCAAAAACGTCGCCAAACGGATCATCAAGACCTATGAGGCAGGCAACGACGTGATCGTCGTCGTGTCCGCCATGTCCGGAGAAACCAACAAACTGGTCGCCCTGGCCAACGAGATGAGCGAGATTCCCGACGGGCGCGAATATGACGTGGTGGTCGCCACCGGCGAACAGGTTACCATCGGCCTGCTGGCCATGCACCTCAAGTCCTTGGGGTACAAGGCCAAATCCTACCAGGGGTGGCAGGTGCCGATCGTCACCGACAGCACCGCCAGCAAGGCGCGCATTGAGAGCATCGACGGCAAGAACATCCACGCCGACCTGAAAGACGGTGCCATCGTGATCGTGGCCGGTTTCCAGGGGATCGACGCGGCCGGCAACGTCACCACCCTGGGGCGCGGCGGCTCCGACACCTCGGCCGTGGCCATTGCGGCGGCCCTCAAGGCCGACGTCTGCGAGATATACACCGACGTGGACGGCGTCTACACCACCGATCCCAACATCTGCAAGGAAGCCCGCAAGGTTGGGAAGATTTCCTATGACGAGATGCTCGAACTGGCCAGCCTGGGCGCCAAGGTGCTGCAGATCCGGTCCGTGGAATTCGCCAAGAAATACAATGTGGACGTGCACGTCCGCTCAAGTCTCAATGAAAACACCGGTACCATGGTTACCAGGGAGGATAAGGAAATGGAAGGTATTCTCGTATCAGGGGTGGCGTACGACAAGAATGAAGCCAAGATTACCGTCATGGGAGTACCGGACAGACCGGGCATCGCCGCCAAGATTCTCACGCCGCTCTCCGACGCCGCCATCTCGGTGGACATGATCGTCCAGAACGTCAGCCAGGCCGGCATGACCGACTTCACCTTCACCGTGACCAAGGCCGACCTGAAGCAGGCCCTGCTGATCACCAATGAGGTCGCCAAGACCATCCAGGCCAAAGAGGTCCTTTCCGACGAAAACATCAGCAAGGTGTCCATCGTCGGCCTCGGCATGCGCAGCCACGCCGGCGTCGCCACCCAGATGTTCGTGGCCCTTGCCGGCAACGGCATCAACATCCAGATGATTTCCACCTCGGAGATCAAGATCTCGGTCGTGATCGACGAGAAGTACACCGAGTTGGCCGTACGCGTCCTGCACGAGACCTTCGGCCTGAAAAACTGATCTCCCCTACCCCGGTCCAAACAGAAAACGCCCCTCCGGGATCTCCCGGCGGGGCGTTTTCTGTTTGTCATCCTGCTCTCCGGCCAGTTTCAGCATAACGGCATCACAACGAAGGAGCTTCGCCCTCCCTGTCGTTACCCGTCCGACGCGGGGCACGACTCCACCCGGCCAGGGGAAGCTGCCGCCTTCCTCCGTGTGCGCAGTTCGGCAAAGAAGGTGCTCAGCAGTGATGAGCACTGCTGCTCCAGGATACGGGGCACCAGTTCCACCCGGTGGTTGAGGCGGGGGTCATTGGAGAGGTCGTAGAGGGTGCCGGCCGCCCCCCCCTTCGGGTCGTGGCAGCCAAAAACAACGGTGGGTATGCGGGCCAGGATGATGGCCCCCATGCACATGATGCACGGCTCTAGGGTGACGTAAAGTGTCGTATCCAAAAGCCGCCAGGAACCGAGTTTCCGTGCGGCCTTTCTGATGGCGATCAGTTCGGCGTGGGCTGCGGGGTCCTGGGCGGTTTCGCGCAGGTTATGGCCGCGAGCGATGATCCTGCCGTCCCGGACGATGACGCAGCCGATGGGAACTTCGTCCTTGGCCCGGGCCCTGGCCGCTTCGGCGATCGCTCGAGTCATCCAGTAGTCGTGGTCTTTCTTCAAGGTGGTTTCACATCCTGTCAGGTGTTTCATAGCATCGTCAACGAGGAAACATAGCGAAAAGGAGGCGGGGTTGTCCACCGAATTCCGCGAGGACTCACCGGCCAGGGGCACCGCGACAAAAGCCGTTGTCTTTGAAATACTTGCGATTTATAGCTTGACCGCCGGGTCTATTCATATTAGCTTTTACGAAGTTGACCGGATTGTGCCTGTCTGGACGGTGCCACGCCACATCGCGGCATCATAACGGGAGACAGCCGTTTGCCATGACGAGGGGTGACGAGAAAAACGGGCACAACGAGGAAGCGGTCAACAATCCGGACTCACTCCCCGACCATTCGTACACCATGGTCAACCGGGATCACGAGGGCAGATGCATGAGCGTGGTGCCCCGAAAACGTCCCTAACAACTCCCAGGTGGTGCCACATGTTTATGAGATCACACGACAAAGTTGTTAATGAATTGCGCAAGGAACTGCGGGCGGCCATGGGAGACCACGGCAAGTTGAGCAGGCTGCACTCCCTTGTCACGGAAAAAATCAACCATGCGGACACCTACGGAGAAGAGAAGGAAAGCCTCACGCGCTTCAGGAAGGAAGTCCGGGACGCCCTAAACAGCTGCACCTCGCGGCCGGCTTTTTAGCACGGTCCGGCAAGGCCGGCCCGGCACTCCCGCCGATGTCGGCAAAAATGCCGCCGAACCTTTTGCACCAATCCCCCCCTCTCTTCCGTTACCCTTTTCCCATCATGCCGCGGACGGCGGCCGGCAGGTCCGCCGGCAGGATCACCATCTTGGCGTTGGGCGAGGCGGCCAGCTTCTGAAGCATGGTGACGTAGCGGTCCCCCAGCAGGAACACGGCGGGCAGATCGCGGTCCTTGATGGCCTCGCTGATGTCGGTAATGGCCTTCGCCGACGCTTCTGCCAGCCTGACCTGGGCCTCGGCCTCGCGCTTGGCGGCTTCCAGGCGTCCCTCGGCCTCGCGGATGGTGGCTTCCCGCTTCCCCTCCGCCTCCAGGATGGTGGCCTGTTTGAAGCGGTCGGCGCTGGCCTGCTGCTCCATGGCCCGCTGCATGGATTCGGACGGCTTGATGTCCTGGATCTCCACCGACTGGACATAGATCCCCCAGGTCGCCACCTCCTTGGATATTGAATCCTGCAGTTTGGCTTTGATGTGTTCCCGCTCCGACAGGGCGCTGTTCAGGTCCATCTGGCCGATGATGGCCCGCAGGGAGGTCATGACCAGGTTCTGGATGGCGTACTCGTAGTTCTGGATCTCGTACACGGCGCGGGTCGGGTCGGTGACCTTGATGAACGCGATGGCATTGGTGATGATGACGGCATTGTCCCGGGTAATCACCTCCTGGGCGCCCACGGAGAGCACGTCTCCCTTGGTCGAAACCCGGTAGGCCACGATATCGATATAGGGGATGATGAAGTTGAGCCCCGGCTTGAGGGTCGAATGATATTTGCCCAACCGCTCCACGACCCACTCCTGCCCCTGGGGAACGGTCTTGACCCCGGCAAACAGGGTTGCGGCAACCACCACAAAAAGAACGCCAAACACAACAACTCCCGCCATCGTATCCCCCTTAAATCTTAGTTACCTTGAGCACCTGGCCCTCGATATCCACCACGCGGACCGAATCGCCCACCTGCAGCACCTCGTCGGCATAACAGCCCCACTCGTCGGCGCCCAGCACGGCGATGCGGAATCGGACCGTCCCCCGGCCATAGCTGTCCTCCGTCCCCCGGATGATGATGCCGGCCTCCCCCACAATCCCTTCCTTCGATTGCCCGGAATGGGTCCGGTTGACCTTGGGCTTGAGATATTTGAACCACATCACGGTGAAGCTGATGGACGCCACGGTCCAGAGGAACAACTGCCCGGCCAGGGGGAATCCCGACCAGAGCACCTTCAGCAGGCCCACCACCAGGGCACCCAGACCGAACCAGATGATCGTGAACGACGGCACGACCAGTTCCAGGCCGATCAGGCAAAAGCCGGCAATTATCCAGTACCACCACGCAAACTCCATCATGCGACCTCTTTCGGCAGGAGCATCGTCAAACTTCTGGTAATCATCATGAAAAAGTATAGCAGAAATCCTGCCGTCAATTAACCCATTTTCCTTTTTTGTTGCACTTTCGCCGCGCATATTGCAATAATAACGGTCAAGGAGACTCATCATGGATGTCAGCACAATTGCCGGGGCCGCGCTCCTGGTAAAAGCCGGCCAGACCCAGCAGACGCTGTCCACGGCCATGGTAAAACAGGCCGCCAACCAGCAGAACCTGATGGCCAGCCTGCTGGCCCAGAACGTTCAGCAGGCCCCCCAGCCGGACAGTTCCTACAATTTTTCCACCTACGCCTGAGCCATGGCTTCGGCGAGGCGTTTCCCGCAACGCCCGCCGCAGTCTTCCCCGCGGCCCTAAGGGGTAATCCTGTTCATCTTCCGTCATCCGGCAGCGAAACGACCCGCAAAACCGGTATCAAAGAGCGGTCCAAGAGCGCCATGCGCTCCGTGCCGAGTTGTACCAGCGCTTTCCGCACCCTGTCGGCAGCGGCGATGAAAGCGGCCACGTCCACCCACTGGCACACCGTCGGCACCCGCTTCAGATAGGCGACCCCACCCTCCAAAAGCGTGACCGCTCCGCCGTAATTGCCGTTTCTCCAATGGTGCAGGGCCACCGCCACCTGGAGGATGCCCTGGTAGAAATCACGCACATCTCCTTCCTCCCCCACCCAGAGATCTTCAAGGGTTTCATGGCACTCATACCAGTCACGGGTATTGAATTGCCGCATCGCCTCAAGCAATTGCCGCGGCGGGGATTCCGTGCAAAACCGCATAAACCGCACCTCCCTCTTGTTTTCTGCCGGCGCGCGACAGACGCAACCCACCGAAAAACAGCGTAAAACGGCAACAAGTTCGTTGCGTCCCCCCCTGCGGACTGATATAGTTCCGCCCGTGAGGTTCGCTGCCGTATTCAAGCATGGCCTCATGGGAAAACGATGCCACATAGCCGGGGGAGCCACCACCATGCATGCACTCTGGAACTATTACCTCTGTTTGAGCATCAAGACCAGGCTCACCATCCTGTGTGTATGTTACAGCGGCTGCATCATCGCCGCAACCTTTGCCGGGAGGGGGCTGGACTCCCCTCTCCTGCAATTCGGCGCCGCCGCCCTCTTCATCGGCCTGGGCGCCCTGTTCGGCGGCATCAATGTCTGGGCCATCAGCGATTCCATCGGCCGCACCATCGGCTACCTGCAAACCATGTCAAAAGGAGATCTCAGCCCCGAGATCATCGTACGACGCAATAACGAAATCAGCAAGATCCTGATGGCCATGCGGGTCATGGTGGCGAACCTGACCGAGGTGTTGCGCAACATCCACGAAGCGAGCCTCCAGATGGAGCAGTCGTCGTTCCAGATCGCCGAAATATCCGGCGACATCTCCAGCGCAAGCCGTTCCCAGCAGGAACGTGCCCAGGACGTGACCGCAGCGACCACGGAAGTGCGTATGATATCGGAATCGGTGCGGGAGCTGTCGGAACGGGTGCGCAACACCTCCCTCGAGACGGAGCAGGAGGCGGAGCGCGGGCTCCGGGCCACAAGGGACAATATCGCCCAGATGCGCCTGACCGTGGAAGAGGTGAACCGGGCGGCCCGGGAAACGGCCGTTCTCCATGAGGTGGGGGAGAAGATCCACCTGATTATCGAAAGCATCACCGATATCGCCGACCAGACGAATCTTCTGGCCCTGAATGCCGCCATTGAGGCGGCCCGCGCGGGGGAGCAGGGGCGCGGCTTTGCGGTGGTCGCCGACGAGGTGCGCAATCTGGCCTCCCGCACGGCACGGGAAACGGAGGAGATCTCCGGGATCATCGCCGAATTGACGGGCCAGGTCAACCAGAGCGGGAAAACCATGGAGCAGATCGTTGCGCGGGTGCGCGACGGGGAAGAAAAGAGCCACGAAACGGCGGAGATCATCGAGCGGATGGTGGCTTCCGTGCGGGAGTCCACCGCCGCCAACACGCGGATATCGGAGGTAAGCCAATCCCAGATGGAACAGTTGTCCACCCTGCAACTGAGCCTCGACTCCCTCTTCCAGACCATCCGCGAAAGCGGTTCGAAGGTGGGCATAACCGCCACGATCAGCGCCGACCTCAACAACGTGACCCAGGAATTCAACAAACTGATGGCCCGCTTCACCTTCGATACCGCCACCACGATCCTGCCCACCCAGAACGAAAACCGGCTCCATCCGCGGGCCCAGAACGGCCTTTTGGTCTACGTGCGGCGTGCGGGCCGGCAGGAGCAGATCAAGGGCATCTCCAGCGATTTCAGCCTGTCGGGGCTCAAGCTGCGTCTGCCGGGCAATACCGATATCCCGCACAATGAAACCCTCGAAGTGGACATCATGACCCCCTGCACATCCCGGGCAGAGTACGAACGTCAGACGCCGCTCCGCATTGCCGCACGGGTCGTCTGGAACAGCACCCAGGAAGGCAACGGTCTCTACGGGCTCCATTTCATCGACGTGACGCCGCAGCAGTTGCACAGGATAGAGTCCTGTTTCGCCTACTTCCACAAGAATCCCCGTTTCCAGGGGAGATAGGGAGAGAAGCGCGCGCGACTCCGTTCGCTTATGGTTGTTCCTCCCCGGCAGGAAGCCGGGAACAAAAAACGGCCGCTCACGTTTGCGAACGGCCGTTTTTTTTGAGTTCCCGGCAGTACGGGCCTCAGTTCATCATGCCGCCGGTGCCGGTCGTCCCCCCCATCATCCCTCCACTGAAGGCGGTCGACATATTCCGGTACGGCTGGCCGGCGCCCGTCATCGGCATCGATCCCAGGACTGAGGTCATGGTGCCCATGAGGGTCGTCATGGCCGCCTGGGAATTCGGTCCCCTGATGGACGACATGTTGCTGAAGATCATCCCCATCATGCCGCGGTAGCGATTGACATCCACGGTGACGACGGTTCCGCTGGTCCCCATCACCTGCGCCATCTCTCCACCCATCAGGCTCGCCATGTTTTGGGCTGCGGTGTGCATGGTGGTGTTATTGGCGAGCATATAATCCTCGAGCATGTTCGTCCCGGCCGTCATGCCGAGTTTGGTCGCCAGGGCGGTCATAGCCTGCGACATGGAGGCGTATTTCCCGGTCTCCATCATTTCCCGCAGTTGGGACGACATGGGGCTGATGAAGTTGCTGCTGACCGTGCCGCTCGTGGCTGTGGCGGGCATGCTGAGGACGTAGCTGCCGGTGACCGGCGACCCGGTATCCTTGTCGATGGTCTGCCCCTTGATTACCAGCGCCACGATGGGGTACTTGCCCACATCCGCGGGATCGACCGTCAGGGTATACGCGCCGTTGGCATCCGTGGTGGCCGACGGTTCGCCGGCATCCAACTGGTAGTTGCCGTTTTTGTCGAGGAATACGGTGGCGCCGACGAGATAGCCGTCAGCCACTTTGCCGCTTACGGCGGTCGTACCCGTTGCCGGAGTAGTCCCGCCCCCGCCGCACCCGGCGATCAGGCCGGCGGTGATTATTGCTGCTGCTGTTATGGTTTTTTTCATCATGATATGGTCCCTTCACTCGAAGTTTAGAATTCGTAAAAGACGGCGAGTCCCATGCCGTAATCGGGGCTGGCGGTCGTGATCCCCTTGCCCAGATAGCCATCGATACCGGTGTGGTGCGCAAACAGGTATTTGACCCTGAGCCGCGCTTCCAACTGGGACGATGCTCCGTTGACGGTAGGAGAGGTCCCTTTGAGCAGCACCATGGAACGCAGCCATTCGGTGAACTGATAACCGGCTCCGGCGTAGTAGCTAAGATAATTTCTGGCCGCAAGGACCGACGATTTCCCCTGAATGACGTACCCCGCCTCACCGTCCGCAAACCAGCTGCCGAACCACTTGGTCAATTCTACGGCAAAACCTTCATCAAACGCCCCGGTCCCGAGGAATTTGTTCTTGTCGGCGGTGGGGATTTTCACATAGAAATTGGGACGGATGGCCGGCACGTACGTTTCCTCGGTGTACAGGACATACCCGGCCTTGAGTTTCATGTCGCCGAGCCCGGAATGGGAATCATTGACGCTCCCCGCCGATGCGGAAGTCATGGAACCGGAGGAGCCCATGCCATTCATTGCCGCCGCAACCGACTGCGTACCCATGGATTGCCCCTGCATTCCCATGTATTCCCCAGCCACCACCGCGCTGCTGCTCTGGTAGACAAAGGGGATTTCCAGCGAGAAGTCAAGCCGCTCGGTCGGGTAGACCGTCGCCGTGAACGGCATATATACGGAGTCCGTCCTGACTCCGGTTCCGTATTTCCCCGAGGCGAACTCAAAGCCAAGGCCGACGGAATATGCAGCAGGCTCGTCGGCATACGCCCATGCCGGAAGAATGGCAAGGATTGTCATTGCAAGAAGGGAGACAAACCTTCCCGACCCGTTAAATTGTTGCATTGCGAGCTCCTTCTTGAAAATAGACGGCTGCGTGGGCAACGAGACCGCAAGCTTCAGCGTCTCATCATCCCGCCACCGCCGCGCATCATGCCGCCCCCCTGCATCATGCCGCCCGAATTCCACCCGGACCAGGCGGCCCTCCCCTGATCGTTCCGCAATGCCGTTTGGGAACCGGTGGTCTTGTTGGTGAGCTTCTGCACCATCAGATAGGTTTTCCCGTCCTTACCCTGGGCCTTGGACCCCTTGGCGGTGATGTCGTCGTTGGGGTGGAGCGGAATTTCCTTCTTCTCCCAGAAAGACTTGGGTCCGAGGTTGAGGCTGATGATCTCCCCCCCGGCCTTGACGTCCACAAAAATGTGCTCTTTTTCACCGGCCTGGGGAGAGGAAACCACACGACCCGTTACGGTCGTCACCGTATTCACATCGTACCCCCTGGCGAAGTCCAGGCCGCTCTTCCCCGCGGCATCGCTGCCGAAGCCGAAGCCGGCAAACGCCGGACCGGTCAACAGGCCATTCAAAACGATTGCCAACGTCACGACGGAGAAAAAACGAACTTTGAACATGCTGGACTACTCCCGATCCGCGTTACTTGGTGGTTGCGGTTGTGGACGCTTTCGCGGCGGTCCCGCCATTGCCGCTCCCGCTTATCTGCCCGGACGGCATGGTGGCGGTAGTACCAACGCCGCCCTGCATCATCCCCTGGGACCCCGTTTCATTCATGGCCATATGCTGCGGCCCTGCTCCGGCCATTGCCCCCGGATGCATGCTGCCCCCCTGCATGCCGGAAGACACCTGATGCCCCCCTCCCATGCTTCCCCCGGTTTGGCCGCCCCCCATCCCGCCACCAAAAGCCAATGCCTGGGCGGCAAGCACGAGAGCGGCAATTGCCGCCACTGTTGAGATCCTTCCGACCCGTTTCATGTGTGGATACCTCCGTGGAATGTGATGTTTCTGCCCCAATGGATATTCCACGGTGTATGCCAAAACCACAGACCAATATAAGATGCTGATCTTATTAATTTTATTATTTTTCAGCACACACGGAACAAGAATAAATTGTGCAAACAATTGCACCGCATGAGAAAAATATTGCACAACGCACGTGTCCCGTGCGGTTAGCCGAGCAGGCCGAACTCCTTCAGTTTGTATTGGAGGGTTCGGCGCGACATCCCCAGTTCCTCGGCAGCCTGGCGACGGTTGCCCCCGTGCTGTTCCAGGGCCTGGACGATCAGGTCGCGCTCCACCATTTTCAGCTTGTCCCGGCCGGCAGCGGCCGGGCCGCCCGCCCCCACGAGAGCGTCGGGGAGATTGACCGCCCGAACCGTGTCCTGGGCCAGGATGACGGCCCGTTCCACAACGTTCTGCAACTCGCGGATATTGCCCGGCCAGGTATATGCTTTCATGGCCCTGAGCGCCTCCGACTCGATGCCCTTGAGCTTTTTTCCGACCAGGCGGCAGAAACGCCGGATAAAGTACTCCGTCAACAGCGGGATGATATCCCGCCGTTCCCGGAGCGGCGGCAGATTGACCGGAAAGACGTTGAGGCGGTAGAAAAGGTCCTCGCGGAAACGCTTCTCCGCGACCTCTTCGGCAAGGTCGCGGTTGGTTGCCGCAATCACCCGCACGTCGGCCCTGATCTCCTTGCCGCCCCCGACCCGCTCGAACACCCGTTCCTGAAGAACCCGCAGCAGCTTGGCCTGAAGCGCCACCGGCATTTCGCCGATTTCGTCCAGAAAGATGGTACCCCCCTTGGCCAGTTCGAACTTGCCCAACCGCGCCTGGACAGCTCCCGTGAAAGCCCCCTTTTCATGGCCGAAAAGCTCGCTCTCCAGAAGATTCTCCGGGATGGCCGCGCAGTTGAGCGGGACAAAAGCGCCGCCCCCCCGGGGACTGAGCAGGTGAATGGTCCTGGCTACCAGTTCCTTGCCTGTACCGCTCTCGCCGTAGATAAGCACATTGGCCGTGGTACCGGCCACGTTATGGACCAGTTTCCGGATCGGCTGCATGGCCGATCCGGCAAAGATGAGCTCTTCCGGCGGCAATCCGCCCGCTTCGGATTCCTTGAGCGCAAGGTAATCCCGCGAGCGTTGCAGGCCCTCAAGCGCCCTGTCCACAACTCTCACCAGGGCATCCGGATCTTCCAGCGGCTTGGTGAGAAAATCGAAAGCCCCATCCTTCATGGCGCCGACCGCCTCCTCCACCGTGCCGAACGCGGTCAGAAAGATAAATCGTGGCGGATCGGCATCCCGCATGGCATCCCGAAACAGTTCGAGGCCGCTCTTGCCGGGCATTTTCAGATCCGAAACAACCAGATCGAACTGCTGGCCTTTGATCAGGCGGGCTCCGGACAGTCCGTCGCTGGCCATGAGCACATCATGTCCCGCTTCCTCCAGAACGGTCTGCAAAAAGCTCCTGAAGGTTTCATCGTCCTCAACCAGCAGAATACGTCCTTTCATGGCTTCTCCCCTGTCCATGCCCCCGGCAGCGTTACGGTTACCGTTGTCCCGGAGGCAGAGCTTTCAACCGTTATCGAACCGTGGTGTTCTTCGACGATCTTCTTGCAGAGCGCCAACCCCAGCCCGGTGCCCCTCGCCTTGGTGGTGAAGAAAGGGGTGAAGATCCTGGCACTGTTTTCCGGGCTGATGCCGTGTCCGGTATCGTTGATGGTGATGATCGCCTGTGAACCGGCCTGGCGTGCCGTCAGGCGAAGCTCCCCCCCGTCAGGCATCGCCTGCACGCCGTTTTTGACGATATTGAGCAGCACCTGGCCGAGCCTGTCCCGCTTGCCGGTGACCATCAGGTCGGAGGGACAGTCGATGACCAGGGCGACCCGGGCCTGCTCGGCCTCAGGCCGTATCAGATCGACGCTATGCCCCATAAGCCGGGCAACGGCACAAGGCCCCGCCTCATCCCCATCGCTTCTGGCAAAGGCGAGCAGGTCCGTCACCAGGGATTCCAGGCGCCGGGCCTCACCCACAATCCGCTGGGCGGATTCCTTTGTCCGGGGGTCGTCGGGCCGCTTTTCAATGAGCTGGGCAAACCCCTTGATCCCTGCAAGGGGATTTCTGATCTCATGGGCCAGCATGGCACCCATCTCCCCCATTTTGGCCAGGTTTTCACGCTGCGCCATCTCCTGCCGGTGCACCTCTTCCCGCCGGGAATAGCGATAGATGACAAACGTCAGGAACCACCCGACCGCCACGAGGGCAAACAGTACGATCATGGTCAGCCGCGCATGCCTGATGACCCCGTCGGCCCGGTAGGTGTGGAGCACCAGGCGCAGCCCCATGGTCTCACGGGGCGTGTGGATATGGCCATACAACTCGTACGCGGTTTCACCCGTCGCCAGCTTCACGCGGGTACCCACCATGGTTTCGGCAAACAACTGCCGCAACGTGCCGCTGTTCTGCAGCCGGGTGCCGATCAATTCCTGGTTGGAGTGGAATCGGTAAACGCCGTTCTTGTCGACGAGGGCGAAATAGGCCAGGTCCTGGGCATGAAACGTCGCCAGGGAGTGAAGGGAGGGGTCGTGGAGCACGCTGTTTTCAATGGCGGCATGGAGGGAATGGGCCAGCCCGAAAAGGTTATCCTCGGCGATGGGACGCGCATCGCGGTAATTGCTCATGGCGAACCAGAGGATGAACAGGGTAATCCCCGCCCCGCATGCCAATCGGACCAGTTTGAGCATAATGCGACTTTCGTTGCCAAAGGATTGCGAGGGAAGCGGCATTCAAAAAGTTTAACATAATTTCCACCTCCGTGCAGCCTGTGTCTCTCAACGCTTCCACATATTGAGCATCGCCACGATAGGCAGCATGGCGTACGCCCCCCGCACCACCGCTTCAAGCGGATTGGGGACCGGCATGACCGCAATCCCGGTTGCCGCCTGGATCCTTTCCCGCATGCCTGCCAAAAGGGCGCCGCCTCCCGTCAGAGTGATGCCGTTTTCGATGATCTCGCAGCCCATGGAGTGCGGTAGATCCCGAAGAAATCCCGTTATCAGGCCGAGGATCGCCGCCATCGCCGGCTCGCATGCCTCCCGCGCTTCAGCAAGACTGATCGGCGGTTGTGCGGGACAATCCCCCTCCCCTGTCCCGGGTGCCTGCACGGAAACCGTCGCGGGACCGCGGAGCGCCGCGCGCAGCAGCAGCTCCGCCTGACGGGTGGTGATCCGCATGTTCCGCATCCTCAACACCGTCTCCCGCAGCGCGCTCCGGAACGCGCCGCACCCGCCGCGCAGGGCCGCCGTATCCACGACCTTGCCGGAGGCGATGACGGCGCAGTCCGTAACCCCTTCCCCCAGATCGATGACCATCCGTGCATAGGGAGACACGATATCAACCCCCGCCCCGACGGCTGCGGCGAGGGGTTCCGGGACAACGACGACAGCCGATGCGCCGCCCCGGGAAATCCCCTCGACAACAGCGTTGCGTTCCCCGGCGCTCGCGTCGGTCGGCGCGCACGCCACGGCGCGCGGCCGGATCACGCCGAAGATCCTCATTTTGGCAATGAGCGGTTCAAGAAGCGCCACCACGGCGTCACCGTCCACCACGACGCCGGCCGACAACGCCGGGGTGTTTCCAGCCACGGAGGTGCGGGTTATGACCCCATGCCCCCTGCCGGCAACCCGGGTCGTCGCCGTACCCAGGTCGATGGCTATGTCCGGCCGCCAATTGGAGAGTCCCCACTGCTTGGCCATGATGGTTCTCCTGCCTGAAAATATTTTACGGTGTCGCGGGCGCAGCCCCCTGAGACGTGGCCCTTCCCGACCTGCGTTCCAGTTCCAGCACTATGGGGCTGGCGATGAAGATGGACGAGTAGGTTGCGATGACGACGCCCGAAACCAGAGCCAGGGCGAAATCGTGGATGACCTCGCCACCGAAGAGAAACAGCGACAGCGCCGCCAGAAACGTGGTCAATGAGGTGATGACCGTCCGGGACAGGACTTCGTTGATGCTGGCATTGAAGATGCTCTCCATGGACCCGGACAGGTTCCTGTTGAGATTTTCCCTGATCCGGTCGAACACCACCACCGTGTCGGTCAGGGAGTACCCCGCAATCGTCAGGACCGCGGTGATGAACAGCAGGTTGATCTCCTTGTCCAGGACGTAAAACAGGGCGATCATGGCCAGCACGTCGTGAAGCGTGGAGACCACGGCGCCGAAGCCGAACTTGAAATCAAAGCGCCAGGCTATGTACATGACGATGCCGAGCATGGACACTCCCACGGCGACCAGGGTATCCTTCTTGAGTTTGTCGCCGATGGAAGGGCCGATCTCCGTGGAGCTTTCCACCACGAAATCGTTCCCCGGGAACCCCTTCTTGAAGATTTCCTTGATGGTGTCGGCATTGTTTCCTGCCATCAGGCTGGCTTTACCGACCTTGATCAGGAGTTTGTTCCCCTCCTGTATCTCCTGCAGGTTGGCCTCGTGGAGATTGTTCCGGGCGAGGAGGTCGCGGGCCTTCTCCAGGGAAACCGGCTGGGTGAAATTGAGCTGCACCGATGTACCCCCGGAAAAGTCGATGCCCATGTTGGCGGCGTTTCTGGCGATCTGGACAATGCCGATCATACCCACAATGGCGATGATACCCGATACGATGAACGTGATATGCCTCTTGCCGATAAAGTCGATGGCGGTTTTTTTGATAAGTTGCACCGTTTCCTCCTGGAAGCGTGTTCGTGTGACAGGCGCGACGGGACGTTCCCCAGGCGGCATACCTGGCGAAGGCCGATGCGGGCGCACGGAGAGACCTGCCCCGACGCACTGGCATGGTGTCGGAAAAAATTTCGGATCAGATGGATGACAGGGGTGCCGGGGCGCTACGCGGGCGGAGCCCTGGCAGGGACGGCCGGGACCGCGGCCGAGACGGGAACGTGGAGGTCATGGGGAACAGACGCGATGTGGGCAGTCGGGAGGCAAAGCCGGGAGGCCGTGCCGGAACGGTCCAGAAATGGGGGGTGCTTTGCAATCTTGCCATGGGGTGATTGCAGCAGGGTTTTGAGGACGGCACTGGTGGCCGGCTTGTTCTTTTGCGGGCTTGAGAGCCGAGGCTCCCGCGGGTCGGCAAGGTGGGGTACGCTTATCCCCTGAAGAATGAAGAAGAGCGCGGCCGCCATGACAAACGGCAGCAGGCATTTCCTGTGGATGGCATATGTTTCCAGTAAGCGCATGGCTAAAACCTATACGAAAGCGGTGCCGGGCGCAAGGGATATCGGTATTTGCCCTTCGGCATCAACGAGTTGCCCTTCAGCCTCCGGCAGGCACGGCCGCAACCTATTTCTTCTGCTTGCCCCGGCAGAGCGAGAGGATCTCCGCCTGCTGCTGCGGCGTCATCACATCGAAACGAACGCCGACACCAGGGATCTCGCTGGTCATTCCCCATTCCCGTTTCCAGCAGACGGTGGATACGATGGGCGTTTGATCGCTCAGGGCAACGAGCCGGATCCACACGGTGGTCTGCAGGGCGATCTCGTCGTTGACGCAGAACAGGAAGCAGCCGCCCGGGGAAAAGTCGATGCAGACCGTCCGCTCGGTGTTCGTCATATCCGGGGAGCATGACAGCACGGCGTTCAGGTTGAGGGGTACCCTGCTGCAGATGGGGGCCACCTTCGGGGCCAGTTCGCAACAGTACTTAAGCTGCTCCTCGGGGGTGGCCACACCGGCCTCCCGGGCGTCCCAGGAAACCAGCATGCGGATTTTACGGGTTTTGGCGGTAATGTTGAGGCGGACGTTGGGCAGGGCGTGCAGGGCATCCTCCACCAGGCTCTTTTCGTACCGGGAGGCCTTGACGATCAGCGGCATGTCGAGAAATATGGCGTTATAGGGCTGCCGGGCGGCCTGGTTCGCCACATCGCGCAGGGACGATACCGTATGGCAGATCACCCGTTCATTCTTGATGAACGCTTCATAGATGAGGCGCCGTTCTTCGTCGGCGACGGCCAGAAGTATTTGGGGCTGCACTATGTTGTCTCCTTGTGGCATGCGCCGGGGATATCCGCCAGATACTGTCCTGCATGATAGGAACTGCGCACATAGGGGCCGCTCTCCACATGGCTGAATCCCATATCGAGGGCCAGTTCCCGCAATCCGTCGAAGATCTCGGGCCGGATGTACTCCTGCACCGGGTAATGGTTACGGCTGGGGGCCAGGTACTGGCCGATGCTGAGATAGGTGCACCCCGCAGCGCGCAGGTCGCCCAACACCCGCAGCACCTCGTCCCGGGTCTCTCCCATCCCCAGCATGATTCCCGACTTGACCGGGGTTTCCGGCGCCAGTTCGCGGCAGGTGCGGAGCAGGTCCAGGGAACGGCCGTAATCGGCGCCGCTGCGGATATGATACAACCGCGGCACCGTCTCCACGTTGTGGGCGATAATATCCGGGCCTGCGGTCATGACGGCTGCAAGGCTCCGGCGGTCCCCCTGAAAATCCGGGATCAACGGCTCGATGCGCGTTGCGGGCGAGACGGAGCGAATGGCGCCCACCGTGGCGGCGTACAGGGCGGCTCCGCCGTCCGGCAGGTCGTCGCGGGTCGGACTGGTGATCACCACATGGGTCAACCCCAGCCGGGCAACCGCCTCGGCCACCCTGGCCGGCTCCCCGGTATCCACCGGTTCAGGCGGCGATTTGTCCACGTTGCAGAAGGAACAGTGCCGGGTACAGTGCCGCCCCAGGATCAGGAACGTGGCCTGGCCGCCGCGAAAACATTCCGAGATATTGGGGCAGAGCGCCTGCTGGCAGACCGTGTTCAGGCGCAACTCCCCCAAGAGCGCCCGCATCCCGGCCTGTTCTCGCGGATTGACGCGTTTTTGCAGCCACTCGGGTTTCCTCGTCATATTCACGCATCCATCCCTTCAAGGTTCCAGCGGTCCGTGGCATAGCGCCGTTCCAGCAGGTCGCGGGCCAGGGAGCGTTCCTGTCCCGTGGGCGGTTGGGGCGACAGTTCCACGGTGAGGCTTCTTCGAAATGCCGCAATCAGCTTGTGCCGGACCAGGGCGTAATCAACCGGGATGCCGCACTGTTCCAGGCTGACGGCGCCAGCCGCCAGAGCGGGGTCCCGCTCCCTCATGAACGACAGCCCCGTAGCGGCCCGGTTCACCAGTGGCAGGGAGCCGTGCTGAAAGATGATCCCCTTCTGCCGGCGCTGGGCATTGCCGCCGATCTTTTTCCCCTTCACCAGGATGTCGAAACTCTCCTTGCCCGCAAAACAGAAAGGGGTCCGCTCCCCCAGGCGCGTTTCCGGGGAGACAGCGTCCAGGGCGTAGGAGGCGTCAAGCCCCAAATCCCGGTAGAGGGAGACGAGGAACCCGGTCAACACGCGAAAGGAATCCTTGATGGACGAGGCTGGGGGGATCTGCTCCGGCGAACAGACCAGGGCATAGGTCACCTCGTCGGTGTGGTAGATCGTCCCGCCGCCGGTGATACGGCGCACGATGGGCACCCCAGCGGACCGGCAGCGCTCCAGGTCCAGCACCTCGGCGGCTTTCTGGAAGCGCCCCAGGGAGAGGGCCGGCGGTTGCCAGCCGTACAGGCGCAGCACCGGCCGGGACCGGGCCGGGTCGAAGGAGCGCACGAGCGCCTCGTCCATGGCCATGTTCTCCGCGCCGGTGCTCGGTTCGTCTTCGATGAGGCGCCAGGTCGGCGCTGTGTCAGCCATCGGCGGGCATGACCTCCCCTATCCGCCGAGGCAGCAGACATGCTGCTCCCGGGCCGCCTTGGTCTCGTCCAGCCGGGAGACCGGCGTGGTCAGCGGCGCGTCCAAAAGCGCCCGGGGATCGCTCGCGGCGGTTTCGGCGGCCTGGATCATCACGTCGATGAAGGCGTCCAGGGCCGCTTTGCTCTCGGTCTCGGTCGGCTCGATCATGATCGCCTCCTTGACGATGAGCGGGAAGTAGACCGTGGGGGGATGATACCCCCGGTCGATCAGGAACTTGGCGATGTCGATGGCGTGTACGCCGTGGGCCAGTTGCCGGGAGGCCGAAAAGACGCACTCGTGCATGCAGGTCTGATCGTAGGGGAGATCGTAGTAGGGCTTCAGGCGCTCCTTGATGTAGTTGGCGTTGAGTACCGCCTGCTCCGACACCCGGGTCAACCCCTCGCGCCCCAGCATGATGATGTAGGCATAGGCCCTGACCATGATGCCGAAGTTGCCGTAGAAGTTGGCCGCGCGGCCGATGGAGCCGGGACGGGAGGTCTGGAGGACGAAGGTCCCCTCCTCGTCCATGTCGATGCGCGGCTGGGGGAGAAACGGAATCAGGGCCTTCTTGACCCCCACCGGACCCGCACCGGGACCGCCGCCGCCGTGGGGGGTGCCGAAGGTCTTGTGCAGGTTGACGTGCACCACGTCGAAGCCCACGTCCCCCGGCTTGACCTTGCCCATGATGGCGTTCAGATTGGCGCCGTCGTAGTACATCAGGGCGTCATGGGAGTGGGCGATGTCGCTGATCTCCCTGATGTGCGGGTTGAACAGCCCCAGGGTGTTGGGGCAGGTCAGCATCACCGCCGCCACCTCGTCGTTCATGGCCTGCCGGAACAGGTCCATGTCCATGTCGCCGTAGGGCGCCGTCGGCACGGTGATGATCTCGTAGCCGGCGATGGCGGCCGAGGCCGGATTGGTGCCGTGGGACGAGTCGGGCACCACCACGTATTTCTTTTTGTTCCCCTTGGCGCGGTGGTAGGCGGAGATTAGCAGGATGCCGGTCATCTCGCCGTGGGCGCCCGCCAGGGGCTGGGTGGTGACCTCGTCCATGCCGGTGATGTCGGCCAGCATCTGCCCCAGGTCGTAGAGCAGCCCCAGGCTCCCCTGGCAGAACTCCCCGCCCCCCGGCAGAAGCGCCGTCATGGGGTGGAGGGGGGCAAACAGGGCCGCGGCGTTCTCCAGCACCTTGGCGTTGTACTTCATGGTGCAGGAGCCCAGCGGGTAGAAGTTGGTGTCCACCGAGAAGTTCAGCCGGGACAGGTTGGTAAAGTGCCGCACCAGGTCCAGTTCGGACACCTCGGCCAAGCCGGCCGGTTCCGTGCGCAGCAACCCCTCCGGCAGTGGGGGAGCGGCAGGCACGTCCGGGGCCGGCAGCTTTACGCCCCTGCGGCCGGGAACGGATTTTTCATAGATAAGTTCCATAGAATTGTCTCTCCAAAATCTGGAATGCCCGCAGTACAACCTGAATCCGTAATGCCGGAATGCCGCAGCGGCCGGGGGCCCGAACGCCGCCGTGCCGTGACAGCCCGCTTACCAGGCTGGTCCGTCGTCTGATGGCCGAATACAGCTCGAACGCAAAGGCAGATGCCTTCCGGACCGGCGGAGGCATGGAGCGTCACGGATTCAGGTTACAACGCGGCCTGCAGCGCCTCGGCCAGCCGGTCGATCTCCTTCTTCGTCCGCTTCTCGGTGACCGTCACCACCAGGGCGTTGGCCGCATCCTCGTAGCAGTCCCCCAGCGGCACGCCGGCGGCAATGCCCTGTTTGAGCAGCTCAGCCACCACCGGAGCGGCCGGCCTGGGCAAAGATACCGTGAATTCGTTGAAGGTGGGCGCGGATTGCAGCACGGTCACGCCGGGAACCTCGGCCAGCCGGGCCTTGGCGTACTCGGCCTTGTCGCGGTTGAGGCGGGCCAGTTCCACCACCCCTTCCCTCCCCAGGGACGAGAGGAAGATCAGGCCGCGCAGGGCGCACAGCCCCTGGTTGCTGCAGATGTTGGAGGTGGCCTTGTGACGCTTGATGTGCTGTTCCCGGGCCTGGAGGGTCAGCACGAAGCCGCGTTTGCCGTTTTTGTCCACGGTTTCGCCGACGATGCGTCCCGGCATGTTGCGGATAAAGGCCTTTTTCGCGGCGATGAAGCCGAAGGAGGGACCGCCGAAGGAGAGCGGGTTGCCCAGGCTCTGGCCGTCCCCCACGGCGATATCCGCCCCCATGTTGCCCGGGGATGTGATGAGCCCCAGGGAAACCGGGTAAACGGAAGCCACCAGCAGGGCGCCCGCGGCATGGACCTGTGCCGCCAGGGGAGTCAAATCCTCGATGCAGCCGAAGAAGTTGGGGTTCTGCACCAGCACGGCCGCAACATGCTCATCCAGGCAGGCGGCCAGGGCGGCGCGGTTCAACAGGCCATCCAGGGGGGGATCTCCACGACCTCCACCTCCTGGTTGTAGAGGTAGGTCGCAAGTACCTGCCGGGAGAAGGGGCTGACGCAGCCGTCCACTACGATCCGGGTGCGGCCGGTCACCCGCAGGGCCATCATGGCTGCCTCGGCGCAGGCCGTGGCGCCGTCGTAGAGCGAGGCGTTGGAGACCTCCAGGCCGGTCAGGCGGCAGATGGCGGTCTGGTATTCGAACAGGGCCTGCAGGGTCCCCTGGGAGCACTCCGGCTGGTAGGGGGTATAGGCGGTGTAGAACTCGGCCCGGCCCGCAAGGTGATCGACCACGGCGGGAATGACATGGTCGTAAAAACCGCCCCCGATGAAATTGACCATGGCGGCGTTATTGTCGGCGGCAATGGCCTGCATCCGGGCAAACGTCTCGAATTCGGACATGCCGGGGGGGATATTGAAGGTCCTGGCCCGCAATTCGGGCGGGATCGGGGCGAACAGTTCCTCGACGCTGGAAGCGCCGACCACCGCAAGCATCTCCCCGATCTCTTCCGGCGTGTGGGGGGAGTAATGACTGTCGTTCATGGATAGCTCTCCTGGCAAAAATAAGGGTCTGCTGCGGAACAAGTGTTACATTCAGGCGCTCGGATGCGGGTTGGATCGTCGTTTGCCGATCGAGCAAAACCGCAGGTGCAAGCAAGGCTCCGTCGAGGATTTTACGATTGAGGCGACGGCACAGGCAGCCCGAAGATGAGATGCGTCAATGGTGCCGCCCATTTTCGTGACAGGCCCCAAGGGCGATCCTTGCGGCCGCGCCTCTTGTCCGGCCAATATGGATTCCGCCCCTAGAGCGTTTTCAGGTACTCGTCGTACTGCTCACGTGTCATCAGCGTTTTCAGCTCCGTCTCGTCGGCGATCTCGATCCAGGCAAGCCAGCCGGCGTCTTCCGCACTCTCGTTCACGATCTCGGGGGCGTCGTTCAGGGCCTCGTTGATCTTGACCACCTTGCCGGAAACCGGCGAATAGATGTCGCTGGCGGCCTTGACCGATTCAATGGCCCCCAACATGTCGAACTGCTTGACCACCTTGCCCGTGGCGGGAAGCTCGACGAAGGTGATGTCCCCCAGTTCATGGGCGGCGTGTTCGCTGATGCCGACCGCGCCGATCCCTTCCTTCACCTTGACCCACTCGTGCTCCTTGGTGAAATAGATGCTCATGACGGCATATCCTCCTTATACGTGTTTTATATAATCGGCAAATCTGCCACAGAGACACGGAGACACTGAGGTTCACAGAGAAAAGCAAAAGACAGTTTCGGAGCAAAACCACCATCGTGGCTTGATTTATGTTTGCCTTTCTCCCGATTTTCTCCGTGCCTTTGTGGCTCTGTGGCAGAAAATATTGTGAATCAGTCCTACGACCTGAGCGACCCGCCGCGGTAGAAGGGGAGTTCGCAGACCGTGGCCTCCATGCTGACCCGCTCGTGGATGATGGTAAGCGGCGTACCGATGGCGGCCAGATCCGGCCTGACGAACCCCAGGCCGATGCCCCGGCCGAGCATGGGGGAAAAGACGCCGCTGGTCACCGTGCCGACGTTCTCGCCGCTGAAGCAGAGTTCATAGTGGTGGCGCGGCGAGCGGCGGCTGTTCACCTCGAAAGCCACCTTTCTGCGGCCCACGCCCTGCTCCTTCTGGCGCTGCAGCGCTTCCTTGCCCACAAAGTTCTTGGCCAGGTCAACAAACCCCTCCAGCCCGGCCTCCAGCGGTGTGGTCGTTTCGTCGATGTCGCTGCCGTAGAGCGAGTACCCCACCTCAAGGCGCAAAACGTCCCGGGCTCCCAGCCCGGCCGGCTTCACCCGTTCGTCCTTCAGCAGCAGGTCCCACAACTCGGCGACCTTGTCCGCGGGAAGAAAGATCTCGTAGCCCAGTTCCCCGGTATAGCCGGTGCGGCTGACGATGGCCTCCGCCCCCAGAAGGTCCATGGTGGTGAAGCGGAAGTAGGGGATGGCGGCGACCTCGGCGCCGAAGGCCGCCACCATGACGTCGCGGGAGAGCGGCCCCTGGATGTCCAGCTTGCCGGTGGCGGCCGAGATGTCGGTAAAGGTCCCACCCCTCAGCCGGGCGGCGATGACGGCGAAATCCCGGGGGGCCGTGGCCGCGTTGACCACGATCATGGCCTTGTCCGCGGCCAGGCGGAAGACGATCAGATCGTCGATGATGCCGCCGTTTTCGTTGAGCAGAAAACCGTAGCGGGAGCGGCCGACCGGGATCGTGGCGACGGAAAAGGTGAAGACATCCTCCAGGCCGCCGGCCGCAACGTCCCCCTCGAAGAGGAACTCCCCCATGTGGCAGATATCGAAGAGCGCCGCTTGACTCCGGCACCAGGTGTGTTCGGCGATGATCCCCTCGTACTGGATCGGCATGTTCCAGCCGCCGAAGGGGGCCATCAACGCCTTGAGAGCCCCGTGCCGTCCACAGAGCGGCGTTTGTTTGAGCTGTTCGTCCATGATTCGACTCCCCCGGTTTCGTTACCCGCACGCTTTGCCTCGGCCCGGCCGTGGAAAAAAACCACGAGTCCGCGGAACAAGCCCGGCAACAGGCGCACACGTAGGTAGAACAGGGCATGAAGCACCACCCCTTCTCCCTATTTTCCCCGCATGGTAGAGGAATTGCAACGTATACGCAACTCGAAAAAAGCGGGGAACATGATATCCTGCTGCAACTGTTTGACTTGAGAAAAAACAAAATTGTGCATAGAATCGGCCGGTATGCTGCCGGCTTGAAGACGGCATCCCACTCGAAACCCCGGAGTCCGCACGGTGAAGGCATTTTCCGGATGGTCCATTCGCACCCACCTCATCCTGTTGGTCGCACTCGCGGTCACCCCCGCCCTGGCGATCATCCTCTACACCGGTCTCGAACAGAAGCGGAATTCCATGAACGAGGCCTACAGCCAGTGTTCAGCCCTGGTCAAGGCGCTGGCCGGCGATATGACCAACACGGTCAGCAGCACGCGCCAACTCCTGACGACCCTGGCCGTATTGCCCCAGGTGCGCCATCTGGATGTGCCGGCCTGCAACGGGCTTTTCCGGGAAATCCTGCGCAGCGACGATCGCTACCTGAATCTCCAGCTCTTCCGCCCCACCGGTGAATCGGCCGCCTCGGTCATCCCCCCTCCCCCCGGGCTCAACGTAAGCGACCGGAAATACTTCCGGGATGCGGTACGGCGGCGGGCCTTTTCCGCCGGGGAGTTCATCGTGGGACGCACCGTCAACAGGCCGACCTTCAACTTTGCCCTGCCGGTCACGGGGGACCGGGGTGAATTGCTGGGCGTGGTCCAGGCGGCCGTCAACCTGGAACGGGTCAACGCAATCTTCGACAAATCCCACTTTCCGGCCGGCTCCGCCCTGGTCCTGCTGGACGGCACCGGCACGATCCTGTACGGCACCGATGCCCGCCACCGGATCGGCACCAAGGACGACCGGGGTATCTTCAACGATATGCTCGCCGCCCGGGGAAACGAGCGGATCACCCTGCGCCCTTCGGGGGGGGCGTACCGCATCATGGCCTACCGTTCCCTGCAACTGGCCGGCGATTCGGCCCCCTATCTCCACATCAGGCTGGAGGTGCCCGAGGAGGCGATCCTCACCGATGCCAACCGCATCCTCATCCGCAACCTGTGGTTTCTCACCTGTGCCGTCGCTCTCGCGGCCATGGCGGCGTTTGCCTATGCCAACCGCGTCATCATCAACCGGGCCCGGCGCCTGGTCCGCTCATCCGGGCTCCTCGCCGCGGGCGGACAGGATGTCCTGGTCGGCATCCCCTACACCGAGGGTGAATTCGGCCTGATCGCCCGGGCCTTCGACGACATGGCCAAAACCCTGGCGCTACGCGAGGAAGAACGCGCCACCTTCGTCAGGGACCTCCAGGCGGCAACCGGCCGGGCTCTCGACGAGCGGGCCAAGACCGAGGCCATCCTTGCCAGCATCGGCGACGGCATCAGCATCCAGGACCGGGAGTACCGCATCCTCTATCAGAACGACACCAGCAAAGGGTGGATGGACGACCAGACCGGGCGTTTCTGCTATGAGGCCTATGAACGGCAGCAAGAGGTGTGCGACAACTGCCCCGTCAGGCAGACGTTCGAGGATGGCCAGGTGCATACGGTGGAACGCAACCTCACCATAAACGGCCGGGACACGTGCCTGCTGATTACTGCTTCGCCCCTCAGGAACTCGGCCGGCGACATCATCGGCGGCATCGAGATCGTCAAGGACATCACCGGGCGCAAGCAGGTCGAGATCGCCCAGCAGGAGCTGACGAACAAGCTGGCGGAGTCGAACCAGCAACTCCAGCACTTCGCCTACATCGCCTCCCACGATCTGCAGGAACCGCTGCGCACCATCACCAGCTTCATACAGCTTCTGGCCCGGCGCTACCAAGGCACGCTGGACAAGGACGCCGGGGAATTCATCGCCTTCATCACCGACGGGGCTCAGCGCATGCAGCGGCTCATCAACGACCTCCTTGAATATTCCCGCGTCGAATCGCAGGGCGCCCCGTTCGTCGTCTTTGAAGCCGGGAATGCGCTCAGGGCCGCGGAGATGAACCTGAAGAAACGCATCGGGGAAAGCGGCGCCGAGATTACCCATGACCCGCTCCCGGCCATTACGGGCGACGAAACCCAGATCATGCAACTGTTCCAGAACCTGCTCGGCAACGCCATCAAATTCCGGGGCAGCGAGCCGCCCCGCATCCATGTTGCCTGCGCCGAGACCCCTGTGGCATGGGAGTTCCGCGTCACGGACAACGGCATCGGCATCGACGGCCAATTCTTCGACCGGATCTTCGAGATCTTCCAGCGGCTGCACGGGCGGGACGCCTACCCCGGCACCGGCATCGGGCTGGCGATCTGCAGGAAAATCGTCGAGCGCCACGGCGGCCGCATCGGGGTGGCATCCGAAGCGGGCCGGGGCAGCTGTTTCACGTTCACCATAAAAAAGGACCTTACGGAAAAGGGGGACGCGGCATGAGGCACCTGGGCGCGGCATACCTCGTCGTCCTGTTCACGGCGCTGACGCTGGCGGCTGCCGGCCCGGCCCATGCCGCCGGCAGCGCGGAGCAGAAGACGCGCATCCTGATCCTCAATTCCTATCACCCCTACTACAGCTGGTCGGACAACGAACTCATCGGCATCGTCGAGACGCTGCGCCGGGCGCGGCCCGACATCGAACCGACCGTGGAGTACCTGGACTGCAAATACTTCCCGAACATGGAACACTTCGGCAAAATCCGGGACCTGTTCATCCAGAAGTACCGGCACGTGACCATCCCCCTGGTCATCGCCGTGGACAATCCGGCCCTGGATTTCGCCCTGAAATACCGCGACGCCATCTTTCCCGGCGCTCCGCTCGTCTTCTGCGGGATCAACGGCTTCGAGCCGGCGATGCTCAAGGGGCAAAGCAGGGTGACCGGCGTTGCCGAACGGCTCGACGTCAGGGGTACCGTGGCGTTGATGCTCAAGGTGCATCCCGCGACGCGGCAGATCTTCGTCATCCACGATTACACCTCAACCGGTCTGGCGACCCGCAGACAGGCGGAAGAGGATCTGAAGGGATTCAAGGAGCCGGTTGCCATCCGCTATATGGACAACCTGACGACCGACGATATGCTGCGGCAACTGTCGTCACTTCCGGCGGACAGTCTCGTCCTGGCGCTCTCCTACAGCCGGGACCGGGATGGGCGGGTATTCGACCATACCAAAATAGCGCAGCTTTTGGGGGAACGCTCCCCGGTCCCGGTGTACGGCGGCCACGAGGAGCGCATCGGCCACGGCATCATCGGCGGGTGCCTGTTGGGGGGGAAGCAGCACGGGGCGCAAGCCGCGGAAATGGCCCTGGAAATCCT
The DNA here is from genome assembly GCF_008330225.1 of Geobacter sp. FeAm09. Lineage (NCBI taxonomy): Bacteria > Pseudomonadati > Thermodesulfobacteriota > Desulfuromonadia > Geobacterales > Geobacteraceae > Geobacter > Geobacter sp. FeAm09. The sequence goes on along the minus strand of NZ_CP042466.1, from coordinate 1,623,342 downwards.
CAATGGCCGGGATATCGCCACCCTGCCGGTCTACACCGGCCAGACAACGCGGGTGGTATTCGACTACACCCAACTCACCCGTTTCCATATCCCCCTGTCCCTGCTTCCCTACGGCTGCACCATCGTCAACAAGCCGGTGTCGTTCTACGAGAGGTACACCAGGCTGGTGTGGACGACGATCTTCGTCATAGCCAGCCTGGGCATGATCATCACCCTGCTGGCGGTGAACATCACCCAAAGCCGCCGTGCGGCCCGGGAGCTGGCCGTCAAGGCGCAGGAACTGGAAAAGAGCAACGCCGAACTGAAGGAATTCAACATGCTGGCCTATCATGACCTGCAGGAGCCCCTGCGGGTCATCGGCGGGTTCGTGCAGCTCCTGGAAAAACGCTATGCGGGAAAGCTCGACCGGGACGCCGATGAATTCATCGGCATCATCGTCGCCAACGTCTCCCATCTCAAACACCTGTTCAACGACCTGCTGACCTACCTCAACCTCGGCCGGCACCCCATACGGCGCGCCCCCCTGGACGGCACGGAGATCGTAACGGGCGCCTTGGCCGGGTTGCAGGAGCAGATCGCCCGGCGCGACGCCAGCGTCACCCATGCCCCGTTCCCGCAGATCACCGGCGACCGGGCGCTCCTGGTCATGCTGCTGCGGCACCTCCTGGAGAATGCGCTGAAATTTTCCCGACAAACGCCCGTGATCGCCATCGAGTGCCGCTGCGTCGAAGACCGGCACATCATTTCGGTGCAGGATAACGGCATCGGCATCGCCCCCGAGTACCGGGAAAAGATCTTCTCGCTCTTCAAAAAGCTGCACAACCGGGATGAATATCCCGGCACCGGCATCGGTCTTGCAGTTTGCAAACGGATTGTGGAATTGCACGGGGGAAGGATTTGGCTCGAATCGGAGCCGGATAAAGGCTCCACCTTCTTTTTCAGCCTGCCGGCCAGGTGAAGAGGGTGAGCGGTTTTTCGCCAATTGACGTAACCTGGAGGTCCGCAATATGACATCATCAAGTCTTAAACCAGCGGAAATACTGCTGATAGAAGACAATCCCGCCGATGTCCGTCTGACAATGGAAGTGTTAAAAGACGTAAAACTCTGCAACAACATCAGTGTCGTCAATGACGGCGTCCAAGCGCTTGACTTCCTCTATCGCCGGGGGGAGTATGATTCCGCCCCCCGCCCCGACCTCATCCTGCTCGACCTCAACCTGCCCCGCATGGACGGGCGCGAGGTGCTGGAGCGGATCAAGGGCGACGAGGTCCTGAAACAGATCCCGGTGGTGGTTCTGACGACCTCCAGCGCCGAACAGGACATACTCAAAAGCTACGCCCTGCACGCCAACTGCTACATCACCAAACCGGTGGACCTGGAACAGTTCACGAAGGTGGTGACATCCATCGAGGAGTTCTGGTTTTCCATTGTGAAGCTTCCCGGAATGTGAGCGCGCCGCCATGCCCTACGCCGAAATAATCAGAGTCCTCCTGATCGAAGACAACCCCGCCGACGTCCGGCTGCTGCGGGAGTGTTTCTCCGAACTCTCCGACGTGCTCTTCCTGGTCCACGATGCCAACAGTGTTGCCTCTGCGGTGCAACTCGTCTCGGAAAAACATTTCGACGTCATCCTCCTCGACCTCTCGCTCCCCGACAGCATCGGCCTGGATACGCTGCACCGCATGCACACCCAGGCCCCCGACATCCCGATCATCGTCCTCACCGGCATGTCCGACGACACCCTGGCCCTCACCGCCATGCGGCACGGCGCTCAGGATTATCTGCTCAAGGGGCAGTTCGACATTAACCTGTTGAGCCGCGCCATTCGTTACACCATCGAGCGCAAGCGGGCCGAGGCGGAGATCAAGAAACTTGCCTACTACGACACCCTGACCGGGCTTCCCAACCGGGTGCTGTTCCGTGACCGCCTCAAACAGGCCATCGTCATGGCGGAACGGGACCAAAAGAGCCTGGCGCTGCTGTACCTCGATCTCGACCAGTTCAAATATGTCAACGACACCTTGGGGCACGCCTACGGTGACCGCCTGTTGAAAATCAGCGCCGACCGCATCCAGGGATGCCTGCGCAGTTCCGACACCGTGGCCCGCATCGGCGGCGACGAATTCGTCATCATCCTCTCCCTGCTTTCCGGCGGCGACGACGTGCCCAAGGTGGCGGACAAGATTCTCGAAACCCTCAGGAAACCGGTGCAATTCGAGAACCACACCATCTACACCAGCGCCAGCATCGGCATCGCCCTGCACCCCGAAAACGGCGCAACGGTCGATGACCTGCTGAAAAACGCCGACATTTCCATGTATCAGGCCAAGGAAAAGGGGCGCAACAACTATCAGTTCTTCTCCGAAGAGATGAACCGGCAGGCCCTCGCACGGCAGGTGATCGAAGCGAACCTGCGCCAGGCCATGGTGCGCAACGAGTTTTTCCTGGTCTACCAGCCGCTGTTCGACATCGCCAGCCGCACGATCATCGGCTTCGAAGCGCTGATCCGCTGGCGGCACCCCCAACATGGGGACATGCTCCCGCCCCAGTTCATCAACGTTGCCGAAGAGACCGGCATGATCGTCGCCATCGGCGAATGGGTGCTGCGGACGGCATGCCGGCAGGCGCGGCAGTGGCACAACGGCGGCTCGGACGGTCTGCGCATCTCGGTCAACATCTCGGCCAGCCAGTTGAAGCACGACGGCTTCCCCGACATCGTGGCATCGGCCCTGAAGGAATCGGAACTGCCGCCCCACTGCCTGGAACTGGAACTGAACGAGAGCACCGTCATCGAGCGGGGGGAGAAAAGCATCCCGATCCTGAGAAGATTGAAGGAAATGGGCGTTTCCCTGGCCATCGACGACTTCGGCACCGGCTATTCCTCCCTCTCCTACCTGAAGCACTTCCCCATCGACCGGGTCAAGATCGACGGCACCTTTGTACGGGACATCACCCCCGACGGGGAGAATGCGGCCATTGCCGAGGCGATCATCTTCATGGCCCACTCCCTCAAGCTCAACGTGGTGGCCGAAGGGGTCGAGCAGGAAAAGCAGTATGCCTTCCTCCACGACAGCAAATGCGACGAGCTGCAGGGCTTCCTCATGTGCCACCCCCTGCTGCCGGAAGACATCATCCCGCTGCTGCGCACCTATACCTCGTTGACCCATTAGGCATAACGCCGTGGGGGCCCCGCGCAGCCCGTCTGCCGCACGGGATACCCCCACCCTCCGCTACAGCGACCTGCCCGCCGCCTCGGCGAACAGGCGCAGCTTGTCCATCAATGCCTGGAATTTTGCCGGTTTCAGCGATTGGGGCCCGTCGCTGGAGGCGTGCTCCGGGTCGGGATGCACCTCCACGATCAGGCCGTCGGCTCCGCACGCCACCGCGGCAAAACACATGGGGGCCACATAGTGGTGGTTGCCGGTGCCGTGGGACGGGTCCACCACCACCGGCAGATGGGTCTTTTCCTTGAGCACCGGCACGGCCGACAGGTCGAGGGTGTTGCGGGTGGCGGTCTCGAAGGTGCGGATGCCGCGCTCGCAGAGGATCACCGACTGGTTGCCCTCGCTCATGACATACTCGGCGCTCATGAGGAATTCCTGGATCGTCATGGACATGCCGCGCTTCAAAAGGACCGGCCTGCCGAGCTGGCCGACCTTCTTCAGGAGGGCGAAATTCTGGGAGTTGCGGGCGCCGATCTGGAGGATGTCCGAGTACTCGGCCACCAGTTCGGCCGTCTCGGGGTTGATCACCTCGGTGACGAACGGCAGACCGGTCACCTCCCGGGCCTTGGCCAGCAGCTTGAGCCCTTCCTCCTCCAACCCCTGGAACGAATAGGGGGACGTGCGCGGCTTGAAGGCTCCGCCCCGCAGAATATGGGCCCCCGCCTTCTTCACCGCCTCGGCCGTTTCCACGATCTGCCGTTCGTTTTCCACGGAACAGGGACCGGCCATCATAATCACCCGTTCCCCCCCGATTGCCACCTCATCGTTGATGCGCACGACGCTCGACTCCTTTTTGACCTCCTTGGAGGCCAGTTTGTACGGCTGCAGGATAGGCACGACGTTCTCGACGCCGTGCAGCGAATCCAGGGAGTGCAGCACCATCTTGCCGCGCTCGTCCCCCACCGCGCCGATGACATCCCGGGTCGAGCCGTGGATCACATGGGGCTTGTAGCCCAATTCCTTGATGCGTTTGAGCACTTCGTCCTTGTCCTTCTTGGTGGCACCTGCCTTCATTACGATGATCATCCCCTGTTCCTTTCCCACAAGCAAAAGGGCCGAAGGTTTCCCCCCGGCCCTGTCCGCATCTCGTGCGTGAATGAAAAAGCCGGGGGGACTGTCTGTCCGCCCGGCTTGTGGTGTGTCATGGTTTCGCTTCCTTGCGCTTACACCTTTGCCTGGGCAGACGGCCTGAAATAAAAGCCGTACCAAAAGAAAAAGTAAAAGGCGCTAAAGAAACGATTAGAGTTCATGGTTGGTACTAAATCACAGCCGCAGCGAATTTGTCAAGAGTAAATTTGGCCGCCGCCGCCCCGGCGGCATCCGGTCAGGGACCGTACACCACATACCCCCGTCCGGGGGCCTCCACCTGGCACCATCCGTCGCCATCGGTGACGATCGCGGACGGCTCCCGGTCCGCGCCCCCGCCCCACCAGGCCAGGGGCTTCAGGGTGGCGCCCCTGAAACCGGACTGCACCCGCCGGCCGAGAGGCTCCCCGGAATTGTTCAGGACAAAGAGCAGCCCCGGCTGAGCGGCGATGCCGGCACGCTCCATGACGTACGCCACGTCGTCCACGTAGCGGATGACGGTCCCGCCCCCGGCGTGGCTCTCGTGCACCCTGACCAGCCGCTCGATCCCGTCCGGCCGGCCGGGCCGGGCCAGGCCGTAGTTGAAATAGTCCTTCCAGAAGACGCACGGGTACCCCTCGTGGGTGAGGATGTAGGCGTAGGCCAGCATCTTGTCGTTCACCACGCAGTCGTTGCCGCTGAAATCGTGGTTGTCCACAAAGGTCACCGCCTCCAGGGGACGGTCCCTGACCAGCACGCCCCCCTCCGCCAGGGTCCGCAGGCTGAAGCCGTAGGTGTCGCACAGATCCTTCAACCGGTAGCGCAGCGGGAAGTCAAAGGCCCCCACCCGGTGCACGGCCCAGTTGTTGACCGAATCGAGCCAACCGTCGATGAAGGCGTCGCCGGCCCAGCACTCCCCTACCCCGAAGAGCGGCACCGGCTGGCCTTTCCGCGTGTACTGGCGGTCATGGATCGCCCGCACGATCCAGGCGCCGAACCCCTTGACGAAATCGTAGCGGAAACCGTCGAAGCCGATCTCCTCGACCATCCATTTGGCGTGGTTGAGGATGCCGGTGGAGACGCGGGGGTTGATGTGGCACAGGTCCGGCATGTCGCCGAAGGCGGCGGGGTCGCTCTCCGTATAGGGCGACGGATTGAAGCAGCTCCAGTCGCGGGTGAAGCGGTTGCTCTGGGGGGTGAATTTCGTCCAGCGGTATGTCTGCAGGATCGGGTTGAACTCCTGCTGGTCGGCGCCGTTGTTGTGGTTGAGCACCAGGTCGGCATAGACCTTCAGGCTGCACCCGTGCGCCGCCCTGATCAGGGCGCGCAACTCCTCCTCCGAACCGAACCAGGTCCGGACCTCGTCGGCGCCGTCAACCTGGCGCTGCGCCTTTTGCGGATACGCTCCCAGGTCGTAATAATCGTACACGTCATACCCCATGGACATGCCGCCGATATTGGCGGCCTTGCCGGCAGGGGGGAGCCAGAGGGCGGTGAAGCCGGCCTGTTCAAGCTCGCCGAGCTTTGTGGCAAGGAACCTCCACCACGTATACTCCTGGGCCTCCTCACGGGGGCAGTCCCAGTAAAACGCCTGCATCAGAACACCCATGACGTCCCTCCTCCTGTCCGCGACACCCCGTGGACCGTTTATGCAATACTACCACAACACGGCAAATAGGCCACAGAGCCACAAAGGCGCGGAGAAAATCACGGCAGCAGGACCGCAATGCCGGCCGGCTGCGGCCTCGGAGGGAGCATTATGCGGGGAAACGGGGCGATGGAGAGGGGATGTTAATTTTTTTAACGCTCTTTCAAAACAATTAGACAACCTATCGAATTGATTTAAAAAATACGGACAGCCACATAGTGTTAATTTTTTTAACACTGCCAACAAATATAAAATATTTTCAATATGTTATACATGAGATAAAAATGTTAACAAAATTAACATCGGCTCTCGGTCTTTGGCCGTCCCATGGCCAGATCCTGGCGCACGAGCTGTTCCAGGGCCGTATCCAGGTAGGCACGGCGACAGTCCACACCCTCGATGGCGCCGGAGCGCAGCAGGCTCAGGAAACGGCAGCCGCCGAAGCAGATGGGCAGGTAAGCGCACTCCAGGCATTCGTCGTTCTTCCACACATCCAGGTTGTGGGACGCGGCGTAATCCCCTACCCCCTCGGCCAGGGAGCCGATCCGCAACTCCTCCCGCCCCATGAAAGCGGGGCATTTGTAGAGGGAGCCGTCATAGGCCACCACCAGGTCGTGCTCGAATTCGATCATGCAGGCGGCCGCCCTGAGCTTGGGCACCGGGAAGCCCCGCCGTATCGTCTCCTGCCGCAGGAACAGGCTGGCCTCGATCATCCAGGGTTCGCTGGTGGAGGCGCAGGCGGTGCCGAAATCCCCGGAAACGGTACCGTCCGCCTTGGGGATGACCGGTGCAAAGCCCACGGTCTTCAGCTTCTCCGGGGCGATCCCCTGGGCCGTGAGATAATCCAGCATCTCCGGGAACCGCCGATAGTTGTCGCGGGTGTAGTTCCCACCCAGGTCCACCGGCACCAGGTCGTGGACCGCCCCGATGTTGGCCACGATGGTGTCGAAACTCCCCTTGCCGGAGACAAAGGGGCGCTGCCGGTCGTGGATGTCCCGGGGGCCGTCCAGGGTCAGTTTCACGGCGGCCAGCCCCAGGGGGAGAAGTTCCTGCACCACCGGCCGGGTCAGCAGGGTGGCGTTGCTGATGATGTTGAACCTGAAAACCACACCCGCTGTCCGGGCCGCCTCCCCCAGGCGGCCGGCGATGCGCTGCAAAAGCGGCAGGGCCATCAGGGCCTCGCCGCCGTAGAAATCCACGGTCACGTCCCGCCCCGCCGCCATCTGTTCCGTCAGGCGCTGCACCAGCATCCCGGCGGTATCGTCCGCCATGACGAACCGCCCCCGGAAGGGGTCTTCGAAGCAGTAGCCGCAGGCCAGGTTGCACTCCAGGGTCAGGGTCACCAGGGCGGCGAAGTGGCGGTTTTCCCCATTGATGGTCTCGAAGGTCCGCCGCATCTCCTCCCGCTCCCCGGCCCGGTCCGGCACCAGCACCCCCAGGCGCGCCAGGGTGTCCCGCTCCCGCTCCCCCAGGTCACCCGTGCGGGCCTTTTCCAGAAGGCCTTCGGACAGTTCCAGCACCGCGCAGCGCCGGGTGGCCACGGCCAATACCCGGCCCGGTTTGTCGGCACAGGGATAGGTTTTCAGATAGTGTGTCAGTTCCATTAATGCAGCCGTCCCCTCACCATTTCTATCTACTTAAAATACTTTCAACAACGCGCTCTACAACAAAGAGGACGGGAAGGGGGCCCCCTTCCCGTCATGCTTAGTTTACTACCTGACTGAAGCTGCATTTGTGGAACAGCATGTCATTACAACTCCCTGCTCATGCCCCTCTTCCAATACCATCAAATCTTCCTGAACTTCACGCATTCGCCTCACCACCTTTCGTTTTAGTATGCTGCAACGCTATCCGGCTGGCTTTTTGCACATATTCAGCCCGTCACGCCATCAAAAAAATTGAGAGAACCGGTGTCAAGCACCCAATTTGTCCTTTTCTCCAGGGGTAGGCAAGGAGCAATCCATGAACAAACATTTAAATATACAGACGCTTTCCAAGTTACTGGACATTCAGTCTTTGTTTCTGTTAATATCCCGCGCACGGAATCCTAACATGTCACTCGTCAAACCTCAACATACCATCAGCACCTTTTTGGTGTTTCTTTGCCTGGTTCTCGGCGCCCTCCCCTACCTAGCATGGGGGGAAGAACCGGACGAGACCCTGGGGCTCTTCAGCGCCTGGCAGGAAGAGGCGTCCACTGCCTCCCGCGCCCCCAAGCCGCTCTCCCAGACCGCCGAAAACGTCACCGTCATTACCAGCGCTGATATCGAGGCCATCAATGCCCACACCCTGGCCGATGTACTTGCCACCATTCCCGGCATTCAGACACAGCAACGGGGCGGTCCCGGTGGACAATCCTTCACGTTAATTCAAAGTTCCGACTACAACCACGTATTGGTGCTGGTGGATGGCGTAGCTATCAACACCAGCGGCAACTTTGCCGACACGGCGTTGATCCCTGCTCGGGTTATCGAGCGGATTGAGATCGTCAAAGGAGCAGGTTCATCGTCCTGGGGCCAAGCATTGGGCGGGGTAATCAGCGTCACCACCCACTCCCCGGAACAGGGACGTAAGCTGGGGGGAACGGCAGATGCTTCCCTGGGTGAGCGAGGGACCACCGATACCGGCCTTTCCCTCTCCGGCAACGGCGGGCCGGTGGGGTATTACCTGTCCGGCGGCTACCTCGGGTCCGGCGGCCTTCTTTCCTACCACAGCGTTTACAGCCGCAATATTTTCGGCCGCCTTACTTGGGACATTCCGGGCCAGGGACAGATGTGGGGGAATATCAGCTACATCAAGACTGACAACCGGGGTGACCTCTATGTGCCCGAGGCCGATTCCCAGGAAAAAGAAAACGCCAAACAACTCACCGCTTCTGTCGGACTGCACAAAGCCCTGACGGGTGCCATTGATTTCGAGGCTGTTGTCCGTCATTTAAACCATGGTTCCGACTATCTTTCCAGCGCCATCAGCACCGGTGCAGCAGACCCCCAACGCAGTTTTCGCGACCGGGTCTACGGCGGCGAGATTAAACTTACTTGGCGCGAAGAGAACAACCTGCTGGTCATAGGGGGAGTGTACGAACAGACCGAGGCGGATCTAGCCTACGGCAGCAATACCAGCTTTGTCAAAATCAAACACCATGGTTTCTATCTCAACGATACGCTCAACATAGGAACTGTCTCTATCATTCCCGGCGCCCGTTTCGACCGGACCACAGGGCGCACGGATACTTTCAGCCCATCACTCGGCCTCGTTTGGCGACTTACGGAAGGAACTCTACTGCGCGGGTACACCGGATTGGGGTACAGCCTGCGGGATATTGCCAATACCAATGTGGAGCGGATCTGGACCACACAGATCGGCATCGAGAGCCAGTCGGTACCCTACCTCTGGCTGAAGGGCACCCTGTTCCGCAACCAGAAATGGGACATCCAAACCTACAACTTCGCCACGAATTCATATTACGCGGAAAAACAGGTTGCCTTAGGGACCGAAATCGAAGCCCGCACCATTCCAGTCTGGAACACCTCACTGGGGGCCGGCTACACCTTTACCGAAACCACCCGTAGCCTCGACGGTTCCCAGGTATACGGCCTGCCGCGCCATACCGTCCAACTGTCCCTGCATTACGACGATACGACATTCCGCGGTGTGCTGACCGGCCGCCATATCTGGTGGAACCAGGACCCGTCCTATCTGGCCCGTTATTATGGGCTGGTGTGGGATCTCCATCTGGGAGCAACAATCTTTAAGCGTGAAAGAAATGCCGTGGAGGTGTTCTTCTCAGGACACAACCTGTTCAATGGCGCCCAGTTCAACGACAGTTATACTCCCAATCCTTCCCGCTGGTTCGAGGGCGGCATGAGGGTGCGCTTTTGAGGATACTGACCGCCTTCATATTCTCATTCGCCCTGCTGCTTCCCCTGGCGGCCGACGCCTACGACGTGCTGGTGCTCCAGAGCCGCCGCGATCCGGCCTTCGAGGAGGCCCTTGCCGGATTCCGCGCCAACCGCAGATTGTCGGAGCGGGTGGTCGTGCTCGCCGATTACGCCGACGTGGACATTAGCCGCATCGTCCGCGAAGACCAGCCCGCCCTGGTCCTGGCCCTGGGAGACCGGGCCCTGGAAGCGGCCCGCAAACTGCGCCAGACCCCGGTCATCGCCCTGATCTCCCTCGGCATCCACAACCGCCACGCTGGCCACGCCAATCTGACCGGCATCGGCATGTTCGCGCCGCCGGAGCGCTACCTTTCCCTGTTCCAGGGGATGAAAAAACGCCACGTGGGGCTGATCTACCATCCCGCCAAGAGCGGCTGGTACGTGCAACAGGCCCGCCAGGCGGCCCAGCGCATGGGGATCGAGCTGGTGGTGCGCGAGGTTTCCACCCCGCGGGACACCCAGGCCCAGCTTGCGGGCCTGGCCGGCAGGGTCGATGCGCTCTGGATGCTGCCCGACACCACGGCCGTGGCCCGGGAGACGGTGGAGGCCTACTTCCGCTTTTCCCAGGAGCACAACGTGCCGGTCGTCTCCTTTGCCAGCGCCTATCTGGGCCTGGGGGCGGCGGCGGTCCTGGAGATCGACCGCTCGGAACTGGGCAGGCAGGCGGGCGACATGGGATCGGCCATCCTCAAGGGGGCCGACGCCTCGGACATCCCGCTGGCCTACCCGCGCCGGGTTCAGCTCAAAACCAATCCGAGCGTCCTGAAACACCTGGGCATATCGGCCGAACGGGCCATGTTGAACCAACGAGAATAACGTGTCGCCCCGCACCCAATTCATAACGTTCCGCGCCAGCTTCCAATTCAAACTCTTCCTCATCTTCACCCTGCTGACCGCCCTCATGGCCGCTTTGTTCGGCTCCGCCTACATCGTCACCGAAATCCGCGAGCAAAGCACCTATGCCGACAACCGCTGCCAACTGATTGCGGCGCATCTGGCCGATACCGTCCGTCTCCCCCTGTACGCCGAAAACCGCGACGTGCTCATGCAGATAGCGCAGGAAACCGCCCGCACCCCCGACTTCCACAGCCTGACGGTCCGCACCGCTGACGGCAGGGTCCTGGCCGAGGTACGCAAACCGGCTGCCCGCGGTTCCGGCGAATTGTTGAGCAGGACCGTGGAGGTGCGCAGCACCCCCCTTGGCTCCTCCCCGGAGTCGGCCATCAGCGGCGGCAGGGACCCCATGGGCGCGCTGATCGGCAGCGTGCGCCTGGACCTGGACACCACCGAACTCAAGGCCCGGACCCGGCGCCTGATCATGATGGCGTGCGCCACGGCCTTTCTCTTCTGGCTCTCCGTATCGTCCATCTGCTACCTGGCGCTCCGCCAGGTAACCCGTTCCTTCAGCGCCCTCATGCGCGGCCTGGAGGCCATGCGGGCGGGGAACTACACGGTCAGGATCGCTCCGGTCAGCAACGACGAACCGGGCCGGGCCGCCGAGGCCGTCAGCCTGCTGGCGGCCTCGCTCCAGCAGCGGGAAGAGGAAAACCGCCGCTTGCAACAGCAACTGGTGGATGCCATGCGCCTCGAAGTCCAGAAGGAAAAGCAGCAGATCATGGCAAAGCTGATCCAGACCAACCGCATGACCTCCCTGGGGCTTTTGGCCTCCAGCATGGCCCATGAGATCAACACGCCCAACGGCGCCATCAAGCTTGCGGGGCAGCAGGTCGCCAAAACGTGGAAGAGCGCGATACCCATACTGGAACGGGTTGCGGAGGAGGAAGGGGATTTCGTGCTGGGGGGGCGGTATTCAGCCTGGTGCGGGATGAGGTGACCAAGGCGGCGGAGGTCATCGCCCGCTGCTCGGAACGCATCGAAAAGGTCGTGCAGGATATGCGGGCCTACAACGTGGGCGGCCAGGGCGACGCCAAGGACCGGGTGGACCTGAACCAGGTGGTCGCCGACGCCCTGACCATTATCCGCGCCCACGGACGCCACGGCAACATCACCATCCAGAAGGAGCCCTGCCCGGAACTCCCCCCGGTGACCGGCAACCGCTACCAACTGGAGCAGGTGATCATCAACCTGATCCTGAACAGCATCCAGGCCATCCCGGAATCACGGGACGGCGTCATAACGATCACCACGGGCCATGACCGCATGAAGGGGATGGTTTCCCTCGTCGTAAGGGATGACGGGAAGGGGATTCAGCCGGACATCATGGGCCGCCTCATGGAGCCGTTCTTCTCGACCCGCATGGAAAGCGGCGGCAGCGGCCTCGGCCTGTACATATCGAACTTCATCGTGACCGAACACCGGGGGCAGCTGGTGTTCGAATCGGAACCGGACAAGGGCACGACCGTCACCATCAGCATACCCGCCGCAGACGACGCCCCAAGCCCCGGCCCCGACGCGCCGCCCGGCCCCCAGGCCGCCTGAGGCGGCCTTGCGCACCAGCCTCAGTTCATCTTTTCCAGTTCGGTAAGCTTTTTCTGCACCGTCTGGCGGCACACGCCCAGCAGGTCGGCGGCCGGCCCCTTCTTGCCTCCCGTAACCTTCAGGGCCTCTTCGAACATCAGTTTCTCGATCTGTCCCATGGAGGGAAACGTGGGGAAGACCACATGCAGGCTGAACTGGCTGTTGGCAACCTTGGTTCCGGCATCGATCATGGTTCTGGACTTGACCGCCAGGTCCGGGAAGTCGCCCTGCACCAAGAGGCCGGTCTTGTTGACGACGACCGCGCTGCTCACCTTGTTGATGAGTTCCCTGACATTGCCGGGATATTCGTAGTCTTCCAGCAGCCAGCGCAGTTCCGCGGCGATCCTGGGAGCCCTCTTGCCCATGGCCTTGGCCGCCACGTTGATATAATGGTTGACCAGGGGCAGGATATCCTCGCGCCGTTCCCGCAGGGGGGGGATGTGCAGTTTGTGGTAGCAGATCCGGTGGTAGAGATCTTCCCTGAACTGTCCCTCGGCGACCAGCTTCTTGAAATCCCGGTTGGAGGCGACGATGATCCGGGTGTCGCTTTTCAGGAGGACATCCGAGCCGAGGCGGTAGTACTCGTTCTCCTGCAGGAGCCGCAGCAGCTTGATCTGGGATTCGGGAGCCAGATCGCCGATCTCGTCGAGGAACAGGGTTCCCCCCTGGGCCTTGGCGATCAACCCCTGGCGAAGCTCGTTGGCGCCGGTGAACGCGCCCCGTTTGTGGCCGAAGAGTGTATCCTCGAACATATGGGCGTCGAGCCCGGCCACGTTCAGGGGGGTGAAACTGCCCTGCAGGCCGCTGGCCTTGTGGATGGCCCGGGCGATCAACTCCTTGCCGACCCCGGTTTCGCCGGTGATGAGCACCGGGTAGCGGGATGGGGCGATGGTCTCCACCAGCTTGAAAATGGACAGCATCTTGTCGCTGCGGGTCAGGAGATCCTTGAAGGCATCGGGCTGGGCCAGGGGATCGCCCAGGAGATAGTTCTGGAGCTGCTGGTTCTGGTTCGAGAGTTCGAGGATCTTGAAGGCGTTGTTGATACTGGAGATGAGCCGGGACGAATCCAGGGGCTTGGTGATGTAGTCCATGGCCCCCTGCTTCATGCAGTTCACCACCGTATCCACATCGCTGACCCCGGTCATGATGATGACCGGAAGGGCCGGGTACTTCTGGGCGATGACCGGCAGCAGGTCGGCACCCGAAACCCCCGGCATGATCCAGTCGAGAAACACGGCCGAGTAGATGCCCTTTTCCAGCTCCGCCAGCACCTGGCTGCTGTCGGTGAGCGTCACCATTTCGCAGATGGAGTTGGAAAGGAGCACGAAACGGATCTCTTCCAGGAAGTCGGCGTTATCATCGACAAACAGAACAAGGGGCGCCTTGCCGTTTTTCTGGTTTTTTTGCGTATCGGTCATGGGGATTCCCTCCTGCTGCGGAACAATGCAAAATTACCGCCCAAAAAAACGTGTGGCAACAAAAAAACGGAGCAATCCGCCGGTACCGGGAAAAAGTGTCGCCGGAAGGATGGCGTTTCCGCCGGGGCACGGGCCTTGGCCCGAAAGGGGGGGGAAGCCCCGCGGCCGCCCTGCCCGGAGTCGGGACAGGGCGGTGCGCACGGAGCGGAGCGTGAGCAGGAAACCAGCGTGGTGGAAGCAGGGCCCGGCGAACGCTACCGGGTCAACTCGTCCGCCACCCTGACGAGGTTGGGCAGGTCGGGCTTGGTCAGGATATGATTGGCCCCCAGCCCGATCCACTTGCGCTTGTTGTCCTCGGAGGCAAGGGACGAGAAGATCACGACCGGCAGGTCCTTCAGCGTCTCTTCCTTGCGCACGCGCGAGGTGAGGTGCAGGCCGTCCATCTGCGGCATCTCCACATCGGTGATCATCATGCTGATGTGGGATCTGAAGGGGCTGCCGTCCTGGCCGCACCAGGTGAGCCTCTCCTGAATGATGTCCCAGGCCTCGGCCCCGTTTTCCGCTTCGGTCACGACATAGCCGGCCGAGCGCAGGGCCTGGCACAGGGTATTGCGGATGAACAGGGAGTCGTCGGCCACCAGAATGGTTTTTTGGGAGCGGTCCGTAGCGTCACCTTCGGATGGCAGCAGGGCGCTTTCGGAAAGCGGCCGCAAGGCGCTCTCCGAGCAGAGCTCTCCCACGATCTTCTCGAAATCCAGCACCAGGATGATGCGGTCGTCCATCTTCACCAGGCCGGTGACCTGATCGCTGTGCACCGAGTGGGCCGGCGGCTCGACATTTTTCCATGAGATCCGGTAGATGCGGGAAACGGAGTGAACCAGGACCCCGACCATCAGGTTGTTGAACTCGAGGACCACCACCCGGTCCGCCACCAGGTCGCCCGTATCCTTGCCGAGCACCTTGGCGAGGTTGATGACGGTGATGACCTTGTCCCGCAGCTTGATCATCCCCTCCACGCCCGGTTTGGCATTGACGACCCGCGACATCTGGGGCAGGCGGATGATCTCCCGGACCTTGGCGACGTTGACGCCGTAGTGGCAGGGTACGAGATTATTGTGGGCATCCATCTCGTCGATCCTGAACTCGACGATCTCAAGCTCGTTGGTGTCGCTCTCCAGCAGTATGTTGGTCTGTTTCATATCCGGGCCCTTTGAGGTAATTTTTTCGGCAGTATAACAATGAAAATCCATGAAGGGAAGTGTTTAAAAACAAACCCGAGGCCGGGCAAACCCCGCTGAACTTGACTCCCCCCAACGGTCTGTGCTAGCTTTTCCCATCATCCTGATACATTTTCGGAGCCATGCACATGTTTTTTCCCCCCATCGACACCTTTCGCACCCTGTCCCGAAAAGGCAACCTGATCCCGGTCTACCGGGAAATCATGGCCGATATGGATACGCCGGTCACTGCCTTTAAAAAGCTCGACGACGGGCGTTTCTCCTTTCTGCTCGAAAGTATCGAAGGGGGCGAGAAGTGGGGCCGCTATTCCTTTCTCGGCTCCAGTCCCTCGTGCATCATCCGCTCGAAAGGGCATACCGTCGAGATCATCGAGAACAACGTCACGACCGCCGTAACCACCGACGATCCGCTCGGCGCCATCCGTACCCTGCTAGCCCGCTTCACCCCGGTGGAGGTGGAGGGACTGCCCCGTTTCTTCGGCGGCGCGGTCGGCTACCTGGGGTACGACATGGTGCGTCACTTCGAGCATCTGCCCACGGAAAAACCGGCCGTGCTGGACGCCTACGAAGCCTATTTTCTGGTGACCGACACCATCGTCATCTTCGATACCATGACCCAGAAGATCAAGGTGGTTTCCAATGCCCACCTGGATGGCGTCATCACCCCGGAAGAGGCCTACCGGCAGGCAACGGAGAAGATAGAAGCCATCATCCGCCGGCTGCGCGCCCCGCTGCCGCCGGCCACGGCCACCCCCTCCGGCGGACCGGTCGAACTGCACTCCAACGTCACCCGGGAGGCGTACGAGGCGGCCGTGGAAAAGGCCAAGGAGTATGTCCGGGCCGGGGACATCATCCAGGTCGTCCCCTCCCAGCGTTTCAGCGGGCGACTCTCGGCCGACCCGTTCGACGTGTACCGCGTACTGCGCACCCTCAACCCCTCCCCCTATATGTTCTTCCTGAAACTGGACGGCACGGTCATCGCCGGTGCCTCGCCCGAGGTCATGGTGCGCAAGGAGGGGGACCGGGTCGAGCTCCGCCCCATCGCCGGCACGCGCCCCCGGGGCGCCACGCCCCAGGAGGACGACCGCCTGGCCGAGGAGCTCTTGGCCGACCCCAAGGAACGGGCCGAACATGTCATGCTGGTGGACCTGGGGCGCAACGACCTGGGGCGCGTCTGCGCCACGGGGACGGTCTCGGTGTCGGAACTGATGGTCATCGAACGCTACTCCCACGTCATGCACATCGTCTCCAACGTGCAGGGGCGCCTGGGCGGCGGCCATGACGCCTTCGACGTCGTGCGGGCCGCGTTTCCGGCCGGCACCCTCTCCGGTGCGCCCAAGATCAGGGCCATGGAGATCATCGACGAACTGGAACCGGTGCGCCGGGAGATCTACGGCGGCGCCGTGGGCTATTTCTCCTTTTCCGGCAACATGGACCTGGCCATCACCATCCGCACCCTGGTAATCAAGGACGGCATGGTGCACATCCAGGCCGGGGGCGGCGTCGTGGCCGATTCCGACCCGGCTGCCGAGTGGCAGGAAACCGTCAACAAGGCCATGGCCGCCCGGAGGGCGCTGGAAATCGCCGAGAAAGGGCTTGAATAACATGCTGCTGATGATCGACAACTACGATTCCTTTACCTTCAATATCGTCCAATATTTCGGCCAACTGGGCGAAGACGTGCGCGTCTACCGCAACGACAAGATCACCGTGGAAGAGATCGAGGCCCTCCAGCCGGAACGTCTCGTGATCTCCCCCGGCCCCTGCTCCCCCGGCGAAGCGGGCATATCGGTCCAGGCGATCAAACATTTCGCCGGCCGGATTCCGATCCTGGGCGTCTGCCTCGGCCACCAGGCCATCGGGGAGGCGTTCGGGGGAAACGTGATCCGGAGCGTATCCCTGATGCACGGCAAGACCTCGCCCATCAGCCACGACGGCCGGGAGATCTTTGCCGGGCTGCCGAACCCTTTCCAGGCCACCCGCTACCATTCCCTGGTGGTGGAACGGAGCAGTCTGCCGGAGTGCCTGGAGGTCACGGCATGGGTCGAGAACGGGGAGATCATGGGGATGCGGCACCGGACCCTCCCCCTGTGGGGCGTGCAGTTCCATCCCGAATCGATCCTGACCGAAGGGGGGATGAAGCTTTTGGAGAACTTCCTGGAGATAAGCCGGCGGTAAAGAGTAAAAAACACATCTACCACAGAGACACAGAGACACGAAGAAAACCAAGAGATTACGGCAGGCGCTGAAAATCGGATTCAAATCTCCCCTGAAGTGTTACGCCTTTCTCTGTGAACCTCTGTGTCTCTGTGGCAGATTCTGATATTTTTATCACAAAAAAAAAAGCCCACCGGAAAGAATCCCCGGCGGGCTTTTGCTGTTCTGCTATGAATCCGGCGATCAGGCGGCCGTGACGGTCACCTTGAGGTTTGCCACAACTTCGGGGTGGATCTTGACCGGGACGCTGACCTCGCCCACCTGCTTGATCGGTTCGGCGAGAACGATCTTCTTGCGGTCGATGTCAAAGCCTTTTTCGGTGAGGAATGCGGCGATCTCCATGTTGGTGACGGAACCGAAGAGTTTCCCTTCTTCGCCGGCCTGGTGGACCAGCTCGATGGCAACCCCTTCCAGTTTGGCGGCCAGGGCGCGGGCGGCCTCCAGGGATTTGTTCTTCTTGTAGGCCAACTGGCGTTTGGCGTGTTCCAGCGCCTTGGCGTTCTTCTCGGTCGCCTCGATGGCAAACCCTTTGGGGACCAGATAGTTGCGGGCATAGCCGGGCGCAACCTTGACGATGTCGCCGATGTGGCCGAGGGTTTCGATGTTTTCCTTCAGAATGACCTTCATGCTTCTCTCCTTTCGAGCCTGATTATTACAGGTTTTCCTGTTTTTTGGGGGTACGGAAGTCTCCCCACAGATCAAATATGCCAAGAACGGCAACAATGGCCGCGAGATACGGTTGTACCAGCAGCATCACCCAGAAAAACAGGCGTATGACGCTGTAGAAGGCCTGGCGGGCAATGATGGTCTGAATAACCGCCAGCCCCTGCAAAAAGTAAAGCGTTGCCGTCACGACCAGCACGTTGAGAGCCGGTATCGTGACGAACTCATTGGGCACCAGCATGGCGAACCCGGCGGCAATCAGAAGCCAGACCAAGGGCTCCGGCAGCCGGAGATCCTTGAAATTGCCCAGGTTGAACCGGTATCCCATCAGGAATGCCGGACGGCGTATGAGTGCCAGATTGCATCCCGCCATAATCCCGAGCAGGATGGTCACCAACGATGGATAAATCCTGATGAGCAGCGCGGCGGCCATGTCCATGGACTTCTTGACCATGGACAGTTCCTCGCCTTTGACGCCGCTCTTCTCGTACAGGGCGAGCGCCCGGGAGATGCTTGTGGAAATCTCCCCGGAAAGGGCCTGCTGCAGATCCTGATTGCTGACCAGCGCAAGGATACCGGTGACGACAGCCACGACGGCCGCACTCACACCCGTGGTCCAGGCGATGGTCCGGGCCGCGCTATGCCCCCGCAGCAGCAGTTCCGGCAGCAACAGGGCGATAACTCCGCACTGCAGCAGATAGATGGCGCCCGCGTTGGGGCTGACCGCCGCCGTCAAAGCGGCGCCAGCCAGCGCAAGGATGGCAAAAGCCGGGCCGCGTCCCTGACGCAGCCGGTAGTACACCACCGGAAAAGGGGCCAGAAGCCCCGTAAAAAAACCGAGCGGCGGCAGTACGAAGGACACCGCAAACAACGCGAACGTTGCTGCGGTGCCCAGGATAACTGCAAGAAGCCGTGCCATGACGGAGCCGGCCGGAGCGTTCGGGTTCATTCCGCCCCTAGGACAGCGAGTGGTTCGAAGCGATCGGCAAAAGCGCCAGATTGCGGGCGCGCTTGATGGCCTCGGTGATTTCCCGCTGGTGTTTCGCGCAGTTGCCGGAAATACGGCGGGGAACGATCTTGCCGCGCTCCGAGATGAAGTAGCGCAGGGTACGGGGCTCTTTGTAATCAATGGTCAGGTTCTTCTCGGCGCAAAAACGGCATACCTTCCTGCGCTGAAACGGACGACGCTTGCGGGGGCCGCCGGGGCCGCCTGCCGGACGCTGGCCGGGGCCGCCTGCCGGACGTTGATAGGGGGTGCTGGGTCTTTCGTCGCTCATGATAGTATATCCTCCAGGAAATTATTCGTTTGCCGCTTCAACGGTACCGGCTGCCTCTTCAACAGCCTCCACCGCTTCCGCCTCGACCGCGGGAGCCTTCTTCTCGACAGCCTTTTCGGGTTCCCCGGTAATGTTGACGCTCTGGTACCGGAGCACCTTCTCGTTCAGCCTGAGACGCCGTTCCAACTCGGCGATCAGCTCAGCCCCACCATCAAAGCGCAGATAATAGTAGCGCCCCCTGGCAAACTTCCTGATGGGGTATGCCAGCTTCCTGACACCCCAGTCGTCCAGCCTGAAGCACTCGCCATTGTACGACGAAATGACTTCCTGAACCTTGGCGCTGATGCTTTTGATCTCGTCTTCGCCAAGTTCCGGCTGGAGGATGAAAATCGTTTCATACTTCCTCATGTGATGTTTCCTCCTCACGGTTTTCAAGCCCCGGTCCTGCCCGGAGCAAGGAGATACGGCACGGATGCCGCCTTTAAAAGAACAGGTTATGTACAATATTTTTCCAGCGATTGCAAACTATTTATCAGAAAACCGATTGCCATGGGCAGGACATGAATTAATTCTTTCACCCGAACCCGCGGGTCCGCACGGATTCAGGCATTCATTTGTGGTGTCCGGCGAATGCGGAACTTTTTGATCAACTCGGCCGGGTGGTAGGAAAGTTTGGCGTTGCGCAAGCCCCCATCCCCCAGGTCCTGCTCCCGATTCACAAAACGGCACTCCGTGAAAAGAAGCCGGCTGAATTCCCGGTTGACGAGCTGCGCCGCCCCCTCCATGAAGGGGTCGGCCTTTTCGAAATGGCAGACCGCGGTCCCGGCGTTGAGCCGTTCCCCCAGGCTGAAGGCCGTGACCTCGCCGGCAACCGTCACGACCACCCCCTCCAGGCCCAACCGCTCCGCCATTTCAAGGGCCTCTGCCGCCGCCGCCAATTCCCCGCCGAGAGCAGTGGCCGCGCCCCCGTCGTCGTTCACCCCCCGCCACACCTCCAGCAGCCTGTGGCACCCTGCCCGGTGCTGTTCCGAGAAGAGCGCCACCCGGTATTCGTGGCGGGCGGCAAAATAGCTGATACGGTTCTTTTTTTTGTGAAAACGGTGGCCCGGCAGGGTAGCCAGTTCCTCCCGCAGATAGAGATAGTCGAAGGAATCCCGATCTTCGGCCGCGGTCACCCCTCCCCGCTTCAGGCACTGTGCCGCAAGCGTCTCGTCGGCGCCGTAGAGTTCCAGCCCGTCGTTCCACACCGCATCCAGCGCCGCTTCCACCGCACCTCCCACGGGGGGGAGACAGTAACGTTCCCCCGAATACCCGCGCCCCAGAACCAGCAACGCATCCCCCACCATGGCCAGCCGATAGTCGTGGGCGGCGCGAAACAGGTACAGGCCGGCAAAGGTCAACTCGGAGATGCGCGGTTGAAGAACGGAAAAGCGCCCATCCAGCAATGACTTATCGGCAAGGTCCAGGGGCCGCGAGTCGGGGTAGGATGGAATTTCCATTGAGTTCTCCGGAACGGTTGTAGTAATAATGATGAGATCATCTTATCAGAAACGGCACCGGGGAGGGAACAGCCATGGCCATCGCCACCAAAATTGCAGGATTCATCTCGCGGTCATCCTGGATTCGCAAGATGTTCGAGGAGGGAGAGGCCCTGCGCCAGGAATTCGGTGCCGAGAACGTCTACGACTTCACCCTGGGGAACCCGGATGTGGAGCCGCCCGAGGCCTTTTACCGGGAGCTTCTGGCCCTGGCCCAGCATCCCCTGCCCGGCATGCACAGTTACATGAACAACGCGGGCTACCCCGAGACCCGGGCCGCCGTGGCGGCAAAACTGGCCCGGGATTCCGGGCTGCCGGTCACCTTCGAGCACGTGGTCATGACCTGCGGGGCGGGGGGCGCACTCAATGTGGTGCTCAAGACCATCCTCAATCCGGGGGACGAGGTCATCGTCCTGGCCCCCTATTTTGTGGAATACATCTCGTACATCGACAACCACGGCGGCATTCCGGTGCCGGTCTGGACCGACCGCGACACCTTCCAGCTTGACGTGGACGCCATTGAGAAAGCGCTCACGCCGAAGACGCGGGCCATCATCATCTGCTCCCCCAACAACCCCACCGGGGTGATCTACCCGGCGGAAAGCCTGCGCAAGCTCGGCGACCTCCTGGACAGGACGCAGCAGAAGACCAGCCGCCACATCTACGTCATCTCCGACGAGCCCTACGCCCGCATCGCCTATGACGGCAAGCATGTCCCCAACATCTTTCCGCTGATAGAGAATGCGGTCATCGTCACCTCGCACAGCAAGGACCTGGCCCTGCCGGGCGAGCGGATCGGGTACCTGGCGATCAACCCGCGCATGCCCACCGCCATGCAGTTCATGGGGGGCGCCATCTACTGCAACCGGGTCCTGGGCTTCGTCAACGCGCCGGCCCTCATGCAGCGGCTGGTGACCAACCTGCAGGACGAGTCGGTGGACATCGAACCGTACCGGGCGAAACGCGATCTTCTGGTACGGGAACTGACCGCCATGGGGTTCAAGCTGGTCAAGCCGGACGGCGCCTTTTACCTTTTCCCCGCCTCCCCCCTGGCCGACGACGTGGCGTTCATCAAGCTGGCCCAGAAGCACCGCATCCTCCTGGTGCCGGGAAGCGGCTTCGGGGCGCCCGGCTTTTTCAGGATCGCCTACTGCGTGGACATGGCCATGATCGAACGGAGCCTGCCGGCCTGGCGGGAGTTGGCCCGGGAGACCGGCTTGAAGGGATAGCCGGGCTATCCGCACCACACCGGAATGAAACGTCAGAGGCCCCAAAGGATTTCGCCTTTTGGGGCCTCTGACGTTTGCTCGGCACAACTAACCACCCTGAAAACGTCTGCCACAGAGACGCAGAGACACGGAGAAAAGCGGGAGCAAAACTAAATAAACAACGGATTCAGATGTTGTTTTCCCCAAATAGATACTGCGTTTTTCTCTCTGTACCTCTGTACCTCTGTACCTCTGTGTCTCCGTGGCAGATGTTGACTTAAATTTGGATCTGCCACATCAATCCCGGTAACGCTTCACCAGGTCCCCGTAGGCGTCGATACGCCGGTCGCGGAGAAACGGCCAGATGCGCCGCACGGTTTCGCTCCGCTCCATATCCACATCCACCAGGAGAATCTCCTCGTTCTCCCGCGAGGCCTCCACCAGCAACTCCCCCTGTGGTCCGGCCGCAAAACTGCTCCCCCAGAATTGAATACCGGTTTCCGGATGAAGGGGGGACGGCTCGAAGCCGACCCGGTTGACGGCCAGAAGCGGCAGACCGTTGGCCACGGCATGGCCGCGCTGGACGGTAATCCAGGCATCGCGCTGGCGCTCCTTTTCCGCCGCGCTGTCGGCCGGGTCCCAGCCGATGGCGGTGGGGTAGATCAAAAGATCGGCCCCGGCCAGGGCCATGAGACGGGCCGCCTCGGGATACCACTGGTCCCAGCAGACCAGGACCCCGAGGGTGCCGACCGAGGTCTTGACCGGGTTGAACCCCAGATCGCCGGGGGTGAAGTAGAACTTCTCGTAAAAGCCGGGATCGTCGGGGATGTGCATCTTGCGGTAGATGCCGGCCGTGGAACCGTCCTTTTCGAAGACCACGGCGGTGTTGTGGTACAGGCCGGGGGCGCGGCGTTCGAAGAGCGAGGCCACGACGACCACCCCCAGTTCGCCGGCCAGCTCGGCAATGGCGCGGCTGGCGGGGCCGGGAAGCGGCTCGGCCATGTCGAACAGGGCCGGGTCCTCCACCTGGCAGAAGTAGGGGCCGGCATGCAGCTCCTGCAGGACCACCAGCGCAGCTCCGTCGGCCGCGGCACGCCTGATCATGGCGCACGTTCCGTCCAGGTTCGCCTTTTTATCGTTGCCGCACCGCTGCTGGATCAATGCCGCCGTGAGGAGGCGCGTCATGGCAGCACCCCCTGGGGCAACTGCATGGTCACGCAGTGCAGCGAGCCGTGCTGCTCCAGGAGCGGCAGGCAGTCGATGCCGATGATCTCCCGGCCGGGAAATGCCTGGCCGATGCACGCCATGGCCGGGCCGTCCTTCTCCGGGTCCCGGTAGGTGGGTACCAGCACGGCGCCGTTGATCACCAGAAAATTGGCATAGGTGGCCGGCAGGCGGTGGGCCTGCTCATCGAAACGGGCCCTGGGCCAGGGAAGCGGGAGCAGCCGGTAGGGGGAGCCGTCCGGCGCCCGGAAGGCCTTCAATTCCTCCTCCATCAGCTTCAGTTCCGGGTAATGTTCGTCCCGGGGGTCGTCGCAGGCCGTATAGACGATGGTATTGTCCGGGCAGATACGCGCCAGGGTGTCGATATGGGAGTCGGTGTCGTCCCCGGCCAGGAAACCGTGGTTGAGCCAGAGCACGCGCCCGGCCCCCAAGAGAGAAGCCAGGGCCAGTTCGACCTCCCCCTTGTCCAACTGGGGGTTGCGGTTGGGCGAAAGCAGGCACTCCGCGGTGGTCAGGATGGTGCCGAGGCCGTCGCTCTCCACGCTGCCTCCCTCCAGGACCAGGCCGACGGTCTTGAGGTTGGGCACCAGCGCGCCTTGTTCCTTGAGCCGTTTGGAAATCAGATTGTCATGGTTGGCGGCGAACTTGAGCCCCCAGCCGTTGAAGCCGAAGTCCAGCAGCACCGGCTGGCCGTTGAAGATCACCGTGATGGGGCCAAAGTCCCGCGCCCAGGTATCGTTGTTGGGCATCTCGCAGATAACGACCCGCTCCAGGCCGATGCCGGCGGCAGCCAGGTACTCCCGGGCCGAGGCGGCGTTGGGCGCGGTCAACACCACCCGTTCGAACCGGGTGATCCGGCGGATAATATCGGCAAAGACCGGGCGGACATCGTCCAGCATGTAGGCCCAATCGGTGCCTTCGTGGGGCCAGGCCAGCAGGACGCCGTCCTGCGCCTCCCATTCGGCGGGAAATCTCGGATTCACGGTCACATCTCCTGTTGAACAAAATCTCGCCCCTGTCGCCAGGAGCGGCATTCAGTATAGTATGGCGGAACCTCGCCGCGCAAGCCCACTTTTCCGAGACGAAGGAAAAACTGCCGCCATCTTCCCGCCTGCCGCTGGCGGCCTGGCCATGTCCGGCGGCAGGAGAGTGGCTTTTACCAAAAAACGACTATTTTCTTTCACCTTAAGTCGTGTTAGTTATGGTAGATTGACAAGCCCCGAGCCGTCATGCGATAAAACAAGACCAATCATGTCGAAAAGGTCACCAATGGTCAGCCTCGTCATCATCTCCAACAGTCCCAAGACGGAATACATCAAGCAGTACCTCCACGCGGCCATCAAGGTCACGATCGATGTGGTGGCCGACATCGATCAGGCGCTGCAGGATATTTTCGTAAAACGCCCGACGGTCGTCTGTATCCAGAACCGGATATCCGGCATCAACGCCGAGGAGATTGCCCGGCACATCCAGATGCTGCTCAGGAACGGAGCGCCCGCCTTTATCCTGATGCACGAAAGCGATGGCGGCGCCCGGCAGGTCACGGGGCTCTTCGAACATCTGCTCGACCTGACCCTGCCCGAGCCGAAACTGGCCGAAGCCTTAGCCGCTGCCCTCCAATCGATCCTCGGCCCCCAATGGGAGCAGATCTGCCGCCCACTCCACGCGCAACAGGACCACCCCCGGGAACCGGCCGGCGCCGCGCCGGCCCCTCCCCGCGAATCAGCGGCTCCAGCAGATGATCCGTTCGTGCTGGTAACGTCGCTGGACGAGTTCATGAACACCATGCCCGGGGCCCGGGACTCGGGACAGGAAAGCGACGTCCCCGTGGCGAGCGCTGTCCCGGTCCGGGAGGCGCCCAGCCCGCCCCCCCGCACCAAGGCGGCATCGTCCCGGCGTTTGGCCGTCCCCGAGACGGCGGCCAACCTGGCAGCCGGCCATGCCCCCCTCGCTCCGGACATGCCCGCGGCACTATCCGCTGCCGGTGGGCCACCGACCCCAGCACCGCCGCCTGCCGCGGTCCGGCCGCCCCACCCTCCTTCCGTACCCAAGACGGCCCGAAGCGGCAACCGTCCGGCGCACACGGCCCTGGCGCCTTCCGCCGCATCGACGCCGGGCGACTTTCGCATCGCGACGCCCGCGATGGCCGATGAGGAGAGCCGGAACGATATCGCCCCTTTCATCGAGGGCTTCGAATTGCCGGGCAGACGGCGGAAACGCTGGGCAGGCATCGCCCTGGCCGTCATGGCGTGTGTCGTTGCCGGAGCATGGTATCTGCTGCGGCCGAATCCGGGGGTCCTGGCTGTTGTGCGCCCCCCTTCCCCCCCTGCTTCCGCGGGGCAGCCCAAACCGGCCCCTGGCCCGGCGGGCGCCCAGACGGCGATTTCCAGCGCGCGCCCTTCCCCGGCCGGCCCGGCTGCTGCGCCGCTGCCGGCGTTCGTCCCGGCCCATGGCCGCGACAGCCGGTATGCCGCCCGGCATCCGGGGTGGGAACGCTATGCGGGACCGCATTACGAATGCCGGATATTCCGGGAAAAGGACCGCATCAAGGCGGTCCAGGTCCTGGCGGTCAAAGCGCCGCGCCTCGACGAGGCATTGTTGAAGACGGTGCTGACGGAACTGGCCGGCAGCGGCACCTACCGGGTGACCTCCCGTGAGCGTGTCGCCGGGTACGAGGTCGAGCGCGGCCAGGCGGACGGCGGGGCCGACCTGCTGCTCTACCGGAGAGGCGCGAAACTGAACGCCATCGTCGTATCGCTGAACTAGCCGCCGGAAGCACCGGTTGCGGACCTTTTTCATCACTGTGCGGGAATATTATTTTATCGGCCCCGCCCCGTAAAGGGCGCCTTATTCGGGCCGACCATGGAGATGCAATGTTCTCATGTACCTGTACTCGCAGCACCCTGGTTTTCCTGTTCGCCATTGCCGCTTCGGCGCCCGCGCACCTGCTGCATGCCGCCATGGATCCCCGTTTCGAGCTGAGTCCCAAAGCCCTTGAGGAGGCGTCGGCACCCAAGGAGGCAGGCAGGACCGGCAAGCACGCCGCCCGTCATCGCCCTCGTCCCGGAGGCGGGCACGTGCCGCACAACGGCACGACCTACGTCATCAAGGCCGGCGACAACCTGCACAAGATCCTGGTGCGCAGTTTCGGCGTCACCGTCAACCAGGCCGAGGCGCTGATCGGCGAGATCTGCCGCAGGAACAACATCGGCGACATCAGGCGCCTGAAGGTCGGCCAGCGCATCGAGATTCCCGCTGTGGGCAGCACGGCGAAAGATTCGGGCGCGACAGGGGCG
Organism: Geobacter sp. FeAm09; assembly: GCF_008330225.1. Taxonomy (NCBI): domain Bacteria; kingdom Pseudomonadati; phylum Thermodesulfobacteriota; class Desulfuromonadia; order Geobacterales; family Geobacteraceae; genus Geobacter; species Geobacter sp. FeAm09. The sequence goes on along the minus strand of NZ_CP042466.1, from coordinate 1,596,906 downwards.
GACCGCGGGCCCGGCGCACCTGCCCTGCCGGTGGCGGGGAAGACCTTTAGCCTGCCGATGCCATCTCCGGCGGCACGCGACGAGGAGGAAACCCTGCGGCGGATCAAGGGTGCATGGGACAGGATCGTACCCCCCCAAAGCGACCTGGCCAAGCCGCTCACGCTCCATTCCCCCCACTTCACCCTGACCCTCGATCCCCAGCGCTACCCCATGTTTGCCGCCATGGACGGCGGCCGGATCGTGGTTGACCGTACCAACGGCATCCCGCCTTTGATCAGGACGCTGATAGAGGAAAAGGAGCCATCGGTCAGGATCGTCTCGGAAACGCCGGCGAACGCCGGGCAGCTTTGGGCCGCCATGCTTGAAGCGGGCGGCTTTTACTCGGTGGAGGAGAACTTCGACCTGGAGTTCGGCGCCGACCCGAAACTGACCGTCCACTCGGATTTCAAGATCGAAAAGACTGCCGACAGCCTGGTCAACCAGGATGCGGTTCTGCTGAACAACGCACGGCAGCCCTTGTCGCCCGCCGTGCGGGGGCTCCTCAGGAGCGAGGGCTTTACGGTCTTCGAGCCCTTTGCCGCGCCCCGCCCCCTCATTGTGCGGCCGGCGCGCATCATCAGACAGGTGGGCGGTTTGCCCCAGCCGGAGCTGGTGGATGCCGTCCTGGCGGCGCTGGCGGTGGCGCCCGAGCGGGACCGCAGCCTGGACGTATTCGGGGCGGACAACAGCGGCATCTCGCTGTCCGTCAGGGCCGACAGGTCGTTCGTCCGCGGCGGCCAGAGGTATGTGATCAACCGTTTTGACGGCGATGCGGTCACCTACACCCTTTTCCGTCTCCTGGAGGCCAAGGGATACCGCGTCATCACCCTGGACCGGCAGGACGACTTCCGCAGGAGCACGGAGAAGATCCTTGCCGGGATGAAGATCCGGGGCAGCTACGACCGGCATGACCTGATCCGCGAGGAAGGGCTCCCCTACTCGGTGCAGATGTCGGGGTTCTGGCTGGACGACCCATCCCTGCCCGGCGGCAGCCTGTTTCTCACCGATCTCGCCGTTGACCGGGTCGTGCGCTCCCTTCTTCTGGAGCACGGCTTCGACATCCCAACACGATAGAGGCGCCAGCACCCATGATCGTAAAAAAAGTCGGCGAGATACTGATCGAGCAGGAGCTGATCACCCAGGAACAGTTGCAGCAGGCGCTGGAACTGCAGAAAAACATTCCGGACCAGACCATCGGCCAACTGCTCTGCAAACTCGGCTTTATCCGGGAAAGCGATCTGCGCTTCGTGCTCGACCAGAAAAACAAGCGCCTGGAACTGGCCGAAATCCTCATCAGAGACGGCCGGGTGGATCAGCAGAAGATGCGGCACGCCCGCGAGATAGCCCGGCAGTACGACATCTCCCTGGAAAAGGCGCTGATCAAGCTGCGCTATGCGGACGAGGAGCAGCTTGCCCAGGCGGTGGCGCTGCAGTACGACCTGCCCTATGTCTCCATCAACTGCCAGGATCTGGATCTGGTCCTCTCCCAGTACATCAGCGTCGTTTATGCCCAGAAACACCGCATCGCCCCCATCTCCAAGATCGGCAACACCCTGACACTGGCCATGGACACCCCCCTCCGGCAGATCGACATCAGGGAACTGGAGGACAGCATCCGCCTGCGGATCATCGCCGTCATCGCCACCGAAAGCGATATCCGCGCGGCCCATCGCCATCTTTACAACATAACCGGCAATGCTGTTGCCACCAGTGCCAGCGACGAGGTAAACCTGGACATCCTGCCGGACAGCATCGTCGATCTGCTCAGCAAGACCGCCCTCGGCGACGAACCGGACATCGAGGAGGAAACCCGAAAAGTCACCGAGAAGGACAGCGTCATCGTCAAGCTGGTCAACAAGATCATCTACGACGCCTACGCCAGCAAATCCTCCGACATCCACATCGAACCCTATCCCGGCAAGAAGGACGTGGTGGTGCGCACCCGCGTCGACGGCCAGTGCGCCGTCTACCAGAAGATCCCCTACAAATACAAGTTCGCCCTCCCCTCCCGCATCAAGATCATGGCGGACCTGGATATCGCCGAACGTCGCAAGCCCCAGGACGGCAAGATCGAATTCAAGAAGTTCGGGCCGTTGGACATCGAGTTGCGCGTGGCCACCATGCCGACCGTCGGCGGGCTGGAGGACATCGTCATCCGCGTCCTCTCCAGCGGCGAGCCGATCAGCTTCGACAACCTGGGATTGACCGAGCGCAACCGGCGTGTCTTCGAGGAGGCGCTCAAGACCCCCCACGGCCTGGTGCTGGTCGTAGGTCCCACCGGCTCGGGCAAGACCACCACCCTGCATTCGGCCCTGGCCACGATCAACCAGCCGACCCGCAAGATCTGGACGGCCGAAGATCCGGTGGAGATCACCCAGGCCGGCCTGCGCCAGGTGCAGGTCAACCCGCGCATCGGCTTCACCTTTGCCACGGCCCTGCGCTCCTTCCTGCGGCTCGACCCGGATGTGATCATGGTCGGCGAGATGCGCGACGAGGAAACGGCCGGCATAGCCGTGGAGGCATCCCTGACCGGCCACCTGGTCTTTTCCACCCTGCACACCAATTCAGCGCCCGAGACGGTCACCCGGCTCCTGGAGATGGGACTCGACCCCTACAGTTTCTCCGACTCCCTGCTCTGCGTCCTGGCCCAGCGCCTGGCCCGCCGGCTCTGCCCCGATTGCCGGGAGAACTATCGCCCCCTGGAATCGGAAGTCGATGAGCTCATCGCCGAGTACGGCGAAGAGGATTTCGCCTTGGCCGGTTTGAAGCGGGAGGGGCTGTCCCTTTACCGGGCCGTGGGATGCGAGCGGTGCGGCCATAGCGGGTATCGCGGCAGACTCGGCATCCACGAGGTACTGGATTGCACCCCCGCGCTGAAGGGCCTGATCAAGCGCCGGGCCCATACGGAGTCCGTTTGCGAGCAAGGGGTGCTGGACGGCATGTCCAGCCTCAAGCAGGACGGCATCATCAAGGTGCTGCAGGGGTTGACCGATATCCACGAGGTCCGGCGGGTCTGTATCAAATAGGCGGACGAAAGCGTGCCGCACGCCACTTTGGGCTTGCCTTTAGGGGGCTCTTGCGTTAAGTAAATATTCCCGATTTTCAACCGGCATAACCGCGGGGTACGCCCCGCAACCATGGAGTGCGTGTGAAGAGCCTGACGTTACAAGCCCCAGCCAAGGTCAACTACCGCCTGGACGTGATCCGGCGCCGTCCCGATGGCTACCACGATCTGCGCATGGTCATGCAGCGGGTCAACCTGTGCGATGCCATCACCATTACCCTGACCGGGACTCCCGGCATCCTCGTAACCTGCGGCAAGAACGGCGTACCCGACGGCCCGGGCAACATCGCCTGGAAGGCGGCCAAGGCCCTGCTCGACCTGGCGGACCCGGGAGAGGGAGCGGTCATCGACATCGCCAAGAACATCCCGGTTGCGGCCGGGCTGGGCGGAGGCAGCAGCGATGCCGCCACGGTGCTCATGGGCATGAACGAGCTCCTGGGCCTGGGGCTTTCGGAACAGCGCCTCATGGAAATCGGCCTTACCTTGGGCGCCGACGTGCCCTTCTTCATCTTCCAGAAACCGGCCCTGGCGGAGGGCGTCGGCGAGCAGCTCACCCCCATGCCGGCCATGCCGGCCGCCTGGGTGTTGCTGGTCAACCCCGGCGTGCATGTTTCCACGGCCTGGGTTTATCGAAGTTTACAGTTGACAAACCGGGAAGGTCTGGCTAAACTCCCCGAGCTTTTCCGGAGTATGGAGGATGTCTGCTCGATCCTTTCCAACGACCTGGAATCGGTAACCATACCCGCTTTCCCCGTGATTGCCGAGATCAGGGAGGCCATGCTCCGCGAAGGTGCGGCAGGGGCCATGATGTCCGGCAGCGGCCCGACGGTCTTCGGCCTCTTCGGGGACCGGGAAAGCGCCGAGCGGGCCCGCACCGTCCTGACCGACGGCACCGGCTGGTTTGCCGCCGTTGCCGAGACCATCTGATACGATTCATCCAGCCATAGTTTTATTGGGGCGTCGCCAAGCGGTAAGGCACCGGATTTTGATTCCGGCATTCCCAGGTTCGATCCCTGGCGCCCCAGCCAATAAATATGCGGCTTTGCAGAGATTGCAAAGCCGTTTTTTTGTACCAAAATTCGGGAATTAAAAAGCCGCTCATTCCCCCCAAAAAGGTTTATCATAGGGGTACGTGGTAAGATAGACAATCGTCCCGAAAGGGGGATCAGGTCATGGCAAGCAAAAGTGCGAAGATATGCGCCGTTACCGACAGCCGCCAACGCGCCAAACTGAGCAGCGAACCTGCATTCTATTGCTCCCGGTGCGGGGCCAAAACCCATAGCAGCGCCAGCGTCTGCGAACCGGTGCCGTTCGAACCGGATCATTGAATCTCCGGGCATCGGATGCCCCGTGGAATATACGTCATAAAAACGGGCAAAAAGGCATTTCCATCGACTGATGGAGGTGCCTTTTTTGCCGCACGCCCCCCAGCCCCACCCAGGAACGCCACGTTTCCTTATTTAAGCCACATTTCCTCCTCATTTACAGTCGATATAGAAGCAAATGTGTCGCCATTCGCCACAAATGCGACTCAATCAACCGACAGTGCAAACAATGCGCACAACCACACACAGGGGAAGGAGTTTCTGCTATGGCATCGGTCATCGGTTCTGACAGCCTCAGCTCCATATTTGCCGCCATGGTGGACACGACGAATCGCCAGAGCGCCTCCAATACGGCGCTGAACAACGGCCTGACCTTCTATCAGAACGGCAAATACCAGCAGGCGGTCAACTCCTTCAGGATGGCCATCTCCTACAACGCCGACAACGGCACGGGAAACAACAAGACCGCCTATAACTATCTGGCCAAAGCCTATGCGGCCCTGGGCAAGGACAAGGAGGCGATTGCCGCCTATAAGCAGTCGCTCAAGCTGGACAACACCCAGGACGACATTCACGTGGCCCTGGCCAATATCTATATACAGGACAACCAGAACGACGCCGCCGAAAAGGAACTGAAGGCGGCCATGAACGCCGATCCCTCGAATGTCGTGGCACCCTATACCCTCGGGCAGCTCCTCACCAAGGAAGGCAAACCGCAAGAGGCTGAAACCTACTTCAGGACGACCATCAAGCTGTCGCCCGAGGACGGCAACGCCTACTACGGTTTGGGCCTGAGCCTTAACGAACAGGGGAAGTCAAGCGACGCCATCCCGGTACTGCAAAAGGCCATTGAACTTAAATCCGGCTTTGCCGCCGCAATCTACGAACTGGGCAACGCCTACTACAAAAACGGCCAGAAAGACCAGGTGGAAGCCCAGATTACGGCATTGACCAATCTGGATACGACCGAGGCGACCACCTATGCCACCGATCTCGAAAACATGGTCAGCCAGCCCAAGATCACCGCCATAGACACATCGAAAAGCACCCTCAACACAACCCTCGGCGCGGTGCCGCTTCTGGCCATCGACACGGATTTCGTTCAGCCGGACGCCGCCAAAGAGGTCTCGGTGACCTTTCTGTTCGACTCCGAGATGGACGCCGGCTCGGTCATGGACATCAGCAACTGGAGCATCACCAAGGCCCGGGGGGCGACCATCAACAAGGATACCGGGCTGTACGACAACGGCGCCTATCGCTCCACGGATACCGTCGTCTCGCCCCTGCCCACCCGGGTTATGTACGACGCGACCACCCAGGAGGCAACGATCTTCTTTTCCATCAGGCAGAACAGCACGTCGACGGGAACCATCGATACCTCCCGGATCGTCTTCAGCTTCAACGGCACGGACAGCAGCGGCAAGACCATGGACCCCAGCGCCAACCAGATAGACGGCTTTGCCGGGGAGGGATTTTAGCTTCATGACGATGTCGCACCATCGCACGGCCGGCATCCCGAAATGTGCAAAAAATGGCGGCTCGGCCCGCGCCTTGGTTCACGATCCTCCCGAATATCGCAACGCTGTTCGAGATTGTTTCACGTTTCCTTATTTTGGCCACATTTCCTCCTCATTTAGGGCCGATAGATACTGAAAATGCCAATGGGACTTCATGTTCTCTACGGATGCCGGGAGCCCGAAAGCCACCTTTTTCCGGTGTCGATCCGGTTATCCCATTCTATCGCGAAAGGGGGTGAAGAACAGGCCGTACCGGCACGACGCAGAACAACCGGATTCAATCCGCACCACGCGGTAAGAATTACCGCACACACCCTAGAAAGGAGTAGTAACCATGGCAATCAATGACATTTCCCTCACCAGCGGCATGCGCAACAACCTGCTGTCCCTCCAGGACACCACCAAACTGATCAGCAGGACCCAGACCAGGCTGTCCACCGGCAAACAGGTCAACACCGCTCTCGACAACCCGACCAACTTCTTTGCCGCCCAGACCGCTACCGCCCGCGCCACCGACCTGTCGTCCCGCAAGGACGGCATGAGCGAGGCCGTGCAGATGGTTTCCGCCGCCAACGCAGGCATCACCGGCATCACCTCCCTGATCGAGTCCGCCCAGGGTGTCGCCCAGGCCGCATTGGCAACCAGCAACGTTACCGACCGCAACACCTACGCAACCACCTTCAACACCCTGATGACCCAGATCACCGAGTTGGCCAGCGACTCCGGCTACCGCGGCACCAACTTCCTCAACGGCCAGAACCAGACCGTTGAATTCGCCCCCGCCACCGCCGCCGCCACCCTGCAGATCAAGGGCTTCGACGCCACGGCAACCGGCCTGGGCCTGAGCACCGCTTCCGCCACCAGCGGCGGCACCGCCGTCAGCGGCGACCTCGACTGGGGCAATACGGACGCAACCGCCGGCACCAGCAACATCCAGTCTTCGGCCACCCAGCTCGAAAATGCACTCAACACCCTGCGCAGCCAGTCGTCTTCGCTGTCCGCCAACCTGAGCGTTGTCACCACCCGTCAGACCTTCACCGACAACATGGTCAACACGCTCCAGACCGGCGCCGACAACCTGACCCTGGCCGACACCAACCAGGAAGGCGCCAACCTGCTGATGCTGCAGACCCGCCAGAGCCTGGGCATCACGTCGCTCAGCCTCGCTTCCCAGGCAGCACAGGCTGTCCTGAAACTGTTCTAAAAGGTACCTCGATACAAAAAGAATGGAGGGGAGAGAATCTCCCCTCCATCCGTAATTTCACACAACGACCACACGGGGCGAATCGATGTCGCTGAAACTCCATCTCAAGCCGTATGAAAAGATCATCCTGGGCGGGGCCGTCATCAAATGCGGCGGTACACCGGTCAACTTCATCGTGGAGAACAACAGCGTCGCCATACTCCGCCAGAAAGACATCATGACGGAGGCCGGCGCCACGACCCCGGCGCGCCGGATCTACTTCATCCTGCAACTCATGTACATCGATAACGATGCCCGCAGCCCGAAATACCTGGAGGCGTTTGCGGAGTTGGAGCAGGAGATGGCCGCGGCCGCTCCCAGCAGCCGGCGCTATTTTGTCGAGATCAGGGATTGCATTGCATCAGGCAGGCTTTACAAGGCGTTGAAGACGGCCCAGGAACTGATCGGCTATGAAGGACAACTCGTGGCACAGGCAGACAAAGGCTTGACTACCCCCGCCTCCCATCAACCGGCATTCGGCGCACCGCTCGCTTCGGCAGTTTCCCCGTAGGTTCAGCTTTCTCCGGCATTCATGCGGCCTCGCCAGAAACGCCGAGGCCGGGCCTTGCGTTTCTCACCAACACCACAATCAGGGCAGCACCGAGCAGTTACAGGTAATCCAGGAGCGACAGGGAAGATATCTTGGCCGTTGCGGCCAGGGCCGCTTCGTATGCGCTCTGTTGCTGGCTCAACTGGACGCCCACCGTCGTCAGATCCACGTTCTGGATGTCGCTGACGACGTTTTCCAGGGTGTTCTTGCTATTGGTGTTCATGGTGGCCATCGTTTCGAGGCGTTTCATCCGGGCGGCCACATCGATCTGGGCATTGTTGATCTGGGAGGCCCCGGCCTCCAAATCCTTGGCCCCCTGCTGGATGGCCGTGGCATCGCTCGCGGTGGTGCTGTCCCCCACGGCGCTGATCAGGTTGTCCAGCGTTTGCAGAATATCCGTCGAGCCGTAGCTGGGATTGGAACCGGCCCCCTTCAGGAGGCGATCTCCCGTCACCGTCAGGCTCTGGTATGAGTTCTCGGCGATCTCCACCTGGGACTGGTTGCCGTCCCCGCCGTAGGAGTTGCTCGTGTAACTGAACGGCGCCGTTGAATTGCTGGTGCCGCCGAACACGTAGGTATTATCGCCCGACTGGGTATTGGCATAATCGATGATCTGCTTTTTCAGGGAAACCAACTGGTCATGGACGCTCTGCCGTTCCGTTGCGCTGTCGCTGCCGTCGGAAATGGAAGCGACGAGTTCCTTGGCCTGGGAAATGGTGTCCGAGATTCCGGTCAGGGCGTTATTCGTGATGGTAAGGAAGGTGGTGGCCTTGGTTATGTTGGTGGAGTACTTGTCGATGGCCTTGAGCGTATCGCCGATATTGAGCAGGGTGCTCGTGGCCGTGGGGTCGTCGCTCGGCCGGTTGACATTCTGCTCCGATGTCGTCAACTCGGTCAGCCTGTTGAAGGTCGCCTGCCCCTTCTGCAAATTGTAGATTGAATTGATAGCCGACGTGTTCGACGAAATTCTCATGACATTCCCTTCCTACCGGATGAGTCCCAAAACCGTATCCATCATATCGGATACCGTCGTGATCAACTTGGCCGAAGCCGCATACGATTTCTGGTACTTGGTGAGATTGATCAGCTCTTCGTCCAGGGATACGCCCGAGTTCGATTCGCGCAGCGTGCTCAACTGGGTGGTATAGGCTTCGTCCTGGGTGACGTTGTTCTTGCTGTTCTGCACATCCTGGCCGACCTGGGTGACCAGGTTGTTGTAATAACCGCCGAAGGTCGAACCGGACATGGCCGAGGTATCGTTGGCCAGGTCCGCAAGCAGCAGGGCATTGCCGCTGTCCCCTTTCGCGGAGGCGCTCGACGAAGCGGCAATCTGGTCCGTGCTGGTTATGGCTGCGTTGACGGCAATGGTCGCCCCGCTCGTTGCGGGGCTGAACAGGGCGATCCCGGCCGCGCCGGTCAGGTCGTAGCCGGCCTGCTGCTGGGCATTGACCGCCGTGGCGATGCCGGTCGCCAAGGCGTCGATCTTGCTCTGGTACTCCGGTAGTATGGAGTCGCGCAGGTCGATGGTTGCGCCGAGCTTGCCCGATGCCGGCGTGACCTGGACGGCAGCGGTGTCCCCGGCTGCGGTCAGGCTGACATCGTAGAGCCCGGTTGCGGCATTGGTGACCAGGGAAAACGAACCGGCCTTGGTCCCGCTCACCAGGGCTGCGCCGCTATCGGCAAAGTTCACATCCGTGGTGCCGTCGCTGTTTTCCGTATAGGTAATCCCGATCTGCTGGGAAAGATCCTGAATCTTCTGATCCCGCTGGTCCTTCAGCTCGTTGGCGTTGCCGCCGGCCTGCTCGATGGTCCTGATCTGGCCGTTGAGGTCGGCGATACTCGTCAGATTCTGATTGATGCTGTCCGTCAACGTCACCAGGGAGGTATTTTCCCCCGTGATGCTGTCCGAAAGGGTCTTGCTGACGGAATTGAAGTTGTCCACCAGGTTCTGGGCGGCGGTCAGAACCGATTGCCGCTCGGCCGTGCCGGTGGGGTTGTTGGTCAGATCCTGCCATGACCCGAAAAAGTCGCTGATCGCCGCCCCCAACCCGTCGGTGGAGACCTCATTGAAGGAGGGTTCAACCGCCTGGAGCGCGGTATACGTGGTGGTGTCGTATCCCTGCTCGGTCTGGGCGCCCACGATCTCACTCTGCAGCAGGGCATCGTAAGAGCGCGCTATGGAAGCGACGCTCACGCCGTTCCCCAAGGACAGGCCGCTCGTGGTTGTCTGGGGGGCCGTTTCGAGCTCCGCCGTCTGGCGGGAATAGCCGGCGGTATTGACATTGGCGATATTTTCACCGGTTACGTCAATGGCGGTCTGGTACGCACCGAGACCACTCCTTCCTATTTGCAGCGCCGAACTAAGGCTCATATTCATGCCTCCCTATTGATCATGACCGCCACGGACGATCTCTGCTGATAGCCCCCCGATGCACCGTAGACGCTCGACCGGTTGATCTGGCGGCTCAGATGGCCGAGCGTCATGCTCGCAGTCCTGGCGAAACGTTCCGAAATCGTGCTGTTCACGGCGGCGGTGTCCTGGACGCGCTGCGCCGCCACGGTGAGCTTGTGGCGCAACCGGACGAGGTCCCCCTTGTGGCCCATGGCAGCGGCGATGCTCCCCAGCGTGACGCCCGATGCCAGCCCCTGCTCCGACGCAATCATGGCGATCATGCGGCGCAGCGAACCGTTATGGGCCTCGACGCGCTCCGCAAGATCCTTCTTCTGCCGATTCACGTCCTCCATGGCATCAAGATTCATCCGGGCGAGTTCATCGGTTTCCTGCTCAAGGAGGGCGTGCAGTTCCTCAAACAGCTGCAGCTGCTGCACCAGGGTTTCTTCGAGTAATTTCGTCTCCATGACCTTACGACCCCTTCACGCTCATGACATCGGGAGACGCTCATACGTCTCCGGGCTCACAGTACGGCTGTTGCTGTCAGGGCGAGGGTAATTGTAAAATATGGAAGAAATGCGAAGGAAATAAGGAAATGCGGTGATGAAAGAAGGGGCCGATGCAGTATTTTCAGCTATTCGCGGGTTTTTTGTCGGCGTTTATGTGGAGCTGGCAATGGAGACATTTGCGCAAATAGAGCAGGGTCATGCCATTGACATGGAAAAGGTTGCCGCAGCGTGGACAGACGCAAACAGCCGACCGGAACATAGCGATGACGAGGATGACGACCCATATCCCGATGGCGGTGCCCATGGTGCGGTAGGTGGGTGAAATCGAATGGATGATCCACATGGCCGGTATGTAGATGGCGACCGTCCCGAAAAAAAAACGGCGCCGCCTGCGAATCCCGGCAAGCCGGGGGCCGAATGTGGTTACGTCGGGAGGGTGTTGCTCGTCCATAGGCTCGTGCCCCTCGTCTGCTGCGGTCGCGGGAAAGAGAACTCCGGGGGAAATTTACTGCAAAGGCCGTTTCCCATGCGAAAACGGCCTTTGCAGAGTGTGGTGCCCGGCCATCGTGGGCCCCCGAAGGCGCCCGCAATGCGGAGCTATTTCTTTTTTGCCTTTTTGGGAGCGGCTTTCTTGGGAGCCGCCGCCTTCTTGGGAGCAGCTTTCTTGGGCGCAGAAGCCTTGAGGTCTTTCAAGGGTTTGCCCGCGGAGAACTTGCCAACGGTCTTGGCCGGAATCTTGAGCGCCTTGCCGGTCTGGGGGTTTCTTCCGGTACGAGCCTTTCGCGTGACCGCACTGAAGGTGCCGAAGCCGATCAGGGTGACCTTCTCGCCACTCCTGAGTGCTGCGGTCGTAGCATCGATGAACCCCTTGAGGGCCTTTTCAGCCTGCGTCTTGGTGATTCCTGCCGCCTCTGCGATCTTTACTGCCAGCTCTGCCTTGGTCATTGTGCTCTCCTTTCGAGCTCTATGAATTAGCCTCCGCAATGAAGGCATCCGTACATGAATCAGAGCATTGCTTCTTGTAGATCAGACGAGATTCTTGCCACGACCGCTTTCAGGTTTATGCGCTACTTCTTGCTATTTTTCATACACATATCACAAACCATTGACAAATTGCCAATAAAAATGCGGCTTGACGACGACTTACGCACATTATTTGCCGGTATACAACAACGCAGACAGGGCAAGCAGAGAGCCGACGACCTCCGGCACGCTTCGCCACATCACGCAAACATATTGATTTTGTTATTGACTTTTACCAAAGACCATAGTAATCCTCACACAGTATCTACCGTGAACGTCATCATGAAGGGTTAGCTTGCCAAGCTAGCCCTTTTTCATTGTTTCGGCCGCACACCGCCGCGTCATACACGAGACGCCCCTTGGAAAGGATTCGCACCAGTGCGCATCACCCTTGTCTCACTTCATACCGCCCCCTCTCCCCAGGCGCTCCCCCTTGCCACCGCCTTTTTGAAAGGCTATGCGGCTGAAACAGGCGTGGCAATCGGCCTGGAGGACTTTTTTGCCGGTGACGACCCCCGCGCATGCGCCCAGAAGCTGCTGGAGAGGCAGCCGGCGGCCATCGGCTTTTCGCTGTATGTGTGGAACCGCGCCGCCTGCCTGGCAATCGCGGCCGAAGTGCGCCGCAGCATGCCCCGGGTGCTGCTCTTCGCCGGCGGACCGGAGGCAACGGCCGACCCCCACGGCGTCCTCGACGGGTCCCCTCTGAACCTGGTCATTACGGGTGAAGGGGAGCAGCCTTTCAGGACCCTCTGTACGCGGCTTGCCGCTGGCGCCCCCCTGGAGGGAATTCCCGGCATACTCCTGCCGGGCGCGGCACCGCGGTTTACCCCCGCCACGCCCCTGCCCGGCCTGGACGCCATCCCCTCCCCCTACCTGGAGGGCATCCTGGATTTCGGCCGTTACCCGGGCATCCTGTGGCAGCTTTCCCGCGGGTGCGGCTTTACCTGCGATTTTTGCTTCGATTCCCGCGGCCAGCACGGCGTGCGGCGTTTTTCCCTGGAGCGGATCGAATCCGAGTTGCGTTGTTTCGCCAAGGGGGGGGTTGCCCAGGTCTTCGTGCTCGACTCCACGTTCAATCAGGATGTGAAAAGGGCCAAGAGCATCCTGAAGCTGATCGGAAAAATCGCGCCCCACATCCATTTCCACTTCGAAGTCCGCAGCGAATTCATCGACCGGGAACTGGCCGATCTCTTCGCCCACATCACCTGTTCACTGCAGATCGGCCTGCAAAGCGCCGACAGCCGCGTCCTGCACGGGGTGGGGCGTTCCTTCCGCCCCGACGACTTTGCCGCCCGGGTCGGGCTGCTCAACGAAAGCGGGGCCACCTTCGGCTTCGACCTCATCTACGGCCTGCCCGGCGACACCCTGGCCGGTTTCCGCCGCAGCCTGGACTTCGCCCTGGCGCTCTACCCCAACCATCTGGACATCTTCCCCCTGGCGGTGCTGCCCGGCACAGCACTTGCCGACCGAAGCGCCGCCATCGGCCTCGACCACCTGCCCCACCCACCCTACACCCTCCTCTCCTCCCCCTCGTTCACGGCCGGCGACATGGCCGAGGCGCAACGCCTGGCAACGGCCTGCGACATCTTCTACACCCGGGGCAAAGCCGTAGCCTGGTTCAACGAGGCGGCCAAGGCACTCAAGGTATCCCCCAGCGGTTTTCTGCACCGGTTCGCCCAATGGCTGCCGACCGTGCACGGCCCGCAGATCGACGAGAAGGACCTGGACGACCGTGCAGTCTGGCGGCTCCAGCGGGACTTTCTGGACAGCGCGTTCCGCAGGCCCGGCCTGAAACGGCTCCTGCCGGTGGTTCTCGACCTCGTGGACTACCACTATCACTATGCCGCCGCGCTCCTGACCCCGCCGGAAAAACGGCCGGGACGGACCACGGACGGGGGGAAGCTCCTGCGTGCCCCCCTGCGGCTGGCGGGATCGGTCCGCCTGGCGGAATTCCACTACGAGATCCTGGAGATACTGGATGCCGGCGTGCCGGACATCCGCCGCCTGGCCGACACCCTGGCTCCGGCCGGTTCCTGTGCCGCCATCTATCCAAGCCGCGACGGCGTCTGCACCGAATCCCTGGCCGAGCCCTATTTCCGCCTCCTGGAACGCCTGAACGGCAGGGACCCGGCCGGGCGCATCGCTGCCGGCCTGGGGCTTGAGGCCGACGAGGCGGCCCGGTTTCTCCTGTTCGCCCTGGCCGAGGGGATCGTATTGCGGGGTTGACCCCCGCCCATGGCAGGACCGATGCGTGTCCGGGCCTGATTTTGGGTCGCCGGCAGGGAATAAGCGATTCATGATCGAAAGAGGTTGCATTTTGGCGGTCGTTTTAGTATATCTTTTATTTCCTTTTTGGAAATTCAGGGATTTCCGCGCGTAAAGCCCGGCATGGTCCTTTTCGGCTGAGAGGCAGACAAACCATTATGCTCGACAAGATCAAAGTCTTTTCCGGCAACTCCAACCCCACCCTTGCCCAGAAAATTTGCGAGGCCCTCAAGGTGCCGCTGGGCGCGGCCCGTGTCCGCAGGTTTTCGGACGGCGAGGTCATGGTTGAAATCAACGAAAACGTCCGTGGCCGCGATGTCTATGTCATCCAGTCCACCTGTGCCCCGACCAACGACAACCTGATGGAACTGCTGGTCATGACCGACGCCCTCAAACGGGCCTCTGCCGCGACCATCACCGCCGTGGTTCCCTATTACGGCTACGCCCGCCAGGACCGCAAGGCGGCGCCGCGCACCCCGATCACCGCCAAACTGGTGGCCGACCTGATCACCACGGCCGGGATCGACCGGGTGGTGACGGTTGACCTGCATGCCGGCCAGATCCAGGGATTCTTTGATATCCCGGTGGACAACCTCTATGCTGCGCCCGTCATCCTCAACCATCTGAAGAACCGTTTCGACGGCCAGCCGATCGTGATGGTAACCCCGGATGCGGGCGGCACCGAACGCGCCCGGGCCTTCGCCAAACGGCTCGAATGCTCCCTGGCGGTGATCGACAAACGCCGCACCGGCCCCAACGTTGCCGAGGTCATGCACCTGATCGGCGATGTGCGCGGCAAGATCGCCATCATCCTGGACGACATGATCGACACCGCCGGAACGCTGACCCAGGCGGCCAAGGCGCTCAAGGACAACGGCGCCACCGCCGTCTATGCCTGCGCCACCCATGGCGTGCTCTCCGGTCCGGCCATCGAACGCATCAACAACTCGGAGATCGCCGAGGTCGTATTGACCGATACCCTCCCTCTGGGAGACAAGGAAAGCATGACATCGAAGATCACGACGCTGTCCGTGTCGGGGCTTCTGGCGGAGGCGATCCGCCGCATCCATGAGGAAGAATCCGTCAGCTCACTCTTTGTATAGTGGTATAGTATTCTGTGCGGCTGCTTCGAATTAAGGGTTCTGAACAATAAGGACATATTTTTATAACTGTACAGGGTGGGGCCCGCCCCATCACTACATGGGAGGAACAGTATGCAACAGAAACAGATGAACATCGAGCTGAGATCGAAGACCGGCAAGGGCATCAGCCGCCAGTTGAGGAATGCCGACATGGTCCCCGGCGTCGTGTACGGCAAGGGGATGGATCCGGTTGCGGTAAGCATCAAATATCGCGATCTTCAGAGCGCCCTGGCGGGCGAAGGCGGCCAGAACAACCTGATCACCCTGGTGGGAGGCGGCAGCCTGGACCAGAGCATGGCCATCATTGCCGATATGCAGCGTGACGCCCTCAAGGGCACCTATCGCCACGTTGACCTCCACCGCGTCAACATGAACGAAAAACTCCGCGTCACGGTCCCGGTCACCCTGAAGGGCACCGCCGCCGGGGTCAAGGAAGGCGGCCTGCTGGACCTGGCCCATCACGAACTGCACGTGGAATGTCTGCCGGGCAACATCCCCGACCACATTGAGATCGACATTACCGAGCTGCAGATCGCCCACTCGATCCACATCAGCGAGATTCCCCTTCCGGAAGGGGTCAAACTGCTCGAAAACCCCAAGACCCCCGTGGTCAGCGTCCTCGGCAGGGCCAAGGAAGAAGAAGAGGCCGCCCCCGCCGAACCGGCCGCCTAACCGGATCCGTTTCATCGCATGAAGACATTACTCATAGCGGGGCTGGGCAATCCCGGCCCCACGTATCAATGGACCCGCCACAATGCGGGTTTCCTTTTTTTGGACCGCCTGGCCCACCGGGAAAACATCTCCATAACCCGCAAGACATTTTCAGGGCTCGCGGGCGAATGGAACCACGGCGACAACCGCCTGATCCTGCTCAAGCCCCAGACCTTCATGAACCTCTCGGGAAAGTCGGTCATGCAGGCGCTCCAGTTTTACAAGCTCCCCCTGTCGCACCTGATCGTGGTCCATGACGAACTCGACCTGCCGTTCGGAACGGCGCGCTTCAAACAGGGGGGCGGACATGGCGGCCACAACGGCCTGCGCTCCATCATGGAACAGCTCGGCAAGGGTGATTTCGTCCGGTTGCGTATCGGCATCGGCAAACCGGTCCACGGCGATACGAGCAACTATGTCCTGGGCACCATCCCGCCGGACCAGATGGAGACCCTCCCCAACATCATCGACGGCGGCCTGGACATGCTGGAGATGATGCTGGACGAAGGCCTGCCCAAGGCCATGAGCATGTTCAACAACCGCAACTTTCTGGAAGGCTGAAATCATGACAAGACCTGCCACAGAGACACAGAGACACAGAGAAAAACACAACCGTCTTTTGATAAATAGAAATGGTATTGTTGTTTTTTAGTCTTATCTCTGATTTTGGTTTTCTCTGAGTCTCTGTGTCTCTGTGGCAGATTATGATTTTCAATATTGTGGAAGAATCGACGTTTGAATAGTACTTTATTAAGGGTGAAATCATGGGTTTTAACTGCGGTATCGTCGGGCTGCCCAACGTGGGCAAATCCACCATCTTCAACGCACTGACCTCGGCCGGTGCCGAATCGGCCAACTACCCCTTCTGCACCATCGACCCCAACGTGGGGATCGTCCAGGTGCCCGACCCGCGCATGGATCAGCTCTCGGCCATCGTCAAGCCGCAGAAGATCCAACCGACCACCATCGAGTTCGTGGACATCGCCGGCCTGGTCAAGGGCGCCAGTTCGGGTGAGGGGCTCGGCAACCAGTTCCTGGGGCATATCCGGAGCGTGGACGCCATCGTCCACGTGGTGCGCTGTTTCGACGACGAGAATGTGGTGCATGTCAGCGGCCGCGTCTCGCCGGCCGACGACATCGAGGTGATCAATACCGAGTTGGCCCTGGCCGATCTGGACACGGTGGACAAGAAGATCCTGCGGGCCGACAAGATGGCGCGCAGCGGGGACAAGAAGGCCAAGGACGAGGTTGCCTTCTACCAGCGGGTCAAAGGGCTCCTGGAGCAGGTGAAAAAGCTCCACGGCGTGGCGGAAAATGAGGATGAGCGGCTCTGGCTGCGCGACCTGCACCTTCTGACCGACAAACCGGTACTGTACGTGGCCAACGTGGCCGAGGACGACTTGGGGGGCGAGCACCCCTTTGTGGCCCAGGTCCGGGAGATCGCCGCGGCGGAAAGCGCCGGCTCGGTAGTGATCTGCGGCAAGCTCGAAGCGGAGATCTCGGAACTGGAGGGCGAGGAGAAACAGGCGTTCCTCCACGACATGGGGCTGGCGGAAGCGGGCCTGGACCGCCTGATCCGCAGCGGCTACGAACTCCTGGGACTGATCACCTATTTCACCGCCGGCGTCAAGGAGGTGCGGGCCTGGACCATCGTCAACGGCACCAAGGCCCCCCAGGCTGCCGGCGTGATCCACTCCGACTTTGAAAAGGGGTTTATCCGGGCCGAGGTGATCGCCTACGCCGACTTCCTCTCCTGCAACGGCGAGGCCGGGGCCAAGGAGAAGGGGCTCATGCGCCTGGAGGGCAAGGAATATGTGGTAAAGGACGGGGATGTGATGCATTTCCGCTTCAACGTTTAAAAGGTTGTTGAAAAACAGCCATCTCGCCGCCGTCCTCGAAAGCCCTTTCGTGCGGCGTAGCGCTTGCTACGCCTCCGCAAGACTTTCTCCGGGTGCGACGATCTGACTATTTTTGAACAACCTAGGGGGTTCAATAGCCTGTTAGAAGGTTTAGTTGAGGTGCGCACGATGACACATGACACCCGCATCCTCCTGATCGACGACGACGACTCGGGGCGCGAGGCCCTGGAACTGCTCCTCAAATCGGTCGGGTACAGCGTCGCTTCGGCAGCCACCGGCGAAGCGGCCCTTGGCCTCATGACCCAGGAGCCGTTCAAGCTGATCGTCTCCGACCTGTTCCTGCCGGACAAAAGCGGGTTCGACATCCTGCAGACCGCCCGCGCCCTCTCCCCTTCCACCGAGGTCATCGTCATCACCGGCCACGCCTCCGCCGAAACAGCGGTGCGGGCCATGAAGGAAGGGGCCTGCGACTACATAACCAAGCCGGTCAACTTCGACGAACTGAAGCTGGTTATCGGCAAGGCGCTGGAAAAGCAGCAGCTTCTCTCCGAAAACATCTACCTGCGCAAGCAACTCCAGAAGCGTTTCGAATTCAGCAACATCATCGGCACCTCCCCGGCCATGACCCTGGTCTTCGAACGGATGGCCCGCATCGTCAAGACCGATTCGAGCGTATTGATCAGCGGGGAATCGGGCACCGGCAAGGAGCTAGTCGCCCGGGCTCTCCATTATAACGGCAACCGCCGGGACAAGCCGTTCATCGCCGTCAACTGCAGCGCCATTCCGGAAGCCTTGCTGGAGAGCGAGCTGTTCGGCCATGTGCGCGGCGCCTTCACCGGCGCCATCAGGGATAAGGCGGGCAAATTCGAGGCAGCCAACCACGGGACCATCTTCCTGGACGAGATCGGGACCATGCCCCAGCACCTGCAGACCAAGCTTTTGCGCGTCATCCAGGAGCAGGAACTGGAACGGGTCGGCTCGAACAAGCCGGTCAAGCTGGACGTGCGGATCATCTCGGCCACCAACCTGGACCTGGAACAAGAGGTCCGCCAGAACAGGTTCCGCGAGGACCTCTTCTACCGCCTCAACGTCATCCCCCTCCACCTCCCTCCCCTGCGGGAACGCCGTCACGACATCATGGCGCTGGTGGAACATTTTCTCTCAAAGTGCTGCCGGGTGATGGCGCGTGCTCCCATGACCATCAACAAGCAAGCCCTGGAGGCGCTGGAAGAGTACGGCTGGCCGGGCAACGTACGGGAGCTGGAAAACATGGTGGAGCGGCTGGTGGCCCTGACGGAGGGGGATGTCATCCGCTATGAGGACCTGCCGCCAGGGATCGGCGGCCAGATGAGGACTTCCGGCGGACCGTGCGTCGAGTTGACCGAACAGGGGATCGACATGGCTGCCTCCCTCGCCACCATCGAGAAATCGTTGATCGCGCAGGCCCTGGCCATGGCCGGCGGGGTGAAGGCAAAGGCCGCGGCACTGCTTGGCATCAACCGGACAACCCTGGTCGAAAAGATGAAACGCCTCAATATGTAGAGATGTTGTTCCCGCCATGGCCCTCTGGGCTTACCCAAAATGTTAATAAAATTAACATTTTGATGACAGCCATAATAATTTGATATTATTAAACAAATTCAAAAGTGTTAAAAAAATTAACACTACACAACTACCTGCAACAACAACACATTTTTAAGAGTGTTAAAAAAATTAACACTCTTACTCTCCGTCTGGTCGCAACGACCGCCATCGCCATACCACCTCATGGTCCACCATCCACCCGATGGTCCCTTCGCACAACGTTCCCGGCTGTATGAGATAAACGACCCAATCATTGCAGCTAGCGGTGGAGGTAACCACATTTTCCGGCATGAAACGGTAGTTTCCATCCCTGACCGCGGCATGAACACAGCACTAAAAGATTATATTTGCTTTATGCTTGAAATTCAAATTGTGACAGGGTAAATTGAAGGGTTATAAAAACACCATTGCCTGCCGGCAGTTTATCCAAGCCAACATCACCGGTCCCGTAATACGGCGCCTTCCGCTCACGATAGGCCGTATCATGGAGCCCCAGGAGTTCACGATGAAACGCAAAGCACTGGCCCTCCTCTCCGGGGGGCTCGATTCCACCCTGGCCGTCAAACTGATGCTCGACCTGGGCATCGACGTCGAGGCCCTCAACTTCACCTCTCCCTTCTGCACCTGCACCGGCAAGAACGCCGGCTGCAAATCCGAGGCGGTCCGCGTGGCCGAGGAGTTCCAGATCCCCATCAAGGTAATGAACAAGGGGCTCGACTACCTGGAGGTAGTGCGCAACCCGCGCCACGGATACGGCAAGGGGATCAATCCCTGCATCGACTGCCGCATCTACCTGCTGCGCAAGGCAAAGGAATATATGGCCGAGAGCGGCGCCGACTTCGTCATCACCGGCGAAGTGCTCGGGCAGCGCCCCATGAGCCAGCGCCGCGACGCCATGCGGGTGATCGAACGGGAGAGCGGCCTGGAAGACCTGCTGCTGCGGCCGTTGTCGGCCCAGTTCTTCGCTCCGACCCTCCCCGAGCGCGAGGGGTGGATTGACCGGGAAAAGCTCCTCGCCATCAAGGGGCGTTCCCGCAAGGATCAGATCGAACTGGCCGACGAGATGGACGTGAAAAACTACCCCTGCCCCGCCGGCGGCTGTCTTTTGACCGAGCTTTCCTTCGTCCCCAAGGTCCGGGACGTCTTCGACCACAGCGACGAGCTCAACCTGCGGGATTGCCGCCTGCTCAAGATCGGCCGCCACTTCCGCATCGGGGCGCGCACCAAGGTCATCATCGGCCGCAACGAAGCGGATAACAACCTGCTGGAAAACGTCATGCAGGCGGGCGAGACGGCCCTTACCTGGATGGACGGCAACACACCGGCAGGGGTCATCGTCGGTGCCCAGGACCCGGCCGGCATCGAGCTGGCGGCGCGCATCCTGCTGCGCTACACCAAAGCCGAGCAGGCGGCCGCCTGCCGGATCAAGGTCCGCTGCAGCGGGAGCGAAGAGATCATCACCGTCGCAAACGACATGAACGAGGGGGCCGTCACCCCGTACCTGATCGCCTGATTCCGGGCCGCTGCACCCGCCGGGCGATCCTGCACCGGAAAGGAGCATAGCCATGAGCATCGTCCGCAAATCGCTGGCCATGATCATCATCCTGGCCGCGGCCAGCCAATTGGTCCCTTACGGGAAAGACCACACGAATCCGCCGGTGGTGCGCGAACCTGCCTGGGACAGCCCCGCCACGCGCGACCTCGTAAAGCAGGCCTGCTTCGATTGCCACAGCAACGAAACCGTGTGGCCCTGGTATTCGCGGATCGCCCCGGCCTCCTGGCTGGTCTACCGCGATGTTGCGGAAGCGCGGGAACACCTGAACTTTTCCCAGTGGCAGGGGGGTGCGGCCAAGGGCGAGAAACCCGACAGGGTGACCAGGGAGGTGGAGTCGGGGGACATGCCCCCCTTCCAGTACCGCATCGCCCATCCCCATGCCCGGATGGATGACGCCACCCGAAAGGCGTTGCTCCAGGGCCTTATGGCCACCATGAAGGGTTCAGCCACCCGCTGATCCGCAGCAAGCTCATTGAGTTCGACAAAAAAAACGCGTCCGGCAGGTCTGCCGGGCGCGTTTTTTATGGATATCGCCCTCTCCCCCCTTGCGGAGAAAAGCCGGGGAGGGGAAACATTGCGGCACGCCGGTCGCTACCCCAGGCGCAACTCGTCCAGCGACAGCCGGTAACCGGGCAGGAACTTCTCCAGGAAATAGCGCACCTCGGGGAGCGGGCTGGCGGAAAGACTCTCAAAATGTTCGGCTCCGGCCCGCCGGAACTCCACATTGCCGGATTTTCCCTCTTCGATGCACTTGACCAGGGCCGCGATCTTGTCGGCCGCCTTGATCAGGGCACGGTACTCCTCGTCCCCCTCGAAAAAGAAGAGCGGCTCGTATTCCCTGGCCAGCTCGGGCGGCAGCATGGCCAACAGCTTGCGGCGCGCCCGATCCTCCAACTGGTGGAAGGAACGCTTGAAATTGGGGTTGAAGTGCTTGACCGGGGTGGGCATGTCGCCGGTGAAGATCTCGCTGGCGTCGTGGAAGATGCCGTACAACGCGGCCCGTGACGGGTCCAGGTTGCCGTCGAAATAGGTCTTGCGGATCATGGCCAGGGCGTGGGCGATCACCGCCACATCCAGGCTGTGCTCCTGGATATTCTCCGGCACGGTATTGCGCATCAGGCCCCAGCGGCTGATGTAGCGCATGCGCGCCAGAAAGGCGTAAAAATCGTAGGTGCCGTCCTGCTTCTCTGCCTGCTGCATCTCTTAGCCCCGCTCGTACGGCTCGAAGAGCCGCTTGTATTCATCCAGCGCAAACCGGTCGGTCATGCCGGCAATATAATCGCAGACCACCCGTTCCAGGCCGAAACGGTCGAACCGCGCCCGGTATTTGGGGGGCAGCAGGTTCGGAAAACGGAGATAGGTCTCGAACAGCCGGGTGATGAAGATCTCCGCCTTGACCCGCATCTTGTCGACCTTGTGATGGCGATACAGGTGTTCGAAGAGGAAGCGCTTCAGCTCCATGTTCTGCAGCGTAATGGCTTCGCTGAAATGCACCATGGGCCGGTTGACCCGCCGCAGGTCGTCCTGCGACACGATGGCGTACCGCTCCAGGTTGGCGGCGACGGTGGCGCAGATATCGCCGATCAACAGGCCGATCAGGGTGCTGATGGTTTGGAAAATCAGGCGTTTGGTGTCGATTGCCGGGTACTTCCGGCGTATCCCGTCGCTGGCCTGACGCCAGATTTCGATATGCTCCAGCATCTCCAGGGTGATGTACCCGGACTTGAGGCCGTCGTCGATATCGTGGTTGTTGTAGGCGATCTCGTCGGCATAGTTGATGATCTGGGCTTCCAGGGAGGGCACCACGCCCGGCAGAAACCCGGCCATGATCTCCGACGGGGCGTCGTAGGGGCTGGAATGCTTGATGATCCCCTCGCGCAGTTCCCAGGTCAGGTTCAGGCCGTTGAATTCCGGGTAGCGCTCCTCCAGCTCGTCCACCGTGCGGAAGGACTGCAGGTTGTGCTCGAACCCGCCGTGCCCCACCATGAGGCGATTCAGCACCTCCTCGCCGGTATGCCCGAAAGGGGTGTGCCCCAGGTCGTGGGCCAGGGCCAGCGCCTCGGTCAATTCCTCGTTCAGGTGCAGGCGGCGCGCGATGGCGCGGCCGATCTGGGCCACCTCCAGGGAATGGGTCAGGCGGGTACGGTAATAGTCCCCTTCGTGGTTGACGAACACCTGGGTCTTGTACTCCAGGCGCCGGAAGGCGGCGCAGTGGATGATACGGTCCCGGTCCCGCTCGAAGGCCGGGCGATCGTCGCGAAACTCCTCGGCATGCTTCCGGCCGCGCGAGTTGGCGCTGATGCAGGCATAGCCGGCCAGATCGGTACGTTCGGCGGATACGGACATGGCACTACCTCGTGGAATGGAGGCGCTTTTGTCACCAGGTGGCAAAAGCGCCAAATCGGAACAGAAAAAGGGGTTAGGCGTATCGCCTAACCCCTTGAATTTCTGGTGGAGCTGAACAGGATCGAACTGTCGACCTCTTGAATGCCATTCAAGCGCTCTCCCAACTGAGCTACAGCCCCATTGACTAAGGAAGTAATTAACTACCAGATGACGCCGTCGCTGTCAATATTATTTTGAAACTTTTTTACGTTTTTCTCGACACCCCCATCCCCTGCCCCCCGGCAACGGGGAACAAGGCTATTTACCCTTGACGGGCACGTATGGTTACAGTATAGTGCCGAGACCTGCCGGAGTGGTGAAATTGGTAGACGCACTGGACTCAAAATCCAGCGGGGGCAACCCCATGCCGGTTCGACCCCGGCCTCCGGCACCACAGATAAATAAGGGCTTTGCGGGTTTTTCCTGCAAAGCCTTTTTCTTTGGCAAATAACACAAATCATAGTTTGGAATTAAGTATGATGTCCCTGGAATTACCCATTTACAATTTGTTAGGACACACAAGTTTTCCCAGATCGTTCATTATTGCTGTGTAGTGGGGCGTTCGTGCCAGCACTTTTGGCACTGCAAATTGCTCAGAGTCGGCTTTTGTGAGCTTGATAATTCTTGGGGCCTCAATTTCATCCCTATAATCAGGATGTCGAAGGGAACGTCGTACAGCAAGTCTCTCTTCATCATTCAGCGACAACCACAGCCGAGGAGAAATGAGTGGTTCCTCGCACCTAAAAAAGGCAATATCGTTGACTAGTTGCTCTATCCTCTGAGGCTGATTATAATTTTCCAGAAAGGCATCCAAAAACCTCTCAACGGCCTTAAATACTGTGAGCACAAGTAACGAACCTTCTGAGTAGGAAATTAGATTGTAAGCGACTACTGATTCAAATTCATCTGGCTCAACATTGAAGCAGCCACAGCATGAAACTAACAAATTTTGAGAGAAATTTATTACAAAATATTCAATACTATCAATACTGGAGCCAAGAATAATATTAAATGTACTGCCTAAATATAACGCCATAAAGTTACTACAAAATCTATCATGCATATCGGCGACAGAAAGATATGATTGTCGTCCTTCTGGATTAACAATAAATCCAGCCATCTTTCTTAAAAAATCAGCGTGTCGTCTTTTTCGACAGTATTCTAAAGCAAGTGCGCGCAGATGAAGTGAAATATACATTCCGTCATTTTTGCCCATAGGCGGAGCTTCTGCCGGTGCGAAGAGCATCGTATCATGGGCAGGGCAGAAACCCTTGAACACACTAGCGTCATTAATACCAACTTTTACGACATGTAGCGGATCAGTGGCTGAATTATTCTTAATCGCCATGTTATATGATTGTTGCAGAGAGTAAACAACACCATTAGTGGCTAGAGCTTCAGCACACGAAGCACGTTGGATAGCATGTGATTGAATCGCTGTCTCATTACATCCAGGAAATAGGCATGAGTATCTTTTATTTCTCAAATATTTATCAGTAACTTGTATTGCTCTTTTATTATTTTTATGAAGACATGAACTCATTTAGTATTTCCATTTATTTTATCTGAGAGGACAAGAAACAGGCCAAAAAGAATAGAGGGGGCGCGTCTATATTTTTCATTATATATAGAATGGATACCTGACCAAGGGCAATTCAGCTCGTCACTTTTTTCCACCCACGCCTCCTTCTACCCCACCCAAGCCCAAATTTCAACGCAATTTCAAATTGTTGATAAAATTAACACAAACAGAGCAAGAGCCTTATCACCTTATTATCAAACGAAAAACGGCGCCTGAAATCCCCTCGGGCGCCGCAATTTGTATCATTTTGCTACAAAAATAACTCATACCGGCCTGGTGCTTTGCAACCGGTGTGAGTCTTTGCGTATGACGAGTTCCCCCTCCCCTGTCCTAATCCCCAAAACAGGTATGCACACTCCTGGCGCTCTTAACCCAGTCGTGATCCAGCGGCACGGTCTTGCGCTTCCCCACCACGTCCTTGAGCGGCACCGGCTTGACGCCATCGCCCCGCGCCGCCACCATGACGCCGAATTCGCCTTTATGGATGAGGTCGGCGCAGACCGTGCCCAGGCGCGTGGCCAAGAGACGGTCGCCAGCCGAAGGCGTCCCGCCGCGCTGAAGGTAGCCCAGAATCGTGAGGCGCGATTCCAGGCCGGTGAGTTCTTCCAGTTGCCGGGCCAATTGCAGGCTGTTGCCCGGCTTGCTGTCGGCAATCCGTTCCTGGGCCTGCTGTTTTTGCTCTTTTTTCTTTTTGTCCTTGCCCCCTTCGGCCAGTTTGGCGGCATCTTCCCGGGAAACGGCGCCTTCGGCCACGGCAACGATGCTGAACCCCTGCCCGCTGTGACTGCGGCGCATGATTGCCGCGGCAACCTGCTTCACATCATAGGGTATTTCCGGAATCAGGATGACATCGGCGCCGCCGGCAATGCCGGCCCCCAAGGCCAGCCACCCCGCCTTGTTGCCCATCAGCTCCAGGACGAGGATGCGATGGTGGCTGTGGGCGGTACTGTGCAACCGATCCACCGCTTCCGTGGCAATGCCGAGTGCGGTGTCGTAGCCAAAGGAGACATCGGTCAGGACCACGTCGTTGTCGATGGTCTTGGGCAGGGTAATCACATTCAGCCCCTGCTTCATCAGATGATAGGCGTTCTTCTGCGTGCCGCCGCCGCCCAGGCAAACCAACGCATCCAAGTGGTGCTTGCGGTAGTTTTCCACAATAACGTCGGTCATATCCATCAGCTTGCCGGCAACCGGCATGGCGTAGGGCTTGTCACGGCTCGTGCCCAGGATCGTGCCGCCCAGGGTAAGAATGCCCGAGAGCGCGGCCGAATCCAGCAATTGGGTCCGGTTTTCCATCATGCCGCGAAAGCCGTCGCGGAACCCGATCACCTTCATGCCGTACCGTCCCAGGAGCGCCTTGCCGACCCCCCGGATCGCCGCGTTCAATCCGGGGCTGTCGCCCCCGGAAGTCAAGATGCCGATCATTTTGCTCATGACGTGTCAGCCTTTCCCCCATTGCCCCAGCCAGCCGGCAGGGGCAAACACGCGTCACCTTCGCAGGTTCCCCGCCTTTCCCTCACCGATCCAGCACCTCACGCACCTTGGCCGCCAAATCGGGCAGGGAAAACGGCTTCGAGATAAAGTATACCCCCTCATCCAGCACACCGTGATGGGCGATGACGTTGGCCGTATATCCGGACATGAAGAGGCACTTCACCTTCGGGCAGAGCGGCGCCAGATTTTTCGCCAGTTCCCGCCCGTTCATCCCGGGCATGACCACATCGGTCATAAGGAGCCGGATGTCGGCGGCGTGTTCCTGGGCGAGCCGGAGCGCCTCGCTTGGGCTGTTTGCCGCCAGCACGCGGTATCCCTGCCTTTCCAGCAAGATCTTTGTCATGGTCAGAATGCTCGAATCGTCCTCGACCAGCAGAATGGTCTCCTGCCCCCCGGAGAGCGGCTGCGCAACACCTTCCATCGGGACCGTCCCACCCCGCCTTCGTGACGGGGCAGGTAGATCCTGAGCGTCGTCCCATGGCCCGGCTCGCTGTAGATAGTGATGAAACCGTTGTTCTGCCTGACGATGCCGTAGACCGTCGCCAGCCCCAGGCCGGTGCCTTGGCCGCCCCCCTTGGTTGTGAAGAACGGCTCGAAGATGTGTGTCAGCGTTTCCTTGTCCATGCCGCAGCCGTCGTCGCTCACGGCAAGCGCGACGTACTCTCCCGGGATAAAGCCCACATGGGTGGCACAATATTCCCGATCGAAAAAGCGGTTGCCGGTCTCGATGGTGATCCTGCCCACATCGGCGATGGCATCGCGGGCGTTGACGCACAGGTTTGCCAGGATCTGGTCGATCTGGGACGGATCGACACGAACGGGCCACAGGCCGGCTGCCGGCTTCCACGCCAAGTTGATATCCTCGCCGATGAGGCGCCGCAGCATCTTGAGGGTGTTCTCCACGGCCTCATTCACATTCAGCACCTTGGGCGCGATGGTCTGCTTGCGGGCAAAGGCCAGCAACTGCTGCGTGAGGTCGGCGGACTTCTGGGCGGCCTTGCGGATCTCCTCCAGGTTGGCCTGGAGCGGGTGCGCTGGCCCCAATTCGGTGATCCCCATCTGGGTATAGCCCAGGATGACCGTCAGCAGGTTGTTGAAGTCATGGGCCACGCCGCCGGCCAGCCGCCCCACCGACTCCATCTTCTGGGCCTGCTGGAGCTGGGCCTCCAGGTTGGCCTTTTCCGCCTCGGTCCGCTTGAGTTCCGTAAAATCGGAGACCAGCACGAAGAACCCCTGCGCCTTACCCTCCACCAGATCCGGGATATAATGGGTCCAGGTGTAGCCGGTCTCGCCGTTCGGCTTTACCAGGGGCCTTTCGAAATGCTGCGGTTCTCCCCGCAGGACGCCGCGAATGCGGGGTTCATACTTGCAAAATTCCGTTTCGCCCATCAGGTCCTGCAGGGCAATCCCCATCATCTCTTCCGGCCCCTTGCCGAACCACTCCAGATACGCCCTGTTGGCGAACCGGCAACGCAGTTCGTCGGTCCAGTAGCTGACCATGCCGGGGAGTTGGTCGTTCAGCGTCCGAAGGAACCTCTCGCTGGCAACCAGTTTTTCTTCCGCCTGCTTGCGCAGCATGGCCTCGCCGATATTCTCGGCGATACCTTCGAGGGTTTCTATGGCCTCAAGGGTAAAGCACCCCTTCCGATGGTCGTTCAGTTGCAGCAGGCCGACAATGCGGCCTTTGGCCCGAATGGGAATCAGGGCGATGGAGGCGAACCCCTGGTGTATGCACTCATTGCGGGGGTTGTCCCGGGGGTCTTCGGCAGCAGGGACATGGAGAACGGGAAAGGAATCATTGGTCCAGCAACTGCCTCCTTTGGTGAAACCGGTGTCCGCGGCATCCGTCTTCCCGGTAATCACCAGGCCGCAGGTGCATTCCAGACAGACCTCACCGCATTCGTCCCGGCAAATGCCCCCGTCCCGCGTCCTGGCCAGAAGCGAATTTTCCTTGTGCAGGAACTCCCGGGAGAAGCCTTCCTGGTAGAAATAGGGGAAGTCGTCCTCGTCCTGTAGACGAATCCCCACGGCATCGACCCCGGTTGCCGTCTTCACCAGGCCGATGACCTTCTGGATGGCCTCTTTCTGGTCCCCTTCTTCGTTCAACGCCCGCAGTATGTCCTGCCCCATGCTGCGATAGGCTTCCGATCTCTTGCGGGCCGTGATGTCGCGCGCAATGTGGACGCAGGAGGTCAAGCGCCCTTCGGCATCGTAGATCGGCGACACCGTCACCTCGAAAATGCCGTTCAGCCTCTTTTCTTCAACCTGTTCCGTATGACCGCACCCGTCCCGCATCATCATGACATGGGGACAGACCCCCGCCGCATCGGGCGAGGCATGCATCACCTCATGGCACTTCCGCCCGATCAACTCCTCCGGCCGCAGGCCGCACCGCTCCGCCATGGCCCGGTTGACACGCCGTATGGTGTACTGGGCGTCGATGATCGTCATGAGGTCGGGAACGGCGTCGAAGGTCTGTTCCCAGTCCTGCCTGGCCTGGCGGTTCTCCTGCCGGTCGTCCTTCGGTTCTGGTGAGATGTGCGCGGCGCCGCCCGGTTCAACGGCACCGGCCGGCAGGCTCGATTGATCATGCATGGAAGCGGCCCCTTGGCGGTATCGACACGTCGATAGTATTGCCAAGAACTGTAACAGATGATTGCGGCGATGCAAGGGCGGCCGGAGCGCAGCCAGACGGGAAATGTACCAAAGCGGGCGTCGGCATGGGGCGAATGAGACACGAAGATTGTGCGGAATCCCCTGGTATGCCGTTGTCTTACAAGCATCTGCCGGCGGCATCGACCGGCGGTGCGGCCACCTCACCCGCGCCCCGCCGTCTTGCCCCTTGAACGCCGGCATGGTCCTGCTATACTTAGAACCACACGACAAGGAGACGTCATGCGCCATACCGTATTTATAGTGACGGCAGCCGTCATCTTCTTCGCCGGCTGCGTCTACCGGCTCACCCCTGAAAGGGTCGAGCAGCAGATCGTCGCGGGCAGGACCACCAAGCAGGAGGTGGTGAAGCTCTACGGCGCCCCCTACCTGAGGTACAAGACCCCGGGCATGTCCATGTCATCGGGCACAAAGGAATACCTGCTCCACGCGGGGGGCGAAACCTGGCTCTACCACATCCACTATCTGGGGATGCTCGACATCGTTGAACAGGAAACCTTGCGCATCCTGTTCAACGACAAGGGGATCGTATCGTCCTATGCCTTTACCAACGCCACCTCGGCCGGCCCGCTCCCGAAAAAGCCGCAACAGCCCTCCCCCACCCTGCTCCCCAGGTAATGCCCGCGTCAGCGCTTGCGTCCCGCGTACCATTTCCAATAAAACAAAAGCGAAATCATGGGGATCGCGATCAGGGCCGCGATGATATACGGCACGACAATATCTATGTTCGTATCGAAAAACATGCTGCGCAGGTCGGGTGCGCAGGAAGGGATGAGACAGATGGTCGAGAGGTAGAGACCGATGCACATGGTGATGATGGAGTTCAGGATCAACCAGTGGAATATGGTTTTGTATTTGTCAGATTTCATTGTCGTGCCTACCTTTATCGCGCAGTAGCGTCAACGAGCTCCGAGACGTGTTTCCTTCTACGGCAAAATCCGGTTCCCCTCCGGAACAGGAAGCATTTGACATGCCAAGAGCCCTCCGGGGGCACATCCTTTTCAACCTGCCGATATTACCGGAATAAATGCCCATCGCCTCCTCCGCTCGTCCCGCGGGGTGAATACCCGCCAAATACCTATCAAAACAATCAAGAACAAGCAACAGTGTGTAATTACTAATTATTTCGACATTCCCTCTAAACTGTGTGCTGTATAACAAATAGTGCGAACTGCCGCCGCGCGGGGCAAGCTGCGGAAACAGCCGGCGCTGTTCGGGGTTGCCGAAGGGGCGGCGAGCGCACTTATTCACACATGCGGAGAGAGCCATGATAAAAAAATCTTGACAGCAATGCTTATTGGCTTTATCTATAGTTCAACTAGACATGATATCGAAAAAGACCAAATACGCGCTCAAGGCGCTCTATCACCTGGCCGGGCAGCCCAGTTCGCAGCCGGTGCTGATCTCCGAGTTGGCCAAGGCGGGGAACATCCCCAAGAAGTTCCTGGAGTTCATCCTCCTGTCGCTGCGCAAAGGGGGCATCCTCCAGAGCCGGATCGGCAAGGGGGGCGGCTACTACCTGGCCTCCCCGCCCGCCAGGATCACCCTGGGGAGTGTGGTGCGGATCCTGGAGGGGGACCTGGCGCCGGTGCAGTGCCTCAGCGAGACCAACTACGCCAAGTGCGACGAATGCGACGACGAGGCGACCTGCGGCATCCGGCTGGTGATGGTGGATGTCAACAAGGCTTTGATTCGGGTGCTGGACAGCCTGACCCTGGCTGATATGCTTGAACGGAGCGAAACCGAGCGGAGCAAGCTGGCGAACGTGCTGGACTTCAGCATCTGAATTTTTTTGCCCTTTTAATCTAGTATTTCTATAGGCAGCAAACACCTGAAAGGAGACTACCCATGAGCAGCATCTACGCAGACAACTCCCAATCCATCGGCAACACACCGCTGATCAAACTGAACCACGTTACAGAGGGTGCCAAGGCCACGGTCCTGGTGAAGGTCGAGGGTCGCAACCCGGCCTACTCGGTCAAATGCCGCATCGGGGCCAACCTGATCTGGGATGCGGAGAAGCGCGGGGTGCTCAAGCCCGGCGTGGAGATCATCGAGCCGACCAGCGGCAACACCGGCATCGCCCTGGCCTACGTGGCTGCGGCCCGCGGCTACAAGCTGACCCTGACCATGCCGGAGACCATGAGCATCGAGCGGCGCCGGGTGCTGGCCGCCCTGGGCGCCAACCTGATCCTCACCCCTGGTGCCGAAGGGATGAAGGGAGCCATCGCCAAGGCCGAGGAGATCGCCGCCTCCGACCCGAAGAAGTACTTCATCCCCCAGCAGTTCAAGAACCCGGCCAACCCCGAGATCCACGAGAAGACCACCGGGCCGGAGATCTGGAACGACACGGACGGGGCGGTGGACGTGGTGGTGGCTGGCGTGGGCACCGGCGGCACCATCACCGGGATTTCCCGGTACATCAAGAACACCCGGGGCAAGAAGATCGTCTCGGTGGCGGTGGAGCCCAAGGAGAGCCCGGTGATCACCCAGAAGCTGGCCGGCCAGGAATTGAAGCCGGCCCCCCACAAGATCCAGGGGATCGGCGCCGGTTTCATCCCCGACACCCTTGACCTGAGCGTGATCGATCGGGTGGAACCGGTGGAGAGCAACGAGGCCATCGAATTCGCCAAGCGCCTTTCCCGGGAAGAGGGTCTCCTGGTGGGTATTTCCAGCGGCGCCGCCGCTGCTGCTGCGGTCCGGTTGGCCAAGCTGGACGAATTTGCGGGCAAGACCATCGTGGCGATCCTGCCGGACGCAGCGGAGCGCTACCTGTCCACGCCGCTGTTCGAGGGGATCTGATGGCCGCCCCGACCGAGCCATGGACCCGTGACCTGGAACTGGTGGTGCGCGAGGCGCTGTCTGCGATCCGTTTCGGTACGGTGACGCTTGTGGTGCAGGACGGCCGGGTGATTCAGGTGGACAAGAGCGAGAAGATCCGTCTCAACAAGGTGGGCTACGTGGACGGCGGCGGGATCTGAGCCCGCATCCGTACCGGGGATTGCTTGCCGCTGAAGACGGCACCACCTTTGCCGCGCCGACCGGATAAACCGGAGGCCGGGGGAACCATTCCCCCGGCCTCTTGTCGTTTGCGGCGACAGACCGCACCATGTCCACCTGTACCGGCTGTGCCGTCCCGACCCGCCTCGTCAAGCCGCCCCGCACCAGGCGGCCGAACAGACTCCCGCAGCCTCCTCCGTAGCGCCCGCAACGGGCGCCACCGCAATCTTCGGCTGCATCGGCCTGAATTCACCTAATTTTCCCCCGCCCGGCCGGCGGCACCGGGAGCTCCCCGAGGGGCTCCCGACTGTGCCGAAGCGGCAGTCCCTTTGACTATGGAGCCTTAAGGGAGTATGTATAGGGGCGAGCGAACGGCAGACGATTTTTCCAACGCCACGGAGAGGTTTTTCCGGTGCTTGAGGAGTTACGGACGGCATTTCCCGGGCGATCCCGGCACAGGGCGGCGCGGCCGGCCATGCCGGCCAGAAATGACAAAAGCCCCTGTCATGGCCATCGCTTGTGGTCGAAGCGTTGGGCAATGCCAGGGGCTGCACTCGATAACTACCTGAAGTAGTTAAAAATTAAATGGGGTGGCTAGTGGGATTTGAACCCACGTATGTACGAGTCACAGTCGTAAGTGTTAACCGCTTCACCATAGCCACCATAAAGAGTTAGTTTATATATCCTGAAACGGAAAAATCGTCAAGCCTAAAAATCATGAAATCGTTCTGGCGACTGTGCATATCACTCGAACTGTGCCTGGTGCTGCTTGCCGCGGTCTGCGGCGCCATGGCCGCGGGATCGTTCCGGCTCTCGGGGGAATACGCCGCGGCCATCAACGCCATGCCGCTCCTGGCATGGCTGCGCCGGGCGCCGTTCCCGGTCTCCTGGTGGCTCTGGCTCTGCCTGGCGCTTCTGGCCCTGCTGGCAGTCAATACCGTGTTCTGCTCCATTGCCACCGTCGGCGCACGCCGGGGCCGGGCGGGCCTTGTGCCCCTGCTGGCGCCGCAGATGCTCCATGCCGGCTTCCTGCTGATCATGATCGCCCACCTCTTGAGCGCCACCGGCGGCTTCATGGAACAGGTGGTGGCCTTCGAGGGGGACGTGATCCGCCTGCCGGACGGCAGGCCTTTTGCAATCGGCAGCATCGGTGTTATCATGTCTCCCCAAGGGATGCCGACCGGCATCAGCAGCGAGCTGTTCACCGCACCCAACGACGCCGCCGCGCGGGTCACCATCACCCCCAACCATCCCTGGCTGTCCGGCGGTTACGGCGTCTACCTCAAACAGGCCGAGGCGGTTCCCCACCGGCGGGCATTGCTGGAGATACACCGCGAGCCGGGGGCGGCAGCGGCCCTGGCCGGTGCCCTGCTGTTCATGGCCGGGAACATACTCCTGCTCTACCTGCGCAACGGCGCCAGGGAGGCGGCGCCCGAAGCGGACCCGTGAGGCACGGCCCGGGTGCCGCTTTGCGGGGCACTTAGTGGCGCCGCAACGATTTTCTGCTCTGAACGGGTGATTTTGTGGTAGGCTCCCCAAGGCGCGTGTGCGCAGCGGAACATTCATCACATCTTACGAGGCAGACATGGCAAAAGACTTCATTTCCAACCTCTCCGGTCCATGGCTCGAAACTCTCTATGAAACCTGGCAGCGGGACAACACGGCGGTGGCGGAGGAATGGCAGCATTTTTTCAGCGGTTTCGAACTCGGCAGGGAGGGGGGCGCCCCTGCCGCCACCGTGACGGCGGATGGCGGCCCCGGTCCCCTGAAACAGTCCGGGGTCCAGTCCCTCATCTACCGTTACCGCAATATCGGCCACCTGCTGGCCTGTACCGACCCCCTCTCCCCCTGTCTGCTTGAGCACCCCCTGCTGATGCTTTCCGAGTTCGGCCTGAGCAACGACGACCTGGACACGACCTTCACCGCCCGGCGGTTCGGCAGACAGAGCGCCACCCTGCGGGAGATCGTGGCGACCCTGCGGGAAACCTACTGCCGGGAGATCGGCGTCGAGTTCATGCACATCCAGGAGCCGGCCGAGCGGCAATGGCTGATCGACCGCATGGAGCCGCGCCGCAACAAGCCGGAGGTGTCCCGTGACGAACAGCTGCATATTCTGGAGAAACTCCATGAGGCGGCGCTGTTCGAAGCGTTTCTCCAGCGCCGCTTCCCCGGCCAGAAGCGCTTCTCCCTGGAAGGGGGCGAGGTCCTGATCCCGGTGCTGGATACGCTCAGGCAGGCGTGCCCGGCCGCCGGCATCAGCGACATGGTGCTGGGCATGGCGCACCGGGGCAGGCTGAACGTGCTGGCCCACATCTTCGGCAAGCCCTATGAGAACATCTTCGCCGAATTCCGCGATACCATGGAGTTCGGCTTCCTGGGCGACGGGGATGTGAAATACCACAAGGGGTATTCGGCCGACATCGAGCTGCCCGACGGCAGGCTGCACCTGACCCTCACCTCCAACCCGAGCCACCTGGAAGCGGTCAATCCGGTGGTCGAGGGCAAGTGCCGCGCCCGGCAGACCCGTTACGGCGCAGGGGGAGCCCAGCGGGTGCTGCCGTTGTTGATCCACGGCGACGCGGCCTTTGCGGGACAGGGGAGCATCATGGAAGTGCTCAATATGTCACAACTGGAAGGGTACGGCACCGGCGGCACCATCCATGTGGTGCTCAACAACCAGATCGGCTTCACCACCCTCCCCAAGGATGCCCGTTCCACCCGCTATGCCACCGATGTGGCCAAGATGCTCGCCTGCCCCATCTTCCACGTGCAGGGCGAAGCCCCGGAGAGCGCCGTGCACGCCGCCCGCCTGGCCCTGGAATACCGGCAGACGTTCGGCCGCGACGTGGTGATCGAACTGATCTGCTACCGCCGCCATGGCCACAACGAGGGGGACGAACCGGCCTTCACCCAGCCGCTCATGTACCGTCAGATCACGACCCGCCCCCCGGTCAACCGCATCTATGCCGACACCCTGGCCGAAGAGGGACAGGATGCGACGGTAGTGGCCGGCATCGAACAGGACATCGCGAACCGCCTCGACAACGCCCTGCAGAGCGAGCCCCAGCCGGCGAAGATCGGTTTCCACCAGCAGTGGAGCGACATCGGCCGCGACTATGCCGCCACCGGCACGGAAACCGGCGTCCCGGCGGAAAAGCTCGTGGCCCTGGCCCACGCCATGGTGGAGTTGCCGCCCGGCTTCGCCCCCCACGCCAAGATCCTGACCCTGATCAAAAAACGCCTCGAGGCGGTTATCAGCGGCAACGGCCTGGACTGGGGCAATGCCGAGACCCTGGCGTACGCCACCCTGCTGGACGAGGGCATGCCGGTGCGCCTCTCGGGGCAGGACTCGCGGCGCGGGACCTTCAACCACCGCCACTGCGTTCTGCACGACACCGCCACTGACACCTCCTATACGCCGCTGGCCGCGACGGCACGGGGGGGGGCGACGTTCCAGGCCTGGGACAGCCTCCTGTCGGAATTCGGCGTGCTCGGCTACGAGTACGGCTATTCCCTGGAGACCCCGGGCGGCCTCGTCATCTGGGAGGCCCAGTTCGGCGACTTCGCCAATGGCGCCCAAGTCATCATCGACCAGTTCATCGCCAGCGGGGAAACCAAGTGGAACCGGGCCAGCGGGCTGGTCATGCTGCTTCCCCACGGCTACGAAGGCCAGGGGGCCGAGCACTCCAGTGCCCGCATCGAGCGCTACCTGCAACTGTGCGCCCGGGAGAACATGGTGGTGGCCATGCCCTCCACACCGGCCCAGATGTTCCACCTGCTGCGCCGCCAACTCAAGCAGCCCTTCCGCAAGCCGCTCATCGTTTTTACGCCCAAGAGCCTGCTGCGCCACCCGAACTGCGTTTCCTCCCTCGCGGAGTTGCAGCAGGGGAGCTTCCGGGAGATGATCATGGACAGCCCCGAGGCCGCCTCCGGCGTCACCCGGGTGCTTGCCTGCAGCGGCAAGATCTACTACGAACTGGTTGACGAGCGCGACCGGCTGGGCCGGAACGACACCGCCATCCTCAGGGTCGAACAGCTCTACCCCCTGCGCCGGGACCTGCTCGCGGAGATCGTCGGGACGCTGCCCCCGGGGGTACGCTTCACCTGGGTTCAGGAGGAACCGGAAAACATGGGGGCATGGCCCAGCCTGCGCCAGCACCTGGCCGAGGCGGCGGGGGCGGTACGCTACGTGGGGCGCCCGGAGGACAGCTGCCCCGCCGTCGGCTCCCATAGAATCCATGCCGAAGAGCAAAAGGCCATCATCAACGCGGCGTTCTCCGACTGACCGCCACGCACCGGGCAGCGCCCGGCGCGACATCACCCCATCGATTGCCCAGGAATCCTATGCCAGACTTGTTATTCATATCCGACAACCCCAAGGTGGAGCAGATCAGGGCTCTGCTCCAGCCGTCGCTCAAACTGGAAATCGGCGTGACGGCGGACATCCGGGACCTCCGGGAGGAGATCCGCGGCAACCGGCCGGCCGTCATCTGCATCCAGGAACGGGTAGCGGGAATGGGGGCCAAAGAGATCGCCGACATCATCCTGGGGGAACCGGGGGACAGGACGCCGCTCTTTGCCCTGCTGCGCGAGGGGGATGACGCCACCCTGCCGTCCGGGCAATGCTTCGAACAGGTCGTGGACCTGAGCCTGCCCGTGGAACAGCTCGCCAAGAGCATCCTCCGCGTGGTTCTCAAACCCGCCTTCAAGCTCCGCTGGGGCGACATCTACATCCCCCGGGACCAGGACGAGGCGGCGACGGACGCACCCGCCCGGGAAGCGGCTGAACCCGCCCGGACCGGCACCGCCGCCCCCAAAGGGGAGATCCCGGCCGAGCTGCTGAAGGCCTTCGAGCACAACTACCACTCCCGGCACCGGGGCAGGTGGCTCACGTATGCCGCCGCCTCCCTGGCGGCATGCCTGGCCGTGGGGGGGTGGTACCTGACCTCGGACCGGTCCGATCAAGGGGGCGGCACCTCCTCCCCGCCGCCGCGTCCGGCGGCCACCTCTCCGGCGACGCCCCCTGCTCCCCCGGCCAAAAAGAAGGTTCCGGTTCCGGTTCCGGCTCCGGCCCCCTCCCCCGCCGCGATTGTCCAGAAGGCCCCCTCGGCCCCGCGCAAGCCCGCCGCCCCTCCGGCCGCGACCGCGAAGCTGCCATCGTTTATCCCGGAAAAAGGGCGGGACAGGGCCTACTCCCGGCAGAAGCCGAACTGGGAGCGCTATACCGACGCGAACTACGAGTTCCGCGTCCTCAGGTCGGGCAGCCGCATCAAAGCCCTCCAGGTGCTGGCGGTCAAGCGGGATGCCATCAGCGAAACGCTTCTCAGATCGGCCCTGGCCGAAGTGGCCGGGACCAGCGACTACCGCATAACCTCCCGCGAGCAACGGGACGGCTTTTCCCTGAAGCGCGGCAAGGCGGGCAGCAAGGCCGGGATTGTGCTCTACGATCAAGGACAGAACCTGCGGGCCTTCGTCATCTCGATCCCCTGAGTGCCGCGCAGACCGATGACCATGGCGTTCACGGCCCTGACCAGCGCGGCCGGCCAACGCGAACGGCGTATTTACCCTGTGGACAAACAGGCAAGTTATGATAAATTACTACCAGAAAACCATCACCTCAGGAGTCTCGCATTTATGAACCGGATCGCAGCTTGTGTCATGTTGTGCCTTATCTCCCTGCCGGCCGCCCTGTGGGCCGGCTCAACCTCCCCTTCCCTGCCCAAGTCGTACCATTCCTGGCAAAAAAGCGGCCGCAAGGTCGTTACCGACAAGAGTTCCCTGTTTTACGGGATTCACTACATCTACGCCGACAAGAAGGCCATGGCGGGGTACAAGGCCGGCAACCGGTTTGCCGAGGGGAGTTCCATCATCATCGAGCACTTCAACATCAAGGAGGGCTCCGGCTCCCCCGCCGAGGGCTCCAAGAACATGATCGTCCTGATGCGCAAGGACAAGCGCATGAAAACGACCGGCGGCTGGCTGTTCGCCGGATACGGCGCCGACGGCGCCCCGAGCGGGCTTGACCCCGTGGGCACCTGCTTCGGCTGCCACCAGAAGGACGCAGCCAAAAGGGATTACGTCATCTCGACCATCAACGATTTCAAAAAATAGCATGTAGCACATTCTCATCTCGACACCTTCACCGGGCAGCCATGAACCTATCCGCAGAGCAGCTTGACCGGCGTTCTCCCCACATCCTCGTCGTGGACGACGAGGATGACATACTGCGTCTCATCTCCTTCGGCCTGGAAAAGACGGGGATCAGGGTCAGCACCGCCGGTCATGCTGCCGGAGCCCGCCGCCTGCTGGAAGACGGCGAGTTCGACGCGATCATCACGGACGTCATGATGCCGGACGAAGACGGCATCACCTTCCTGGGCGACATCCATCAGCGCCGCCCCCACACCCCCATCGTCATCATGACCGGATACGCCCAGTTCCAGGTGGCGGTCAACGCCATCAAAAACGGGGCTTTCGACTTCATCTCCAAACCGTTCGACCTCCCCTACCTGCAGAATGTGGTGACAAAGGCCGTCACCTACTCGAAGCTTTTGCGCATGGAAAAGAATTACCGCGCCGAGCTCGAAGAAGCCGTTGCCACCCGGACTGGGGAGCTGCAGAACGCCTTGGCCGAACTGGAAAAAACGCGCACGGCCCTGCTCGGGGCGGCCAACGAGAAAAGCGAGTTCATGGCGACCATCACC
The DNA here is from genome assembly GCF_008330225.1 of Geobacter sp. FeAm09. Classification (NCBI taxonomy): domain Bacteria; kingdom Pseudomonadati; phylum Thermodesulfobacteriota; class Desulfuromonadia; order Geobacterales; family Geobacteraceae; genus Geobacter; species Geobacter sp. FeAm09. The sequence continues at coordinate 1,558,290 of NZ_CP042466.1, read as the reverse complement.
CATGAGATGCGCACCCCCATGAACGGCGTGATCGGCGCCCTCGACCTGCTTGCAGATACGGAACCCTCCGGCTTCCAGAAGGAATACCTCGAAATGGCCCGCCAGTCGGCGGGGAAGATGCTGGAACTCGTGGACCGGCTGCTCTCGTTCCGGAGCGGCTTCGGCCATGGGGCAGCGGTCAGGCGCGAGCCCCTCGACATCCCCGCGGCCCTGGGACGGCTGGCTCGGGAGCACCGCGAGCGATTCGCCGCAAAAGAGCTCAGCCTCGAAGTACGGGTGGCGCCGGATGCGCCGCAGAGCATCGCCTGCGACGGCGAGCAGCTCTGCCGGCTCCTGGGGATACTCCTGGAGAACGCCCTCAAGTTTACCGAGGCCGGCGGGGTGCGCCTGGAGGTTGCCGCGGAGCCACCGGAAGGCCCCTGGGTATGCTTCACCGTGCGCGACAGCGGCATCGGCATCCCCGACGCCATGCTGGAGAGGATCTTCGACCCCTTCGTTCAGGTGGACAGTTCGTTGACGCGACGTTTCGGCGGCGTCGGACTCGGCCTGAGTATTGCAAGACATATCGCCACCCTTCTGGATGGCCGCCTGTGGGCCGAAAACGGTCCGGGCGGCGGGTGCAGCTTTCATTTTCAGGTCAGGACCGACATGCCGGTGCCCTCAAGGAGCCCCTCGTGAAATGCCTCATTGTGGAAGACGACTTCATTTCGCGCCGCATTCTCAAAGAACTACTGTCGAAGCATTTCGACTGCGACATCGCCATCAACGGCGAAGAGGCGGTGACCTCCTTCCAACTGGCCCACGAGGGCAAGCACCCCTACGACCTGATCTGCATGGACATCATGATGCCGGGCGTCAACGGCCAGGAGGCACTGAGGCGTATCCGGGAGGTGGAGCGCTCGCTCCGGGTTCCCGCCCACCTGGAGGCCAAGGTGATCATGACCACCGCCCTGGACGACCCCAAAACGGTCGTGCAGGCGTTCTACCAGGGGGGCGCGACCGCCTATCTCGTCAAGCCCATTGGCAAGCAGAAACTGATGAACGAGTTACGGACGCTCGGTTTGCTCTGAATCCATCCGTTCCGTCATAAAGGAAGCGTTACATGTCCCCTGCAACAGCGCACATCACCATATCCGGGGCGGGATCGAGCGACGCGACGGCGATAGCCGGGTGGCGCTCCGTCATCACCCCTTCCATCGACACGCTCAAAAGGCTGGCAGGCACCACCGAGAACGAATTTCTCCATATCGGCGCCCAGATGCAGGATTTTTACCAGCGCTCCCAGGAAATCACCTCCCTGGCCAACCGGATGGTCGAGGCGGTCTCCGGGCCGCAGGCCCAGACGGTGATCGAACGCCTGCGCGAGATGATGGGCGACATGGAGGCCTACCTCGCCGGCACCCGTTCCCAGAGCCGCGAAAACTGCACCATGCTGGAACGCATCCTGGAGCTTCTCAATCATTTGACCGAGCCCCTGGACGGCTTCCAGAAGATGTACAAGATTCTGCGGATGCTGAGCACCTCCACGAAGATAGAGAGTTCCCGCCTGGGCGAGGTGGGGCTCGGGTTCCAGACCCTGGCCATGGACGTGGAAAAACTCTCCCACATGGTAAACGAAAAATCCGCCAGCATCCTGGGGGACCGGCAGATGCTGGCCGGCATGATCGGCGACACCCTGCGCACCGTCCGCGCCAGCGAGGACGCCCAGGACCGGGAGTTGAGCACGACCCTGGCGGGCGCCTCCCACACCCTGGAAGAACTGATCTCCGTCAATGACCGCTGCACCAGCTTCGCCACCATGATCTCCTCGGTCTCCGGCGAGGTCTCCGGCAACATCAGCGAAGTGGTTTCCTCCATGCAGATGCACGACATGACCCGCCAGCAGTTCGAGCACATCGTGGAGGCCCTGGAGTGCCTTGCCGCCAGGATGCAGGGCATCCCGACCGATGCCGCCGCAAACGGCGACTGCCGCCATCTGGTCACGGAGGCCGGCGACGTGTGCGAACTGCAATCCGCGCAGCTCCGGCACGCGGCATCCGAGCTGTGCAGCGCGGTCCGCTCCATCGTCGAAAACCTCCGGGACGTGGCCGGCAAACAGGCCCGCATGACCTCGGAGACCCTGGCCACCACCGGCATCGCGGACGCGGCGACCGGTGGTTCGTTCGTGGGGGCCATCAGCAGCGACATGGCCACCGTGACCGCGGTGCTGGCCAAATGCGCCCTGGCCGACCAGGAGATGTCCGCCACCCTGAAGAAGGTCGCCGATACGATGCAGGAGGTGACCGGCTTTGTGACGGATATCGAGGAGATCGGCTCGGAGATCGACCTGATCGCCCTCAACTCCCAGATCAAAGCGGCCCATACCGGTCGCGAGGGTGCGGCCCTGGGGGTGCTCGCCGAGGCGATCAAGCGGCTTTCGGTCGAGGCCGTGACCCAGACCTCGGCGGTCTCGGAGGCCCTGCTGCAGATCAACCGCGTCACGGAGCGCCTTTTCGGCGAGGCGAGCCAGGAACAGGATCACCTGGGGGCGAAGGTGGCCACCATGGAGGCGGAAACCGAGCAGATCCTCGCGGCCCTGGGCGCCATGAACGACGAACTGGTGTCCCTGCTGGCCGGTCTCAACGACAAGGTCAGCGCCCTGGCGGAGCGGATAGAGGAGGCCACCGGCACCATGGACGCCCACGAGCGGGTCGCGGGCATGGCGGACGAGGTCATGGCCATCCTCGACGGCATCGTCAGGGAAGCCCGGGAACTGGAACCGGCCAGCGCGGAATTCAAAAACAACCTGCGCCACATGGAAGAACGCTACACCATGGAGAGCGAGCGCCACATCCACGAGGCGATTGCCCGCAAGCGCGGCATAGCTCTTGCTATCACAACACCGCAGGGGGCAGCCCCGGCAGCGGCGGACACCGCTTCGGAGTTCGGCGACAATGTGGATCTCTTTTGAGGCGACGTACAACCCAAGAAACGAGCGGGGGAAATGGCATGACGGAACAGAAGGCGCATGACCCGGGAAGTGCGGCGGATGCCCCGGCCGCAACCGTCATCCTCGATGGCGCCCTGACCATCGAACGGGGCAGGGAATTCCGCGAGACCCTCAGGAATGCCCTGGCCGGCGCGCAGCAGGTCGTCCTGGATGTGACGCAGGTGCATGAAATCGACATACCGGGCCTGCAGTTGATCTGCTCCGCCTGCAAGACGGCGGCGGCGGCCGGCAAAGTATTCACCTTCGCGGGGCAGCTTCCCGCGTGCCTAATGGAGTTGAAGGACGGGATCGGGGCATGCCAGACCGGCCCGTGCAGTCATAACGGCAACGCATCCTGCATTTGGTTCGGAGGTGTGAAATAATGGCAAAACTGATTATGACGGCCGACGATTCGGCCAGTGTCCGGCAGATGGTCAGCTTCACCCTCAAGCAGAACGGGTACGACGTCCTGGAGGCGGTGGACGGCAAAGACGCACTGACCAAGCTTTCCTCCCAAAAGGTCGATATGCTGATTACCGACCTGAACATGCCGAACATGGACGGCCTGGGCCTGATCAAGGGGGTCAGGGCCGGGGCGCTCAACAAGTTCATCCCGATCATCATGCTGACCACCGAATCCCAGGACGGCAAGAAGTCCGAAGGCAAGGCCGCCGGCGCCACCGGCTGGATCGTGAAGCCTTTCAAGCCCGAGCAGCTTATCGCCGTCATCAGGAAGGTTCTCGGGTGAGCCCTGCCGTTCCGGCACCCGCCACCCCCGCACGAGGTCCCCTATCATGATCGAACACCATATTGTCACCTACCGGGAAGAGGCGAATGAACTGCTGACGGAACTGGAAACGTCGCTGCTCGAACTGGAGGAGAACCCCGCGGACGAAGAGTTGATCGGCAGGGTTTTCCGCGCCATGCATACCATCAAGGGATCGGGCGCCATGTTCGGTTTCGACGAGATCGCCGGCTTCACCCACGAGGTGGAAACGGTCTTCGACCTGGTGCGCAACGGCAGGATGACGGTTTCGAAATCGCTCCTGAACCTGACCCTGCGCGCCCGGGACCATATTAAGGGCCTTCTGGACGCGTCGGTTTCCGGGGACGAGCCCGACCGGACAGAGGGCGAGGCGGTTATCGCCGGACTCAGGCAACTGGCTCCGCAGCTCCCCGACGAAACGAGCCCGCCGGCGGTTCCAGGCCCCGCCCCTGCCACCGGGGCCGAGACGGTGAAGACCTGGCGCATCCGCTTCAAGCCGTGCCCGGAGCTGTTCCTCTCCGGCACCAAGCCGCTGGGCCTGATCAATGAACTGCGCGAACTGGGGACCTGCCATGTGGTGGCCCACACCTCGGACGTTCCCGCGCTTGACGACATCAACCCAGAACTCTGCTACCTCTACTGGGATATCATCCTGACCACCGCACGGGATATGGACGCCATCAAGGATGTTTTCATCTTCATCGAGGACGATTGCGAGCTGAAGGTGGACCTGATCGACGACGGCGGCGACGGCGACACGGATCTGGACTATAAGAAGCTGGGCGATATCCTGGTGGAGCGCGGCGACTTGAGCCAGATGGAAATCCAGAAGGTACTCGGACTGCAAAAACGCTTTGGAGAGTTGGCGGTTGCCGTGGGGGCCGTGACGCCCGACAAGGTGCAGTCGGCCCTGGTGGAACAGCAGCACGTCAAGAACGTGCGCCAGGATCGGGCCAACCAGGAATCGACCTCCAGCATCCGCGTGCCCGCCGAAAAGCTCGACCTCCTGGTCAACCTGGTGGGGGAACTGGTCACGGTCCAGGCCCATCTCAGCCAGACCGCGGCCCTGCACGGCAACGCCGATTTCGCTTCCATCGCCGAAGAGGTGGAACGCCTGACCAACGACCTGCGCGACACGGCCCTCAACATCCGCATGCTCCCCATCGGCACCACCTTCAGCAAATTCAAGCGCCTGGTGCGCGACCTCTCCCAGGAACTGGGCAAAGAGATCGAGATGGAGACCGAGGGCGCGGAAACGGAACTGGACAAAACCGTCATCGAGCGGCTCAACGACCCCCTGGTGCACCTGATCCGCAACAGCATCGACCACGGCATCGAAATGCCCGACGTGCGAGTGGCCGCCGGCAAACCGGCCCAGGGGACCGTGCACCTGGGCGCGGTGCACTCCGGAGACAGCGTCCTGATCACCATCCGCGACGACGGGGCGGGGCTCGACAGGGAGGCCATCCGCGCCAAGGCCGTGGAGCGGGGGATCATAACGGCCACTGCCGAGTTGTCGGACAAGGAGATCTACAACCTGATCTTCGCCCCCGGCTTCTCCACCGCAGCCAGGATCACCAACGTCTCGGGGCGCGGCGTGGGCATGGACGTGGTCAAGAAGGCCATCGAAGCGCTGCGCGGCAGCATCGATATCGCTACGGTGCGCGGAGCCGGCAGCACCATGACCCTCAAAATCCCCCTGACCCTGGCCATCATCGAAAGCCTGCTGGTCCGCATCGGCGCCAATTATTTCGTCATGCCGCTCTCGTCGGTGGAGGAGTGTGTCGAGCTGACCCGGGACAACATCAAGGAGGCCCACGGCCGCAACCTGGCCAACGTGCGCGGCGCCATCGTCCCCTACATCCCGCTGCGGGAGCGGTTCTGCATCTCCGACGACCGGCCGGACATCGAACAGATCGTCATCACGAACATTCACGGCACCAAGGTCGGCTTTGTCGTGGACAATGTGATCGGCGAACACCAGACGGTCATCAAGTCCCTGGGGCGGATGTACCGCGACGTCAAAGGCATCTCGGGCGCCACGATCCTGGGGGACGGCACCGTGGCCCTGATCCTCGACATGGGGCTGCTGCTCCAGTCGGTCGAAGCCGACGGGCACGGGAGCCCGTGAAACGGAGCGGCCGCCCCGGCCCTGTGTGTGCCCGGCGCGGCTCATGGTGCCGCTTCAGGCCGCCGGTTCGAACCGCGCCGCGCTTGAAGTTTGACGAAAAACTGATAACGTTCAGTCATACGAAACACGACGTTCACCTTTCATTTCTGCACAACGTGTGATTCATGGTACGCCCACTACTCAACTCCAGGAGGCGGTATGCTCAACAACATGAAGATCGGTAAACGGCTCGCATTGGGATTTGGCATTGTGCTGGCGCTGATGCTGGCATTGACCTGGATCGGCATCTCCAATATGGGGCAGATCCAGGGAAAACTTGAGCGCATCGTCAAGGTCAACAATGAACGGTTCGAGTTGGCAAACGACATGTTGAACAATATCTTTGAGGTATCGTTGAACCTGCGCAACGTGATCATCGACGAGAGCAGCGAAAAACGGCAGGGATATTACAAGAGTTCCCAGGAACAGCGCGAAAAATACAACGAGGGCTTCAAAAAAATCGAGGGCATGACCACGAAGGATGACCAGAAGGGGCTGGACCTGATTGCCAAGATCAAAGAGGCCCAGGATGCGGCCCGGCCGTTGAACAACAAGGTCTTTGAGCTCGCCCTGGCGGGAAAAAGCGCCGAGGCATCGGCGTTAATGATGAAAGAGGCCCGCCCCGCCACCAGAAAATGGATCGATCTACTCAACGGGTTGGCCGACCACCAGAAGGAACGTACCAAGATCCGCTACGAAGAGGCGGGCAAAACCTACGATGCCGCCCGAAGCTGGATGTTCGCCATCGGCGGCGTTGCCATCCTGTTTGCGGTATTCGTGGCGGTGTTCCTGACCCGCGGCATCGTGCGCCCCCTGTCCGAAGCCGTTGGGGTGGCCAACTCACTGGCCGCCGGTGACCTCACCGTGGCCGTTCAGGTCACGAGCAGGGACGAGACCGGCCAGTTGATGGAGGCCATCAGGAACATGGTGGACAAGCTCAAGCACGTGGTGGGCGACGTGGTTGCGGCGGCGGACAACGTGGCTTCCGGCAGCCAGGAACTCTCCGCCACGGCCCAGCAGCTCTCCCAGGGGGCTACCGAACAGGCGGCCTCGGCCGAGGAGATCTCGTCGTCCATGGAGGAGATGACCTCCAGCATCAAGCAGAACGCCGACAATTCCACCCAGACCGAGAAGATTGCCGTCAAGTCGGCCTCCGACGCCAAGGAGGGGGGCAAGGCCGTGGCCGAGACCGTGGGCGCCATGAAGGAGATCGCCACCAAGATCTCCATCATCGAGGAGATTGCCCGCCAGACCAACCTGCTGGCCCTCAACGCCGCCATCGAGGCCGCCCGGGCCGGGGAGCACGGCAAGGGGTTCGCCGTGGTCGCCTCCGAGGTCAGGAAGCTGGCCGAGCGGAGCCAGGCGGCCGCGGGCGAGATCTCGGAGCTTTCCACCCGCAGCGTCCAGGTGGCCGAGACCGCCGGGCAGATGCTGGACAAGATGCTCCCCGACATCCAGAAGACCGCGGAGCTGGTCCAGGAGATCTCCGCCTCCAGCAAGGAGCAGGACGCCGGGGCCGAACAGATCAACAAGGCCATCCAGCAGTTGGACAGCGTCATCCAGCAGAACGCCTCGGCATCGGAAGAGATGGCCTCCACCTCGGAAGAGCTTTCGGGCCAGGCCGAGCAGTTGAAGGATTCCATCAGCTTCTTCCGTATCGACGCCGGCCAGGCGCGCAGTTCCCAGGCTTCCCGGCCGGCCCGCAAGAGCGTCCAGATCGCCCACGCGGCCCGGAGCGTTTCCGCGCCGGTGGTCCGCAAGGGCAACGGGGTCAGTCTCGACATGGGGCCTTCGGGGCCGGACCGCCTCGACGACGAATTCGAGAAATTCTAGGAGGGCGCCATGAGTGCAGCGGACATCACGGAAACGGTCCAGTACCTCACCTTCAAGCTGGACGAAGAAATTTTTGCCCTCGACGTGGCCAAGGTCCGGGAGATCCTGGAGTACACCGGCATCACCAAGGTGCCCCAGACCCCCGACTTCATGCGGGGGGTCATCAACCTGCGGGGCAGCGTGGTGCCGGTCATCGACCTGCGGCTCAAGTTCGGCATGTCCGCCACCGAGCGCACGGTCAACACCTGTATCATCGTGGTGGAGGTGGAGCTTCTGGACGAGACCCTCATCCTGGGGGTTCTGGCCGACTCGGTCCAGGAGGTCATCGAGTTGGAGCCGGAGCAGATCGAGGCCGCGCCCCACATCGGCACCCATCTCAACACCGACTTCATCAAGGGTATGGGCAAACACGACACCAGGTTCATCATGATCCTGGACAGCGACAAGATCTTCACCGACGAGGAACTGCACACGGTGCAGGACGCGGCCTAACACCCCGATTCCACGTTATGACGAGGCAGCAACGGCCATGCAGCACGGAGCGATAAAATACCAGGTATGGAGCTGCCCCGCCTCTCCCCAGGCGGGACGCGGGGGCGATGCGGCGCCGCGCATACTGCTGGCCGAAGACAACACCCTGGATCAAGTCACCATCCGCAGGCTGCTGGAAAAGGAAAACGTTCAGGTCCGCTGCGTCGATAACGGCCGCGATGCCGTGGAGGAAGCCAAAACCGGCGGATACGACCTCATCCTGATGGATATTCTCATGCCGGAGATGGACGGCTTTGTGGCCGCCCTCAAGATCCGCGAGGAGGAACAGGCCGATGGCGGGGGCGGCGTGCCGATCATCGCGCTCACCGCCTACTCCCTCAAGGCGATCCAGGACAAGTGCCGCAGCGTCGGCATGAACGGGTATCTTTCGAAACCGATGTCGGCCAGGGAATTGCGGGCGGTGTGCGGCCTGTTCTGCGCCCTCCCCCCCGGGAAAAGGCGGAACTGGAAGCGGGCGGCACACTCCCCATCCTGGATGAGGAAGAGGCGCTGGAGAACCTGGGGGGGGTCCGCCCCCTCTACGACGAGCTTGTGGACATGTTCACCGGTCAGGCCCCCCATTTGATCGGCCATCTGGCCGACCTGATCGAGGCCGGCGATACCGAGACGACGAAAAGCTACATCCGTAAACTGATGGTATCCGCCACCACCATCGGCGCCAAGCGCCTCGCCCACCTGTGCAGCCACATCCAGTCGAGCCTCGACAGCGGCAACCTGGATGACTGTGCGCAGTGGGCCGCCCAGCTCCCCCACGAGCTGGAGCTTCTCACGAACAACATCCTTCTGCTGGACAGGGACGGCCTATGAGCGCGCGCCGGCTGCCGATTACGCCCCGCACCCCCGCCGGAACAGCTTCATGAACCACCGCGACGAGGCCCTCCATACCCCCGGCATTCCCGCCGTGCTCAAGGACAGGGAATTCAACAGGTTCAGCAGTTTCATCTACGAGGAGGTCGGCATCAAGATGCCGGCGGCCAAGAAGACCATGCTGGAGGCACGGCTGCAAAAACGGCTCAAGGCCCTCGGCATGCGCAGCTTCGAGGAATACGCGGAGTACGTCTTCAGCGGCGCGGACAAGAGCAATGAGTTGATTCACCTGATCGACGTGGTGACCACCAACAAGACCGATTTTTTTCGCGAGCCGGCCCATTTCGACTACCTTCTGAAATCCGCGCTGCCCGCGCTGGTGGAGGACCGGGAGGCGGGCTACCGGTCGCCGCTCAGGATATGGAGCGCCGGGTGCTCCACCGGCGAAGAGCCGTACACCCTGACCATGGTCCTGTCGGAATTCATGGCGAACAACCCGGGGATTCGCGTCGCCATCCTGGCAACGGACATCTCCACGGCGGTGCTGGAAAAGGCGAAAAACGCCATCTACACCGAAGACCGGGTCGATACCATCCCGCTGCAGATGAAGAAAAAATACCTGCTGAAAAGCCGCGACAAAAGCAAGGGGCTGGTGCGGGTGGTTCCCCAGCTGCGCGCCCTGGTCCAGTTCCGGCGTCTGAACTTCATGGAGGATTTCGGCATGCGGGAGCAGATGGACATCATCTTCTGCCGCAACGTGATCATCTATTTCGACAAGCCGACCCAAGAGCGGCTCCTGAACAAATTCTGCCGCCAACTGGTTCCCGGCGGCTACCTCTTTCTCGGACACTCCGAAACCCTGAGCGGCCTGAACGTCCCCTTGACGCCGGTGGCCTCGACCGTATACCGGAAACCATGAAAAACCTGTACGACCAGCGCATGTCCAACGTATACTTGAAGCCGGGAGAGCTTTTCATCGCCCGGTGCCCTGCCCTCGTTTCCACGGTGCTCGGCTCCTGCGTCGCGGTGGTCCTGCACGCGCCCCGGAGCGGCGTGGGGGGCATCTGCCACGCCATGCTCCCCGGCGGCGACGCGGAGCACGACGACTTTCGTTATGTGGACAAGGCCGTGCCTTACCTGTATAACAGGATAAACGCCCTGTGCGGCGGCGCAGGCAGCATCGAAGCCAAGCTCTTCGGAGGGGCGGCCGTGCTCAACTCCGGCGTCCGGAGCGAGGGGGCGCCGTCGGTGGGATGCCGGAACATTGCGGCCGCCCTCCAGGCGCTCGACACGCTCGGCGTGAAGGTGGCGGCGGCCGACACCGGCGGTAGCCGGGGCCGAAAGCTGTTTTTCTATTCCCACAGCGGCGAGGTTTTCGTGCGCCAGGTACACAAGACATTCCCATGATCCGCATCCGGGCAATCAAGAGGGGAGCGCGCGCATGATGGCCAGGATCAAGGTGCTGATCGTGGACGACTCGGCCCTCGTCAGGCAGGCGCTGACCGAAATCCTGGCGTCGGACCCCCACATCGAGGTCATGGCCGCCGCTTCCGACCCGTTTGTGGCGGCGGAGCGCATGAAGGCGTGCGTGCCGGACGTCATCACCCTGGATGTGGAGATGCCGCGCATGGACGGCCTGACCTTCCTCCAGAAGATCATGACCCAGCACCCCATCCCGGTGGTCATGTGTTCGAGCCTGACCGACTCGGGGAGCGAAACGGCCCTCAAGGCCCTGGAATACGGCGCGGTGGAGATCATCGCCAAGCCCAAGCTGGGAACCAAACAGTTCATCGAGGAGTCGCGGGTCCGCATCTGCGATACGGTCAAGGCGGCGGCCATGTCCAGGCCGCGACAACTGGCGCCGCGGGCGACCCATACCGTGACCCCCAAGCTGTCCGCCGATGTCATCATGGAGAAACCGGCGACCCGGGCCATGATCCAGACTACTGAGAAGGTCGTGGTGGTGGGCGCCTCCACCGGCGGCACCGAGGCCCTCAAGAGTTTTCTGGAAATGCTGCCGGAAAACGCCCCGGGGATCGTCATCGTCCAGCACATGCCGGAACATTTCACGGCCGCCTTTGCCAAGCGCCTCGACGGCATCTGCCGCGTGACGGTGAAGGAGGCGGCCGACAACGATTCGGTGGTGCGCGGGCGGGTGCTGATCGCGCCGGGAAACCACCACCTGCTGCTCAAACGCAGCGGCGCCCGCTATTACGTGGAGATCAAGGACGGCCCGCTGGTGTCCCGCCACCGCCCCTCGGTGGATGTCCTGTTCCGCTCGGCCGCGCGTTACGCCGGGAAAAACGCCGTGGGGGTCATCATGACCGGCATGGGGGACGACGGCGCCCACGGCATGAAGGAGCTGTTCGACGCCGGCGCCATGACCCTGGCCCAGGATGAGGCGACCTGCGTGGTGTACGGCATGCCGAACGAAGCGGTCAAACAGGGCGGCGTCCACAGGACGCTCCCCCTTCAGAGCATTGCCCCGGAAGTGCTGAGGCTGTGCGGGTAACGGGTTGGTTTCCATGGGTAAGAACAACGAAAATTTCTTTCTGGGGCGGCAGCCGATCCTCAACCGCAAACAGGAGATCGTCGGCTACGAGCTGCTTTTTCGCGCCACCACGGTCAACCGTGCGGAATTCGAGAGCTATTCCCAGGCCAGCACCAGCGTCATCACCAGCGCCCTGTCCAACTTCGGCCTCCAGGAGGTCCTGGGGGGCAAGGTCGGCTTCATCAACGTCTACCTCGGCCTGTTTCTCTCGGAACTGCTCGAACTGCTCCCCATCGGACAATCGGTCCTCGAACTGCTGGAAAACATCAAGCTGGACGGACAGGTTGCCGAGCGCTGCCGCGAATTGAGAAAGCTCGGCTTCAAGCTGGCCCTGGACGACCACGTGTACAACCCCGACTATCACGAGATCTACTCCGCCGTGGATTACGTCAAGATCGACATCCTGGAAACCAGCCCGGAACAGCTTCCCGAGATCGTCCGCAAGCTGCGCCAGTGGCCCCTCAAGCTCTTGGCGGAAAAGGTCGAGACCTTCGAGCAGTTCGAAACCTGCGCCGCCCTGGGCTTCGACTACTTTCAGGGGTATTTCTTCGAACGCCCGGTGGTGCTCAACAGGAAACGGCTCGATGTCTCGGGCCGGGCCATGCTGACCCTGCTCCAGCAGCTTACCGCGGACGCCCCCCTCGAAGAGCTGGAGCAGACCTTCAAGGAGAACCCGAGTCTCTCCTACAACCTCCTGCGGCTGGTCAACTCCGTTGCCCTGGGCATGCGGGAAAAGATCAAGACCCTCCGGCACGCCATCCTCATGCTGGGGACCAACCATCTGCGGCGCTGGATCCAGTTGTCCCTGTTTTCCGGCAACGATTCCCGCGGCATCGACAATCCGCTTCTAGAGATGGCGGCGGTGCGGGGGCGCCTGATGGAGACCCTAATGCTGCAGAAGCTGCAGCAGCCCTCTTCCTCCGAGCAATCGGAAGAGGCGTTCATGACCGGCATCCTCTCCCTGCTCGACGTCCTGTTCGAGACGCCCATGGACGAGATCATCTCGAACCTCAATCTCAACGAGGAGATCTGCTCCGCCCTGCTCGACCGCTCCGGACGGCTGGGCGACCTGCTCCTGCTTGCCGAAAAGCTGGAGGTGACGGATTTCGATGCGGTCACGTCGTTGCTCGAACGATGCGGCATAACGCTGGACGAACTTCTGGCGGCCCAGTTGGAGGCCTTCAACTGGCGCTCGGGCATCATAGCCCACTGATGCGCCGGCGGCTCTGCCCGGCGCGGCGGCCGGGCAAAGCCGCGCCTTTCCATTCTTGACACCCCATGCTTTTTGAGGTAGCCTATTATGTCCTACCATAGGACATGCCTGATCCCAGGGCGCATTCAAACCACACGCTTGCAGGCTTCCTGGCGGTTTTCCGCGTGCCGGCCCGTACCATGCCGTTGCGCTCCCGTTTTGTCTGCTTTCCTTTGAATCCGTCCCGGGGCGTACCACTCGAAATTCCTTGCAAGGTCACGTCAGTATGAACATCACAGCAATTATTCCCGCCCGGTACGCCTCCACGCGTTTTCCGGGGAAGGCCCTGGCCGACATCGGCGGCAAGCCGATGATCCAGCATGTCTATGAACGGGCGTGCCAGGCATCCCTGGTCTCGCGGGTCATCGTGGCGACGGACGATACGCGCATCGCCGAGGCCATACGCCAGATCGGCGGCGAGGCGGTCATGACCTCCACCGACCATGAAACCGGCACCGACCGTCTGGCCGAGGTGGCCGCCGGCCTGGATACGGATGTCATCGTCAACGTGCAGGGGGACGAGCCGCTCATCTCCCCGGAGATGATCGACCAGGCCACCATGCCGTTTCTCCATGACCCGGCCCTGAAGATGGGGACCCTGAAGACGCGCATCAAGTGCCTGCACGACTTCTTGAGCCCGAACGTGGTCAAGGTGGTGACCGGCGCCGACGGCTGCGCCCTGTACTTTTCCCGTTCCCCCCTCCCCTTCTTCCGGGACAAGTGGCAGGACCTGAAGGACGAATCCTTCGTCAACGGCAAGCTGCTCTGCTACAAACACGTCGGCCTCTACGTCTACCGCCGGGACTTTCTGCTCGAGTATGCCGCCATGCCGCCGACCTTTCTGGAGATCTCGGAAAAACTGGAGCAGTTGCGGGCCATAGAGAACGGCATACGTATCCGTGTGATCGAAACGGAGTTCGAATCCATCGGTGTGGACACCCCCGATGACCTGGCCAAGGCGCAGGAGCGCTACCGCATAGTGACGCAATAATTTTCTAGCCTTTCCCACAGGAGCAGATTTCATGAAAACCAAGTTCATCTTCATCACCGGCGGGGTCGTCTCGTCCATCGGCAAAGGACTGGCGGCCGCTTCCCTCGGCGCCCTGCTGGAAGCGCGCGGCCTGCGCGTCACCATGCAGAAACTGGACCCCTACATCAACGTGGACCCCGGCACCATGTCGCCGTTCCAGCACGGCGAGGTCTTCGTCACCGACGATGGCGCCGAGACCGACCTGGACCTGGGGCACTACGAACGCTACACCAACGCCCGCCTCTCCAAGAAAAGCAACTTCACCACCGGCCAGGTCTATTTCTCCGTTATCGACAAGGAGCGGCGCGGCGACTATCTGGGGGGCACAGTGCAGGTCATCCCCCATATCACCGACGAGATCAAGAACAAGATCATCGAGAACGCCAAGGGGGCCGATGTGGCCATCGTGGAGGTCGGGGGCACCGTGGGCGACATCGAATCCCTCCCCTTTCTGGAGGCGATCCGCCAGTTCCGCTACGACCGCGGCCACGGCAATACCCTCTACGTCCACGTCACCCTGGTGCCCTACATCCGCACTGCCGGCGAACTGAAGACCAAGCCGACCCAGCATTCGGTCATGGAGCTGCGCAAGATCGGTATCCAGCCCGACATCCTGCTCTGCCGCTGCGACCGGGAACTGCCCCAGGACATGAAGAAAAAGATCGCCCTGTTCTGCAACGTGGAGGAGAAGGACGTCATCCAGGTGGTGGACTCGGAGCACATCTATGCCGTGCCCCAGGCGCTCAACAAGGAGCGGCTGGACGAGCAGGTGGTGGACAAGCTCAACATCTGGACCAAGGAACCGGACCTGACCCCGTGGCAGGACGTGGTGGAAACCCTGCGGCATCCCAGCCATGGCGAGGTGCGCATCGCCGTGGTCGGCAAGTACGTCAACCTCACCGAGTCCTACAAGTCCCTGGCCGAGGCCCTGACCCACGGCGGCATCGCCAACGACTGCCGGGTGTACCTCAAGTACGTGGATTCGGAAAAGATCGAGCGGGACGGCGTTGACGGCCACCTGGACGATGTGGACGGCATCCTGGTGCCGGGCGGGTTCGGCGAACGCGGCACCGAGGGCAAGATCACCGCGATCCAGTTCGCCCGCACCGCCAACATCCCCTTCTTCGGGATCTGCCTGGGGCTGCAGATGGCGGTCATCGAATTCTCCCGCAACGTCTGCGGCGTCACGGACGCCTGTTCAAGCGAGTTCACGGACTGCGGCTCTCCGCTCATCCACCTCATGGAGGAGCAGAAATCCGTCAGCAAAAAAGGCGGGACCATGCGGCTCGGGGCATACCCCTGCGTCGTTGCCAAGGGGACCCTCGCCCATGCGGCCTACAACTCCACCGAGATCTCCGAGCGGCATCGCCACCGCTACGAATTCAACAACAAATTCCGTTCCGCCCTTACGGAAAAGGGGATGATCCTGTCCGGCATCTACAAGGAAAAGGATCTGGTGGAGATCATCGAGCTCCCCAACCACCCCTGGTTCCTGGGGTGCCAGTTCCACCCCGAGTTCAAGTCCAAACCGCTCCAGCCCCACCCGCTCTTCCGCGCCTTTATCGGGGCGGCGCTCACGCACCGCAATACGAGATAACGAGGTAACCCATGACCCGCGAGATCGCAATCAACGACGTGAAAATCGGCGGCGGCAGGCCGCTGGTGCTGGTGGCCGGCCCCTGCGTCATCGAATCGGAGGCGGCAACCCTGCGCCATGCCGAGCGGCTGCTGACCATCTGCAACGGCCTGTCCATACCGCTCATCTTCAAGGCTTCCTACGACAAGGCCAACCGCACCTCCATCGGTGGTTTTCGTGGGCCGGGCATCAAGGACGGCCTGAAGATCCTGGCCAAGGTCAAGGAATCTCTCGGCCTGTCCGTGCTCTCGGATATCCACTCCATCGAGCAGGTGGCGCCGGCGGCAGAGGTGCTGGACGTGCTGCAGATACCGGCCTTTCTCTGCCGGCAGACCGACCTCATCGTAGCGGCGGCCCAGAGCGGCCGGGTCATCAACGTCAAAAAGGGACAGTTCCTGGCCCCCTGGGACATGAAGAACGTGGCCGCCAAGGCGGTGGCGTCGGGCAACGAGAACGTCATCCTCACCGAACGGGGCGCCTCCTTCGGCTACAACAACCTGGTGGTGGACATGCGCACCTTCCCGATCATGCGCGCCACCGGCTTCCCGGTCATCTTCGACGCCACCCACAGCGTGCAGCTTCCCGGCGGCCAGGGCGAGTCCTCCGGCGGCCAGCGGGAATACGTGGAGTTTCTCGCCCGGGCGGCCGTTGCCGCGGGCATCGACGGGATTTTCATGGAGGTGCACGAAGACCCGGACAAGGCGCTGTGCGACGGCCCCAACTCCATTCCCCTGGACGACCTGCCGGCGCTCCTGAAGCTGCTCAAGTCCATCGACGCGCTGGTCAAGTAGCCAAAAGTTCGCTTTTCCTCCCGGTACCGACACTACTTTGAAGGATATGCATGCAGAACTATCCCTACATCATTACCATTTCCTCGGAAAAGGGAGGGGTCGGCAAGACCACCCTGGCTTCCAACCTGGCCATCTACCTGAAGGCCATGCGCGACGACCTGCCGGTCACGATCTTCTCCTTCGACAACCACTTCACCATCGACCGGATGTTCGAACTGCCGGGCCAGAAGCCGAGGGGCACGGTCCATGAGATGCTCACGGGCGTTCCGGCACGGGAGCTGGTGCACGTGGGCCAGTACGGCGTCGGCTACATCCCCTCCTCCACCGAACTGGGGGAGATGAACGACAGCTTCCGGGGGCCCATGACCCTGACGCGCATGTTCGCCGAATGCGGCTTTGGCGGCATCGTCATCATCGACACCCGGCCGGACCTGAACATCCTGACCCAGAACGCCCTGTACGCCGCCGACCGGGTACTGATCCCGGTCAAGGATATGCCCAGCCTGGAGAACTGCAAGAACATCTTCGCCCTGTTCGATCAGCGCGGCATCGACAAGAAGTCCCTCTCCCTGATCCCCTGCCTGATCGACTCGCGCATCAAGTACGACGGCCTGTTCAAGGACCAGAAGACCCTGCTGCGGGCCTTTGCCATCAACCGCGGCTACCGCTGCCTGGATACCTTCATCTCCAAAAGCCCCAAGGTGGAGAGCCTCAATACCAACCCGGACGGCAAGATCTACCCGATCCTGACCCATGCCCGGGGCACCGATGTCTACGGCCAGTTTACCGAGATCACCCGGGATATTCTGCGGAATTACGATGCCACGCCGGAGCCCCGCTCCTGCCTGTACGCGGCCTGGCTGAAGGAAAAGGAAGGAAAAAAGAAGGAGTCGTACCTTGCCCGCCTGGAGGGGCTGGCCGAACGCTGCCTGGTCTGCGGCGCGCTCCTGGCGGAGCAGCCGCAGCGGCGGGGCTTCTACTATGAAACATCCGACCGGGCCAGCCGCGGCTTCCTGCACAGCGACTGCTTCACCGACCTGCTCTGCGCGGCGCTCTACGGCATGACCAGCCAATCCCAGGCCTACGGCGCGGCGCGCATGGTGATTGCCGACCGGGCGATGAAAACGGTATCCCTGTTCTTTCCCCGGTCCGCGGGAACGACGGCCATGCTCGATTATCGGCAGTTCAGCCATGAGGGGGATCAGCTTTTCAGCAAGGAGTTGCCGATGCAGGGGTTCAGCGAGGGGGAATTCGACGGCATGAACGACCGGCTCTTCCTGCTCCTGAACGAATCGCTGGCCGGCTACGAGGGATCGTTGCGCGAAGAAACCTGGCTGGCGGTGCACCCCGTGGATGCCGACGCCCCGGAAACGGTCCTGCAGGATGAGCGCTATCGCGCCGTACGGCAGGTCCATGCAAGGATCGCCGAGCACCTCGCCCAGCCATCCTGACCTCCACCCCTGGCGGTAAAGCGAAAGCTTGCGCCATGCCACCCGTATCCCGTAACAGTTGGTAACAATTCGGATATGCCCCCTCGTTATCAAGGAGGGGGGATATCCGAATTATTTGCATGCTACAAGGTGTTCGTCGCCACCAGCATCTCAGCGGCATGGGCCAGGGCCGAATCCGTGATCTTGGCCCCGGCCAGCATGCGGGCGACCTCGCGGGTGCGTTCATCATCCGCCAGCGGCATGACCCGGGTGGTGGTCCTGCCGTTCGCCACCTGTTTCTCCACCCGCAGATGCTGGGCGGCAAAAACCGCCACCTGGGCCAGGTGGGTGATGCAGAGCACCTGCTGAACCGAAGCGACCTTCCTGAGCTTTTGTCCCACCATCTCCGAGGTGGCGCCGCCAATGCCGGTATCCACCTCGTCAAAGATCAACGTCGGCACATCCCCCTCGGGCAACACCTGTTTGAATGCCAGCATGAGCCGCGACAACTCGCCGCCGGAGGCGACCCGGGCCAGGGGCCGGGGCGGCTCGCCCGGATTGGGGGAGAAGAGGAGCTCCACCCGCTCGTACCCGGTGGCGCGCGGCTCCGCCAGCGGCTCCAGGAGCGTTTCCACGACGGCGTTCTTCATGGCGAGCTGATGCACCTCTGCGGCCAGGGCCTTGGAGAGGGCTCCGGCGGCGGCGGTGCGCCGTGCGGTGAGCTCCTTGCCCCGCTGCTGCACGTCGCGGGCAAGCCGCTCCCGTTCCTCTTCCAGGTCATGCCGGGCCTGTTCCCGCCCCTTCAGGGCATCTATCTCGCCATCGAGCCCCTGCTTGAATTCGAGGATCGCCTCCACGGTGGGCGCATATTTCCTCTTGAGCCGGTGGATCAGATCGAGACGGTCATCGGCCTGCTGCAACGCCGTGGGGTCGGCCTCGATGCGGGAGGCGTAGTCGCGCAGCATGATGGCGGCATCCTCCACCTGCAGGTAGGCGTTTTCCAGGGAGGCGGCCACCCCTTCCAGGCTGCGGTCGATGGCGGAGACCTCGGCAATGGAGTCCTTGATGCGCCGCAACTGGCCGAGGATCGCCCCATCCCCCTCGTAGAGCCGCTCAAAGGCAGAGGCCGTGGTTCCCCCCAGCTTCTCGGCGCCGGCCAGCAGCCGGCGGCGTTCCTCCAGCTCTTCCTCCTCCCCGGCCCGCAACTCCGCCCGGGCGATCTCATCGGACTGGTACGACAGGAGATCGAGCCGCCGTTCCGCCTCCCGCTCCTCCTCGTCCAGGGTTGCAAGCCGCTCCTGGAGGGCGCGGAAACGCTCGAAGGCGCGGGCATACTCTTCCCGCTGCGGATTCAACCCGGCGTAGGCATCCAGGAGCCGCAGATGGTTCTCCGGGCGAAGCAGGGTCTGGGATTCATGCTGGCCGTAGATGTTGATCAGGCGGGGGGCGATGTCGGCTAAAAGCGCCAGGGTGGCCATGTTCGTATTGATGAAGACCCGATTCTTGCCGGCCCGGGAGATGGAGCGCTTCACGAGCAGTTCGTCGTTGTCGCAGTCGAAACCGGAATCCCGAAGCCGTTGGGCCACCTCGGGCTGGGCCGAGATGTCAAACAGCGCCTCCACCACCGCCTCGTCAGCCCCGGAACGGATCAGGTCGGCCGAGGCACGCCCCCCCATGATGAGGCCGACCGCATCGATGATGATCGACTTGCCGGCGCCGGTTTCGCCGGTAAGCACGGTAAGCCCCTCCCTGAAGGAGATGTGCAGGGTGTCGATGATGGCGATGTTCTTGATGGTCAGGTCGGTCAACATGGAATCACGCTCCGCCGCATAGCACCTTGTAATTCGGCTTTGCTATCAGGATGACATGCGAGTAGGGGCGCATTGCATGCGCCCAGGTTCGATTGATACAGACAAAACGGGCGCATGCAATGCGCCCCTACTGCCCCCCCCATTTAAGTTTCGTCCGCAGCACCTCGAAATAATCCCGGCTGCGGGACATGACCAGGGCGGTGGTCTTGAGGGCGGCCCGCACATCCACCGAGTCCCGCTCCGTCAACTCGAAGCCGACCTGGCCGTCCAGGGTCAGATAGACCTTTTCGTCGTAGGACGAGGCCACGGTAATGGAGACGGTGGCCGCATCGGAGACCACGATGGGACGGTTCGTCAGGGTGTGGGGGCAGATGGGGGTGATCACGAGACAGCTCATCTGCGGGTGGATGATGGGGCCGCCGGCGGACAGGGAATAGCCGGTGGAACCGGTGGGCGTGGAGACGATCAGCCCGTCGGCCCGGAAGGTGGTCAGGGGGTGGCCGTTGACCTTGGTTTCCAGGTCGATGATCCGGGCCAGCGCCCCCTTGTTGATGACGATATCGTTCAGCACGTGGTGCTTCTCGATCTCCCTCCCCTCCCGGCGGACGCTCACCTCCAGCATCATCCGCTCCGAAACGCAGGGGTCGCCCTTGAGGCACAGATCCAGGACCGGGTAGAGCTCCTCCACCGTCACCTCGGTAAGAAAGCCGAGGCTCCCCAAGTTGACCCCCACAATGGGGACCTCCCTGCCGCTGAAGAGCCGGGCCACCGAGATCAGTGTGCCGTCCCCTCCCAGCACCACCACCAGTTCGGCCTGTTCGCGGATGTTCTCGGCCGTGGTCCCCAGGTGATAGCCGATGTGGCGGGCCAGGTGCGCCTCCACCAGGGGGCGGCACCCCCTTTCCTCCAGCCAGTTGATGAGGTCGTCGGCAACCCCCTGGCAGCGCGGGTCATGTTTCTTGGCGAATATGGCGACCTTGCGTATCCCCATGCATCAGCCCCTCAGGCGTCTGATCTTTTCCAGGCTCGCTTCCAGCACCTGCTTCTTGTCGGTAACCTCGGCCAGCTTTTCCCGCTCCTTGGCGACCACGTCCGCCGGGGCGCGCTCGACGAAGCTGGGGTTCTCCAGTTTTTTCGAAAACAGGTCGATCTCTTTTTCGATCTTGGCGATCTCCTTGGAGAGGCGCTTCTCTTCCTCCTCCACATCCACCAGCCCCTTGAGCGGCACGAAGATCTGCACGTCTCCCGCCACCTGGATGGAGGCGTCCTCCGGCTTCTCGATCCCCTGCCCCAGGGCCAGGTCGGCGACCCGGGCCAGGCTGATGATAGCCCCTTCGTTGTGCTTCATGAGCCTGAGGCTCTCATCGCTGCCGCAGGATAGGATCACGCCGATCTCCCGGGACGGGGGCACCTCCATCTCGCCGCGGATGTTGCGGATGCCGGAAATGACCGCCATGACCCGCTCCATGTCGGCCGCCGCCCCGGGGTGGGAACGTTCCGGGGCAGCTTCGGGGTACGGGGCCAGCATGATGGTCGCCCCCTCCTTCGTACCCGGCAGCGCCTGCCAGATCTCCTCGGTGATGAAGGGCATGAAGGGGTGCAAAAGCCGCAGCAGATGTTCCAGGGTGTACCAGAGCACATACTGGGCCGTTTTCTTGCGCAGCGGGTCGTCGCCGTACAGGTCCTTCTTGGAGAGCTCCACGTACCAGTCGCAGAACTCGCTCCAGGTAAACTGGTACAGCCCCATGGCCGCCTCGTTGAAGCGGTACTCCGCCAACGCCTTGTTCGTCTCCCGGGCGGTTTCGTTCAGGCGGTGCAGGATCCACTTGTCCCCTTCGGAGAGCGGCAACTCCGCCAGCCGCAGGGTGTCGGGGTCGAACCCTTCCAGGTTCATCAGGGTGAAACGGGCGGCGTTCCATACCTTGTTGCAAAAGTTGCGGTAGCCGGCGATGCGCTCCTCGGCCAGCTTGATGTCCCTCCCCTGGGCGGCGAAGGCGGCCAGGGTGAACCGGAAGGCGTCGGTGCCGTACTGGTCGATGATGGTCAGGGGGTCGATCACGTTCCCCTTGGACTTGCTCATCTTCTGGCCGTGGGCGTCCCGCACCAGGGCGTGGATGTACACGTCGCCGAAGGGTACCTCGTCCATGAAGTGCAGTCCCATCATCATCATGCGGGCCACCCAGAAGAAGAGGATGTCGAAGCCGGTCACCAGGCAGGAGGTGGGATAGAAGGTGGCCAGTTCCGCCGTCTTTTCGGGCCAGCCCATGGTGGAGAAGGGCCACAGGGCCGAGGAAAACCAGGTATCCAGGACGTCGGTCTCCTGGCGAAGCTCATCGCTCCCGCACTTGCAGCAGGTCGCCGGGGCCTCCATGGCCACGGTCACTTCGCCGCAGTGGTCGCAGAACCAGGCCGGGATGCGGTGCCCCCACCAGATCTGGCGCGAGATGCACCAGTCACGGATATTTTCCATCCAATCGTAGTAGGTGTTTTCCCACTGCTTGGGGATGATGCGGGTTTTGCCCTCCTTGACCGCGGCCAGGGCCTGCTCCGCCAGGGGGGCGACCTTGACGTACCACTGCAGGGAGAGATAGGGCTCCACCACGGTCTTGCAGCGGTAACAGCCCCCCACCGCCATGGCGTGGTCCTCGATCTTCTCCAGCAGCCCGGCCGCCTCCAGTTCACCCACGATCCGCTTGCGGGCCTCGAAGCGGTCCATCCCCTCGTACTGGCGCCCGGCGGCGTTGACGACGCCGGACTCGTCGAAGACGTTGATCATGTCCAGGTTGTGGCGCTGCCCCACCTCGAAGTCGTTGAAGTCGTGGGCCGGCGTGATCTTGACCACCCCGGTGCCGAACTCCCGGTCCACGTATTCGTCGGCCACCACCGGGATCTCCCGGTTGACCAGCGGCAGGATCACCTTTTTGCCGATCAGGCCCTGATAGCGTTCGTCTGCGGGGTGCACGGCCACCGCCGTATCGCCCAGCATGGTCTCGGGGCGGGTCGTGGCCACCACCACATACCTGCCCGGCTCGCCGGCCACCGGGTAGCGGATGTGCCACAGGTGCCCCTTTTTGTCCTCGTGCTCCACCTCGATATCCGACAGGGCGGTATGGCAGCGGGGGCACCAGTTGATCAGGCGGTTTGCCCGGTAGATGAGGCCGTCCTGGTACAGCTTGACGAACACGGTGCGCACCGCCTTGGACAGCCCCTCGTCCATGGTGAAGCGTTCCCGCTCCCAGTCGCAGGAGGCGCCCAGGCGCTTCAACTGGCCGATGATCTGGCCGCCGGACTCGGCTTTCCACTTCCAGACCCGCTCGATGAAGGCCTCGCGCCCCAGTTCGTGGCGATCCATCTTTTCGGCGGCAAGCTGGCGTTCCACCACGTTTTGCGTGGCGATGCCGGCGTGGTCGGTGCCCGGCATCCAGAGCACGTTGTACCCCAGCATCCGCTTCCAGCGGCAGAGGATGTCCTGCAGGGTATTGTTGAGGGCGTGTCCCATGTGCAGGGCGCCGGTGACGTTGGGGGGAGGGATGACGATGCTGAAGGGTTTCTTGTCCGATGCGGCGGCGGCACGGAAGTATCCCTTGGTCTCCCATTCCGCGTACCATCTCTTTTCCACGTCGTGCGGCTCGTAGCCTTTTGCCAGTTCTTTGCTCATGGTTGCATAACACCTTTAACGTAATGAATTTCAGACTGTTCAGGGTACCGGCCGGCGGCGCCTCGCGGCACCGGCGTCATGGCCGCGCCCGAATAGCCACTATAAAAAAAACAGGGGGATTATGCAACATCCCCCTGCAAAAAAGCTGATCTGTTGTCTTTTTGGTCAGTCTCTTGCTGACATCAGGCCAACCGCGTATCTCGCCTCTATGTGGCGCTAATAATAATACACAAGTATTGTTATTTTAGAACCGGCGGAATCGGTTACCGTAATAGTGCCAGACTTCTGGGTAGTGCCGGTTGTGGAAGTTTTAGTTATGCTCAAGGTTGTCCCTGAAAGTGAGATCACCAAGTCGCTTGAGCTCGTAGAATCCAAAGATACGGCATAAGGGCTGACCCCTCCGCCAATGGTTGTCGTCTTTACGGTGCCAGCAGCATCCGTCGATGCAAACAATATGGGAGAGGTACTCGCATTGAGAGGGGTAAGACCTTCGAGTATCGTAGCCACAGAACTCGTAAGATCCCCCGTCGAAGCACTTATAGTATACACGACAGAAGAAGTCGTCTGCGCCACATAATCGGTCAGGACATAACTACCGGTAGAATCGAGATAAATCGTCTTTGAGACTCCTCCCATCGTAACCTTCACATCTAAACCATTTGGATCTTTTCCCGTCGGTGGCGTATATGTCAACGTTGAAGACACAGTATAATATCCACCTGTCGGACCAGTGACGGTTGGAGTAGTTAGCGTGAGAGAACCATTTACCGCCTTATCAGACCCGCCTCCACAAGACTGAAGTATTATAGCAACCAACAGCATTGCTAGCAAAAGAACAAAACTAAACGGCTTCATGAAACCTCCCAGATTTCAACGTCTAAATGGTATTCAAAATTCTCGGCGTAATAAAGATCAGCAACTCGGTCTTTGTCTTTGATTTTGTATTCGATTTAAAGAATTTCCCGAAGAAGGGAATGTCCATCAGGAACGGGACCCCTTCATCGGATTCCGTATCGTTGTCGACGTAGATCCCGCCGATAACCGTGGTCTCTCCGTCACGCAGCAGCATCTCGGTCGTTGCCTGCTTTTTGTTGATCGGTGGAGCGGTACTGCTGCCGGTGGCGGTACCGGCAGAGTCATTTTTGGCGTCGATCTTCATGCTGATCGTCCCATTGGAGTTGATATGCGGGGTTACCTCCAGCGCCAGGGCCGCCTCGACGAACTTGGTTTCGACCTTGTCGGAGGTGGACGATGTGTAGGGGATCTGCTGTCCTTGGGTGATCTTGGCGGTCTTGTTGTTCAGCGTCGCAACCTTCGGCGTGGAGACGATTTTGATAAGCCCGGCGGTTGCCGCGGCATTCAGGCGCATATCAAGCTGAATATTGCTGGTGAGCGAGCCAAAGGAAATGCCGGTCGCCGTTCCGGAGTTGCTGCTGGCCCCGGATGTGGACGGGACCGTGGACACAGTGCCGCCGAACGTGGTGTCCAGCGAGTTGATGCCCAGGAACGACGCGGAACCGTCCCGGTAATGGATGCCCCAGTTCACGCCGAGGGAACGGGTGAAGGTCGAGGTCGCCTCCACGATCCGGGCTTCGATCATGACCTGCTTCTCGGGCACGTCGAGTTGCTGCAGCAGCTTGCGCATGTCGTCCAGAGCCTGGGGAATGTCCTTGACGATCACCTTGTTGGTGCGCACATCCTGGGAAATCACGCCGCGTTCGCTTTTCAGCCCGTTGAACTGCCCGGCGATGCTCGTGATGTCGGCGTAATTGATGCTAAAGGTCTCGGTTTTAAGCTCGATGGATTTCGTCAGGGCCTTTTTGATCTCCTGCTCTTCTTCGGCCTGTGACTTGAATTTCCCCTTGCCCTTGATGATGATGATGTTACCCTCTTCGCGCTTGTCCAGTCCCTTGGTATCGAGAATGATATCCAGGGCCTGGTCCCACGGCACGTTGACCAGCTTGATGCTGATCGTTCCCGTGACATCGTCGCCAAGCACGAAGTTCTTGTTGCTCACTTCGGAGAGGAGCTGGAAGATCTTGCGCACCTCGGCGTCGGCAAACTCAAGGGTAACCTTCCGCCCCTTGTAGTGCCTCACCAGTTCGCCCGGTTTCGACGGCACCTCCGGCGCGGGCGCCAGTTCCGTGGTTATATCGGCATCTTTCGCGGCATGACGCTTGGGATGGAGACGGGCCTCCGGCGTATCCAGCTCCAGCTTGCCGGCGGTGAGTCCCTCGGGGTTTTTGAAATCGATGAAGAACATGTCGCCTTCATGGCGGAATTCATACGGCGCGGCGACGCGCAGCGCGATACGCACCTTGGTGTCGGTCCCCTTGCGGGTCTTGACCATGAAGGGGGTTACCCGGAGAACCGGCGTCACGAAGGCCTGGGCATCCAAAGAGCGCTGCAGCCGTTTTGCCAGGGTCGCGTTCTTGAGGGTCAGGGTAACGAAGCCCGGGGTCGTGACCGGCTGCTCCACATCCACATCTCCCTTGACCCTGACCGCCACGCGGGATATGGCGTCAACCACCTGGAAGTCGATCATCTCTACGATGGCAGGACCAACTGCCGGATGCATATCCACCCGGGGCGCTGCGGCGGGGGCAGCCTCTGCCGCCTTTTGAGCCGCCGGGGCGGACGCTTTGTGCGGGACAGCCGCGGCATCCGTTTTTGCCGCACCGGCCGCGACAGGTTGTGCCGGTGTGCCCGGGCCGGATGCACCGGCGAGAACGACCCGTACCCCCTCATCCGCTCTTGTCGCCGTGGCTTCCGGAAAACTGCCGTTGATCGCGTCGAGCACCACGCGGGTCTTGTCGGGGTAGAGGCCGATGCGGGCCGATGCGACCCCGATGGCGTTCAGGGGGATGAAACGGCTGGGAAGAATACTCGTGACGCCGAACAGATCGATGACATAGCGTTCGGGCTTGTTGAGCCTGAACGTCTTGAACTCGTCTACGCCGCCCTCGACGGCGAGGATTATGGCGCCGTCCCTGGCCGTTACCGCGTTCAGCGCATGTTTGGTGGCCGTCGCCGGCACAACCGGCTGCAATTTGGCGCCATCCTGGACGGGTTCCACCGGCTTCACCCCATCGGCAGCGGGCGCGGGACTCTTTTCAGTGATTTCCGCAGGTTTTTCGCCGTTGGCGGCGGTTACCGTTTCAGGTCCTGCCGCCGGAGCATGCTGCACCGGAAAGGCGACATGCAACTCGCCGGGCTGGGCCGGAGAAGCGGAGATGACCGCGTCGATGTCGTTGACCAACTCCACGCTGATCCGCGTCAGGGTGCCGGCATCGGTGTCGAAACGGTTGACGCTCACGCTTTTGATATTGCCCTGGTTGATGGCGACCGGCGCTGTAATGGCGCCTTGCGTCGTTTGCGACAAGTCGATCACCAGGCGAAGGGGCGAGGTGGTCTTATAGCTGGTATAGGTTGCCGGTGAGGAAAGCCTGACGACAAGCTCCGCCGCAGCGCCTTCGCCGGATGCGCTGATGGATTCGATAGCGGCAAGCTTGGCTTTTGCAGGCTCCGTGGCTGCTTCCGCACCGCCTGCCCCCCCCGTAAGGAAGGCTGCCGACACCGTCAAGACAAGGGCTAGAACAATAGATTGTCTCGTAAACCACTTCATGCGGAACTCCTTATTATTTCCTGGGAAGGGTGATTTTGATGGTTTCCTTGCGCACCCGACCATTGTCGTCTCTGAATTGCTCCAGCACATCCACGCCGCTGTTGCTGATCGAGGTCACGGTGCCCTCGTTTTTGCCGATCGACATTCCGACCCTGAGGACGTATCCCTTGCCGTTGGGGTCCACAACCATGGCCTTGTTTTGCCGATCCCCCGTTACCACGCCGATCAGCCTGAACTGGCTGACGTCGAAACTATGGATGGGGAGGCCGCTCCGGGAGATCCTGGCCGCAGTGCCCGCCGCCGGGGCAGCCGGATGCGGTTTGACGACCAGAAAGGGCTTGAAGGGATCCTTTTTGTTGCTGAAATCGAACTGATTGACCGGGGGCGGCGGCAGTTTGAGCGCCGAACTGACCGGTTTTTGCACCGGCTTGGGCTGTTGCGGCGCAGCGGCCTTCGCGGCCGGTTGCGCGGCAGGTGCGGGCTGTTCGTGCTTCTTGCAGCCCGGCAGCATAGCCGCCACGATGCCGACAGCAACAACGACCGCTACTGAACGGCTATTTGGGAGCAGGTTTCTTCTTATCATCCTTAATCTCTTTCTTATCAAGGAAGCGGAATGTGGTGGCGAGACAGGTAACCTTTGTCATCATCCTGTTGTTGACGTTCTTGATATCGGCAAAAGCTACGTTGGTTATATTAACGATACGGGGGAGGTTGGCAACGGCAGCAAAGAAGTTGGCAACGCTGTAATACGATCCTGACACGGTGATGTCCACCGGCACCTCGGCATAGAAATCCTTGGGGGATTCCCCCTTGGGCTTGAAGACGAGGAAATCGAGTCCCGCCCCTTTGCCCAGGGTGGTGATGCTCGTCAAGAGCGAGGGGATCTCCTTGGAGTTGGGGAGTTCGGTCAGGGCCTGGGCCAGTTCCTTGTTGAGCTGGTCGTATTCCCGCTGGAGGCGGGGCAGGTTGTTGGCGATCCTGGTCTTGTCATCGATCTCGTTCTGCAGCTTCGACAACTCGGCTTTCAGGCCGTCCAGCTCTTTATATTTGGGCAGGTACAGCGCGTAGAGCAGCGCGGCAGCCTCCACGGCCATCACCAGCACCAGTATGATGATCTTTTGCTTTGTCGGCAGCTTGAGTATTTTTTCGACTTGCGGATCCATAGCCAGTCCATCCTAGTTCAAGGTAAATGCTATTTCTTGGGGGCGGCCTCGGGCTGCGGCGTGGCAGCTGCCTTCAACTTGCATGTCAGCTCAAACTTTTTCAGCTTGGTCCCCGCCAGCTCCATCTGCTCGGACACGACCAGCTCGACCCCCGTGTAGTCCCGGGACGCTTCCAGGCTGCGCATGAACGACGCGATCAACTCTTCGGTATAGGCGATACCTGACAATTTGACATCCGCGCCGTTTTCCGCGTAGCCGGTAAGCCAGAGCTGCTCGGGGGTAATGTCGCTCAGCGTGGCCAGCCGTTCGGCCGGCCCCGTCTTGTTCTTGCGCAACTGGGCCAGGACATCCAGCTTCTTCTTCACCTGGTCCTTCAGTGTTTTGAGTTCCTCAAGCTTGCCGATCCTCTTCTTCAGTTCGCCGATCTTGGCATTGGCCGCGGCAATATCGGTCTGCGCGGCGGCAATCTGCATCCGCTTGACCACATACAGGGAAACCACGACAGCGGCCACCAGCAGCAGACTGACGCAGAAGATGGTGATCTGCTGGACGGCCGTCTCCTTCTTTTTCGCGGCGCGAACCGGCAACAGGTTGATCTTGATCATTTGTCCCCAACCCTCCTTATGGCAAGCCCAACGCTTACCGCCATGAGCGGGCCGATTTCCTGAAGGTATTCAGGGTCAAAGTCCTTATCGTTATACTTGAGCTTTGCAAACGGGTTGATGGTGTCTACCGGCAGGCCGAGCTTTTCGCTCACCGTCTCGCTCAGGTGATAGACCTTGGAGCCCCCCCGCTCAGGAAAATCCCGGTAATACGTTCCTCGTTCGCCGTGGAGTTGTAGAAATCCAGCGAACGGCGGATCTCCTGGGTAATGGTGTCGTTAACCTTGTTCAGAACATCCAGCAGGGCGCCGTTCCGGGTTTCATGGGCCAGGATCTTTGCCGATTCCGCTTCGGCACTGTCCAGCCCCATCTGTTTTTGAATCTCTTCCGTATAGAGGTTGCCCCCCATCTGGACGTCGCGGGTCAAAAGCGTGATGCCGTTTCTGACTATGTTGATGTTCATGATGTTGGCGCCGATGTTTATGAGCGCCAGGACCTCGTCCAGGCCGACGTCGTGATTGATCTCAAAGGCGTTCTGCACGGCGAATGAGTCCACGTCGGCCACCGACAGCTGCAGGGATGCTTCGTTGAAAACAGCCACATAGTCGTTGATGATATCCTTTTTGCTGGCAACCAGCAGCACATTCATCTTGGCGGGATCGATACTGTCGGGCGAGAGTATCTGAAAATCCATGTTGACGTCGTTGATGTCGAACGGGATGTACTGCTCCGCCTCCCACATGATCTGGTCTTCCAACTCCTCGGCCGGCATCGCGGGCAAGGTGATCTTGCGGATGATGACGGAGTTCCCCGAAATGGAGCAGGCCACATCCTTGACCTTGATCCCCAGGCTTGCCGTCAGGCTCTTCAACGCCGTCACGATAGAGGCGCTATCGATGAGCGTGTTGTCCACGATGGCTTCCGGCGGAAGCGGCACCATGCCCACGTTGAGAAGCTGGAAAGCATCCTTGAGGCATTTGATCTGCACCAGTTTCACCGAACTGGAGCCGATGTCTATTCCGATGACGTCTTTCTGTTTTCTGAAAAGAAACATATCAGGTTCCCGTTGTCGTTAATCCTGAAAGACCTTGTTTTTGTCGTCCAGCGAGTAGCCTAACGCGAGGATAATCTTTCGCTTGGTTTCAAGACGGCAGCTTTCGCCCCGCTCGATCCGGTCCACCGTAAGCGCGGACACGCCAGCCTTGCGGGCAAGTTCCGATTTACTCATGAGCTTCGATTCGCGGATTGTCTTTACCTTGTTTGTGCATTTCATAGCATTACCACACCGCCTCTTATTTTAGCTTGCTCACCTATTTACAACAATTTAAAGAACTGTCAACCATTTTTTATATAATTTATACATAAAAAGTTAATTAATTGCATAATATCCCATAAAATAAGAACACGTACATGATCGGGACAGGGGAGGACGCCGGGCCCCGCGCAAAATGCCTGTTGCAAAATTCACCTTATTTTGCTTATAATTAGCCCCGATTTTATTAATTGACATGAAGGAGGAGAAATGAGAACCGCAGCCCGAATTCTTGCAGCACTATCCCTGGCCGTCAGCTTCGCCGCCGGTGCATGGGCCGCCGACGCCCCCGCCACGACGCTTGTCAACCTTGACTGCGTAAAATGCCATGCCAAGCCCCCGGCAGACATTGCGGCAGCGGGCGGAGCCCACAAAACGAGTGTATCGTGCCTGGATTGCCACGTCGGCCACCCGCCGGCGGTCAAAAAGCCGATCCCCAAATGCAGCATGTGTCACTCGGACAAGCCGCACTACAAGCTTGCGGGCTGCCTCTCCTGCCACAAGAATCCGCATAAGCCCAAGGACATCTCCTTCGGCCGCAACGTGACCGACCCCTGTCTTTCCTGCCACAGTGGCCAGATCAAGCAGCTCAGGGAGAACAAGAGCAAGCATACCGCCCTGAACTGTTCCTTCTGTCACGACGTGCACGGCAAGATCCCCCTGTGCACCCAGTGTCACAAGCCCCACTCCAGCGACATGACCGCCGCCGACTGCAAAAGCTGCCATAAGGCCCATATGCCGAAGGTGGTTACCTACGGTTCGTCGCTCGCCAACAAGAATTGCGCCGCCTGCCACAAAAACGCCATGTCCTTCCTGGCGGCCAGCAAGGCGAAACACGGCAAGCTCCTGTGCGTAACGTGCCACCAGAACAAGCACAAGATGCTGCCCAAGTGCCAGGATTGCCACGGCACCCCGCATCCGGCCGGCATCCTGACCAAGTTCCCCAAATGCCAGGATTGCCACAACATCGCCCATGACCTGAACAACTGGACGAACAAGGCGCCCGCGGTGAAGGCCAAGAAGGCCGCCGCCAAAAAACGCCCGTAGTTCCGGCAACCACAAAACGGGAAGCAAACAGAAAAGGGAGTGTCGTGCGACGCTCCCTTTTCCATTCCCCCTTCCCCCCGAAGGAGCCCGCTGATCCCGGACGCGCCCCGGCAGGCGGCGGCAGCGGCTACACGATCGAAAAATTCGTGTGGATGATTTTCTGCAACTCCTCGATCCTGATAATGGCGTGGCGGATCTTTTCATGTTCTTCCGCCGGCAGCCGGTAGGGGTTGAGGTAGTGGGAATCCCCCTGGACGCCCTTGATTACGTTGATCTGCATGAGGATACGGTATTTGGTCAGGATATAATACGCCTCGCGCAGGCCTTGGGCCATCTCCGCCGAAAAACTCCCCTCCTTTTCGAGAAAGGCGATACGCTCCACGGTGTTCGTGGCCGGCACCCCCTGGTTGATGGCGAGGATGCGGATATTCATCACCAAGGGCGCCCAGGCCAAAAGCTTCAGATTGAATTCCCCCTTGTGTTCGCCGCTCCCCTCGGTCCAGAGCCGCTTCATGAACCCCAACGCCAGCCGCATCTCGGTCGCCGCCCGGGCCATCCCCCACAACACCTGAAAGTAGTCCCGCTCCATGCCCCTGATCAGACCGATCAGTTCCTCGGCTATGGAACGGTTTCCGGCGACATGGCGGGCATCGGAGAGGACGATCAGATCCATCATGTTCTTGCCGTAATCCTCCACCTCGTACCTGACAATGGCCAAAAGACGCTTGCGCCATTGGGCGAGGGAACCGCGCCAGGTGGCGTTCGTCGGCATGATGCCGCCGGTGCAGCGCTTGAAACCGGCCTCCTCCAGCCGATCCACCAACAGCGTGGAGTAGTCGAGGAAATAGCGATCCGCCTCCTCGCCGCCGCCGTCGCCGTAGACGATCAGGTAGTCCTGGTCCGTAATCAGGGTCTGTTCCTCGCGTCCGTCGCTGCCCATGCTGATCAGGGCAAAGGGGACGGGGGGCGCGGGCCGCCCGCTGTTTTCGAGTTCTTCGGCCACCGTGGCCATGGCGCGCTCGGCCAGTTCGTCCCGGTACCGGGTGCAGTTGTGATGAAGGGAGGCAACGGAAAAAAGCAGGAGAAAGCGCTCGACCTCGATCCGGTTCAGGGCCTCATGGATGCCTTTCAACCCCTCGTGCCCGGCCCCGGCAATGCCGTGCATGAGCCGGTCGCCTTCGGCGCGCCATTCCGCCATACGCCGGCGGTCCTCATCCAGGAGAGCGGAGATGCTCCTCAGGAAACGGCCGATCTCGTCGGCCGTGCAGTAACGGCCGATACGGCGCGGATCGGGCAGCGCTCCCAGGACATCGCGCTCCCCTCCCCCGGCGCCGGGATGACGGGCTGCCGCCGGCTCCACGGTTGCCGGCACATGCCGTGACATTCGCCTCATGGTGGGCCCCTGAACGGTACAAAATAAATGGGGAAAGCCAAAAGCTTTCCCCATTATACACCTGCTCGCGAATATTACACCATCAGTGGTCGATGGCCTTGGCCATGCCGATACCGGTGTTCTGACGCACATAGATCTCGTCGAACATCTCTTCGGAACGCCTGCTGGGGAACGCCAGGGCGCCCAGGATGGCGGCCAGGAAGCCCAGCGGGATGGAGATGATGCCCGGGTTCTTCAGCTTCAGGATCGGCTTGTCGAGCCCCATGATGGAGGTGCCGTCCTTGTTCTTCTCGTAATCGACCCTGGCCTTGGCAAGGGCCTTGGCGTCCTTCTCGTCAAGCTGGGCGCCCATGGGCAGGGATGCCTGCTTCTTCTCCATGGCGACGATGACCTTCTGGGCCCCGGCCGCGACCACCTTGGGATAGGTCATGTTGGGGGATACCATCACCAGGCCGATGGAGGCAACCGTGCCGACCACCAAGCCGGAGATCACGCCAGCGGTGTTGAATTTCTTCCAGAAGAGCGACAGGATGACCACCGGCAGGTTGCCGGAGGAAGCCACGGCAAAGGCCAGGGCCACCAAATGGGCAACGTTGGCCTTCTCCGCCATGAGGCCGATGGCGATACCGGCGGCACCCACGACCAGGGAGGTGATACGGGCGGCCATGACCTGCTCGTGCTGGTCGGCATGCCCGTCCTTGATCACGTTGACGTAGATGTCGTGGGCGATGGCTGCCGAGGCGGCCAGAACCAGACCGGAGACCACCGCCAGGATGGTGGCGAAGGCGACCGAGCAGAGGAAGGCCAGGAAGAGGTCGCCGACGATCGGGGCGATGTCCGCACCCAACTGCTGGGCCAGGAGCAGGGTGGCCATGTTGCCGCCCGGGTCAACCGACATAATGCCCTGGGGGGTCACATGGATGGCGGCGCCGAAACCGAGCAGGGTGGTCAGGACGTAGAAACCGCCGATGATGAACATGGCGATGATGACCGATTTGCGGGCGGCCTGGGCGGTGGGCACGGTGAAAAAGCGCATCAGGATGTGGGGCATGCCGGCGGTGCCGAACACCAGGGCCATGCCGAGGGAGATCTGGTCCAGCGGCGCCTTCATGAACAGGGCCGGCTCAAGGAAGCGCTGCCCCGCCTCCACGCCGCCCAGGGTGACGCCATCCTTCAGCACCAGTTTGGAGACGTGGTCCTGGATATCGGGGCTATTGACGATGTCGGAGAAGAAACCGATCGGGTTGAAGCCCGCCTTGGCCATGACCAGCACCGACAGCAGGAAGGCACCCGACATGAGCAGCCCGGCCTTGATGATCTGGACCCAGGTGGTGGCGGTCATGCCGCCGAAGACGACATAGCCGACCATCAGGATGCCGACGCCGATGATGGAGGTCTTGTAGGAGACCCCGACCAGGAGCGCCATCAGCTTGCCGGCGCCGACCATCTGGGCGGTCAGGTAGAAGGTGGAGACGGCTACGGTGGAGATGGCCGCCACGGCGCGCACCGGTTTCGGGTCGGTACGGAAGGAGAGGATATCCCCCAGGGTGTACTTGCCGGCGTTGCGGCACGGCTCGGCCACGATCAGGAGCACGGTGATGTAGGCCACCAGCCAGCCGACCTGAGTACATGAACCCGTCATAACCGTAGAGCGAGATCAGGCCGGAGATCCCCAGGAAGGAGGCCGCCGACATGTAGTCGCCGGCAATGGCCCAGCCGTTCTGGGTGCCGGTGATGCCGCCGCCGGCGGCGTAGAAGTCGGCCGCGGTCTTGGTGTGCCGGGCGGCCCAGACGACGACGGCCATGGTGATGCCGATGATGACGGCGAACATGGTGAGGGTGATGGTCTTGTCGGCCTTGAGCTCCTTCTTCTTGAGCGGGGCCTTGGCCGGGGCCGGGGCCGGAGCCTGGGCGGCCGGCGCCGTCATGGTCGTGGAGGGTGCGGCAGGAGCGGTCGCGGCCGGTGCGGCGCCGGTACCCGCGGGGGCCTTGGCGGGCTCTTCGGCAAAGGCGGCCACGGCTACGGAAAGAGCCAGGCCGGCGGCAATGGTGATATGCTTGAGAGTCATGTCGTATCCTCCTTTACTGGATTTCTTCGACCAGTTCCCTGGTCAGCCGGTCAAAGTCCTTGTTGGCAACATGGGCGTAGTACAGGGCCAAGCCCCAGGAAACGAAGAACTGGGAAAGGGCGAAGATGTACCCGAAGTTGATGACGCCGATGATCTTGATCTTGAACAGGCCCGGTGCATACGCCGCTCCGATGGGCAGCAGGAAGTAATACACGCAGGAGAATATCCACCAGCCGAAGAGGAAGGCGGATTTTTTGTGATGCAGTTCGATAAACTTGGGATTCTTCGCAATTGCTGACCAGTCGTACTGTTTCTCTGCCATGGGGTGCTCCTTTCTCTTTGTAAACGTGGTCGGCTCACACATCCTTCACGGGTATCCGCCAGCAAACCCCTCCTTTCACATTTCATGGATCGTGAATCTAATAAGCCGGCATCCTGGCATAGCCGAATTTCATGGAAATGATCTCCGCGCCTTCACGCATTGAAGGCACGATCTCCTGCTCCAGCCGTTCCTGAAGCATGCGGAACGCCGGAGCCAGCATGGTGAGCGCCCCCACGACCTTGCCGGCATAATCGCGGATCGCCACCGCCACGGCGCAGATGCCATCCCCTACCCCGCCAAAGTCGATGGCCACGCCGTTCTTGCGTATTTCATGCAGCTCCCTCTCCAGTTGTTTCAGGTCGGGCACCCCGTTCTTTCCGGCGCGGCGCCGCCCCATATATTTGATGATGTCCGGAGAACTCATGGCCTTGATGGCCTTGCCGGCGGCGTTGGTGAAGAAGGGGAAGCGCTGCCCCACCATATCCATGGCCTTTACCTGCTGGAACGAGTCCACCATATCGAGAAACAGCACTTCATCGTTGTTCATCACGGTGATGTACACCGCTTCGTCGTGCTTGCGCGCCAACTCCTCCATCACCGGGTGGGCGAGCCTGATCAGGCTCGTGCTTTTCAGAATGTGCTGCGCCATCTCGAAGGCATGCAGGCCGAGCCGGTAAGCCCCCTCGCCGTCCCGTTCGATGAACCCGCTGTCCTCGAGGGTTGCCAGCAGCCGGAAGACCTTGTTCCTGCTCAGGTCGAGCCTTTGGGCCAGCAGGGGGACGGTCACGTGCGCCCCCTCGGCCGCCAGGGCCTCCAGAAGATCGAACGCTTTGAGAACCGACTGAACCGAGTATGCCCCTCTTGCCCTGTCCATAGCATCTCCGCGGCATTCCGCAACAAATGCAACTACCGTTTTAAAATATCCAAACCAACCATTTAATTTATTATCTAATACAACGTTCTAAAAATGTCAACGCATTTTTATGCACCGCACGATCAAATAAATTTTATTGGTTAATTTCAAAAGTTTATAAACAAATACCCCTGTAGCAACATGGTGCTTACCGAGATTTACGATGATACTAACCTCCGTTTTATTCAATATATTTTTTAGTATTTTTAAACGCTATTGCTTTACAATGTAATACACACCGGTCCGCAGCCACAGCCAGATGGCCGCCGGGCACGCCGCCTCCGGAAACAGGCCGCATATCCCGCCGCAAGCCCGTATCCAGAGCCGTCCAGCGCCGGTCATCCCTGATTTTTATTGAAGTGCCGTGCCGAGTTATGCTAGTTTTGAAAGCTATTTTGTCGTCACTAAATTTCGTGGGAGATTGTAATGTTCGGTTCCCTTATCAAAAAAATCGTCGGCAGCAAGAACGAACGCGAACTCAAGAAGCTCTGGCCGATCGTTACCAAAATCAACGGCATGGAATCCTCCATCGCCCAGCTTACGGATGAGCAGTTGCGCGGCAAGACGGCCGAGTTCAAGGAGCGCCACGCCAAGGGTGAATCCCTCGACGCCCTCCTGCCCGAGGCGTTTGCCGTCTGCCGCGAGGCGGGCAAGCGGGTGCTGGGGATGCGCCATTTCGACGTACAGCTGATCGGCGGCATGGTGCTGCACTCCGGCAAGATCTCCGAGATGAAGACCGGCGAGGGGAAGACCCTGGTGGCCACCCTGCCCGCCTACCTGAACGCCATCTCCGGCAAGGGGGTACATGTCGTCACTGTCAACGACTACCTGGCAAAGCGCGACGCCGAGTGGATGGGCAAGCTGTACGGCTTTCTGGGGCTCGAGGTCGGCGTGATCGTGCACGGCCTCGAGGATGACGAGCGCCGGGACAACTACGCCGCCGACATCACCTACGGGACCAACAACGAGTTCGGCTTCGACTATCTCCGGGACAACATGAAGTTCTCCCTGGACGACTACGTCCAGCGCGGCTTCAACTACGCCATCGTGGACGAGGTGGACTCGATCCTGATCGACGAGGCCAGGACGCCGCTGATCATCTCCGGCCCGACGGAGGAATCCACCGACAAGTACTACATCATCGACCGCATCATCCCGATGCTGCAGCGGGGCGAAGTGAAGGAGGTCGAGGCCAACACCCTCTCGGGCAAACGCAAGCAGTACACCGGCGATTTCACCATCGACGAGAAGGCCAAGAGCGCCACCCTCACCGAGCAGGGGGTCCTGAAGGTCGAAAAGCTGCTCAAGGTGGACAACCTGTACGACCCGCGCAACATAGAGTCGCTGCACCACGTCCAGCAGGCCCTGCGGGCTCACGCCATGTACAAGCGCGACGTGGACTACGTGGTCAAGGACGGCGAGGTGATGATCGTGGACGAGTTCACCGGCCGCCTCATGCCGGGGCGCCGCTGGTCCGACGGCCTGCACCAGGCCATCGAGGCCAAGGAAGGGGTCAAGATCGAAAACGAGAACCAGACCCTGGCCACCATCACCTTCCAGAACTATTTCCGCATGTACAAGAAGCTCTCCGGCATGACCGGCACCGCCGATACCGAAGCCGAGGAATTCAACAAGATCTACAAGCTGGAAGTAGTGGTCATCCCGACCAACCGACCGTTGTTGCGCCCGGACTTCCCGGACGTGATCTACAAGACCGAGATGGAGAAGTTCGCGGCGGTCATTGAGGACATCAAGGAACATTACGCCGGCGGCCAGCCCTGCCTGGTGGGCACCATCTCCATCGAAAAGTCCGAGGTGCTCTCGGAACTGCTCAAGCGCCAGGGGATTCCCCACAACGTATTGAACGCCAAACAGCACGAGCGCGAGGCCGAGATCGTGGCCCAGGCCGGCCGCAAGAACGCCATCACCATCGCCACCAACATGGCCGGCCGCGGTACCGACATCCTCCTGGGGGGCAATCCGGACTCCCTGGCCAAGCAGTGGCGCCGGGCCAACCCCGAGGCCACCGACGAGCAGTTCGCGGCGGAACTGGAAAAATTCAGGGCCCAGTGCGCCGTGGAGCACGACGAGGTGGTCAAGCTGGGGGGCCTGCACATCCTGGGCACCGAGCGCCACGAGTCCCGCCGCATCGACAACCAGCTGCGCGGCCGCTCCGGACGCCAGGGCGACCCCGGTTCGTCCAAATTCTACCTCTCGCTCCAGGACGACCTGCTCCGGATCTTCGGCTCCGAGCGGGTGGCGAAGATCATGGACCTGCTCAAGATCGAGGAGGGTGAGGCCATCACCCACACCATGATCACCAAGTCCATAGAAAACGCCCAGAAAAAGGTGGAGGCCCACAACTTCGACATCCGCAAGCACCTGATCGAGTACGACGACGTCATGAACAAGCAGCGCGAGGTGATCTACACCCAGCGCCGCGAGATCCTGGCGGGACAGGACATCCGCGACAACTTCCTGGATATGCTGGACGAGACCATCGAGGATATCTCCGCCACCTACTGCATCGAAAGGATGCCGGCCCATGAATGGGATTGGCAGGCCATCGGCGAACTGGTGTTCAAATGTTTCAACCTCCACCTGGACCTGCCCGGGGAGGCGCTGGACCGGCTGAATCCGACCAACTTCCAGGAGACGCTCAAAGAACAGGCCCACGCCATCTTTCAGGCCAAGGTCGCCGAATTGGGAGACGAATTGATCGATCACCTGATCAAGGTGATGATGCTCCAGGCCATCGACAACCACTGGAAAGACCACCTGCTCAACATCGACCACCTGAAGGAAGGCATCGGCCTGCGCGGCTACGGCCAGAAGGACCCCAAGCAGGAGTACAAGAAAGAGGCCTACAACCTGTTCATGGAGATGATCGCCCGCATCCGCGAGGAGGTGGTGGAGCGCATCTACTGGGTTCAGGTCAATCACGAGGACGAGATCCAGGAGATCGCCGAGGAGCAGCGTCCCCAGAAGCTGGTCTTCAACATCTCCGGGGACGAGGAGCGCCACCAGGAACCGGCCAAAAGCGCCAAGGTGGCGGGCAGGAACGACCCCTGCCCCTGCGGCAGCGGCAAGAAGTACAAGAAGTGCTGCGGTAAATAAAATCAGGACTATTTTGCCACAAAGCAACCAGGGCACCAAGAGCGGCATGAACACGAGGCATCGGTTTTTGCCCGTTCGATTTTCTTCGCGTTCTTTGTGCTTCTGTGGTTAACGAAAGGGGCTGACCATGGATATCAAAGGCTTTCAATTCGCCGCCGTGGAAGCGGCCATCAAGAAACAGGGGAGAAAGGACCTGGCCCTGATCTTTTCCGAGGTGCCGGCCCGGGCAGCGGCGGTGTTCACCACCAATGCCGTCAAAGCGGCTCCGGTCCTGCTCTCGGCGGAGCGGATCGCAGGGGGCCAGGCCCAGGCCCTGGTGGTCAACAGCGGCAACGCCAACGCCTGCACCGGCGAACAGGGGATGCGGGCCGCGCGGGAGACCTCGCGCCTGGTTGCCGAAGGGCTGGGGATTCCAGACGAGGCGGTGCAGGTATCCTCCACCGGGGTCATCGGCGTACAGCTCCCCATGGAGAGGATGCGGGCGGCGATTCCGCCCCTGGTGACGGGGTTGACCTCCGGCACCCTGGACGACGTGGCCGCCGCCATCATGACCACCGACACCTTCCCCAAGATGGAGGCCAGGAGCGGCCAGGCGGGGGGGATCGGCTACACGGTGGCGGGCATTGCCAAAGGCGCCGGCATGATCATGCCCAACATGGCGACCATGCTCTCCTTCATCATCACCGACGCCGCCGTGGACGCCCATACCCTGGACAGGTGCTTCCGCCGGGCGGTGACAACGTCCTTCAACGCCATCACCGTGGACGGCGACACCTCCACGAACGACACCTGCCTGGTGCTGGCCAACGGCATGGCGGGCAATCCGGCCATAGCCGGGGATACGCCCGAGGCCCTGGCGTTCGAGGCCCTGCTGCAGGACGTGCTCCTCTCCCTGGCCAAACAGATCGTGAAGGATGGGGAAGGCGCCACCAAATTCGTGGAAATCCGGGTCACCGGCGCCACAAGCGATGCCGACGCCAAGCGGGCGGCCATGGCCATCGCCAACTCCAGCCTGGTGAAGACCGCCTTCTTCGGCCAGGACGCCAATTGGGGCCGTATCTTTGCCGCCGTGGGCTACTCGGGGGCCGTGGTGGACCAATCCCTCCTTTCCCTCAGCTTCGACGCGGTCTGCATGGCAAAGAACGGCGTCTTTGCCGGCGGCGACGCGGAAGCGCTCGGCACCGAGGTGCTCAGGAAAAAGGAGTTCACCGTCAGCGTGGATCTCGGCCTCGGCACCGGGACCGCCACGGTCTATACCTCGGACCTGACCCACGAGTATGTGAGCATCAACGCCGACTACCGTTCCTGACCCCTCCGGGGCCGCGCCATAGCTTCCCCCACAAGCCCCCTCACGGGGGCTTTTTCACGTCCGGAACCGGGAAACGCGCGCCGCAGCCCGTCCCCTACTCCGACCGTCCCATCTCCGCGACTCTCGGGACTCCCGGTTATTCAACCGGTTGCGCAGCGACGGCTCCACCCCTCCGTGGCGGTTTTCGCCCCCCCGCGCACAAAGGCGTTCGGCCGAATCGCGCCGAAGTCGCTGAACTGCTTAAACCTTGACACCTTAGCAGCCGTATGGTAGCTTTCATCGCACTCCACACACCCCGTACGCGCGCACAAGGGAGGGAACGATGGGCATCAAAATTCTCCTTGCCGATGACAGCATCACTATCCAAAAAGTGATTGGCATCATTTTCGGCGGCGATGACTACTCCCTCACGGTAGTTGACAACGGCAAGGACGCTCTCGACAAGGCTCGGGAGGTTCTCCCCGACGCTCTGCTCATCGACGCGGTCATGCCGGGCATGACCGGCTACGAGGTCTGCGAAGCCGTTCGCGCCACTCCTGCCCTGGCCGCAAAACCGATCCTGCTCCTGACCGGCTCCTTTGAGCCGTTTGACGAAAACAAGGCCCACAGCTGCGGGGCCGATGATTTCCTTGCCAAGCCCTTTGAATCCCAACAGATCGTCACCAAGGTAAAAGCGCTCTTCGAACAGGGGGCGTCCCGCGCCTCAGCCGCCGCGCTGGCCCAACCGGCCCAGAAAGCACCTGTGTTCGAGCCCCCTCCCCCGGCGGCGGCTCCCGACCCGTTTGCCGCCGCGGCTCCCGCCGTGGAGAGCGCCAAACCCGAGGATATATGGGGGGCATTCACCCCCGCTGCAGAGCCCGCAGCGGCTGTCGCTGCCGCGCCCTTCCCGTTCGAACCGTCTCCGGCACCCGCTTTCGAGGCGGCGGCACCGGTGTTTGAGCCGCCCGCCTTCGAGCCGGCCGCAGCGGCGGCATTTGAAACGGTCGAAGAACAGGGCCACGTCTTTGCCATGCCCCACGAAGAGCCGACCTTTGCGCCCGTCCAGCCGGCGGCCGCGCCCGCAGGCACCGGTTCCCAGTGGATTCCGGTGGAAGAGCAGACCTTCGAGTTCCACTCCGACACCGACGCCTTTGCCGCTCCCCCGGCGCAGGAGGCGGCCTTCGGCGAGTTTTCCTTCGAGGAAGCCGCCCCGCAGGCTGCGCCTTTCGAGCCGGCTCCCGGCGTGCCGCCGGTCCGCGCGCCTTTCGAAGCATCTGTCCCTGCCGCTGTTGTCGAAGCGAGCGCGCCGCCCCCCCTCCCCCAGGCCGGCGCCATCAGTGAAGAACAGCTCAGGGCAGCCATCGCCGGCGCTTCGAAAGAGGTGATCGAGCGGATCGTGTGGGAGATCGTGCCGGATCTGGCCGAGGCCATGATCAAGGAAGCCATCCTCAAGATTCAGGAGCGGCGCTAGGCCACACCTGACAAGCACATATCACGACAATGGGGATGACTTTGCATCCCCATTTTTTATTTTCAGCGCGACCGTTATCCCTTCCGGGGGACGGAGGAGGAGAGTTGGACAATGATCAGAAAAGCCATAGCAAAAATCGTTGAGCGGCAGGACCTCTCGGAAGGCGAGATGATCGAGGTGATGAACCAGATCATGTCGGGCGAATGCACCCAGGCCCAGGTCGGCTCGTTTATCACCGCCCTGCGCATGAAGGGGGAGACGGTGGAGGAGATCGCCGGCGCTGCCCGGGTCATGCGCGAACGGGCCACACCGATCCGGGTCGGCCGGAATGTGCTGGGGATCGACCGGGACGACATCAACATCGACCGGGAAACCATCCTGGACGTGGTGGGCACCGGCGGTGACGGCACCAATACCTTCAACATATCCACCACCGTGTCGTTCGTGGTCTCGGCCTGCGGCGTCAAGGTGGCCAAGCACGGCAACCGCTCGGTCTCCTCGGCCTGCGGCAGCGCCGACGTGCTGGAGAAGCTGGGCATCAACCTGGATGTCACTCCGGAAACCGTGGAAAAATGCATCGCCGGGATCGGCATCGGCTTTTTGTTCGCCCCGGCCCTGCACGGTGCCATGAAATACGCCATCGGCCCGCGCCGCGAGATCGGCATCCGCACGATCTTCAACATCCTGGGCCCCCTCACCAACCCGGCCGGGGCCGACTGCCAGGTCATGGGTGTCTACCGGGCCGACCTGGTGGAGAAGCTGGCCGGGGTCCTGCAGCGGTTGGGCTGCAAGCACGGCTTTGTGGTGTGCGGCAGCGACGGCATGGACGAGATGACCCTGACCGGCGAGACCCTGGTGGGCGAGGTCACGCCGGCGGGGGTGCGGCTGATGACGGTTACGCCGGAGCAGGTGGGGCTTGCCCGCTGCCCCATGGATATCCTGAAGGGAGGCGACGCCACGGCCAACGCCGCCATCGTGCGTTCGGTGCTGACCGGGGAAAAGGGGCCACGGCGGGACATCGTCCTGTTGAACGCCGCCTACGCCCTGATGGCGGCAGGCAAGGTCGCCACACCGGCCGAAGGGATTGCCCTGGCCGCCGAGGCCATCGATTCGGGCCGCGCCATGACACAGCTCGAAAAACTGGTAGAACTGACGAACCGGTCGGAATGATTTTTATACCCCCCGGTCCCGGACACCGGGGGAAGAGCCAAGGAAAGACAGAGCCACCCATGAACAACGATACGGCCGATGTACTGAAAAAGATCAACGAACACAAGCGGGGAGAGGTGGCCGCTGCCCGGGCGGCCACGCCCCAGGCTGAACTCCGGGCCCGCATCGCCGACCTGGAGGATACGCCGCGCGGCTTCGAGCGTGCCCTGCGGAGCGCAGTCGCCTCGGGCTGGACCGCCATCATCGCCGAGGTGAAGAAGGGCTCCCCGAGCAAGGGGGTCATCCGGGAGGCGTTCGACCCCCTGGAGATCGCCGAGGTCTACCAGGAAAACGGCGCCACCTGCCTGTCGGTGCTCACCGACGAGCAGTTCTTCATGGGGCACCTGCGGCTCTTGGCCCTGATCCGCGAAACGGTCAGCCTGCCGCTGTTGCGCAAGGACTTCATCGTCGATCCGTACCAGATTTACGAGGCCCGCGCCGCCGGGGCCGACGCCATCCTCCTGATCGCCGCCTCCCTCGACCCGGGACAGCTGCGGGAATT
The DNA here is from genome assembly GCF_008330225.1 of Geobacter sp. FeAm09. NCBI lineage: Bacteria > Pseudomonadati > Thermodesulfobacteriota > Desulfuromonadia > Geobacterales > Geobacteraceae > Geobacter > Geobacter sp. FeAm09. The sequence continues at coordinate 1,515,002 of NZ_CP042466.1, read as the reverse complement.
CCACGCCATCGCCCGGGAGCTGCACCTGGACGTGCTGCTGGAGGTCCACGACGAGGCGGAGATGGAAGCGGCCCTTGGGACCGAGTGCACCCTCATCGGCGTCAACAACCGCAACCTGCGCACCTTTGCCATCGACCTGGACACAACGGCCCGCCTGGCCCGCATGCTCCCCCCCGACCGGCTGCTGGTGGCCGAAAGCGGCATCAACTCCCGCGCGGACATCGAGCGCCTGGCCGCCGACGGCGCCCGCGCCTTTCTCGTGGGCGAGTCGCTGATGCGCGAAGCGGATATGGGCGCCAAGCTGCGGGAGTTGGGGGGGCTCTAAGCCCCCTGCCCCAGCACCAGTTTTCGGGCCACCTCGTCGGCCTGTTCGAACAGGTGCGTCCTCTTGGTGACGGTGCTCCGCTCCGAAAGGCCGCACCCCCGCACCATGAGCCCCTCCTCAAAGCCGTACCACCGGAAGAATTCGCTGTAGCGCGGAAACACATCGGCAAACCGGGCCTCGTCAGGGCTCCCCTGGGAGAAGACGAAGGCCAGCCGCTTGCCCGGCACCAGGCGCGCAGGCTGGGGATTGGCGTAATAATCGGGCACCAGATAGGAAAAGGTCCGGTCGATGAAGTTCTTCAACTGGCCGGCCACATCCCCGTAATAGACCGGCGTGGCCAGGACCAGGGCGTCCGCCTCCCGCACGCTCTCCAGCACCGCCGCCAGGTCGTCGTTCAGCACGCATCGCTCAAGGGTGGTCTTGCAGGCGTAGCATCCCTGGCACCCACGGTACGCAAGGCCGTTCAGGTACACGGTCTCCGTCTCCGCCCCCAATTCCTGCGCCCGCTGCACGATATGCGCGGCAATGGTGGCGCTGTTCCCGTTGCGGCGGGGGCTACCCAACAGACAGACAAGTTTCATGACAGGCATCTCCTTCCCCTGGCCACACGGCATATGGGGCTCTCTTTGAAATTGACATTTTTGCGGTATTTCTCCACTATGCCCCAGCAGACAAGAACCGGGGAGGAATAATTCATGGCGGGTATACGCGGGATCGGTTTGGCCATAACGGCCTTTGCGGTTTACATCATCGGCGGCATCGGCACCTTCGCCGGCGTCGCCCTGATCATGTTCATGAAAGGGCGCGACCTGTGGGGCTGGGGCGAGGGGCGCGCCATCGGCTACCTGTTTCTCTGCGCCGGGCTCTGCCTCTCCATACTGGGGGTGCTGCTGATGCGCATCTTCCGCAACCGGGGTCTTTCGTGATCCCCCTTTGCGGGACGACCGCTACGGCAGCGCGGTAACGCCCTTCTGCCGGAGCAGGTCCAGGGAGCGCAGCAGTTCCAGCGCACGGCTCAACTGGTAGTCCTTGGCCGTCTCGGCGGCAGCCCCCTTCTTCGCTCCGCGGGGGATGGCCGCCTCCCCTTCCGCGTCTCTTTCCTCGCCGCCCGGCTCCAGCCTGTTCTCCAGATCCTTTTCCCTCAGCTCCGTTCCCTTGCCGGCGTTTTTGTCGGCCACCGGCCCGGCAGTGCCGACCTCGATGTCCGGCGTGATCCCCTTTGCCTGGATGGAGCGGCCGCTGGGGGTGTAGTAGCGCGCCGTGGTCAGCTTGAGCGCCCCGTTGTCGCGCAGTGGAAAGATGCTCTGCACCGACCCCTTGCCGAAGCTCTGTTTCCCCATGATGACGGCCCGTCGGTGGTCCTGGAGCGCGCCGGCCACGATCTCGGAAGCGCTGGCGCTGCCGCCGTTGATCAGCACGACGATCGGGTAGCGGGGCTCCTTGGCCCCCAGGGTGGCGTGGAAGTTCTGGGTGGCATCGGGCGTGCGCCCCCGTATGGAGACGATGAGCGTATGCGCGGCGTCGTCGCCGATGAAGTTGTTGGCCACCTCCACCGAAGACTCCAAAAGGCCTCCCGGATTGTAGCGCAGGTCGATGACCAGCCCCTTGAGCGTGCCGCCCGAGGCGGCGCGGAGCGCCTGCAGCGCCTGGGTGAATTCATCGCCGGTACGCTCCTGGAACTGGGTGATCCGTATCAGGCCGTACCCCGGCTCCAGCAGCCGGGACTTGAGGCTCTTGACCCGGATGACGGCGCGGACCAGCCTGAAGGTCCGGGGTTGGGAGGAATCCCCCCGCAGGATGGTCAGCACGACCGGGCTCCCCGGTTCGCCGCGCATGCGCTTGACGGCCGCCGAGATGTTCATCCGCTCCGTGGGGACTCCGTCGATCTTGTAGATGTGGTCGTTCCCCTGGATGCCGGCCCGGAAAGCGGGCGTGTCCTCGATGGGGGCGATGACCGTCAGCCGGCCGTCCTTCATGCCCAATTCCAGGCCGATGCCGCCGAAACTCCCCGACATCTGGACTTCCATCTCATGGTACGGTTCCGGGGGGAGATAGGCGCTGTGGGGGTCGAGGGAGGCCAGCATGCCGTCCACCATGCTCTGGACGAGCTTCTTGGCATCGGGCTTTTCCACGTAGTTTTTGACCACCGCCCCATAGGCCTCGTTCAGGAGCGAGACGTAGGCGGCGTCGGCATGCCTGCCGGGCGCAGTCCAGCGACTGGCGAAGATCAGGGCCAGGCACACGGCGATGCCGGCGGCGAGAAGGGACAGCAGCAGTTTTGAGCGTAGTTTCATGCCTGGGCATCCCGCAACGGTGAGTTTTGGCCTAGTTCTACATCATTCTGCGCCGTTTTCCCACGATTAATTTACATCCCCCCCCAACTTGGTGTATCGTTGCACCGAATCACAAACCGAAACCGGCATAACGCCACGGGAGTTGCCATGCAGATCGCCGCCCTGCTCTACCGCCTGTCCATCGCCTTCTGGACCGGGGGGACCGCCCTGTTCACCTTCATCCTGACGCCCATGCTCTTCAAGGCCCTCTCCCGGGACCAGGCCGGCCAGATCGTGGGCATCCTCTTTCCGGGATATTTCCGCTGGGGCCTGGCCTGCGGCGCCGTCGCCCTCATCTGCCGGCTCATCATGCGCGGCACCGCGCTCGTGCCGGCCTGCCTGCTGGTCGTCATGCTGGCCCTTACCTCGTTCCAGGCCTTCTCCATCGAGCCGCGGGCGGCCGCCCTCAAGCGGCAGATACCGTCCTTCGACACGACCCCCAAGGAGCATCCGCTCCGGAAGGAGTTCGCCAAACTGCACGGCATCTCGGCCGGGTGCAACCTGGCGGTCGTGGCCGGCGGCATCGCCCTGGTGATCATGCCGTAACTTGCAGGGGCTCAAACGCGGGAAAGACGTGGCGGCACTGCGGCGGAACTGTCGATTTCAAGCGAGAAGGAGAAATGAGGAATGGGAATTACCGTCAAGGCGTCCGACCTGAAGTTCAAATACCCGAAGGACCTGCAAAACCGCGAGGAGCCGAAGTTCAGCGGCATACCGGACCCTACCCCCTTCAATCGGGACGATCTCTACGACATCCTCCCCATGATGGAGGCGGTCATGGATGCCCTGGAGAGCACCGATGGCCGGGTGCTGCACCTCCTGGAGGACATCCTCAACGAGATGCCGCGCTTCTTCGTCACGCGGGAAGAGGTGTACGCCTGCCTCGTGGCAACGGCCCGGGAGCGCCTGCCCTAAGCGCCTCCCGTGTCACGAGCAGGAACAGCCGGAGCGGGATGCGGTGCACGACGCCGCGCACCCCTTCTGCTTGACCGGCGGCACCCCTCCCCCCGTCTTGAGGCGTTCCAGGGAGGTCCTGGCGATCAGCCAGGAGCCGTCCTCCTGCTCCACCCCTTCCACGGTCCCCTCCCTCAGCAGCATCAGCAGCCTGAGGCCCGTGGTGGCAAGCTCTTCCACCGCCTCGTCGAACGCCATCATCGTGGCCTGTTTTTCCGTTTTGTCCATAACGCCTCCCGTAGTCTCCGTTCCGCTTCCGGATACGGTTCACCCGAAACGGATTCACGGGGCGTGCCAGCAGGCGCCAGCCCCATAATATGCCGATTTAGCTGCACTTTATCGAACAGCAGGCCGACGACGCGGCGGAATGCCCCCCAAACTGCCGCTTGTTGAGGCACGGTGCCGCCCTGTTGGGCAGTTTCCGTCCCAAACAGGAGTCATTCACTTTTTTACAATTGAAGCAAAGGCGGCGGCGCGTTATCATGGAAGCAGCACGACCCCGACAACGTCCCCGGCCCAGGGACAGAAACAGATGCGGAGCATTCACATGTTCAGCGGCATCGGCGCCAACGTCCTCATACTCGGCCTGGTCAGCTTCCTGACCGATGTCTCCAGCGAGATGATCTATCCCCTGCTCCCCCTGTTCGTCACCGGGGTGCTGGGTGCCGGCCCGGCTTTCCTGGGCATGATCGAGGGGGTCGCCGAATCCACGGCAGCGCTTTTGAAACTGGCGTCGGGCATCGCCTGCGACCGTATCCGGGGGCGCAAGGGGCTTGTCCTCTTCGGCTACGCCCTGTCGTCCCTGTCGCGGCCCCTCATCGCCCTGGCCGCCTCCCCCCTCGCCGTCCTTGCCGTCCGCTTTTCCGACCGAGTCGGCAAAGGCATCCGCACCTCCCCGCGGGATGCCCTGATCGCCGACTCCACCGCTGCCGGTCTGCGCGGCAAGGCCTTCGGCTTTCACCGTTCCCTCGACCATGCCGGCGCCATTGTCGGCCCCTTGCTGGCGACCGCCCTTATGGCGTGGTTCGTCGCCGACCTGCGCACGGTCTTCTGGCTGGCCGCCCTCCCCGGCGTCCTGGCCGTGGCCCTGATCGCCTTCAAGGTGCGGGACGTGGCGCACCCGGTCTCCAGCGGAGACCTGCGCGCCGCAGCGCTGGCGCCGGCCCGGCACATCAGGGGCTATCTGCTGATCCTGCTGCTCTTTACCCTGGGCAATTCCTCCGACGCCTTCCTGCTCCTGCGGGCGGGGCAGTTGGGCGTGGCGCCGGCCCGCATACCGCTTCTCTGGACCTTCTTCCACGTCGTCAAGATGTGCTCCGCCATGCCCTTCGGCACCCTGTCCGACCGGATCGGCCGCCGGGGGGTGATCATCGCCGGCTGGGCGGTCTATACCATAGCCTATGCCGGTTTTGCCCTGGCCGCGGCCGAGTGGCACATCTGGCTCCTGTTCGCCTGGTACGGGCTGTTCTACGGCATGACCGAGGGGGTGGAAAAGGCCTACCTGGCGGATCTGGCGGCACCGGCCGAACGGGGGAACGCCTTTGGATGGTACAACTGTGCGGTGGGGGTCGGCGCCCTGCCCGCCAGCCTCCTGTTCGGCGCGATCTGGCAAAGGTTTTCGCCCCAGGCGGCGTTCAGTTTCGGGGCCGGGCTGGCATGCCTGGCAGCCCTCTGCCTGTTCGCCTGGTCCCGCTCCCGCCCGTCCGCCCCGAAAACGACGACGCCAGGACCGTGACGGGCCCTGGCGCCGGTATCTCCTGTGTCATGCGCCGAAACTACTTCCTGACGTCGATCCCATAGCTCTTGATCTTACGGTGCAGGTTGCTCCGCTCCAGTTCGATGACCTCGGCGGTGCGGGAGATGTTCCAGTCGTTTTCCTCCAGCTTCTGGATGATGAACTCCCGCTCGAACCCTTCCCGGGCCTCCCGCAGGGTCCCCATGGGCTGCCCCGCCTCGGGCCGGTGCTCGGCGAGGTCGGACAGGGGGGCGGCGCCGTGCAGTTCCGGGACATCGGCCGCGGTGATGGTCCGGCCCGGGGTCATGATCAGGATGCGCTCCACGATGTTTTTCAACTCCCGCACGTTGCCGGGCCAGTCGTAGCGGGCGAGCAGATCCAGGGTCTCGGGCTGGAAGGTCTTGGGCTCACGCCCCTCCCGCCGGTAGAACTGGGCGACGAAATGCTGCACGAGCACCGGGATGTCCTCGCGCCGCTCCCTGAGGGCGGGCACCCGGAACGGCACCACGTTGAGGCGGTAGTACAGGTCCTCCCGGAACCGTCCCTGGCCGATCTCCTCCTCCAGCGCCTTGTTGGTGGCGGCAATGATCCGCACATCCACCGTCACCAGCCGGGTGCCCCCCACCCGCTCGAAGCACCGTTCCTGGAGGATGCGCAGGACCTTGGCCTGGGTCCGAAGCGACATGTCGCCGATCTCGTCCAGAAACAGGGTGCCGCCGTCCGCCAGGTCGAATTTGCCCTTCTTCTGGGCGACGGCGCCGGTAAAGGCCCCCTTTTCGTGGCCGAACAGCTCGCTTTCGATCAGCTCTTCCGGTATGGCGGCGCAATTGATGGCGATGAAGGGCCGGTCCCGCCGCGGGCTGTAATAATGGAGCGAACGGGCCGCCAACTCCTTGCCGGTGCCGTTCTCCCCGGTGACCAGCACCGAGGCGGTGGTGGGGGCGACGCGCATGATCTGCTCCCGCAGCCGGGACATCACCGGGGCGCTGCCGATCATCTCATGTTCGTTGGCCACCACCCGCTTGAGTTCCTCGTTCTCCACCCGCAGGTCCTTCATGTGCAGGGCGTTCACCACGCTGATGAGCACCTTGTCCAGGGAGAGCGGTTTCTCGATGAAGTCGAACGCGCCGAGCTTGGTGGCGCGGACCGCCGTTTCGATGGTGCCGTGCCCCGAGATCATGATCACCGTGATCTGGGGGAAGTGGGTCTTGAGGCGCTCCAGCGTCTCCAAGCCATCCATGCCCGGCATCCATATGTCCAGGAGCACCAGGTCGGGCAACTCCTGCTGGGCGCACTCCAGGGCCTCCACACCGTTCTCCGCCGTAAGCACCTGATACCCCTCGTCCTCCAGGATACCGGTCAGGGATATTCTGATATCCTTTTCATCATCAACGACCAGAATTGTTTTCGACATGCGTTACCCCTCAACATTCAGTAAAGTAAAAATGGTCCCCGTCCGCGGTGGCGCTCCCGTCATGCCGCCGGCAGCTCCACGATAAAGCAGGCCCCCTGCGGCTGGTTGTCCTTGACCCGCACGAAGCCGCTGTGATCGGTGACCACGCTGCTGACGATGGCCAGCCCGAGGCCGGTGCCCGACTTCTTGGTGGAAAAATAGGGCTCGAACAGGCGCGGCTTGTCTTCGGGCGCGATGCCGGGGCCCGTGTCGGCAACCGCGAATGACGCCATCTTCAGTTCGGCATCGTAGCTGCTGGTGATCCTGACCGTCCCCTTCTCTCCCATGGCCGCCACGGCGTTCTCCAGCAGGTTGATGATCACCCGCTTGATCTGGTCCCGGTCGATCTTGAGCAGGGGCAGGTGCCCGTCCGGCTCGAACTGGAACGCCACGCCCCGGTGGGCCTCGTGGTAGAGGGTCAGGGTCTCGCTGATCAGGGCGTTGAGATCGTTGGGCTCCGGCTGGATCGCCGGCATGCGGGCGAAATTGGAAAACTCGTTGACCAGGTTCTTCAACTCGTCCACCGATTTTATGATCATTTCGGTGCACTCGTCGAAGACCGTCTCATCGCCGCTGAACCGGGACAGGTAGCGCTTGCGCAGGCGCTGGGCCGAAAGCTGGATCGGGGTCAGGGGGTTCTTGATCTCGTGGGCGATGCGCCGGGCCACCTCGCGCCAGGCAGCCATGCGCTGGACCTTCATCATCTGGGTCATGTCGTCCAGCACCAGCACCGTCCCCAGGATGACCCCCGCCTCGTCCCGCAGCATGGTGAGGTGAAGGTGCAGGGCCAGACGGGAGCCCTGAATGTCCAGAAAGATCTGCCGGCTGATGGTATCCTGCTTGGAAAGCGCCAGGTCCCGCACCACCTCCTTGACGATCTCCAGATGCTTCTCCCGCAGCACGTCGCGGAAATTCCGGCCCAGCACCTTGCCGGTGTTGATGTTCAGGAGGCGCTCGGCGGACTTGTTGATGGTGGTCACCATCCCGGTCTTGTCCACCGAGATCACCCCGGCGGCCACGTTGCGCAGCACGATCTCCATGTACTGGCGGCGCTCCTCGATCTCCTGGTTGATGCGGGACAACTCCTGGTTGGAGGCGTTGAGCGCCCGCTGTTTGCCGCGCAGGTCCTCGGTCATGCGGTTGAAGGAGTGGATGAGCATGCCGATCTCGTCGGCCGAGTAGGATTCGATGTGGATGTCCAGATTGCCGTCCGCCACGGCGCGGGTGGCGTCCACCAGGTCCTGGAGCGGCTTGGTCATGCTGCTGGCCAGGTAGACACCCATCCAGTAGGCGAAGAACACGATGACCGCGGTAATGAGGAACAGGGTGGCGATATAGCCGGTGCGGATCGGGTTCTTCATGATCTTGAGCTGGCGGAACTCGTGATAGGAGCCGGTGATCTCCTTCATCTTGTTGACCAGCGAATAGGGCACATAGTAGTTGACCACCACCACCCCGACCACGTCCGTCTGGTTCCAGGTGGAGTAGACCGGGACGATGCCCCGGATCAGGTCGGCCTTGCCGGCCTGGTTGATGCGCGTCAGCTCCTCGCCCACCAGGCCGCGCTTGATGTCCTCGGAAGCGGGATTGGTGAACTCGCTCTGGGGCACGTTGGGATTGGAGGAGCGGACCAGTTCCTCCCGCTGGGCCGAATAGACCTCCACCACCCCCAGGTTGTACTCCTCCTGCTTCTGCCGGACCAGCTCCTTGAGCCGGGGCAGATTGGCCTCGTTGAGCAGTTTCTGGGACTTGATGAAGGAACTGATCTGGCGGCCGTAATAGAGCGAGTTGGATGCGGAATTCTTGTAGTAGGTCTGGGCGACCTCCAGGGATTCGCTGAGGGAGGTTTCCACCTGGGCGTTGAACCAGTTGTGGACCGTATTGTTGATGAACCCGGCAGCGGCGAAAAAGAGCAGCATGGTGGGGATCAGGGACAGGCCGACGAACGAGAGCACCAGCTTGGTGCGCAGCCGTTTGGCGAACGGGTTGGTGCGGCTCTCCACGAAGAGCTTCACCACATTGCGGCAGACCAGGTACACCAGCAGGATGACCAGCATGACGACGACGTTGATGACGCCGAAGATGGCGATGTTGCTTCCCATGGGCGCGTCGGCGCTCAACTGGGTCAGGTGCATCTCCGTTTTGGTGAGAAAGATGATCAGGATGATCGCCAGGACGATGACCAGGGCCTCGCGTATCCGTTTTTTCCGTTCACCGGTTGTCAGTTTCGATTCCATGCCGGGCTCTTCCACCTTGGGGCTCCTGCCTGCGCAGGACCAGTTTTTTCTGTGTGCCGCCTGCTACAACCTGCCCGAACGGATGATGCCGTAGACCCACCAGAGGCCGATCAGCCCGGCCGCCGTGTACCCCAGGAAGGCCAGCACCGGCAGGCCGAACAGTTGCGGCCCGCGCTCGATCTGCATGATGATCGACGAGCCGATGATCAGGGCCGCCAGGATGAGGCTGGAGGAGAGCCGGTTGATGGAGCGGTCGAAATCGGCGGTAAACTTATCCAGACCGCGGTGTTCCAGGTCGATCTTGAACTTGTTGCGGTTGACCCGGTTGATGAACTCCTTGAGATCCCGGGGGAGATTGCGCGCCAGACTGAGATACGATTCCACGGTGGTGTTGATGTCGTGGGCCACCCGCCGGGGCGACATGCGCCGGCGGATGGCCTTCTCCATGAAGGGGCGCAGGTGCTCTACCATGTTGAAGGCCGGGTCCAGGGAGCGCCCCATCCCCTCGATGATGATCAGCGATTTTGCCAGGAGCATGAGGTCCGGCTGGATGCGGATGCTGTACAGGGTAATGATCTCGATGAACTCCATCAGCATCCGCCCGACCTCGATCTCCTTGAGCGGGATCTCGTAGTAGCTGTCGATGAAGTTGGCAAGATCCCGCTTCAGGCCGCGCACGTCCAGGCTGTCGGAGACATCGCCGGCAAAGAGCAGCAGGGAGACCACCTGGTCCATGTCCCGGTTGACGATCGCCAGCAGGATGTCGCTCAGGAAGGCCCTGAGCTCCTCGTCCAGCCGCCCCACGATGCCGTAATCCAGAAGGCAGATGATATTGCCCGGCAGGATCATGACGTTGCCGGGATGGGGGTCACCATGGAAAAACCCGTGTTTGAGCACCATCTCCAGAAAGGCGTCGGCCCCCCGCTGGGCGATGATCCGCCGGTCGAGCCCGCCCCGTTCCAGCCGGTCCAGGTCCGAGACCTTGATGCCGTCCACATACTCGAGCGTCAGCACCCCCCGCGCGCTCTGCTCCCAATAGACGCGGGGGAAATAGAGCCACCCGCTCCGGGCGAAATTGTCCCGGATCTTCTCGATGGTGTGCCCCTCGCGGGTGAAGTCCATCTCCCGACGGATCGTGCGGGCAAACTCGCGCACCACCGCCACCGGTTCGTAGATCTCGCTGCCGGCCACATGGCGCTCGGCCAACTGGGCCAGGGACATGAGGGCGCCGATGTCCGCCTCCACCAGTTCCACCACGCCGGGGCGGCGGACCTTGATCACCACCTGTTCCCCCGTCCGCAGGCGGGCGCGGTGCACCTGGGCGATGGACGCCGCCGCCAGCGGCTCCGGGTCGATCTCGGCGAAGAAGTCGTGCAGCGGGCCATGCAGTTCGTGCTCCACCTGGGCCGTCAGTTCGGCGAACGAGAAACTGGGAACCCGGTCCTGGAGCTTTTCGAACTCACGCACAAAGGGGGCGGGAATGATGTCGGGCCGCGTGGAGAGGAGCTGCCCCAGCTTGACGAAGGTCGGCCCCAACTCCTCCAGAGCCAGGCGCATCCGCTCGGCGGCCGAAAGGCGGGCGATGTCCACGGCGTCATGGCGCAGGAGCCGTCTGCCCCGGGCCGCAATATCGTGCAGCCCCAGCGCCTCCAGGGCGTGGTCGAAACCATAGGCGCTCAAGACCCGGGCGATATTCCAGTAGCGGCGGATGCTGCGGATATTCCGGTTGATTTTGAAAAAAGAAAACATGGGCTATTCCCGACGACAGATATCCACCAGGGCACAGCGGGCCGCAACGGGCGCGCGCCTGCCATCACCCAGCACGTGGCACGGGTTTGACGACACGGATTCCCGGCATCACGTTCAACCGCTGTTGCGGGACTCCAACTCCTGCACCCTGGCAACCAGACGCTCGTACTCGTCGCGCGACACCAACCCGAGCCGGTCAACCACCTTGCGGACCTCGATCTCCGCCATCTCCCCGATCTTGTCCTTGCTCTCCTGGGCGATGCCCTGGATCCGGTCAACGAAATTCCGGCCTTCGTCCTCGCTCAGCTTGTACTTATCCCGCATCTCGTTTACCAGCTCTTCGGCCCTTTTCTGGGTAATGGCAGCGGCCCCGATGGCGGTCATGACCGTCTTTTCCAATAAATCCAGCATAGTCGCCCCCTTTGTCTCCTGACGTGCACAGCCCGGTAACGGCTGCAAGCATATCACAAGCGGCAAACGATGCAAACGTGATTGTTGCATTTTCGCCGCAATTGCCTCGAAGGGGAAGAGTATGGTATGGTAGCGGGACTAAGCGACAGAGGGGTGTGAATGCGGATCAGGGATGCGGTGGCAACGCCGGGGATCGGGAAACAGAGCAGGAATTCGCCCGCCATGAAGAGCGGCGCGGGGGCCACGTCGCCCTTTGCGGCCGAGTTGACCAACCAGCAGTCCGAGATGTCGTCCTATGAGCAGGAGGTGGAGAACCTGCGCCACGAGATCGGGATGGTCGGAGACAAACTGGCGGACGAACCGACCCTGCCCAACTTCAAAAAGTTTCGCGATCTGCTGAGCCAGTTGGCCAAGCGGATCTCCAACGAGGCCTATCGACTGGAAAAGATCGGCGGGACACCGCAGAATCCGCGCACCTTCGAGATTATCACGATCATCAACGCCGAGGCGGACAAGCTGTACAACCTCATCGTCCAGGACCACCGGGACAATATGGCGATCACCGCCAAGGTCATCGGCATCAAGGGGCTGGTGGTGGACCTGATAACCTGACGGCACGGCGGGCGCAAAAAAGAAGACAAAAAAGAGGCAAGGGTATGTATCCCTTGCCTCTTTTTTGTTCGTCCATTGCCGTACGGGAGCGGCAGGCGCCTAGTCAGCCTTGGCTTCGCATACCTCTTCCGGCTCCACGATTTTGGTCTGTTCGGCAGCCGGCTCGGTCGCCGGTTCGGCGGCAGGTGCCGCCTTCTTGGCCGCAGCCTTGCGGGCGGGGGCCTTGGCCGCCTTCGGCGGAGTCGCCGGGGCCGTCTTGGTTTTCATCTCTTCTTCCACCAGTTCGATCAAGGAGATCGGAGCGGTGTCGCCTTGGCGAATGCCCAGTTTTATGATGCGCGTATAGCCACCGGGGCGGTCTTTGTAACGCGGAGCAATGGCCGAGAAGAGCTTCGTCACGACGGATTTTTCACGGATATATGATGCAGCCTGCCGCTGGGCATGCAGATCGCCACGTTTGCCAAGAGTGATCATCTTTTCGGCAACGGAACGTATTTCCTTTGCCTTGGCATCGGTTGTCGTGATCTTTTCATGGTTCAAGAGCGAGGTGACCATATTCCGGAACATCGCTTCGCGATGGCTCGTCTTCCTGCCAAGTCTCCTGCCCGCTTTGTTATGACGCATAACGCATTCCTTTCTGAAACGATTGGCTAATCCTGGGAATTACTCTTCTTCCTTCTTTTCGCCACGCAGGCGGCGCATGATCTCGGGATCGGGGAACTCGTCCAGCTTCATGCCGAACGTCAGCCCCATGTCGCTGAGAATGTCCTTGATCTCGTTCAGGGATTTGCGACCGAAGTTCTGGGTCTTCAGCATCTCCGCCTCGGACTTGGAAACCAGTTCGCCGATCAACTTGATGCCCGCATTCTTGAGGCAGTTGGCGGAGCGTACCGAAAGCTCCAGTTCATCCACCGTGCGGTACAGGTTTTCGTTGATCTTGTCCTTCTCTTCCTGGGACTCTTCAATCAGGCTCGGTTCCGACTCCTCGTCGAAATTGATGAAGATGCTCAACTGCTCCTTCATGATCTTGGCGGCATAGGCCACCGCGTCTTCAGGATTGGCGCTGCCGTCGGTCCAGACTTCAAGGGTCAGCCTGTCGTAGTCCGTCATCTGGCCCACGCGGGCGTTGGATACGGTGAAGTTGACTTTCTTGATGGGCGAATAGATGGCGTCGATGGGGATGGTTCCCACCGGGGCCTTTTCATCGCGGTTGCGATCGGCCGGGACATAGCCCTTGCCCATCTTGACCGACATCTCGATCTCGAGATTGGCATCCTTGCCGCAGGTCAGGATGTGGTGGTCGGGATTCATTACTTCGACAGCGTGGCCGACGAGAATATCGCCCGCAGTAATGACCCCCTCCCCTTTATGTACGATGCGTATGGTCGCCTGATCGGCGGTGTGCAGCTTGAGGCGCACACCTTTGAGGTTCAGGATGATATCGGTCACGTCCTCGGTCACGCCCTGGATCGTGGAGAATTCGTGTAACACACCCTTCATGCGGACCGAGGTGATGGCCGCGCCCTGGAGGGTCGACAGCAGAATCCTTCTCAAAGAGTTGCCGAGCGTGGTGCCAAACCCGCGCTCAAAGGGTTCGGCGTAAAACTTGCCATATGTATTTGAAAGTGTTTCTTTTTCTACTTGAAGCTGCTTTGGCCTGATCAGATCTCGCCAATTTTTATACATTACAACCTCCTCCGGAGGATTAGTGTCCGGTCATGGACATGAGGCGCAGGGCGCCGCGCAGGTCTCCCGGGAATTACTTCGAGTAGAGCTCGACGATCAGCTGTTCCTGGATCGGAGTCGTGACATCTTCACGAACCGGCAGGTTCTTGATGAGCCCTTTGAAGGCGTCGCGATCAAGTTCGAGCCACTGGGGAACACCGCGCCGCACGACCGCTTCCAGAGAATCGGTGACGGCAACGATCTTCTTGCTCTTTTCGCGCAGTTCGATGACATCGCCCACCTTGAGCTGGATGGAGGGGATATTCACCTTGCGGCCGTTGATGGTGAAGTGACCATGACGGACGAGCTGGCGCGATTCCGTGCGGGAAGAGGCGAATCCCAGCCGGTAGACAACATTATCGAGGCGCCGCTCGAGCAGGGACAGCAGGTTTTCACCGGTAACCCCTTTCATGCGGTCAGCTTCCTGAAAGTAGCCACGGAACTGTTTTTCCAAGAGGCCGTAGATACGACGAACCTTCTGCTTCTCGCGAAGCTGCACGCCGTAGTCAGAGGTTTTTGAACGGCCTTGGCCATGCTGCCCCGGAGGATAATTGCGGCGTTTGATGGCGCACTTATCGGTGTAGCAGCGTTCCCCTTTCAGAAACAATTCCATGTTTTCTCTTCTGCACAGACGGCATGAAGGTCCTGTATAACGAGCCAATGAAAACCTCCTTGATATGAATGACGCGAGTTAAACTCTTCTACGTTTGGGGGGGCGACAACCGTTATGGGGAATCGGTGTCACATCCTTGATGAAACTGATCGTGAAGCCGGCGGCCTGGAGGGCGCGAAGAGCGGACTCGCGGCCCGAGCCGGGACCCTTGACGTACACCTCGACGCTGCGCATGCCGTGTTCCTGGGCCTTTTTCACGCAATCCTCGGCAGCGATCTGGGCGGCAAAGGGCGTGCTCTTGCGGGAACCCTTGAAACCTTTGGCGCCGGCGGTGGACCAGGCCACGACATTACCGACCGGGTCGGTGATCGTGATGATCGTATTGTTGAATGTCGCCTGGATGTGGGCAACACCGTTGGATATATTTTTGCGTTCCTTCTTCTTGCGGACGACTTTCTTCGCAGGACTTGCCATTCGAATTCTCCAGAGCTAAATGGGATTATTTCTTTTTGCCGGCAACGGTGCGGGCAGGACCTTTACGCGTACGGGCATTGGTCTTGGTGCGCTGGCCGTGGCACGGGAGGCCTTTTCTGTGACGAAGGCCGCGATAGCAGCCAAGATCCATGAGCCGCTTGATATTCATCGAAATTTCACGGCGAAGATCCCCTTCGACCTTGCAGTTGCGGTCGATTTCGTCGCGAAGACGAGAGACTTCGGCTTCAGTCAACTTGTCCGTGCGGGTGTCGGGATCTATCTGTGTGGAGGCAAGGATCTGCTCTGCTGACGAATTACCGATACCATAGATATAGGTGAGAGCAATCACGATCCGTTTGTTTTTTGGTAAGTCAATACCTGCAATGCGTGCCAATTGTAAATCCTCCTTTAGTTACTCATCCTTGACGCTGAGAATGCTTAGGGATGTCACAGATAACACGTACCACACCCTTGCGTTTGACAATCTTGCATTTGTCGCAAATCTTCTTAACCGATGCTCGTACTTTCATATTACTCCCCTTCACATGCTTGCTAAATGCGTGTCAGAATATCAGGACCCTTATCGGTTATGGCAACCGTATGTTCGAAATGTGCCGAGAAACCGCCGTCGCGGGTGATGGTCGTCCAACCGTCCTCAAGGACTTCGACCTCGTACGACTTTTCGTTGACCATGGGCTCGATGGCCAGCACCATGCCCGGCTTGAGCCGGACCCCGGTGCCCGCGGCGCCGAAATTGGGCACCTGCGGTTCCTCATGAAGCTTCCTGCCGATGCCGTGTCCCACAAAATCGCGCACGACGGAAAAACCTTGTGCCTCAACGTGCGTCTGGACCGCGTGGGAGATGTCGTGCAGCCTGCCGCCGGCCACCGCTTTGTCTATGCCGGCATACAGCGACTCTTCCGTTGCCTTGAGCAACGTTGCGATCCGTGCCGGCACGGCTCCCACCGGGATGGTCAGGGCGGCATCGCCGTAAAATTCGTTATAGAGGACACCGAAATCGAGGCTGATGATATCCCCCTCTTTCAAGGGGATCTTCGTCGGCATCCCATGCACGACCACGTCGTTGGGGGAGCAGCACAAAGCGTTGGGGTACTTGCAATACCCCTTGAACGCGGGCTTTGCGTTGCGGCGCCTGGTCTCGGAATCGGCGAACTCGTCCAGTTCTGCGGTGGTAACCCCGGGTTTTACCCGTTCGCGGAGCAGGAGGAGTATTTCTGCAACGATCTTGCAGGCGGCTCGCATCTTCTCAATCTCTCGGGGAGATTTAAGGACGATCACCGACGCTGCCTTCCAGTAATGAGCAGATCTGCCCCTGAATGTCCTGGATCGTGCCGTTGCCGTCAATATGACGCATCAGGCCCCGCTGCTCAAAATAATCCTTAAGCGGCGAGGTCTGCTCACGATACACATCCAGGCGATTCTGGACCGTTTCTTCGCGGTCGTCGTTGCGCTGAACCAGGGCGGCACCGCAGACATCGCAAATTCCGGCGACCTTCGGCGCATCATAGGCCACATGGTAGCCTTTGCCGCACGAAGGGCAGGTACGCCGGCCGGAAAGTCGCTGCACGATCTCGGCGCCGTCCACCTCGAGGGAAACGACATGATCGATGTGCTTGCCCACCCCATCCAGCAATGCAATAAGTGCATCGGCCTGGGGGGTCGTGCGCGGAAAACCGTCGAGAATGAAACCGTTATGACAGTCCTGCTGCGAGATCCGTTCCTTGACCAAGCCGAGGACGATCTCGTCGGACACGAGCCCGCCGGCATCCATAATCGACTTGGCGGCAACGCCGAGGGGCGACTGCGCCTTGACGGCGGCACGCAGCATGTCGCCGGTCGAAATCTGGGGAATACCGAAGCGCTCGACGATAAACTGGGCCTGGGTGCCTTTACCGGCCCCCGGAGGGCCAAACAGGATGACATTCATCCTATTTTCTCCCCCTGATCCTGACGCCCTTCAAGAACCCTTCGTAATTGCGGGTAATGAGGTGCGACTCGATCTGGGCGACCGTATCCATGCCAACACCGACAGCGATCAGCAGCGCAGTCCCTCCGAAATAGAACGGGAGATTGAACTTCCCGATCAGAATTGAGGGCAGCACGCACACTATCGATATATAGATGGCGCCGGCAAACGTGAGCCGCGTCAGGACACTGTCCATAAAGTCGGACGTCTCTTTTCCCGGACGGATGCCGGGAATATAGCCGCCATGCTTTTTGACGTTCTCGGCAACATCTACCGGGTTGAATGTTACAGCCGTGTAGAAATAACAGAAGAAGACGATGAAAGCAACAAAAAAGATGTCATATACCAGGTTGCCGGGCGTTAAACTTTTGGCGGCCTTCTGCACCCAGGGAATATTGATGAAGTTGGCGACCGTTGCCGGGAACATGATGATGGACGAAGCGAAGATCGGCGGTATGACGCCCGCCATGTTCACCTTCAGCGGCAGATGGGAGGTTTGGGCATTGAAGGTCTTCAACCCCACCACGCGTTTGGCGTAGTGAATGGGGAGACGCCGCTGCCCCCGCTCCACAAAGACGATGCCGGCGATAACGGCGAACATCAGGGCCAGCACAAAGATAAGCACGAACAGGGAGAGCTGGCCGGCGTTCAGCAGGCGGGCGGTATTGCTCAATGCCGTCGGGATTCTGACCACGATCCCGGCAAAGATGATCAGGGAGATGCCGTTGCCGATCCCCTTTTCGGACATCTGCTCGCCGAGCCACATGATAAAGGCGGTGCCGGCCGTCAGGGTGATGACCGTCATGAGGCGGAAGCTCCAGCCCGGGTTGGGGACGACCAGTTCGCCGGCAGGTCCGCGCATGCTTTCCAGGCCGATGGCAATGCCGAGGCCCTGCACGACGCTCAGCACCACCGTGCCGTAGCGGGTGTACTGGACGATCTTCTTGCGCCCGGATTCACCCTCCTTGGAGAGTTTTTCTATGGCCGGGACCACGACCGTCAGCAGTTGGAAGATGATCGACGAGGAGATGTACGGCATGATGCCCAGGGCAAATACCGTCAAACGTTCAAGTGCACCACCAGAAAACATATCGAACAGGCCGAGGAGCGTCCCCTGGGCCTGCTTGAAAAAATGCGCGAGCGCGATTCTGTCGATACCGGGTGTCGGTATATGGCATCCGATACGATAGACAGCCAACATCCCCAAGGAAAAAAGCACGCGTTTCTTCAACTCGGGGATCTTGAAAATATTCTGGAGTGCGTCGAACACTAGGCCTTCTCCTCGACAGACCCGCCAGCGGCAACAATCTTCTCTTTGGCGGATTGGCTGAATTTATTGGCAGTGACCTTGAGAGATTTCGTGATATCGCCGTTACCAAGGATCTTGACCAGACCGTTGGTGCCCTTGACCAGGCCTTTGGCAGCCAGTGCGGCGGCATCCACTTCGGCGCCGGCCTCGAACACGTCGAGTTGGCTGAGGTTCACCACAGCATACTCAATGCGCTCAAGAGGCGTAAAACCGCGCTTTGGCAGCCTGCGCTGCAGAGGCATCTGGCCGCCCTCGAAGCCGGCCTTGATGCTACCGCCGGAACGGGCCTTCTGTCCCTTGTGACCCTTCGTGGCGGTCTTGCCGTGGCCGGAACCGGTGCCGCGACCGATGCGCTTCCTATCTTTTGTCGATCCCAGTGCGGGTCTCAGTGTGTTCAAATCCATATATTCCACCCCTTTTACTTCGTCACTTTCAGCATGTGGCCGACTTTGTTGATCATCCCCTGCACTTCCGGAGAGTCGGGCCGGGTAACTGTCTGGTTGAGACGGGAAAGGCCGAGGCCGGCGACGATATCGCGATGCTTCTTGGTTTTCCCGATAGTGCTCTTGATGAGTGTGATTTGTAGCGTGCTGCTCATGGTATCCTCACTTCAGTCGATTATTCGGTTATTCCACGGCGTGCGGCGATCTCTTCAGGGGTCTTCAACCGCTCAAGGCCGGCGAAGGCAGCCTTCACCACATTGTGCGGGTTGTTGGAGCCAAGGCATTTGGAAAGGATGTTGTTGATCCCGGCAGCCTCAAAGATGGCGCGTGCCGCACCGCCGGCAATAACGCCCGTACCAGCGGATGCAGGCTTCATCAGAAGCCGGCCGGCGCCGAACCTGCCTTCGATTTCAAAGGGGATGGTCTGATGCTGGTTGACCGGTACCTTGATGAGGTTCTTCTTGGCCTGCTCCACACCCTTCCGGATTGCCTCGGGTACTTCGTTCGCCTTGCCAAGACCATAACCGACGTAGCCGTTGCCGTCACCCACCACGATCAGGGCAGAAAAGCTGAAACGACGACCACCTTTAACAACTTTGGCAACGCGGCTGATATGAACGACACGGTCCGTGAGATTCAGTTCCGCTGGATTGATTCTGCTCAATGAAAGCCTCCTCGTATGCTTTAGAAACGCAGCCCGGCTTCGCGGGCTCCGTCAGCAAGTGCCTTGATTCTGCCGTGGTACAGAAAACCGTTACGGTCGAATACCACTGATGAAATGCCTTTTTCGATGGCCAAGCGGGCGATTTCCTTCCCCACATAGGTAGCCGCAGCAACGTTGCCAGTGTAAGCGAGCTCGGCAGAGTCGGAAGTAAGGGTTGAACAGGCAGCCAGGGTAACGCCTTTGGTATCGTCGATCAACTGGGCGTAGATATGGCGTGCGCTCTTGAACACGTTCAGGCGGGGGCGCTCGCTGGTGCCCTGTATCTTTTTACGGACACGGACCTGGCGTTTGAGACGGATGATGGTTTTAAGTGCGGTCTTTGCCACAGAAATCTCCTTATAAAGACTATTTCTTACCGGTCTTGCCGGCTTTTCTCAAGATAGTCTCGTCAGCATACTTAACGCCTTTGCCCTTGTAGGGCTCGGGTGCGCGGAATGATCTGATCTTGGCGGCGGTCTGCCCCACCAGTTCCTTGTCGGCGCCCTTGACGGAGACCTTGGTCATCTTGTCCACATCGATGGCAATGCCTTCCGGGATCGGGAAATTTATGGGATGGGAGTAGCCGAGGCTCAAAACAAGCTCTTTCCCCTTAACTTCGGCACGATAGCCGACGCCGTTGATTTCAAGATCGGTCTGGAAGCCTTTGGTCACGCCGACGACCATATTGTTGATCAGGGTGCGGGTCAGGCCGTGGGCGGCGCGTGCGGCGGCGCTCTCGTCGTTCCTGACGACCTCTACCGAGCTCTCGCCGACATTGATCGTGACGCAGGACATTACCTGGCGAGCCAGCTTGCCATTGGGCCCCTGTACGGAAACCAGCGTATCATCCAGGACGATCTTTACCCCTTTGGGTATCTCTATGGGGAGTTTCCCTATTCTCGACATCTCTGCTTACTCCTTGATCGCGATGTTTACCAAATGGTACAGATAAGCTCACCACCGACGCCGGCCTGACGGGCGGCATTGTCGGTAATGATTCCCTTGGATGTTGACAGGATGGCAACACCGATACCGTTCTTGACGACAGGGATATCCTCGGCCTTGGTATAAACCCGGCCACCCGGCTTGCTGACGCGTTTGATCTCGTTGATCACGCCATCCTTCTCGTCGATATACTTCAGATAGATCCTCAGGACACCCTGAAGATTGTCGGAAATAACCTTATAATTCTTAATAAAGCCTTCCTGCTTCAATACATTGGCTATATTGACCTTCAGGTTAGAGGAAGGGATATCTACCTTCTGCAGCTTGACCATATTGGCGTTGCGTATCCTGGTCAGCATATCTGCGATTGGATCTGTCATGGACATCGTGCGTGTGCTCCTATCTAGTGTACTTCAAGTTCGATTGCTTACCAGCTGGACTTGATTACGCCGGGGATCTGGCCTATGGACGCATACTTGCGAAGGCAGATCCTGCACATCTCAAACTTGCGATAATATGCTTTGGGCCTTCCGCAGACCGGGCAACGGTTATGCTGGCGGACCTTGAACTTAGGCTTGCGCTGCGACTTGATGATCATTGAGGTTTTTGCCACGGAAATCCTCCAGTTATCTTAGTTCCTGAACGGCATGCCCAGGTACTTGAGAAGCGCTTTGCCTTCCTCGTCGGTTTTGGCGCTTGTTACGATCGTTATATTCATACCCTTGATCTTGTCAATGGTGTCATAGCTGATTTCAGGGAAGATGAGCTGCTCCTTGATGCCAAGGGTGTAATTACCCTTGCCGTCGAAGGCTTTGCCGGAAACGCCCTTGAAGTCGCGAACCCGGGGAAGCGCTACGTTCATGAGCCGGTCCAGGAATTCGTACATGCGGTCCCGGCGCAGGGTCACCATGCAGCCGATCGGCATGCCCTGGCGCAGCTTGAAGGTCGCGATGGACTTCTTGGCTTTGGTGATAACCGATTTCTGTCCGGTAATGGCGTTCAACTCGGCGGTTGCGGAGTCAAGGATCTTGACGTTCTGGATAGCTTCACCAAGGCCCATATTGACAACGACCTTCTCGATGCGCGGAACTTCCATTATGTTCTTATAATTGAAATCCTTGCGCAGCTTGGCAATGATTTCGTTATCATACAATTCCTTTATACGGGCCATGGTAATGGTATCTCCTTCGAACTATTTCTCAATGGAAGCGCCGCATTTAACGCAGTTCCGTTGTTTTTCGCCATTTTCCAGTACCGTATGGCGGGTCCTGACAGGCTTGGCGCACTTGGGACAATAGGGCATGACATTGGAGATGTGGATCGCGGCTTCTTTCTCCTTGATGGTGCCCGCCTCGTTGCCGCGTGCCTTCACATGACGCTTGACAAGGTTGAGCCCCTCAACGATCACACCATTCTTTTTGGGCAGCAGCTTGAGAACCTTGCCGGTCTTGTTCTTTTCCTTGCCGGCAACAACCATCACCGTATCGCCCTTGCTGACATGAGATTTCATGGCTTGCATCTACGTTCTCCGATTCAGATTAAAGTACTTCCGGTGCGAGGGAAATGATCTTCATGAATTTCTTTGCGCGCAGCTCCCTGGCAACAGGGCCGAAGATACGCGTTCCCACAGGCTCTTTCTGGTTATTGATGACGACGCCGGAATTATCGTCGAAACGAATATATGAACCATCGGGGCGGCCAAGCGCTTTTGCGGTCCTGACGATAACCGCCTTGACCACATCGCCCTTTTTCACCTTCGAGTTAGGCAGAGCCTCGCGGACGGAGGCCACAATGATGTCGCCTACCCCGGCATATTTACGTTTCGAGCCGCCAAGCACCTTAATGCAAAAGAGCTTCTTGGCACCTGAATTATCGGCTACATCCAGTATTGATTGCATCTGTATCATTACTCGGTACCCCTGTCCTAAGAGATGCTTTCGATGATCTGCTTCAGGCTCCAGCGCTTGTCCTTGCTCAAGGGGCGGCATTCGATGATCTGAACGCGGTCGCCGACCTTGCAGACGTTCTGCTCGTCATGGACTTTGTACTTCACGCTGCGCTTGATATATTTGTTATAAAGTTGGTGCTTTACAAGACGGTCAACCTTGACGACAACCGTTTTCTCCATCTTGTCGCTCACCACGACACCCAACTGTGTTTTTCTGTGGCCACGTTCACTCATCAGTTGCTCCCTATGCCTTGCTCTCGGTAATAATAGTGCTGATCCGGGCAATATCTTTGCGGATAGTCTTCAGCTTGGCGGTATTTTCGAGCCTGCCGGTGTGCAGCTGGAACGTGAGGTTGAACAGTTCCTGGGTGAGTTCACCCTGCTTCTTCGACAGCTCGTCGGCCGACAGATTGCGCAACTCATTAGGCTTCATGGTCGCCTCCCCTGGTTATGAACTTGGTGGAAACGGGCAGTTTATGAGCGGCAAGTCGAAGCGCCTCGCGGGCAATCTCCTCGCTGACACCTTCCATTTCATAAAGAACGGTTCCCGGCTTGACAACACATACCCAGGAATCGGGCGAACCTTTACCCTTGCCCATCCTGGTCTCGGCGGGCTTCGCGGTCAACGGCTTGTCCGGAAACACGCGGATCCAGATCTTGCCACCCCTTTTGACGTAGCGGGTCATGGCGATACGGGCTGCCTCAATCTGACGGGAGTCCACCCAACCGCATTCGGTTGCCTGCAGGCCGAACTCGCCGAAGGAGAGTTCGATACCGCGACACGGCTTGCCGGTCATACGGCCCTTCATCTGTTTTCTATGTTTTACCCTTTTAGGCATTAACATTGATGCATACTCCTGTAGCGCAAAATAAGGATGTTACTGACCGGGGAGGATTTCACCCTTAAAGATCAGAACTTTGATTCCAATGATGCCGTAGGTCGTCTTGGCTTCTGCGAACCCGTAATCGATATCTGCACGCAGAGTATGCAGGGGAACGCGGCCTTCACGATACCATTCGGTGCGGGACATTTCAGCGCCGCCGAGTCGCCCGGAACAGGTGATCCTGATTCCTTTGGCCCCGAATTTGAGTGCGGACGTCACACTCTTCTTCATGGCGCGGCGGAAGGCGATCCGACGCTCAAGCTGGAGGGCCACGTTCTCGGCCACCAGTTGGGCATCCAGTTCAGGCTTGCGGACTTCGTGGATATTGATGAACACTTCCTTGGAAGTCAGCTTGGCCAGATCCTTCTTGATCGTCTCGACCTCGGAGCCCTTCTTGCCGATGATCAGGCCCGGCCGTGCGGTGTGGATGTTGATCTTGGTCTTGTTGGCCGCACGTTCGATTTCAATCTTGGAAACGCCGGAATTGTACAGGCGCTTTTTCAGAAATTTCCGAATTGCCAGGTCTTCATGCAGATGCTTTGCATAGTCAGCTTCCGCATACCACTTGGAGTCCCATGTTTTAACGACACCAAGCCTGAAACCTATCGGATTAACTTTTTGTCCCAAACTACACCTCCAGGAAAAACTATTTCGTATCGGAAAGAGTAACCGCTATGTGGCTGGTCGGTTTGCGAATCTTGCTGGCACGCCCCATGGCGCGCGGCGTAAAACGCTTCAACACGGAGCCGCCATCGACGTATATGGTCTTCACAAACAACTTATCAACGTCGGAGACACCCTTCTGCTCTGCATTGGCAACCGCAGACGTCAGCAGCTTGGAAATAAGCTTGGCTGAAGGTTGCGGAAGAAAACGCAACGTATTGAGTGCATCCTGTATTGCCTTGCCCCTGACAAGATCCACCACCAGGCGAGTCTTACGAGGCGAAAGTCGTGCAAGTGTCAATTTTGCGCTGGATTCCATTTCAAACTCCCCTGATTACTTCTTGACTTTACTCTTCTTGTCGGCGGCATGGCCGTGAAACGTTCTCGTAGGTGCAAACTCACCCAGCTTATGGCCGACCATATTCTCGGTCACGAAGACCGGAATGAACTTGCGGCCATTGTGGACGGCAAGACTGAGGCCGATAAAATCAGGCGTAATGGTTGAGCGACGCGACCATGTCTTGATGATTTTTTTCGAGTTGGGCCCTTCTGTCTGCACCTTTTTGATCAGGTGCCCATCTACGAAAGGTCCTTTTTTTATTGAACGTGCCATGATGTATCAGCCTCTCAACGTATTATTTGGTACGCTTCTTCACAATGAAGCGATCGGAAGACTTGTTGGTCCTGGTCTTGTAGCCCTTGGTGGGGATACCCCAGGGGGTTACCGGGTGACGACCGCCGGAGGTGCGGCCTTCGCCACCGCCATGGGGATGGTCAACCGGGTTCATGGCGACACCACGGACCTTGGGGCGTTTGCCGAGCCAGCGCGAACGACCGGCCTTGCCCACGTTGACGTTCTCATGGTCGATGTTGCCGACCTGGCCGATGGTGGCATAGCAATCCTGGAGGATCAGACGCACCTCGCCCGACGGCAGCTTGATCTGGGAATACTTGCCTTCCTTGGACATGAGCTGGGCAAAGGTACCGGCGCTTCTGGCCAGCTGTGCGCCCTTGCCGATCTTGAGCTCAATGTTGTGGATGATCGTACCCAGCGGTATCGCGCGGAGCGGCAGAGAGTTGCCCGGCTTGATGTCGGCCTCGGGACCGCTGATGACCGTATCGCCCACCTTGAGGTTGAGCGGCGCCAGGATGTAGCGCTTCTCGCCGTCGACGTAGTTCAGAAGCGCGATGCGCGCACTACGGTTCGGGTCATACTCGATGCTCGCCACCGTGGCCGGTATATTGCGTTTGTCACGACGGAAGTCGATGATGCGATATTTCTGCTTGTGGCCGCCACCGATGTGACGTGCGGTAACACGACCCAGCGCGTTTCTGCCGCCCGACTTCCGCAGCGAAACGAGAAGGGACTTCTCAGCCGTTGTTGTCGTAATCTCTTCAAAAGTCGAGCAGGTCTGGTGTCTGCGTCCTGCCGATGTTGGTTTATAACTCTTGATTCCCATTGTGAACCCCGAATACTAGTAATTAAACCTCAAAAAAATCTATGGACTGACCCTTCTGGAGGGTCACATAGGCCTTTTTCCAGTTGGAACGCTTGCCGAAATTCTTGCCGACGCGCTTGACCTTGCCGGCCACGTTGACGGTGCGGACATCGTCGACCTTGACCTTGAAGAGCGTTTCGACAGCCTGTTTGATCTCAATCTTGTTGGCATCCCTGTCAACGACGATGGAAACCGTATTGGAGGTATCGCTGCCAAGCGAGGTCTTCTCCGTGACGTGAGGCTTTTTAATAATGGAGTAAATGTTCATTTCTGCAACGCTCCTTCAACGGTCTGAACCGCATCCTGCGTGAAGATGATGTTCTTGTACTTCAGCATGTCGTGAACGTTAAGGGCGCTCACTTTCAAAAGCTTGACATGCGGTACGTTCCGCGCAGAAAGGTAGAGATTATTGCTTGGGCTATCGGTGACGATCAGGGACTTCTCAAGTTCGAACCGCTGCATGAAGCCGGCAAAATCCTTGGTTGAGATCTTGTCGAAATCGAGCTTGTCGAGCACCGTGATGCTTTCGCTCTTGTACTGGAACGAAAGGAGCGAACAGAGTGCGGCGGCACGGGCTTTCTTGTTCATGCTCAGGTTATAGGTCTTGGGCTGCGGACCGAAGGCAACGCCACCACCCGGATACTGAGGGGCCCGGCTGCAGCCCTGACGGGCATTGCCGGTGCCTTTCTGTTTGAAAGGCTTCTTGCCGCCGCCGGAAACGGCCGCGCGGTTCTTTACCGCCACGGTCCCGGCTCGTCTGTTGGCAAGCTGGATACGGAGTGCCTGGTGAATGAGATACTCCTTCACCTCGGTGCCGAAGACTGCGTCCGGCAACTGCACCTCGCCCACCTGCTGTTTGTTCATGTTATAAACCGCTATCGAAGGCATACTGTTACTCCCGATTGATTACTAAGCTTTGACACTCTGTTTGATGAGGACGATATTGTTGGCATGGCCAGGGATCGCCCCCTTGATCAACAGCAGGTTATCGGCAGAAACCACACGTACGACCTGGAGTCTCTGCACGGTTACACGTTCGTTGCCCAACTGCCCCGGCATCTTCTTGTTCTTGAAGACATGGGAAGGGGTGGCGGAAGCGCCGATGGAACCGGGCGCCCTGTGGAAGCGCGAACCGTGGGAAGCACGACCACCCTTGAAGTTCCAGCGCTTGATGACGCCCTGGAAACCTTTGCCGATGCTGGTCCCGGTAACATCCACATAATCGCCGGGCTGAAACTGATCGAGGGTAAGGGTATCGCCAACATTCAGCTCGGCGGCGTTCTCGAGTTTGAACTCGCGCAGGTACCTGAAGACGCCCTGGCCGGCTTTCGTGCAATGCCCCAGGAGGGGCTTCGTGGTGTTGGCGGCGCTCACCTGCTCGAAACCAATCTGAACCGCCGTATAACCATCGCTATCGGTGGTTTTTTTCTGAACGACGACGCAGGGGCCAGCCTGAACAACCGTAACCGGAACCTTGGTGCCGTCTTCCAGGAATATCTGGGTCATGCCCAGTTTTTTTGCGATGATACCTTTCTTCATAGCCATTCCTATTCAGTCGTATTATCCGTTACAGTTTGATTTCAACGTCCACACCGGCGGACAGGTCCAGTTTCATCAGGGCATCCACGGTCTGCTGCGTAGGATCGAGAATGTCGATCAGACGTTTGTGGGTCCGAATTTCAAACTGATCCCGGGACTTTTTATCAACGTGCGGTCCACGGAGAACGCAGTACTTATTGATGGTCGTCGGCAGCGGGATCGGTCCGGCCACGCGGGCTCCGGTCCTTTTCGCCGTTTCAACGATTTCGCCTACCGAAACGTCCAGCAACTTGTGGTCATATGCCTTAAGGCGGATTCTGATCTTCTGGCTCTGCATTGATATCCTCGTAACGTTTTATTCGATGATCGAGCTGACGACGCCGGCGCCAACGGTACGGCCACCTTCACGGATGGCGAAACGCAAACCTTCGTCCATGGCGATCGGGGTGATCAGTTTCACGGTCATGGCAACGTTGTCGCCCGGCATGACCATCTCAATACCCGCGGGAAGTTCGGCAACGCCCGTCACGTCCGTGGTACGGAAGTAGAACTGCGGACGGTATCCGTTGAAGAACGGAGTATGGCGGCCGCCCTCTTCCTTGGTCAGGACGTACGCTTCGGCCTTGAACTTGGTGTGCGGGGTGATGCTGCCCGGCTTCGCCAACACCTGGCCGCGCTCGATGTCCTCACGCTTCACGCCGCGCAGCAGCGCACCGATGTTGTCGCCGGCACGACCTTCGTCCAGCAGCTTGCGGAACATCTCCACGCCCGTAACCGTGGTCTTGGCCGTGGCCTTGATGCCGACGATCTCGACCTCTTCGCCAACCTTGACGATACCGCGCTCAACACGGCCGGTGGCAACCGTACCGCGACCGGAGATGGAGAACACGTCTTCCACCGGCATCAGGAACGGCTTGTCGATGGCGCGCTCCGGATCGGGGATGTAGGCATCGACCGCATCCATCAGGGCAATGATGGCCGGCTCGGCCAGTTCGCCCTTCTCGCCGTTCAGCGCCTGCAGGGCCGAACCTTTGATGATGGGAATGTCGTCGCCCGGGAAGTCGTAGCTGGACAGCAGTTCGCGGATCTCCAACTCCACCAGCTCCAGCAGCTCGGCGTCGTCCACCATGTCGGCCTTGTTCAGGAACACGACGATATAGGGTACGCCTACCTGGCGGGCAAGCAGGATGTGCTCACGCGTCTGGGGCATGGGGCCGTCGGCGGCGGACACGACCAGGATCGCGCCGTCCATCTGCGCGGCACCAGTGATCATGTTCTTCACGTAGTCGGCATGGCCCGGGCAGTCAACGTGGGCGTAGTGACGCTTGTCCGTCTCGTATTCAACGTGCGCAGTGGCAATCGTAATACCGCGCTCACGCTCTTCAGGAGCGTTGTCGATCTGGTCGAATGCCTTGAATTCGGCCTGACCCTTACCGGCCAATACCTTCGTGATCGCTGCCGTCAAAGTGGTCTTGCCGTGGTCAACGTGACCTATCGTCCCGATGTTTACATGCGGTTTGTTACGCTCGAATTTAGCCTTCGCCATGATAACAGGCCCTCCTCAGAGAAATGTTGGTAACGTAATTGATTAACCTTTTACTTTTGCGACTATATCATCCGCAACCGACTTGGGTACCGGTTCGTAGTGATCGAACGTCATGGTGTAGGTGGCGCGCCCCTGGGTAGCGGAACGCAGGTCCGTGGAGTAGCCGAACATGGATGCCAGCGGCACCATGGCGGTCACGACCTGGGCGCCGGCACGGGAATCCATGCCCATGATGCGGCCGCGCTTGGAGTTGAGGTCGCCGATGACGTCACCCATGTACTCTTCAGGGACAACGACCTCCACCGACATGATCGGTTCGAGAATAATGGGGCCGGCCTTGGCGCAGCCTTCCTTGAAGCCCATGGAACCGGCGATCTTGAACGCCATTTCCGAAGAGTCAACCTCGTGGTAGGAACCGTCGATCAGGGTGATCTTGACGTCCACCACCGGGAAGCCGGCCAGGACACCGTTATCGCAGGCTTCCAGCACGCCCTTGCCAACGGCGGGGATGTATTCGCGGGGCACGACACCGCCCTTGATGGCATCGACAAACTCAAAGCCCTTGCCGGCTTCCTGCGGCTCGACCTCGAGCCAGACATGGCCGTACTGGCCGCGGCCACCGGACTGGCGGACGAACTTGCCTTCCACCTTGACCTTCTTGGTGATGGTTTCGCGGTACGCGACCTGGGGCTTGCCCACGTTGGCCTCGACCTTGAATTCACGCATCAGACGGTCCACGATAATCTCCAGGTGCAGCTCGCCCATGCCGGAGATGATGGTCTGACCCGTTTCCTCGTCGGTCTTGACGCGGAAGGAAGGGTCTTCGCTGGCGAGCTTGGCCAGACTGATGCCCAGCTTTTCCTGGTCAGCCTTGGTCTTGGGCTCGATGGCGATGGAGATGACCGGCTCCGGGAACTCGATGGATTCGAGGATGACCTGGTTGTCCTCATTGCAGAGGGTGTCGCCGGTCGTGGTATATTTCAGGCCGACTGCGGCGGCGATATCGCCGGCATAGACCTCTTTGATCTCTTCGCGCTTGTTGGCGTGCATCTTCAGGATGCGGCCGATGCGCTCCTTCTTGCCCTTGGTCGAGTTGTAGACATAGGACCCGGCGGCAACCACGCCGGAATAGACGCGGAAGAAGGTCAGCTGGCCGACGAACGGGTCGGTCATGATCTTGAAGCCGAGGGCGGAAAACGGCTCGGCGTCGGACGCCTTGCGATCCACCTCTTCACCGCTGTCCACATCGATACCCTTGATGGCGGGGATGTCCAGCGGAGAAGGCATGTAATCCACGACCGCGTCGAGCAGGTTCTGCACGCCCTTGTTCTTGAACGAGGAACCGCAAATGACCGGGCAGATCTGGATGTTGATGGTGCAGGAACGGATGGCAGCCTTGATCTCGGCCTCGGTCAGCTCTTCGCCGCCCAGGTACTTCTCCATGAGCGCATCGTCGTGACTGGAGATCTCCTCGATCATCTTCTCACGATATTCCCTGGCCTCTTCAAGCAGGTCGGCCGGAATCTCTTCTTCGTGGAACTTGGCGCCCAGGGCCTCTTCTTCCCAGATGATGGCCTTCATGGTGACCAGGTCGATGACGCCTTTGAAATTCTCTTCCTTGCCGACCGGAAGCTGAATCGGGAGCGGATTGGCCTTGAGCCGATCCTTGATCATCTGCACGCCGCGGAAGAAGTCCGCGCCGATACGGTCCATCTTGTTGATGAAGGCGATGCGGGGTACATGATATTTGTCGGCCTGACGCCAGACCGTTTCGGACTGGGGCTCGACGCCGCCAACCGAACAGAATACCGCGACCGCGCCGTCGAGAACACGCAGGGAGCGCTCCACCTCAATGGTGAAGTCCACGTGGCCCGGGGTGTCGATGATGTTGATGCGGCAATCTTTCCAGTTACAGGTGGTCGCAGCAGAGGTGATCGTGATGCCACGCTCCTGCTCCTGCTCCATCCAGTCCATGGTGGCAGTACCCTCGTGCACTTCACCAATCTTGTGAGAAACACCGGTATAGTAAAGGATGCGCTCGGTCGTCGTCGTCTTGCCGGCGTCGATGTGAGCCATGATCCCAATATTTCTGTATTGTTCAAGCGGTGATAAGCGGGGCACAAAATCCTCCAAAAAAGTGATGCTGTTGAATGATTACCAACGATAATGGGCGAAAGCGCGGTTGGCCTCGGCCATCTTGTGAACGTCTTCACGCTTCTTGACGGCGGCGCCCCTGTTGTTGTAGGCGTCGAGGATTTCGCCGGCAAGCTTGTCCTTCATGTTTTTTTCGCTGCGGGCGGTCGAGTACTTGATCAGCCAGCGCATGGCCAGAGACATGCGGCGATCCGGGCGAACCTCGATGGGCACCTGATAGGTGGAACCGCCAACACGGCGCGACTTGACTTCCAGCATCGGCTTGATGTTGTCGAGGCTCTTCTTGAGCACCTTGAGAGCCTCTTCGTTGCTCCGCTGGGCAACCAGATCGAGCGCACCGTACAGGATCGACTCGGCAACGCTCTTCTTGCCAGCCAGCATCAACGTATTGATCAGCTTGGCAACCACCTTGTCGCTGTATTTCGGGTCCGGCAGAATGATTCTTTTGGGTACTTCTCTTCTTCTTGGCATATCTATCCCCTCAGCAAATCAGGTCAAATATCTATTTCGGACGCTTGGCCCCATACTTGGAGCGGCTCTTCTTGCGGTCCTTCACGCCGACCGAGTCAAGAGTGCCACGAACGATGTGATAACGAACACCCGGAAGGTCCTTGACCCTGCCGCCACGAATCAGGACAACGGAGTGCTCCTGAAGATTGTGACCGACACCCGGAATATAGGAGGTAACCTCAATCCCGTTGGTCAGACGCACCCTGGCAACCTTACGAAGAGCCGAGTTCGGCTTTTTCGGGGTAGTCGTATAAACCCTCGTGCAAACGCCACGCTTCTGGGGACAGCACTTCAGCGCAGGCGCCGTCGATTTGTCCTTCTTCTTTTCCCTGCCCTCACGAATCAACTGATTAATCGTTGGCATAGTCGCATTATTCTCCCAGCACAAAAATATCCAGACACACTGATTCACCCCTCACGAGAGGCGAATTGTGAAACTAACAAATTTTAAACGCAAATGTCAACCCAATTGTGCCCGCTTCCACAAAAAAACAGGACACTACGCACAAGCCGGAAAACTTGCGCAGCCGACAAACAATACAACAACAATGGTTTTGGTTCCGAGCCACCGATCCAGCGCACATGACAATAAGCGAAAGGGAATGGAATAGGTGTAGGGTCGGAATTTACCGACATCTCCATTCATGGCTATTGCGCTGAACCTTGTTACACAGGCGAACTCAAATGGTCCGTATATTTACTACATCCGAACGGCACCTGTCAATTAAAAAAAACAATTTCTTCATTTTTATTAGCTGCGGTGGGGGAGGCGCGCGCACGGCACGCTCCTCCCCCACCAAATCACAGCATAATCCACTACTTATGCAGCTTCTTGTTCGTCGTCCGACAGGTCAGCCACCAGTTCTTCCTGGTGTGCCGCCTCCTGCATCTGCGCTTCGGCCTGCAGACGCAGATGGCGATAGCGCGCCAATCCCGTTCCCGCAGGGATGAGGCGGCCCATGATGACGTTTTCCTTCAGGCCGCGCAGGTAATCGACCTTCCCTTCGATGGCGGCCTGGGTCAGCACCTTGGTCGTCTCCTGGAAGGAAGCCGCCGAGATGAACGACTCGGTGGAGAGCGAAGCCTTGGTGATGCCCAACAAGAGCGGTTCGGCGATGGCCGGGCGCTTGCCGTCGGCAAAGACCTTCTCGTTTTCGTCCTCGAAGACCCAGCGTTCCACCTGATCATCCACCAGCAGGTTGGTATCGCCGACCTCTTTGATGCGGACCCGCCGCAACATCTGGCGCACGATGGTCTCGATATGCTTGTCGTTGATCTTGACCCCCTGGAGACGGTACACCTCCTGGACCTCGTCCACCAGGTACTTGGCCAGTTCCTTGACGCCGAGTACGCGGAGGATGTCGTGGGGGTTCGAAGAACCGTCCATGAGCGCCTCGCCGGCACGCACGTGGTCCCCTTCGTGGACGCTGATGTGCTTGCCTTTGGGGATCAGGTATTCCTTCGGTTCGCCGACCTCGGGAGTAACGACGACCTTGCGCTTGCCCTTGGCATCCTTGCCGAAGGTAACCCGCCCGTCGATCTCGGAGATAACCGCGAAGTCCTTGGGCTTGCGCGCCTCGAACAGCTCGGCGACGCGCGGCAGACCACCGGTGATATCCTTGGTCTTGGTCGTCTCGCGGGGGATCTTGGCGATGATGTCGCCGGCGCTGACCAGGGCATCTTCCTGGACATAGATGTTGGCGCCCACCGGCAGGAAGTAGCGGCCGATGGTCCCGCTGCCGTCGCCGGCAGTATCCTTGATGGCGATGCGCGGACGCTTGTCCGTATCCTTGGTCTCGATGATGACCTTGCGGGAGAGACCGGTGACTTCGTCCAGTTGCTCCTCGATGGTAACGCCTTCCTGGATGTCGCCGAACTTGACCTTACCGGCGACCTCGGTGAGGATCGGCATGGTGTAGGGGTCCCACTCGGCCAGCGTGTCGCCCTGTTTGACGGCTCCGCCCGGGGCGATCCTGATCTTGGCGCCGTACACGACCGTGTATTTCTCGCGTTCGCGGCCGGTTTCGTCGGTGACGGCGATCTCGCCGTTACGGTTCATGACGATATGGTGCCCTTCGTTGTTCACAACGCTGTTGACGTTGATGAACTTGAGCGAACCATCGGTGCGGGCCTCCAGGGAGGTCTGCTCGGCATGGCGGGAAGCGGTACCGCCGATGTGGAAGGTACGCATGGTCAGCTGGGTACCCGGCTCGCCGATGGACTGGGCGGCAATGACGCCGACCGCTTCGCCCATGTTGACGATATGGCCGCGGGCCAGGTCGCGGCCGTAGCACTTGGCGCAGATGCCGCGGCGGCTCTGGCAGGTGAGCACGGAACGGATCTTGACCTTCTCCAGGCCGGCGTCCTCGATCCGCTTCACCAGGTTTTCGTCGATCTCCTGGTTGGCGTCCACCAACACCTCGCCCGTAACCGGGTCGAGGATGTCGTCCAGGGCCACGCGGCCCAGGATACGGTCGCCGATATGCTCGATGATCTCGCCCCCCTCGGTCAGGGACGACACGACCAGACCGTCCAGGGTGCCGCAATCGTCCTCGGTGATGATGGCATCCTGGGCAACGTCCACCAGGCGGCGGGTCAGATAACCGGAGTTGGCGGTTTTCAGCGCCGTATCGGCCAGACCTTTACGGGCACCGTGGGTCGAGATGAAGTACTGGAGAACCGTCAGCCCCTCGCGGAAGTTTGCGGTAATGGGGGTCTCGATGATCTCGCCGGAAGGCTTGGCCATCAAACCACGCATACCGGCCAACTGGCGGATCTGCTGGGCGGAACCACGGGCGCCGGAATCGGCCATCATGTGGATGGCGTTGAAGGACGACTCCTTGATATCCTCCCCGTCCACGATGAAGCTCTCCTTGGAGAGGTTGTCCAGCATCTCCTTGGCGATGTCTTCAGTCGCCTTTGCCCAGATGTCGATGACCTTGTTGTAGCGCTCGCCGTCGGTAATGAGACCCTCGGTGTACTGGTTCTGGATCTCCTTGACCTCGTCCTCGGCCTTGGTGATGATGGCCGCCTTTCCTTCCGGGATGACCATGTCGTCAAGGCAGATGGAGATGCCGGCCAGGTTGGCGTAGCGGAAGCCCATCTCCTTGAGGCGGTCGGCCAGGATAACGGTTTCCTTGCTGTCGGCCAGGCGGTAGCAGGTGTCCACCAGGTTGGACAGTTCCTTCTTGTTGAGCACCTTGTTGATCGTGCTGAACGGCACCTGGGGCGGCAGGATCTCCCGCATGAGGACCCGCCCGATGGTGGTATCGATCAATTGCGGTTTTTCGTCGTCCACGAAGTTCTTCATCCGCACGCGGACCTTGGCCTGCATATCGACCTCGCCGGCATCGAAGGCGATGCGCACCTCGTCGGGCGAGGAGAACACCTTGCCGGTGCCCTTGACCTTGCGGTACATCAGCTTGCCGGTGGCCGGATCGACCTTGGCGCGGCCGCTTTCGTCCGGGTCCGGCTCGTACAGGCGATCGCGGGTCATGTAGTAGGCGCCGAGAACCATGTCCTGGGACGGTACGATGATCGGCTTGCCATGGGCCGGCGACAGGATGTTGTTGGTGGACATCATCAGGACGCGGGCCTCCACCTGGCTCTCGATGGAGAGCGGGAGGTGCACGGCCATCTGGTCACCGTCGAAGTCGGCGTTGAAGGCGGTACAAACCAGCGGGTGCAGCTGAATGGCCTTGCCCTCGATGAGCACCGGTTCAAAGGCCTGGATGCCGAGGCGGTGCAGGGTCGGGGCGCGGTTGAGCATCACCGGATGCTCCTTGATGACCTCTTCCAGCACGTCCCACACCTCGGGGCGCTCCTTCTCCACCATCTTCTTGGCGCTCTTGATGGTGGTGACGTAGCCGCGCTCTTCCAGCTTGTTGTAGATGAAGGGTTTGAACAGCTCCAGGGCCATCTTCTTCGGCAGGCCGCACTGGTGCAGCCGCAGCTCGGGGCCGACGACGATAACCGAACGGCCGGAGTAGTCGACGCGCTTGCCCAGGAGGTTCTGGCGGAACCGGCCCGACTTGCCCTTGAGCATGTCGGACAGGGATTTCAGGGGACGCTTGTTGGGGCCGGCGATGGCGCGGCCGCGGCGGCCGTTGTCGAACAGCGCGTCAACCGCCTCCTGGAGCATCCGCTTCTCGTTGCGGATGATCACCTCGGGCGCCTGCAGTTCGCAGAGGCGCTTCAAGCGGTTGTTGCGGTTGATGACCCGGCGGTACAGGTCGTTCAGGTCGGAGGTGGCGAAGCGGCCGCCATCCAGCGGCACCAGGGGGCGCAGTTCCGGCGGCAGGACCGGGATGCACTCCAGGATCATCCACTCCGGCTTGTTGCCCGAGGACTTGAACGCTTCCACGACCTTGAGGCGCTTGGCGGTCTTTTTGCGCTTCGCCTCGCTGGTGGACTCCATCATCTCGGAACGGAGCGACACCGCCAGTTCGTCCAGGTCGATGGAACGGAGGCAGTTGCGGATGGCTTCGGCCCCCATGCCCCCTTCAAAGGCGTCGCTGCCGTATTCCTGCTGGGCCTTGAGGTATTTCTCCTCCGACATGACCTCGCAGAACTGCATCGGCGTGTTCTTGGGGTCGCTGATGACGAACGCCTCGAAGTACAGGACCTTCTCAAGGTCCTTGAGGGTGATGTCCAGCAGGTTGCCGATGCGGGAGGGCAGCGACTTGAGGAACCAGATATGGGCCACCGGGGTGGCCAGGTCGATATGTCCCAGCCGCTCCCGGCGCACCTTGGAGGGGATAACCTCAACGCCGCACTTTTCGCAGATGATGCCGCGATGCTTCATGCGCTTGTACTTGCCGCAGTTGCACTCGTAGTCCTTGGTGGGACCGAAGATCTTGGCGCAGAACAGACCGTCCCGCTCCGGTTTGAAGGTGCGGTAATTGATCGTTTCCGGCTTCTTGACCTCGCCGTGGGAACGTTCCCGAATCTTCTCGGGCGACGAAACCGATATCCGTATAGCTGAAAAGTGGAGTGGATCTTTTGGTTTATCGAAAAAACTGAAATAATCTTCCACGTTGCTCTCCTCCGTTATTCTGAAGCTCCGTAACGACGCCGGGCCGGCTGTCTACGAAGGTATCTGTAATTATTCCTCGTCCCCTTCCAGCAGTTCCACGTCAAGGCAGAGGGATTGGAGTTCCTTGATGAGGACGTTGAAGGATTCCGGCAGGCCCGGCTCAAGGGTGTGCTTGCCCTTGACGATGGCTTCGTACATCCGCGTCCGGCCGGAGACATCGTCGGACTTGACCGTAAGGAATTCCTGGAGTGCGTAGGAAGCGCCATAGGCCTCCATTGCCCAGACCTCCATCTCGCCCAGCCTCTGGCCGCCGAACTGGGCCTTGCCGCCCAGCGGCTGCTGGGTAACCAGGCTGTAGGGTCCAATGGACCGGGCGTGGATCTTGTCGTCAACCAGGTGATGCAGCTTGAGGAAGTACATCACGCCCACGGTTACCTTGTGCTTGAACGGTTCGCCGCTGCGGCCGTCGAAGAGGGTGACCTGGCCGGAGGAATGGAATCCGGCCTTTTGCAGCATCCCCTTGATCTTGTCCTCCGAGGCGCCCTCGAAGACCGGCGAGGCCATGGAAACGCCCCGCTGCAGACGGCGGCAGACCTTCAGCAACTCTTCCTGGTCCAGGGTGTCGATGAACTTGGTGAGTTCCTTGTCGTCGTACACGTCCTTGAGGTATGCCTTGAGATTGTCCTCGGAGAGGTGCTTCTGCAGCATCTCCTCGATCTTCCAGCCGATACCCTTGGCCGCCCAGCCCAGATGGGTCTCGATGATCTGGCCGACGTTCATACGGGAAGGAACGCCCAGGGGGTTGAGCACGATCTCCACCGGCCGGCCGTCTTCCATGTACGGCATGTCTTCTTCGGGCAGGATGCGGGAAACGACACCCTTGTTACCGTGGCGGCCGGCCATCTTGTCGCCCACCTGCAGCTTGCGCTTGATGGCGATGTAGACCTTGACCATCTTGATCACGCCCGGCGGCAGGTCGTCGCCGCGCTTGAGCTTCTGTATCTTATCGTCGAAGACGCTGTGAATCAGGTCGATCTGGCGGTTCAGGGTATCCAGCACCTGGCTTACCTTCTCGTCCGTATCCCCTTCGTCGCTGACGGAGATGCCGGCCCAGCGATCCAGCGGCACGCCGTCCAGGGTTTCCTCGGTGATCTTCTTGCCCTTGGCCAGGAGCAGCAGCCCCTCCCCGTCTTCCAGCTTGACCGCCAGGGTCTTGCCCACCAGGAGGCGTTTGAGCTTTCCGATGGCCGAATCGCGGATGATGCGGATCTCGTCCTGCTCGTCCTTGCGGAGCTTGTTCTCTTCCGCCTTTTCGATCAGCTCGGTGCGGGCATCCTTGTCGTTCCCCTTGCGGGAGAAGATCTTGGCGCCGATGACCGTCCCTTCCACACCCGGGGGTACGGTCAGGGAGGTGTCGCGGACATCGCCGGCCTTTTCGCCGAAGATGGCGCGCAGCAGCTTTTCCTCGGGGGAGAGCTGGGTTTCGCCCTTGGGGGTGATCTTGCCCACCAGGATGTCGCCCGGCCTGACCTCGGCACCGATGCGGATGATGCCGGATTCGTCCAGGTCCTTGAGGGTTTCCTCACCCAGGTTGGGGATATCGGCGGTGATCTCTTCCTTGCCCAGCTTGGTGTCCCGGGCGACGCACTCGAACTCCTCGATGTGGATCGAGGTGTAGCGGTCTTCCTTCACCATCTTCTCGGACACCAGGATGGAGTCCTCGTAGTTGTAGCCGCCCCACGGCATGAAGGCCACGACGATGTTCTGGCCCAGGGCCAGCTCGCCCATGTCGGTGGAGGGGCCGTCGGCGATCACGTCGCCCCGCTTGACCTTGTCGCCCACCTTGACCACCGGCCGGTTGTTGATGCAGGTGTTCTGGTTGGAGCGGGCAAACTTGATCATGTTGTAGATATCGACGCCGGTGCCGGTTTCGTCGTGCTCGTCCTCGTCGATCTTGATGACGATGCGGGAGGCGTCCACCGACTCCACCTCACCCTTGTGGCGGGCGATGACGGAAACACCGGAGTCCTTGGCCACGATCCGCTCCATGCCGGTGCCGACCAGGGGGGAGTCGGCCCGCAGCAGGGGCACGGCCTGGCGCTGCATGTTGGAGCCCATCAGGGCGCGGTTGGCGTCGTCGTTTTCCAGGAACGGAATCAGGGCGGCGGCGACCGACACCAACTGCTTCGGGGCCACGTCCATCAGCTCGATCTCGTCGCGATGCACCAGGATGAACTCGCCGCTCTTGCGGGCCGAGACGTAGTCGTTGACGAAGCGGCCGCTCTTGTCCACCTCGGCGTTGGCCTGGGCGATGGCGTGCCCCTCCTCCTCCAGGGCCGAGAAGAAGCGGACCTCGCTGGTCAGCTTGCCGTCCTGGACGATGCGATACGGGGTTTCCACGAAGCCGTGCTCGTTGATGCGGGCATAGGTGGAAAGGGAGGCGATCAGGCCGATGTTCGGACCTTCAGGCGTTTCGATCGGGCAGACGCGGCCGTAGTGGGTCGGATGAACGTCGCGGACTTCGAAGCCGGCGCGCTCGCGGGTCAGGCCGCCAGGTCCGAGGGCCGAAAGACGGCGCTTGTGGGTAACCTCGGACAGCGGATTCGTCTGGTCCATGAACTGGGAGAGCTGGGACGAACCGAAGAACTCCTTGACCACGGCCGAAACCGGTTTGGAGTTGATCAGGTCGTGGGGCATGAGGTTTTCCACCTCCTGCAGACTCATGCGCTCCTTGATGGCGCGCTCCATGCGCACCAGGCCGATGCGGTACTGGTTCTCCAGGAGTTCGCCCACGGCGCGCACCCGGCGGTTGCCCAGGTGGTCGATGTCGTCGATGGTGCCGCGACCGTTTTTCAGGTCGATCAGGTACCGGACGATCTCCAGAATGTCGTTCTTGGACGACGCGGCGATGAGATCGGCGTACAGGTCCTCGAAGATCATCCGGTTGCGGCGCAGGATCTCAATGGCGCGGCGGTTCTCGTCGAACACGCCCTGGTCGATCACCTCGGACAGTTTGACGGTCGCTGCGCTCAGGGCCATGGGGGCGAAAACGTCCTTCTGGAAGAAGTCGTGGTCCTTGAAGAGGTTGTTGAATTCCTGGACCACCTGCTCCACCAGCTTTTCGGGCACCGGCTGGGCAAGGTCGCTCTTCTTGAGCGTTTTCACCAGTTCCGCGGGAAGCTTCATCATCAGGTACTGGGAGAACTGGTCCTCACCCTTGGCAAGACGGGCCACAAGCTCCTGGGGATTCAGGATGTCCTCCACGGCCAGCTGGCTTGGGGCGTTGAGCACCGTGCAATCCGGCCAGACCTTGAGGCCGAGCTTGTAATTCAGTTTGAGGCGCCCCACGGCTGACAGGTCGTACCGTTCCGGGTTGAAGAACAGGTTGTCGAACAGCGCCAGAGAACTCTTCAGGGTCGGGGGATCGCCCGGACGCAGGCGGCGGTAGATCTCGATCAGCGCCTCGTCGGTGCTGGCCACCTTGTCCACCAACAGGGTGTCGCGGAAGGACGAGGTGATGTGCAGGTTGTCGATGAAGAGCACGCTGAAGCTCTGCACGCCCCGGGCCGTGATCTCGTCGAATTTGGCGGCGGTCACCTCCTCGTTGCACTCTACGAGGACTTCACCGGTGGCGGGGTCGATGATGTCCGACGAGGCATAACGGCCAATGACGCCGTCGGCGGCAACCGGCACGGTCTTGATGCCGTGCTCGGAGAGCTTCTTGATGGAGGCCTTGGTGTATTTACGGTTGGCCTT
The DNA here is from genome assembly GCF_008330225.1 of Geobacter sp. FeAm09. NCBI lineage: Bacteria > Pseudomonadati > Thermodesulfobacteriota > Desulfuromonadia > Geobacterales > Geobacteraceae > Geobacter > Geobacter sp. FeAm09. Next base: position 1,475,460 of record NZ_CP042466.1, on the reverse strand, counting down.
GACGATCACCTCGCCGCTCTTGGGGTCAACCACGTCCACCGTGGACTTCTGCAGGGTGAGCAGTTCGGGATCGATGCCCTTGGTGAGGGACTCGCCGTTGATGAAGATCTCTTCGCTCTTGTAGTAATAGTTGAGGAGTTGCTCGACCGAATAGCCGAGGGCCTTGAGCAATACCGTTGCCGGCATCTTGCGCCGGCGGTCGATACGCACGTAGAGAATGTCTTTATGGTCAAACTCGAAATCAAGCCATGATCCGCGGTACGGGATCACCCTTGCCGAGTAGAGAACTTTGCCGCTGGAGTGGGTCTTGCCCTTGTCGTGATCGTAGAACACGCCGGGGGAGCGGTGCAACTGGCTGACAATGACGCGCTCCGTGCCGTTGATGATGAACGTCCCGTTATCGGTCATCAGCGGAATCTCGCCGAAATAGACCTCCTGCTCCTTGATATCCTTGATCGCCCTGACGCCGGTTTCCTTGCCGGATTCCCAGATGACCAGGCGCACCTTGACCTTCATGGGCGCAGCAAAGGTCATCCCGCGTTGATGACATTCCTCCACATCGTATTTCGGCTTGTTGAGCGTATAGGAAACGTACTCCAACGACGCGCTCTCGCTGAAGTCCTTGATGGGGAACACGCTTCTGAAAACGGCTTCGAGGCCGATGTTTTTCCGGGATTCGGGTGCAACCTCCTGTTGCAGGAAACGGTGGTAGGAGTTTTTTTGTATGTCAATCAGATTGGGAATATCAATGATATTTTTAATCTTGGCAAAGTTTTTACGCAACAAGTGGTTATTGGCGATCGAATAAGCCATAGCTTCTCCTTTGGCGAGTATCATCAAGGCATCCGGCAAACGCGTAACTAGCCGGATTTACAGACTACCAGAACGGGAGGGGATTTGTTGAAACAGCACAAGCCAAGGCCGCTCAAGGCGACCTTGGCTTACATTTCTATTAAGGTACGGCGTACTATTTGATCTCGACTTCGGCGCCGGCTTCAACCAGCTGTTTTTTGGCATCTTCGGCTTCCTGCTTGGAAACGCCGGTCTTCACGGTGCCGGGGGCGCCGTCAACCAGGTCCTTGGCTTCTTTCAGGCCGAGGCTGGTCAGTGCGCGGACAACCTTGATGACATTGATCTTGTTGGCGCCGGCAGCCTTGAGAATGACGTCGAATTCGGTCTTCTCTTCAGCGGGCTCGGCAGAGGCAGCGGGGCCGGCAGCAGCGGCAACGGCAACCGGAGCGGCAGCGGACACGCCGAATTTGTCTTCGAGTTCCTTAACGAGTTCGGAAAGCTCGAGCACGGTCATATTTTCGATAAAGCTGATTACTTCTTCCTTGGTGATAGCCATGTAAATAATCCTCCGATAGGTTTAATGTAGCGTAGTTGTCAATTGGGTGGCTAGTTGCCGGCCTTCTGGGCGCGAATGGCGTCCAGGGCGCGAACCAGCGAACTCGGCAGTGCCGCAAGCACGCCGACGAAGTTGGTGGCGGGCGCCTGCATGGAGCCCAGCATCTTGGCGATGAGGACCTCACGCGAGGGCAGGTCTGCCAATGCCTGGATCTGCTTCACGTCCAGCAGTTTGCCGGAAAGAACGCCGGCCTTCAGGACGAATTTGCCCTGGGGGTCCTTGGCGAATTTGCTGAGCACCTTGGCGGCGCTGACCGGATCGTCATACGTGATGGCGACGGCGGTCGGCCCTGCCAGATACGGGCTGAGCGGTTCGGCGTCCGTGCCCTTGGCGGCCAGGTCGAGCAGGGTATTCTTGAATACCTTGTACTCGACGGATGCGCCGCGCAGCTCGTTGCGAAGGCTGGTGGCCTGTCCCACGCTCATGCCGCGGAAATCGGCCAGAAAGACCGCCTTGGCGCGTGTGAGCCGCTCATGCATCTCGGTTACCAGTTCCTGCTTGCTATTCTTGTTCAAGCGACTTCCTCCTTTCTTTTGGTATCTGGGGCAAAGCCCCGGCCAAAGTCAGGAAGCGCAAGGAGTGAGCCTTACGTTACCCAAGTCTCGGCAGGTCCGGCCGCATCACCGGATTAAGCTGTGCGTGCGCCTGCTGTCTTTGACTTTGGCTGCAGAATCGTTACAGCGGGACGACTAGATCTGTGCCGTCACTTCGCTGATATCGAGGTTAATCCCGGCCCCCATGGTGGAGGAGAGGGAGATCTTCTTGATATAAGTGCCTTTGGCGGCGGAAGGCTTGGCCTTCACCAGCGCTTCGACCAGCGCCAGCACGTTGCCCTTGAGGCTCTCGGCGTCGAAGGACACCTTCCCTACCGGGGCGTGGACGATACCGGCCTTTTCGACGCGGAACTCGACCTTACCGGCCTTGCACTCTTTAACCGCTTTCCCGATCTCGAACGTGACGGTGCCGACCTTGGGGTTCGGCATCAGACCGCGGGGACCGAGCAGCTTGCCGATCTTGCCGACCACACCCATCATGTCCGGCGTGGCAATGGCGGTATCGAACTCGAACCAGCCACCCTGGATCTTTGCCACCAGGTCGTCGGAACCGACGTAGTCTGCACCGGCGTCAAGGGCTTCCTTTTCCTTCTCACCCTTGGCAAACACCAGGACACGCACGTTCTTGCCCAGGCCATTGGGCAGCACAACCGCCCCACGGACCATCTGATCGGCATGGCGCGGGTCAACGCCCAGCTTCACGGCGACATCGACGGTTTCGTCAAATTTGGCATAGGCGGTCTGCTTGACAACATCAAGGGCGGCCCCAAGGGGATACACCTTGGTTCTGTCTATCTGAGACATCGCCGCCGTATGCTTTTTCGCGCTCTTCGACATGATACAACCTCTCTCTGGTTCTTTTGAATATATAAACCCGTGACTAGACGATATCGACGCCCATGGAGCGGGCAGTCCCTTCAACGGTTCTCATGGCGGCTTCCACGGAAGCGGCGTTGAGGTCCGGCATCTTCTTCTTGGCGATCTCTTCGACCTGCGCCTTGGTCAGTTTGCCGACCTTGGTCTTGTTGGGAACGGCGGAGCCGCTCGCAATGCCCAGCGCCTTCTTGATCAGGACGGGAACCGGAGGCGTCTTGGTGATGAACGTGAAGGAACGGTCGGCGTAGACCGTGATGACGACCGGGGTAATGGTACCTTCGTCCGCCTGGGTCTTGGCGTTGAACGCCTTGCAGAATTCCATGATGTTGACGCCGTGCTGACCAAGCGCCGGTCCGATGGGAGGTGACGGATTAGCCTTGCCGGCGGGTACTTGCAGCTTGATATAGCCTGTGATCTTCTTTGCCATTATGGTGCTCCTTTGTGTGACAAATGCCGTTTCTCTATTATGACGCTTGTTCGCGAATTAATTCTTTTCCACCTGCATGAATTCGAGCTCGACCGGCGTCGCCCGGCCAAAAATCGTGACCGTGACGCGCAACTTGCCCTTGTCCGGCTTGACGTCTTCCACAATACCCGAGAAGTTGAGGAAGGGACCATCGACGACCCTCACGGTCTCGCCGACTTCGAACTGCACCTTCGGCCGCGGTTTTTCAGCGCCCTCTTCCATGCGGCGGGAAATCTTGTTCACTTCTTCATCACTGATGGGAAACGGCGTGTTGCCGCCCACAAAGCCGGTGACCTTGGCTGTTTCCTTCACAATGTGCCACGTCTCGTCGGTCAGCTCCATCTTGACGAGGATGTAACCGGGGAAAAACTTGCGGGAAGAGGTTTTCTTTTCACCCTTTTTCAACTCGACGACGGTTTCGGAGGGGATCAGGATCTCTTCGAAAAACTCCTCCACGCCTTCGTTCTTTATGCGTTCATTCAGGTTCAGCCTGACTTTGTTTTCAAATCCTGAATAGGTGTGAACCCCATACCACTTTTTGGACATAATAAATCCTTTATCCCAGTATAAGCCGCATCAGCTTGGCCAGGACGATATCGCAAGCCCCCAGGTAAATCGAGATAAGAAAGATGATGACGACCACAACGCCGGTTGTGGCCACGGTTTCCTTACGGGTTGGCCAGGTAACCTTGCCAAGCTCAATCTTAACCGATTCGAGAAAAGTTTTTACGTTTTGCACGTGAGCTCCTGTAGTGACCGACAAACCGTCTTTGGTGTCACGCCACCGTCAGTGGCGTTTTCCCGCTCGCTGAACGCTGATGGGAAAAATGGCAGGCCAGGAGGGATTCGAACCCCCAACATCCGGTTTTGGAGACCGGCGCTCTAGCCGTTAGAGCTACTGGCCTGCACGCCCGAAAACAACGATTATTTGGATTCCTTGTGAGGAGTGTGTTTACGACAAAAACGGCAATACTTGCTGAATTCGAGTTTCTCCGGCTTGGTCCGTTTGTTCTTGGTGGTCGTGTAATTCTTCTGCTTACACTCGGTGCAGGAAAGGGTAATAATGTCTCTCATTTGACTATTCCTTTAACAGTGACGCCGCTGCGGCCGGAGACGACCGCAGCGGCGTTCGGAAATTATTCGATGATCGAGCTGACGACGCCGGCGCCAACGGTACGGCCACCTTCACGGATGGCGAAACGCAAACCTTCGTCCATGGCGATCGGGGTGATCAGTTTCACGGTCATGGCAACGTTGTCGCCCGGCATGACCATCTCAATACCCGCGGGAAGTTCGGCAACGCCCGTCACGTCCGTGGTACGGAAGTAGAACTGCGGACGGTACCCGTTGAAGAACGGAGTATGGCGGCCACCCTCTTCCTTGGTCAGGACGTACGCTTCGGCCTTGAACTTGGTGTGCGGGGTGATGCTGCCCGGCTTCGCCAACACCTGGCCGCGCTCGATGTCCTCACGCTTCACGCCGCGCAGCAGCGCACCGATGTTGTCGCCGGCACGACCTTCGTCCAGCAGCTTGCGGAACATCTCCACGCCCGTAACCGTGGTCTTGGCCGTGGCCTTGATGCCGACGATCTCGACCTCTTCGCCAACCTTGACGATACCGCGCTCAACACGGCCGGTGGCAACCGTACCGCGACCGGAGATGGAGAACACGTCTTCCACCGGCATCAGGAACGGCTTGTCGATGGCGCGCTCCGGATCGGGGATGTAGGCATCGACCGCATCCATCAGGGCAATGATGGCCGGCTCGGCCAGTTCGCCCTTCTCGCCGTTCAGCGCCTGCAGGGCCGAACCTTTGATGATGGGAATGTCGTCGCCCGGGAAGTCGTAGCTGGACAGCAGTTCGCGGATCTCCAACTCCACCAGCTCCAGCAGCTCGGCGTCGTCCACCATGTCGGCCTTGTTCAGGAACACGACGATATAGGGTACGCCTACCTGGCGGGCAAGCAGGATGTGCTCACGCGTCTGGGGCATGGGGCCGTCGGCGGCGGACACGACCAGGATCGCGCCGTCCATCTGCGCGGCACCAGTGATCATGTTCTTCACGTAGTCGGCATGGCCCGGGCAGTCAACGTGGGCGTAGTGACGCTTGTCCGTCTCGTATTCAACGTGCGCAGTGGCAATCGTAATACCGCGCTCACGCTCTTCAGGAGCGTTGTCGATCTGGTCGAATGCCTTGAATTCGGCCTGACCCTTACCGGCCAATACCTTCGTGATCGCTGCCGTCAAAGTGGTCTTGCCGTGGTCAACGTGACCTATCGTCCCGATGTTTACATGCGGTTTGTTACGCTCGAATTTAGCCTTCGCCATGATAACAGGCCCTCCTCATTCATTGCCTTTTGTTTTGTCTACCTGCACGCTGTTATGTTGTGGTGATGCTGAAATGAAATGGAGCCCACATCCGGACTCGAACCGGAGACCTCTTCCTTACCAAGGAAGTGCTCTACCTCCTGAGCTATGTGGGCGATAACTGGAGCGGGAAACGGGACTCGAACCCGCGACCCTCAGCTTGGAAGGCTGATGCTCTAGCCAACTGAGCTACTCCCGCGCTACCAGATGAAGATATTTGGAAACCACCCCAACACAATCCTTACCAGTTCAAACGACCGAAGTCTCCTGGATTCACACCTGCTGCCGGCTTCCGATGATTGTATGGTGGAGGGAGGAGGATTCGAACCTCCGAAGTCGTACGACGACAGATTTACAGTCTGTTCCCTTTGGCCGCTCGGGAATCCCTCCAGGGAGAACGGTACTAAAGCCAAGTAATCCATTTTCTGTTCGCTGGAGCTGGCGATGGGACTCGAACCCGCAACCTGCTGATTACAAGTCAGCTGCTCTACCAATTGAGCTACGCCAGCACTTGTTTCATTAATCGCGAAACAGAATTTGTTTATTTAAAGAAACACGCCGACAAAGTCAAGGTTTTTTTCTGATCTGCAAAAAAAGTTTTTCGCACGCCCGTCCTGTCGGGGGGGCACCACCGTGTCACACCCAGAGGGTGCAGCGCCTAAGCTGCCGATAATAGTGGGGTAAGTGCGATCTTCATCTTTTTCAGCGCCCCCTCCTCTATCTGGCGGACCCGTTCCCGCGAGATGGAGAAATGGGTGGCGATTTCCTGGAGAGTCAGGGGTTCTTCGGCGCTTATCCGTTTTTCCACGATGAAGCGCTCTTTTTCGTTCAACCCGGCCACCACCTGCGCCACCTGCTGGTGGAGCTGCCGGCTCTCCTGGAACTCGGACAGCGCCTCCTCCTGGTTTTGCCGGTCATCGGCCAGGTTTTCCAGCAGCGTAAAGCCGTCGCCACCGGGGATCTCAGCATCCAGGGAGGCCTCCCCGTGGAGGCGCTGCTCCATCTCCACCACCTCCTGATCGCTCACATTGAGCGACAGGGCCGTGGCATGGAGATCGTCCTCCCCGTTGCCCAACCTGCGGATGGCGTCCTTGGCTTCCCGCAACTTGAAGAACAGCTTGCGCTGCGCCTGGGTGGTGCCGATCTTGAGGAGGCTCCAGGCGGAGACGATGTGATTCTGGATATAGGCCCGTATCCACCAGACCGCATAGGAGATCAGGCGGATCCCCTTGTAGGGATTGAACTTGCGCACCGCCATCATCAGGCCGATATTGCCCTCCTGGATCAGGTCGAGCATCTTCATCCCGTAATGGCGATATTCGGAGGCCACCTTGACCACAAACCGCAGGTTCGCGGTGATCAGCGAATGGGCCGCCTCCAGGTCCTTTTCCTCGAAAAACTTCACCGCAAAGCGGTGCTCCTCGTCCTCCGAGAGGATGGGGAACCTTCTGATCTCCGAAAGATACAGGGTCAAACTGTCGGCTACAACCGGAAGACGTGTAACCATATGGATTCTCCTGTAAAGGAAATTGATGACGTTCCCGGAAGAGTGTTAGCACTCTTCGCGTCTGACTGCTAAATACTATCACCCGTCCGGCAAAAATGCAAGACCTTCGCGGAAAGACAATTATACTAGACATTTCAAGCAAATAAGGCGTGCCGTCCCCACCGTTTCCCCCCGGATGCCCGGCGCCCGCCCACCATGTCGCTGCTTACATATTGACCTCATGCGGATATTGGAGTAATTTGATGCACATCTTGTGAGCAAAGAGACGTTATTTATGCCCCGCCCATCATGGGACCAGTACTTCATGGACATCACCCGCCTGGTCGCGACGCGTTCCACGTGCCTGCGCCGACAGGTCGGGGCGATACTTGTCAAAGACCGCAACATCCTTGCCACAGGCTACAACGGCGTCCCTTCCGGCATCAGCCACTGTGACGCCACCGGTTGCCTGCGGGAACGGCTTCGCGTCCCTTCCGGCGAGCGCCACGAATTGTGCCGCGGCCTGCACGCCGAACAAAACGCCATCATCCAGGCTGCACGCCACGGCACCAATATCGACGGCGCCACCCTCTACTGCACCACCATGCCCTGTATCATCTGCACCAAGATGATCATCAACGCCGGCATACGCGCCATCATCTACGGCGAGGGGTATGCCGACGAACTTGCTCGGGAAATGACCACCGAAAGCGGCATAGACGTGATACAATTTATTGGCGACACCGGAGGGTCCTGACTGTGAAATGCCCTTTTTGCAACCATCCCGACAGCAAGGTTGTGGACTCGCGCCCCGACAAGGGGGGAGCCACCATCAGGCGCCGGCGGGAGTGCGAGGGATGCGCCAAGCGGTTCACCACCCACGAGCGCATCGAAGAAATGCTTCCCCTGGTATGCAAAAAGGACGGGCGCCGCGAGCCGTTCGACCGGATGAAGATCGTCTCAGGCATCAAGAAGGCCTGTGAAAAGCGCCCCATCTCCATCGACGAGATCGAACGCCTGGTGGACCGGCTGGAAAGCAGGATACAGGAGTCCTCCGAGCGGGAGATATCCACGACGGCTATCGGAGAATGGCTCATGAAGGAGCTGCACGGCATGGACGAAGTGGCCTATGTCCGTTTTGCCTCCGTCTACCGGTCGTTCCGCGATATTGGCGAATTCATGCAGGAGTTACAGGAGCTGCTCAAAAAATGAGTGAACAGGACCAACGGCATATGAAACGGGCTCTCACCCTGGCCCGCAAGGGGATCGGCAAAACGTCGCCCAACCCTGCGGTGGGGTGCGTCGTTGTCAAGGACGGCCGCGTTGTCGGCGAGGGGTGGCACCAGAAGGCCGGGCAGCCCCATGCCGAAGTAAACGCGCTCGCCATGGCCGGTGCCGAGGCACAGGGCGCCGATGTCTTCGTCACGCTGGAGCCCTGCAGCCACACCGGCCGTACCCCTCCCTGCGCCAAGGCCCTGATCGCCGCCGGCGTACGGCGGGTGGTCGCCGGCATGGTGGACCCCAACCCCCAGGTGGCGGGCAAGGGCTTCGCCCTCTTGCGCAAGGCCGGCATCATCGTGGAGCACGGCGTCATGGAGGCCGAGTGCCGGGCCATCAACCGCCCCTTCATCAAGCACATCACCACCGGCCTCCCCTACGTGACCTACAAGTGCGCCATGACCCTGGACGGCAACATCGCGACCGTCACCGGCGAGTCCCAGTGGATCAGCTGCCTTGATTCGCGGCGCTACACCCACCGGCTGCGGGCGGCACACGATGCCATCATGGTGGGCGTGGATACGATCATCGCCGACAACCCCCAATTGACGGTACGCCACGTAAAGGGGCGCAACCCCCAGCGGATCATCGTGGATACCCGCCTACGGACGCCGGAGAGCGTCGGCGTGCTCAGCGAAAGCATGGCCCACGACACCATCATCGCCACCACCGAAAGCAATCCCCGGGTGCATCTGCGCTACACCCGGCAGGGAGCCACCGTCGTCGTCTGCGACGAATACGACGGCCGGGTATCCATGGTGGATCTCCTGCAGAAGCTCGGCAAGCGGGGCATCCAGTCCATCCTTCTCGAAGGGGGGAGCAGGCTGGCGGGGGAGATGCTGCAAAACAACGCCATCGACGAGTTCATCTTCTTCCTGGCGCCCAAGATCATCGGCAGCGACGGGTTCGCGCCCTTCACCCTGCGCGGCATCACCAGCATGGACCAGGCGATCAAGCTGCAATTCGGCCAGATAGCCCACAGCGGCCAGGACATCATCGTCCACGCCTGGCCGGCGGAGGCGACGTGTTCACCGGCCTGATCGAAGACCTGGGGACGGTGGCCTCATTCAGGCGCAGCGCCAAGGCGGCCGTGCTCGGCATCGCAACCGCCCTGCCCGTGGACGGGATCGCCCTGGGGGACTCGGTGGCGGTCAACGGCATCTGCCTGACGGTCACCAGCATCAGCGGCACGGTGCTGACCTTCGACGTCTCGCCGGAGACCATCTCCAAGAGCACCTTCGACACCCTGAAAACGGGCGACAAGGTCAACCTGGAGCGGGCTCTGCGCATGGGGGACCGCCTGGGGGGGCACATCGTGACCGGCCATGTGGACTGCTGCGGCATGCTGGCGAGGATCGAGCAGGCTTCCGGGTATCATGTCCTGAGCTTCACGCTCCCGGCCGAATTCGGGCGTTATTTGGTCAAAAAGGGGTCGGTGGCCATAAACGGCATCAGCCTCACCGTGAACGAGGTGAGCGGCGACGGGTTCACCGTCACCGTGATCCCCCACTCCTTCGCCACGACGACCCTGGCCGGCTTGGCGCCGGGAGGCAGGGTGAACATAGAGACCGATATTCTGGGGAAATATATCGAACGCCTGGCCCAGCCCTGGAAGGACAGCGGCGGATTGAGCATGAAGACCTTGGCGGAGAACGGATTTTTGTAGGTAGAACGTAGAAAGGATAGGATTCACATGTCGATAGCAACCATAGAAGAAGCGATAGAGGATATCCGGCAGGGCAAGATGGTCATCCTGGCCGACGACGAGGACCGGGAGAACGAGGGCGACCTGACCATGGCGGCCGAGGCGGTCACGCCGGAGGCGATTAATTTCATGGCCAAATACGGGCGCGGCCTCATCTGCCTGACCATGACGGCCGAAAAGTGCGACGAGCTCGGCCTGCGCCCCATGGTGCGGGACAACACCTCTCCCTTCGAGACCGCGTTCACCATCTCCATCGAGGCGAAACACGGGGTCACCACCGGCATTTCGGCCGCCGACCGGGCCCACACCGTCCTGACCGCCGTTGCCGACAACGCCACCTCCAACGACCTGGTCAGCCCCGGCCATATCTTCCCCCTGCGCGCCCGCAAGGGGGGCGTTCTGGTCCGGTCGGGGCAGACCGAAGGCTCGGTGGACCTGGCGCGCCTGGCGGGGCTCCGGCCGGCCGGCGTCATCTGCGAGATCATGAACGACGACGGCACCATGGCGCGCATGCCGGAGCTGAAGAAATTCGCCCAGGAGCACGACATCAAGATCTGCACCGTGGCCGACCTGGTGGCCTACCGGCTGCGCCACGAGCGCCTCGTGCGCACCGTGGCCGAGGCTCATCTCCCGTCGGTGTACGGCGGCGAGTGGAAGGCCATCGCCTTTGAAAACGACGTGGACCACCTGGATCACATCGCCCTGGTCAAGGGGGAATTCGCCAAGGGCGAATCCATCCTGGTCCGGGTCCATTCCGAGTGCCTGACCGGCGATGTCCTGGGGAGCAAGCGCTGCGACTGCGGCGAGCAGCTGCACCGCGCCATGGAGATGATCGAACGGGAGGGGAAAGGGGTCATCCTCTACATGCGCCAGGAAGGACGCGGCATCGGCCTGATCAACAAGCTCCGCGCCTACGAGCTCCAGGACCGGGGCCGCGACACGGTGGAGGCCAACCTGGAGCTGGGTTTCAAGGCCGACCTGCGGGATTACGGCATCGGCGCCCAGATCCTGCTGGCCCTAGGCATCACCAAGATCCGCCTCCTGACCAACAACCCCAAGAAACTCATCGGCCTGCAGGGGTACGGGATCGACATCATCGAGCGGGTCGCCATAGAGGCGCCCCCCAACGAGAGCAACCGCAAGTATCTCAAGACCAAGCAGGCAAAGATGGGGCACCTGCTGAAGAATCTCTGAGGCAGCCTTCCATGGGCATACTTCTCAGGTCGCGGAAAGGTTCCGGTCGATTTCCCTGAAACGGTCCACATCACCTGCGGCTACCCCATGGGAGACAAACTCCTCCCGCCATGTCGAAACAGCCTCGTACACCTGCCCGATCACCGTGCCGGGCAGGTGTACCCCCCAGGAACGCCCTAATTTCTCCAGTTTTCCTCGGCCCGGATGATACGGGCCACAATCAAAGAGCAAGACGTGTTCATCCCGCTGCCCGATGTTTGGCACCAGATCGAATGCCGGTGAGAGCCTCCACCCCTCGCCGGCTCCATACGTCATCCAGAAATTTTTCAGATGATCGTCAGTGTTGCCGATGACGGCGTTAAATACCATCTGCCTGAACAATGCCTCGGAATCCCTGGCCGGGTCGGCGCTGAACCGCCGCACGATATCCAGCAGTTGTCCATAACGCGCGACATAATAACCATCCGCTTTGAGCAAAGTTTGCATACTGATCATGTGACGGCGCCCGGACGGAACAATATCGAAGCGCTCTACCAGCAACACGTCGCGGCGCCCGCACGGCGACAGAACCGTATTCGGAACGACAAGCCCCGCCTTTCGGGCGAGGGACATGGTTGCCGCCTCGATCCTGACCACATTGACCGTATCTTTTTCGCTTGGAAACTTGGCGATATACCCGATTCCGGCCGACTCGCTGCATACCAATGCCTTGGGACGGGCTCCACCCGGGGAACTTCCCGCACTCAGCAGCATTGTTATCTCCCCGTCCCGTGCCTCGCCACGTTCAAATTTCTCCGCCTCGTGGAGAAGCGTCGAGAGATTGATAACGGATGGATACGCAAGCGGGGGATCAACTTTTTTGTGCCGGGAAAAGGCCAGCGCGCCAAGAGCCGAACCGCCAAGAGCGGCCAGCAAGACAGGCATGTTCTGTCTCTGCTGGGGAATCCCATGTTTCCGTATCAAGAGCTTTCGCCCCCAATCGTCCGGCAGGCTGTCCTCAAATACCTTCGCGACGCCAGGATGGCGGAATTCGAAGATTTCCTGCTGAAGTGGCAGCGATACCGGGTCCAGGGGAAAAGCGTCCACATGTTCGAGAAAACCCGGAGAATAACGAAACGCTCCGCGTGCCAGGCCATAATCATCTATCTCGCAGACCATATCCCCAACCAGTATTTCACTCGTCAGGCGCGACCATACGTTAAGGCGGTACATCATACCAGGATATCCCCCTTATGCTCTCTTTTTGGAAGCCCGTTTGCGGGAAGGAGCGTTTAGCCTGTCGAATTTGGCAAAGAGGTCTTCCTTTGGAGCCAGGATCATATCCAGATCCCTATCGCGGTTGAGCACCCTCAGGGCCTGGACCCAGTGCCCTATCCGGACAGAACCGTCCCCCTCTTCCATTTTGCGGAGCGTCGGTATACTGATCCCGATTCTGGCAGCGAATGCGGCCTGGGAATCGTTTCTCCCAATTCGTTCAGAGCGAAGCCGTGATCCGAGCAAAGAGAGCTGTTGGTCTTCCGTCATTTTCAACCCCATATAACACAAAAAATATTTTATATTATGTCGGACTTCACGATTTAATACAAAATATTTTTTATGATGATCATCCAGCGGCAAGCAGCGGGGCATCTATGGTCTTATTGGATACAGCGATCGCCCCGAGGGGCGGGGAATTGGCCCCTTGGAGACCAAAGAATTAAAACCTTGAAATTACGTATAAATTCAATTCCAAGCAGAGTTGAAGGAGGTCTGGGGGCACAGCTGGAAAGTATTTGAAAGGCCCTGGTGTTCAATGTCAGAAACGAACGTCCAATGAGTCCAGCAGACCCGGTCGCGATGAACCTGCGCTGGGTCGCCGGCCGAGAAGTGCTACCATCCCCACCAATAAACACTAATCATCGCACCAGGCGCGACACCGGCACCAGGGTGATCCCCTGCCCGGCCAGGGTCGGCAGCGCTTCGGCCAGGGTGGCGATGGTCGCCGGGTGCGGGTGGCAGATGGCGATGGCCGAGCCGTTTTTTCGCGCCAGGCGCACCGCCTGGGCCAGTTGCCCGCGGATATAGGCGCCGTCCTGCTCGTTATCGAGAAACACGTTCCGCTTCGCCGTCTTCACCCCCATCTCGCGCGCCAGGCGCAGCCCCACCGTCTTGGGCGTGGTCACGCTGTCCACGAAGAACAGTCCCCTCCCCTTCAATACCTCCAGTACCGTGCGCATCTTGTCCTCGTGCTCGGTGAACTCGGAGCCCATGTGGTTGTTCACCCCATGGGCCCGGGGGATGCGGAGCGCATAGTCGCCCATATGCTCGCGGATGGCGGCGTCGTCCATGGCGAGCAGGAGTCCGTTGGCCTCAAGCCTGCGCTGGGGCCACCCCTTGGACTGCATGGGGATGTGGATCATGGTCTCGATACCGCCCTGGGCGGCGAAATCGGCCACATCCCGATCGTGGCGCAGGCCGGGGATGATGGAGAAGGTCACGGGAAGGCCGATGCCTGCCAGGGCGCGGGCCTCCTGCATGCTGTTCCCCATGTCGTCGATGATGACGGCCAACTGTCCACGGGCGCCATCCTTCCGTCCCGGGGCCGGTTGCTCCTGCTCCTCTTCCACGGCGGCGGGTTCCCGGGGATACTCTTTATGGGTCGGCTCCGGTGGCGCGGGTACCGGCGCCACCGGTACCGCGGGGTGCGCCGGCGGGGGGTGCTCCGTCCGGCCGCGGGCGGCTGGTGTGCAGGGGGGGGAGAAACGGGGGACGGGGCGGGGCCCCGGCGGGCGTTCAGCAGGTAAAGCCCGGCGGCGGCAACGATGAGGGCCACAACAACCAGGGCGGCAATACGGCTGCCGCCCCGGCTCTGCTTGGATCTTCTGTTTTTGGGTCTGTTCGCCATGGCGTTGCGGGACGGTAGCCTGCCCGGGGCGCCGGTTTCCCGTGCGCCCCCGGGCGGCTACCCTACTTGCCCGGCCCCATGGTCTTCAGGATGTCCCACCCCTTGAGGAGGTCAAGGGCGCGCATGGCCTGATAGTCGTTCTTCAGGGCGTCGTCGATCTTCTGCTGGGTGCCTTTTTCCTTTTCCTTTTTGACGTCCTTTTTGGCGGCGCCCTGGTCGGTCTTGTCCTCGTTTTCGAAATGGTGCTCCAGATCCTTCTCGCGGATGTGCATGAACTCTTTCTTCTCAGCAGTTTCCTTGGGCAGTTCCAGACGCTCGACCGTGATGTCGGGGGTTATGCCCTTGGCCTGGATGGAGCGCCCCTTGGGCGTATAGTACCGGGCCGTGGTGAGGCGCAGGCCGGAATCGTCCGAGAGCGGGATGATGGTCTGGACCGACCCCTTGCCGAAGCTCTGGGTCCCCATGATGATGGCCCGCTTGTGGTCCTGCAGCGCCCCGGCCACGATCTCGGAGGCGCTGGCGCTGCCGCCGTTGATCAGCACGACGATCGCGTAGTTCGGCTCCTTGCCGCCCTTTTTGGCCGTGAACTGCATCTTGGAATCCTTTTCGCGCCCTTCCGTATAGACGACCATCTGCCCTTCGGCGATAAAGTGGTCAACCACCCGTACCGCCTGGTCCAGGAGTCCGCCGGGATCGTTGCGCAGGTCGAGGACCAGTCCCTTGAGGTCGCCTTTGTTCTCCTCCTTGAGGGCTTTCAGGGCCTTGGTGAGGTCTTCATCGGTCTTTTCCTGGAACTGGGCGATGCGCACATACCCGTAGCCGTCGTCCAGCAGGCGGGAACGGACGCTCTTCACCTGGATCACGTCGCGCACCAGGGTAAATTCCTGCGGTTTTTCGTAACCTTCCCGCATGATGGTCAGGACGACCTTGGTCCCCTTGGGGCCGCGCATCCGCTTGACCGCCTCATTGATGTTCAGGTCCTTGGTGAACTTGTCGTCGATCTTGAGGATCTGGTCGCCGGCCTTGATCCCGGCCTTGAAGGCGGGCGTATCCTCGATGGGCGAAATGACGGTCAGGACGCCGTCTTTGGTGGAGATCTCGATCCCCAGACCGCCGAAGGCCCCCTTGGTATCGATCTTCATCTCCTTGTAGGTCTCGGGGGCCATGAAGGAGCTGTGGGGGTCGAGGGACGAGAGCATGCCGTTGATCGCGCCGTAGATGAGCTTCTTGGTATCCACCTCGTCCACGTAGCTCTTCTTGATGATCGCCATGACGTCCGTGAAGAGTTCGATGGACTCGTAATCGCTCCCCTTGCCCTCAGCCGCCGCGTGCCGCTGCGTGCTGATGCCGATGAAAACCACAAGGACAGCTACAACGAGTGCAAAGCCGACCACCATCTTCTTCTTTCTGCTGCCGTTTGTGAACATCTTCTGCCTCCGTTTGTATTGAACACCGTTAGGATATCTTGTGATAATGGTCACCGCACCCAGCCGGCCGGGTCCACCGGCTTGCCCTGGTGCCGTATTTCAAAGTAGAGCATCGGCCCCTTGGCCGAATCCACATCCCCCACCGTGGCCAGCGTCTCGTTCTTGCCGACCTCGGCGCCCACCTTTTTCGTTATCTTCGCGGCGTGGGCGTACAGGCTGAAATAACCGCCGCCATGATCCACGATGATCATGTTGCCGTACCCCTTGAAGTAGTCGGCAAAGATCACGCTGCCGTCGTAGATCGCCTTGATCTCCGTACCGGCTCCGGCGGCGATGGAGAGCCCTTTGCTGAAGGTGTAGGAATTGAATTCCGGGTGTTTGTGCTTGCCGTACGTCTCGATGATGTCGCCCCGGACCGGCAGCGCCATGCGCCCCCTCTGGGAGGCGAAGCCCCGATCCGGCACCGGCGGCAGTTCCGGGAGCGGCTTGAGCTTGCTCCCCGGTTTTTCGTGCCGGGATGAAAGCTTTTTCCGGCTCAGCGCCTCAAGGCGGTTCAGCATGGCCTGCAAACGGGCTGCGTTGGCCTGGAGCTCCTTGAGCGACGATTCGTACCCCTTGCGGTCCTGGCGCACCTTGACCAGGTACGCGAACTTCTTGTTCTTTTCCTGCTCGATCTCGCGTTTTTTGAGGGCTATGCCGTTCTTGATCCGCTCCTTCCTGGTCATATCCTGCTCCAGGGAGGCTTTCAGCCGGCGCAACTCTTCAATCTTGGTAGTATACTCCGCAAATATTTTTTTGTCATTCTCCAGAATGGAGCGCATGTAACGGATATTCTCCGCCATCTGGGGAAACGATTCGGCGGAGAAGAACATGCGCAGCGCGCCCAGTTCGCCCGCCTTGTAGAGCGAGACGAGGCGGCGTTCGATCTCCCGTTTCTTCCGGTTGGTCTCCTCCGTAACCTGGGTGATGGTGCGCCCGGTGCGGTCGAGGTTCGACTCCACATTCCGCAGGTCCCGGTCGAGGCTCCCCAGGTCGTTCATCTTCCGCTCCAGGGAACGGTCGATCTCCTGGAGTTCCGTGGAGACGACCGCTTCGACCTTGCGGCTCTTGGTGATGAGTTGCCGCTTCGCCTTGATCTCCCGCTTGACCCCCTTCAGTTCATCCTTGGGGCTGTCGCCCCACCCGGGTGAAGCCGCTGCGAGCATCAGTAGTATGCATACCAGTCGCATCATTGCTTCAGACGGTAATGAAACGTTTGAGAGACGTGAGGCTGCCGAGGAAACCGAGCAGGATGCCGGCCACGGCAATGCCGCCCAGATATTCGAGCGGGAGAAAAGCCAGCCCCGAGGTGGCCGGATTGAAGGTCAGAAAACTCCCCGCGTTGTGGAGGAACCCCTCGTACAATCCCCACAGCAGGCCGACGGCAAGCACCGCGCCCGCTCCCCCCTGGATGATCCCTTCGATGAGGAAGGGGGCCTTGATGAAAAAGCGCGTGGCGCCCACCAGCGCCATGACTTCCAGTTCATCGCGCCGGGAATAGATGGTCAGCTTGATGGTGTTGGAAACGATGAACACCACCGCGACTACCAGGAAGCCGCCCAACAGCGCCCCGAGCAGCCGCATGAAGTTCAGGAAGGTGTTGAAGCGCCGGACCCATTCTTCGCCGTACTGCACCTCGGTGATGCCGGCAATGCCCTTGAGTGCGGCGACAAACGTCTCGACCCCGCGGGTATCCCGGTTCGCCCGCTTGAGGGAGATCTCGAAGGAGGTGGGCAGGATATCGGACCTGACCCCCTCGAGCAGCGTCTCCTGCCCCCGGAGCCTGCCGACAAAACGCTTGAACGCCTCGTCCCGGGACACGTAGCCGATGCGGGACACGCCGCCCAGGGCCATGATCTTGCCGCGCAACGCCGTCTGTTCCTGGGCGCTCAGTTCGCGGTCGAAATAGACCGTCACCTGGACCCGTTCGCTCCAGTTCTCCGCGGCATTCTCCAGATTGACGAACACCAGCAGAAACAGCGAAACGATCAGGAGCGCCAGGGTGATGGTGCCGACCGTCACCACATTGACGAAGACATTCTGCCGTATGTTGGTCAAGGCGCGGTTGCAATAATAGCCGAGCCGGCCGCCGAACCCTTCGCCGGCAAGATTGGGGCGTATGCTAGGCTGGTTCGCCGGGGGCGCCTTCTTTTTCCACCTGTTCAACGATCTCTCCCTTGCTGAGGGTTATCAGCCGTTTGTGACAATTATCGATAAGCCGGCGGTCATGGGTGGCGACCACGACCGTCGTCCCCCGCACGTTGGCTTCCTTGAAGATGGTAAGGATCTGGTTCTTGTTGGCGTCGTCCAGATTTCCGGTCGGTTCGTCCGCCACGAGAATCTTGGGGTCGTTCACCAGTGCCCGCGCCAGGGCCACCCGCTGCTGCTCCCCGCCGGAAAGGCGCTGGGGGGTCATGGCGATCTTGGAGTCCATGCCCATCTGCTTCAGCACGTGCATGACCTTCTTGCCGATGTCCGCCCTCCCCCATCCCAGGACCTCGAGGGTGATGGAGACGTTTTCGAAGACCGTCCGGTTGGGGAGCAGCTTGAAGTCCTGAAAGACGACCCCGACACTGCGGCGGAGAAAAGGGATCTGGGACCGGGTCATGCGGGAGACGTTCTGACCGTCGATCAGCACCTGCCCCCGGGTGGGGGTGAGGGCGCCGTACAAAAGGCGCAGCAGCGTGGTCTTTCCCGCCCCCGACGGACCGGTCAGGAAGACGAACTCCCCCTTTTCGATCCGCAGGTTGATGCCGTTCAAGGCCGTGGCATCCTTCTGGTACGCCAAGGAAACGTTATGTAACTGGATCATGTGATTTACCTGTGGTGGTTATCGGACAAACTCGGACTGGAAGGCGTGCAAGCCCCCTGCGGCACGACGGGTGCCGTCCGTCCCGGCAGCGGGCGCCGCGCCTGTCACCTCAATATTCGTTGTAGGGAACGCCATTGGTCCCGACGAGATCGGAGCCGCTATGGACATCATACACATTGCCCTGGTTGACGTTCAGTATCTGCCCCGCGCGGATGCTCGACGTATCGAAGACATTGCTCGAACTCGAACCGGAGGGCGAAGATCCCCCCTCGGCCGGCGGCGGAACGGTCACCCAGGTATCGTTTTTGCCGGTAAAGGGGTCTTTGGGGATCCCGCGCAGGTATTTTTTGTCCGCCAGTTCGGCGAGCGTATCGGGGTACTTGCCCTGATCGGCATAGAACTGGTCGATGGTGGAGCGGAAGTTGTACAGGTCCTCCCGCAGCACCGACTCCTTGGTTTTGATGATGCCCCACTGGTAGTTGGGCACGGCAATAGCCGCCAGGATGCCAATGATCGAAACCACGATCATCAGTTCGATCAGGGTGAAACCGCGGTCGTTGCCCCGCAGGCCGTCGGAAGCCGGAAGGGCATGAAACCGCGCCGGGCGCTCACCAATCTTTGTATTTCGTCCCATCAATGGCCGTTCCTTCACTCAATGAGTACACATCGTAGACATCTTCGCCGCCCCACACGCTGGAATCCGGCTTGTCGGCATAGGAGCGCATGCCCCATTTCGGCTCTTCGCCCGGCCGGGGCGGATTCGTCGGATCGGACGGTATCCTGCGCAGGAATTTCTTCTTGGTCGCGTACAGGCCGCCGAAATCATACCCGTCCACCAATTGCTGCAGCGTTTCCGGGTACCCCGACTTGTTGGCGGATTGCAGCATCTTTTTTTCGGTTATGGCCTTGTCGTAGCTCTTTTTAAACTCGTCCAGGGCGGTGCGGATGGTGCGCAGGTTCTGGTGCAGTTCAATCTCCCGGGACCGGGTGCCGGTCATCTGCATCATGGGCATGATGACCGACGCCAGGATAGCCAGGATGGTCATCGTCACGATCAGTTCCACCAGGCTGACGCCGCGACGACCAAACAGTTGGCTGCCCTGCCTACGGTTTAACATCAATTGCCTTGCTGAACGGGACCATTGCATATGGTTTGCCGTCGGTGGCGGCAAAGGTGACATCGCCAAAGACAAAACTGGCAAGCCCCGGCTGCTTCGCCTTGAAAACAAGGGTTGCAACGGTTCCACTGCCCGAAATGCCGCCATTTTCCGTTTTTCGTGAAAGGCTGACCGTCACCGTTCCGTTTGCAGGTTGCGCCTCGCCGGAGAAAGTTGTCGGCATGCCGTCACCCTTGAGCAGTTCCCCTTCCGCCACCGAGACAAAATCAAGTTTTGCCGTATCATAGGTCAGCACGAAAGCAGATTTCGCCAAATCCTTGACAAAGCTGGCCTTGACGTTGACGGTAAACGGCTGCCCGACAGTGGTGGCGGCCGGCATCACAAATTCAAGCATTCCCTTGTCCGGAACCCACGTGGCTTTCGCCGCTGCCGAAGGCGCGCCCCCGGTCGCTGCTGATGGGGCCGCCGGGGAAGCCGCCGCCCCCTCTTCTTCGCCTTTTTCTGCGGCGATGCGTTCCTGCTCGGCGTTTTGCTTCGCCTGACGTTCCTTTTCGCCAAGCGATGCCGGCGGCACGGCAGGCGGAATCGGGCGCTTGGAGCGTCGTGTCGTTAACGTCTGAATGGCCGGTTTTGTCCGCGAGAGCTGGTCGGTAATCGCCTCGGACGGGGAAACCTGCGGCACATTCCCGTCCGTCGAAAAGACCGGCTCCTCTTCGAAGGCCCCCAGCGGCCGAACCAGGGAAGGGTCGTCTTCCTTGCCGGACATGAACGCGGAGAGGTCGAGCTGGGGTACGGTCACCCCTCGCACCAGCCGCGGGGTGATCGCCAGCACCAGTTCCGTCTTGGATTTGCTGCCGGAATTGTTGGAAAGGAGCGGTCCGATGAGCGGCAGATCCCCCAGCAGGAAGACTTTGCTCTTGCTGTCGCTGTTGGTGTGCGAGATCAGGCCGCCGATGACGCTGGTTTCGCCGTCCTTCAGGCTAAGCACCGTTTCAAGGTTGCGGGTGCCGATGGTGACGACCTTGGTCGCGCTATCCGTGCTGCCCACGGTTTCGGTGGAGAGGATCGAGCTCACCTCCAGCGAGAGCTTTATGGTGACTTCATTGTTGAGCTGAATGGTCGGCTCGGCGTTCACCTTGACCCCCACGTCCACGTACTGGACATTGACGCTCGTGGTGGAGTTGGTGGTGGTCGTGGTGGTGATCGGGACCCTGGTGCCGACCGTGAACTTGGATTTTTCCTTGTTCTTGACCCTGACCTTGGGGTTGGACAGCACCTCGCCCTTGGACAGCGTCTTGCCGAAATTGTAGGTGGCGTTGGGCACGGTCACGTAGCCGCCGTACCCCTTGATGGAAAAGGCGCGGATCAGGCTGCTGATGGTGGACGACGACGTGGTCGATGACGTCGATGTGGTTGTTGTCGTCGAAAGGCTGGAAGAGAGCGCCGTGCCGTCCGGCGCAAAGCCCCCCAGCTGCACGTTGTAGGAACTGAGCAGGAGCCCCACGCTTTCCGTGTTCGAATCGTTGAGCTCCACCACCTCCACGTCGAGCAAGACCTCCGGTTCGGGGACATCGTGGGCGTCCAGGATCTTGTCCACCACATCGACGACATCCTTGGTGTCGCGGACAATGATCGAGTTGGAATCTTCATTGGCCTGGATCTTGCGCACCTGCAACATGCCCCGGATCAGGTTGATCGCCTTCTTGGCCTCCAGGTAGTTGAGATGGAAGGTACGCACCTCCATCTCTTCGTACTGCTTTATCTTGTCCGGCACTTTGGGGTAGATGATCACCGTGCTTTCGTTCAGCACCTTGCGCCCCAGCTTGAACATGTTGGTCAGTAGGTCCAGGGCCTGCTGAAAGGTCCCGTTCTCCATGTAGATGGTGACGTTCTGGTCTTTCACGAGATCGTCAAACACGAAATTGATGCCGGAAAGCCGGGTGAGGATGCTGAAGACATCTTTGATCTTGGCATCCTTGAACTTGAGCGTAATCGGCTTGGCCGACTTGAGGTTCAGTTCGAAGCCTTCAAGCTTGCTCTTGCGCATGCCGCTGACACGCCGCAAGGCAGCCTGGTACTCCTTGTTGTCGGGACAGAGCGCCACCGCCTGGGTAAAGGCGCGATTGGCTTCCTTGAGCTTGTTGGCCTTTTCAAGCTCCGCCCCCTCCTGGAAGGCAAGCTGGGCATCCTTCAGGCGGCCGGCCGCTTCAACCTGCTGTTTGTAGGCAGCCTGGCCGGGATCGAGCCCGTAGGCACTCTGAAACGCTTCCAGCGCCGCGACATAGTCCCCCTTGGCGCTGAGCTGAATACCGTCCCGGTAATGCCTGTCGGCGGCCTTCTGGCGGGCGCTGAGGAAACGCACCCGGTATTCGCCGGCCTCGGGCTCCTTGCGAAAGGCCTCGGCATAGCTGTACATGGCCTCGTCGTAGCGCCCTTCAGCCTCGAATCGTTCCCCCGTGCTGAAAGCCTGGCGTCCGCCCGTACATCCGGACAGCAAGGTAATCGCAATGAGGCTTGGTATGGTCAGATGAATCAGATAGCGCATCCGTAGCGTCTCCTCTGGAACTGTGTTCATGCGTCAGGGCACTGCTCTGAGCGAGAGATTTTCCATGAGCGGTATGACAATCTCTTCTCCCGTATCCGTAACCTGAATGGTCAACGCCTGTTCGGTAATCGATGCGGCCTTGTAGCGCTTTTCGAAAATATCGCCCTTTTTCACCAGGAAGATGGCGCTATCCTTGGACAAAAAGATGGTTTTTTGCTGATCCTTGCTGAGAAACCCCTTGAAAACGAATCGGGCCAATTCACGCCTGGTTTGCTGCGCCCGCTCCTCCGCGGGCGTCAGGGGCGGGGCGATCTTGGGCGGCGGAGCCGGCGGGGGTGGCAATGGGGGCGGTTTTACCTGCTTAAGCGCCGCTGCCCTGTTTTGCATGACCTTGATCTCATCGACAAAGAGTGGCTTGAAGATATTGCGGCGATACCCCTTGAAAAGATCCTGCCCCTGGTCGAGAAGCCCCAGCCTCAAGATACGGGCGTCGCTCGGCAACGCCGGTGGCGGGGCTGGGCGTCCCGGGGTACCCGAACCGGCGGCGCCCCGCTGGCCCGGGGCGTATTTCAGGGTGGGAGCGACCTTGGGGCGGGGCGTGGCCCAAAAGCTCCAGATCACGGCAGCAACCAGCGCGATGAGCAGTATGAACAGAATCAGCCGTTGCCGGTTCATGGGACCTCCCGGAGATACACCGTCAGGTGAAGGTCCATAACGACGTTTTCCTCATAGGGGTCGCTGTTCGCCATGGTCATGCCGTCGATGACGATCATCTCCCCGTGTTTCTGCATGTCCGCCAGGAAATTCTTGACTGCGGCGTACCTGCCGCTGACGGACAGGGAGATGCCGTAGGAGAGGAGCGCCGAGTTCTCCTTTACCTGCGTGGGCTTGTAGGTGACCGTTACGACCCTGACGCTGTCGGAAGACGCCGTATCGAAGATACCTCCCAATAACCGGGGAAACTGGCTCTTATGGGGGATGCGGCCTCGCACTTGTTCCAGCTCGGCCTTGCCCCGGCGGTAGATCGTTGCGGCATCGTTCTGCCCGGCAACCGCTACGCGGCGCCGCAGGTCGCCCCATTTGGTCTGGGCATCGCTGATGGCGGATGCCAGATACCCCTTCAAAACCACAAGCACGGCGATGTTGAGGAGCAGGAGCACCAGGACCGCCACAAGGACACGCCGCCTCTGGCTGGCTATTTCCAGGATCATCTGGTTCATTTCGACGCCATCCTGCAGGAAAGGCTGAATTGTACGCCACGGGTCTTGTCGCCCATCGCCACGTCTCGGTGGGACAGGAGCAGGGCTCTGGTAAATGCCCTGGATTCATCGAACTTTTCCATAAAGGCGCGAACGTTCGCAAAGGAGTGTGCCAAGCCTTCGATCTTCACCTCGCCGGTTTTCATGTCAGGCGCCAGGGATGACACGGCGATACCCTCAGGCGTGACCTCCTCCACCTGATCGAGGAGTCCCAGCCAGTTAAAGGCCTTGCGTTCGATCACGCCGTTGAAAAAGGTTATGTCCGCCAGCAGGCGGGTGTAGTCGCGTTCCGGGATGTCCTTGGGCCGGCTGTTCAGCCGGCCCTCATAGGTTGCGATATCCACCCTCAGGCGTTGCAGTTCCCCGAAATTACTGAATGCAATCACCACGTTCCATGTCAACACGAGGGCAAGCAGGGCAAGGGCGGTGTAGCAGACCTGGCTGATCAGCCGTTGGTCTACATAGGTTCTGGTGGCCAGATTGATGGTGAAACGCATCACAGACTCCTCAGGGCGGCGCCGATGGCGGCGGAAAAGAGGAAGAGCGACTCCTGGTCCCCGGGTGCCCCGTCGCCGGGTGTCACGGCGGTTTTGGTTTCCAGCAGGGTTGCCTCCGATCCGGCCGCTTCGGCAACCATCTCGCAGAAAGCGTGGGCCGCATCAGGGGGGGCGCAGCAGAACACATTGGCCGTATTCCGTTCGGGAAAGCGCTCCCGGTAGACCATGAGCGAGTTATTGATCTCCATGAAGACACGGTTATCCACGGCCTCCGTGCCGGCAAGCTCCTTGACCCGGATGAACTCGGGTATGTCGCCGTAATAGGCCATGATGCCGAGGGTATGGTTGTGAAAAAAGATCAGGAGACAGTCGTCCAGCAGGGCCAGGCGACGGTCGAATGCCCGGTAGAGGTTGAAACTGTTGAAATCGATCCGCGCCGGCGTGAACCCCGCCGATGTGAGTACGTCCTCGTATTGCCCGATGACCGTGCGGGATACCAGGGCTACCAGCAGGGCCATATCGCCGTTCTCGCGAATTTTCAGCACCTGGTAATCCAGATGAGCATCGGCGGCATCGAACGGAAGGTTTTTCTTCAACTTCCAGCGGATCATGTCCAGGCCCTCTGCCCGGTTTTTGAAACGACCTTCCATATCCAGCAGCATGATGCGCCCAGTCGAGTCCGGCAGGGTAAGGGAAAGGCGCTTCGAACGATGCAGCAGCAGGTTGTGGGCGCTCTGGAAACGCTCGACAAATGCCTGCGGGTCGAGAATATTCGCTTCACGCAGCGAACTGCGCACGGTGCCTGCCGCCAAAGGCGCGTAGGCGGTTCTCTCCAGGCGCGGCGCGGCGGCGGTGCCCCCCAAAAGGGCAAAGGCCATGCCGGATGGGTTTATCTCGGCTCCGAGTGAAGTCTTGGCAAGCAGCATAGTGGTCAATTCATCCCCGTTATTCCACGAACGTAACGCGGTTGATCTCCTTGAGCGTCGTTTCCCCGGCAAGCAGTTTTTCTACGGCGGCCTCCCGCAGAAAAACGACCCCGGCCCCGCGGGCGGTCTGTTTGAGCTGGGTGGCCGGCACCCGGGCGATAATCAGGTCCCTGATCTCATCATTGAATTCGAGCAGTTCCACAATGGCGGAGCGCCCCCGGTATCCGGTCCCGTTGCACTCCTCGCACCCCACCGCCTCGTACAGGACGACATTGCGCGTACATTCCGGGTCAACCCGGGCCTCCCGCAGTTCGTCGTCGGAGTAGCTGACCGGCCGGCGGCATTTCATGCAGACCCGCCGCACCAGGCGTTGCGCCATGACACAATTGAGGCAGGAGACGAAGTTGTAGGGGTCGATCCCCATGTGAATGAAGCGTCCGATCACGTCGAAGGCGTTGTTGGCGTGCACCGTGGTAAAGACCAGGTGTCCGGTCAAGGCCGATTGCACGGCAATCTGGGCGGTCTCCGAGTCCCGGATCTCGCCGACCATGATCTTGTCCGGGTCGTGGCGCAGGATGGAGCGCAACCCCTTGGCAAAGGTGAGCCCCTTCTTCTCGTTGACCGGGATCTGGAGCACGCCGCGCAGCATGTACTCCACCGGGTCCTCGATGGTGATGATCTTGTCCTCGCCCGTGTGGATCTCGGTCAGGGCCGCATAGAGGGTCGTGGTCTTGCCCGAGCCGGTGGGGCCGGTCACCAGCACCATGCCGTACGGTTCGCGGATCTTTCTGCGTAGCCGTTTGATCTCCCGTTCGCACACCCCGAGATTTTCCAGGGAGAGCCCTTTCATGTCGCTGGCGATGCTCTCCTTGTCCAGGATACGGATGACCGCATCCTCCCCCAGGGCACTCGGCATGATGGAGACGCGGAAGTCGATGGACTTTTCGCTGAAGCGAATCTTGAAGCGTCCGTCCTGGGGGATGCGCCGCTCGGAGATGTCCAGTTCGCTCATGACCTTGAGGCGCGAGATGATCGGCCCCTGAAAATGCAGGTCGATAGGCTCGTTGGCCCGGTAGAGGACGCCGTCGATGCGGTACTTTATCTCGACGCCGTCGTGGCCGGTCTCGATGTGAATATCACTGGCGCGGCGGTTAAGCGCATCCAGGATGGTACTGTTGACCAGCTTGATGATCGGGCTCGTGTCTTCGGAGATGCTCTCCACCGACAGGACCTCTTCACCCCGGTCGGTTTCCTTGACCAACTGCAGCATGAAGTCTTCCGAGACCTCGCGCAGCACCCGGCGCGTTCCCTCCCCCGCCTTGGCAAGGGCGGCGACGGCCGACTCCGCGGCAATGCGGATCTGCAGGGGGCGGTCGAACAGGAGTTCAAGCTCGTCCAGCTTCACCACGTCCGTGGGATCGGAAACGGCGACCACTATGGAGTCTTCCGCCATCTCCAGCGGCACGAAGCGGAAACGGTAAAGGGCGTCGGGCGGCAGGGAATTGAGCAATTCCTCATCCGGCTTGAAACTGGTCAGGTCCACGTATTCCAGGTTGAACTGCTCTGCCAGGGCACGGGCCAGGTCATCGTCGCTGATCAGCCCATCCTGGATGCAGATCTCCCCGAAACGCAGCTTGCTGGTAGTCAATTTATCCAGCACGACCGGTAACTGGTCCGCTGCGAGCGAGCCGCGTTCGATAAGGATCGTGCCAATTTTTTTCCGCCGGTACGACTGCATTGCCGCTCCTAGCCGCCTACCGTGCCCGCGATCTTGAAGATGGGCAGGTACATGGCAACGATGATGATGCCGATCACCACGCCGACAACAAGCATGATGGCGGGTTCTATGGCCGTTGTGAGGACGTGCATGCGCTCCTCCAACTCTTCCTCCAGATAATCGGAAATGTCAACCAGCATATCCTCCAGGGCGCCGGTCGCCTCCCCCACCCCCAGCATGCGCAGCGCAAGGGGCGGCATGATATTGATCCGCTCCAGGGCGGTGGAAAGCCTCCCCCCCTCCTCGATGAACCGGACCGTCTCGAAAAGGCGCTTTTCCATGTACCGGTTGTTGAGGGTCCCGATGCACATGCGGAGCGACTCGATGATCGGTATGCCGCTACCGAGCACCGTTGCCAGGGTACGGGTAAACCCGGCCACCGAATACTTGGTGAACACGTCGCCCGCCACGGGGATCGTCAGCTTGAAACGATCGACCGTGTAGCGGCCGGACTCAGTACCGACCCAGGAGCGATACGCGGCGATCAGGCCGACCACCAGAAGCACCCCGAAAATGGCGAAATGGCGGAGAAACGAGGTGAAACCGATCAGCATCCGGGTCGGCGCCGGCAACTGGGACCCGGAGTCGGCATAGACCTGGCTGAAGGTGGGCACCACGTACAACAAAAGCAGGGTAATGGCTATGAATGCGAAAATAATGAGTATGGAGGGGTAAAACAACGCCGAGATGACCTTTTTGCGAATGCCGTCAACCCGTTTGAGATACTGGATATACCGCCGGATCGTGCGGAGCAGGTCGCCGGTCCTTTCTCCGGCGCGGATGGAGGCGACGTACAACTGCGGAAATGCGCGACCATGCTTGTCCAGGGCGGCCGAGAGCGCTGCCCCTCCCTTTACGTCTTCACGCACCTGCTGCAGTATCTCGGCGAGCTTGCCCGCCTCGTGCCGCTCCAGGATCGCATCGAGCACCTGCATGATCGGCATGCCGGACTTGATCAGGACGAGCATTTCCTGATTCAGGGTCAAAAGCGACCGGTTATCGATGCGGCGCCGCTTCAATCCCTTTTCGAAAAGAAACTGCAGCGGCTTCTTCTTTACTTCAAAAACAAAAAAACCTTGGTCTTCCAGGCTTTTGCGCAACTGCAACGGCTCATCCGCTTCGAGATCGCGAAACACAACTTTGCCGTCGGCTGCGCCGAGTTTGCAGGTATAAATCGCCATAACTGCGTTAAAATATCACATCGCACCTCAAATTCAAACACAAAAACCACAGGCTGACCGCCTGTGGTTTTTGTTGCACAATGCCCTGTCGGGGCTCTGAATAATCCTCACGGGGAGGCGACGAAACAGGGGATGGCTAAAGAAAACATATCACATAGTTATCACGGCATTCCGCCACCTTGCAATCCCCGGGATGCCGCAGACGATCTCCTGATGGCCTAATTGGGCTCACCATGCGGGGCTTCGCGCGCACACCCCCGATCATGTCATGATATCTGGGCGTCCACCACGGCTATGGCCGCCATGTTGACGATGTCGTCCACGTCATCCCCCCGCTGCAGGACATGGACCGGCTTCTTCATGCCCATGAGGATCGGCCCGATGGCCTCGGCCCCCCCCAGATGGTGCAGGAGCTTGTAGCAGATATTCCCCGAGTTCAGATCCGGGAAGATGAGGATGTTGGCCGCCTCTTTCAGGTTGGCGAAGGGGAAGCTCTTCTGGAGAATCTCCGTGACCACGGCGGTATCGGACTGCATCTCGCCGTCGATGACAAGCCCCGGCACCTTGTCCTTGACGATCTCCGTCGCCTTTTTGACCTTCAGGGCCTGGGGATGCTGGACCGAGCCGAAGTTGGAGAAGGAGAGCATGGCGATCGTCGGTTCGATGTCGAGCATCTGGGCCTTTTCCGCGGCCAGGATGGCGGTTTCGGCCAACTCCTCGGCGGTCGGCTCGATGCAGACCGTGGTGTCGGCCAAGAGGAAGATCCGCTTCTTGAATATCATCATATAGAGGCCGTGCACGCTGGAAAGACCGGGTTGCTTGCCGATCACCTCCAGGGCCGGACGGATGGTTTCGGGATAATGGGTATCGATGCCCGAGAGCAGGGTATCCGCATCCCCCTGGCGCACCATCATGCAGCCGAAGTGGGTGCGCGACTTGCGAGTCAGGATCCGTCGGGCCTCGGACAGGGTCAGCCCCTTCCGCTGCCGCAGGCTGAACAGCTCCTGGGCGTACGCCTCGGCCTGATCGAAGTTGGCCGGATCGATGATCGGCGCGCTGCCGTTCAGATCAAGCCCCAACTCCTCCATCTTGGCGTTGATCTTGTCCCGGTTGCCGATGAGGATCGGTTTGGCAATCCCCTCTTCGATCAGGATCTGGGCGGCGCGGAGGATTTTTTCGTTGTCCCCCTCGGGAAAGACGATCCGCTTGGGGTCGCTCTTGGCCTTGTTGATGATCAGGCGCATGGTCTCCTTGGCCTTGCCCTGCAGCGATTCCAGGTGTTCCACGTACTTGTCCATGTCGGCGATCGGCTGCCGGGCAACGCCAGAATCCATGGCGGCCTTGGCGATTGCCGGCGCCACCCGCAACAGGGCCCGGGGGTCGAACGGCTTGGGGATGATGTAGTCGCGGCCGAAGGAGAATTTGACGTTGCCGTAGGCCCGGCAGACCGAATCGGGGCATTCCTCCCGGGCCAGTTCCGCCAAGGCGAAGACCGCGGCCTTTTTCATCTCCTCGTTGATGGTCGTGGCGCGCACATCCAATGCGCCGCGGAAGATGAAGGGGAAACCGAGCACATTGTTGACCTGGTTGGGATAGTCGGAACGCCCGGTGGCGACCAGGACGTCGCCCCGCACGGCCCGGGCCTCTTCCGGGGTGATCTCCGGGTCGGGGTTGGCCATGGCGAAGATAATGGGATTGGCGGCCATTTTGCGCACCATCTCCTGGGTGAACGCCCCCTTGGAGGAAAGCCCGAAGAGCACGTCGGCCCCATTGGCCGCCTCTTCCAGGGTGCGCAGCGGCGTATCGACGGCAAAGCGCTCCTTGTACTTGTTCATCCCTTCGGCGCGCCCCCGGTAGATCACCCCCTTGGTGTCGCACATGATCAGGTTTTCCCGCCTCACCCCCAGGGAGATGGCCAGATTGGCGCAGGCGATGGCCGAGGCGCCCGCACCGTTCACCACGATCCTGATCTCGTCGATCTTCTTGCCGATCAGTTCCAGGGCATTGATCAGGGCCGCGGCGGAGATGATGGCGGTGCCGTGCTGATCGTCGTGGAAGACCGGGATGTTCATGGTCTTCTTCAATTCCTCTTCTATGTAGAAGCACTCGGGGGCCTTGATATCCTCCAGGTTGATGCCGCCGAAGGTCGGCTCCAGGAGTTGGCAGGCCCGAATGATCTCGTCCGGGTTCTCGCTGTTCAGCTCGATGTCGAACACGTCGATATCGGCAAAACGCTTGAAGAGAACCCCCTTCCCCTCCATGACCGGCTTGCCCGCCAGGGCGCCGATATTGCCCAGGCCTAGGACAGCCGTGCCGTTGGAGACCACGGCCACCAGATTCCCCTTGGCCGTGTACTGGTAGGCATCTTCCGGGTTCTTCTCGATCTCGAGGCAGGGCTCGGCGACACCGGGCGAGTATGCCAGGGAAAGGTCCCGCGACGTCAAACACGGTTTCGAAGATACAACCTCTATCTTGCCTTTTCTACCGCTCGAGTGATATTCCAATGCACCGGTAATTTTGGCCATCATGTCCTCCAGTTTTAGTTACGGTAAAAAAACAGGGGCTTAGCCCCGGTCATATCGACAACATCTTTATTCAAATTAAAAAAACATATCCCTAAAACACCGTATTTGTCAAGAAGTTAATAAGTACGGATAAAAAAATATTATATCCGCAACTAATGGTTTGCCTCCCGCGCTCGTGCTGCTACAATCCAGGGACAGCGCGCAAAGGAGGAACCGCCATGGAACGGATCTGGGCACCCTGGAGGATGGCCTACATCAACAACCCGGCCCCCCAGGAGGGGTGTATCTTCTGCAAGGCCTGGGAGGAAAACGACGACCGGGAACGGCTGGTGCTGGCCCGAAGCAGGCACTCCCTGATCATGATGAACCGCTACCCCTACAGCGGCGGCCATCTCATGGCCGCCCCCGCCCGGCACGTGTCCGATATGGACGATCTCTCCGATGCGGAACTGCTGGACCTCATGCAGAGCGTGCGCCGGGCCCACAACCTGCTGAGGGCCGTTGCCAATCCCCAGGGGTTCAACATGGGCATCAACCTGGGCAAAGCGGCCGGGGCAGGCATCGAGGACCATATGCACATCCATATCGTGCCGCGCTGGAACGGCGACACCAACTTCATGTCCGTCGTGGGGAACGTGCGCGTCATCCCCGAAGGACTGATGGAAACCTACGACCGCTTGTCCGAAGAGATCACGGCGGGAGCCGCAAAGGGATGAAAACGGCCGTCATCGGCATCGACATCGGCGGGACCAATCTGCGCTGCGCCCTGGTTACGGCATCGGGGACCATCATCGACCAGCGGCGTAGCGCCAGCGGGATCGAAGGAGGACGTGAGAGTTTCTGCTCCCGACTCCTGGCCGACATCGCGGAATTGCGCGACGGGGCGGCCCGCAGCGGCATCGGGATTCAGGCCATCGGCGCCGGGGTACCCGGACTGATCGGACGGGATGGGCAGATCCGGTCGTCGGTCAACATGCGCCCCCTGGAGGGGTTGAATCTGGGCGCCTTCCTGGAAGAGCGCACCGGCATCCCGGCCGCCTGCGGCAATGACGCCAACACCATCGCCCTGGGCGAACAACGTTTTGGCGCCGGCAGAGGGGTGCCGTCGTTCCTGGCGGTCACCATCGGGACCGGCCTGGGGAGCGGCTTGATTCTGGACAACCGGCTCTGGACCGGCGCAAACGGTTTTGCGGCCGAGTTCGGCCATGTCACCGTGGCCCCGGATGGCCTCCCCTGCCCCTGCGGCAACCGGGGGTGCCTGGAACAGTACTGCTCGGCAGGCGCCGTGGTACGCGCCGCCCGCGAACTGGTCCCGGCGGACCGACTCGCCGCTGCGGCTACGGAGCCGAGCGCGGAGGCCGTGGCAACCCTGGCCCGCCAGGGGGTAGCCGGCGCCCGGGCCGCCTTCGAGCGGGTGGGTGGGTGGCTCGGCATCGCCCTGGGGAGCCTCGCCAACATCCTCAATCTGCAGGCGGTCATCGTGGGTGGCGGCGTGGCCGCCAGCTTCGATCTGCTGCTCCCGGGGCTTGAGGCGGAGCTGGCACAGCGCTGCTTCCCCCACATCCGCGAGGGGCTTGCCATCCTCAAGACCGAACTGGGGGACGACGCCGGCCTCCTGGGCGGAGCGGCGCTGGCGGAAGAGCGCCTGCAGCCCCCCCTTTCCCCCTGCCGACGCTGACGACACGGCCATCACCGGCTCTCATGCCCCGTATGGTGCGCTCAGCCGGCACCACCACGGCTCCTTTTTCCTTTTTGCGTACTTGAAAATTGCGCCTGCTGGCGTACAATGATCCTCCATATATGCATTGATTCCACAGCCGACAGGAGCCCCTCCCATGGATAGACGCGAGTTTTTAAGGACAGCGGCCGCTGCCTCCCTTCTTACCCCCAGCCTGGTCAAGGAAGCCCTGGCGGCAAAGGAACAGCCGCTGGTAGCGGTGGCCGAGGGTAAGGATTACGGGGCCGTCACCCGCAAGGCGGTCAACGCCGTCGGCGGCATGCGGCGCTTCGTCAAGGCCGGCGATGTGGTGGTGGTCAAGCCCAACATGGGGTGGGACCGCTCCACCGAGTTTGCCGCCAATACCCATCCCCAGGTGGTACGGGCCCTGGTGGAGGAATGCCTGGCCGCCGGGGCAAAAAAAGTCAAGGTGTTCGACTATACCTGTAACGATTCGCGGCGTTGCTACGTCAACAGTGGTATTGAAGGGGCACTCAGGGGAATGAAACAGGTGGAGTGCAAGCAGATCGAGCAGGAGCGTTTCAAAAAAGTGACCCTGAACGGCCGCTTCCTCAAGGAGTGGGAACTGTACGACGAGGCCCTTTCGGCCAACGTCTTCATCAACGTCCCAATCGCCAAGCACCACGGCCTGTCCAAACTTACCCTGGGCCTCAAGAATATCATGGGGGTCATGGGAGGGAACCGGGGCTACATCCATCGCAGCCTCGACACGGCCCTGGCGGATGTGAACGCCCGCCTGAAGAGCCACCTGACCGTGATCGACGCCACCCGCATCCTGACCGCCCACGGTCCCCAAGGGGGGAACATGGCCGACGTCAGGGTGCTCAACAAGGTGATCGCCTCCGCCGACATCGTGGCCGCCGACGCCTTTGCCACCACCCTGTTCGGCCTCAGGCCGGCAGATATCCCGACCATCGTGGCCGCCCACAAGAGGGGCCTGGGCGAGATGGACCTGGGGCGGATCAAGGTGGTGCGGGCCTGACGCCCGACGGAGCGAGCGGCCGAGACATGCCAAAACTTGCCATCAACAGCCAGAGATGCACCCGCTGCGGCCTGTGCGCAGCCGCCTGCCCCCTCGACATCATCAGGCTTCCCCGGGGAGAACAGCCACGCTACGTGGCGGACGGCGCCACCCGTTGCATAATCTGCGGCCACTGCGTGGCGGTCTGCCCGAGCGAAGCGGTGGAGATCGAGGATGCGCGCCTCGTCCCGGACGGTTACGAAACCGGCGAGGCCGACATCGCCCCGGAACGCCTGGCGGCCTACCTGCGCATGCGGCGGTCGGTACGCAATTACCGTGACACCCCGGTGGAGCGAGGTACCATTGAACGGCTCCTGGATATGGTGCGCTATGCCCCCAGCAGCGGCAACAGCCAGTCCATACGCTGGCTGGTCGTCCACAACAGTGGCGAGGTGCGGCGCCTGGCCGGCCTGGCGGTTGACTGGATGCGGACCATCATGGTTTCCGACGCGCCGGTCAACGCCTATTTTAACTTCGAGGGGATCATCCGTTCCTGGGACAAGGGCAACGATCCGGTCTGCCGCAAGGCCCCCCACCTCGTGGTGGCATACGCCCACAAGGACTCCATTGTGGCCGGAACCGACGCCGTCATCGCCCTTGCACACCTTGAGATCGCCGCCCCCTCGTTCGGCCTCGGCACCTGCTGGGCCGGCTTCTTCCAGATGGCGGCCGCCCGGTGGGAACCGCTGCGGCAGGCGCTGGACCTGCCGGTGGACCACCTGCCGATCCACGCCATGATGCTCGGCTATCCGCTGTTGCGCTACCAGCGACCACCGAAACGCAACCCCCTTACCGTCACCTGGCGGTCGTGACCGGGAGGAGCACAAAACACACATATGAGCACGATTCGCACACCCCGCACCGCCGCAGACGGTCCACCGCACCGATTTTCCACCCCCGACAAGGTGACGACATGAAACCGACTTCTTCCCGCACCAGCCAACTGGCTTTCCTGGCCCTGTTCCTCGTGTTGTTCGTCCAGACCGAGTACCGCGGCCGCGACGAGATCAATGCCGCTGTGAACGCTTTCTTCCGGGCCGACCCCCTCGTGTTCTTCAGCTACCTTCTGGCCGCAAAAACCTGGACCTGGCTCCTGCTGCCGGCAGTGTTGATGGCCGTGACAACGCTCCTTCTGGGGCGTTTTTTCTGCGGCTGGATCTGCCCGCTGGGAACCGTCCTCGACCTGGTGACGCCCAAAAGCCGCACACGCCGGCCCATCGCCGCCCTCAAGGGAAACCTGAAATACTGGCTTTTGCTGCCGATCCTGGCGGCGGCCCTGTTCAATCTGAATCTGGCCGGGCTGCTGGACCCCATGGCCATCCTGCTGCGGGGGGTGACCTTTTTTCTCTATCCCCTTTTGGGGCTCGGAGCGCGGGAGGGGTGGGTCGGACTCTATCACCTGCTGGGCGAGCGGCGCGACGCCATCGCCCCGGCCTACGAACTTTTGCACGCCCATCTGCTGCCGTTCCGCGAAACCCTTTATCCCCTGGCCGCTTTTTCGGCCCTGGTCCTCCTGGCGATCATCGTCCTGGAACAGTTCGAAGAGCGCAACTGGTGCCGCAACCTCTGTCCCCTGGGCACCCTGCTGGGGTTACTGGGACGCTTCTCCCTCTTCCGGCGCATCCCGGCCGGCCTGTGCGGCGATTGCGGCAAATGCCGCGAACTCTGCCCGACCACCTTTGACCGAGACCTGCTGGCCAAGGAGGAATGCATCCTCTGCATGGAGTGTCAACTGCACTGTCCCCATCAGCGCATCTCGTTCCGCCTCGCCGCCGGACGCGGGAATGCCGGGCCGTTTCTCCCGGAGCGGCGGGTACTGCTGGGGAGCGTGGCCACCGGTCTGCTGCTGGCCATCCCTGCGCGCTTCCGCCCGCCCGAGAAGGGCGAGCGCCTGCTGCGCCCACCCGGCGTGCGCGACGAGGCCGAGTTTCTGAACAAATGCGTCCGCTGCGGCGAATGCATGAAGGTCTGCCTGAAGAACGCCCTCTATCCGGCCGCCTGGCAGGCCGGCATGGAGGGTCTCTATACCCCGTTGGTCGTCCCGCGCCTGGGATACTGCGAATACAACTGCACCCTGTGCGGGCAGGTCTGCCCCACCGGGGCCATCCCCAAACTGCCGGCGGGCGCCAAGCAGCGCGAGGTGATCGGCAAGGCGGTTCTCGACAAGAACCACTGCCTGCCGTTCGCCAAACGGATCGACTGCATGGTCTGCGAAGAGCACTGCCCCATCCCGTCCAAGGCCATCCGCACGCGGGAGGTGGAGGTCCTGGGGTTGGACGGCGTACGTAAAAAGGTCAGGGAGCCCTACGTGGTGGAGGATATCTGCAACGGGTGCGGCATCTGCGAAAACGCCTGCCCCCTGGAGACGAAGGCGGGCATCGAGGTCTTCGGGGTCAAAAACCGGGCGCCCATCGCCGAGGCCACCGGTGGGGGGGCATAGACAGAGACCGGGGCGGAACTGGGATATCGGTGAGGGAGAATCTGCCATGAATCTGACGGACGATGAGCTGATCCAGGAGTTGAGCAACCGCTTTGCCCGGAGTCGCAAGACCTTTTCGGATCTGAGCGTGGTCAACCGCAAACTGGTGGAGATGAACCGGCGGTTGGAGCAGTCTGAGGCGCTGAAAAGCAACTTCCTCTCCAACATCCGCAACGAGATCAACAATCCTCTCAATGCCATTGTCGGACTGGCGGGGCAGATAGGGGCCCTTGATCCCGAGCGGGACGAGATTGTCGCCCTGGCGTCCATGATCTGCTCTGAAGCAAACCATCTGGATTTTCAACTCCGCAATATTTTCGCGGCCGCCGAACTGGAGGCGGGGGAACTCGACCCGCACATAAGCCGGGTGAACGTCACCGCAGTGGCGCGGGACGTGGCGGAATCGTTCCGGCACCGCGCGGCCCGCAAGGACGTGGAGATCGAGCTGGAGCCGCCGCCGGAAGCAGCCCCGCTGCTGTTCGACACCGACGCGGAAAAGGTGCAGATCATCCTCTCCAATCTGGTGGCCAATGCACTGGAATACAGCCGCGAGGGGGGGCGCATCCAGGTTTCCCTGGCCCTCGCCCCGGACGGCAGCCTGGTCGTTGGGGTACGGGACTTTGGAGCCGGTATCGCCGAGGAGGATCAACAGCGCATCTTCAACCGTTTCACCCAGTTGGAGACCGGTACCACCCGCTCCCACCTGGGGCACGGCCTGGGACTCAGCATCGCCAAGGCGTTGGCCGACCTGTTGCAGGGGACCATTGACCTGGAAAGCGGCCGCGGGCAGGGCTCCCTGTTCCGCGTCACGCTCCCGGCCCCTGTCGGTGACGCCCCCTTCACCTCCTTTGCCGAAGGGGGCAACCTGTTTCTGTTCGACGACATCAGCGAGAAATAGGCTCCATGAATAGGGAAGACACTCCAAACAGGCACTTTCTGTTCCCCGGCACCCTCTTTGCCGACCTGCGCGATTACCAGGTCAGTACCGTGCTCGGGTCATGCGTTTCGGTCTGCCTGTGGGATACCGTGGCCCGCGTGGGGGGCATGAATCACTTCATGCTGCCGCTCTGGAACGGCGAGGGCCTGGCGACCCCCCGGTACGGCAACATCGCCGTGGAGAAACTCCTGCACAAGATGCTGGCGCTCGGCTGCTCGAAAAAGCATCTCGTGGCAAAGGTTTTCGGGGGGGCAAACGTCAACGGCGGCGGCAACGGCAACGAGATATTCATGATTGGCGACCGCAACGTCATCCTGGCCAATCAGCTGTTGGATGAATACGCCATACCGATCAAGGCCTGGGACGTGGGGGGGCACCTGGGACGCAAGATCGTCATGCAAACCGGCACCGGCGTCGTGTGGGTGGGCAAGCGCAAAGTTGCCGCACCGACGCAACAGCCACGGCAGTTGGAATCTTTTTTTTGAGTTTGCTACTCGAACTCTGCCGATTTGTCTGGTATTATCTGTTCCAGGGTACGAAAGTCCTGCTCCGCCAATGAACAGATTGACGTTAGGGCCTTTTTTGGCTATCATGCTTAATCCTGTTTTATTAACAATCGCTTAGCAAATTCAACCATCAGGCAAGGACAGCGACCTCAATGCAGAAAATACCCCTCATGGCCGCCAAAGTGGGCATGGTACTCGCGCGGGACGTCTTTCGCACCGAGTCCGCAAACGGCATCCCCATCTGCGGCAAGGATACGGAACTGACGGATTCGCTCATTGCCCGGCTGGAGAATCTGAACATTCAATCCGTCTATGTGGAGGGGCATCCCGTCTGGTCGGAAGGAGACCGGACGCTCGAAGAGACGCTCCGCGATCTTGACACCCGCTTTGAAAAGGTTCGTCAGGATCCCTTGATGGCAAAAGTCTACGACATCTATGCCGAGTATCTGAAACGTTCCATGGGAGAATCTGGTGGACGAAAAGCGGAATGAACTGAAAAAAATCATCATGGACACCAAAACGCTCCCCACCCTGCCCGGTGTCATCAGCAAACTGAACTCCCTGTCCGACAACGACAAATCATCGGTACAGGAGATGGCCAGGATCGTTTCCTCGGACCAGGTGCTTTCCGCGCGCATCCTCAGGCTGGCCAACTCCCCCTCCTATGGTTTCTACCGGGTTTCGACCATCTCCAACGCCATGATCCTCCTGGGGGTCAACGTGGTCAAAAGCCTGGCCCTTTCCTCATCCATTTTCGAGATCATGGAGAAGAACAGCGTCGGCCTGTGGGAGCATTCCCTGGGGGTCGGGGTGGCCTCCAACCTGATCGCCACCAAGCTCGGCCTGCCGGAGTGCGAGGAGATCGCCACCGCCGGACTGCTGCACGATATCGGCAAGGTCATCATCAGCCTCAAATGCAGCGAGGCCGAGCGGGAGGTCCGTCGCGTCATCGGGGAAAAGCGGGTCCATATGCGGGAGGCGGAGCAGGAAGTCATCGACACGGATCACGCCGAAGTGGGCGGATGGCTTGCCAAGAGCTGGTTCCTGCCGGATAAGCTGAGCGAACCGATCAACTGCCACCACAATGTGGCGGCGTCGGGGAACCACCGCATCAAGACCGCTGTGGTGCA
This sequence comes from Geobacter sp. FeAm09, assembly GCF_008330225.1. NCBI lineage: Bacteria > Pseudomonadati > Thermodesulfobacteriota > Desulfuromonadia > Geobacterales > Geobacteraceae > Geobacter > Geobacter sp. FeAm09. Next base: position 1,437,326 of record NZ_CP042466.1, on the reverse strand, counting down.
TATCGCCGACGCGCTGATCAAGGCCAGCGGCTTCGGCGACAGCGGCGACGGCTATGTCCCCCAGATCCAGCAGGCCGCCTGGGATACCCTCAAGCTCGACGAGCAGATCATTGCCGACCTGGTCGAGGAGTTGGAGGACAAACTGGTGGAGGTCAAGAACTTCAGCCTGGAGTTGCAGCAGGGCGTCGATAATGCTGCCACCTATTAGGATCGCCCTCGTCTCCTCCGACGCGCAGCTCATCTCCCAGTTGCAACTGCGCCTGCAAAGCAGGGGGCACCAGGCCACCGGCATGTCGTATATCGACGGCGTGCTGGGCGCCTTTTATTCCGACCCGCCCGACCTTCTGATCATCGACCTCGCCTCGGACAGCAACGCGGGATCCACGATCGTCACGGCCCTGCGCAGCGACAGCTTCTTCAGCACCATCCCGATCATCGGCCTGGTGTCGAGCAGGGATTACGACTCCTTCCCGTGGGAAACCTATCCCCTGGACGATTTTGCCTTCCTCCCCCTCAACTTCAGCGAACTTTTCTGCCGCATTGCGCTCTCCTTCTCCCGCCTCAGGCGCATCTTCGACAACAACCCCCTGACGCGGCTGCCGGGCAACACATCCATCCAGCGGGCCATCGAGGACGCCATGGGCAAGCCTCAGGCGGTCTGCCACGTGGACATCAACCATTTCAAGCCGTACAACGACGCCTTCGGCTTTTCCCACGGCGACGAGGTGCTGAGGATGCTGGCCCGCATCATGTTCAACGCCGTGCGCGATGCGGGCGGCGGTTTCTGCGGGCATATCGGCGGCGACGATTTCGTCTTCATCGTCTCCCTGACCCAGGTGGAATCGGTATGCGGGACCATCATCGATCACTTCGACCAGATCGTGCTGGACCTGTTCGACGAAGCCACCAAGCGGCAGGGGTATTACAACGGCACCAACCGCAAGGGGGAGATGGAAAAGATCCCCCTGCTCTCCATCTCCATCGCCGCCGTCCCCATGAACTCGGACAAGATCCGGCACGTGGCCAAGGTGGCCGAGGTGGCCGCCGAACTGAAGAAACTGGCCAAGGAGTCGGAGGGGAGCCGGTACCTGGTGGACCAGCGCAAGGGCGAGTAGCGCGCGGCCAACAGGGTTCGCATTGCAGAGACAGAAAGGGCGTCCTCCCCAACCGGGAAGGACGCCCTTTTTCATACCGTTTGCAGTCCTGACGTTACATCTTGTGGCACTTGGCGCAAAGCTTGTCGTCCTTGACCGAGAAGGCATCCTTGTCCTTGTTGTGGCAGGTCCCGCAGGAGGCCCCCTTCTCCATGTCGGCCATGGTGGCCTTGCCCGTCACCGCCTTGTAGGGGAACACCTTGGTGTGGCAGTCCACGCATTTGTATGCCTGGGTATGGAAGTCGTGGCTGAAGGTGGCGTCGCCGGCATCGGTCTTGAACGTGATGGTGCGCGGTTTGAACCCCTTGTGGCACTTGTCGCAGTCGCCGCTGGAGGCAAAGGCCTCCTTGCCGTTGTGGCACGTTCCGCAGGATTTGCCCTTGGCCATGTCGTCCATGGTGGCCTTGCCCGTCACCGCCTTGTAGGGGAACACCTTGGTGTGGCAGTCGGCGCACTTGTACGCCTGGAGATGGAACTCGTGGCTGAAAACGGCCTCGCCGGCGGAGGTTTTGAACGCGATCCTGGCCGGCTTCATCCCCTTGTGGCACTTGCCGCAGTCGCCGCTGGCGGCGAAAGCGTCCTTGCCGTTATGGCAGGTCCCGCAGGATTTGCCCTTCTCCATGTCGGCCATGGTGGCCTTGCCGGAAACCGCTTTGTAGGGGAAGGTTTTGGTGTGGCAATCCTTGCAGGAGTATGCCTGGGTATGGAACGAATGGCTGAAGGTCGCCGCTGCCGTATCCTTGAGGGTAAAGGTGATCTCCCGGGGTTTCAGCCCCTTGTGGCAGCGGTCGCAGTTGCCGGCGACGGTGAAGGCCCTGGTGCCGTTATGGCAGGCGCCGCAGGTCCGCCCCTTTTCCATCTCGGCCATGGTGACGCCCCTGGTCTTGCCGCTGAAGATCTTGCCGCTGTGACAGGTCCGGCAGGCGCCGCCGGTCTTGGAGACGTGGAGCGCATGGCCGAAGACCGCGTCGGACACCCCCTTGACCTTGTAGACCTTGTCCTGGGTCTTGCCCTTGTGACACTTGACGCAATCCTTTTCGCTCGCCACGCTGAAAGCCTTGACCCCGCTGTGGCAGGCGCCGCAGGACTTGGTCTTCTCCATCTCGGCCATGGTGAAATGGCGGCGGGTCTTCAGATCGTAGAGGGCGTTATGGCACATCTTGCAGTTGTTGTTGTATTTGAGCAGGTGTCGCTCGTGGCTGAAAACAACCGGCGCCGCGTTTTTGAAGGAAAACTTGATGTCCTTGGTTTCGACTGCAGCGGCGCAGACGGCTGTGAGTAGAATAACCGCGAGAACATACGCTGAGATGTGCTTCTGCATTCTAACCACTCCTCTATGATAAGATTAAATTGGATTTTCAAGCGGTTTACTATACAGGAGGGGGCGTTTCCCGTCAATTGCAAAGTAGACGGGCAAACACGGTCTCCAACGCGCCGGTTTTGCGGTTGATACGCCTTTCCACCTGTGATATAGGAATAGGCATATTTCCCCCATTCAGGTGAACTCACAGATGATGCTCTCACTCGACAACCTCATAGACCATGCACTGCGCGAAGACATCCATACCGGCGACATCACCACCCAGGCGCTGATCCCCGCCGACAGTCGGGCTTCGGCCCGCCTGATCGCCAAGGAGGAGATGATCCTGGCCGGACTGTTCGTGGCCGAGCGGGTCTTCAAGCGCCTCGACCCCGCCATGGAGTTCGATGTCTGCCTGGCGGAGGGGGCGCCGGCCGCCAGGGGGGCTCTTATCGCCACGGTGCGCGGCACCACGGCCGACCTGCTCATGGGCGAACGGGTGGCCCTGAACCTGCTCCAGCGCCTGAGCGGCATCGCCACCCTCACCTCGCGCTACGTGGCGGCGGTGGCGGGAACCGGGGCACGCATCGTCGATACCCGCAAGACCACCCCCGGCCTGCGGGAGCTGGAAAAATACGCCGTGCGCGTCGGCGGCGGCATCAACCACCGGACCGGCCTCTACGACGGCGTCCTGATCAAGGAAAACCATATCGCAGCCACCGGCGGCGTCCGGGAGGCGATCGCCCGGGCCCGCTCCTTTATCCCCCACACCCTGAAAATCGAGATAGAGACCGAGACCCTGGCCCAGGTCGAGGAGGCTCTGGCCAGCGGCGCCGACATCATCATGCTGGACAACATGAGCCTCGCGGACATGCGTTCCGCCGTGACGACCATTGCCGGCCGCGCGCAGGTGGAAGCGTCCGGCGGCGTCAATCTGGAGACGGTGCGCGCCATCGCCGAGACCGGGGTCGATATCATTTCCGTCGGCGCCCTGACCCATTCGGCCCGGGCCATGGATATTTCCATGCTGCTGGATTGACCCGCAGCGAACCCTGCAGGAGTCGTTCAATGCACAAGAAGGCAGCCACCATCCTGCAACTTTTCCGGCAACAGAGCGGGTTCGTCTCCGGCGAGCAGTTGAGCAGGGAACTGGGCGTCTCGCGCACCGCCGTCTGGAAACACATCTCGGCCCTCAGGGGCGCGGGATACCAGGTGGAGGCGGTTCCCTCCCAGGGGTACCGGCTGCTTTCGTCACCCGACACCTTGGCGGCCGAGGAGATCGGCGCACACCTGAACGCCACGCTCATCGGCACGCGGCTGGTCAACCTGGCCACCACGACCTCCACCAATTCCGAGGCATTCCGCTTGGCGGAAGAGGGTGCCGGCGAAGGGACGGTGGTCACCGCCGAGGAGCAGAGCAAGGGCAAGGGACGCCTGGGGCGCGTCTGGTCGTCTCCGCCGGGTGCCAACCTCTACTGCTCGGTCATCCTGCGCCCGCGGATCAAACCCTTTGAGGCCCCCCAGCTCACCTTCCTCTCCGCCGTCGCCACCGCCCGGGCCATCGAACAGACCACCGGCCTCAAACCGGAGATCAAGTGGCCCAACGACGTGTTGATCGGCGGCAAAAAGGTGGCCGGACTGCTCAACGAGATGAGCGCCGAGACCGACGGCATCAACGACGGCATCAATTTCGTCATCCTGGGGATCGGCGTCAACCTGAACATGACGGCCGGCCAGTTTCCCGGCGACCTGCGCCACCCGGCCACCTCGCTCCTCATGGAAACGGGGAGCAGGGTCAGCCGGGCGCGGTTCACGGCGTGTCTCTTGAACGAACTGGACCGGCTCTATGCCGGTTTTCTCGACCACGGCTTCGCCCAGGTGCGCCGGGAGTGGCAGGAACGCTGCAATGCCAACGGCCGCGAGGTACTGGTCAGCAACCACGGCCGCGACGACGTCCGGGGGTTCTTTGCCGGCATCGACGGCGACGGCGCCCTGCTGGTGCGCCACTCGGACGGCACGATCGAACGAATACTCAGCGGGGATGTGAGGGTGCTCTGAAATGCTCCTGGTGATTGACGTCGGTAACAGCAATATCGTTTTGGGGATCTACGAGGGGCAAAAGCTCGTGCGCAACTGGCGGCTCTCCACGGACAAGTCGCGCACGTCCGACGAATACGCGGTCCTGCTGCACAGCCTGTTCGGCCAGGCCGGCCTTGGGTTCCACGCCATAACCGCCGCCATCATCTCCTCGGTCGTCCCCCCGCTCACCGGGGTGATGGAGGCCATTGCCCGGGATTTCTTCAACCTGACCCCCTACGTGGTCGGCCCGGGAATCAAAAGCGGCATGCCGATCCAATACGACAACCCGCGGGAGGTGGGGGCCGACCGTATCGTCAACGCCGTGGCGGGATACGAGAAGCACAAATGCGCCCTGGTCATCGTGGACTTCGGCACCGCCACCACCTTCGATTATATCAGCGCCCGCGGCGAGTACTGCGGCGGCGCCATCGCCCCCGGCCTGGCCATCTCCCTGGAAGCGCTCTTTCAGCGAGCCAGCAAACTCCCGCGCGTGGACATCGCCAAGCCGCCCCACATCATTGCCAAAAACACCGTCAACTCCATGCAGGCCGGCATCTTCTTCGGTTACGTGGGGTTGGTGGACGGGATTGTGGAACATATGCGCCTGGAATCAAGGGAGAAGTTCCGGGTTATCGCCACCGGAGGACTGGCGCCCCTGATCGCACCCGAATCCAAAACCATCGACGAGGTGGACGAATTCCTTACCCTGGAGGGACTGAGAATACTGTACGAACGCAACAGCTGATTCCGGCACGACCCCACAGCGCGCCCCCCGGAGCGCCGTGGCGGAAAAACCGGAATGCCTTTTTGAGACGGCAGATACATCTTTCTTGTGCAGACACACACAGTTGTACGAACAGCGGTGAAGTGGCAGCTACGCAGAGGATATCTCATTTTTAAGGGGGCTATGCAATGGGACAGTACGACACGAGCAAACTTCGGAACCTGGGGATCATCGCACACGGCGGGGCGGGCAAGACTTCGCTGTCCGAAGCGATTCTGTTCAACGCCGGCATGATCGACCGCCTGGGGCGGGTCGATGACGGCACCTCCACCATGGATTTCGAGCCTGAGGAGATCAAGCGCAAGATATCCATCACCTCGGCCCTGGACCATTGCGAATGGAACGGTCATTCCGTCCACATCGTGGACACCCCCGGCTACGGCAACTTCATCGCCGATACCCGCGCCTGCATGCGCGCCCTGGACTGCGCCGTCGTCATCCTCTCCGCCATCTCCGGCGTCAAGGCGCAGACCGAGGAGATCTGGGGGTGGGCCAACGAGTTCGAGATTCCCCGCATCGCCTTCGTCAACAAGATGGACCGGGAACGGGCCAATTTCCTGCGGGCCATCGACGACATGGAAAAGGCCCTGGGAGCGCGGGGGGTACCGATCCAGATGCCCATAGGCGCGGAGGACAAGTTCGCCGGGATCATCGACCTGATCCACATGAAGGCCTGCTTCTATCCCAAGGACGGCTCCGGGGTCTGCACCGAAGGGGAGATACCGGCCGAATACCGGGATGAGGCCGCACGCCTGCGCGAACACATGGTGGAGATCGTGGCCGAGGCCTACGACGCCTTGACCGAGAAATACCTGGACAGCGGCGAATTGACCGTGGAGGAGATCATCGACGGCCTGCGGGTCGGCACCATGCGCAACACCTTTACGGCTGTCCTGTGCGGCTCTGCCGTGCAGAACATCGGGGTCCGGCAGCTCCTGGACGCCATCTGCGCCTATCTGCCATCGCCCCTGGACCGTACCAAGGCGATGGGGACCGAGCCCAAGAGCGGCGCGACGACAGAGCGCGCCCCCGACGAAAAGGAACCGTTCTCGGCCCTGGTGTTCAAGACCACGTCCGACCCCTACACGGGGAAGATAACCATCTTCAGGATCTACTCGGGGGTGCTCAACTCCGACACCACCATCCTCAACTCCACCAAGGGGATCGAAGAGCGCATCGGGCAGATCTATGAACTGGAAGGGAAGAAGCAGCGCCCGATCAAACAGGCGGTGGCCGGCGACATCGTGGCCGTGGCCAAACTCAAGGAGACCATAACCGGCGACACCCTGTGCGATGCCGCCAAACCGATCGTGTACGAGCCGGCCCAGCAGCTCCAGCCGGTGATCTCCTATGCCATCGCCCCCAAGACCAAGGCCGACGAGGACAAGATCCACGGTGCCCTGCACCGCATGATCGAGGAGGAGCCGACCCTGCAGTCGCACCGCGACCCCCAGACCAAGGAGTTCATCATCTCCGGCATGGGCCAGGTGCACCTGGAGGTGATCGTGGAGAAGCTGAAGCGCAAGTTCGGCGTGGAGGTGGTGCTCAAAACCCCCAAGGTGCCGTATCTGGAAACGATCCGCGCCTCCAGCAAGGTTCAGGGCAAGTACAAGAAACAGTCCGGCGGTCGGGGGCAGTACGGCGACTGCTGGATCGAGATGTCCCCCACCAGCCGGGGCGAGGGGTACCAGTTCGAGGACAAGATCGTGGGCGGCGTCATCCCGCGCCAGTACATCCCGGCGGTGGACAAGGGTATCCAGGAGGCCGCCGTGGAGGGGTACCTGGCCGGCTACCCGGTTGTGGATTTCCGGGTCGCGCTCTACGACGGTTCCTTCCATACGGTGGATTCTTCGGAAATGGCCTTCAAGGTGGCCGGCTCCATGGCGTTCAAAAAGGCGATGGAGCTGTGCAAGCCGGTGCTTCTGGAACCGATCGTGAACCTGAAGGTGACCGTGCCGGACGAAAGCATGGGGGATGTGATCGGCGACCTGAACTCCCGCCGCGGCAAGGTGGTCGGGGTCGAGCCCAAGGCCAACTCCCAGATTATCCGCGCCATCGTGCCCATGTCCGAGGTGCTGGCCTATTCCAACGATCTCAAGTCCATGACCAGTGATCGGGGCCTGTTCAGCATGGAGTTCTCCCATTACGAGGAGTTGCCGACGCACCTGTCCCAAAAGGTGATTGCCGAGACCCAGGCCGTCAAGAAGGAGTAACCCCGTATGTCCCGTGCGGTTCGCCAGGGAAGTGATTCCGGGCTGTTCTGGTGATGCGGGGGGGGCGCGGCGCAGGTGCGGCAAGGCCTGCACCGAGAAGACGCAACGACGGCTGCGGCCCCCAAAGCCGGAATGAGGCGTAAGAACCAACCGCACGTGACATGAGCGCGGGTTAAATATTCAACGGAGGTTTTTCATGGATTTCAAGTTCGGTAACGATTCCAAGGAGCCAGCGCCGGCGGCACCGGCCGAAAAGAGCAGACAGAATATGCTGCTGGTTGTGCTGCTGATCCTAGTGGCGGCTTTTGCGTACCTGTATTTCTTCACCGGCCTGATCAAACCGCAGCAGGAGCAGAAGCAGGCCGAGGCCCCGGCGCCCCAGGTGGTGAAGAAACCGCTGCCGCCCCGCGATGGCCAGCCGGCCAAGGACGAAACGGCAGGCGCTCCGGGAGCGCAGAAGAATGCCGCAGCGCCCGAAGCCCAGAAGGTGGCGTCGGCCGAGCCCCCCGTTGCCGCCAAGGCGGCACCCGGAGCGAAAGTGGAACCTCCCAAGCCTGAACCGGCCAAAACTGCGGTTCCCGAAAAGAAACCGGCACCTCCCGAGAAAAAAGCGGCCCCCGGGGCACCAGCGCCCAACAAACCGGCGGCCACGGCCAAGCCGGAGGACAAGAAGGCGGCTCCCGCCCCGAAACAGCAGCCCGCCGGCGCGGTGAAGAAGCCTGCACCGGCGCCGGGGAGCGACAAAAAACCGGCCGAAGCCGCCAAAGCACCCGCCAAGGGCCCGGCCGGCGCCGCAGTGCCGGCCAGGAATGCCGCGCCGACGGCGGCAAAAAAGGATACGGCACAACCGAAAGCGGCACCGGCCAAACAGGCCGGCCCCTGGACGGTCGTGGTGGGCACTTATGTGCTTGAAGAGGCCATGGCGAAAGACCTGTCGCGGGCCAAAGGCGCCGGGGTCGAAACCGCGGTCAAACAGGCGGGGCGCAAGAAGACAGCCATGAACCGCCTCCTTGCCGGAGAATACCCGAGCCGCGCGGCGGCCCAACCGGAACTGGACAAACTGAAACGCTACACCTCCGATGCCTTCATCCTGGAGCAGGGGGGCAAATTTGCCGTGTATGCCGGTTCCTACCTGCTGCCCGACCGGGCCGGTTCCGAGAGGGAGCGCCTGGCCGCGGCCGGCATCAACCTGACCGTGAAACACGCCGAGGTGTCCATACCGTCCAAGACCCTCGTGGCCGGTACGTTCAGCGACCGGAAAAAGGCCGATGCGGTGCTCAAAAAACTGAAGGGGCTCGGCATCAAGGCATCCCTGTCCCACCCGTAGGCGCCGATGCGCCGGGGCGTGCTGCGGGGTCTTCCCCGGTATGCCCCGGTGTCACGGACAGGGAAGGAACGCGGCTGTCCCCGTCCCGGGCGGCACGATGTGCGCAACCGCATACAATACGAGGATTATGGCCGAGACGATCAAGCTGAAAATATCCCCGCCCGTGGCGGCCTGCCTTCGTCCGGGGCTCAGCGCCGGGGAGCGGCTCCAGTCCCTCGGCAATGCCCCGGGCCTTGAGCCGTTCGACCGGTTCATGCTCGTCTTCTGCCTGATGAGGGATGAAGACGCCACGGTCAAGGCGGCAGCGCAGGCGGCGTTTTCTCTGCTGCCCGAGGAGACGCTGTTCGCCGTGGCCTGTTCGCCCGCGGCTCATCCGGCGCTCCTGGATGCCATCGCCAAGGTCCATCATCAGCGGCAGGGCATCGCGGAAGCGCTCCTGGGGAACGAGCAGCTTTCCGCACCGGCCCGTTCTTTTCTGGAGAGGGCGCTCCTCCTGCGGGGCGGTGTCGCGCCGTCTGCCGCCGGCTCCCAAGGTCCTGAAGAACCGGAAGAAGAGGGCGATGACCCGGTGGATGAAACCGGGGAGGAGTTCCAGAGCAAGTACCAGATGGCCCAGGTGATGGGCATTGCCGAGAAGATCAAGATGGCCCTGACCGGCGACAAGGAATGGCGTTCGATCCTGGTCAAGGATTCGAACAAGCTCGTTTCGGGAAGCGTCGTCAAAAACCCGCGCATGACCGAGGCCGAGGTCGTGACCCTGCTGAAATCGGGCATCCAGAACGACGAGATCATGCGACTGATCTGCGCCAACAAGGAATGGGTCAAAAACTACAGCATCCGCAAGGCACTGGTGGACAATCACCGTACGCCGGTCCAGAACGCGTTGCGCTACCTCCCCACCCTGAGTGATAAGGATATTGCCGGCTACGCCAAAAGCAAGAATGTTTCATCGGTCATCTCAACCCAGGCGCGACGCATACTGCTCAACAAGAAGCGTTAAGCGCCGGGTGGCTGCCGGAAACAGACAGGAAACGAAACAACTCATCTGCTATGAACATATTCGATGGAAGAACCGGGAGCTGGAATGGCCATCATCAACAACGCCAAACGCGAGATCAACGCCAAGATCGTCTACTACGGGCATGAAGGGGCCGGCAAAGGCACCTCCCTGCACTACCTGTACGAAAGGATCAAGCCATCGCTGCGCGGCGAACTGAAAACATTGCCGGCCAGCGGCGGCTCCCTGCTCTTCTTCGACTTCTGCCCGTTCGAGCAACCGGTGTTCGGCGGTTATCGCATCCGTTTCCACATCTATACCCTGCCGGGTCGGGTGGTCAATCCGGCGGCCTGGAAGATGACCCTCAAGGGGGCCGACGGGGTGGTGCTGGTGGCGGACGCCGCAGAGGCCGCCACGGCGGGGCGGCAGAGTGTGGAGCGCTTGCGCGATTACCTGGCCTCATACGGCATGAGCCTGAACGACATGCCGGCGGTTCTGCAGGTGAACAAGGCGGATCGGGCCGAGGCGGCGAACGCGGAGGCAACCGCGGCCCTGCTGGAGGTTGAGCACCTCACGGCCTGCCTCTCCACCGCGCTGAACGGCGAGGGGGTGCTGGAAACCTTCTCGGCCCTCTCCCGCCAGATCATGGAGCGGGTCGGGGAGGAACATACCCTGCACGCCGAACCGGCTCCCCTCCCCCCCTCCTCCGTGGCAGCCCCCCAGGTCGTACCGCCCCCATCCCACGAGCCGCCCGCGCGGTCGGACAGCCCCGTCGATGCGCCGCCGGCTCAGAGCCCCCCTCCCCCCGCCACCGCTGAAGAGGAGACCGCTGCCCCCCTGCCGCCGGAAACCGAATCCCTGGTCGATCTCCAGGTGACGTTGGCCGATGAGGCGGTGCCCCTGGCCGACGGCAGCGTGCGGATTCCCCTGGCCATCTCCCTCCACGGGCAGACGCGGCGGCTTGTGCTGACGGTCGCCATCGGACCCGATACGGACGTACCATGACGCCCATTGCCATGTTGCCCGTTGACTTCGACTACCAGATGACGGGACGCCTCCTGCTGGCGGCTCTGTTCGGTGCGCTCATCGGCCTGGAGCGGGAAATTCACGGCCGGCCGGCCGGTTTCAGGACCCACCTGCTGGTATCCCTCGGCTCTGCCCTGTTCGTGGCCGTGTCCATCAGTTTCTACCGCACCTTCGGCAACTTCGGCGGCATGGTGCCGGTGGGAATCGACGCCGGCCGGGTGGCGGCCCAGGTCGTGACGGGAATCGGTTTTTTGGGGGCCGGCGCGATCATCAGGGAACGGACGTCGGTGCGAGGCCTGACCACCGCGGCCTGCCTCTGGGTCGCCGCGGCCGTGGGGGTCGCCTGCGGTGTCGGGCTGTTCGCGCTCTCGGCCCTGGTGACCGCCATTGCCCTCGTAAGCCTTATTGCGCTGAAAAAGATCGAGGGGATGCTCTCCCGGGACACCTATGCCATCCTCACGGTCCACAGCGACGACAGCAGCGGGCAACTGGAACGGATTACCAAGGCGGTTCAGGCGGGCGGCTACAGGATGACGCTGCTCGGCATGGAGCGGCGTCCGGTTGCGGGGCTCCTGGTCTACGAATTCCAGCTCAAGCTGCACGGGCGGGAGCTGGCGGTTGACGCCCTGGAGAGCGTCTCGGCCATCCAGGGCGTCAAGGATGTGACCATCAGGGTGAATGCGGTCGCCTGACCCTGACCGCAGGGATGATGAAGGGGGTCCGGTGGCGGTAGCGGCGGTATTCGTCCCCGAATTCCTTCAGAAGACGGCGCTCCTCGATCAAGCCGCCGACGACGAAATAGGCCGCCGCAAGGCAGGTCAAAAGGAGCCACTGGGCGGTCATGACCGGGTTGAGCAGGAGGAAAGCGGTGGAAAAGAGGTACAGGGGGTGGCGCACCATGGCATAGTAGCCGTCGGTAACCAGGCGGGGGCTTTCGGCCCGGCCCGCGCCGAACTGGCTGATGCCCAGGAAGTCGCCCGCCCCGGTCCGGCGCAGGCAATCCACCAGAATCACCGCGCAGACGAGTTGTCCCAGATACATGACCAGGCTCCAGACGCCGGGGGCGAAATAGAGTACCGGCGATGAGCGGAAAGCGGCCATCACCCAGCCGAACAGCACCAGGGAGGACAGGTTGTAGGCAAGGCGGTAGCCCCGGGGCTCGCCGTGGCACAGCCGGGCAACGGCTCCCTTGACCCCGGTGGTGGCAAAGAGGGAGTGCACGGCGGCAAAGACCAGGAAACGGAGTATGAAGACGCAGTAGTCCGGCAGCGGAACCTCCTCGAGAGTCATTCCGGGCACAAGGTTATCACTGCCCCCTTGTATACGCAACCACAACGTGCTATATAGCGCTGTCAACGCTCATCCAGCAGGGAGGTTTATTGATGGCAGTCATTACGTTTTCGCGGGAAATGGGCACCGGGGCGTATCACATTGCGGAAGAGGTTGCCAAGCGGCTCAAGTATACCTTTGTGGATGGCGCCCGGATCAGCGCCATCGCCTCCAAATACGGCCTTACGGCCGACCTGCTCCAGATGGTTGACGAAAAACCCCCCTCCTACATCACGGTAGAAGACCGCAAACGGGCCGCGGCCCTCAACTCGGTGGAACTCATCCTGCTGGATTTCGCCCGCAAGGGGAATGTGATCCTCTACGGCCGCGGCGGCCAGGACCTGCTCAAGGAGTGCCGCAACGTGCTCAGGCTCCGTTTCATCGCCGATTTCGAGGAGCGGGCCGAGCGCTTCGCCGAGCGGGAGTGGATCGACCCCGACATGGCCCGGTCCATGATCCGCCGCAGCGACCATCAGCGGGGCGGCTTCATCCATTTCTACTTCGACCGGGACTGGCACGATCCCCTGGGATACGACCTCGTGTTCAACACCTCGCGCATGGCGGAAGAGGCCATTGTGGAGTGCATCGTGGCGGCGGCCCGGGACCCCCATCTCAAGGAGGCGGACAAGGCTGCCGTAGAGTTGATCGACAACACCATCCTGATGAAGAAGATCGAGACCGCCCTCCTGAACTCGGCCGATCTGGACTACCGCCCCTTCACCATCCAGGTTGCCGCCAAGGGCAAGGTGCATCTCAGCGGTTACTTGGCCTCGGAAAAGGAAAAGAAGGAGGCCATCAGGATCGCCGGGGCGGTGAAAGGGGTCAAGTCGGTGCAGGAGGATATCCAGGTGGTCAACTACAAGGCCTACAAGGACCGGAGCTGATCAGGACCGGCCCCGCTTTCGCTGTCCAATAAGTGTTTTCAGGGGGGCGAGGAGCGCGCCGTCGAAACGGATGCCGCCCCGCCCCCTTCCCATTTCCAGCCCCTCTTCGATGCCGTGGAAATCCGAACCGCCGGTCACCACAAGCCCCAGGTCCCCGGCAATCCGTTGCAGTACCGCCATCTCCTCCGCCAGCGCCAAGTTGTTGAACACCTCGACCCCGTCCAGCCCAAGTCCCGCCAACTCCGCAATGATGGTGCGCAACTCGGGGCGCAGGGTGCTGACGCTGGTGGGGTGGGCCAGGACGGCGACCCCGCCCAGCCGCCTGATGGTGGCGATGGCGTCGTCCATGGGCCAGTAGCGCTTGGGGACGTTGCAGGGGACCAGATAGCGCCGGAAGGCCTCCTCGACCGAATCCACATAGCCCCGCCCGATCATGGCCCGGGCGATGTGGGGTCTGCCGATGGCGTCACGGGCATGTCTTCCCACTTCTTCGAACCCGATGGCCGCCCTCCCCTCCCCTGCCAGCCGTTCGTTCACCGCGGCCAGGATGTCGTGGCTCCGGTGCTCCCGTTGTTCCCGGAGCCGGTGCAACTGGTCCAGCAAGCCCTGGTCGCCCCAATCGATGCCGTATCCCAGAAGGTGCACATCCTTGTAGGCCTTGAACTGCACCGAGAGTTCGATGGCCGGGATTACCTCGATGCCCCGTTTTGCCCCGGCGGCGATCCCCTCGGCTACGCCGGCCACCGTGTCGTGGTCCGCGATGGCGATGGCACGCAGCCCCGCCGTTGCCGCCAACTCCACCAGGTGGGATGGGGTGAAGGCGCCGTCGGAGAAACTGGAGTGGACGTGCAGGTCTATGGTGGCGGTTTGTTCCGTTGTCATAGCGCTATAGTAGCCCGGTCCCGAGGAAAAGTAAAAGCGCTATTGCATGGCCTGGCACCTTCGGGTACTATTTTGCCATGAAACCGGACGATATACATCGCGCCATGACCATCCTGCGCGAGGAGGCCCGCGCCTGGCGCACCCCCTCGGTAACCGTAGTCGCCGAAGCCAGCCGCAGCCCCTTCAAGGTACTGGTTTCCTGCATCATCTCCCTGCGCACCAAGGACGAGGTAACGACCCGGGCCTCCGCCCGGCTCTTCGACCGCGCCCCCACCCCCGAGGCCATGGAGGGACTGCCACCCGAAGAGATCGCCCAATTGATCTACCCGGCCGGGTTCTACCGCACCAAGGCCGAGCAGATCCTGGAGATCTCCCGCCGTCTGGTGGCGGAGTTCGGCGGCCGCGTGCCGGACGACCTGGACGCACTGCTCGCCTTTCGGGGCGTGGGACGCAAGACCGCCAACCTGGTGCTGACCCTGGGGTTCGGCAAGCCGGGCATCTGTGTCGATACCCATGTCCACCGCATCTGCAACCGCTGGGGATACGTAGCCACCAGGAACCCCGATGCCACCGAGATGGCGCTGCGCGCCCAGCTCCCACAGGAATACTGGATCGAAATCAACGACCTGCTGGTGGCTTTCGGCCAGAACCTCTGCCACCCCGTATCGCCGCGCTGCTCCATCTGCCGCCTGGGCGACATCTGTGCGCGCGTCGGCGTGACCCAATCCCGCTGACGCCGAACATCGCCAGGCGCCCGATTACTTTAAAATACCGTTTGAATCACGATTTGTTGGTTGCCAGCGGTATGATTATTAGGTAGAATCCCCCATCATCCATTCGATAACGCTATTTCAGGAGGCGCAATAATGTTGAGAAAAATCGGATTCATCGGACTTGGCACCGTTGGCCGGCACATGGCCGCCAACCTGTCCAAGGGGAGTTATGAGCTGACGGTTTTCGATACGAACCCCGCCGCCGTGAACAGCCTGGTGGAACTGGGAGCCCAAGCCGCCACGTCGGCCGCAGAAGCCGCGCGGGACCGGGACCTGGTCATCGCCATCGTCCCGGAGGGCGAAGAGCTGGGGCGCCTCTTCTTCGGCGAAGAGGGCATCCTGGCCGGCATCGGGGGGGGACGATCCTGGCGGACATGGGGTCCCACTCCCTGGATACGACCATGAAGATGGCCGACGAGTGCGGCAAGAAGCGGGTCCTGTACCTGGATGCCCCGGTGTGGGGGAGCAAGGAGCATGCGGCCAACGGGCTCATGACCATCGTCACCGGCGGCGACCCCTCCCTGGTGGGAAGATGCCGCGAGCCCTTTTCCTGCTTCGGCCTCAACATCATCCATGTGGGCGAAGTGGGCGACGCCACCAAGATGAAATTCATCGTCAACATGGTGCAGGCCGAACTGGTGCAGGTACTGGCGGAAGGTCTGGTGCTGGGCGACAAGATGGGCTTCACCGCCGACAAGATCCTTGAAGTGCTCGACACCCGCGGCGTCGCCTCCCCCCTGTTCCATCTCAAGGGACGCGCCATGGCCCGGGGAGACTTCACGCGCAGCCTGGCCCTCAAATACGTCCTGGAGCAGCTCCACATGGTGTTGAATGCCGCCCGCCTCATGGGCCAGAACCTGCCCGGCGCCGAAGCGGCCAGCAAGGTCTACGAAAAGGCGGTGAACGCCGGCTGGGGCGAGGAAGACTTCTCGGCGGTCATCAAGGCATTGCGTTAGGAGGTTGTTGAAAAACAGCCATCTCGCCACCGCCTCGACGCCCCTTTCGTGCGGCGTAGCGCTGCTACGCCTCCTCAGTGGCTTCTGCGGGGGCGACGATCTGACTATTTTTGAACAACCTGGGTTTTTTAATAGTCTGCCAGGGCGGTGATACCGGTTCAATGCCAAAACCCCTTGAAAAAGCGGTTTGATAGCGTTTGATCTGGAATACGCAAGAGGCGTCCGGCTGGCCGGACGCCTCTTTTCTTTTAGTGCACAAGGAGAGAAACCATGAGCACCCAATTCCGTCCCCGGCCGGTCTATGTGGCCGCCTCCTGGATGGCCCCGGTGGGGCGTTACAACGGCAAGGACAAGGAGAATCTCTCCTTTCTGGAGATGGCCGAACGCTGCGAGGCGGTGTTCGGCGGCAGCCCGGTGCGGCGGCGCGATATCGAGGCGGTGGTGGTGGGGAGCCAGAACCCCTCCGCCTTTTCCGGGGTGGACAATACCGCGGCCAAGATCGCCGGCATCCTGGGCATCTCCGGGGCCCGCTCCGTGCTGGTGGACACGGCGTCATCCTCCGGCGCCTCGGCCTTCGAGAGCGCCTACCTGGAGGTGGCGTCGGGGCGCTTCGACCATGTGCTGGCCATCGGCATCCAGAAGATGAGCGACGCCTCCACCACGGAATCGACCCGGATCATCGCCGGGGTGATCGACCGGGAGGAAGCGGAATTCGGCCTGACCATGCCGGCCTGCGGGGCACTGGTGGCCAGGGCCCTCAAGGAGCGGCTGGGGCTGTCCGACGAGGAATGGACCGCCTATGCGGCCCTTCTTACCCAGCGGAGCCAGCGCTTCGCCGCCCAAAACCCGGACGCCCATCTGCGAAACACCATCGAGGTGGAGGACTACTACCGCCAGATCGCCAGCGGCAAGAACTACCGCTACTGGTACCCCCTGCGCTACCACGACTACTGCCCCATGTCCGACGGCATGGCGGCGGTCATCCTCACCGCCACGCCCCAGGACGTGCTGGTGAGCGGCGTGGGGAGCGCCACCGACATCCCCACCATCGCCGACCGCAACTACTTCCACTCCTTCCCGGCCACGGTCATCGCCGCCGGGTACGCCTACGGCATGGCCGGCATCAAGGACATCCGCACCCTGGAGGGCAAACTGCACGTGAACATGCACGACCCCTTCAACGGCTTCGGCCCCATCAACCTGGTGGACCTGGGGATCGTGAGCCGCACCCGTCTCATGGACGCCCTTTTGGACGACTCCCTCACCGGCCCGTCCGGGGCCTTCCCCACCAACCTGACCGGCGGCCTGAAGGGGCGCGGCCATCCCCTGGGGGCCACCGGCATGATCCAGATCGTGGAGAACCACCGCCTGATCCGGGAACAGGGGTTCAACGCCGGGCTGTCCCACTCCATCGGCGGCCCGATCAACAACAACGTGGTGACGCTGCTGGAGCGGAGCGACCGGTTCCATGCCCGCCGCCACGAGCCGTACAAACCGTGGGGCCTCCCCTCCCTGGGCAAGCTCAAGCCCAAGAACGCGACCCTGGACGCCCTGCTGGCGGCAACGCCCCTGGTGGAAGGCTCCTTCGTCACCGCCACCGCCCGGTTCGACTACAAGACCGGGCAGCCGGAGGTGGTGATCCTGATCGTGGCCTGCAAGCTGGAGGGGGTGAAATATCGTTTCCTCTTCGGCATCGACGGGGAGCATTACGAGCAGGTGGCCGGCATCGAACCGGGCGCCCCGGTCTCGGTGGAGCGGCAGGACGAGAGGGTCCTGGTCAACCGCATGCCGGTGCGCAAGTTCTACACCCGCACCATCAACGGGCTGGTGGAGTTGGCCGGGAGCGGGTGGAAGAGGTTGGTTGGGAAGGGGTAGATGGGGGGCGTAGGGAAATGTTTCATGTAGTGCAATTGAAACGTGAATTCACTTGTAGGAAAAGCAATAATGTTTGACTCACTTGAAGGCGCATACCTGCCGATCTGCCTGGCTGTCATACTTTCCGCTTGGTTTCTGGCCGGAATAAAGAGTGTTTGGCGTCGAGTTTTTATGGCCTTGGTCATACCGATAACTATTTCATTTTTATGGTACGTTGTTTCGGACTTCTTCAGATCAGTCCCAGAAAAAAGAGACCCTGCATGGCTCAATTGGGGACTCGCCGCAACTATGGTGTGGTCAATTGCCGCTATCCCGGTAAGCATCGTTTCTGTTTATATTTTTGTTCTTGTTCGTAAGAGGGCGGAATCAACTACCAAAGGCCATCAATAAGGAGCATGTCAAAACCAAGCGAGCCCCCATTGAATCTCCTTTTTGTATGCAGCCAGAATAAACTTCGCAGCCCCACCGCAGAGGCGGTCTTCTTGGCCTATCCAGGCGTCGAGGCGCTTTCGGCAGGCACGAACAATGACGCCGTAGCCCCCATATCCGCTGATGTGATCGAATGGGCCGATGTGGTTTTCTGCATGGAAAGAATCCACCGGGACAAGCTGGCGCGCAGGTTCAAAGCCGCATTCAAAACGACGAGGCTGGTTGTCCTGGATATTCCGGATAACTACGCGTATATGGACCCGGAACTCATCAGGATACTGGAGGCCAAGGTGCCACGGTATGTCAGAATTTAGGCTAAAGGAGTCATCAAGGGACGGGCAACTTTTAGAGGAGAGGTGGGGGTTGAGGCAGGTCAATAATGATACCGCGCCTGAAGAAAATCGATGCGGGTATCGCGCACGAGATAGACAATACGATGTTCCTGGGTGAGCCGTCTCGACCAGGCGCCCGCCAAAAGATACTTGAGCGGTTCAGGCTTCCCGATGCCGCTGAAGGGATCGCGCATGATTGCTTCCACCAGGGCCAGGGCCCGCACTGCAATCTTGCGGTCCGTCTCCACCCAATACCGCAAATCCTCGCGGAACTCGGGCTGAAAAACCGCTTCCCGCTGGTTACTTTTCAAGGCCCAACTCGCTACGAAGCGACTCCAGCGATGACGCCTCCCCGCCCCCTTTCAACGCGCGTTCCAGGGCGGATAAAAGCCTTTCGGCATTCCTAGGGGAACGCAGCAGATGTGCGCTTTCCACAAGGCTTTGCAGCTCATCAGCGGCAATCATGGCCACATTGCTCCCTTTACGGCGGCGAATGACCACGATCTCCCGGTTCTCCGTAACCTCGTCGCAGAGCCCGGCAAAATTGGCCCTGGCATTGGTATAGGTGGTTTGCAGCATTTGTGCACCTCCATAACATGTACAGATTAACAGTACAACAGATGCTACATCTGGTCAATGCAAAACAGGAAACCCCTCCCATACCGGCGAGGGGTTTCCTGTTTTCATGGTTCCGCTCGTGTCGTGCCGGCCGCTACCGGGCCTCGGCGGCAACCTTCGCCGGTTTGGCGGCGACCGGCCGCTCCACCCGGACCCTGGCCTGCTCATAACCGGCAAACACCTTGGCCCCCAGCATGAATTCCGCCCAGAATTCCTTCCACTGGGATGGTTCCGTGTCGTCCTGGGTTGCGGGTTTCAGCTCGGCCAGGAAGATGGTCATGGCCGCGCCCACGGCGCACAGAACCCCGGCCAGCATGAAGGAGGAGCCTAAGCCGCCCGGCTGGGCGTTCAGCATCTCGGAAACCTTGCCCATCACGAAGCCCCCTACACCCCAGGCGGTAAAGAGCGCCCCGTAGTTGAGGCCGTAGTTCTTGGTCCCCCAGTAGTCCTTGGCAAAGGAGGGGAACAGGGAGAGGTTGGAACCGTAGTTGAAGCCGATGAAGGTGGCCAGGAGCACCAGCAGCACGGCGCTGCCCGAGTTCACCACCGACATGGCGACGAACATCATCACCGCCTGCAACGACAGCATGATGAACAGGGTGGCGCGCCGCCCGATCTTGTCGGACAGGACCCCGGAGACGACCCGGCCCGCGGCGTTGCCCACGGCCATGATGGCGACCGCCACAAAGGCCATGGGCCCCATGCTCTTCTTGGCCAGGCCGGCCACGCTGCCGATAACCATCAGGCCGGCGCCGGAACCGATGAAGAAGGCGGCCCACAGGACGTAGAACTTGTAGTTGCGCAGCATCTCGCTGACCGTGGCGTTCACGGCCGGCTTGGCCGCGTTCAGCTTGGCCACCGGCCCCGGATCGGCAGGTTCGGCCGGCACATACCCCTGGGGCGGGTTGGCCAGGATAAAGGAGAGGCCGCACACCAGCGCCGTGAAACCGGCCCCCAGGAAGAGCATGGACTTCTGGATGCCGAAGGCGCCGATGAGCCAAGAGGAGAGCGGCGCGATGTAGACCGGAGCCAGGCCGAAGCCGGCCACCACGATCCCGGCGATCAGGCCGGTCTTGGAGGGAGAGAACCACTTGAGCGCCGGCGGCGTGGCCGCCGAGTAGCCGAAGCCGAACCCGGCTCCGGCCAGGATGCCGAAACCGAGCACCCAGGCGATGTAGGAACTGGAGAAGGCCATGAGGGCAAAGCCGGCCCCCACCAGGATGCCGCCGATCAGGGCGGTGCGGGCGGGGCCGATCCGGTCCTGGCACCGGCCGGCCAGGATCATGGCAAAGGCAAAGGTCAGGCAGCAGACCGCATAGGGGTCGTTGATGGAGGCCAGATCCCAGTGAAAGGCATCGGGACCGCCCTTTTCGATGGAGGCCTTGACGGCCCCCTTGAAGATGCTCCAGGCATAGAGCACGCCCAGCGCCAGGTTGATGGCGGTACCGGCGGCGACGACGCTCCACCCTCTGTTCTTGATATCCGACATGACAATTCCTCCCGGGTGCTTACGCTTTTTGGGCCACGGCCTTCTTGACCGGGCCGTTCCTGCGGATGGCGGCGGCAAACTCCATCCAGAACACCAGATAGATGGAGATCATCAGCGACAGCCCCACATTCTGGTTCTCGGCCCCCAGGGCCTTGGCCAGGATCGGCGAGGCGAAACCGGCCCCCAGGGTCCCGGTGGACCGCTCCAGCAGATAGAAGACCGGCAGGGTCAGCAGGGTGCCCACCACCATGATGGCGATCCCGGTGGGGCGCTTGACCCAGTATTTGGGGGAGAAACCGTACATGCGCATGAAGATGACGACCCAGATGATCCACACCGAGTAATCCACCGCTGCGTCGGGCAGGGCCAGTTTGTTCTTCACCAGGGCCACTTCCAGGACCGTCACGATGCCCAGCATGGTGAACATCCAGTTGAATTTCTCGTTGGCCTGGGTCTGCCAGTTGCGGCTGTCCGGGGCCTGGACCTCGTTGGACGAGTGGCTGTGGGTACCCAGGGCCGAGAAGAGGATGGCGAACCAGATGCCGGCGTTGTGGAACAGCAGCGAGGCGTGGTTGCCGGCCACGTTGGCGATACGGGACATGGGGTCCCGGGCGAAGTCGGCGGCGATGCGCATCAGGAACAGGTTGGCGATCACCGAACAGCCGATAATGACCGCGATGGTGAAGATCTTGCGGGGGAGCAGATAGGGATCGACCCGGTCCGGGAAGCCGATGACGAAAGCAAACCAGATCAGGTACATGATGAGCGGGATGCCGAAACAGATGCCGTAGACCGATTTGCCGGCAAAGTCGCCGCTCTGGGCGTAGATGATGTACTTCTCTTTAGTGTTGGGGTCGGTGTTGACCGCCTTGACCACATCCTTGGGCACCTTCTTCACGTGGGGCAAAAGCCCCATGGCGTACCAGCCGTGGTCACCCTGGGTGGTGTCCACAACCCAGTACTGGTCCCCCATCATTTCGTCCAGACCGGCAAAGAGCTGCATATTGAAGGCGGCGCACACAACGCAGACCACCAAGAGCAGGATCGCGTGAGATAGTTTCATCGGCATGACAGTATTCCTCCGTAATTATTCTTTATGGGTTGTCCAGAACATCGATACGGCATTGGCTGCAAACAGGCCGTAGAGCCACATGGTGTTCCAGGCGGGGCCGGACCAATGGCTGCCATGGCCGCCCCCCACAACCCCGGAGGCGATCACGAAGCCGATCATGGTCGTGAAGGACACCATGGCGACCGCCCTCAGGATGGCGCTGTTGCGCCAGGTGTGGCGCTCCAGCTCCTCGATCCGCGACAACAGTTCAAGCTCTCTTTCGCTCATCTCTCTTCTCCTTTGCAAGTGTAATGACTATGAACAGCATGGCGACTATCAGTGACAGTGCGATATGGAAGCCGTTAAGATGAAGCGTCAGGTGGTACAGCATGGCAGTTCTCCTTTTTATCGAATGGTTATGGCAGGATGATTCAGCATTTGATCAGGTGAACCAACTCGTTCGGAAATCTGTCGGCCAGTTCCAGATACTTGGCGCAGTCGGTATGGCGGCCGCTGCAGTAGCGGATGATCATGTTCACGTCGTGGGGCGAGATGTAGCCGCACCCCACGTCGCAGTAATCATCGTTTTTCCCGTAAAATGGACAGATGTTCGTTTTTCCCATTGGCGCCCTCGTTTATCGCGTTCGATACCGTATACGCACAGTATGTGCCAACATCACAGCCACCAACTTTTACCCAAAATAACAGCAACTTATAAACATGAGAGCGATTATTGGGCCGCGAACGCCGATTATTCTTTGCAGCAATGCAAAAAACAACGCTCTGCGCCGGGGGCTCCCCGCCGCCAGGTGGCGCCAATCGGGACTTTGAAGGTCTTTTTTGATCTACCGTTGTTTCAACAGGTTAGTTGTGGTATGCATGGGCATAAACGTGTTTGCAAAACTGCAAAACAGCGTGTGGCGATCTTTTGCAGAAATGCAAATATCCGGAGGTCATGTGGAAACGGACAGAATCAAGTGGAACCAACGCTTCGAGGTGGAGGAGACGTATCGGGGGTGGAATCCCTCCCCCTTTCTGGAGCGGGAAATAGGACGAATCCAGCGCCTGGCTCCCGGCCGGCGGGCCTTGGACCTGGCCTGCGGCCAGGGACGCAACAGTATCTTCCTGGCCCGGCACGGCTTCCGGATGACCAGTCTGGACATCTCGGACGTGGGCATTGCCAGGGGGGAAGAACAAGCCCGGGCAGTGGGGGTGGAGATCGACTTTCGCCGGCAGGACCTGGAGGAGTGGCACCTCACGGGGCAGTACGACCTGATCGTCAACATCAACTTCCTGCTGCGCCGCCTGATCCCCGAGGAGGTGGGAGCCCTGGCGCCGGGGGGGCTTCTGCTGTTCGACACCATCCTGGAATCGCCCCGGCTCCTGGCAACCCATACCCCGGACTTTTTTCTGCGCTACGGCGAACTGGAGAGGATATTCGGGGGCTTCGAGGGAGAGGTGCTGTTCAGCGAGGAAATCAGGGAGGGCGACATGCCCACGGCCCGGGTGCTGTTCAGGAAGGCTGGCTTGTAGGGGCGCAGTGCCTGCGCCCTCTATTTTACCGTGACACCATGCCAGGCCACGATACGAAAAAAGGCGAAGCCGCTGTGGGCTTCGCCTTTTCTGTCATTCCGGGGCCAAGGGCGCAGGCACTGCGCCCCTGCCCCGTTTGGGTTCGTGCCTATTCGGACGGCGCGTCCTCGGACGGCGCAACAGGCGTGCCGTCCAGGTTCAGGCCGAGCGCTTCCTTGCGGGAGAGCTTGATCTTGCCGTTTTTGTCGATGCCGATGCACTTGACCAGGACCTTGTCGCCTTCGTTCAAGACTTCGGTAACCGTCTTGACCCGCTTGGTGTCCAGTTCGGAGATGTGCACCAAGCCGTCGGTGCCCGGCATGATCTCCACAAAGGCGCCGAAGTCCATGATCTTGCGGACGGTGCCCATGTAGAGCTTGCCTTCTTCGGCCTCGTCGGTCAGGCCGCGGATCATCTGGATGGCCAGGTCGCAGGCCTCCTTGTTGGTGCTGGCGATGTTGATGCGGCCGGTATCCTCGATATCCACGGTAACGCCGGTGGTCTCGGTGATGTTGCGGATGTTCTTGCCGCCGGTGCCGATGACGTCGCGGATACGGTCGGTCTTGATCCAGATGGTGGTGATGCGCGGGGCAAAGGGAGACATCTCGCCGCGTGCGGCGGCCAGGGTCTCGGCCATCTTGCCCAGGATGTGCAACCGGCCTTCGCGGGCCTGTTTCAGCGCCTGCTGCATGATCTCCTTGGTGACGCCGCCGATCTTGATGTCCATCTGCAGGGCGGTGACGCCCTCGGTCGTGCCGGCCACCTTGAAGTCCATGTCGCCCAGGTGGTCTTCGTCACCCAGGATGTCGGACAGGATGGCGACCTTGTCGCCCTCCTTGATCAGGCCCATGGCGATGCCCGCCACCGGAGCCGTAACCGGCACGCCAGCGTCCATCAGCGACATGCTGCCGCCGCACACCGACGCCATGGAGGAGGAGCCATTGCTCTCCAGGATCTCGGAGACGATGCGGATGGTGTAGGGGAAGTCTTCATGCTTGGGAATGACGGCCGACAGGGCGCGCTCGGCCAGCATGCCGTGGCCGATCTCGCGACGGCCCGGAGCCAGGCGGAAGCTGGTTTCGCCCACGGAGAACGGCGGGAAGTTGTAATGGAGCAGGAAGCGTTTGCGGGACTCGCCGTACAGGGAGTCGATGCGCTGTTCGTCGATGGAGGTGCCCAGGGTGGTGGAAACCAGGGCCTGGGTCTCGCCGCGGGTGAACAGGGCGGAACCGTGGGTACGGGGCAACAGGCCCGCCTCGGTGGTGATGGGGCGGATGGTGGCCGTGTCGCGGCCATCGATGCGGATGCCGGTGTCCAGGATGTCGGTCCGGACGCGCTCGTATTCGAAATCGCCCAGGAACGCCTTGATCTGCTTGGTCTTGCCTTCGAACTCTTCCTTGAGGGCCTCGACGGTTTCTGCGGTGATCAGGTCGATCTGGTTGTGGCGCTCCTGCTTGGACTTGATCTTGACCGCTTCGGAGATGCGGTCATAGGCCAGTTCGCGTACCCGGGCCAACAGCGCCTCGTCCACCACGGGGGGCGCGATCACGCGCTTGGCGACGCCGATCTTCTTCTGCAGCTCTTCCTGGGCCTCGATCAACGGCAGCATCGCCTCTTTGGCAAAGAAGATGGCCTCCAGCATGTCCGCCTCGGATACGAACTTGGCCTCGCCTTCCACCATGATGACCGCGTCGCGGCTGGCGGCGACCACGATCTCCAGGTCGCTCTGCTCAAGCTCTTCGGCGGTGGGGTTGCAGATCAACTTGCCGTTTACCCGGCCTACCTTGGCGCCGGCGATGGGACCCTGGAACGGGATATCGGACACCATCAGGGCCGCCGAGGCGCCCAGCATGGACAGGATGCCGGGATCGTTGTCCTTGTCGGCCGAGACCACGGTGGCCATGATCTGGGTGTCGTTGAGAAAATTCTCGGGGAAGAGCGGGCGGATCGGACGGTCGATCAACCGGCAGGTAAGGGTTTCAGCGTCCGACGGACGCGCCTCGCGTTTGAAAAAACCGCCCGGGATCTTGCCGCCGGCGTAGGCTTTTTCGATATAGTTGACGGTAAGGGGAAAGAAATCCTGCCCTTCCTTGGCCTCTTTGGTCGCCACGGCGGTCACCAGCACCATGGTGTCGCCACTGCTTACCACGACGGCGCCGCTGGCCTGTTTGGCCATTTTGCCGCTGGCAATGGTTACGGTCCGGCCGCCGAACTCAACCTGTACTTTTTGTTCCATAAATATAGTCTCCTGTTTGGGTTGCGTTGGGGCCGTCGCTACAGCCGCCCTGCGTAAAGTGCATCAATTCTGCCACAGGGAGACTCTACCCACGTCCCCAACAAAAAATAAAAGGGCTGTGAAGCCCTCTTGTGAAACGAGCATACCAAAAATGGAGCAGGCAATATACCCGCAAAAAGAGCGGGCATACTGCCTCCCATTACCTGCGTATGCCGAGTCGTTCGATAACCTTCTTGTACCTGTCCAGCTCTTTGCCTTTCAGGTAGTCCAGAAGGCGCCGCCTCTGGCCGACGAGCTTCAGAAGCCCGCGACGGCTGTGGTGGTCCTTTTTGTGGATCTTGAAATGCTCGGTCAGATAGGTGATCCGCTCGGTGAGAATGGCGATCTGCACCTCCGGAGAACCTGTGTCGCTTTCATGGGTTTTGAACGAGTTGATGATTTCCTGTTTCTTTTCGGTTGCCAACACTGTCAACACCTCCCTTCATTGCGGTTTGTTATTTGTATGCAGCAGCATAGCCAGTTTATCATGGATTTGTTTAGATAGCACATGTGTACGAATTTGTAAAGCGGTAACTCAGCAGAAGACCCGCTTGAGAGCAATGCGCACCCCACCGTCGTCCAAGGGGGAGAGTTCCGCCACCGCGACGAGTTCCTGCCCCCGGGAAAGACGCACCAAAAGCGGCCCGGCGCATGCCGGCCAGGCGGCGATCCCGGTTTCCTCCAGCTCGGGCGCCCTGCCGTGCCTGACCTTGGTCACACCGGCATCGGCCAGGGGGATGTCCGTCAGGTGGCCGAGGGCGGCATAGGGCGTCCGGCAGAGCGCTTCGGCTCCCCCCTCCTGCGCCGCGTCCCGCAATTCGTCCAGGGTGACGCCGGCAGCGATGTCGAACGGCCCGCTGGCCGTCCTGCGCAGTTCCTGGAGAGCGGCGCCGCATCCGAGGGCCGTCCCCATGTCGTCCGCCAGGGAACGCACGTAGGTGCCGCGGGAGCAGACCACCCGCAGGGCCACCAGCGGCAGTTCCACGGAGACGATCTCCAAGGAATGGATCTGGACCCGGCGCGCCTGGCGCTCCACCTCCTGCCCCTTGCGGGCCAGCTTGTACAACGGTTGCCCGCCCTGCTTTATGGCCGAGTACATGGGGGGCATCTGGCTGATCTCGCCGGTAAAGCTTCCCACCACGGCTTCCAGGCGCTCGCGGCTCACCTGCGTCCCGTCGGCCTCGTGCAGCACCCGACCGGTCATGTCCAGGGTATCGGTCCTCACGCCGAGACGCAGGAGCGCATCATAGGCCTTCAGTCCCTCGTCCAGGAAGGGTATGGCCTTGGTCCCCTCGTTGACCGCTACCGGCAGGACACCGGTGGCAAAGGGGTCCAGAGTGCCGGTATGCCCCACCCTCCTGGTGCCGAGAATCCTGCGCACGCGGTTGACCACATCATGGGAGGTGAGGCCGGCCGGCTTGTCGATAACCACAAAACCGTTCATCGGGAGCCGGGGCTAAGACGCAAGGACAAAAGGGAAACAGGGAGGCACAAGGCATCGCGCCGGCCAGCGGCGGCCGATTGGGCCGGGCTCACGGTGCGAGACAGCGGGATATGGGAACAGGTACGACGATCTAGCAAAGGGCGGATTCCACGATGGCATAAATCTTGGCCTTCACCTCGTCCAGGGTGCCGTCCACGGTACAGCCGGCGGCGTTGTGGTGCCCGCCTCCGCCCATGCCGGCGGCAAATCCGGCCACATTGACCTTGCCCTTGGAGCGGAACCCGACCTTGTATCGCCGCTCGTCCAGTTGGCGGAAGAAGATCGCCACCTCCACGCCGCGGATGGAGCGGGGATAATTGATGAAACCGTCCGTCAGCTCGGCGTCGGTGGCGGTTACGGCATACATGTCCAGGGTCACGGAGACCGAAGCGGCCTGGCCGTTGCTGATCACCTCCAGGGTGGGCAGGCACCGGGACAAGAGTTCCAGACGTTTGCGGGGCTGATTCTCATAGAGTTGTTCCGCCACGTCCCAGGCATTGATGCCGTAGCCGATCATTTCGCCGGCAATGGCAAAGGCCTCGGGATTGGCGTTGGAATAGCGGAAGGAGCCGGTATCGGTGATGACGGAGACATACAGACAGAGCGCGGTTTCCCGGTCCATGGGGCCGCCGTGGGCGCTGATCACGCGGTGGACCAGCACGCCGGTAGCCGCGGCCCCGGGATCGATCAGGTTGTGGTGGCCGAAGTTGTCGCACCCCAGGTGATGGTCCAGGTTGACCATGATGCCGATACGCTTGAAGGAGCAGAACTCTTTGCCCGCCCTGCTGAACTCGCCGATATCCAAGACAAAGGCCACGTCGAAATCCCGGTCGGGTATGTGCCGCACGACCGTATCGACCCCCGGCAGAAAAGCGTACAGATCGGGAACCTGGTCACGCAGGTGGACGCAGACCTCCTTGCCGTTCTTCCTGAGAAACGAGGCCAGGGCCAGGGTGGAGCCGACCGCGTCTCCGTCCGGACTTTCGTGGCTGGTGATCAGGAACGAGGAGTTGGCGCGGATGACCGCTGCGATATCTTGAATGACGTCACTCATGCCCGGTATCGATCTCCTTGAGAAGGGAGTCTATCCGGGAACCGTACTCCCCGGAGTGATCATATTTGAAGAGGAGGTCAGGGGTATAGCGCATGGTCAGGCTCTTGCCCAATTCACGGCGCAGGAACCCTTTGGCGCTGTTCAGCCCGGCCTCGCTCTCCTTCTTGGCCGTGTCGTCGCCGATAACCGTGAAGAACACCCTCGCCAGATGCAGGTCGTCGGTAACCTCCACGGCGGTGATGGTGACGAAACCGATGCGCGGGTCGTTGAGCCCCCGGGAGAGGATCGACGAAATCAATTCATGAATGGTCTCGGCGACCTTGTCGGAGCGTTTGTGTGCCATAAAAGCAAACCTTTTTCACTTCAGGGTGCGACGGGCCGGCCTGTGCGGCAGCCCCGCATCCCCACGCCTCTGGGGCGGAGTTTATGCCAACGTGTCATCACCTCCCCCCAGCCCCCCTGATTCAGGAGGGGCTGGGGGGGTTAGGCATCAGCCTGAATGTTCTTTGGAATTACAGTTTCGCGGCGACCTTTTCCATCTCGAACGCTTCGATGATGTCGCCGACCTTGATGTCGTGGTAGTTCTCCAGGCCGATACCGCACTCGTAGCCGCTGGCCACTTCCTTGACGTCGTCCTTGAAACGGCGCAGGGAGGACATCTTGCCCTCGTAGACCACCACGTTGTCGCGCAGCAGGCGGACCTGGGCGTTGCGCAGCATCTTGCCGTCCTGGACATGGCAGCCGGAGACGATGCCGATCTTGGGCACCGAGAACAGCTCGCGCACCTCGGAGCGGCCCAGGTATTTCTCCTTGAAGGTCGGTTCCAGAAGCCCTTCCATGGCCTTCTTCACGTCCTCGACCGCATCGTAGATGATGTTGTAGAGGCGGATATCGACCCCCTCCTTCTCGGCCAGCCCCTGGGCCTTGACCTCGGGACGGACGTTGAAGCCGATGATGATGGCATTGGACGCGGCAGCCAGGTTGACGTCCGTCTCGGTGACGGCGCCGACCGCAGAGTGGATGACGTTGAGCCGCACCGCATCGGTGGACAGCTTGCGCAACGATTCGCCCACGGCTTCCACCGACCCCTGCACGTCGCCCTTGACGATGACGTTGAGGTCCTTGACCTCGCCGCTCTGGATCTTGCGGTACAGGTCTTCCAGGGAGAGCTTGCTGTGCTTGGCCAGTTCCAGTTCGCGCAGCTTGATCTGACGCAGGGTGGCGATCTCCTTGGCCTGTTTTTCGTCCTTCATGGCCACGAAGATGTCGCCGGCATCGGGTACGCCGGAGAGGCCCACCACTTCCACCGGCTTGGAGGGGCCGGCCGCCAGCACCTTCTCGGCGCGGTCGTTCTGCATGGCGCGCACGCGGCCGGAATGGACGCCGACCACGCAGTAGTCGCCCGCCTTGAGAGTGCCTTCCTGCACCAGCACGGTGGCAACCGGGCCGCGCCCCTTGTCCAGCTTGGCTTCCACAATGGTTCCCTTGGCCAGCTTATCCGGGTTGGCCTTGAGTTCCATTACGTCGGCCTGCAGCAGGACCATTTCCAGAAGCTCTTCCAGGTTGAGGCGTTTCTTGGCCGACACCTCCACCATGGTGGCATCGCCGCCCCACTCGGACGCGACCAGGCCGAACTCCATCAATTCCTGTTTGACCCGCTCCGGCTTGGCGTCCGGCTTGTCGATCTTGTTGATGGCCACGATGATCGGAACCTCGGCGGCCTTGGAGTGGTTGATGGCCTCGCGGGTCTGTGGCATGACTCCGTCGTCGGCGGCAACGACCAGGATGACGATATCGGTCACCTTGGCGCCGCGGGCGCGCATGGCGGTAAAGGCTTCATGGCCCGGCGTGTCGAGGAAGGTGATCTTGCGGCCGTTCAACTCCACGTCGTAGGCGCCGATATGCTGGGTGATGCCCCCCGCCTCGCCGGCGATGACGTTGGCCTCGCGGATGGCATCCAGAAGAGAGGTCTTGCCGTGGTCGACGTGGCCCATGATGGTCACGACCGGCGGCCGCTTCACGAGGGTTTCGGGCGCATCGGGGGTCGATTCCAGGATCTCGTCCAGGTCCACCGCCACGTTCTCCACCTCATAACCGTACTCGGAGGCCAGGATGACCGCGGTATCGTAGTCCAGGGGGTGGTTGATGGTAACCATCATCCCCATCTTCATCAGGGATTTGATCAGGTCATTGGCCTTGATGCCCATGCGCTTGGCCAGCTCGCCGACGCTGATGCTCTCGGAGATGCGGATGATACGCTTGATGGCCTTGGGAACGGTGATCTCGGTCTTGCGGGTTTCCACCACCCGCTCCCGGCCGCCCTTCTTCTTGGACCCTTTGTAGACCGGGTCGAAGGTACGCTCGCGTTTTTCCAGAATCTCGTGTTTCTTCGGCTGATCCTTCTTGCCCTTGCCGGCGGAAGCGCCACCCTTCTTGCCCTTGCCGGCATCCGCGCCGCCATGGCCCGGGCCGTCCTTTTTCCCGCCGGGGCGGCGGCTGTCGCCGGCCGAGGGGGCTGACGGCGCAAGCTGCACCTGCTTCATGCGGGAGCGGTCCTGATCGCCTGCGGGTGCCGCTGCGGGGGCACCGCTGCGGGACGCCGAATCCTGTGGCCTGGGCGGGGCGCTGCGCGGCGTGGGGGGCGCGTCCTTGGTCACCACGCGGGTCGGACGGCTGGTCACGCCCGGGATCTCCATCCGGCCCAGGATACGGGCCTGATTGGGGCCGGCCCTCAGAACTTCGGGCTGCGCCTTGGGCTTTTCCGGAACAGCCGGCTCCGCAGCGGCGGCCGGGGTCGGGGTCGGTGCGGGCGGCACTTCACGGGGAGCAGCGGCCTCCGGCTCGGGGGGCTGGGCCACCGGGGCCTTGGGGGCCGGGGCCGGTTCCGGCTTCTTTTCCGGCTCCACAACGGCGGCGGCAGCGGGAACAGCAGCGACCGGGGCCGGAGCTGCGGGCGTTGTCGGGGCGGCGGCCACCGGAGCCGGCGCTTCCTCGACCGGCGCGGCCGGAACGGCTTTGGCGCGGCGCCTGATGATGTTGGTCGTGACCCGCACCTCTTCGGTGCCGGCACTGCTTTCCTTGGGCTGAGGCGTCAGCAGCTTCTTGACGGCATCCTCTTCGACCAGGGAGGCCGCCGATTTGGCCTCAACCCCGATCTCTTTGAGCCTGGCAAGGGTCTCACGGGCATCTACACCCAATTTTTCCGCCAGATTGCTCACGCGTATCTTGCTCATACTTACTGCACCTCCCCCAGGAAGTTTCTATATCGTTCAATAGATTTCAAAAGTTGCGCAACAAAACCACTCGATTTGATACCAAGCGCACTACGCGGCGCCTTGCCGAGCAGGGCGCCGTAATCGTCCTTTGTCAGAACCCGCAGACAGGGCACGCCGTTGCCGGCCGCCTGGGCTTCGATCTTCTCTCCGATGCCCTCGGAAACATCCCGGGCCACCAGGACCAGCCCCGGCTTGTTCTTGCTTTTCAGCGCATCGCCCACCATGGAACCGCCGGCAACGATCTTGCCGGCCTTGTTGGCCAGGGCGACGTACCCCATGACCCGTTCGAGCAACAGCTTTGCCACCCAGGCGGTCATCTCGTCGGGAGCGGGCACGGCCACCTCACGCTTGAAGGCGCGGCCGAACTGGCGATGCTTGACCGCAGCGGCCAGGCATGCGGCATTGACGCAGGTATAGGCGCCCCTGCCGGGCAGCTTGGCGTCCAGGTCCGGCACCACTTCCCCCTGCGGCGAGAGCACGAAACGGATCAGGCGGTCCCGGTCCCTGGTTTCGCGGCACGCAAGACAACTGCGCTGCGGTTTTTCTCCACCATCCTGGCGGGCCATCCCGGTACGCTACTCCGCCGGCTTTTCTTCGGCATCCGCCACAACCGCGGCATCGGCGGCCCCGGCTTCGACAGTTTCGGTAACTTCAGCGCCTTCGACAACCTCGGCGCCTTCGGCCGCTTCATCGGCCTCCGGCTCCCCTTCCAACTTGGTGCCGTCGAAGGAGGCGAACTGGGCCAACTCGGCCTCGGCGGCCTTGGATTCGCTCTTGATGTCGATGCGGCAGCCGGTCAGGCGGGCCGCAAGACTGACGTTCTGGCCCCGTTTGCCGATGGCCAGGGAGAGCTGGTCGTCGGCCACGACGATTTCCAGCACCCGGTTGTCCTCATCCACGAACACCTTGGAAACCTGGGCCGGGGACAGGGCGTTGCAGGCAAAGCGGGCAATATCCTCGGACCAGGGGATGATGTCGATCTTTTCGCCCCGCAGTTCCGATACCACGTTCTGGACGCGGGCGCCCCGCATGCCGACGCAGGCGCCGACCGGGTCCACATCCGAATCGTTGGAGGATACGGCGATCTTGGCGCGGCTGCCCGGATCGCGCACCACGGCGTTGATCTCCACGATGCCTTCGGCGATCTCGGGCACCTCGAGCTCGAACAGCTTGGCCAGCATGCTGGGATGGGTGCGGGAGAGGATGATCTGCGGCCCCTTGGTGGTCATGCGGATCTCGGTGATGATGGCGCGGATGCGGTCGCCCGGACGGTAGACCTCCCGCGGCATCTGCTCCTTGGCCGGAAGAGCCGCCTCGGCACGCCCCAGGTCAACCAGCAGTTCGCCCTTCTCGAAGCGCCGCACCATGCCGGTGATGATCTCCCACTGGCGGTCGCTGTACTCGTTGAAGATGGTCTCCCGCTCCGCCTCGCGCACCTTCTGGATGATGACCTGCTTGGCGGTCTGGGCGGCGATGCGCGTAAACCCGGTGGCGTCGAGCCGCTCCCCCAGGGAGTCGCCGACCTCCACATCGGGATCGATCTCGCGGGCTTCTTCGAGGTCGATCTCCTTGTAGGAGTCCTGCACCTCCTCCACCACGGTTACAAACTCAAACAGCTCCACCTCGCCCGAGTCAGGATTGTAATGGGCCTCAAGGTCCCGCGTATTGCGGTACTTCTTGTTGGCGGCGGTCAACACCGCCTGCTCCATGGCCTCCATGACCACCTGCCGGTCGATACCCTTTTCCTTGACGATCTGTTCGATGGCATGTTTGAGATTGATGTTCGTATCCACGATTGCTTCTCCTTACCGGTGTATATGAAAAAAATGGATCAAAATTCGAATTCCAGATTGGCCTTGGCCACCTTCTCCAGCGGAATCGAGGCGGACTGCCCCTCGGTGAGCCTGATGACCACGTTGCCGTCCACCAACCCCTCCAGCCGACCCGTAAAGGTCTTGCGCTTGTTGCCGGCATCGTCCGGCAGCGCTTCGAAGGTGCGCACCTTCACCAGCCGGCCGGTAAAGCGCTCGTAGTCGGCCGGCTTCTTGAGGGGCCGGTCCAGGCCGGGGGAAGAGACCTCCAGGGAGTAGTGGCCGGGGATGATGTCTTCCACGTCCAGGACCGCCGACAACTCCCGGCTGACGTCGGCGCAGTCGTCCAGGCCGATGCCGCCATCCTTGTCGATAAAAAGCCGCAGCACGCTATCGCGCCCTACCTTGACGAACTCCACATCGACCAGTTCCATGCCGAGGGACTCCAGAATGGGCAGGGCAATTTCGGTTACTTGCCCGCAAACATCGCCTTTGACAGTACTCATATAAAATCTCGCAAAAAAAAAGTGAGCCTTGCGAGCTCACTTTCTAGTGAACAACTTTTTTGTTTTTGTACCACAGCAAGCCATGGAGAAGCAAGTCTTTTTTTGAGGATTTACCGGGCCGGAGCGCTATTTCGTCTGGACCTTGTGGCACCCGTGGCACTCCGTAGGGCCCCGCCCCCGCTCCCGATGGCAACCCTTGCAGAAATAATGGGCTATGCGGGCGTCGAAGCGGGCCAGGGTATCCTTGCCCATGGGACCGTTCTTGCGATGGCAGGGGGCACACGATTCCCCCTTGAGTTCGTCCACATGCATATCGTGATCGAAGACCACATCCCCCCGGGACGCGGGATAGGTGATCTTCTTGCCGATGCGGCCCTGGGCCTGGGGTTTGGAGCGCGCCTCCTCGGCGGGGGCGCGTGCCGCCCAGAGCAGGCAGACGACGAGCGCAAACGAAAGCAACCGACATTTCACCATACCGACACGACCTCTGGTCCATTTCACGGTGTTTTTTATGCAACAGGCACTCGCCGCATCACGGGAGTGCCTGTCAATGATAGGTGGAGCCATCTGCCGGAATCGAACCGGCGACCTATTGATTACGAATCAATTGCTCTACCGACTGAGCTAAGATGGCAACTAATTGGCGCAACAAAGCGTTATTTGATGCGGGTTTGAGAGGTGTTTTTCGCTACAGGCAGTCCAGCAACGCTTCAGCGGTGGGTAAATTACCTTAAAACAAGGGCGGCTGTCAATCCCTACTTGCGGGATAATCATTCGAGCCGGCGAAATGCCGAGGCCTTGATGGCCGCGAAGAGCCTGCTGCCCCTGCAACCAGGTTTATGGAAGCTTATAATTTCATGACTATCGGGTTGAAAGCCTTTGAGGCGACCAGCACTTCATCGCCAACTTTCATTTCCCGGATATCGTTTTCGCTGAGCACCACCTCCACCAACTCGTTCCCCGCCCCGATTATGGCCAGATACACGGCATCCACCTGCCGGATACTGAGAATCGTACTGACGAAAGAGAATTTGTTGGAAGTGATCTGCCCCAGAAAGACCTCAAGGGCGTTGCCGTGCCGGACGATCCTGCCCTGCTCGATGACCGCGACGGTATCGGAGAGTTTAAACACCTCCTGTTTGTCGTGAGAAACAAGAATGGTGGTCAAACCAAGCTGCTTGTGGATGCAAAGAATCTCGTCCTGGAGATGGGACCGGGTCGCACCGTCGAGGGCGGAAAGCGGTTCGTCCAAGAGCAGGATTTCCGGTTCCCGCACGATGGCTCGTGCCAAAGCGACCCGCTGCTGCTGTCCGCCGGAAAGGGCGGAGGGATACCGGCCCTGTAGTTCGACCAAACCGGTCAAGGCAAGTATTTCATCGATTCTCGCGTTGTCTCGCCGCGCTTGGGCATACCCCAGATTCTCGCGTACGGTCATGGTAGGGAACAGCGAATAATCCTGGAAGACCAGCCCGACACTTCGCTTCTGGGGCGACAGATTGATCCCGGCCGCGCTGTCGAACCAAACACGCCCGTTGACCTCGATGTGCCCCGACACAGGCGTATCCAAGCCTGCCAGCATTCGCAGCAGCGTCGTCTTGCCGCTGCCCGATTTCCCATACAGAGTCATCAGGCTGCCGGGCTCCACAACCACTTCCACATCCAACTCGAACGGCCCCTCCGCGCCCACCAGTTTCTTCGTAGCCGACAGACTGATCATCGCACATCCAATCTTTTGTTGACAGTGTAAACCGTGAGCAGGATGGCGAACGAGAAGACAAACAGGATCGCCGCATAAATATGCGCCGAATGGTAGTTTAACGATTCGACCAGATCATAGATGGCGATGGAGGCAACCTTCGTCTGCCCATCGATGCTACCGCCGATCATAAGCACGACCCCAAATTCGCCCACCGTATGAGCGAAAGCCAGCACCCCTCCGGTGAGCAGGGAACTCTTCATGGCCGGCAGGATAACGCGAAAGAGGGTTTCAAAATGCGACTTGCCCAAGGTATAGCTTGCTTCGCTCAAATTGCGCGGGACGCTGGAAAATCCGGCCTGGAGCGGGTGCACCATGAACGGCAGACTGAAAATCACCGAGCCGATCACCAGGCCGTCGAAACTGAAGGCCAACTGGTGGCCGAACATTCGTTCCCATGGGCCGCCAAGGAATCCCGTTTTGCTGAAGGCCAGCAGAAAGTAGAAGCCGAGCACCGATGGCGGCAGCACCAGCGGCAGGGCCAGAACCGCTTCCAGAACCGGCTTGCACCTGATGGTCGTCCGGGCCAGAAACCAGGCTGTCGGCAGGCCAAGGAGGTACAGGATGACGGTAGTGAGGGCGGCAAGTTTCAGAGTCAGGATGAAAGGTGCAACATCAATCGACATGGCGCGCCTCCAAGGCGATCTGACTGGCCTTGATCATAACATCCACCTCGGTCCCGGGTTCCACCCCCATGTGTTCCAGCGCCCGAGTCGTGAAGAGGCTGTCTATCCGGCCCGCCGCGCACACAAGGGTGATCTGCGAGAGGATCATGCCGCGCTTGATGGCGGTCACCCGCGCATCGAACACATTACTGAAACTGGTGCCCCCCCCAGGCGGTTGGCCACGTCCACCTCGCTCTCCTTGAAGAGCAGCCAGACCGCGCTCCCTTCGCACAACTCCGGTTTCATGTCAAAAAGAAGCAGGGCAAACGGGATGTCACCCGCCCGTGTCTCCACGAAACAGAGGGAGTCGTTGCGGGTGACAGCCGTTATGGTTGCTGCAATCTTATTCATTGGGCAGTACGAATCCGTATCTCTTAAAGATGGTCCGCGCCTCGGAGGACGCCGTAAATTTCTCGAATTTTGCCGCCGTGGCATTCTTGGCAGCCGGCTTCAGCAGCACGTAGCCCTGAATGATTTCCTTGTGGGCCGTGGCGGGAAGCAGAAAATAATTCCCTTCTTTGGACATGGTCTGGGACAGGGCCAGGGAGTAAGCCACGAATCCGATATCGGCCGCGCCGCTCTGGATGAACTGAGCGGTCTGCTGAATATTCTCGCCGAGCACCACTTTGCTCTTAACCTTGTCATATACTTTGTAGTGTTCCATAACCTCCTGGGCGATCCTGCCGTAGGGTGCATGCAGAGGATTGGCTATGGCGATCTTTTTGACCTTCGGGTCAAACAAGGCATTGATTCCTTTGTTCACATCGATGCCGCTCCTTTTCGTCGCCCATAGTACAATGCGGCCAATGGCATAAGGCTTGGGTTCGGAGATGGCCGCACCGGATTTCTTCAATTTTTGCGGATAGCCTATGTCGGCTGAAAAGAAGATATCGTACGGCGCGCCGTTTTCAATCTGCGAAAGAGCCTTACCGGACGAGCCGAATACGACATTAACCTTGTCGCCCGGATTCCTGGCCTCAAATGCCGCGATAATGTCCTTCATGGCATACTGCAAGTCGGCGGCGGCAGTGATGCTGACCTCGCCGGCAAGGGCGGATGTCGCAAGGGAGACAGCTGTCAAAACAATAACAAGGAGCATGGTTGTAAACTTTTTCATTATTCGTTTCCTTTCTGTAGTTGGTGTTTACATCAAGCCGGTTGAATTGTAACGCCGATGTCCGCGGGTTTGCCGAAGTAGACCGACGACAGGACGATGATGTCCACGCCGCTTGCGGCGTACTGGGCCACGTTTCCCTCGTTGATGCCCCCTGCCGCGGAGATTTTCACCGCCGGGTCCACCGAGCGGATGTCGGCGACCAGTTGGCGCAACGCCGCGGGTGGCAGTTTATCCACCTGGATCACATCGACCCCGGCCCGGGCGATGCGGAGCGCCTCGTCGGCGTCATCCGCTTCGACGATGATCCTGTTTTCCGGCGCCCGGGCCCGCAGGCCGGCCACATTCTTCAGGAACGCGTCCAGCCCCCCCAGAAAGGCGGTGTGCTGCTTGAACACCAGCACGGTTTCCGACAGCCCCAGGCGATGGGGTAGAGCCCCGCCGGCACAGACGGCCTTGATGGCGACCTTTTTGGTGCCGGGAAAGGACTTGCGGGTGGTGACCACGGCAATGCCCGGCATGGACGCCCTGGCCGCCTCGACGATCCGGGCGGTCCGCGAGGCGATGCCCGAGGCGTACTCCAGCAGGTTCAGGGCGACCTTCCACCCCGCGTGCAGGGCCTGTGCCGGTCCCGTGGCGGTAAGAAAGACGGCGCCGGGGACGCAGCACATGCCGCTCGGTTCAAGGGCCAAGACGCGGCAACCGCACTTCTCCAGCACCCGGGCCGCCTCTTCGGTACAGCAGAGGGTGGTTTCCTCGCGGGTGGCAAACGTTATGACGCCCGGCTGATTGCCGATGCCGAGCAGATGGGTGGTCAGATCGCCGTAGGGAAGATCCTCGTCGATGAAGCGTTCGATCTCCCCGTCGGGCAGGCAGGCAAGCATGGCGCCCTCCCCGTATTGTTCGCTATATGGCTGTAAACATAACGTAATTCACGAAAAAGGGGCACTTCAGCTGCTGCCCCTCATGGGTTATGCCCCCTGCGCGCCCGGAGTATCCGGGAAGTGTTTCTCAGCTCACGCCAAGAATGACGCTGGATGCCTTGAAGATGACGCAGGCGTGGCCGCCGACCACCAGCCCCAGGTTTCTGCTGCTCTCATGGGTGATGACGGCGCTGACGGTATTTCCGCCCCCCACCTCCACATCCACCTCGGCGCTGACCGGTCCCTCGATGATCTTGGTCACCGTACCGCACATCAGGTTCCGGGCGCTGAGCTTGGCGTCGTGCAGGTCGGTTCCGACGATGACCGAACTGGACTTGATGATGGCATAGGCATCTTTCCCCACCTGCAGATCCAGGTTGTCCATGGCGCCGTTGGTGACGATGGCCGCGATGGTCGCCCCTCCCTTGAGGGTCAGCTCCACCTCGGTATTGACCGCGCCGATGACGATCCGGGCCACGGTTCCGGCAAATACGTTGCGGGCGCTGACTTTCATGGCAATCCTCCTCAGCAGTTGATACAGATTGTTGGCATCGCCCAGTTTGCCGGCAATGTTGTCGAGGAATTTGCGGTGTTCCTCCTGGATGATCTGGAATTCCTGCAGGACCTTCTTCCCCTCGGCGGTGAGGGTGGTCCCCCCGCCCCCCTTGCCGCCGGTCAACCGGTCAACCAGCGGCTTGTCGGCCAGATTGTTGATCATGTTGACCAGGTCCCAGGCGGTCTTGTAACTGACCCCCACCGCCTTCGCGGCTTTGGTGATCGAGCCCAGTTCGCCGATCTGCTCCAGCAGGCTGATCCGGTCGCCCCCCAGGAACTTCCGGTCTTCCTTGTTGAGCCAGACGGCCCCGGAGAGTCCCAGTTTACTGTCGTTGCGAGAAGTTTTCATAAATCCACCACACCTCGTGTGCGCACCGGAACCGCAGCGGTGGCAGGCTCGGAATTGTGTACCGTTCTGTCCCGCATTATACAAGGATCGCTTCTCATGTAAAGCGCATTCCTACGCGAGCCGGCCAATGTCACGCCGTGCTCCCCGCCCAGCGCCGGGGAAAATGGGCGCTTTACCGGGTACCTGCACCGCACCGTCGCCGCACCATCAACGGCACTATTGCGGAATGCGCCGCCCGGACGAGGAATATGGGAGGTAATATTACACGATACGTGCCAAAAGGCCACAACACTTCAAATATCTGTAATAACTATATGTTTTACAAAAGGCCTTCCGACCGTTATAGAGGATCTTTCATAATTGATAGGCACTATCACACGATAGTGCCTACAATCCGGACAACCGCCGGTGCGGCGCCCACGCCGCCACACCCCTTATCATGTTGATGTTTCAGCACGTTACCGCGACCAGGCCCGGCTATTCTCATTACGACAATCATTCTATCAATTTGAAAATATGAGGATAATTTAACCATTCATGCGGCGGAGCGGCACGCCCTCCTGCATGAATGGGGCGGCCCGGCGCCCGGATAACGGAGCAGGCCTACCCTTCACCGGCGGCGTCCATGATCTGGGCCTTGCGTATCCAGGGGGCCGGCGTCCCGCGCAGCACGTCTTTCAGCCTGTCGATGACCTCCTCCACCGAGGAGGTGGCACCGCTCTTCATGGGGTGGATATTGTTGGCCACCAGCTTGGCCGCCGCCGGCCCGCTGATTTCCCGGGCACACACGATGGAGCAGCCGCTGAGCGCCGTGACGCGGGCGGCGATCCGGTCGTCTTCACCTCCCGCGTCTTCGGCGATCCGCACCGTGGTGACGTAGTAAGCCTCGTCCGGTCCCACGTCCCAGACGGTGAAGCTGGTGGACTTGCGAAAATTCTCGTCTATTGCGACACCGTTCGACGTCGTGAAAGCAACTTTCATGGAGCCTCCTTTCCCCGGCCGTTTGTGGACGCATCAGGCTGCCATGGCCTCGCTTTTGCCCACGTTTTCCTCGTCATCCGCCTCCATGACGCCGAACTCCATCAGGAGATCCTCGAACTCGTCCATGTCCAGAGGGCGCGGAATGACCAGCATCTTGTTGTCGATGATCTTCTGGGCCAGGGTTTTGTACTCGGCCGCCTGGGGATGGTCCGGGGAGTATTCGATGACCGTCATGCGCCGCAGTTCCGCCCGCTGCACCTGATTGTCCCGGGGCACGAAGTGGATCATCTGGGTACCCATTCTGGCGGCCAGGGCCTCGATCAGGTCGGCCTCCCGGTCGGTCTTGCGGGAGTTGCAGATCAGGCCGGCCAGGCGCACCCTGCCGGTGGTGGCATATTTGAGGATACCCTTGGCGATGTTGTTGGCGGCGAACATGGCCATCATCTCGCCGGAGCAGACGATGTAGATCTCCTCGGCCTTGTTCTCCCGGATCGGCATGGCAAACCCGCCACAGACAACGTCGCCGAGGACGTCGTAAAAAACGAAATCCAGGTCGTCGGTGTAGGCGCCTTCCGCCTCCAGGAAGTTGATGGCGGTGATGACCCCCCGGCCGGCGCATCCCACGCCCGGCTCCGGTCCGCCCGACTCCACGCACCTGATGTCCATGAACCCGACCTTCATGACCTCATCCAGGTCCAGGTCCTCAACGGTTCCCTTATCCCGCACCAGGTCCATGACCGTGTCCTGCGCCTTGGCGTGAAGGATCAGGCGGGTGGAATCCGCCTTGGGGTCGCACCCCACGATCATGACCTTTTTGCCGAGGGTGGCCAAGCCGGCCACCGTGTTCTGGGTTGTGGTCGATTTACCGATGCCGCCTTTGCCGTAGATGGCTACCTGTCTCATGTTGCTCTCCTTGTGCCCGCGCAGCCGCGCCGGGGCGTATGAATTTTGTCTACAGACGAAACAGGCGCCCCATTCATGCATGGCAACGCCGTTACTTAAATAACGGCAGCGCACTACCGCGTGCACCGCACGGACCCCTTTGTCGCCTTCCGTACCGTGACTACGTTGCGGTGGAGTTCATGTACCCACATCCCAACGCTCCCGATCGTTATATATGTAATTACACAACATATGCCAAAACAGCACCAATAATATTTCTTATGCATATCAGACAGATACACGGAAACAACACTCCAAAGAGGCGTGACAGGGGTATGAACTGCTGGCTAAAACCTGCACAGGTGCCGGATTATGCGGCACCCTTCCCGGCAGGGCCGCGGGCCGATTTCGTATTCAGGGCGCGTCTCGGCCGGCATGTTGCATGCCTCTGTGCCGTTGCAACAGAAAAACTTCCTGCAAGAGGTAGACATGGTACGCGCACAACAGGGCAGCACGGTAGCGGTCCACTACATCGGGACCCTCGACAACGGCCGCATCTTCCACAGCACGCCGGACGAAGAACCGCTTGTCTTCACCATCGGCCAGGATCAGGTCTTTCCGGCCCTGGAACGGGCCGTGATCGGCATGGCCGTGGGAGAGACGGCCAACATCCTGATCCCGGCCGCCGAGGCCTACGGACCGCGGTTGCCGGAGAACATCATCCGGGTGGACCGGGCACATTTTCCCGCTGAAAAAGAGATCAGGGTTGGTCAAAAACTCAGCATCGGCTTTTCAGGCGGCAGGGAACGGGTCATGCTGATCGCCGGAATCACCGACACCGAAGTGACCCTGGACGGCAACCATCCCCTGGCCGGACTGGACCTGACGTTTGCCCTTAAGCTGGATGGCATCGAAGAGTGATGAAACCCCAAACGACGGTTAGGCCGCAGAGTCTCTGCGGCTCTGTGGCAAATGTCCAAAATGAATGATTTGAAAGGAAGGATTCATGGCAACCGCAACAAAACCTGACCGCTACGTATCGTTTATCGGCATCAACGGGGACGAGAATTCCCGGGTGCTCATGACCATGCTGCGGCGGCACATCGACGACCCGGAAAAGACCAATCCCTTCTGGGAGATGTTCAAGGGAAAACTGGACAGCGTGGGGGTGCCGGACAAGACCAGCGGCCGCTGCCTCGACGAGCTGTTCCTGATCCATTCCTACATCAATAACATCAGGGAACTCTTCGAGACCTACGACGACCAGGAAGCCCTGGAGCTGTTGGAGCAGATCGAGGAGGAAAGCTGCTGAAACGCCAAGGCCGCATTCGGGAAAGAATGCGGCCTTGAAGTATTTTGAAGCCCCCCCTTTGACGGGGGCAACGGGTTGCATCAGCCGTTACGACGTACCATGGGCCGCGCGGTGGGCAGCGGTGAACAGGGCAAGGGTGCGGTGCCGAAGCTCCTCGGGGTCGTTGTCCCGCAGGTACTGCCAGCCGAACCAGTTGATGGGGGCGTTGACCGACCCCACGGCGGGGGCCTGGGGATGCAGGGCGGGGAAAAAGGCGCCGCTGCAAATGTGGGCAACCCCTGCCCCGTCGAAGAAGTCGGTCACATCGGCCAACCGCTCCCGGCTCCGCTCCTTGGCCAGCATGAAGAGCGGCGCCGCCAGGGCCCCTTCCCGTGGCCAGACGATCTCCATATCGTCCTGGCTCTTGGCGGTCCTGGCGAAGAACAGCGGTACAATGGCCAGGGCCGGCGTCTCGGGCCTGCCGCTTCCCAGGTGTTTCGCAAATTGGGAGGGGTGCATGCCGTACCGGACCGTGCGCCCCAGGCTCTTGAGGCCGTCGTCGCCGTACAGGGCATGCAGTGCCACCAGCACGCTTTCGTTGAACCACTCCCCATGGGCGCACATGGCCGCCGTGCCGGCATACAGGGGGTTGAGCAGTTCCGCCCAACTCCGGGGAACCGGCAGGGAGCCGATGCGGGACTTGTCCACGGCAAACACGAACAGGTTGACGGCGATCACCCGGTAAAAACCGTCGGGGTCGTCGAGACCGAGCCCTGCCAAGCGCGGATTGACGGCGCGGTCAGGCCAGCGGCGGAAGGCGCCGGTGTCGATGAAGCGACGGCGGAAAGCGTGGGAGAGCAGGCTGTTGATGCCGGAGGAGACGATCACGTCCGGCAGCACGGCCAGGTCCGTCACCTCGCCGGCCACATCGTTGAAGCGGAGCTGGTTGCAGCCGTCCAGGGAACTCACCAGGGGCCGCCCTGCCTGGTGCCGGCCATCCAGAAGCGTGCGCAGGGCTCCCTCCAGGGGCACTTTCAGCGGGCAGGGAAAGCTGGCGAACAGGTCCAGCCCGCCATAATCCCCCTCCTGAACCTGCTCCGGCTCGCCGCAGGAGAACCCGGTACCGGACCGTTCCCGCGCCACCTGTTCCAGAAACAGGTCGCTGTTGAGGCCGCGGACCTGGAGCGCGCTCTTGAGCGGGATCAACCCGGCCACCTCGCTCTCCAGCAACTCCCCGAACCCCTGGTTTACAAACAGATCCCGCGTCTCGGGATAGTGGGCAATGATCGAGGGAATCGACTCGTCCAGCAGATTGTCTTCCATGGTGCCAACTCCTTTCACCTGCATGTGTTCTGCTTCCACAGCCTTGGTCACTCCTCGGGCCGGGCAAGTTCGTGCACGCCGATGTGCCGCAGGTAGCGGAGGCGGCGCGGGCCTGTCCGGCCATCGTTGCCCGAGATGAAGCCGATCTCCCCTTCCTTTTCGTCCAGCGGCAGGCCGTTTCTCTCAAAGACCACCACGGCCCGCTCTCCCACCGGGCTGTTGAAGATCTCGTGCCAGGAAAAGAGCGCCCAGTGCCCGTCGCTGGACGCCAGGGTGACGTAGGTCCAGTTGGGGGAATGATGTTCCCGCAGGATGATGTCGGCCCGGTCCAGGACCGCGCTGAGCAGCACCCCCCGGTAGCTGTCGATCACCCCCTTTTTCCTGCCGGTGCCGCAGATCATGGTGAGCCCGGCAACCTCGGCCCCCTCCATCTTCCTCAGGTCATCCACCGTCAGGACCAACGGCTGGTTGACCCTGCCCGACACCGTCACCTGGCGGGTCACGTACTCGGCGCCATAGATTTTCTCTTTCGTATTCGGCATCATGTCTTTCATTGTCATCCCTCCCCATGCTGTTCCGGCGCTCGCGCATCCCGTGCGATCCGCCATGGGATACGAGTTTCATGCCGCTTTGGGCCGTTGTTGCTGTTGCCACGTTTTTTGGAACGTTATCCAGAAGCCGCTCTCATCCCGCGTCGCCCTGAAATCACTGATCCCGGCGGCGCGCACGCTCCCGACGTACCGGCCGTCTTCCCGATACTGGTTGTATTTGGGCTGCCAGTCGGGCGTCCGCTCCCGCATGCGGCTCACGATCCGGTCCCGCACCTCGCGGGAGCCGAATCCGCCCCCCACGTAGGCATGCCCACCCGGCGCCAGGACCCGGTCGATCTCCCCGAAGGCCCGCACCAGGTCGTTCCAGAAAAAGAGCGAGCTGCGGCTGACCACGAGATCGACGCAGCCGTCCTGCAGGGGGATGCTATGTACGTCCCCCTTGACGGCCCAGGCGCGGTCGGCCAGCCCCCGGTCCGTGATGTTCGCCTCGGCGATGCGCTGCATCTCCCCGGACTCGTCCAGGAGGCATACCTGCAGGTCGCTCTTTTCCACCAGGGCCAGCCCCAGGTAGCCGCCCCCGCTTCCCAGGTCGAGGCAGAGCCCCCTGGTGACCCGGGTCCGTTCAATGATCTGCCCGGCCAGCAGCGGATAGGCGGGGGCAAAGATGGTGCGGGCGATGTCGTCGAATTTACGGGCATTGATCTCCATACGGTTCCCCTTTCCTGCAATCATTATGTATAAAATTATATAACGATTTGCCCGGCAACCATTGACGGCACAACCAACAAGGGGCCGCCGCCTTATCTGGCGACGTTACCGCGGCCCCGTTGCACGAACCCATTACACAACACATGCCAACAGTCTCAACAAAATTTATCAATGTGATATTGAACGGTTACACAGCAACGCACTCTATCGTTATATCCAAT
Organism: Geobacter sp. FeAm09; assembly: GCF_008330225.1. NCBI lineage: Bacteria > Pseudomonadati > Thermodesulfobacteriota > Desulfuromonadia > Geobacterales > Geobacteraceae > Geobacter > Geobacter sp. FeAm09. Next base: position 1,392,533 of record NZ_CP042466.1, on the reverse strand, counting down.
AAAATATAACGACAGGCAAAAATATGGGCAGGTGCCGCATAATCCGGCACGGGCGGTCTCTCGTCGGGCAGGGAAAAACCCCGGGGCACACCGCCGCCGGGGTTGGAAGTCGGAGCGTTCGGAGCACGGTTGGCTGGTGCGGGCCATACAGCCCGGCGTGCGGGCATCAGACGCGATCGATCAGTTCTCCGTTGCGCAGGGCGTTGCGCACGGCGGTCAGGCGGGCGTCCATCTCCTCGAAGGCGGCCATGTTGGCCCGCTCGGCAGGCGTGGTGGCGATGACCGCACGCACGCCGCCGTTCTTGAATACCAAACGCCGGTCCCCCATGAGGGCCAGAATCGGGTCGTGGGTGGCCATGAGCACGATCTTCCGTTCGTCAACCAGGGTCCGCACCGCGCGTTTCCGGTCGATACCGGCGTTTTCGATCTCGTCGATGAGCACGATGGGCGAGGTGCTGAGGCAGGAGGTATCGGCGATCATCAGTGCCCGCGACTGGCCGCCGGACAGTGCCGTGACCGGGGTCTGGGGCGAGAACTGTTCCCCGGCCAGTTCATTGGCCTTTGCGATGATGGTGCGGGTGATCCCGGCCACGTCGTTCACCATGCGGCTCTCGGCATGCATGGCGATGAATTCCTCCACGCTCAGGTCCATGACGAAATTCATGTTCTGGGAGAGCTGGGCCACCAACTTGTGCTCCAGGGAGAAACGGCGGGCCGGGTCGGGCACGGCGCCGTTGATCAGCACCCGGCGCCTGGTGGGCGTATCCCCTTGGGCCATCCATTCGATATCGGCCAGGAAACGGCTCTTGCCGGAGCCGGTGGGGCCGACGATGGAGACCACCTCCCCCGGCGCCACGGTCAGCACGAACCCTTCGGCAGTGCCGCTCTTGTCCACGCCCCCCTGGATGGTGATGGAGTCGATGGCCGGGCCGGTACGTTTTTCCTGGAGCGAGGCCAACAGGGCCATGAAGGCGGCGAACCGCTCCCCCAACTCCCGGCGTTCCATCCCCAGGTCCTCAAGCACCTCGGGCGGGATGCGGCTGAAATAGGCTGCCACCGACTCTGCGGCCGGGGGCGGCGCCAGTCCCAGGGAGGTGAAGAAATCCCCGGCATAGGGGTATCTGCGCAAAAGTTCGCCGCTCGGCAGGGTGCTGTAGGATGTGGTGTCGTGACTGATTGTCATATTGTTCCGGCGGCTAATTGTAGGGGCGCACTGCCGTGCGCCCCTACGCCATGATTTGCATATTTGATCGCCTGCACAATTATATCCCCTTTAGGAAAAATCCATCTTCCTGACGTTGCCCATCTGGTAATCGCTGCCGATGCGGCGCTGGCCGAGACAGTAGGAGCAGAGCGCCGCGGGCATGGTAAAGCGCAGCAGCCTGCCGGTGAGGGAAGCCGTCTCCTCCGCGGCGGACAGCAGCCGCCCCAGCTCGTACCCCCCCTGGCCGGTGAGGCCGTTGACGTTGATGATGACCGCGCCCGGATTGACTTGGCGCACCCGGTAGGCGAACACCTCCCGCTCGGCCTGGGAGACGATGTCCCCCTTGGTGACCACCACGATGTCCGCCATTTTGAGCATCGGCCCGATCTTGCGCGGCGTCTCCACCCCGCTCAGGTTATCGATCACGCAGACCGCGCACACGTCCTTGATGTGGGGCGCACAGCGGTTGCACAGGCCGGCGCTCTCGGAGATCAGCAGGTCGAAACCGCTCTGCTCGCCCCATTGCAGACATTCCTGGATATTGCTGACAAAGAAGTGGTCCGGGCAGAGGCTGCCGGACAGGCCGGTCTTCGCCGCGATGCCGCGGCGCTCGTACAGCCCCTGGTCGCCGGTGGAGAGGCAGTCGAACTTGACGACCCCCACCGTGATCCCCTCCCCTTGCAGCGCCTCGGCAGCCTTGATGATGACAGAGGTCTTGCCCGACGAGGGGGGGCCGGCCACGGTGACGAGCCTCATGCCCCGCCCCCGGTGAAGCCATGGAGAAAGGTGGCGTTGATCTCCGCCAGCATGGCCTTGATGTCGTGGTTTTTCACGTACTCCCAGCCGACCCACTTGAATGCGGCATCATCCGGCAGGCGATTGTCCACGTCGGGATGGACCGCCGGGAACGAGGCCTCGGCGCAGATTGCGGCCACCTGCGGTCCGGCCAGGAAATCGATCAGCGGTTGCAGCGCCTCCCGTTTTTCGCTCTTGACCAGCATGGTCACCGGGCTGACCAGGGCTCCGTCCTGCGGCCAGATAATGCTGACCCCCTTTTTCTCCTTCAGGTGCCGGGCGAAGAAGTAGGGCATGGTGCTTATGGCCGGCGCATCCGGGTTGCCGGTGCCGGCGGCCTTGACCATGCGGGAGGGGTGCCAGCCGTAGCGAACATTTTCCCCCAAGCGGAACACCCCGTCCAGGCCGAACTCCTTGTGGATCGTCAACAGCAGGGTCTCGCAGAAGGAGCCGTCGTGGTTGCCGCGGATGGCGATGCTCTTGTGGTACACCGCATCCAGCAGGTCCCGCCAGGCTGCGGGAACCGGCCGGTCGCCCAGGCGGTCATGATCGACCACCATCACCAGCAGGTTCGTGGCCAGCATGGTGTACTGCCCCTGGGGGTCGAGCACCCCCAGCCGCGCCAGGTGGCGATCGCCGGCAAAGGTGGAAACGCTGGTGAACAGGCCCGGCTTGATGAAGCGCTCCACGAACGGCCGGTGGAAAAAACTGTTGAAGCCCGGGGTGACGATGATGTCCGGCATATCGTCGATGGATTCGAAATGCTCCACCAGGGCGTAATAATCCATATCGTGGTTGGCGTTCCCTTCCAGACAGTAGGTGAAGGAAGCCCGTTCCTCCCGGGGGAGGGTCTCCAGGTATGCCTCGAAGGCCTCCTCCACGGGGACTTTAAGCGGACAGGGGAGCAGGGCGAACAGATTGAGGGGGGTGCCCGTCGTTGTCGGAACCGCCTGCCTGCGCGCCGTGCGGGCGGTCTCGGCGATGGTCTCGTCCAGACGACGGCAGAAAAGCGCGGCGTTGAGATCCCGGGCCTTGAGCAGGGTGCGCAGGGTCACCACCGTGCCGAAGGAAGCGCGGAGCCTCTCGTCCGCCACCATCCCCAGGCCGGCATCGGCGAATACCGGCAGGGTCTCCGGGTGGCCCGTGAGGATATGGCTGAGGGTCGCGTCGAGCAATCCGGGGCGGGCTGCTGTGGTCATTGTGAGTTCCTCGCGCAGATGTGGGGTGTCGTTACCCTGATCCTCCAAGCATAATGCTTGCCAGATATTCGGGAACGACGTGACCATCTGCCGGAACGGACGCAACCGGCCGAGACCACGCTATGGTTCAGGTACCATAACGCCTGCCCCATATGCCCATGGCCGGCAACCAGGGGGTAAGGACCTGACTGTCGGCCATGAAGGGGTACGCCACGGCAGCTTTTTGAGCATCACATGCTTAATTAATAGGCACACCCGTTTAAGGGGAGGCAGGGTTCCTCCTACAGGACATTGTGCTCGGTGCGGGTAACGATCTCGTCCTGAAGCTCCCGGGACAGGTCGCAGAAGTAGTCGCTGTAGCCCGCCACGCGCACGATCAGGTCCCGGTGGCTCTCCGGGTCGGCCTGGGCGGCCCGCAGGGTCTCGGCGCCCACCACGTTGAACTGGACATGGTGGCCGTCCATGCGGAAATAGCCCCTCACCAGGCTGGCCATCTTGTCGATCCCCTCCTCCCCCGCCACCAGATGCGGCGAGAACTTCATGTTGAGCAGGGTGCCACCGGTGCGGATATGGTCCATCTTGCCCGCGGACTTGATGACGCTGGTGGGGCCGTTGCGGTCGGCCCCCTGGACCGGCGAGATCCCTTCGGAGAGGGGTACGCCGGCCCGCCGGCCGTCCGGGGTGGCCCCCACGACCGAGCCGAAATAGACGTGGCAGGTGGTGGGAAGCATCTCCACCCGATACTGCCCCCCCTTGCTGTTGGGCCGGCCGTCCACGGCGGCGAAGAAGCTCTCGAAGACCCGGCGCATCAGATCGTCGGCGTAGTCGTCGTCGTTGCCGTACTTGTGGGTCCGGTTGATCAGGCGCTGGCGGAGCAGTTCCTGCCCCTCGAAATCCGAATTGAGGGAATCCAGGAGCAGTGCCAGGGGCAGGCGGCCGGAATCGAAGACCTGCTCCTTGAGGGCGGCCAGGCAGTCGGTGATGCTCCCGATCCCCACCCCCTGGATGAAGGTGTTGTTGTAGCGGGCCCCTCCGGCATTGTAGTCCAGTCCCTTCTTGATGCAGTCGTCGATCAAAACCGACAGGAACGGAGCCGGCATGAGGTCGGCGAACATCTGCTCGATCAGTTGGTTGCCCGCCAGCTTGATCTCGATGAAGTGGCGCAACTGCCCCTCGAAAGCGACGTACAGATCATCGAAGGTGAAAAACGCGGCCGGGGCGCCGGTATGCGGCCCCACCTGACGGCCGGTGCGCGGGTCCAGGCCGCTGTGCAGCGCCAATTCCAAAAGCTTCACCAGATTGAAATAGCCGGTGAGGATATAGGCTTCCTTGCCGAAGGCCCCCACCTCGACGCAGCCGCTGCACCCGCCCGCCCGGGCGTCCACCAGGCTCTTCCCCTGGCGAAGCTGTTCCTCCACCACACTGTCGGCGTTGAAGATGGAGGGGAAGCCGTAGCCGTTGCGGATCACCCGCAGGGCGTGCCTGAGAAAGGCGTCGGGGGACTTGCGGGAGAGTTGGATGTTGCTGCTGGGCTGGAGCAGGTGCATCTCGTCGATGATGTCCAGGAGGAGGTGGGACACCTCGTTGGAGCCGTCGGAGCCGTCCGGCAACAGCCCCCCAGGTTGATGTTGGCGAAGTCGGTGTAGGTGCCGCTCTCGGCCGCCGTCACCCCTACCTTGGGGGGAGAAGGGTGATTGTTGAACTTGACGAAGAAGCACTCCAGGAGTTCCCGGGCACTGTCCCGGCTCAATGTCCCTTCGGCCACCCCCTTCTCGTAGAACGGCAAGAGGTGCTGGTCCAGGTGCCCGGGGCTCATGGAGTCCCAGCCGTTCAACTCGGTGATGATGGCCAGGTGGCAGAACCAGTAGGCCTGGAGCGCCTCGTGGAAGTCCCGGGGCGCATGGGCCGGCACATGGCGGCAGACCTCGGCGATGCGCAGCAGTTCCAGGCGGCGCTGCATATCATGCTCCTGAACGGCCAGCCGTTCGGCCAGTTCGGCGTGCCGCCCGGCAAAGAGGATGACCGCGTCGCAGGAGATATCCATGGCGGTGAGCTGCTCACGCTTGCGCCACGCCTGGGGGTCGTTCGTGAAATCGAGCCGGGCGATCTCACCGGCGATCTGGGTCTTGAAGTCCATCAGCCCCCGTTGATAGAGCTTGCCGTCCAGGACCGTGTGCCCCGGCGCCCGCTGCTCCATGAACTCGGTGAAGATGCCGGCGGCGTAGGCCTCGTGCCATTCGGGCTTCAGTTGGGCAAAGATCTTGTCCCGCAGGGAGCGGCCGCGCCAGTAGGGGATCACCACCTTTTTGTAGGCCTGGCGGCATTCCGTCGGTACGGCGTAACTCGTCAGGGGGCGGGTATCCAGGATATGCAGGTCATCCAGGCTGTGGCAGGTCAGCTCCGGGTAGGTGGGAACGGCCTTGGGCGCGGGGCCGCGCTCGCCCACGATCAGTTCTCCCTCCCCCAGCCAAATGGTCTTGTGACGGCAGATGTGGAGAAACGACAGGGCCCGGGTTACCGGGACCGAATACTTCCCCTCGTTCTCCCGGTAAAACTCCGTGATCAGCAGCGCCCGCTCCGCGGAAATGCTCGGCCGGGCCTCCAGGCTCCTGCGCCGCAACTCCTCTGTCCGCCCGGTCATACCCTATCCTCCGATCCTTGTCGTCAGTCCTGCGCCTCGAAATATCTCAGCCACCTCTTCCATGCGCTCCCGGGACGGCGTTGCCGTGTCATTATCCGGCATGGCACGCCCCAGGCGGCCGAGCTTGGCGTGCCAGGTCCGGTGGAACGGGAGCAGGTTCACCTGGCGCACCCCGGGGATGCCGGCCGCCAACCTGGCCGTTGCCGCCAGGTTACCCATATCGTCGTTCACGCCGGGGATGATGGGCACCCGTATCCAGATCGCCCCGTGGGCCTGTCCCAGGGCCGCCAGGTTATCCAGCACCAGGCGGTTGCCCAGGCCGGTGGCTTCGCGGTGGCGCCGGTCGTCCATCAGTTTCAGGTCGTAGAGGATCAGGTCGGCCAACCCGGCAATCTCCAGCAGGTGCTCCCGGGGGGCAAAGCCGCCGGTGTCCACCGCGGTCCGTATCCCCTGCTCGCGGCAGGCGGCAAGCAGCGACCGCAGGAACTCGTACTGCATGAGCGGTTCGCCGCCGGAGAAGGTGACGCCGCCGCCCGACTCCTCGTAAAAGACCCGGTCCTGCATGACAACGGCCAGCACCTGGGCCGTGGTCATCGCCGTGCCGGCCAGGGTGCGCGCGCCGGGGGGGCAGGCCTCCACGCACGCCCCGCACAGGATGCAATCGGCCGGGCTCTGTTTACCGTCGCCGATGATCCCCCGGGGACAGGCCGCAACACACTCCCCGCAGGCCAGGCAGCGGCTCGCCATGACGGTCGCCTCAGGCTCGGGGGCTTGGCTCTCGGGGTTGTGGCACCACCAGCAGCGTGCCGGGCACCCCTTCAGGAAGACCGTGGTGCGGATGCCCGGGCCGTCGGAGATGGAGTATTTCTGGATATTGAAGACCAGGCCCCGTTCCATGGTCACGGCGTCCCCCGGTCATATTTCGCATATGATGTTCTGGGCATCGGCGCAAAATAACATGCATGTTGTTACTTTTCCAGGCATTTTACTGCCGGGGCGTAAATTTAATTAAAAAAAGGGCTGCGCCATGAGACGCAACCCGTTGCTGGTGCCGGATCACAGCCCCCCCGGCAAGGGGGGGGCCGCCATAGGCTGGAAAAGGCAGTGATTTTCTCTGTGCCTCCGAGTGCTTTGCGAGAGACGGCCTTTGACGTTCCGTTCCCCGGCCTGCTCCATCGGCACGCTCTACTCGCACCGTTCTTCCAGCTCCAGTATGGGAGCCACCGCGACCCGGTAGGCGCCCGCAAGGGAGGACGCCACGAAAGTACGTTCCCATGCCTGGAACCGTTCCTGCTCGCCATCCAGCGGCACCGGCCCCTGTCCGTCGTATCGGGCCTCCCTGGCCACGAAATCGAAGGACATTTCCGCGGTCACGCCAGGGGAGGCGGCGGTATCCGGGAAGCTGGCGATGAAGATGATGGTGCCGTCGGTATCGATGGCGATTTCGGCCGGACAGTGCCCGGTTGTGGGAAGACGGCTCTCGCAGGTAAGGACGCAGGCCGTGAAACGGTCGGATATGTGGCTATGGATGATGGTCCGGAGCTCTTTCGCAATGAGCCACGGCAGGTTGTTGGTATTCAAGAACACAATGAAATCGATCCTATAGTGGAGAGATGGAGTTCCGCACCTTCAGATAATCAGCCGCTTCGACCGAGCCGGTGGCAACATTGATGAGTTGGCGTTCGATGACATCGATCGCATGGGACCGGTCATCGTAGTTTCGTGAAAAGTTCATCAGCAGGATGTGGGTCGCGGCGGTCTCGGCCCCGAACCGTTCCCGCAAATCCTCCGGCACAAAGGCCATATTGCTCGCATCGTATTCGTCAAGCACCTGATTGACGTCATGCCTGTTAACCAGCTTGAAGGCGTATTTCTGAAAATACCTGGAAAGATCGAGCAGATGATTTTCGTAATCGGCAATCAACTCCTCGGTTGTTGCATGCACAAACTCCTGGTAACCGTCATACCCCTCGTACGTAGCATCGATCTTGATATTGCCCGCAACGACGGCGATCCTGATATTCTGGTTGCAGGAGAGATAATAGAGCTTGCTGTCGATGGGAAATTCGTTTTCCGCAGTCTTGTTGTGCGAAAGGGTTGTCAAGCCGTAGGACCTGGAAAGATTGCTGCATGCCGACAGCAACAGAAAAGACATTATGAGGAATGCATAGAATAACTTCATAGCAATACCTGAGAACAGGAATAACAAAGAGGGCTGCAGCTCCGGCAACGAGCAGCAGCACAGTAGCAAATTCCGTACAGGCTTTCAAGTATTGTGACAGCCTCAGCCCGGGGAAGCGCCGGGAGAGTGCCGGGGCGCCCCGGCTGTAACGGGTCTGCATCTGGGAGCCGCGACACCGGCAGCGGCCGGAAGGACAGAAATAAACGGGGGAACCAACCCGCCGGAATGCCGGCGCCCCTCGCCTCATCCCGGCACGGCAAGGTGTCCGTGGTCACGTTCGCAGTCGTCCAGCACCGACTTGAGAATCGCCAGAGCCCGGCTGGCCGGCGAAAAGGTCAGCTGCCGGCCCAACTGGTAGGAAAATTTCCGGTACTGTTCACTCTCCTGACCAAAGATGCTGACGAGCAGGTGCTGAACGCTCGTCGCCCACAGGTAGGCCATGTTGGCGTCAATCCTGAAGTCTCCGATGACGTGCTCGCCGGGGCTCCGCTTGGTGGCGAGCACCTGTTCGCCTACTGCAATCAACTCCTCGATCCTCTTTTTCGTTTTTTCGTCCATTGCCGTGAACCTTTCCTTCGCTTTCCGCAGCATCGGTGATTTTGCCACCGGGGTGGCACGTTGAGCATGGAACCGCCCCCATCCGCGCTGCATGACGTATACCAATGTCAATAATACTATTTGGTTGAACTGGCATGCGCGCTCGGCTATAGTGCGCGGCTGGCAGGACACAATCAATTCATTCTAGCGACAGGTGCCCCTATGGAAGAAACCGAAGCCCTCTGGACCGAACTGCGAAACGCCGTGTTTAAGCACCACTACGAGACCGCCGCCGGTCTGCTGGCGGCCCACCCCGAACTCCTGACCGCCACGAACTCCGACGGAGAGACCGTTCTGCATTTCCTGGCCGTCGAAAACGACACCGAAGGCGTCTCGTGGCTGCATGAACGGGGCTGCGAACTCAACACCCGCAATGCGAGCGGCACACCTGTTCTCTTTGAGGTCGCCCAACTGGGCCTCAAGGAATTCTATGCCTGGTTTGTCGAGCACGGCGCCGATTCGGGCGCTCTGAGCACCGATGGCCAGGACATCGTCACCCACCTGAAAAAGTACAAATGCGATGAGATGGCGGCATTTGTGGAACAGTACGGAGCTTAGGAGCTTCCCGGTTACTCCGCCCGGTGGGCGCGCCCGGCGGCGCTCCCGCCCTCGGGCGGCGGCAACGGCGTGCGCCGCCGTTCCATGAATGTGAACCGGTTCTCCGGTCTGCTCGGCCGCGGTAATGAACGGGGCGTTTCCCTTCCCCCGCCTTCCCCCGCCCGCCTCGTCCCTCCCGCGACTCCCAGGGCACGGTCCTTCGTGTTCGCCAAGCGTGTATGCACCTCCCCTTTTACCCCACACAAACGCACATTTCAATCGCAATTTCAATATGTTAAAAAAATTACCACATTCTTCGTCGTGTTAAAAAAATTAACATTTTTGGTCCTTTCGACAAACATCCCGGCATGACACGAAAAAAGGCGTCCGGAAAAACTCCGGGCGCCCCTGTTTGTGTCGTTTCGATACAAATACGACGGTCGCGGCGGCAATGGCATTCCATTGCCGCCGCGCTTCATACATCGGTTGACACGCAAAGATCAGCAGGAAACGGTTCTCCTCCTCCTGCCGAGATTGACATCAAGCCCCCCCTGCCTGATGATGGTCTGGAGTTGTTCATTGCTGGGATACCGTCCCTTGCTGACCAGTTCGCCATCGACAAACATGAGCGGCAGGCATTTTGCCCCTTCGTCCTGCAACAGCCTGGCCACGGCGGCATTGGCGGCAAAGGCCTGGGGGTTGTTTACCAGGCCGTAACGCTCCACCTCCACGCCTGGAGCCTGTTTCTGTATCTGGAGAAGCGCCACCTGGATTCTCACCAGTTCGGGGTTGACGCTGAGGCCGCAGGCTCCGGTAAAACAATATGCGGCGGGATTGTAGATTTCAATCTTCACGGTTGTTCTCCTTTGGTGCGGCTGGCTACGGGGCGCGACGCCGGTGCAGGCCGTGGCAGCGGCACTATAGCACCACTCAGGGGAAGCCGGAACGGAATTCGGGAGAGAGCGGCAGATTTCAGGACACATGCCGCAATGGACGGCAGGCGCGAGGGAAAACGCGTACCCCGTGCGGTTAGTCCGTAGTCGTAATTTCGGTTCTTCGGCCGCTGCCGGCGTTGCGGTTCCCTGGAGACAGGCCTGCTACACCTGCGGCGCCGCGCTTCGGCCCCGGCCCAAACGCCCGGGATCGTTCCCGCGACTCACCGCCGAGGCTAGCCATTGATCCATCTGGTCGCCTCGGACATTGATGAAAACGTGCGGATGTGCCATGGCAGGTTCTCTATCTCGGCATACATCTCCACCACCCGGCCCCAGCCGAAATCCAGATTATCTGCCGACACCAGGGCCGTCCTGCCGGGAGGGCGCCTGTCGGCGTACTGCTTGATGAAAACAACGATCTTGCGTAGTTCCACCACCGAGATCCTGTTGCCGCTGGTCATGCGCAGGTCCCAGATAACATCGGCCGTCGGGGTCCCGTTGTAGAAGTCACGGAGAGCGGCCATCTGGCCATCAAACGTCAGCTCTCCTTTCGCGGTAAAAACGGTCAAACTGCGCGTGTCATGCACGTGGGGAAGAATGGTCATTTCGGCAGGCCTTCCGGTGAAGGGGGAATTGTCCATAACAGGCTTAAATTACTAATATGATTTTGGCGCTACTGCAATACCACCCCGCGCACTTTCTCAATTTTTTCATATTTTGCCGCAACTGTGGCCGCACAGCGAGTGCGGCCCACCCGCCGCCAAGCGGACAACACGGCCAACCAGGATTTCCCATTACCCCATCTGCCGCCACCGGTCCCCCGCCGCCGGGGCGACCCGGGACGGGCACCATGACAACTGCGACGGAAAAATAATCGACCCGGACGGGCCGGCATAAAATGTGGTTTTTTTTCACATTCTGGAGTATTTTGAGAAACAGTCCCGTCCCGTTTTTTGTCTCGTGGGGCGTTGGAGGGTATTATGAAATGTTCCATGGCCACCCGTTTCATGGCGTACCTGCTCCTGGCGGTGCCGATGACTGCGGCTTCCGGCGCCCTTGCGGCCTCCCCTCCCTTCACCGGCACGCTCCCCGTCTTCACGACGGGCGACCCTCCGGCAGGAAGTTACGTGGGCGGCGTCCAGTTCGACCTGGCGATACCGGCAGGCGTCACGGTGACGAATGTCGTCAACAAGTCGGACCAGGGAAGCATGGTGGCATTCAATCCTACCACCGCCACGTCGGTACGGGTCGCGGTGGCAAACGTGGCATCGGGTATCAGCACCCTGTTTCTGTCCGTTCAATGCAGCGGCACTTTTACCGGCATGGTCACGACCGATTTCGTGATCGGCAACGCCCAAACCTTCGACACGTTGGGCAACGCGTTGTCCGGCGTCACCCTGACCTCGTCCTACAATCCCGATGGCGACCTGAACAACGACGGCCAGGCCAAATCCGCCGATGCCCTGGTGGCCTTGCGCATTGCCGTCGGGCTCACCCCTCTGACGGCCCCGGCCCTGATACACGGCGACATGAACGGCGACGGCAGCATCACCTCCGCGGATGCCCTGTTGATCCTGCGCAAGGCGGTGGGCCTGTAGGATTCACGTCCGGCCCATCCCTGCCGCAGGGGATGCGCAAAAAAAGGCACACGGGTTGGCCGATGGCGCCAACCCGTGCTTTTTTGTCCAACCGGGAGTGTAAATGAGCCTCCAAAGGGGGTACCCCGCCACCACGACAGAACCATCGCGATCTCCGCAAACGGAAACATCCGCAGGAAACAACGAACGAAAACCGGGGAAACAAGGCCGTGTGGCAGGATGACGGGGACCTTCACGCCGGCAAAGGGAGACGAACATGATACCGTGGGAACTCATGGACAGCGCACAGGCGCCGGGAGGCGGCGAACTGCGGCTCTACCGGCGCGGCAGGGAATATTCGATCCAGGTCAACGGCAACGAGCTCATGAACAGCCGGGTTCACGGTTCGGAAGAGGCGCTGGCGGAGTTGGCCTGCGCCCGCATCGCCGGCCGCCCCGCTCCCCGGGTCCTGATCGGCGGGATGGGCATGGGGTACACCACCGCCGCGGCGCTGCGCCGGCTCGGTGCCGACGGCCGGGTGGTGGTGGCCGAACTGGTGCCCGCGGTGGTGGAGTGGAATCGGGGACCGCTCGCGGACTTGGCCGGATTCCCCCTCGACGATGCCCGGGTCACGGTTCGTGAGCAGGATGTGGCTCTGGTCCTGCGTTCGGAACGGCAGGCCTACGACGCCATCCTTCTGGACGTGGACAACGGCCCCGAGGCCATGACCCGCAGGGGCAACCAGTGGCTCTACGGTCCGGCCGGCCTGGAGGCGTCCCTGGCCGCCCTGAGGCCGGCCGGGGTGTTGGCCGTCTGGTCGGCCGGTCCCGACCGGGCGTTCACCGAACGACTGCACCTTGCGGGCTTCGAGGTGCATGAAGTTCGAGTGCCGGCACGGGGCACGACGATGAAAGGGAGGCAACACACCATCTGGCTCGGCACGCGAAAATCCTGAAAAGAGGGCGCGGTTGACCAACGTAAAAGAGTCGCTGATCGGCTGACGGGAATTTTTACACTGCATCTACCGCATTAACGGCAATCCCCCCCCAATCAAGCCATACAACTGTAAAAAATTTCAACAAATTGGGCAGCGGCCGCGTCCGGCGTCGCCAACAACGAACAAGCCCCAATCATATCGCCATATTATAATATTGGTATATCTTATGCTTTAACCATTTCATGGAGTTTCAATTTTACCGCCCCCGCCATATCACGGGGACATGGAGGCTGGGAACACCATCGAGGAAAGGGGTTGATGAGCATGCCGTGGTACATTAATCCGGCTCTGACCTGCAGGGTGTTAAACAGGATCGCCAACCGCATCTCCCGGACGAACCTACAAGACCTTAATGCGACCCTGGACCGTGCCACTGAATTGATCTGGAACAAACAGGAGTGCTACAATACAAAAAATGCCGGCCGCAAGGAGGGATGAGCAGCCCCCAACAAAGGAGTAGTGTCTCCAACGCGGGATTCACCGGAAAGACCGGGAGCGGTTCATACCGTGGCACGGCCTGGCTGGCCCTCTGCCAGGCCATGCTCCCTCTCGCCGGGCTCGCGCAATTCCCGCGAAAACAGATCGACGTGCGATGGAACCACTGCGTGAGACTTGAGATACTTGCCCATTTTCTGGTCAACCTTCGCGACATGGTCCTTCCACCAGGCGAACACGAGCTTATTGGTTTCTATCACATGGCGGGTCGCGACACCATCGAGGGTGATCTCAACCTTGAGCGCTTTGAGCTTATCGGCAAACCGGTCATGTTCCTTTTTATGTTCCGCATATTCGGGATAATTGCAGCGCATGAGAATGATCTCCTCGGCCTGAAAATGCCGGACCGCATACTCGTCCAGAAACGCCAGCAACCGCACCAGTTCCCTTTTTTCCTTTCCCTGCCGGCACGCATTGAGCAATTTATTGAAACGTGACAACAGCTCTTTATGTTGATTGTCTATCTCCGGCACACCAACCGCCAGCGACTCCTGCCACATCATTCCCATTCAGATTCACCTCCCGTGCCCATAAATAGTGGGGCGCTTCCGGCGCAGCCCCCGTTCCCGACAATGCGGCGTGCCCACCTGGGACACAACCGCCCGCTCCGCCCATTTACTAGCAGATTAAATGCCATTTTTTAAAGTCATTTAATATTAACGCTTTAACAACACCGCGCCACCGACAGGTGTGCCGGGAGGGGACAGGGTGTACCCATGGGGGACAGGAAACAGGGCACGTGGCGCAACACCCGCAGATATTGGGTTCTGGGTACGGGAAGGCGGGAAGTCCAGTCGACACCTCCACACCCGCTATCTCGCGCCGCGAAGGACTGGGGCAAATGAAAAAAAGAGGAGAGGTTGCACGTAAAAACAAAAAGGGTTAGCCGATTAAGCTAACCCTTTGTTATTGTTGGAGGCGACGAGCGGATTTGAACCGCTGAATAAAGGTTTTGCAGACCTCTGCCTTACCACTTGGCTACGTCGCCACAAGGAATGTGGACGTTCCTTATATACAAATTACCATCTGCCTGTCAATCCTTATTTGAACTTGATCGCCACCCCGGTGGCACGGTATTCGGTCGACGGTATTACCACGGACATGACGTAGGAGCCGTCGATCTCCGGGAAGATGATGGCGTCCGCCCCCATCTTGGCCGCTTCGCGGCGCAGTACCGCGGTGCCCCAGTCGTAGACGTCGGTTTTGTTCAGGGCGTCGGTTTTGAACACTTCGCGGGTGATCTGAATCCTGCCGATCTTGATGTAGGGACGGATGACTTCATCCTGGGTCAGGATCGGGGGAAGGCCGGAGGCGTCGTCGCGGGTGTTGGAGTCCACCCCGGCACACCCCGTCAAAAGCGCAGCAACGACAATCGCCCGGAGCCCGAATCGTCTGAGGTGACATGTGATTGCCCTCATCTTTTTGCCCCCTTCGTGCAGTTTTTCCCTCTGGACAGAGCGTGGTCGCCATGCTAATGTCTGTCACTTTTTATAGCAACAAAAAAAGCTACACCACATTTTTTCGAAGGAGTGGGAAGGATGTCAGGTCATAATAAATGGAGCACCATCAAGCACAAAAAGGGTGCGGCGGATGCCAAGAGAGGCAAGATCTTCACCAAGCTGATCAAGGAGATATCCGTTGCCGCCAAGTTGGGAGGCGGCGACCCCAACGGCAACCCGCGCCTGCGGACCGCAGTCGATAAGGCCAAGGCCGAGAACATGCCCAAGGACAATATCGACCGGGCCATCAAGAAGGGGACCGGCGGCCTGGAAGGTGTTACCTACGAGGAGATCGTCTACGAGGGGTACGGCCCCGGCGGGGCTGCGGTGCTGGTGGAGGTGCTGACCGACAACCGCAACCGCTCCGTCTCCGATATCCGCAGCATCTTCACCAAAAACAACGGCAACATGGGCGAGGCGGGCTGCGTCGCCTGGATGTTCAGCAAAAAAGGGCTCATCGTCTATGACAAATCGGTGGATTTCGAACAGTTGTTCGAGGCCGCCATCGAGGCGGGCGCCGACGACGTGGCCGAGCAGGACGAGCAGGTCGAGGTGACCACCGACCCCGCCTCCTTCATCGAGGTGCGGGAGGCCTTGGCGGCCAAGGGCTTCAAGCAGGCCAACGCCGAGATCACCATGATCCCCCAGACCCAGGTGGTGCTGGAGGGGAAACAGGCCGAAAGCATGCTCCGGTTGATGGACAAGCTGGAGGACAACGACGACGTGCAGAACGTGTACGCCAACTTCGACATCTCGGCGGAAGAGATGGAAAAAATCGATATGTAGACAGGGGGGGCTTCGGCCCCCTTTTCCTTTGGGAGGCCCGCATGGAGAAAGCAACCTTTGCCGCCGGTTGTTTCTGGGGCGTGGAAGACGCCTTCATGGATGCGCCCGGCGTCGTGGCCACCCGGGTCGGCTATACGGGCGGCCGCACCGAAAACCCCACCTATGGCGATGTCTGCAGCCATGCCACCGGCCATGCCGAAGCGGTGGAGATCACCTTCGATCCCAGCCTGACAACCTACGAGCGGCTCCTGGACCTATTCTGGGAGTGCCACAACCCGACCCAGTTGAACCGCCAGGGCCCGGATGTGGGGGACCAGTACCGCTCGGCCATCTTCTACCATTCGGAAGAACAGCGCCAGGCCGCCGAGGCGGCCCTGGAGCGCCTCGACCACTCGGGCAGACTGCGCCGCAGGATCGTGACCGAGATCGTCCCGGCCGCCACCTTCTGGGAGGCGGAGGCCTATCACCAGAAGTACCACCTGAAGCAGGGGGGCGGCTGCGGGTTCTGACACCCCTCCCCTCCGGCCGCCCCTTTTCATTCCATTCTCTTCTAAAAGACTGTCGAAAAAGTTCAGGTTGTTCAAAAATAGTCAGATCGCTGCACCCGCTCGACAAGCCCTGAGGAGGCGTAGCAGGCCTACTCCGCCGAAGCAGCGTTGGCTGCGAAGGCCGGGCGCTACGCCGCACGAAAGGGCTTTCGAGGACGAAGGCCTGATGGCTGTTTTTCGACAACCTCTCAAACTTGTGTCAGGGGACCAGCACAATCTTGCCCAGGGTGTTGGTCTCCATGACGGCGTGATGGGCCGTCGCAGCCTCGGCCAGGGGGAGTTCCCTGCTCACCACCGGCCGCAGGGTGCCGTTTTCCAGGCCGGCCACGAAGGCGGCGTGCATGGAACCCAAGTCCTGGGGCGTAGCCTGGTAGAGGGTGACCCCCAGGATCGAGGCCTCGCGCCCCATGGTGTCCCGCGGGTCGATTTCGACCCGGCCGCGGCTGCCGATCACCGCCACCCGGCCACCCGTGGCCAGCACCGTCAGGTCCTTGGCCAGGTTCACGTTGGCCAGCATCTCCAGGATCACATCCACCCCATGACCGCAGGTCAGGTCGGCCAGTTTGTCCAGATAGCCCGGTTCGTGGTGGTTGAGCACATGATGCGCCCCCTGGGCCTGTACCAGCGCCCGCCCTTGATCGGAACCGGCCGTGCCGATCACCCACAACCCGGCGGCCCGGGCCAACTGCACCGCGCCAAGCCCCACCCCACCGCTGGCGCCATGCACCAGCACCGTTTCCCCGGCCTGGGCGCGGGCCCGCTGGAACAGGGCGCGATAGGCCGCGCCGTAGGGCACCCCGATGGCAGCTCCCTGGCCAAAGGTGATCCCCTCGGGCAGGGGATGGGTCTGGGCCTCGGCGCAGAGCACCTGCTCGGCATAGGTGCCGGAGACGGACCAGGCCACGTACACCCGGTCGCCCACCCGGCGATGCTTCACCTCCGGCCCCACCGCGGCGATCACCCCGGCGGCGTCGATTCCCGGCGTATAGGGGGGTGTCGCGGCGTGTTGGTACAGACCGGAACGGATATAGGTATCCACCGGGTTGACCCCGGCGGCCTTGACCGTCACCACCACCTGGCCCGGCCCCGGCTCCAGGTCGGCCACATCTTTCAGTACCATGACCTCGGGAGGTCCGAATTGCGTAACGTGTATCACTTTCATCCCCATCCACTCCTTTCCTTCGACGTGGCAATCGTCGTTCCCCTGAAAACTCTGCTCCCTGGGGGAGAAGGTGACCGAAAGCCGGACGAGGGGGCTGCCAACGCTCCCTTTCTTCTCATTCTACCCCACCCGGCCGACCAGGCAACCCCAAAAATCCGTGCCGGCCAGGGCCGATGCGGCCGGCGCGGCGCTCCCGGCCGGGCAAACCGCAGGAAAATATCGCAAATCGCGGAAAAAAGGCATATCATGCGCCTCACAGCGCACCACAACACCAGACTACGATGGGATATATAAATTATGACCGTATCAAAAAAGCATATTCTGGCGCTCCTCAAGGAATACGGGGGCCCAGTCCATTTTTCAACCCTGTTGCGCGACTTCGGCGGCCGCCACCTGAAGCGCGAGTTGCAGAACCTGCTGGAGGACATGGCGGACAACGGCGAGGTAATCCGCCAGCGGGGCAACAGCTACGTCCTGCCGGGGCAGGTAAGGACCGTGCGCGGCCGGATCACGGTCCACCGGGACGGCTACGGCTTCGTGGCGCCCGAAGGGGGCGGCGAGGACATCTTCATCCCGGCCAAATTCATGAAAGGCGCCCTGCACGGCGACCTGGTGGAGGCCACCGCCAATCAGAGCCGCATGGGGGGTAACAAACTGGACGGACGAATCGTCAACGTGGTGGAACGGAGCACCACCCGGGTCGTGGGGAGGTACGACGAGAGCCGCCGCGGCGCGCTGGTCATCTCCGACGACCAGCGTCTCAATCTGGCGGTCCTCATTCCCCCCAAGGGGCGCGGCAGGGCCGAGGACGGCCAGCAGGTGGTGGCCGAACTCACCGCCTATCCGGTGGGCGGCCGGCCGGCCGAGGGGCGCATCGTGGAGATCCTCGGGTGGCCCGACGACCCGGAGGTGGAAGTCCAGTCGGTGATCCGCCGCTTCGAGCTGCCCCATGTGTTCGGCCCGGACGTGTTGGCCGAGGCCGACGCCGTGCCCGAAGCCGTGGGCAAAGGGGAATTGAAGGGGCGCGTGGACCTGCGGGGCATGACCACCGTCACCATCGACGGCGAAACGGCCCGGGACTTCGACGACGCCGTGGCCCTGCGCCGGGAGGGGGCCAATTTCCGGTTGTGGGTCTCCATCGCCGACGTCTCCGCCTATGTCACCCCCGGCAGCCCCCTGGACCGGGAGGCCTACCTGCGCGGCACCTCGGTCTATTTTCCGGACCGCTGCATCCCCATGCTCCCCGAACGGCTCTCCAACGGCATCTGCTCCCTCAACCCCCAGGTGGAGCGCCTGACCATGACGGCCGAGATGCTCTTCGACGCCGCCGGCCGCATGGTGGAGAGCGCCTTCTACCCCAGCGTCATCAAGAGCAGTGCCCGCCTGACCTACACCACCGTCAAACAGATCATCGTGGACAACGACCGGGAGGTGGCGGACAAGCACCGCCCCCTGACCCCCATGCTGGGAGAGATGAAGGAATTGGCCCTGATCCTGATGGCCATGCGCAAAAAGCGGGGCAGCATCGACTTCGACCTGCCCGAGCCGGAGATCATCATCGGCCTGACCGGCCGGACCGAGGGGATCGTCCGGGCCGAGCGCAACCTGGCGCACCAGTTGATCGAAGAGTTCATGCTGGCGGCCAACGAGGCGGTGGCCGCCTTCGTCACCTCCCGGCAGGTCCCGTTCCTCTACCGCATCCACGAAAACCCGGACCCGGCCAAGCTGCACGACTTCCAGGAATTCATCTACGGCTTCGGCTACGAGTTCGCCCTGGTGGGGGACCGGGTCAATCCGGCCGAACTGCAGCGCCTGCTGGCCCAGGCCGACGGGAGGCCCGAGGAGCGCATGCTCAACTACGCCCTGTTGCGCTGCATGAAGCAGGCCCGTTACGCCGCCGAAAACCTGGGGCACTTCGGCCTGGCCTCTCCCTGCTACTGCCACTTTACCTCACCCATCCGGCGCTACCCCGATCTGGTGGTGCACCGCATCCTCAAGGCGCTCCTGGCCCTGGATGAGAAGAAGGACGACAAGCGCCGCGCCAAACAACTGGCCATCGCCACCGAACACCTGGGTGAGACGGCCGAGCATACCAGCAAGCGGGAGCGGGTGGCCATGGAGGCCGAGCGGGACGTGGTGGAGATGAAGAAGGTCCAGTACATGCAGCAGCATCTGGGGGAGGAGTTCGACGGCTATATCACCGGCGCGACCGCTTTCGGTTTTTTCGTGGAGCTGGAGGAGCTGTTCGTGGAGGGGCTGGTGCACATCTCCACCCTGGACGACGACCTGTACACCTTTCAGGAGAAGCAGCACTCCCTGGTGGGCAACCGGTTGCGGCGCGTCTTCCGCATCGGCGACAAGGCGCGGGTCACGGTGGCGGCGGTCTCCCCGGCCACCCGGCGCATCGAGTTCACCCTGGCGGCCCACACCCCCTCCGCCCCGCCCAAAATCCCGGCCGGTGCCGGACCGGCCGAGGAGTACCCGCGCATACCGATCAAGGGCAAGCGGGTGAGCGGCCTCACGCGGGGCGGCGGCGCTGAGTCCAAAGGGGCGGCGTCCGGCAGGGGTAAAGGTAAAGCGAAGGAAAAGGGGCGCAGTAGCGGCAAAAAACGGCATTGACGCCGTAAGCCTTTTGTCCTCCATGGCGTACGGGACCGCCAGGATATACCGCCGCTTCCCGGCATGGAGACGTCCCCATCGGGATCTGAATACACCAATAATGACGCTTGATTTGCGAATGTTCTTAGTATAGCATGGGTGCGTTTTGTACCAGTGCCCTTTAGGCAGGAATTCCGTCAGCAAAAGGCCCGTGGAGCTGCTCCTCCTTTCTCCATGGGCCTTCTGCGCCGTTATATGTTCAATACAAAGGAGATCAAGGTCATGTTTGGTTTCGGCACCCCGGAATTGATTATTATCGCAGCTATCGTGATGCTGGTGTTCGGCGTGGGGAAACTTCCGGAAATCGGCAGTTCCTTCGGCAAGGCCATCAGCAACTTCAGAAAGGCCGCCAACGACAAGGATACCGCCGAACTCCCCCCCCAAAAAGAGTCGTAACCGGACTCGCCGCAGTTTTCTCTGCTCCCTGGCCGGCTCTTGCCCCCATGGGGCGTACTATCGAGCCGTTGCCCAGCCGGCCTGACGACCGGGCCGCCCGGCAAAAAGCGGTTGCGCGACCGCGTACCCCTGTGGTAGGAAAGAGCCCATGAGCGAAGAAAAAGTTGCCCCCTTCATCGAGCATCTGGTCGAGTTGCGCAAGCGGCTCGTCATCATCGTCGTCGCCGTGGTTATCGGCATGGGCGTGGCCTGGAACTTCTCCGGTCCGGTCCTCAACTTCGTGGAAAAACCCCTGACCGGCAAGACCTACCTGACCGAGATCAAAAAGATGGTCTACGCCAAGGTCAAGGAACGGGCTCCCGAACTCTATACCCGCTACAAGCTGGAACAGGAGATCAACGCCCCCGAGAAGAAACGCCCCCTCAACTACAGCGCTCCCCTGGAGCCGTTCTTCATCCAGTGCAAGATCTCCATGCTGCTCGGCTTCGTGCTGGTCCTGCCGGTGGTCTTCCTGCAACTCTGGATGTTCATCGCCCCCGGCCTCACCCGCAAGGAACGACGCATGGTGGTCCCCTTCATCACTGCCGCCACCCTCACCTTCTGCGTCGGGGCCATGTTCTTCCTCATCGTGATCTGGCCGGTCATCATCAACTTCTCCCTCTCCTACGAGGCGGAGGGGCTGCAGAGCTGGTTCAACATCAGTTCCTACATCAACTTCTGCCTGCGCCTGATCCTGATCTTCGGCCTGATCTTCGAACTGCCGATCCTGACCCTGATCCTGTCCCGCTTCGGCATCGTCAGCTACAAGATGCTGGCCCCCAAGCGCAAATACGCCCTTTTGGCCAGTTCCATCGTGGCCGCCTTCCACGCCGACCTGATCACCATGTTCGTCATCATGGTCCCCATGTACCTGATGTACGAGATCAGCATCTGGGTGGCGCTCATCTTCGGCAAGAAAAAGGTTATCGCCCCACCCGAAGCGGAGGGTGAAACGATCTAACCAGGTTGTTCAAAAACAGTCAGATCGTCGCCCCCGGAGGAAGTCCCACGGAGGCGTAGCAGCGCTACGCCGCACAAAGGGGCTTTCGAGGAGGCGGCGAGATGGCTGTTTTTCAACAACCTGCCGGGAGGTTCCCCATGACGCAAACCATCGGCATCCTCACCGGAGGCGGCGACTGCCCCGGCTTGAACGCCGTTATCCGCGGCGTGGTCAAGAGCGCCATCATCCGCCACGGCTGGCGGGTGTTGGGCATCGAGGACGGTTTCGACGGCCTGCTGAGCCTGGACAAATGCACGCCGCTCACCCTGGAAAGCGTGCGCGGCATCCTCCCCCGCGGGGGTACCATCCTGGGTACCACCAACCGCGGCAACCCCTTCTCCTATCCGGTGGAACAGGACGGCGCCATCGTTCGCGTCGACCGTTCCGACGCGGTCGTCGCAAACATCAAGGCCCTGGGGATCGACGCCCTGGTGGCCGTGGGGGGCGAGGGTTCCCTCAAGATCGCCCTGGAACTGTACAAAAAGGGGATCCCGGTGGTGGGAGTGCCCAAGACCATCGACAACGACCTGCGGGAGACCGATTTCACCTTCGGCTACAACACCGCCCTGGAAACGGCCACCGACGCCCTGGACAAACTGCACACCACCGCCGAGAGCCACCACCGGGTGATGATCCTGGAGGTCATGGGACGCTATGCCGGCTGGATCGCCCTGGAATCGGGCATCGCCGGCGGCGCCGACGTCATCCTCATCCCGGAGATCCCCTTCCATATCGACCGCATCTGCGACGCCGTCAGCAGCCGTTCGGCCCGGGGCAGCCGCTTCAGCATCATCGTGGTCGCCGAGGGGGCTTTTCCGGCGGGCGGCAGCAGGGTTGTGACCCAGAAGGCGGACGAACGCCAGGCCATCGAACGCCTGGGGGGCATCGGACAGTTCGTGGCAAAGCGCATCGAACAATGCCTGGACATGGATGTGCGCGTCACCGTGCTGGGGCACCTGCAGCGGGGCGGCTCCCCCACCACCTTCGACCGGGCCCTGGGAAGCCGCTTCGGCACCAAGGCGGTGCAGATGGTGGCCGCCGGAGAATTCGGGCGCATGGCCTGCCTGAAGGGCCGCGCCATCACCTCGGTCCCCATGGAGGACGCCATCAGCGACCTGAAGCTGGTGGATCCCGCCGGGGAGATCGTCCAGACCGCCGAAGAGCTCGGCATCATGCTTGGCCGCTGACCGACGGCGCCCGCTCCGGAGTATCGGCAAAAATTTCTGTTGACAAATAATGGAAAAACCCATAAAAAGATAAAAAAAGTCCTTTTTGAGGTCCCATGATGGAACTTACCCGCAAGGGTGAATATGCAATTCGCGGCATTGTCTATCTGGCATCCCGCCCTGCCGACCAAGTCTGCCTGCTGAGCGATATCGCTGCGGCGGTTGACGTCCCCCCCACCTTTCTTGCCAAAATCTTCCAGCAATTCAGCAAAATCGGGCTGGTAAAATCATACCGCGGCACCGGCGGCGGCTTCATTCTCGGCCGCACGGCGGACAAGATCACCCTTCTGGAGGTGGTGGAAGCCGTGGAAGGGCCGATTATCCCCAACAGATGCGTCACCAACGGAGTCGATTGCGATCGCAGCAGCAGTTGCAACGTGCACCCGGTATGGATGAACGTGCAATCCCAGGTCCGGGGCATCCTTGACAAGGTAACGCTGAAAGAGCTGGCCGAGGGGTAACCTTCGGCCTTCCGGCTCCGGCCAAAAAAATTTTGCCGTAAACAGGACAAAATAGGCCCTTTTGTGCATAAATCTGTTGCATTTACGAAAAAAAGTTATAGTATTGCAAATATTGGTTTGATTACGCCAAATTACAATTCAGTCTCGAGCCCCCTCTCAGCACCACTATCTTAACAAGGAGGAAGTATGGACGTCGTAACCCTCAGTCAGCTGCAGTTCGCGGCAACAGGCATGTTCCACTGGATTTTCGTCCCCCTGACGCTCGGCCTCTCGATCCTGACCGCCTGGATGGAGACCAAGTATGTGAACACCGGGGATGAGATGTGGCTCCGCATGACCAAGTTCTGGGGCAAACTGTTTCTGATCAACTTTGCCCTGGGCGTCGTGACCGGCATCACCATGGAGTTCCAGTTCGGCATGAACTGGTCCGAGTATTCCCGCTACGTGGGTGATATCTTCGGTGCGCCGCTGGCCATTGAGGCGACCCTGGCCTTCTTCCTCGAATCGGTCTTCATCGGCGTCTGGATCTTCGGCTGGAACAAGATCTCCAAGAAGGCCCACATGATAACCATCTGGCTGGCCTCGGTGGCCACCAACGTTTCCGCCCTGATCATCCTGCTGGCCAACGCCTGGATGCAGAAACCGGTCGGCTACGTGCTGCGCAACAACCGGGCCGAGATGGAAAACTTCCTCACCGTCCTCACCAACCCCTACGGCTGGATCAAGTTCACCCATACCCTGCTTTCGGGCTATGCCCTGGCCGCATTCCTCATTATGGGGGTTTCCGCCTGGCACCTCCTGCGCAACAACGAGAACGACTTCTTCAAACGCTCCTTCAGGCTGGCTGCGGTCTGGGCCTTTGTCGCCTCCCTCGGCACCGCCCTGACCGGGGACTTTCACGCCGTGGAGATCGCCAAGACCCAACCGACCAAGTTCGCCGCCATGGAATCCCAGTGGGAAACCAAACGGGGCGTCGGCATGAACCTCTTGATCCTGCCGAACGTGGCCCAGGAATGTAACGCCGTGGAAGCGCTCTGCGTGCCCAACGCACTCAGCATGCTGGCCTTCCACGATCCAAACGCCGAAATCAAGGGGCTCAAGGACTTCCCCAAGGAACTGCGCCCCATGGTGACCCCGACCTTCCTCAGCTTCCGCCTCATGGTCGGCCTGGGCAGCTTCATGATCCTCGCCAGCCTGATAGCCATCTTCCTGTCGCGCAGACAGAACCTGGAGCGGCAGCGCTGGTTCCTGACGCTCATGGTCTTCGCCATCCCGGCCCCCTACCTGGCTGAACAGTTCGGTTGGCTCGTCGCCGAACTGGGGCGCCAGCCCTGGATCGTCTACGGCGTGTTCAAGACCGCCGACGCGGTTTCCAAGTCCGTTTCCGCCACCCAGGTGGCCCTGTCTCTTTTGGGTTTCACAGTTCTGTACGGCCTGTTGGGCGCCATCGACATCTTCCTGTTGGTCAAATACGCCAAAAAAGGGCCGGACAAGGATCTTTCCGCCATCATCAACGTTCAGGGGAGGGCATAGGCTATGGACGTATCCGTATTCCAGATCATCTGGTTCGTGCTGTGGGGAGTTTTGTGGGCGGTTTATTTCATGCTTGACGGCTTTGTGCTCGGCACCGGCTTCCTGTCGGGGTTCCTGGCCAAGAACGACACGGAAAAGCGGGTCCTGATCAACGCGGTGGGTCCGGTGTGGGACGGCAACGAGGTCTGGCTGATCACCGCCGGCGGCGCCACCTTTGCGGCCTTCCCCACCACCTATGCCCTGATGTTCAGCAACCTGTACTCGGCCCTGCTGCTGCTCCTGTTCTCCCTGATCGTCCGCGGGGTCTCCTTCGAGTTCAGGGGCAAACTGGACAGTGCCACCTGGAAAGGCTCCTGGGACACGGCCATCACCGTCTCCAGCTTTCTCCCGGCCCTCCTGTTCGGGGTCGCTTTCGGCAACATCTTCAAAGGCATTCCCATGAAGAACGATTTCGCCGCCGTGAACTTCACCTACGACGGCACCCTGATCGGTCTGCTCAACCCCTACGGCCTGGTGACCGGCGTGCTGTTCGTCCTGCTCTTTGCCGTGCACGGCTCGCTCTACGCCGCCATCAAGACCACCGGCGACCTGAGCAAGCGGGCTGCCGCCCTGGCCAACAAACTCTGGCTGCCGCTCCTGGTGATTGCGGTCGTATTCCTCGGCTACACCTACCCGGCCACCAAACTGTACGGCAACTTCCTCAAGGCACCGGTACTGTTGATCATTCCGGTCATTGCCGTGGCGTCGCTCCTTCTGGTCAAGCTCTTCGCGGCAAAAGGCGAATGCTACAAAGCCTTCACCTTCTCCTGTCTGACCATCGTCTTCGTGGTCTTTACCGGCGTGACCGGGCTGTTCCCCAACCTGATCCCCTCCAGTATCGACCCGGCCTCCAACCTGACCATCTTCAACTCCTCGTCCAGCCTGCTGACTCTGCAGATCATGACCGTGGTGGCGCTGATCTTCGTTCCGACCGTCATCGCCTACAAGATTTGGGTATACCGTCTCTTCCGGGCGCCGGTCAGCAACGAGGACGTGCTGGGAAGCCCGGAGGCGTACTAAAACCGCTTATAAAATATTGAAATCATTAAACATCACCCCGTTTGGCTTGACAAGCCAACGATCATGAAGTATAAGTATCCCTACCTTGAACAACGATCCAAAGTCCCGGCCAACCGGGACTTTGGCGTTTCAGGGCAAATACAACGAGAAAGGAGCACCCAGCCGGAGCCCCCCGACAACACTTCCAGGCGTGTACGCCATTCCGGCAAAGCCGATACAACCGACCCCACTCTTTCTTATGCGAAAAAAACTACTCTGCTTAACATGCCTGCTGGTGCTGGCAGGCTGCGAAAACACTCCGGTCAAAAAGACGGAGCCGCAGGCCGCTGCCACCACTCCCATCGAATCGCCTTTGGACCGGGAGATCAAGAGCCTCCTGGAGAAAGGCATCTCCATGAGCGAACGCAAGCGTCAGGTAAGCGCCATAGAAGCCGCTTTCACCCGCCGCACAACCCCACAACGGGCACGCCAACTGGCAGCCCTCTGTTTCACCAAAACCCTCGGCACCCCTTTCATGCCCTTTGACCTGGCCGAGATCGCCCTGGCCGAGACCGGCGGAAGCCGCCTCTCCGGCGTGGCCGTTTCTTCCAAGGGGGCTCTTGGCGTGTGGCAGCTCATGCCGCAGCGGGCCAAAAGCCACGGCTACACCCCCCAGGACATGGAAAACGACGAGAAGTGCGCCGAAGCCGCCGTCCGCGAGCTGTTCACCAAGCTGCACATCGCCGACGGCAACCTGGAACGGGCCAAAAAGCTCTACTGCGGCCAGGGGCCCCAAGCCAACGCCTATCTGAAAAAGATCCGGCATCTCCGCCTGGAGATGCTTACCGAGATGGAACGCCAGACCGAGCATATCGCCATGGAAGAGTCCGGCATCAAAACCCCCTGATCGCCATGGGACGTCTCATCATCCTTTTCATCCTGGTTTTTCACCTGACGGCCTGCGCCGCGCTCGTCACGCCCCCCCAGGTGGCACTCAAACACACGAATCTCGTCGCGCTGGACACCGCCGGCTTCGACGTGGAATGTCACCTGGGGGTAACCAACCCCAATTCTTTCGACATCTCGTTGCGGGGCTATTCCTATGACCTCCAGGTCATGGCCCTGCCTCTCGCCGCCGGCGGTCTCCAGCAGACCGTCGTCTTCCCGGCGGGGCGGGAGACGGACCTGCGCCTTCCGGTACGGATCAGGTACCATGACCTGATCGAGATCCTCAAGCGCCTGCCCGCCCCGGACAGGATCCCCTACCGCCTGGATGCCCGGCTGCACCTGGATACCCCCCTTGGGGAGATGGTCATACCGGTGACCAGCGACGACACCCTTTCCCTGCCGGAGGCATACCGGCCCGGCACCTACCTGAACCGCATCGGAGACATCCTGAAGGGCGTGCGCTGACGAGCTGCCGGAAGCGTGCCGCACAACGGTTTTCCGGCGTTTTTGCTTGATATGAAAGCGCGGGCTCTGGTATAGTTGTGCGGATTTTTCCCTGCAGCCCACATGCGCACGGGCCGCGAACATCCCCTTGGCGTTTCGACCATAACTTCGCAGAGCAAGGAGCTTGCACCAAGTGGAGACCACATTGAATCCGACCAGCGGCAACGGTTTCAGCCTGCGCGCCAAGATGATGCTGCTCTCGACGGCGGCCTTTTCCGGCATCCTGCTCGTGGCTGTCCTCAGCATCCTGCTCCTCAACGAGGTGCGGATCGGGGGGGCGACCTACCGAACCATCCGGGCCAACAACAACGCCCTCGAAAGTATCGCCCTCCTCAAATCCGACCTCTACCAGATCAGCAACGAGATGCAGAATTTCATGCTGGAAACCGACAGCGCCGCCATCAACAAGATCGTGACGACCGTAAAGCTGCTCATCCGTGATATCGACGGCAAATTCGGCGTCGTCCTCACGGCGGTGAGCGCCCCCGGAGAGCGGGAGAACATCAACAAGGCCTACACCATCTGGTCGGATTACAAGAAAACGCTGCTGAACGAGGTCCTGCCCGCCGCCGAAAAGGGGGACGTGCTCAAGGCCAGTTACCTCATGACCGGCCTTCAGACCCAGCGTTTCAACAGTTTCAGCGCCACCGTCGCGGCGATGGTGGAAACCCTCCACCGTGACGTGAACGCCGCCGAACAACAGGTGGCCACCAGCATCGCGGTCAAGATCATGACGACCGCCGTCGTCGGCCTTGTGGTGATCGCCCTGATCGCCCTGCTCTCGTACCTGATCACCCTGTCCATCACCCGGCCGCTGCGGGCATGCGTCGCTTTTGCCGGCACCGTGGCCGGGGGCAGGCTCGACACCCGCCTCGAAACCAAGGCCGGGGGCGAGATCGGCGCCTTGGCTGCGACCATGAACACCATGGCCGAGAACCTGCAAAACATGGTGACCCGGGTCACGACCGCCTCCGATGAGCTCACGGCCATCGACAACAACATCGAGAAGGCCTCCCGCCAGGTGGTCAACTCCGCCAAGCTCCAGAAGGATACGGTCGCGGAGACCTCCCGGGCGGTGGAACTCATCAACATGTCGGTCCTGGACGTCTCCAACGACATCGACAAGCTTGCCGTCTCGGCATCGGAAACATCCTCCTCCATCCTGGAGATGGCGGCCAGCATCGAGGAAGTGGCCATCAACGCCGACAAACTGGGGGTAACGGTCAACGAGGTCAGCTCTTCGATCATCGAGATGGCCACCTCCATCAAGGAGATCGACGTCAGCATCGCCAATCTGCTGGACGCCTCCAGCACCACCGCCTCATCCATCGCCGAGATGGACGCCACCATCAAGCAGGTGGAGAAGAGCGCCATGGACACCTCGGCCATCTCCGAGGGGGTCAAAAACGACGCCGAAACCGGCAAACAGGCGGTGGAAGAGGCCATTGCCGGCATGCAGGACATCCGCCGCTCGTCCCATATCACCGCCGAGGTCATCGAGAACCTGTCCCTCAAGGCCAACGACATCGGCACCATCCTCTCGGTCATCGACGAGGTGGCGGAGCAGACCAACCTGCTGGCCCTCAACGCCGCCATCATCGCCGCCCAGGCCGGCGAGCACGGCAAGGGGTTCGCGGTGGTGGCCGACGAGATTCGCGAACTCTCCGAACGGACCAGCAGTTCCACCCGGGAGATAGCCGCCGTCATCAAGGGGGTGCAGAACGAGACTGCGCGCGCGGTCGAGGCGATCAGCCTGGCGGAGCACTATATCTCGGAGGGGGAGAAGCTCTCCCAGCGCTCCGGCACCGCCCTGGAAAAGATCGTCAGCGGCGTCCAGAAGGCCAGCATCCAGACGCGGGAGATAGCGCGCGCCACCGTGGAACAGGCGCGGGGCAGCCAGAGCATCAAGGAGGCCATGACCAGCGTCGAGGAGATGGTCGGCCACATCGCCACCTCGGCCCGGGAGCACTCCAAGGGGAGCGACCTGATCTCGTCGGCGGTTGAGTGCATGAAGGACCTGACCGTCCACGTGCGCACCTCGACCCGCGAACAGAGCCGCGCCAGCAACCTGATTGCCCGCTCCACCGAAGATATGACCTCCATGGTCGATCAGATCCGCGATGCGTGCCGCTCCCAAGGCCTCAACAGCGCCCAGATCCTCAAGGCGATGGGCAATATCCAGCTTTCCTCCACCGCCAACGCCAAGGCCGCCGATCTCATGGAGCAGGCCGTCACCAGCCTCTCCAGGCAGATCGACCTGCTGGAGAAAGAGATGGACGGTTTCAAAATTTAGCCAGCATACCACCCCGGAGACTGCAACCCCATGGACCGACTTACCACACGGCTCGCCACACTGGCCACACATAACGACAAAGCACTGGTCACCTTCATCACCGCCGGCGACCCGGATTTGGGCACCACCGAAGAAATGATCTCTCTGCTGGCGGATGCCGGCGCCGATATCATCGAACTGGGGGTTCCCTTTTCCGACCCCATGGCCGACGGGCCGACCATCCAGCTCTCGTCCGAACGCGCCCTGGCGGCCGGCACCACCCTGGAGGGGATTCTCGCCACCGTAACGAAGGTGAGGGCCTCGCACGACATACCGATCATCCTCATGGGCTACCTCAACCCCATCCATGCCTACGGTTATGAGCGTTTTTGCCGCGACGCCGCCCGGGCGGGGGTGGACGGCGTCCTCGTAGTGGACATGCCCCCCGAGGAGTCGGGCGAATTCCTCGACTACGCCGCTCCCTGCGGGCTGAACGTCATCTTCCTCCTTACCCCGACCTCGGACAAATCCCGCATCGCCACCGTGGATAAATTGGGACGCGGTTTCGTCTATTACGTCACCGTCACCGGCGTCACCGGCATGCGCCAGGAGACCTCCGCCACCCTGGCGGCAGAACTGGCCAAGGTGCGCAAAAAGATCCGCCTGCCGGTCATGGCCGGCTTCGGCATCTCCACCCCGGAGCAGGCCTCCCGGGTGGCGGCCATGGCCGACGGCGTCGTCGTCGGCAGCGCCATCGTCAAACTGCTCGAGAAGCATTCCGGCGCCAGGCTGAAAAACGAGCTGCGCCAACTGGTCGGCGAGCTGAAACGGGCCATCTCTTCCGGCTCGGCCTGAGATATGCCTGCTTGACAGGCTGCCGCTTTTTTGCTACCACCCCCATTCACTTCAGTAACGTTTTCGACAGATCGCGAGGTTATTATGAGCTGGTTCAATCGGGACAAGGCAGGGATAGAGAAGAATACGGAAAAGAAGGTCAAGGTTCCCGAGGGGATGTGGGTCAAATGCCAGGGATGTTCGGAAACCATCCTGGGCAAGGAGATCGAAGCCAACCTCAACGTTTGCCCCAAGTGCGGCCACCATTACCGCATCCCGGCCCGCAAGCGCCTGGAGATTCTGTTGGACAACGGGACCTGGCAGGAGTACGACGCCGACATGAAGTCGGTGGACTTTCTCGATTTCAAGGATGCCAAGAGCTATCAGGAGCGTATCGATGCCGCCCTGGCCAAGGGGGGGTCGAAAGACGCCGTCATCTGCGTCGAGGGGGCCATCGAGGGGATCGGCGTACAGGTCGCCTGCTTCGATTTCTCCTTCATGGGGGGGAGCATGGGGAGCGTGGTGGGCGAAAAGATCACCCGCTCCATCGAACGGGGCCTCAAACAGCGCCAGCCGGTGCTCATCATCTCCGCTTCGGGCGGCGCGCGCATGCAGGAAAGCATCCTGTCGCTCATGCAGATGGCCAAGACCTCGGCCGCCCTGGCCAAGCTGAAGCAGGCGGGCATCCCCTTCATCTCCATCCTGACCGATCCCACCACCGGCGGCGTCACCGCCAGTTTCGCCATGCTGGGGGATCTGAACATCGCCGAGCCCAAGGCCCTCATCGGCTTTGCCGGGCCGAGGGTTATCGAGCAGACCATCCGCCAGAAGCTGCCGGAAGGGTTTCAGCGGGCCGAATACCTGCTGGACCACGGCATGGTGGATGCCATCATTCCCCGTACGGAGATGCGCCCCAAACTGGCTTCAATCCTGAAAATGCTCCACCGCCCCGCCGCCTGAGATGTCCCTGGCCGGCATACTCGAGAAACTCTACGCCCGCCGGCGCTTCGGCATTCGTCCCGGTGTGGACCGGGTCCGGCTCGTCCTGGAGCGCCTGGGACACCCGGAGCGCTCCTTTCGCAGCATCCACGTGGTCGGCACCAACGGCAAAGGCTCCACCTCGGCCTTTCTCGCCGCCATACTGAGCGCGGCCGGGGTCCGTACCGCCCTGTTCACCTCTCCCCATCTGGTAAACTTCAGCGAGCGTTTCCGCATCGACGGGCAGGAGCCGCCCCCGGAACGCCTGGAAACGCTGCTCGCCACGGTGCTGGCAGCGGCCCCGGCAGAGGCCACCTTCTTCGAGATCGTCACCGCCCTGGCCGCCCTCTGTTTTGCCGAAGAGCGGGCCGAGGTGGCGGTCATGGAGGCCGGCATGGGAGGGAGGTCGGACGCCACCGCCGTCATCCCCGCCCTGATGACGGTCATCACCCCCATCGCTCTGGACCACTGCGACTACCTGGGGGCGACCCTTCCCCTCATCGCCGCCGAAAAGAGCGCCATCGCCGAACCGGGCACCCCGGTGGTCTCCGCCCGCCAGCCGGCCGAGGCCCTGGAGGTGATCCGGCGGACCTGCGCCGCGGGGGGCAACCGGTTCGTCCACGAGGGGGACGACTTCCGCGCCTTCTGGATGGACGACGGCTCCCTCGATTACCACGGCCTCGGCGTGGAGTTATCCCGGCTGCTCCCCGGCATCCCGGGACGCTACCAGTCCCAGAACGCCTCCCTGGCTCTGACTGCGGCGGAGGTGCTCGGCGCATCCGGAATGACCATCGCCCCGGACGCCCTCACGGCAGGCATCGCCGCCGCCCGGTGGCCCGGCCGCATGGAACTGGTTCCTGGCCCTCCGCGCCTTTTGCTGGACGGTGCCCACAATCCGGCCGGCGCCGCCGCCCTTGCCGAGGCGCTCGACGCGTACCGCTGCCGGCGGCTCATCCTGGTCACCGGGGTCATGTCCGACAAGGATGTCCCGGCCATATTCGCCCCCCTGGCGGGCAAGGTCCACCACGCCTACGCCGTCACCCCCGCCGTGGAGCGGGCGCTGAACGACGCGGTCCTGGCCGGCATCCTGAACGGCCTCGGCTTTCGGGCCACGGCCTGCGGGAGCGTCGGCAACGGCATAGAAACAGCACGACGCGAGGCAGGGGCGGACGACCTGATCCTGGTGTGCGGATCGCTGTTCACGGTAGGTGAGACCAAAGCATGGCTCGCCGGGGACCACTTCGAAGGGATACGCGGCTAGTGACACCCACACGCCTGTACATACTGCTGATCTGCCTGGCCTTGTTCACTGCCGTCCCGGCCCAGGGAGCGGTCCCCATGCCGACCGAGGGCAACATCTCCATCAACTCCGACAGCATGAGCCAGGACACGGCCAACGAGGTGTTCACCGCCACCGGCCACGTCACCATCAGATGGCAGGGCATGACCCTCACGGCGGACAAGGCGACCTATGACCGCAAGACCAGGGTGCTGCACGCCACCGACAACGTCCTCGTGGTCAAGGGGGACGAAACCCTGCGGGGGGACTCCATCAAACTGGACATGGACACCGGCCGGGGCGAACTGGAAAAGGGGGTGCTCACCTCCGCCACGTCCAACGTCACCTTTATCGGCGACAGGATCACCCGGATCAACGACAACGAAGTGGAGCTCACCACCACCGAGCTGACCACCTGCGACCTGCCGGACCCGAGCTGGAAATTCGGCGCGGACCACCTCAAGGTCAACCTGCTGGGGTACGCCGTCGGCCGGGGGGTCACCTTCTACATCAAGGAGGTGCCGGTCCTCTATCTCCCCTGGATGGCGTTTCCGGTGGTGCGGGAGCGCAAGACCGGGCTGCTCTTTCCCCGCTTCGGCTACTCCAGCAGCCGCGGCGCACAACTGGACATCCCGCTCTACCTGGTCATCTCCCCCAGCCAGGACCTGCTGCTCGACCTGGACACCCAGACCAAACGCGGCGTCGGCACCGGGGTTGACTACCGCTATATCTGGAACAGGGGGAGCGAGGGGCATTTCGGGGGCTACCTGATCTACGACCTGGACAAGGAGCGCTGGCGCGGCCAGGCAAGCCTCAGCCACAAGGAGATTTTCTCCCCGACCATGAATCTGCGGACGGAGATCAACCTGACCAGCGACCGGAGCTTTCTGGGTGATTTCGGGGAAAAGAGCGGCGATTACAACCGCCAGTCCAACGATACCATCGTCAACGCCCTGAAAACATGGCAGAACTACGCCCTCTCCGGCTACCTGCGCTTCGCCGAGGACCTGTACGCCACGGACAACAGCCGCACGCTCCAGACCCTGCCGGAGGTGTCCCTGGCCGGCGTCCGCCAGCAGGTCTTCTCCACCCCGATCTATTTCGACCTGGATTCCAGCGCCGCCAACCTGTACCGCGAGGTCGATCCCACCGGCCAGCGCCTGAACGCCTTTCCGCGCCTCACCTACGTGTCCGGCCTGCCCGGCTACCTGAACGCTTCGGCCTATGCCGGCCTGCACGTACGCGGCTATGTCACCCAGGACAACCGCAGCGCCACGACAAAGGAAACCGACGGCGACCTGCTGCCCGAACTGGGCGCCCGCGCCTCCACGTCGCTGAGCCGGGTCTACGACATAAACGGCGCCGCCCTCAAAAAGCTACGCCACGAGATCACCCCGGAGGTGTCCTACACCTACGCCCCGAGCCACGACCAGTCCCGGCTCCCCTTCTACGACTACAACGACCGCCTCGTGGGGCAGAACATCTTTTCCGCCTCCGTGACCAGCTTTCTGGGGGGCAAGTTCCAGACGGGCGACACCACGACCTACCGCGACATCTCCCTCGTCAGGCTGACCCAGGGGTACAGCGTGGGGGGAACGCGGCGCGACCTGCTCTCCATGGTGGACGCCAATCGCCCCTGGACCGACCTGACCCTGGAATCGGAGACCTGGCTCCATCCCCAGGCCAAGCTGACCGTCGACACCCGCTACAACCTCTACGACAACCGTTTCTCCAGCGCCGCGCCGGGGATCGAACTGGACGACAAACAGGGGAACAGTGCAGCCGTGAGCTACCGCATGGCCCGCAACCAGGTGGAATACCTGGAGGCCAAGCTGGCCACCAAGTACTTCAACCCCTGGACCCTGGGGTATACCACCCGCTACTCCTTTGACCGCGGCAATTTTCTCGAATCGGTCTACAGCGTGGAATACCGCCAGAAGTGCTGGAGCGTGAGCCTGTCCATCGGCGACCGGCCGGGAGGAAACTTCTCCTTCCACTTCGGTTTCAACCTGGAAGGGCTGATGACGAGCAAATAATCGGGGCTGGAATATTTTCTCTTGACACAGCGGCCCATATGAATTAAAAAGTAGGGCCTTACTCAATGATTTTGGCGGCGTAGCTCAGCTGGTTAGAGCACACGGCTCATATCCGTGTTGTCCGGGGTTCAAGTCCCTGCGCCGCCACCATTAAAAAGTCCGGGTTAGTCCGGACAAGACCAAAAAGCCCTTAGAAATAAGGGCTTTTTCTTTTCCTATTGTCCGATATGGTCCGCTTTGGCATGCTGATATCCACCAATTAAGGGGGCATCTTTGGGATCATTTCGCATGATCCCCAAACAGGATGCTCCTAAAATGGAGATAAAGGCCATGCCAAAACGAATCGTCCCCCCTCCCTGAAGTGCAAATCAGAAATGCCAAGCCCCAGAAAACAGAATACCGGCTTTTCGATGGCGGCGGCAATCTGCTGGTAACGCCCACGGGAAGTAAATTGTGGCGAATGAAATACAGCTACAACGGAAAAGTGAAACAACTTTCCCTGGGTGCTTAAACGGACGGCTTGACAGGCAAATAATGAGAAAGGGTACCGGAGCACCGAATAACCCGCCGCATAAGTTCGGAGACAGACTGTCATCATGCTGATGGGTCGAAGACAAACAACCGCCTTTGACTCTGCCCGGTCGACGTACCCCACCCTCGCAACCGCTCACGCGGGGCAAACCAGACCAACCTTTCATCCTCCGTTTCATCGTGCCTCAAGAGCGAACAAAACGGACTTCCCGTCAGGTTCTCCGCAATACTGCGCAACAGCAGCGTACTCTGCCGAATTATTGGCTCCCCGATGCGGACAAATCAGGGCACTGGGAAGAGCTAACGTCATTATAACGGGGCTGAGCTTGACCTGCCGGGTGGATTCATCGCCCGGCCAAGGTCTGAGCGCGTGTTGGACATCATCGATTCCAGCTCCACAACGACGTCAGATGTGACTCATAGCTTTGGAGATACGCTTGTTTACAGTTGTAGAGTCGTTTTGAGGTGTAAGAACAGAAATTCTTTCGAAGCCAAGATTTCCACATCCGCCTGTGCCGGTTACTACGATTTTGTCCTTTGTTCTTGATGCAATTTTCAAGACGGTATCCTCAGTATATGTATTACTATCTGTTCTTGATTTTACAGAGGCACTCACATATACAATATCATTGCTTATAAGTTCATAATTTATGGTCTGCGGGATGTTGCAAAAACTGTTTTCGCTACCACTAACCTTTCCAATTGCGGCAAAACCTCCGCTCAGAAGGGTCATAGTTCCATCATCATTGAATTTGACTACACCAACACCAGTTGTCCCAGCATAAGTGGTGTCACTGGTCTTATTGGTGATATTCCATGTCTGCCCGGTCAATGTCTTTTGAAGACTTACCGCTATTTCTTTGTCAAGGGCATCTTGGAGGTTATCTGATTTTAGTGCATTAGATGTATTATCGATAGTAACGTTTTCAGCCAGAACCTTTATAGAAGGGTCAACCACCCCTCCTGAGAGACTTGCGAGTTGTACACCATTAGCGCTCTTAAAAACAATTTGGGATGCAGATACCTTAACGGGGGTCTCGTTGACGGCAGTATTGGTTTTACCTCCGCTACCACAAGACGAAATGATTGTAGAAATCAGCGCTAGAAAAATAATCTGGCACAATCTTGAAAACATAGCTTCCTCCAGTGGTGTTTTATTTTTGAATCGCTTGTCCAACGGATTGAGGGTGTGCGGGTTCACCGCACTACCCGATGGTTAGCTGCATTTATATTCTGGGGTCAAAGTGAACAATCAGAACGTGTTGTTCACTCTCCCTCGAATATAAATTCCAGAAGGGTTGGGTCTACACTCTACATAAAGTGAAAAATGTAGATGCGACCCCCTTGAGAGTTTCCTACATAAAGTGAAAAATGTAGATGCGACCCCCTTGAGAGTTTCTGTCTCAAATGCAGATGGGCGAAGGAGCCTCTTCACATATTCAAAAGCCGAGAGAAGAACACTTTGGAGATTCCTGTGCTTCTCACGTAACCCACTCTGTTCTAAGTGTAATCGCAACTCAGTAGCTGCATCCCCAGGTATACCATAATCACTCAATGACTCAGAAACTAGGCAAACAATGTAAAGTTTCCAGAGGGCTGTAAACTCTCTTTCTGATGCAGGGGGATCAGTAACGAGAGCCCTAAAAGCAGGTGCTCCTCGTGGATTTTCGCCGGGAGCAAGCAACACCCCTCTATCAAAGAGTTCGTCTCTCCTTGTTACAAGCAAAGAGTATAAGGCACTTTTACCAGTCCCTTTTTGACCATAGATTACATCCACTTTGTCAGAATAAAGGCGATGCCAGTGATCAGTTTCAACGAAATAGGAGACTAGGCTGTCTCCTTCTTCTTCCGCCACTCTCTGACCAAAACTGGCTTCTCTAAGTAAATTTAGAACACTCACCATACCTCCATATAGCGGGAGGACTGGTACGTCAGAATGCATACCGGCTTCCGCTTCCCTTACACTACACAATGATGAAAACACGGACCTATTAGAAATGTGTCCTTTCTATCCGACATCGTCCGAAATTTCAATGTAAAAACAGTATGTTAAATTTTTTAACATTAAACAACCTGAACCATATCCACCTGATATTAATGAATAAATGCCACAAAAACCCTGTATTTTTGCTCTGGTTTGCATCATTTTGACACATAAATGTGTTGCTCAAACCTTTCACATGATGCCACACAGACATTTGCCCCGATTGATCCAAAAAGATGGACTTCCCACCATTTCCCTGTTAAAAATTGACACACAAATTGACACACACGGCCATCAAAATCAGGTTGTACACAAGAATGAGGCGGTCATAGTGAGTGGCGGAACAACAACATAAAGCTCTTTAATTCCGGCGGCGTAGTTCATTCTTTCGCCAGTTGGTTAGAGCACACGGCTCATATCCGTGTTGTCCGGGGTTCAAGTCCCTGCGCCCCAATTAAAAAGCCCGGTCAGCCGTTACAGCTGCCGGGCTTTTTCGTTGCCTGTCTGGCGGAAATCACGCCGCCCCGGCGGCAAACCGCGCCAACGCACCGCTCACCCGTCGCACCACCCCATCCCAATCACCCATGGCCGTCTGACGGAACAGGCGCATAACTCCCGGATACCAGGGGGAGTCCTCGCGATTGTCCAGCCAGCGCCAGTCCGTACCGATGAAGGGGAGCAGCACCCAGCACGGCTTGCCGAGCGCCCCGGCCACATGGGCCACGGCCGTATCCACGCAGATCACCAGATCGAGCTGCGCCACAATGGCCGCCGTATCGGCGAAATCCCCGACCTCCGACCCGAGGTGCACGAGCGGCTGGCCGGGGGGCGGGGCGAGCCCTTCTTCCTCTCCCATGCCCTTTTGCAGGCTGACAAAGGCAACCCCGGCGACCGACCAGAGGGGGGCGAGGGCGGCGAGCCCCGGGAGCGAACGGTGGGCGTCGTTTTTGTGGCCGGCCGCCCCCTTCCATACCAGCCCGACCTTTCGTCCCGCCGCGGGGAGCCGTCCCTTCCACTGGCGGAGTCCGTCGCTCCCCGCCCCAAGGTAGGGAAGTCCGGCAGGAATGGTCTCCAGCGCCGTCCCCAGATGGTGCGGGAGACTGAGCAGGCTGGTCCAGTAATCGTGAGGTCCCGCCTCCCCCGCCTCATCCAGGGAGAGGATCTGGTCGGCCCCGGTGGCGGCATGGAGGAAGAGCGATTTCAGCGCCCCCTTGCACACCAGGGTGATCCGGGCGGCGCCGCGCGCCTTCAAAAGCGGGACATAGCGGACAAACTGGATCTCGTCGCCGAACCCCTGCTCCGGCCAGATGAGGAGCGACGTGCCGCGCAGGTCCTGCCCCCTCCAGGGAGGACAGGCGACCTGCGGCGCTCGGCACGGCGCGTGCTCCCAGCTTGTATCGTAGCGCATCTCGTAGAGCCGCCACCCCTCGGCGAACCGCCCCAGGAAAAGAAGGAGAAGCCCCAGGTTCCAGCGCGCCTCCGCATAGTCGGGACGCAGGGCAGCGGCGCGCCGGTAGCAGGCCTCGGCCTCGTCGAACCGCCGCAGGTCCCGCACCAGGGCCCCCAGGTTGTACAGCGCTTCCGCGTGGTCCGGGCACAGGGCCAGGGCCTGCCGGTAACGGGCCTCTGCCTCGTCGTAGCGATCCTGCTCATAGAGCAGCACCCCCAGGTTGTAGTACGTCTCCGCACGTTCGGGCTGGAGGGCGAGCGCCTGACGGTAGCAGGTCTCGGCCTCACCCGGGCGTTGCTGTTCCTTGAACAGGTTCCCCAGATTCAGGTACGTTTCCACCCGGCCGGGATGAAGGGCCAGCGCCCGGCGGTAACAGGCCTCGGCCTCGCCGTAGCGTTTCAGCCCCTGGAGGAGAATGGCCAGATTATTGTGCGCCTCGCCGTGATCGGGATGCAGAGCCAAAAAACGCCGGTAATACTCCTCGGACTCGTCGGAACGCCCCAGCTCCTTGAGCAGTCCCGCCAGGTTGTAGAGGGCATCCCCGGAGTCGGGGCAGAGGGCGAGCGCCTGCCGGTAACAGGCTTCAGCCTCCGTGAAGCGGCCCTGTTCCCGGAGCAGGACCCCCAGATTGTAGTGGGCGGCCACCCAGTCGGGGCGAACGGCAAGGACCTGCCGGTAGGCCGCCTCGGCCTCGGCCAGGCGTTTCTGCCCCTGGAGAAGAACGGCCAGGTTGTACCAGGCCTCGCCGTAATCGGGGCGTGAGGCCAGCGCCTGGCGATAACAGGCCTCGGCTTCGTCCCGACGCTGCTGTTCGTGGAGCACGACCCCCAGATTGAGTAAGGTCTCCGCATCCCCGGGGCGCAGGGCCAACGCCTGGCGATAGGCAGCCTCGGCCTCCCTAAAGCGTTTTTGCTCCTGGAGCAGCTCCCCCAGATTGCAGTGGGCATCCCGATAGTCCGGCAGGAGGGCAAGGGCGCGCCGGTAGCTGGCTTCGGCATCACCGGGGCGCTTCTGTTCCCTGAACACCCCACCCAGGGTGTTGTACGCCTCGGCGTAGTTGGGGCGCAGGGCCAGCGCCTGCCGGCAGCAGGCCTCGGCCTCGCCGGAACGCCCCTGCTCCCTGAGCAGGACGCCCAGATTGTAGTGCGCCTCGGCGTGGTTCGGATGGATGGCCAGGGCCCGCCGGTAGCTGGCTTCGGCCTCGTCCGGGCGCTGCACCCGCTTGAGCAGGTTGCCGTAGTTGTAATGCGCCTCCCCGTACGCCGGGCGAACGGACAGGGCGTGCCGATAGCAGGTCTCGGCCTCCCTGAAGCGCTCCATTCGCTGGAGCAGGTTGGCCAGGTTGTTGTGAACCTCGGCACAGTCGGGTGAGATGGCCAGCGCCTGCCGGTAACGGGCCTCGGCATCGTCGAGGCGTTCCACCGCCTGGAACAGGCTGCCCAGGTTGCTGTACGCTTCCACGTAATCCGGGCGGATGACGATGGCGCGCTGGTGGCAGGCTTCAGCCTCGGCAAAGCGTTGCTGCTCCTGGTACAGGACCCCCAGGTTATTGTACGCCTCGGCCGAGCTGGGGTTGAGCTGCACCACCTTCGTCCAGTAGGCTTCGGCGTCTGCCCCCCTGCCCAGGCATCGGGAGCAGGCGGCGGCTATGTTCAGGGCCATGCCGTTCCGGGGTTCGGTGCCCAGCGTACCCACGGCCATCGCCAAGGCTTCTTCGAATCGCCCGGAAGAATACAGGTTGAGAGCGGTTTCCAGGGGAGCGGCGGTGAGCGGCCTCGCCTGTCCCGGCTTAGGTTTTTCGGTCAAAATGAACTGTGCCCCCTGTTCATAGTACTCCCCATGCCGCCGGCTGAGCGATCTCC
The DNA here is from genome assembly GCF_008330225.1 of Geobacter sp. FeAm09. Classification (NCBI taxonomy): domain Bacteria; kingdom Pseudomonadati; phylum Thermodesulfobacteriota; class Desulfuromonadia; order Geobacterales; family Geobacteraceae; genus Geobacter; species Geobacter sp. FeAm09. Next base: position 1,352,350 of record NZ_CP042466.1, on the reverse strand, counting down.
GGCGGTAGCAGGTTCAATAGAGCTTTTCAAGGAACTCCCCGATGTTCTGGCCAAGACTCTGGGCCTGGTGGGGGAAGAGGTCCTCGAAGCTTTCCATGCTTGCCACTCCCCGGTAACCGGTCTCCTGGTCCTCGAAGGTCGCCAGTTCCTTGCCGCTTGCGGCATCGAGCAGGCGTCCTTTCACCTTCAGGTAGGTTTTGCCCGCGCCGAATCCGACCCAGAATCTGAGAGCGCGGCTGCCGCCGTTGAATTCCGTGAAAGCCCCCTCCAGGATCACCGCACTCCCCTGCGGTTCGCTGTTGACGAGAACACGCTTGAACAGCTTGCGTTTCGCCATCTCCGCCTCGATGCTCAGGGTCAGGGACTTCACGATGAGCGGCTTCATGGCATCCACCTTCGGCTTTTCCTCGTCGTCGATCCGGTCATATACGGTGCCGGCCGTGGAGAAGTCCCTGATGACGATGGTGTCGTAGCCGGAGAGACGCTGGGAGGTCATGACCGCTTCTTCGTTCAGAACACCCGGCTTGGCAAGGGGCTGGTCTGCATGGGCGAGCGAGGCGACGGTGACAAGACAGAAAACCTGCAGCACGAGCGCAATCTTCTTCATGGTGTCCCCCTGGTGGCAAAATGCCCGAAAAATGGTTAGACGGAACTACTATACCACAGAAAAACGGGGAGTACGCAAACGCCGCCACCCGGATGCCAGGGCCAGCCGCGGCAGCTTTTCGTTCAGCGTCCCGGCCTCCGGCGGCTTCGGCATGTGGTCGTCGCACCCTGTTCCAGGAAGCCATCCGATCCCTCCGGAACGCCCGGGCCGTCAGGTCGATGACGGGGGCGTGCCGTCGCGGCGGCGACCATGCCGCTCCGGGCGGGGATCGTCGAGCGCGAAGGGGATCGTCACCCGGAAGAGGCTCCCCTCCTCTACCCGGCTGTCCACCCGGATGTTCCCCCCCATGAGCTCCACGAAGCGCCTGCTGATGGAGAGCCCGAGCCCGGTGCCGCCGTAACGGCGGGTGGTGGACGAATCCGCCTGGCTGAAGGGGGCGAAGATGGTTTCAAGGGCGTCTGACGGGATGCCGATGCCGGTATCCGCGACGTCGAGCCGGATGAGCGCCCTATCGCCAGAGGTTTCCAGAAGCGCGGCCGAAACCGTGATCTCCCCCGCTTCCGTGAACTTGGCGGCATTGCCGATCAGGTTGATCAGCACCTGTTTCAGCCGCAGTTGGTCCCCGGTCAGGGCGTCGGGCACCCGGGCCGGGATATGGGTTTTCAGGGTCAGCCCCTTGGTGCGGATGGTGGCAAGGTGGACCCGGACGGCGTCGCCGATGCATCCCCGCAGGCTGAAGGGGGCCAGTTCCAGCACGACCTTCCCGGCCTCGATCTTGGAAAGGTCCAGGATGTCGTTGATGAGCGTCAGGAGGTTTTCCGAGGAGAGCTGGATGCATTCCAGGTACTCCTTCTGTTCGTCGCTCAGATCCGTCAGCTTCATGAGGCTGGCCACCCCCATGATGCCGTTCATGGGGGTCCGCATCTCATGGCTCATGTTAGCCAGAAACTCGCTCTTGGCCCGGCTGGCCGATTCCGCCTGCTCCTTGGCCTGTTTCAGATCCTGCTCCTGCCGCTTGCGCCCGGTGATGTCCGTGGCGATGCCGCAGACGGCGAAGGGAGAGCCGTCGGAATAATGGAGCGGGACCATGGTGGCGGAGAAGGTGCGGGTCTGCCCGTCCCGGGTACCGTCCACCTCGTATTCCAGGGGACGGCCGGTGGCGAGTGCCTGCCGGTCGGCGGCACGCATGACGTCGGCCTCTTCCGGGGGGAAAAGACCGTAATCGGTCGCGCCGTACACCGTGGCGTCGGAGACATGAAACATCTCCTCGAAATGGCGGTTGACCATCAGGTAACGCCCCTGGGTATCCTTCATGAAGATTTGCGCCGGCACGTGGTCCAGGACCGCCTCCATATGCCGGCGGTTCTCCTGGATCTCGTAGTTCAGGGTCAGCCCCATGACGACGATCATGCCCAGGTACGCCAACGGCCCCAGGGGCGGGACGCTGCCGATCCCCAACCGGAACAGGAAGCCCACCGCGGAACCGGCCAGGGACAGTCCGACGGCAGCCATCATGAACAGGGCGGTGCGCCGGTGGTCCCGGCGAAAGCGGACCGCCAGGGCATAGAAGCTGTAGGCGTACGTGGAGAGAATGGCTGCCACGATCACCGGTTTCCACACGCCCCTGGTACCCTGGGGGCGATAGATGCTCTCTCCCCAGGGAAGCGGCACCCGCTCCACCCCGCTGAATTCCGAAAAGGTGTGGGTGTACGGCTGGGTGAGATTGGCCAGGAACAGCAGGGCGAACATCCCGGTGATGCCGGCCAGTGCCCACCGGGGACGCACCCCGGTATACTCGGCGATGAACCAGGGCCACAGGGCGATGTACAGGTTGAAGATGGCCAGATTCAGGCGGAGCGCCTGGAAGTTGGGCGATACGGCCGCGATCCGGTAGGTCTGGACGCTGGACAGGGCGAACAGCGCCATCAAAAGGGATAGGGCGGCGAACAGGTAATGGACGCGGCGCTGCCGCCGGTGCTGCGCCAGGGTGCAATGCTGGATCGCCGTAGAGGCGCAGACGCCGGCCAGAAAAAGCTGCGCAGGTATGAACAGATTAATCGCCATCGGTGTTCATCCCGAAGTAGGGGGTGCCCGGCAAGGAGGCCATGGGGAAGCGGGCCGGCGGCCAAGCGTCGCGACCGGCCAGCACACGTCCCTGGCCGGTTCATATTCCCGCAGAAGTCATCCGCAGTCAATGCTTATCCTGCGCCTTCGCCCCGGAAACCGCCGTTTTTTTACGCCTGGCGGCACCTTGCTATCGCCCCGGAGCACCCCTTCTGCCTGTTTCGCCCCGCTATCGATACGGATTATCATTATCGTTTACATCGGCCTCCGAATTGGCTACCATGAAAACATACGGAACAGACACAACGCGAGGGAGGTATGTCATGACAAGGACACGCGGAATACTTTCAGTGCTGGCGGCAGCCATGGCCTTCTCGGCCGTGCCGCTGATGGCTGACGATTATACGGGCACGACCATGAACCCGGATATGAAAGCGATGCAGCAGGGGCAGAAGGACGAATGCCTGCTGGTGGCCATGAACTGCCCCACCGGCCAGGTGGATACGGTCCAGCAGAGGATCGACAGGCTGAACAGGGAGATTGACAAGGGGAACGCGGTGTACACCGATAGGGAGTTGCAACAGCTCAAGGAACAGTTGAAGTGGATCAACGAGGATAGCGACAACATCTACATCACCGAATGATCCTGCTGCCAGCTCCTTCGGCAAAAAAAGAGGCTGTGCGGCCCGGTGCCGTACAGCCTCTTTTTGGGATAACGCGGGCAGGGGCGGTCAGGACAGCTTGAATTGCCCAACCAGCTTGCTCAGTTCGTCAGCCAGGTGTGCCAGCTTGTCGGCGGCCCGGGTGGTGTCGTGGGTCGATTGGGCCGTGGTGGTGATCACCTCGGTGATCTGGTGCATGTTGTTGCTGATTTCGCTGCTGGTGGCGCTCTGCTGCTCGGCCGCGGTGGCGATCTGATTGATCTGGCTCGTCACCTCGTTGACCTGGTCGAGGATTTCCTGCAAGGCGCTCCCCGAACGCGCGGCTTCGGCGGTCCCCGCCTCCACCTCCTGCACGCCCGCCTCCATGGAAGCCACCGCTTTCTGGGTTTCCCCCTGAATCGCCCGGATCATCCCGGCGATCTCCTGGGTGGCGCGGGTGGTCCGTTCGGCCAGAGCCCTGACCTCGTCGGCGACAACGGCGAACCCTCTGCCCTGCTCCCCGGCACGGGCGGCCTCGATGGCGGCGTTGAGCGCCAGCAGGTTGGTCTGGTCGGCAATGTCCTCGATGGTGCCCACAATGGCGCCGATCTCATCGGAACGCGCGCCGAGCCCTTCCACCTGACGGGCCGTATCCTGAACCCTGGCGGAGATGCGGTGCATCCCCTCGACCGTCTGCATGACGATCTCGGAGCCGCTGGCGGCGAGGGTGCCGGCATGGTGGGAGTTGCCGGCGGCGGCGTTGCAGTTGTCGGCAATGCTGTGAGAGGTGGCCGCCATCTCCTCGCCCGAGGTCGATACGGTAGCAGCCTGACAGGCCAGTTCTTCGGTGCCGGTGGCGATCTGGGTGGCGGTATCGTGCAGGTCCGCGGATGCGGCAGCCACATCGTGGGTGCTGTCGGCCACCTTGCGGATGACCGTCTGCAGCTTGTCCACGAACCGGTCGAAATAGCCTGCCGCCTCGCCGATCTCGTCGTTGGCCCTGATGTTCAGCCTGACCGTCAGGTCCCCCTCGCCCTGGGCGATGTCGTGCATCAGGGACACCATGCGCCCCAGGGGCTGCAACGCCCGGCGGACGAACAGGAAGGAGAGGAACGACAACAGGGCCGCCAAGAGGGCGGCCACAGCGGCGGTGACATACTTCAGACGGTCATAGACCGCCAGGTATTCGCTCTGTTTTTCTCCCACGTAGAGGACGCCCACCACCTCGCCGGCGGCGTTTTTCAACGGGTCGTAGGCGGTGAAATAGGGAACGCCCAGGATGGGCGCTGCGCCGCGATAGGGCTTGCCATCCCTGATGACGGCGTCATAGGCGGCCCCCTGAAGCTTGGTTCCCACGGCACGGCTGCCGTCCGGCTTCATGACGTTGGTGGAGACGCGCACATCACCCATGAAGATGGTGGCGGCCCCGCCGAAAAGTTCCTTGATGCTGTCCGGCAGTTCGAAATTATCGTTGATGACATAATCGCCCTGCTTCAGCTTGCCGTCCACCACCCGCACCTCTCCCCCTTTGGCGTTAAGCAGCCGGTGAAAGGTGCTCATGCGCGCGTCCAGGTCAACCGCGGCCTTGCGGATGAATTCCCTGCGCATCTCGTAGAGGCTCAGCGACGACGTGGCGGCGACGGCCAAAAGGACGACAATAACGTTGGCGATGAAAAACTTGTGACTCAACTTCATACGGTTACTCCCCATATCTCTCTCGTAGCTCGTGCGGCACTACAGACACGTCATTCCACGTAGCCGCGACCCGGCATAATAGCATCAATCCCCTGCGACCTGGCAACTGTATACACAAGAAAATGACACACAACGATCACATATTTCAGACTTTAGAGGAGCATCATATCGGCATCGCTGCATATTTGGCCCTACACCACAAATTCTATTTTGAAAAAACCAAAAAAAGCGCCCCAACCGGGGCGCTCCTCTGCCTCATCCACGCCATGTCACAGCGTCTAAAATTCACTACACCGGACGGCATTGCCGTCATTTCGCTGACGTCAGGACCGTCGTGATCAGCAGGCCGCCAAACCGATGGCGGCTTTGTGGGGTACCCCCCCGCCATGGGCAGTTCGCCCAGACGGATCTCGGCCGGCTTCAGGGCCTCCACCAGCGCCACCTGCCCCGCCGCCACGTCGAAATAATCACCCACGGCGATGATGTAATCCGCGGCATCGCCCCGGGTCAGCCACACCGTCCCAGACGAGCAACGCACCCGCAACCCCGATGGCCCGCCGTTGAGACGTACCAATTCGCCTTCTGCCAGATAACACTCCATGACCATGCCTCCTCTTCTGATGCTATGACCCTACGCCTAACCGCGCAAAAAAAACAGATACAGAAAATCTGTTTTGTAACCATAACAGTTGTATGGTACAGTATCTGTATCCAAACAAAAGCGGCCCAACTGTACCTATTCTCTTACCAATACAGTAAGGTATCCCGACACCATGATAGACGCGACCACGGTTCCCGACAGCATGGCGCCCCTCTACGAGCGGGTTGCCGGCGAGATGGCTACCCTCATCGGCCAAGGCACCTTCCGGGCCGGCGACCGGGTGCCGTCAATCCGGCAGCTCAGCCGACGCTTCGACGTGAGCATCAATACGGCCATGCAGGCCTATGCGCTGCTGGAAGACCAGCGCCTGATCGAGGCCCGCCCCCAGTCCGGCTACTACGTGCGCGCCCGCGCCCCGGAGATCGCCTCGCCCCCCACTCACCATCGGCGCGCATCAGGCCGGCCACGGTCACCATCAGCGAGCTCTGCCACCAGGTGATCCGCAACATGATGAATCGGGACCTCCTCCCCCTGGGGGGCGCCATCCCCAACCCGCGTCACCTGCCGGTGGACAAACTGAACCGGATGCTGGCCGGCGAGACGCGCCGCTACGGCGACCTGAGCGTATCCTACCTCATGCCCCCCGGCTGGGAGCGGCTCAGGGTGCAGATCGCCCGGCGCTCACTGGAGACCGGGATCAGCGTCACCCCCGACGGGGTTCTGGTCACCGCCGGCTGCGTCGAAGCGGTCATTCTGGCGCTGCGGGCCACCTGCCGCAGCGGCGACACCATTGCGGTGGAATCTCCCTTCTATTTCAATTTCCTCCAGATGATCGCGGAACTGGGGCTGAAGGCCCTGGAAATCCCCGCCACCCCGCGGGAGGGGATCAGCATCGAAGCGCTGCGCTACGCCATCGAGCACAACCGGGTGAGCGCCTGCCTGGTGATCCCCAACTTCGGCAACCCCCTGGGGAGCCTCATGCCGGTGGAGCGCAAGCGCGAACTGGTGGAACTGCTGGCCAGCCACGAGATCCCCCTGATCGAGGACGACATCTACGGCGACCTGGTATTCGGCAACGAACGCCCGGTGGCGGCCAAGTCCTTCGACCGCAAGGGGCTGGTCATCTACTGTTCCTCCTTCTCCAAGACCCTCTCCCCCGGCTACCGGGTGGGGTGGGCCATCGCCGGGCGCTACCAGGAACGCATGGAGCGGCTCAAGATGATGATGAACCTGGCCTGCTCCTCCCCCACCCAGCTCGCCGTGGCCGAATTCCTGGCCACCGGCGGCTACGACCATCATCTGCGCACGGTACGCCGCCTCTACAGCCGCAACATGTCCCTCATGCGGGACGCCGTGGTCCGCTTCTTCCCCGAGGGGACCCGCATGACCCACCCGGCGGGGAGCTTCATCCTCTGGGTGGAGATGCCGGAGCGGATCGACTCCATCGCCCTGTATCACCGGGCCCTGGAGCAGGGGATCGGCATCGCCCCCGGCTCGCTCTTTACCCTGACGGAGAACAAGTACCGCAACTTCATCCGCCTCTCCACCGCCACCTGGGACGACGGGATCGAACTGGGCGTAAGAAAACTGGGCGAACTGGCCCACCAGTTGCTGAGGGAGTAGCCATGCGGGCAATGGTCATGGAACATGGGGGAAGTGCGCTGGAGCTGCGGGAGATCCCCATCCCCCAGCCGTCTGCCGGAGAACTGCTCCTGAAGGTTGCGGCGTGCGGCATCTGCCGTACCGATCTGCACGTGGTGGACGGGGAGTTGACCGAGCCCAGGCTGCCATTGATACCGGGGCATCAGATCGTGGGGGTCGTTGCGGCGCTTGGGGAGGGTGTGACCGGGTTCCGGCCCGGCGACCGGGTGGGGGTCCCCTGGCTGGGGGGCACCTGCGGGGAGTGTGATTTTTGCCGGTCGGGGCGGGAAAACCTCTGCGACCGGGCGCTGTTCACCGGCTACCAGAAGAACGGCGGCTTTGCCGACTACTGCACCGCCGACAGCCGCTTCTGCTTCCCCCTGCCGGCGGGGTATCCCGACACCCAGGCCGCGCCGCTCCTCTGCGCCGGGCTCATCGGCTACCGCTGCCTGCGCATGGCCGGGGCAGGAAAACGGCTCGGCATCTACGGTTTCGGGGCCGCAGCCCACATCGTGACCCAGGTGGCGGTCTGGCAGGGGCGGGAGGTGTACGCCTTCACCCGCCCGAGAGACGCGGCGGGGCAAAGTTTTGCGCGGGAGATGGGGGCATGTTGGGCGGGCGGTTCCTTCGATCCGCCACCGTTCCCCCTGGACGCGGCCATCATCTTCGCCCCGGCGGGGGAGCTGGTGCCGGCGGCGCTCCGCGCGGTGGACAAAGGGGGATCGTGGTCTGCGGCGGCATCCACATGAGCGACATACCGGCCTTTTCCTACAACCTCCTGTGGGGGGAGCGAAGCATCGTCTCGGTGGCCAACCTGACCCGCCGCGATGGGGAGGAGTTCCTGAAACTGGCGCCCCGGGTGCCGGTCAAGACCGAGGTGGAGATCTTCTCCCTGGAGCAGGCCAACGAGGCGTTGGCGGCCCTGCGGGCGGGGAGGATCAGGGGAGCCGGGGTGCTGGTGCCGTAAATCTGCATCTCACAGAGCGCACAGAGGCACAGAGGACGTCAAAAGCAGAACCTATTTACAAGGATGAACAGGATGAAGGGGATATAACCTGAAACCAGATTTTGGGTAAAGACATAACCTTTTTCATGATTATATGTTGTTATCCTGTTCATCCCTGTAAATTCGATTTTTCTCTGTGCCTCTGTGCGCTCTGTGAGATGCAGATTTGTCTTTCTTGAATAATCGTTAACGCCCTTTGCGCGGCCCTTTCCTGTCGCCGCCGGGACGGGAGGGCCTGCCGCTGCGGTCACCGCTTGCCGGCCTTGCACCGGCGCCAGACCTCGTTCCGGCACCGGAGGATCGGGTTTCCGCACCAGCCCTTGTCGCCGCACCAGCCCTTCCCCCCGTGGCACCCTTTACCCCGGCATTGCCCCGGGGTCCTGTGCCACTCCTCGTTCCGGCCTCAGCCCGCACCCCGGCACCGGTTCTCGCTTCGACAGCAGGTTTGAGCCCCGCAGCCGGCCTTGTGCCAACCCCCGGCTTTGCGCCCGCAGCCGGCTTCGGCTTCGCACCGAACTTCGCTCCGGCCCCTGCTTTGGCCCCGCCGCCGGGTCCCGTTCTCCGGGGCCCACCCGCCTTGCCCCCTTTGCCCCCTTTGCCCGGCTTGTCCGGTTTCTGCTCCCGGGCGATGCTCACCGTGATGACCCGGTCGATCAGGTACGCGCCGTCCAGGGTCTCGGCCACCTCCTTGGGGTCCACGGTGGCCGCCATGCGCACGTAGCCGCAGCGCTTGAACTCCCTGGTCTCGGGGTCGACGATCAGGTGCACCGAGGTGACCACCCCCATCACCGAGAACAACCGGTACAGGTCCTCTTCCGTCACCTCTTCCGACAGATGCCCTACGTATAATTCCTTAGCCATGCCTTATCCTCTTCATCCTGCGGTTGATATAAACAATCTTCCCTCTTTATCAAAGGGGGGAACCACGGTGGGCCAGTGCCGTTATTGTGTCTCCCGGTGGATGGCGAACGGCGCCCAGGCCTGGTCGATGGACATGACCTCCAGGGTGTTGATGTTCACGTGGGCCGGGCGGTTCACCGTCCACAGCACCGTCTCGGCGATATCCACGGCCGTCAGGGCTTCGACCCCTTCGTACACCTGGGCCGCCTTTGCATCGTCCCCCTTGAAGCGGACCTTGGAAAACTCGGTCTCGGCCATGCCGGGCTGGATGCAGGTCACCCGCACCTTGGTCCCCAACAGGTCGCAGCGCAGGTTGCGGGAGAACTGGGTCACAAAGGCCTTGGTGCCGCCGTACACGTTGCCCCCCGGATAGGGCCACGAACTGGCGGTCGAGCTGATATTGACGATGTGCCCCCGGTTGCGGGCCACCATGCCGGGCAGGATCAGGCGGGTGCAGTACATCAGCCCCTTGATGTTGGTGTCCACCATGGTCTCCCAATCGTCCAGGTTGACCTGGTGGGCCGGTTCCAGTCCCAGGGCCAGGCCGGCGTTGTTGATCAGCACGTCGATCTCGCGGAAGGCCGGCGGCAGCGCGTCCACCGCGCCCTTCACCGCCTCCCGGTCGCGCACGTCCAGCGGGATGATGTGGATATCGGCCATGCCGGCCAACTCTTTCTGCAAGGCCAGCAAAGGATCGATGCGCCGGGCCGTCAGGATCAGGCGGACAATCGCTTGATCCTGACGGGCCGTCTGGGCGAAGATACGGGCACAGGCTGCGCCGAAGCCTGCCGATGCCCCGGTGATGAAGATGGTCTGTCCGCTCATGCTTGCCCCTCCTTCGGTGTATGGTGTCTGCTTTGTACTACATTACGGGCAGGGATAAAACAGAAAAAGCCGCACGGGGATGTGCGGCTTTTCACATGAAGCGATCAGTGCCGATACTGATCGACTATTTTTTCATGTCCTGCATATCTTTCATGGTGCCTTCCTTGAGATCCTTGGCATCCTTGGTCACGGCATCTTTCTTTTTCTTGGCGGCGTCAACCTTGCCTTCGGCCTGCTGCTTCTTGGCCTTGGCGGCATCGGTTTTGGCCTTTGCCTTATCCTTGACGTCGGCCTCTTTCTTGGCAGCCTTGGCTTTCACGTCGGCTTCTTTCTGGGTAGCCTTTGCCTTTACATCGGCTTCTTTCTGGCCAGCCTTGGCTTTCACATCGGTTGCCTTGGCTTTTGCATCGGCTTTCTTCTTGGCGGCCTTGTCCACGGTTGCGGCCGACTTGTTCAGCACGTCGTCGGTTTTCTGCAGCGGGTCGGCAGCCATGACACCGGCGGCAAACATCAGGTTGGCAAGAATCGCGGCACAGACAGCAATGTTCCTTTTCATCGTTATTCCTCCTTTGGAATAGGTTAAAATTGAACTTTTATAATCCCATCCGCCCCGTCGATCAACCGGAAAATGCCCACAAGCCGGTGTAGAATTCGTTGACCGACATATTTCGTGCACAAATTAAATAATTTACGCGACATAAAAAATTTGAAATCGGCCTCTACAGAGACGCGGAGACACAGAGGGAACCATCAACCACAAAAACACTCCCGCGAGGAGGCACCCGAAAGGAAAACGGGACCGCCCCACTACATGCCGTCCATCCCTCCCAAACACGCATCCAGCCGCCTCACAACAGCCTCAGGCTGTTCCCCCAGATACCGCTCCACCAGCCCCCAGAACCCCTCCGGCAACGGCGCGCAGACCGTCAGCGGCCCCGCCTCCGGGCGCACTACGACCGTGCGGAACGAATGGAGGGCAAACCCGTCGTAATCGGGCAGTTCCCCCAGGCCGTAGCGTTTGTCGCCCAGCACCGGGTGGCCGATCATCCCCAGATGCCGCCTGATCTGATGCATGCGCCCGCTGATGGGGGTCACGGCCAACAGGGCGTTCCCCGCGCCGTGCAGCAGGACCGTATAGCGGGTCTCGGACTCCTTGCCGTCCAGCGGCTCGGCGATGACGCCGCTCTCGTCGGGAATTTCCGCCACCAGCGCCAGGTAGAGCTTGTCCAGGCCGGTTTCCTTGACCTGGCGGCCGAACATGCCGGCTGCCGAGGAACTCTTGGCCAGGATCACGGCCCCCGAGGTCCCCCGGTCCAGGCGGTTCACCGGGTAGAGCTTGCACGGAGTGCCGCGCCAGGCCATATAGGCCATCCCCGCATCAACCAGGTTGGCCTCCCGCTCCGCGGTACGGTGCATGGGGAGGCCGGCCGGTTTGTTGACCATAGCCACCTGGTCGTCCTCATAGAGCAGATCCAGCTCCGGGCGGGTCGGGCTGAGCAGCGAGGTGGTGGCGGCACTCTCCTTGAGGGTGACCCGGTCGTTCACGGCCAGCAGGGTGTCGGGCGTGGCAACGGCGGCGTTGAGCTTGGCCGCGCCGTTCTTGATCAGCTTGCGGCAATAGCCGGGGGAGGCGCTGGGCATGAGGGTGCGCAGGAAGCTTTCCAGCCTGCGGCAATGGTCGTTGTGGGTTACTTCAAAGGTGAGCATAGTTTTTTGGGGGCCAATTAAAATCCCCCTCCTTGATTCAGGAGGGGCCAGGGGTGGTCGCCGGTTGTTGATTCTGCCACAGGGACCGCGCCCTACAGGGAGATCTTGCGGTCCCGCATCAGGTTGGCCAGGGAGCGGTCATAGCTCTTCTCCCCTTCCGGGGTGAACATGCAGCCGGTAGCCTGGCCTTTGTCGCGGTGATAGGCCACGCACTGGCAGCAGTTGCCGCGTCGCGGGCAGGCCGGGGTATAGGTGCAGTGACAGTCGTCGCCGGTTCTGGTACAGGACATGGGTACGTCTCCTTTACAAAAGCTTTACCACGGAGGACACGGAGGGACACTGAGGAAAATCAAAACTCAATAAGACGGAGGAAGCAGCGATCAACAGGGGAAAGTCAAAATGGGCTTCCCTGTTTATCAAGATTTTCGCCTTCCTCCGTGTCCTCTGTGTCCTCCGTGGTGAGCTTCGTCTCTATCTTAAATAATTTTATTCAGCGGATACTCGATAATCCCCTCCGCGCCCAGCTTCAACAGCTCCGGCACGACGCGGCGCACCTCCTTCTCGGACATGATGCTCTCCACCGAGAGCCAGTCGGAGTTGTACAGGTGCGACACGGTGGGGTTCTTCAGGCTGGGGAGGACCTTGGTGATGGCCTCGATCCGGTCGGCCGGGGCGTTCATCTTGAGCCCCACCATCCCCTCGGCGGCCAGGGATGATTTCAGGAGGGTGGCGATCTGCTCGATCTTCTCCCGCTTCCAGGGGTCCGCCCAGGCCGACGAGCTGGCGAGCAGGACCGGCACCGACTCCATCAGGTCGCAGACGATGCGCAGGCCGTTGGCCTTGATGGTGGAGCCGGTTTCGGTCACCTCCACGATGGCGTCGCACAGGCCGTCAACCACCTTGGCCTCGGTGGCGCCCCAGGAGAACTCCACGTTCACCGGGATGTTGCGCTCGGCAAAGTAGCGTTTGGTGAAACCGACCAGTTCGGTGGAGATGGTGGCGCCGTGCAGGTCTTCCGGCCCCTGGACCTTGGAGTCGCTCCCCACCACCAGCACCCAGCGGGCCGGGCGGCGTGACACCTTGGAGTAGACCATCTCGCAGACCTCCACCACGTCCGCCTCGTTCTCCCGCACCCAGTCGCGGCCGGCGATCCCGGCATCGATGGTGCCCCGCTCCACATACTTGCCCATCTCCTGGGGGCGGATGAGCTTGCAGTTCATCTCTGCATCGTCAACGCCGGGAAAGTAGCTGCGGGAGGAGATGCTGATCTGCCAGCCGGCCTTTTTGAACAGCTCGACGGTGGCGTTTTCCAAACTACCTTTAGGAATACCGAAATTTAAAATATCAGACATTGCAACCTCGCATGGCTTTGAATTTCCTAGTGGATGCGATTTTTTCGCAAGGCCAAGGCGACCGAGGGATGCCGAGGAGGCGTAGCAGCGCTACGCCGCACGACAGCATCCCGAAGGTCAACGCCGGGATTGCGGAAAAGGCGCATTCATCCTTTCTTATAGACCTCGTCCGGGTTAAAAAGCGGATTCGAATGCTCCACCCACTCGCCATTTTCCCACTTGACGTAAAAGCAGCTGCGGTTGCCCGTATGGCAGGCGGCCGGGCCGTTCTGCTTCACCTTGATCACCACGGTGTCGGCGTCGCAGTCGGTCAGGACCTCCACCACCTCCTGGGTGTTGCCCGACTCCTCGCCCTTCATCCAGTACTTGTTGCGGGTGCGGCTGAAAAACCAGGTCTTGCCGCTTTCCAGGGTCAGGTCCAGGGTCTTTTTGTCCATGAAGGCCACCATGAGCACCTCACCGGACACATGGTCCTGGATAACGGCCGGGATCAGGCCGCCCATCTTGTCGAAATCGATCTGAATCATCTGCGCCCCCATAAATAGTTTGAGTTCGAGACTATACGAAAATACCTCGGCAAATGCAATTAGCAAGAGGGGTTAGCCGGCAATCATTAAGTTAATTATAATTGACGGTAGCCCGCCGGGGACATATTTTAATCAGTTATATACCAACGGCTGGAGGGGGCTGCATGCAGGAAGTCGTTCTTGTCGTGGATGACGACAAAACCATCTTGAACTATACGGCCGAGCTTTTGACCGGGATGGGCGCCAATGTCCTTGCCTGCAATTCTCCCGTGGAGGCCCTGGAGATCATCAGGGAAAAGTCGGTGGCCATCGTGGTTTCCGACTACTACATGCCCGAGATGACCGGGCTTGAACTCTTCAGCCGCATGCGGGAGTTTTCCCACAGCATCGTCAAGATCCTCATGACCTCCAAGGCCGACCTGGCCATGGCGGTGGGCGCCATCAACAGCGGCGAGGTGTTCCGGTTCCTCTCCAAACCGTGGCAGGATACGCAGATGATTGCCGCCGTGCGTGACGGAGTGCGCCGTTACCGGATGCTGCGGGCCTCCAGCGAGGACATGGAGTTCCTCCTCCATGCCCTGGGGCAGACCATCGAACTGAAGGACCCGCTCACCAAGGGGCATTGCGAGCGGGTGGCGACCTATGCGGAGATCATCGCCCGGCGAATGGGGCTGGATATGGAAACGAAGCACGACCTCAAGGTGGGAAGCTGGCTCCACGACTGCGGCAAGATCGGCGTCCCGGAGGCCATCCTGAATGCCGAGCGGGGTCTGACCGACCAGGAGATGGAGGTGATCCGCAAACACCCGCTCTGGGGAGCGACCGTGGCCGAGGCCGCCAACCTGCCGGCTGCGGTGGTGAACATCATCCTGCACCACCACGAATACTATAACGGCCGGGGCTACCCCATGGGGCTCGGGACAGACGCCATCCCGCTGGAAGCCCGGATCGTGGCGGCGGCCGACGTGTACGACGCCCTGCGTTCCTCCCGCCCCTACCGTCCCGGTTTTTCCTACAGCGATACCCGGGGCATCATGGAAGCCATGTCGGGCAATCAACTGGACCCGGCCATCCTGGCGACCCTCTTCGACGGGCTCGACGAGTACCGGGACGCGACGGGCGACCATCCTCTTCCCCCCCGGCTCTGATCTCCCGCACGGCCGGTGGCGGGCGCGCACGCCAAAAACAAAAAGGCCCTCCCGGACGGGAAGGCCTTTTTTGGTGCCGGATCGGGCCGGTCGAGCCTACTTGATGCCGTACAACTGCCGGTAGGTGGCGGCCGAGGCGTAGACTTTCTTCACATAGTCACGGGTCTCCTGGTAGGGGATACTTTCGACGAATTCGTCCTTCTTCAGATTCCTGAAGTTCTTCCGCCAGCGCTCGACCGCCGCCGCCCCGGCGTTGTAGGCGGCTATGGAGTAGACCACGTCCCCGTCAAACCCCTTGAGCAATTCCCGTAGGTGCTTCGTTCCCAGCATGATGTTGTAATCGGCCACGACCAGTCGCTGGGGGTTGAAGTTCCCCTTCTCCCGCGCCGTCTGCCTGGCCGTGGCCGGCATGAGCTGCATCAGGCCGATGGCCCCGGCGCCGGACTTGATGGTTGGCGAAAAGCCGCTCTCGGCCCGGACCAGGGCATAGACCAGCCCTTCAGAGAGGGAGTTGGCAACGGCCTGCTGCCCGATATGGTCCGCATAGGCCACCGGATAGCCCACCGTCCAGAGCGGCAGGCTCGCCGTTTCCCACTTGATCGGCCGGTTCTGCATGAACAGGGCGATGGCGGAGCCGTAGTCCCCCATCTCCACGTAGATGCGGGCCAGACCGGGAAAGGGGGTTTTCCTGTCGCCGACTTTTTTGCGGGCGGCCGCCATCTCGACCCGGGCCTCGTCCAGCATCCCCAGGGCCGCCAGAAAACGCGGCTTCTCGAAGCCGGCCGGCAGCGGCAGCTCCGCCAGGGCATTGCGCTTGCCCAAGGGCTCGCGCAGGTCCGCAATCCCCTTCCGGTCCCGATACCAGGTGGCATAGAAACCTGCCGGGTATTCGTCCAGAAGCTGGCGGTAATAGGGAGCGGCATCGGCCGGGGCGGTGCTTTCCAGGGTCCGGGCCAGCCAATAGAGCGCCTTTTCCCGCACGTTGTCGTCCTTGAGCAGGGCCTTGAACGCTTCGGCCGCCACGGCGTACTCGGCGGCCAGGTAGTGGCACCAGGCGGCCTCCCAGGCGGAACGGGGCAGGAACCGGGAACCGGGGAAGTTTTTGGGAAGCTGCTCATAGAGACGCGCCGCCTCGGCAAAGCTCCCCAGGTTCTTGCGCAGGCCGGCCGCCTCCATCAGGGCGTCGTCGGCAAACTCCTGCCGTTTCCCCTCGCCGGCCAATTCCATGTAGAGACTGAAGGCCTGCTCGTTCTGCTCCTGGCGCTCCAGCGACTTGGCCCGCCAGAAGCGCGCCTCGGAGCGGATGCCCGCCAGGGGGGTATCGGTTGCCCGCAGGAAAGATTTCTCGGCCAGCTTGAAGTTCCGCAGGCGGTACTGGGTCATGCCGGTGCGAAAATCCACCCGGCTGGCAAAGCCCGCGGGCTGGCCATCGGTCGGTATCCCCGCCAGCGCCTTCAGGGCCGCGGTGAATTCGTTCTGGGTGTACAGGCTGGAGGCCCGGCGCAGGAGTTCCTCGGGGGTGAACGGGGTGGTCCTGGCGCCGCCCTTCTCCAGGTCGGCCAGCCGGTCCCGGGCCTGCTTCGCCTGGGGCGCGGTCGGGTTGTTCAGCCAGATGCTCCGATAGTTCTGGGCGGCACCGTTCTTGTCCCCGTACTCTTCCCGGCTGCGGGCCGCCTGGAACAGGGCGTCCACCGAATCGGCGCCGGCCGCGTACCGTTCCACGAAACTCTGGTACGCCTTGAACGCCCCGCGGTAGTCACCGGCGCCGAACAGGCTGTCCGCAGTCAACTTGTCGGCGCGACGGATCAGCAGGGAGCCGGGATAGGCCCGGGCAATGCCCCCCGCCTTGGCGGCGGCCTCGGCATACCGTTTCTGCTTCAGCAGCGCTTCGGCCTGATACAGGGCCGCATAGTCGGCCGCCAGGGGGAGCTTCTGCTCGGCCCCGGCCAGCAGGGGCAGGGCCTCGTCGGCCTTGCCCAGGCGCAGGGCGGCCACGCCGAGGAGGAAGGTGCGCTGGGGCGATTCGGCGCTCCTCTTGGCCAGGGCATAGGCATCGTTGTAATCCTTCTCCCGGAACCGGGAGGCAGCCTGGGCAATGAGATCGTCGGCACGGGATGGGACTGCGGACAGGGCAAAGAGGGAAACGCCGGTGACGGCGATAAGGAACGGTTTATACGGAAACTGCATGTACCTGCCTTTCGAGAAAAAAGGCCGCGGGCGAGTGCCCATGGCCCTGCTGTAATTGATTATGTAATCGACAATTTTGCCACAGAGACGCAGAGACACAGAGTAAATCACAGAGTTTTTTATTCGGCCAAAATACTGTCTAACCCTCTGGAATATTTATCTCAGTGGTTCCGAGGCGCATAACTAATTCCTGAATGATTCGTTGTTACCTATTCAGTTTGATTACCTTGCTTTTGCTTTGATTGTCTTTCCGTTTTTCTCTGTGTACCTCTGTGTCTCCGCGTCTCTGTGGCGGAAGTAGTTTTTTCCTACTACACCCCGGCCAGAAGCCGCTTTCCCACCCAGTGGCTGGCGAACTGGTAGGCGATGCGGCCGCTGCGGTCCCCCTTCTGCTGGGACCAGAGGATGGCCGCCTGCCGGGCTTCGTCGTCCCAGATGGACGCCGTATCCAGCTTGGCGCACAGCTTGCCGACCCACTGGCGGACCCCCTCCACGTATTGATCCTGGCTGAAGGGGTGGAACCCCACCCAGAGCCCGAACCGGCCCGAGAGGGAGATTTTCTCCTCCACCGCCTCGCCGTGGTGGATCTCGTTGTTGTGCAGCATGGCGCCCCGGTTGTCGCTCTCGTACTCGGGCAGCAGGTGGCGGCGGTTGGAGGTGACGTAGATCAGCGCGTTCTCCGGCGGCGCGTACACCGACCCGTCCAGGGCGCTCTTCAGCATCTTGTAGCTGGATTCCCCTGTTTCGAAGGAAACATCGTCGGAGAACACCAGAAACCGGTACGGCTCGGCCTTGATGGCGTCCACGATATCCGGCAGGTGCACCAGATCGTCCTTGTCCACCTGGATCACCCGCAGCCCACGGGGCGCGTAGCTGTTGAGGATGGCCCGCACCAGGGACGACTTGCCGGTCCCCCGGGTCCCCCACAGCAGGCAGTTGTTGGCCGGCAACCCTGCCAGGAACTGGCGGGTATTCTCCTCCACCACCCGTTTCTGCTCGTCGATACCCAGGAGGTCGTCCAGACGGATGCTCTCCACCACCTCCAGCGGCTCCAGGTATCCGGCAAAGGAATGGCGGTGCCAGTTGGCGGCCGTGGTGACGGTCCAGTCGATGGCCGGCACCGGCGGCGGGAGAAGCTGTTCAATCGAGGTCAGCACCCGCCTGAGTTGGGCGGTCAGTTCGGGATCGAGCATGGGCTGTGGTCTTTCTGTTGTGAAGTGGCTGTTGCCTGAATCCGTGGCGCCCGACCGGCGGAGCGAGCGACTGGCCGGAGTCCAACGCCGCTCATGAAGCACCATGCCGCCTGCGCCGTTCGTCCTCCGCCCAGGAGAAGACACGGCCGGCCACGCAAAGACAGAGGCGGGAAGCGAGCGAAGCCGTGAGGGAGCCACGGATTCAGGTAGTTACAGGTGCCGCTTGGCCAACTCTTCCTGGTAGAACTTCTGGTAGAGGAGCTCCCAATCCCGGCTCCCCTGGGCATGGTTCCGCAGCTTGGCGCGCACCGTCCCGTCGATTTCCTCCACGGCACCGAAAAAGGCGCCCAGGGATTGTTTGACCCGTGCCAGCGCCCGGCTTTCGTCGGTCACATCGGCCAGGTCGTCGCGCCAGATGCAATTGACGACCTCATGGGCCATGTTGGATATGCGGTCTTCGGAGAGGCTCATAGTACGATCTTCCGTTCTTTTGCCAACTTTTCCTTGATCATCCTGAGCATCTTGCGCCGGTCGATGTCCGCGGCGCCCCGCCCCATGGCGGCAACGGTCTCGTCCAGCAGCCGTTCGGCGTCCCGCTCCAGCACCTGCTCGCGGCTGAAATCCCGGCTGATGGCCCCGGCGATCCCGGCCACCACGGCGCCCCGCTCACCCTTGGGCGTGATGAGCCCCTCGGCGGCCAAGTCATTGTACACCTTTTCCGCCAGGCGGTGTATCTGATCATCCCTCAGTCGCATAATCCCCCAAAGAAAAAAGGCCCGCCTCGCGGCAGGCCTTCGATGTGCGGCCGGTTATTTCAAGGTCTTCAAATACCCCAGCAGGGCATCCATGTCGGCCTTGGGCAGGGTCTTGAAAGAAGGCATGGAGGTGGACGGGTTCCTCTTCTTGGGGTTTTCCAACTGGGCCTTGAGGTCGCCTTCCTTCAACTTGGCGGCGATCTTGGTCAGTTCCGGACCGATGGCCCCCCCTTGCCCTTGACGATGTGACACATGGCACATTTCTGCTTGAAGATTTGCTCGCCCTTGTTCTCAGCCTGGGCTGCAACCGTTACGAACGCTACGGCGACAAAAGCGACCAGGATGGCAACTGCACGTTTCATGACGAATCTCCTTGAAGTTAAATTGAAAGTGGACACATTGTACCCAATCCGGTTAAAATTGCAATCCTTAACCGCTTCACCGGCAATAATCCCGTTATCATAACAGCAATACCACGGTCCCCATATCTAAAATGTTCACGCGCCTTTACCTCCATATCCCCTTCTGTCGCCGCAAATGCCCCTACTGCGCCTTTGTCTCCCGGGAGTCCACCGCCGCCGACCGGGACGGCTACGCCCGCACCCTGTTGGCGGAGATGGGCCTGGCGGCCCAAGCCTTCACAGCGGAGAGAGCGCTGGAATCGGTGTACTTCGGCGGCGGCACCCCCTCCCTGCTCGCTCCCCGGCAGATAGGCCGGCTTCTGGAGCGGGCGGAGAGCCTGTTCGGCCTGGGACCGCAGGCCGAGATCACCCTCGAGGCCAACCCGGGCACCGTGGACCAGGAGCGCCTGGCGGCCTTCCGCAGCGCCGGCGTCAACCGCCTCTCCCTGGGAGTGCAGTCCTTCCACGACCCTCTGCTGAAAACCCTGGGACGCATCCACAGCGGGGCACAGGCGCAGGAGGCATTTCGGGCCGCGCGGACCGCCGGCTTTACCGACATCGGCATCGACCTGATCCACGCCCTGCCGGGCCAGACCCTCCCCATGTGGCGCCGCGAGCTGGAACAGGCCCTGTCCTTGGGGCCGGAGCATATATCCGTGTACGGGCTGACCGTGGAGGAGGGGACCCCCTTTGCCGTGCAATACGGCGAGGACAGCCCGCTCCTGCCCGACGAGGACCTGGCGGTGGCCATGTTCGAGGAGGCGGACAGCCTGTTGACCGCCGCCGGCTACGAGCATTACGAGATCGCCAACTACGCCCTCCCCGGCCGCCGTTCGGCCCACAACAGCGGCTACTGGCGCCGGGACGGCTACCTGGGGCTGGGGTGCGGGGCACACTCCTTCCTGCGGAAGGGGTACGGCGTCCGTTTCGGCAACCCGGCCGACCTGGACGCCTATATGGAAGCAGTGGCCCAGGGCCAGCTTCCCCACGGGGAGGAGCAGAGTCTCACGCGGCAGGACGCCATGGCCGAATTCATGTTCCTGGGGCTGCGCATGGCGGACGGCATCGGGGATGACGGTTTCCGGCAGGAATTCGGCGTCAGCCCGGACGAAACCTTCGGGGAGATCCTGGCCAGGCTGACCGCCCAGGGCCTGCTGGAACCTGCCGGCACCAGGGTCCGCCTCACCCGGCGCGGCATGCTCCTCTCCAACCAGGTCTTCGCCCGTTTTCTGCCGTGATTTCCCTTGCCACGGCCGGTAAACCAACTATAATCCCTTTACGGCAGTCAGGCCACAGGGTCATGAAGACATCGGGATAATCCCCATTGCAGGCGCGCTCATTCGATCCTGTTTCCTCCGCGTCCCTGCGACTGTGTGGCAAATACGTTTTCCAGGACAATCGATCACCATGATCCCGACCCACCTGAGACAGCAGCTGGAACAACGCGTGGCCCAGGCCATCACCCCCCGGGAAGCGGCGGTGGACGTGATGAAGGAGTTGCAGCGCCACTACGGCTGGCTGACCGACGAGGCCGTGGCCGAGGCCGCCGCCCTCCTGGGGCTCTCCCCCCTCCAGGTGGAGGAGCTTGCCACGTTCTACGAGATGATCTACCGCCGTCCCGTGGGCCGGACGGTGATCCACGTGTGCGACTCCATCTCCTGCTGGGCCATGGGGGGCGAAACCCTCCTGCGCCACCTGGAGCACCTGCTGGGGATCGAGGCCGGCGGCACCACCGCCGACGACGCCTTCACCCTGCTCCCCTGCTCCTGCCTGGGCAACTGCGGCACCGGCCCCTCCCTCATGATCGGGGACCGGCTCTTCGGCCCGGTTTCCCCGGAACAGGCGGCGGCCATCGTCGCCGACCACCGGGAGGCCGGATAACATGAGCCAGATCCTCTTCAGACACGACCGCCTCGACCGGGCCGTGACCTTTGCCGAATACCGGGCCCAAGGCGGTTTCCGGGCCCTGGAAACGGCCCTGGCCGACCTCTCCCCCGACGCGGTGCAGCAGGCGGTGATCGACTCGGGCCTGCGGGGGCGCGGCGGGGCCGGGTTCCCCACGGGCAAAAAGTGGTCCTTCGTCCCCCGCAACCTGCCGGGTCCCCGCTACCTGATCTGCAACTGCGACGAGATGGAGCCGGGTACCTACAAGGACCGGGTACTCCTGGAGCACAACCCCCACCTGCTGGTGGAGGGGATGGCCCTGGCCTGCTACGCCCTGGGGGTGGAACACGCCTTCATCTTCATCCGGCGCGGCTACGAACTGGCCGCCCTCAACCTGAAGAGCTCCATCGCCGAGGCCCACAAGGCCGGCTTCCTGGGCGCCAACATCTGCGGCAGCACATTCAATCTGGATCTGGACGTGCACCAGTCGGCCGGCCGCTACATCTGCGGCGAGGAGACCGCCCTCATGAACGCCCTGGAGGGCATCCGGGCCAATCCCCGCTCCAAACCCCCCTTTCCCGCCGTCAAGGGGCTGTGGGGCCAGCCCACGGTGGTGAACAACGTGGAGACCCTGGCCAACATCCCGGCCATCGTCGCCCACGGCCCGGACTGGTTCAAGGCCCTGGCCGCCACCCCGGAGGGGGCAGGCACCAAACTCTTCTGCGTCAGCGGCCACGTGCAGCGGCCACTCTGCCTGGAACTGCCCATCGGCACCCCCCTGGGGGAGATCATCGACAGCCACTGCGGCGGCATGCGGCCCGGCAGCACCTTCAAGGCCTGCATCCCCGGCGGTGCCTCCACCCCCTATTTCACCCGGGACCACTGGACAGTGCCCATGGATTTCGACCCGGTGGCCAAGGCCGGTTCGCGCCTGGGTACCGGCGGGATCGTGGTCTTCGACCAGACCACCTGCATGGTGGCCGCCACCCTCAACCTGGTCCGCTTCTTTGCCCGCGAATCCTGTGGCTGGTGCACTCCCTGCCGGGAGGGGCTCCCCTTTGTGCGGCATATCCTGGAACGGATCGAGGCGGGCCGCGGCGACATGGCCGACATCGAGGTTCTGCGGGAGCACGTAGCCAAGCTGAACTACGCCTTCTGCGCCCTGGCCCCCGGCGCCATGGGCCCGGTGGAAGGGCTGCTGAGACTGTTCGAGGACGAGGTGCGGGAACATATCACCCGGGGGAAATGCCCTGTAAGGCTAACGGCTAAAGGCTAAAATCTGCCACAGAGACACGGAGACACAGAGAAAACCTTTAACGGCAGATGCATAAAAACGTTTATAGGGTTTAACCTTACAGGCTGACATCTGACTCGGGACAAGGAGAAAGCCATTAACGGACTCACGGATAAAATTATTGGCTGCGCCATTGAGGTTCACCGAAATCTGGGGCCGGGGCTTTTGGAAGGCATTTACGAAAAAGCGTTGTGCCATGAACTGCATTCCAGTGGCTTGAGCTTTCAGAGCCAAGCCGTCATACCGATTGTTTATAAGGGTACCAGCTTGGGAGACCACCGTCTCGACTTGCTGGTAGAAGATGAGATCATCGTTGAACTCAAGGCTGTCGAAAGAATCGAATCAGTGTTCAAGGCCCAGCTTTTAAGCTATCTGAAACTGACAGAAAAAAGTTGGGTCTGCTCATAAATTTCAACGTTCCTGTACTGAAAGACGGAGTCACAAGGATTATTCTCTAAGACACCACGGCCGGGACTGAATTATCTTTACCCAAAGCCTTTCGCCTTTGACTTCCTCTGTGTCTCCGTGTCTCTGTGGCAGATTTTGTTTTTGAATTGAGAAGCCATGCCAAAGCTCATCATCGACGACATACCGGTTGAAGTCCCCGAGGGCACCACGGTGCTGGAGGCCGCCCAATCCGTGGACATCCCCATCCCCCATTTCTGCTGGCATCCTGCCCTGGGCAAGGCCGGCGCGTGCCGGGTTTGTGCCGTTAAGATGCTGGACGGCCCGGTGAAGGGGGTGCAGATGTCCTGCATGCTCCCGGCCCAGGACGGCATGGTGGTATCCACCACCGACGGCGAGGCTGTGGCCATGCGCAAGAGCGTCATCGAATGGCTGATGATCAACCACCCCCACGACTGCCCGGTGTGCGACGAGGGGGGCGAGTGCCAGTTGCAGGACTTCACCATCGCCGGCGGCCACGGCATCCGGCGCTACGACGGCAAGAAGCGCACCTACACCAACCAGTACCTGGGCGAGTACATCGAGCACGAGATGAACCGCTGCATCCAGTGCTACCGCTGCGCCCGCTTCTACCAGGAGTACGCCGGGGGCACCGACTTCGGCGTCATGGGCAGGGCCGCCACGATCTATTTCGGCCGCCAGGAAGAGGGGCCGCTTGAGTCCCCCTTCTCCGGCAACCTGGTGGACATCTGCCCCACCGGGGTCTTCACCGACAAGACCGCCCGCTTCCGCGCCCGTTACTGGGACTACGACATGGCCCCCTCCATCTGCCCCCACTGCTCCCTGGGGTGCAACACTGTCCCCATGGCCCGCTACCGGGAACTGCTCAAGACCACGGCCCGCAGGAACGACCAGGTCAACGGCTGGTTCATCTGCGACAAGGGACGCTTTGCCAACGCCATGGTCAACGCCCCGGAACGCCCCCGCCAAGCATTGGTGGACGGCAGGCCGGTCGGCCTGGACGAGGCGCTGGACGCGGTGGCGACCCGCCTGGGCGATTTCCTGGAACTGCACGGCCCCCAGGCCCTGGCCATCGTCGGCTCGCCCCGCATGGACCTGGAGGGGAACATCATGGCGGCGCGCCTGGCGGAACTGCTGGGTGCCGGGGCGCTCTGCTATTTCGATGATCCGGAGCAGGCCGAACTGACCGGCACGGCAACCGCATTGCTGATGGCGGACAACAGCGCCTCTCAGGAGGACGTGCGCAAGGCCGACCTGATCGCCATCGTGGGGTGCGACCTGCTGAATGAGGCCCCCATGATGGCCCTGGCCGTGCGCCAGGCGTGGCGGAGCGGGGCAAAAATTTACGTCATAACCCCTCATCCCGACCTTCTCCCCGAGGGAGAAGGCACAAATCATACCCTCGCCCTACGGGAGAGGGTGGCCGAAGGCCGGGTGAGGGGAGAACTGCCCTTCCCATTCGAGCACGTCGCCGCCATTTCAGACGTCCCCCTGGCACAGGCCAAGCGCCCGGTCGTCATCTGCGGCGCCACCACGGAAGGACTGGAGGCGGTGCAGTCAGTCCCCCGCACCGCCAAACTGGCCTTTATCCTGGACGGCCCCAACGCCTTCGGCTGCGCCGAACTGGCGCGGCAACACAACGCCGTGGCGCTCTCCACGGCCCTGGCCGACAGCCGGATCAGGGGGATCATCTCCTTTGAGGCCGACCTCCCCCGCGACCTGTCGCCGGGGATCGACGTGCTGGCCGCCGCCGACTGGCGGTCCACCCGGCTCACGGCGCGGGCCGGGGTGTTCCTCCCCACCACCGCCTGGGTGGAGCAGGAGGGGATCTACGTCAATAACGAGGGGCGCGCCCAACGGTTCAACAAGGTGATGAACCCCGGCCTCCCCATCAAGGGGCTCACCCCCGAACTGCACCCGCCCCGCACCCACGGCAAGGCAGCCCCCGGCGGCGACGTGGCCCCGTCGGCACGGCTCATCGCCGCCCTCATGCAGCGCCTGGGCGAGGCAGAGGTGGAGGAGCCGCTGAGCGGGCCTTGGGCAGGGTTAAAGGGGTTGGATGTGAAGGGGGATGGGAAGAGGTTGAAGGAGTCGGTGTAGTTCTTTGAAACACAATCAGATAACCTTGTAGAATGTTGACCTCCTGCTTTAGAATTACAATGGTACTGACTGAAAGGAAAATTGATGCCAACTATCTCAATGTTCTACGGGATCATTATCCGAATGTACTTTGCGCCGGGCGAACATCCGCCCCCACATTTCCATGTGTACTATAATGAGTATAAAGCATGTGTCGATATTCGCACTTGTGAGATAGTTGAAGGTGAACTTCCAAGTCGGCAGACAAAATTGGCGCTTGCGTGGGCCGAGTTGCATCAGGAAGAGTTGATGGCAGACTGGCAACTCGTGATAAACGGCGAGGAACCTTTCAAAATTCAACCTCTTCAATAAGGAGCGGGAACATGTATCCTTCCGTGAAAGAAGTCACACCGGGTGACAACTATACCCTTTCGGTTGTTTTCGACAATGGCGAGAAGGGGCATCTTGACATGAAGCCGGTACTCGATTTCGGCATATTTCAGAGAATCAAGGACCATGATGCTTTCAGGCGGGTTCGGGTATCTTTCGACACTATCGAATGGGATTGCGGAGTTGATCTGGACCCGGAATATGTCTACGCGAGATGTATGTCGAGTAAGGCAACATAGAAAAATGTCTCATGCCAAGGGCCGGCTCCTTGATTTTACCATTACTCTCTAAACCGTTAGACTGCAAATCATCGAGGTAAAAATGACAAAAAACATCTTAAGATGGAGCCTGATTGCCATATTAATTTTAATTGCTCCTCTTATCTGCATTGAAGTTCTGTCATATTTTACCATCAATGTTGAATCCTCTGTAGTAAATTCATTCCAAGCCAAGTCGAAAATAGCCTTTGTAATAATAATTATCACCAACCTCATCAGTGCTATTATTACAGCGCTTATCACAGCATTTCCTAGTGGTTACCTGGCAGGGAAACAAGCAAGAATTATTGCCATTCTTTTTATAGTTTCAATTGAGTGCTTTCCAGTCTACACGTTTTTTCAAATGCCCCCATTCAAAGCATTTAGCATGTCGGTATTATTAGGACAATTTATAGCTGTTGGATTTTCAGTTTTCATCTTTACTGAGATGGGTAGTCGTTTAGCTGCGAAGAAACAAGATAAGGCCGCCGTCTAACCACGACACGGACTATGACCGAGCACAAAACCACCCATCACCCCCACTCACATCAAAAGCGAGGTACAATGAAAACCGCAATTCTGCTGATGGCCCACGGCAGCCGCATCCCCCAGGCAAACGACGCCGCCCGCGAGGTGGCGAAGATGGTGCAGGAAATGACTGGCTTCGAGATCGTTGAAGTCTCGTTCCGCGAGATGCACGAACCGAACATCCAACACGGCATAGACGCCTGCGTGAACCGCGGGGCCGAGCGTATTCTGCTCATGCCCTACTTCCTTTTCATGGGCGCCCACGTGCTCCACGACCTGCCCGAGGAGATCGAAGCAGCCCAGAAACGCCACCCCGGCCTGGTCATGGAGATGGGCCCGCACCTGGGCGTGCACCGCAAGCTGGCCGAGGTGGAGAGCGAGCGGATCGGCGAGGCGCTGGACTCCCTGGGGTGGCGCTGATGGACTCACTGACCATGCAACCTGAGGAGATCGAGGCCGAATCGTTCCGCATCATCGACAAGGAGGCCGGGGACCACGGCTGGCCCGTGGCCGAGTGGCAGGTGGTGCGCCGCAGCATTCACACCAGCGCCGATTTCGAATATGCCGGCTCCCTGGTCTTCTCCGACGGGGCGGTGGAGAAAGGGGTGGCGGCCATCAAGAGCGGCGCCAGCATCGTCACCGACACCACCATGGCCTTGTCCGGCATCGGCAAGGCCCGCCTGGCCCCCTTCGGCTGCCGGGCAACCTGCCACGTGGCCGACCCGGATGTGGCCGAGACGGCCCGTCGCGAAGGGATCACCCGCTCCATCGCGGCCATGCGCAAGGCGACGGCAAACCCGGACAACCGCATCTTCGTCATCGGCAACGCCCCCACGGCCCTGTTCGAGCTGTTGCGTCTCGTCGGGGAAGGCAAAGCCCATCCGGCCCTGATCATCGGCCTGCCGGTGGGCTTCGTGGGGGCCGAGGAGAGCAAGAACGCCCTGGCGGCCACGGACGGCTCCATCCCCTTCATCACCAACATGGGGCGCAAGGGGGGCTCCAACGTGGCGGCGGCGGTGGTGAACGCCCTGGCGATCATGGCCGCGGGGGCATAAATGGACAAGCCCCTGCGACACGGCTACACCACCGGCGCCTGCGCCGCTGCCGCCGCCAAGGGCGCGGCCCAGATGCTCGTGCGCCAGGCGGAGGTCGCGGAGGTCACCATCGACCTGCCCGCCGGGGTCTCGGCCACCTTCCCGCTGCACGGCCGGCAGTTCACCCCTGACGAGGCATCCTGCTTCGTGGTGAAGGATGCGGGGGACGACCCGGACGTGACCAATGGGGCCGAACTGCACGCCACAGTGGCGCTCATCCCTTCCCTGTCCGCAGGCGGGGGTGCCGTCGTCATCGAGGGGGGCCCCGGCGTCGGCAAGGCCACCAAACCGGGCCTGGCCGTGGCGCCGGGGGAATGGGCCATCAACCCGGTGCCCCGCCGCATGATCGAACAGGCGGTGCGCGACGCCCTCGCCGCTTCCCCCACCCCGGTTCGCGTCACCATCAGCATCCCGGACGGCGAACTGCGGGCGCACAAGACCCTGAACGCCCGCCTCGGCATTGTGGGGGGCCTTTCCATCCTGGGCACCACCGGCATCGTCCACCCCCTGTCGGCCCAGGCGTGGACCGATACCATCGATGCCGCCCTGGACGTGGCCCGCGCCTGCGGCTGCCAAAACGTGGTCCTCTCCACCGGCCGCACCAGCGAACTGGCGGCCCAGCACCACCTGAACCACACGGCCACGGACCCCGCCACCGGGGAACGGGTGCTGCTCCCGGACGAAGCTTTCGTCATGATGGGGGATCACGTGGCCTATGCCCTGCAATCCTGCGCCCGGCGCGGTTTTCGCCAGCCGCTGGTGGCCTGCCAGTTCGCCAAGCTGCTCAAGATCGCCTGCGGCCACGAGAATACCCATGCCGCCGCGTCGGAGCTGGACCTGTCCCACCTGCTGGGGTGGGCCGGCGAGGCGGGACTGCCCGAGGCCATCACCGCCACCATCGCCCCGGCCAATACCGCCCGGGAGATCGTCATTGCCGCGAACTTCGCCCCGAGCCTGCTGGAGCTGGTCTGCGGCCACGCCATCGCCGCCGCCCAACGCCATGCGCCGGAGTTGAGCCCCCAGTTCCTGGTGGCCGACTACGGCGGGGCCATCGCCTTCCACGGCCGTCCCCAAGGGCTTTGAGTGCACTTTTTTCTCCCTTGTCTCAAAAAATTATGCTAATATTTGTGTTTCTTTACGCCACAAATCCCGGCTGTTGAAAATCCTCCCCGCAGGGACGGTTTTCGGCGCCATGCACAAGGAGATCGCCATGCCGCAATTCTTTGAAGGTAACCTCGATGCCAAAGGGCTGAAAGTCGGCATCGTCGTAGCCCGTTTCAACAGCTTCATCTCCGACCGTCTCCTGGAAGGCGCGCTGGATTCCCTGGTCCGCCACGGCGCCAGCGACAAGGACATCCATGTGGCCCGCGTGCCGGGCGCTTTCGAGATCCCCCTGGCCGCCAAGAAGCTGGCCGAGTCCCGGAAGTATGACGCCGTCATCTGTCTGGGCGCGGTGATCCGCGGCTCCACGCCCCATTTCGATTTCGTTTCCGCCGAGGTATCCAAGGGGGTGGCCATGGTCTCCCTGGAGAGCGGCGTGCCGGTCATCTTCGGCGTTCTGACCACCGACACCATCGAGCAGGCCGTGGAGCGCGCCGGCACCAAGGCGGGCAACAAGGGCTTCGAGGCCGCCACCGGGGCCATCGAAACCGCCAACCTGCTGAAGGCTCTCAAATAATGGGCATCCGACGGGAAGCGCGCGAACTGGCGCTGCAGATGCTGTACGCCCTGGATGCCAATACGGCCATGGGGCTGCGCGAAACCATGCAGACCTTCCGCGAAGAGCATAATGAAATCCCGGCCAGGACCAGGGAGTTCGCCGAAGGGCTGGTGACCGGGGTGCACCAGCACCGCGAGGCCATCGATACGGCCATCAAGGCCCGCTCCAAGAACTGGGCTCTGGCCCGCATGCCGCGGGTGGACCTGAACGTCATGCGCTTGGCCGCTTACGAGTTGATGTTCAGAAGCGACATCCCCAAGAAGGTCACCATCAACGAGGCCATCGAGATCGCCCGTCGTTTCGGCGACAAAGATTCGCCGGCCTTTGTGAACGGCATCCTGGACGAGATCGAGGCGTGCGCCAAGACCGAGGAAGCAGCGGAAGAACAATAAAATCTGCCACAGAGACACGGAGACACAGAGAAAGTCAAAAGCAGAACCTATTTTACATGGATGAACAGGATAAACAGGATAACGACATAAACAGCTTTAAGATTTTATCTATAACCGGTTTTCAAGTTTTATCCCTTTCATCCTGTTCATCCATGTAAAAATGTTTTTGGTTTTCTCTGTGTCTCCGTGTCTCTGTGGCAGAAGTTAGAGTTTATATTCAAAGAGGTTTTAGTCAATGAGCGACATTAAGGTTGGTCTGATAGGATACGGCAATATCGGGGCCGGGGTGGTCAAGCTGCTCCAGCAGAACGCGGACGTGATCCGCAGCAAGGTGGGAACGGGCATCACGCTGAAGAGGATCGCGGACCTGGACATCACCAGCGACCGTGGCGTCACGGTGGACCCCGCCTGCCTGACCACCGACGTCAATGCCATCTTCGACGACCCGGAAATCTCGGTGGTGATCGAACTGGTGGGCGGTTACGAGCCTGCCAAGACCTTTGTGCTCAAGGCCATCGAGAAGGGGAAGCACATCGTCACCGCCAACAAGGCGCTTTTGGCCCTGCACGGCGACGAGATCTTCGCCGCCGCGGCGCGCAAGGGTGTGGAGGTTCAGTTCGAGGCCTCGGTAGGGGGCGGCATCCCGGTGCTCACCTCCATCAAGGGCAACCTGGCCGCCAACCGCATCGGTTCCGTGTTCGGCATCATGAACGGCACCTGCAACTACATCCTGACCCGCATGACCCAGGAAGGGGCTGGTTTCGCCGACATGCTCAAAGCCGCGCAGGAGTTGGGCTACGCCGAGCCCGACCCGACCTTCGACATCGAGGGGGTGGATACGGCCCACAAGCTAGCCATCCTGGTTTCCCTCTGCTTCGGCACGCGCATCGACTTTGGCAGCATCTACACCGAGGGGATCTCCCGCATCAGCGCCCTGGACGTGAAGTTCGCCAGCGAATTCGGCTACCGCATCAAGCTTTTGGCCATCGGCAAGCTGATCAACGGCCAGGTGGAGGCACGGGTCCACCCTACCATGATCCCGCTGCACAACCCCCTGGCCGAGGTGAACGGCGTCTTCAACGCCATCCGTCTGAACGGCGATTTCGTCGGTCCGGTGATGTTCTACGGCCGGGGCGCCGGGCAGAACCCCACCGCCAGCGCCATCGTGGGGGACCTGATCGGGCTCTCCCGCAGCATGATGGCCGGGGCTGGCCGCAGGATGGCGCCGCTGGGCTTCATGGATGACCATGTGACCACGCTGCCGCTCAAGCCCATGGCCGAGATCGTCAGCAAGTACATGCTCCGTTTCAGCGCCCTGGACCAACCGGGCGTGCTGGCTGCCATCGCCGGGGCCCTCGGCAGGCACGGCATCAGCATCGAATCCATGGTCCAGACCTCGCACCAGGCGGACGACGCAGCGCCGGTACCCATCGTCATCATGACCCACGAAGCGCGGGAAGGGGCCGTGCAGGCCGCCCTGGCGGAGATCGACCGTTTCGACGTCATCTGCCAGAAGACCGGCTTCATCAGAATCGAGGATAATCTGGAATAGGGGCACTGAATAAAAGCACATCTGCCACGGAGACACAGAGAACTGCATAGAGACAAAGCGAAGTCCATTTTGCTAACGGCCTGAGATTCGTTTTACCCTTCAGTTTGATTGTATTGGTTTTCTCTGTGTCTCCGTGTCTCCGTGGCAGACGTTGGATTTTATCCGGTTTGATAGTTTTGCCTTTCCTCAGTGTCTCTGTGGCAGATGTCAGCCTTTGCAGGTTAAACTTCATTTCGGGAGCGACCGCATGAACACCAAGATTCTCCTCAGCGAAGACCAGATCCCCCGCCAGTGGTACAACATCATCCCCGACATGCCCGGCCCCCTGGCCCCGGTCATCAATCCCCAGACCCTCAAGCCGATCACTCCGGACGACATGCTGGCCATCTTCCCCATGGCGCTGATCGAACAGGAGATGTCCCCCAACCGCTGGATCGACATCCCGGACGAGGTCAGGGAGATCTACAAGCTCTGGAGGCCGTCGCCCCTCTTCCGCGCCCATCGCCTGGAAAAGGCCCTCGGCACCCCGGCCAAGATCTATTACAAGTTCGAAGGGGTTTCCCCGGCCGGTTCCCACAAGCCCAACTCGGCCATACCCCAGGCATGGTACAACAAGCAGGCCGGCATCCGCCGCCTGGCCACCGAGACCGGCGCCGGCCAATGGGGCAGTTCCCTGGCCCTGGCCTGCTCCCTGTTCGGCCTCGAGTGCACGGTGTACATGGTCAAGATCTCCTGCACCCAGAAGCCCTACCGCAAGAGCATGATGCAGTTGTGGGGCGCCCAGGTCATCCCCTCCCCGTCGGAATTCACCAATGCTGGGCGCGCCATCCTGGCCCACGACCCGGAATGCCTCGGCTCCCTGGGGATCGCCATCTCCGAGGCGGTGGAGGATGCCGCAACCCACGCCGATACCAACTACGCCCTGGGAAGCGTGCTCAACCACGTCTGCCTCCACCAGACCGTGATCGGCCAGGAGGCGCGGGAGCAGATGAAGGTCGCCGGCGACTACCCGGATGTGGTCATCGCCTGCTGCGGTGGCGGCTCCAACTTCGCCGGCCTGGCCTTCCCCTTCATCGCCGACCGGGCCGCGGGCAAGAACGTACGCTGCCTGGCGGTGGAGCCGGCCTCCTGCCCGACCCTGACCAAGGGGGTCTATGCCTTCGACTACGGCGATACCGCCAAGATGGCGCCCATCTCCATGATGTACACCCTGGGGCACGACTTCATGCCCCCCGGCATCCATGCCGGCGGCTTGCGCTACCACGGCGAGTCTCCCCTGGTCTCCCAACTGCACCACGCCGGGCAGATCGAGGCCAAAGCCTACAAGCAGAACGCCTGCTTCGAAGGCGCTCTGCTCTTCGCCCGCAGCGAAGGCATCGTCCCGGCCCCCGAATCGTCCCATGCCGTGCGGGCCGCCATCGACGAAGCGGTGCTGGCCAAGGAGGAGGGAAAGGAACGGACCATCCTCTTCGGCCTCTCGGGCCACGGCCAACTGGACATGGGCGCCTACGACGCCTATCTCTCGGGCAACCTGGAGGACTACGAGTACCCGGAGCAGAAGATCCGCGAGGCGCTGGAGCGGCTGCCCAAGGTTGAATTGTAAATAACGGACAAATAGGTTCTGTCTTTGACGTCCTCTGCGTCTCAGTGGCGGATTTGATTATGTCTGTCTGCCGAATCAGGATTAATCGTGGCAAAAACGATATGATAAAAGTCAAGATCTGCGGCATAACCAACCTGGATGACGCCCTGACGGCCATCGACGCCGGCGCCGACGCCTTGGGCTTTGTCTTTCATCCCCAATCCCCCCGGCATGTGTTTCCCGAGCAGGCCGCCGCCATCATCCGCCATCTGCCCCCCTTCGTGCAGACCGTGGGCCTGTTCGTCAACGAGGCCCTGGATCAGGTGAATGCCACCGTGGACCTGTGCGGCCTGGACCTGGTCCAGCTGCACGGAGAGGAAAAGCCGGGGTACTGCGACGCGGTCAGACGCCGGGTCGTCAAGTCCTTCCGGGTCAAGGACATCACCTCCCTGGAACCGATGCGGGACTACCGGGTGGCGGCATTCCTGCTGGACGCCTGGTCCCCCGCCGCCCACGGCGGCACCGGCCGGACCTTCAACTGGGAGATCGCCGCCTGCGCGGCCCAGTCCAACCGCATCATCCTGGCCGGCGGGCTGACCCCCCTGAATGTGGCGGAGGCGGTCCGCCGGGTGCGCCCCTATGCCGTGGACGTTTCCAGCGGCGTGGAATGCGGGCCGGGGAAAAAGGATGCGGACAAGATACGAGAATTCATCAGATTGGCGAAGGAGGTTGTTCCTTGAAATTCCCCGATAAATATGGTCACTTTGGCGCATTCGGCGGGCGCTACGTCCCCGAGACCCTCATGCCGGCGCTTCTGGAACTGGAAAAGGCCTATGAACACTACCGTCACGACAAGGAGTTCAAGGAAGAGTTCCAGTACTACCTGCGCCAGTACGTGGGACGCCCCAACCCGCTCTATTATGCCGAGAAGCTGACCAGGAAGCTTGGGGGCGCCAAAATCTACCTGAAGCGGGAAGACCTGAACCACACCGGCGCCCACAAGGTGAACAACACCATCGGCCAGGGGCTCCTGGCCAAACGCATGGGCAAAAAACGGGTCATCGCCGAGACCGGGGCGGGCCAGCACGGCGTGGCCACCGCCACCATCGCCGCCCTGTTCGGCATGGAGTGCGAGGTGTTCATGGGCGAGGAGGATACCCGCCGCCAGGCCCTGAACGTCTTCCGCATGCGGCTTCTGGGGGCCACGGTCACGCCGGTCACCGCCGGCACGGCGACCCTCAAGGACGCCATGAACGAGGCCATGCGCAATTGGGTGACCACCATCGCGAATACCTTCTACGTCATCGGCACCGTGGCCGGCCCCCACCCCTACCCCCAGATGGTGCGCGACTTCCAGTCGGTCATAGGCCTCGAGGTCAAAAAGCAGCACCAGAAGATCGAAGGGCGCCTGCCCGACTACCTGGTGGCCTGCGTCGGCGGCGGCAGCAACGCTCTGGGCCTGTTCCACCCCTTCCTGAAGAACCACAAGGTCAAGATGATCGGGGTAGAGGCGGCCGGCCTCGGCATCGAGAGCGGCAAGCACGCCGCCTCGCTCAGCGCCGGTTCCCCCGGCATCCTGCACGGCAACAAGACCTACCTGCTCCAGGACGAGCACGGCCAGATCACGCCGGCCCACTCCATCTCCGCCGGCTTGGACTACCCCGGCGTGGGGCCGGAACACTCCTGGCTCAAGGACACCCTGCGCGCCGAGTACGTATCCATCACCGACGACGAGGCCCTGGAAGGGTTCAATGTGCTGACCCGGGAGGAGGGGATCATGCCCGCCCTGGAGTCGTCCCACGCCATTGCCCACGTCCTGAAGCTGGCCCCCACCCTGTCCAAGGACAAGAGCATCGTGGTCTGCCTGTCGGGGCGGGGAGACAAGGACATTCACACGGTTGCCGATGCCATGGGGGTTAAATTTTAAATCCTGTTTTAAACATTTCAACCGTACTGAAAAGCCTGACTGGTCAGGCTTTTTTGTTTGACCGCTACCCATGTTTCAACTATATATACCCTTGTTCTATTTACAGCCAAGCAGGCTCTTGAAAAACTAAGGTTGTTCAAAAATAGTCAGATCGTCGCACCCGCTCGACAAGCCCTGAAGAGGCCCTCACCCGGCCTTTGGCCACCCTCTCCCGGGGGGAGAGGGCAACGGTATCCCTTCTCCCTTTGGGAGAAGGATAGGATGAGGGGCGCTACGCCGCGCGAAAGGGCGTTCGAGGACGGCGGCGAGGTGGCTGTTTTTCAACAACCCCCACGAGGAGGTAACTCATGCATCTTGTTGACCAGATCAAGGATAAGGCCCGGAAGAACCTGCAGACCGTGGTGCTGCCGGAGAGCTACGACGAGCGGATGCTGTTTGCCGCCGAGAAGGTGACCGGGGAGGGGTTGGCCCGGGTCGTCATCCTGGGCGACCCGGCCAAGATCCAGGCCGATGCCGCGGCAAAAGGGGTCAGCCTGGCCGGGGTGGAACTGCTCGACCCGGCCGCATCCCCCAAGCTGGAGCAGTACGTGGCCGATTTCGTCGAACTGCGCAAGGCCAAGGGCATGACCCCCGACGAGGCCCGCGCCCTCCTGACCGCGCCGGACAACCTGTACTACGCCGGCATGATGGTGCGTAACGGCGACGCCGGGGGAGAGGTGGCCGGGGCCACCGGCACCACCGGCAACGTGCTCAAGGCGGCCTTCCAGACCGTCGGCCCGGCCAAGGGGATCAAGACCGTCTCCTCCTTTTTCCTCATGGTCACCAAGACAGAGAGCTTCGGCGAGAACGGCATCATCCTGTTCGCCGACTGCGCCGTCAACCCCAACCCGGACGCCCAGGCCCTGGCCGAGATCGCCGTGGCCACGGCCGGCAACTGCAAGGCATTTTTGGACGTGGACGCCCGGGTGGCCCTGCTCTCCTTCTCCACCAAGGGGAGCGCCAGCCATCCCGACTGCGACAAGGTGCTGGAAGCCCTTGCGATCGCCCGGCAGCTCAAGCCGGAATTGCAGATCGACGGCGAACTCCAGGCCGACGCCGCCCTGCTCCCCAAGGTGGGCGAGAAAAAGGCCCCGGGCAGCGCCGTGGCCGGCAGGGCCAACGTGCTGATCTTCCCGGACCTGGATGCGGGCAACATCGCCTACAAGCTGGTGGAGCGGGTGGCCGGCGCCGAAGCGGTCGGCCCGATCATTCAGGGGTTGGCCAAGCCGGTCAACGACCTGTCCCGCGGCTGCTCCGTGGACGATATCGTCAACGTCACCGCCATCACCGCCGTCCAGGCGGCCCAGGGCTAGCAGCCCGCAGCGACGGCCCGGCGCGCTCCCCAGGCGCGCCGGGCCGCTTTCCCTCCCCGCAGCCGTATCCCTCCGCTCCACATCCCCGTCGCCAGGCCAGGCCCATTGGTGCGGGCCGCCATGGGAACCACCAAATCTGTTGCTTTTATGACCGAAGTGGTGTAAGCCACATTCAGTCACACTTTACATGATTTCAGCATAACGAAACATCATCACCAACCGCCCCATGCCCGCCAGGGACCGCCATGCCGTACATTTCGATCAAAGTGTTCGTCATTTCACCCATTCTCCTGGGGGCCGGCATCCTTGTCCTCTCCCTGGCGCCGGTTCAGGGGCTCATCCGGGGCCTGCCGTCCGGCGGCGGAATCCGCCGCAACTGGTATATCCTGACCGGCCTGATCGTCTTCTTCATCGCAGGGTATCTCTGGTATGCCCTTGAGTTGTGGCAGGGCACCTGTCGTTTTTCCGACCTCATCGTCTCGGCCGTGTTCTTCCTGGGGGCGTGCTTTGTCCTGCTCGTCAATTACCTTTCCCATCGGACGGCCCGGGACATCCGCCGCATTACCCTGCTGGAGCAGGAGATTATCACCGACGCCACCATGGGCATCCACAATCGCCGCTACTTCGAACAACGGCTGAAAGAGGAGTTCGACCGCGCCCAAAGGTACCAGTTGCCGCTCGCGCTCCTCCTCATCGATATCGACGACTTCAAGCGGATCAACGATGTCAGCGGCCACCTGGCCGGCGATCTGGTCCTGAAACACCTGGGGCGCCTGCTGCTTGCATCCGTCAGGGATACGGACATCATCACCCGGTATGGCGGGGACGAGATCTGCATCATTGCCACCCACACCAACGACGCCACGGCCCTGGAACTGGCGAAACGGATCCGCTCGCTCGTGGAACGGAGCGTCGTGACCGGCGACAGCGGCCGCGAGGAATTCCGAACGACTGTAAGCATCGGCGTGGCCTCCCTGTCCCCGGGGCTCAAGGAGCCGTCCGAACTGGTGGACCATGCCGACAAGGCGCTCTATCGTTCCAAACACGAAGGGAAAAACCGGATTACCGTGTATCCCCCGCCTGCCGCCGAACACGGTGAAACGACCCCGCACATGGCTGGCCAGCCCTGTTTCTGACCGCGCGGTGCGCCGTTTTCCTTCGCCCCGCCGGTGCCCGCCTGAAGGGGAAGCGCCCCCGCCCCGGCAGGGCCGCGATGATGCTTTGACCCCGCTCTCCATCCCTGATAGAATTTAAAGAGAAAAGGAGACGCCCATGGGAGGAAGATGGATCGTTGCCGTACTGCTTATGGCGCTGCCTGCCATTCCCTGCCGCGGGGACACCTCCCCCATCAGGGAAGACGGCAAGGAGATCGGCCAGGGGCTGAAGAAACTGGGCAAGGATACGGGAAAGGCCGTGAAAGAGGGTGGCAGGGAGGTGGGCCACGCCTTCAGGGAAGGGGGCAAGGAGGTCGGCCAGGGGGTCAAAAAGCTCGGCACCGAGACCGGAAAGGCCCTGAAGGAAGGGGGCAGGGAATCGGGCCAGGCCGCCCGCAAGGCCGGCCGTTCCGTAGGGGAGTGGTTCAGCGACATGGGACATTCCATCAAGTCGTTTTTCCGCGACCGCTTCACCACCACAAAATAGCCTGCCGATACATGACGCAAGCAACGGAAAAGGCGCACCCCAAGAGAGGATGCGCCTTTTGTCGTGCCGCCCCATGGCGGGGCACCCGCCGTACCTAGCGTTTCACATATTCGAGCGGGTCCGCGAGGCCCGCCTCGGCAAACCCCTTCAGGCGCAGGCGGCAGGAATCGCATTCCCCGCAGGAGAGCCCCTCCGGCGTCGGGTCATAGCAGGAATGGGTCAGGCCGTAATCCACCCCCAACTCCATCCCCCTCTTGATGATCTGGGCCTTGGTCAGGTCGATGAGCGGCGTATGGATGCGGAAACGCCCGCTCCCCTCCACCCCCGCCTTGGTGGCCAGGTTGGCCATGGCTTCGTAGGCCTGGATATAGGCGGGGCGGCAGTCGGGATAGCCGGAATAATCCAGGGCGTTGACCCCGATGTAGATGTCGTAGGCCCCCAGCACCTCGGCCCATCCCAGGGCAAAGGAGAGGAAAATGGTGTTGCGGGCCGGCACGTAGGTGACTGGGATCTCGCTCCCCACCCCCTCCTTGGGCACGGCGATATCCGCCGTCAGGGCGCTCCCCCCCATCAGGCGCAGGTCGAAATCCACCACCATGTGTTCGGCCGCCCCCAGGCGCACCCCATTGGCCCTGGCCACCGCCAGCTCAAAGCTGTGCCGCTGGCCGTAGGAAAAACTGATGGCGTAGGGCGTGAACCCCTCGGCCCGGGCAATGGCCAGGCAGGTGGTTGAATCCAGACCGCTGCTGTAAAGAACGACCGCTTTGCGTTGCATGGTATCCCGTCCCCTCTATTTTTGAACTGCCAGTTATCAGGCTTTCGTGATAGTATCAAAAAATTCGAGTTGGTAAATTCAAAAATGAGGCCCCCATGAAAAAGAATCGCCTTTCGTTTCTTGCGTTCATCGTTTTCAGCAGCAGCGCCACCGTCGCCCTGGCCGCACCTCCAGCCCCCGCCGTGCCGGCCGGCCACCCCAAGATCGACTATCCCGCCCAATCCACGACCCACCAGCAATCGGCCCCCATCTCGGGCACGGTGCTGCAGGCCATGAACAGCGGCGGCTACAGTTATATCCACCTCCAGAAGAACAGCGGCGAGAAGGTCTGGCTGGCCGTGACGGAAACCAGGGTGAACGTGGGGGACCGCATGAGCTTCATGGAAGGTCTTGTCATGAAGAACTTCGAGAGCAAGACCCTCAAGCGCACCTTTGATTCCATCATCTTCTCCAACGGCGTCATCCCCCAGGCGAAAGCCGCCGCCCCGGCAGCGCCGGCGGCAGCCGCAGCTCCGACAAAGGCGCAGGCGGCGGCGATGGGCAGCAAGGTCGCCGTAAAGGCCAAAGAGGCGAAGATTTCGGTCAAAAAGGCCGTCGGCCCCAATGCCTACACCATTGCCGAGGCGTACCGCAACAGCGCCAAGCTCAACAACAAGCAGGTCGCCATCAGGGGCAAGGTGGTCAAGGTCACGCCCAGGATCATGAAGAAAAACTGGATACACATCCAGGACGGCAGCGGCTCCCAGGCCAAGGGAACCCACAATCTGGTCTGCACCACCACGGCCACGGCCCGAGTGGGCGACGTGGTTACGGTCAGGGGAACCCTGGCCAAGGACCGGGATTTCGGGTACGGCTACCGGTACAGCGTGATCGTCGAGAATGCCGCCATCGGCAAATAGCAGCCGTTCAACGCAGCCGGTCACACCAGCCCCTCCCCACCGGAGGGGCTTTTTTCTTCGCCATCTGCCACAGAGCACCGGGGCAGGGAGAATGTCAAAAACCATCTCATGCGCCGTTGCGTGAGGTAATTGCCTTGAAGCTATTCTCGTTACTGCCGTGACGCAGCGGCAGTTGGCAAAGTCATGTGCTGAGAATTGATGCAACCCTTGTCAAAATGATGCACCCCTGTATCATTCCTGCATCGCTCCCCGCCCTTCCTGCCCCGCAACATCACCACAACCATCCGGCATCATTCGGTTTCGCATTCATTGCTTCATCCCGGCACGTATTATGTATATCCATTAATAATCCTTGTGTATCACCTGGACTTTGATTCAAAATGATAAGCAAGGGAGAGGACTCATGTTCACCACCATTGCACCAGGGAGCACCACCATGAATACCGACCTTATCGACGAAGCCATTGACCGATACGTCAGCGAACGCATGACCGCCGGGCGGGAACACGCCAGCTCGCGCTTTCTCAGCTACGCCCATCTCAAATGCACCGGCAGCGAGATCGGCGAATTCATGCGCCACGTAACCGGACTGACCCGCTATTACATAGATGTCACCAAGGTGTTCGAGAACCCGTTCCGCGGCATCGAGATGGCCTTTTTGGCCACCATGCTGGTGGTCGCCATCGTCAGTTGCTGGCTGATGCAGGAAGAAACGACCCGCCTGTGCGGCATCTGCGTCTTTGCCGGCACCATCGTCCACGGCTTCGCCCTGATGCGGCACATCGCCCGCAAATGGCTCAAGTCCGGCGTGATGATCGCCATGTACGAGGAGCTGGTCGCCCTGGTGGAGCAGGAGGAGGCAAGCCTCCGGGGGTGACCGCACCGCCTGCCGTTCGTCGGTCCGGGTGCAGCACGCGGCTTGTCAGGACCCCCGGGACTTGCTACAGTGGGGCATGGCCAACGACGTACGCACCCATTACGAGCTCTACCCCTACCCCCGCTACCCCCTGCTGGCCTCGGTGCGCCGGTGCGATACCTACGCCCTGAACCTGACCGCCGTGTGGACCCGCTTCAATGGCGCCCTGCCGCCACCCGAGGCGCAGCGCATCCTCATAGCCGGGTGCGGCAGTTTCTCCCCCTATCCCTTTGCCCTGGCCAACCCTGATGCCGCCATCACCGCCCTCGACCTGTCGGAGCGCAGCCTCCGCCGCGCCCGCCTGCACTGTCTGCTCCACGGCCGCACCAACGTAACCTACCGCCAAGGGGACCTGCTGGACGCCCCCCTGACCGGCGGCCCCTTCGGCCTGATCGACGCCTACGGCGTACTCCACCACCTGGACGACCCCCTGGCCGGCCTCACGGCCCTGGCGGGACGCCTGGCGCCGGGAGGGGTGGTACGGCTCATGGTCTACAGCCGCTACGCCCGCCGGGAAGAGGAGGCCATCCGCCGGGCCTTCCGCCTGGTAGGGATCACCGACCCGGCCGCGGCGCGGCGGCTCATGGCCCGGGCCAAACCGGGGTCGCGCCTGCGCCGTTTCGCGGAGACGTCCGACGAGGCATCCTTCGACAGCGGGCTTGCCGATGCCCTGCTCCACCCTCGGGTCCGCACCTTCCGGGTGGCCGGACTGCTGGACCTGGTCCGCCAGAGCGGCCTGGAACCGCTCCTGTTTGCCCACCACGGCGCCCGGGAGGATGTGGGGGAGGAGGTGGAACGGCTCACGGCCCTGGAGGCCGCCCGGCGCTCCCCCGGCAATTTCATCCTCTACGCCGGCCGCAACGTGGCCGGCCCCTGCCCCGTGGACCGCGGCTCCCTCGTCATGCTCAACCCCTGCCTCTCCCGGGCCGTCACCCCGTTTGCCCTGGGGACGGTCCACATCGCCCCGCGCCTGGGGATCGCCAACCCGGTGCTGACCGGCCCGGAACGCGCCCTGCTGCGGGGCCTGCGCCACCCCCGGCCCTGGGACGACCTCTCCCCCGCCTGCCGCGCCCTCCTGCCGGCCTGCCGCACGGCCCTGTTCCTGCTCCAGTTCAGGGGCTGACCGGTTACGGAAACGGGACCCGCCCCCCCCCAGACAACCCGGGAAAAAGCAGTGGCCACAAAGACGCAGAGACGCTGAGGAAGCAAAAACAAAGGGGCATCATCGAAAAAACTAGTGATGATGCCCCGCTTCGGCACGTGGCTGTAGTTGCCAGATATTCCGAGTGGTTCTTCGCGTCCCTGTGCCTTCCTGGCTCGGTGGCCGGCCTGGGTTGCAGAATGATGATCAGGCACCCGCAGCGGGGAGCCGGAGCCAGACCCGGAACCCCTGCGGGGTGTTCTCCACTCCCATCTCCCCGTGGTGGAGCAGGACGACCTTCCGGGCGATGGCCAGGCCGAGGCCCGTCCCCTCTCCCGTGGCCCCTTTTCCCCGGTAAAACGGCTCGAAGAGCCGTTCCAGGTCATCCTCCGCGACCGGTGGCGCACTGTTCACAACCTCCAAAAGGACCTCCGCCCCCTCCCTGCGGAGCCCCAGCCGCACCACCCCCTGTTCCGGCGTGTAGCGGGCCGCATTCTCCAGGATGTTCTTCAACGCCGACCGCAGGTACTCTTCGTCGCCGTTCACCCACAGGTCGGGCTCCACCTCCTGTTCCACCGTGATCCGCTTCGTCCCGAACAGGGGACGCATGGCCTTCATGAGCCCGTTCAGCAGGACGGACGGCTGCACGAGCGCGGTGGCCGGGGCCGGGGCGTGCAGGTCCAGCTTGGAGTACTGGAGGATGCGGCCGACCATCCGGTCCGCCTCGTCGATATCCTCCCACATCCCCGCCAGCAACGCTCCGGCCTCCGCCCTATCGCCCCGGGCCAGCGCCCCCTGCAGACACTCCCCCGCGACCCGGATGCGGGCCAGGGGGCTGCGCATCTCGTGGGATACATTGGCCGTCAGTTCCCGTCCGGCGCGGACCATGCGCTCCACGGTCTCCGCCATGCCGTTGAAGGCCGCCCCGAGCCGGCCGATCTCGTCATCTCCCCGCACATCGGCCCGGGCGGAGAGATCGCCGCCGGCGATGCGCACGGCCGACCCCTGGAGCCGGTTCAACGGCTCGGTGATGTGCCGGGAGAGGGGAACGGCGATGACCGCCACCACGGCGCAGATCAGGGCCAGCCCGGCCGCGAACGCGCCGTGGGGAAACCTGCCCGGCTCCCGCTCCGTGAGGATATGCAGCCAGGCCTGCTCCGCCCCCCCCGTGCCGGGAGCGAGGGGGACCGTGGCGTAGGTGAGCCGGTTCTGGCCGGCCTCCACGGCGACGCTTGCGGCCCCGTAACGGCCGGACAGGCCGGGGGCGCCCCCCGGAGCCCTGACCTCGCCCGGGAAGGAGGCGGCCAGGGGGGAGCCGTCGGCCCCACTGATCCATACCTTGGCGCGGGTATTCCGGCTCACCTGCTGCACGGCCCGGCGCAGCACCGCGCCCGGTTCCTCGTGCCGCGCGGCGGCGCCGTCCGCCGCGGCCTCCACGTAATCCCTGGCCATGAGGGCCGTGCGGCCGACGGATGCCGTAACCGATATCTGGTGGCCGTCCTTGACGAGCAGGAACACCAGGGCGAAGGCCAGCAGTGCCGTCACCACCAACGCCACACACCAATGGAACAGTATCTTGAAGTAGAGCCGCCGCATCATAGCCGATCCTCCAGCATGTATCCCGATCCCCACACGGTCCTGATGCGCTTCCTGCCGCCCGGCAGGGATTCCAGCTTGGCGCGCAGCTTGCCCA
Organism: Geobacter sp. FeAm09; assembly: GCF_008330225.1. Lineage (NCBI taxonomy): Bacteria > Pseudomonadati > Thermodesulfobacteriota > Desulfuromonadia > Geobacterales > Geobacteraceae > Geobacter > Geobacter sp. FeAm09. The sequence continues at coordinate 1,309,558 of NZ_CP042466.1, read as the reverse complement.
CGTGCACGTCGATGCTCCGGTCAAAGGGGCCGGCCTCCTTGCCCCGGGCGTAGGTGAGCAGTTCGTCCCGGGACAGGATCATGTTCGGGCGGCTCATGAGCGCCTCCAGGAGTTTGAATTCCGTGGCCGACAGCGCCAGTTCCTCCCCTCCGGCGCTGACCGTCCGCCGGGCCCGGCTGAGCAGCAGGCCGGCGGCCTTCAGGGTGTCGCCGGGGGGCGCGTCGGCATCGCCCCCAGAGGCGGACCTCCTCAGGACGGCATTGAGCCGCGCCAGGAGTTCCCGGGGGTTGAACGGCTTGGGCAGGTAGTCGTCGGAACCGAGTTCCAGGCCGAGGATGCGGTCCTCGTCCTCCCCCCGGGCGGTCAGCATAATTACCGGCAGGGAGGACTCTTTCCGGATGCGTCCCAGGATCTCCAGGCCGCTCTCCCCCGGCAACATGATGTCGAGGATCACGGCGTCGGGCCGCTCCATGGCGATGGCGGCCGTCACGTCCCGGCCGTCGGGAAACTCGCGCAGTTCGAAGCCGTGCTCCCCCAAAAACCGCACCAGAAGCTTGCGCAGCCGGGCGTCGTCGTCCACCAGAAAGATCCGTTTGCGCCGTGTTTCGTCCATCCCGCGTGCTCCTTGTGGATAGTGGTACAGGACATTACTTACCAGATTACCCCGGAATCCGGCAGTTTTTTACGTTTTTTTTACATTCGCCACATACTTTTTTTACATCTTTCCCCTAGCCTGATTTCATCACACCACATCATACCAAGCCAAACAAGGAGGAGCAGATGAACAAGGGCATCAAACGGGTTACGGCGGTTCTCGGGGCCGTGGCGCTGGCCGGCGCCATCACGGCCTGCAAACAGTGCGGCTCCCACCACGGCGACCTTTCCGGCAAGATCAAGGGGCACGTGGCCGCCTCCCTGGACAAGATTGACGCCACGGAGGAGCAGAGGGGAAAGATCAATGCCGGCGTGGACCAGGTGGTGGCCGACGGGCAACAGCTCCATAAGGGCAACCAGGGGCTGGCGAACAAGGTGGTCGCCTGCCTCCTGCTGGATACCCCCGACCGCGCCTGGCTGCACGCCACCGTGGATGAAAAGGCGAAGGAGTTTACCGGGTTCGCCCACCGCACCGTGGACCGGCTCGTGGAGATCAGCGCCGTGCTGACCCCCGGACAGCGGGCACAGTTGAAGAAGCGCTACGAAGCGGCCCACGAAGAGGGGAAGTAACCCCATGACACCACACACCGATACCGAGGAGAGCACCATGGAACAGAACACCATCAGCGAGGAATTGAGCCGCAACTTTCACCTTTTCTGGGATCACTTCCCCTCACCGGTCATGCTGGTGCGCAAGGACCGCACCATCATCGACCGCAACAGGGCCGCCGAGGCCATGGGGTGCATCCCCGGAACGCGCTGCATCGACAGCGGCAGGAAGGAGGATCACCAACGGTGCCTGGCCGGCAAGGCGCTTCAGGAACAGAGCGCCAAGCGGCTCGTGACCTATGCCGGCAACCTGGGGCTGGTGGTGGACGGTTACTGGATTCCCCTGGCCGGGGAGCGGGACCTGTACCTCCACTTCTTCATCGACATCACCCCCTATGCGGCCGATCGCCTGTTCCCCCACGGCAGCCGCGACGAGAAGAGCACCTGCGGGGCGGAGAGCGCCTGCAGTTCCTGCGGCGCGGCGTAACCCTGCCGGCACCGGCTGCCGAAGCCCGCGGCACGAGGCTTCGGCAGCCCCCCTGGCCATCCTGTGCGCCATTGCCGGGCAGATGGCCGGCGGCGCCCTCAGGAGCCGGGATGGCGCAGGACCTGCCACCGGCAGGGTCTGACGGCCGTCCTGGAACCCCCTGGCCCAACCCCGCCTGACCGGGCGCCCCGCGCCTTTCATCTCCCCTGCACCCGCTATAATTTAAATAATTTTAATTATTTAAGTATAATGTTGCACCTCCACGCAAACCTGCTACAAATTACCTTGGCGAGTAATATGCTCGGCATTTATGCAGCCATTGCACGGCAATTGCCGAGGACAGGGGAGGGGTACGGATGAAGCTGGGAGACCTGAGGATCGGAATCCGTCTCGGCGTGGGATTCGGCCTGATATTGGCGCTGTTGCTGCTGCTCATGGGGACCGGGCTGGACGGCACCGGGAAGATCGACGACACCCTGGAACGCATCATCGCGAACAATTACCAGAAGATCAAGACGGCCAACCAGGTGACCGCGACCATCAACGGCCTGCTGGAAGAGATCGAACTGATGCTGGTGAAGGACCACGACGGCAGGGTGGAGGCACAGCAGGCCATAGAAAAGGCGCGGGCCGAGTACCGCGCCGCCATGGAAAAGCTGGAGAAACTGGAGACGGGCCAACAGGGGAAACGGCTGATCGACGAGGCCAAGGCAGCCATAGCCACGGCCCGGGATGCCAACAACAAGGTCACGGAACTCTCTCTGGCCGGCAAGACGGCCGATGCCATCGAGGCCTTCAAGGTGGCCTACCCCCTGGATCTGAAGATCAAGGCCAACTTCCGGGCCATCGTCCAGTACCAGGAAGAGCAGATGGAAGTAAGCCACGACGAGGCCCGGAAACTCTACCGGAGCACGGTGATCAAGGACCTGGCCATCGCGGCCATTGCCGTCCTTATCGGCCTCATGGCCGGCTTCCTCATAACCCGCAGCATCACCGTTCCCATCAACGAGGCGTTGCAGGCGGCCAACCGCCTGGCGGGAGGCGACCTGACCGTAACGGTCGCCGCCCGCGGCAAGGATGAGACCGGCCTGCTGATGGCGGCCATCGGGAGCATGGTGGAACGCTTGAAGAGCGTCATCACCGATGTCAAGGCCGCCGCGGACAACGTGGCCACCGGCAGCCAGGAACTCTCCGCCACGGCCCAGCAGATGTCCCACGGCGCCACCGAACAGGCGGCCTCCGCCGAGGAGATCTCATCGTCCATGGAGGAGATGGCCTCCGCGATCAGGCTGAATACGGACAACGCCCTGCAAACCGAGAAGATCGCCGTGCAGAGCGCCGACGACGCAGAAGAGAGCGGCCGGGCGGTGGCCGGGACCGTGGACGCCATGAAGGAGATCGCCACCCGGATCTCCATCATCGAGGAGATCGCCCGCCAGACCAACCTGCTGGCACTGAACGCCGCCATCGAGGCGGCCCGGGCCGGGGAGCACGGCAAGGGCTTTGCCGTGGTCGCCTCGGAGGTGCGGAAGCTGGCCGAGCGGAGCCAGAAGGCGGCCGGGGAGATCGGCGAGCTCTCCGTACGAAGCGTCAGAATCGCGGAGACGGCCGGCAGCGGCCTGCAGGCCATGGTTCCCAACATCCGCCGCACCGCCGAACTGATCCAGGAGATCAGCGCCTCCAGCCGTGAACAGGACTCGGGCGCGGAACAGATCAACAGGGCGGTCCAGCAGTTGGACAGCATCATCCAGCAGAACGCCTCGGCCAGCGAAGAGATGGCCTCCACCTCGGAGGAACTCTCCGGCCAGGCCGAACAGTTGCGCGACGCCGTGGCGTTCTTCAGGATCGACGAAGCTACGCTCCGCGCCCGGGCCCCGGAGTGGAAACCGGAAAAGAAGATCCGCATCGCCCACGCCGGAGCGGGCCGGGCGCTCCTGCCCGCCGCCGGGACTGCCCCGCCGGAGCGGGGAACCCGGCCGCCGGGGGAACTCAGCACGTACTGAGGAGGCTCACTCCTCCCCGCCGAACTCCACCAGGTGCCGGCGGTAGCGTAGCGGCACGAGTTGCTGCTGGAGCCGGGGGTTGTGGCGTTCCGGTATGGCCATGCGCCGGAAGTAGCTGCGCCAGAGGCGGCTGCACACCTCCTCGTCGGCAGTGTAGCCGGGCGGGACGGTCAATTCCACATCCCGGACCAGGCGCCACGTTCTGCGGTTATAGACCGCCGCCTGCGAGCGGCGCAGGTCGTGGATCATCCAGTCGCGGTCGTTGAGCCGTTCCGTGAAGAAGGGGGCGATAAAGGGGAGGAGGTCGGCCTCCGGCTCGATCCGGGCATAGAGGAACGAACCGCCCCCCTGCCCTTCTCCCCCGTCACGCACATCCCCTCCAGGCCACGTCACCTCCCGGAAACGTACGAACCCGGTGAACTTGTGGGCTTCGTGGGAGACCTTGCGGGCCAACCGGTTCACCGAGCAGACCGGCTCCCGGGCCAGCATGCCCTCCAGCAGTTTTCCCTGCTTCAATCCCACCAGCACGTAGCGCCACAAGAGCTCCTCCACCCCGGCCGCCTCGCTGTGGAAGGCGTAGCGCAGGGTGGCAAAGGCATCCCGGGACACCGCCGTGACGAACCGCGCCCGGAAGCGGAGCGCCGTTTCCCGCTCCGTGGCGACATCCAGGGGATCCCCCGCGAACAGCCCCGCCCCGCTCTCGACCCCCGGCCGCAGGAATTCCGCCTCCCCGCCCCCGGATTCGAGGCACGCCGCCAAGGCGCAGAGAAACCCCTCAAAGGTCCCGTCGTAGCGATAGCACGCGGTCACAGCTCCCCCGTCAGGGCCGAGGCGTCAGGGGATGCCGGAAACAGTTCCAGTTGATCCTGCCGGGCCGGACGCCGTTCCGGCGCCAGGAGCCGCGCCACCAGGGCGGCCCCGTCCAGGCGGATTCCCCCCAGGTAGCGCCCGCCGGCGGTCAGGAAATAGCGCGCCCGCTTGAGCACCACCCCGAGCCGTTTCAACTCCGCCTCCCCCAGCCGGGCATGGCGGCGGGCCGCGACGATGCGCTGGGCCGAGCGCACGCCGATGCCCGGCACCCGGAGCAGCACCTCGTACTCGACGCTGTTCACCTCCACGGGGAACAGGTCCAGGTGGCGCACGGCCCAGTCGCTCTTGGGGTCGAAGCGCATGTCCAGATTGGGGCGTTCCTCGTCCAGAAGCTCGTGGGCGGCGAATCCGTAGAAACGCAGCAGCCAGTCGGCCTGATACAGGCGGTGTTCCCGCAACAGGGGCGGCGTGGGGAGCGCCGGCAGGCGGCGGTCGCTGGAGCCGGGCACAAAGGCCGAGTAGTAGACCCGCCGCAGGTCCAGGCGACGGTAGAGCCCCTCCGCCAGGGTGACGATCTCCCGGTCGCTCTCGGGGCTGGCCCCCACGATCAGTTGGGTGCTCTGGCCGGCCGGGGCGAACTGGGGCGCCGTGCGCGATTTTTTCCGCTCTTCGCGGGCCGAGGTGATGAGGCCGCTCACCTGGCGCATGGGGGCGATGACCGACTCCCGAGGCTTGTCCGGGGCCAGCAGCGCCAGGCTCTGGCGGGTGGGAAGCTCGATATTGACGCTCACCCGGTCGGCGTAGCGCCCCGCCTCGGCCACCAGCAGCGGGTCGGCCCCCGGCACGATCTTGAGGTGCACGTAGCCGTTGAAACGCTCCTCGTCCCGCAGCGTGCGCACCACGGCGATCAACTGTTCCATGGTGTGATCGGCCGAACGGGTCACGCCGGTGCTGAGGAACAACCCCTCGATGTAGTTGCGCCGGTAGAAGTCCATGGTCAGCCGCACCACCTCCGCCGGGGTGAAAGCGGCCCGGGGGATGTCGTTGCTGCGGCGGTTGACGCAGTAGGCGCAGTCGTAGATGCAGGCGTTGGTGAGCAGGATCTTGAGCAGCGAGATGCAGCGGCCGTCAGCGGTCCAGGTGTGGCAGATCCCGGCGGCGGCCGTGCTCCCCACCCCGCCGGGCGTACCCCGACGGTTGCTGCCGCTGGAGGAGCAGGAGACATCGTACTTGGCGCTGTCGGCCAGAATTTCCAGGCGTTGTTCGAAAGTCCGATTGTTCATGATGCCCCGCTGTCGTTTTCCCGCACGCCGTATCCCGTGCGGAAGCAGCATACCTGGGGCGTGCGACAGGATACGTCCTGCCGGCCGGCTTTTCGTGAAAAGAGCCGTGCAAATCCCGGCAGAGATCAAAATGCTACCATGAATCCACGCTGACTTGAAAGCGTGGGGATATCGGGCACAATTGTAAGGCGACAATCGGCACCGGGTCAAGGCACCCGTGCCTGCCGGCCATTCTGAACCATTCTGAACAATTTGTCAGGATTACTTCAGTTGCCATCATGGCGCAGGCCGGAGATAATCCATCCAAAGGAACGATACATGCGCATTCTGGTAGTCGAAGACGAAATAAAGGTTGCCGAGGCTCTCCGCAAAGGTCTGGAAGCCGAGCATTACGAGGTCACCGTGGCCTATTCCGGGGAGGACGGCTTTTTCCAGCTCAACGCCGGCACCTACGACCTGGTGCTCCTCGACCTGATGCTGCCCGGCAGGGACGGGCTCGAAATCCTGACCACCCTGAGGAAGCGCGGCTTTGCAACGCCGGTACTCATCCTGACGGCACGGGACACCGTGGAAAACCGGGTGCAGGGACTGGACAGCGGTGCGGACGACTACCTGGTGAAACCCTTCGCCTTCCCGGAGCTGCTGGCACGGATCAGGCTGTTGCTGCGGCGGGGCAAGAACGAACAACCGCTGTTCCTTGCCGTCGGCGACCTGGCAATGGACCTCGTGGCCCGCAGAGTAACCCGGCACGGCGCCGCCATCGATCTCACCGTCCGCGAATACGAACTGCTCGAATACCTGATGCGGAACAAAGGGCGCATCGTTTCCCGCGAAATGCTCGCCCAGGATGTCTGGCGGGTGAAGGAGCGCTCCACGCCGATCGATAACGTCATTGACGTGCACATTGCCCGGTTGCGGCGCAAACTCGACGGACCCTTTGAGCGCAAGCTGCTGAAAACGGTGCGGGGGATAGGCTTCGTCATGGAGGAGGAGACATGCGACTGAGGCCACGAAGCGTCCGGGTCCGCCTGGTCTGCTGGTATGCGGGGATTCTGGCGGGCGTGATCCTTGCCTTTGCCCTCGGCGTCTATGTGGTGGTCAAGGCGAGCCTCCTGCAGCAGATCGACCGGCAGCTCGAACGCGACCTCCGCACCGTGGCACGGGTGGCCAGCGACGAACCGAACGAGATGAACGAGCTTGCCCAGCACGGTTCCGTTGGCTTGTTCCAGGTGCGGGAGGGGCGGGAGTTCGTCGCCGAAACCGACGGCTGGAGCCGCTCGGGCCTGGAGAAAGCGGTCACCGGCGGCTACCCGGCGGCTTCATGGTCGTGGACCGCCCCCACCGGGGTCCCCTACCGCCTGAAGGGATCGGCCGTGACCTCGCCCGGCCACACCTATCTCGTGCTCGTCGCCCAGGACGAGCAGGTGCTGCGCCGGAGCCTGCACAGCCTTTTTCTGGTCCTATTGTTCGGTATCCCCTGTGTGCTGGCGGTGGCGCTCGTCAGCGGCTACTTCCTGGCGGGCCGGGCGCTGAAACCCATCGGGCTCATGGCGGCAAAGGCCCGGGAGATCAGCGCCGAACGGCTTGCGGATCGCCTGCCGATAGAAAACCCCGACGATGAATTCGGCCGGTTGGCGGCGGTCTTCAACGAGACCCTGACCCGCCTCGAGGACGCCTTCGAACGGCTGCGCCGTTTCACCGCCGATGCGTCCCACGAACTGCGCACTCCGCTGACGGCGCTCCGCAGTGTCGGCGAAGTGGGGTTGCAGGAGAGCAGGGACGCCGCCGCATGCCGGGAGGTGATCGGCAGCATGCTTGAGGAAACTGACCGCCTGACCAAACTGGTGGACTGCCTTCTGACCCTGAGCAGGGCCGACTCGGGCGCCGTCATGGCGCACCGCGAACCGACCGATCTGCAGGCCCTGGCAGAGGAGGTCACGGAGTGCCTGCGGGTGCTGGCCGAAGAAAAACGGCAGCAGTTCTCCCTGGAATGTTCCGAGCGGGTCGTTGCCATGGCCGATCCCCTGATCCTCCGCCAATCCCTCCTCAACCTCGTGGACAACGCCCTTAAATACACCCCGGCTTATGGCTCCATCCGGGTGACGGTCAGACGGATCACGCCAAGTGAGGCCGCAATCGAGGTCCGGGACAGCGGGCCGGGCATCGCGAAGGAACATCACGCCAGAATCTTCGACCGGTTCTACCGCCTGGACAAGGGACGGACCCGGGAGAGGGGCGGCACCGGCCTCGGGCTCGCCATATCCCGCTGGGGCGCGGAGGCCAATGGCGGCCGTATCGAACTGGAAAGCGAAGAAGGCAGCGGCAGTACCTTTCGCCTCGTGCTACCGGTGGCACAAAACGACCCCATATCGTGACAACAAAGGAGATTCCATGAAACGAGGATTACCCATCATAGTACTCTGCTGCGCCGTGTCGTTCACCGGCATGGCGCCGTCCCCCCTCCGGGCCGCTCCGCCTGCCGCCGCCTACGTCGGTTCAACGGCATGCGCCCCGTGCCACGGCAAGGACCACGGCCGCTGGCAACAGACCTGGCATGCCGCCATGCATCGCGAACTGAACCCGGCCATCGTCACGGCCGACTTCAACAACGTGGAGATAACCTACAAGGATGTGGAGGTCGAGGGGCCCGACAGGAAAAAGGCAAAGATATCTCCGACGATCCGCCTCAGCCGGGAGGGGGACAGCTATCGTTTCACCCTGGTGGACAGGGACAATCCGGCCAACAACCAGACCTACGAGATCGCCTACGTGCTCGGCGGCAACTGGAACCAGCATTTCGAAGCCAGGGTCGGGGGCGCCTATTATCCGACCCCCATGCGCTGGGTTGTGGAAGACGGTCAGTGGACCTCGAAACCGTTCAACGACATGTGGTGGGTTGCCGACGGCACCCCGGATGGGAGGCCGAAGAAACCGGAAGAAATGCCCAAGGCCAAAACGGGGGATGCAACCTGCGACGGCTGCCATACCACCGGTTTCAACGTCGCCCGGGACCGGGAGAGCGGCCGTTGGGCAGGACAGAAGAGGGAACTGGGGGTCGGCTGCGAGAGCTGCCACGGTCCGGGGAGCGTTCATGCGGCCACAAAGCGCCGGGAGGATATCGTCAACCCCGCGGCGCTGAGCGCCAGCCAGCAGGACCAGGTGTGCGGGCAATGCCACTCGCGGGTGACGAACCGGCAGGAAAAGGACCTGGCCTACCCTACCGGGTTCATGCCGGGGATGAGCGACCTGCGGCAGCGGGTCACCTTCTGGACCTATTCGGCCAACCCGAAAAACTTCTGGCCCAACGGCTTCTCCAGCAAGAACCGCCAGCAGTACCATGACGTGCAGTTCACCAGCCACGCCCGGGCCGGCGTCAGCTGCATCACCTGCCACGACGCGCACGCGGAGACGAAAGGCAACGCCCAGCTCAGGCAGGACAAGAAAAAGCTCTGTGTGCAGTGCCACAAGGCGAGCGCCGCGCTCTACCAGGGGAGCGCGGAGGAGAGAGCCGGCGTCGGCTGCTGCGACTGCCACATGGCCAGGATTGCCAACCGGTCCGACCCAACCCCGAAGCGCAAGCAGCATTGGGACGTAAGCTCCCACACCTTTGCCGTGGTCATGCCCCGGACCGCCGAGGCGCTGAAGATGAAATCGAGTTGCGACGCCTGCCACGAAGGGGCCGACAAGGCCGCCAAGGGTGACCAGGTCGTGCGCCGGCAGATCGAAATCAGGAACAAGATCGCCGAAGTCGAAAAAGCGATGGCGGTCTTTGAAAAGAACGGCACGAAAGCCCACGATGCCCGTAAACTGCTGGCTGCCGTCAAGGAGGACAGGAGCTTCGGCGCCCACAACCCGCACAAGGCCATGCAGTTGTTGCAGGATGCTTTAAAAAGCGTGGCGACGGAATAACCGGCTGCGGTTGCCGGCGCCCGGCTTGTACCCCGCGCGGCCACTTGAAGCGGCACAACGGAAGGAGTCCGCCATATGAAAAAAACGTTTGTGTGTATTGCAACACTGTTCCTGCTGGCAGCCGGGATTGCCTGCGCCGCGGGCATCCGGAAGTATTCCTTTGATAATGAGACCTTCGGGGCCGAATCCCGGGCATTCGTTTCACTGGTCGGTACCTGGCGCATCGACAGGAACGGTACGCGGCAGGTGTATGCCGTGGACGGCAGGAAATGGGAGCAGGGGCTCATGTCCAGCGGCGCGGCCGAAAAGGCCAGAACGCTTTACGGTAACCGCTCCGCCGAGTTCCTCCGCAACCTGGAGGCGTACAAATACTTTCCCCTGGCCATCCTGAAGGATGTACCCGAGTTCCGCAACGGCACCATAAGCGTCTCTTTCATGGGGCTCGGCGGGCGCATCGACCAGGCTGCCGGCATCGCCTTCAACATCAGGCCAAACGGGGAATATCTGGTGATGAGGGCCAACGCCCTGGAGAACAACCTCGTCCTTTTCAAGATGGAACACGGCAAACGTTCATCGGAGCAGTGGATGCGCAATGTGCCGACCCCAGCCAATGCCTGGCATACCATGAAGGTAACGATCAACGGCAAACGGATCGAGGGCTTTATCAACGGCACGAAGCTCATCGACTATACCTGGAAAGAGGAGATCAACGGCAGGATCGGCCTCTGGTCGAAAGCGGATTCCTACGTCGTCTTTGACAATTTCGAGGTGCAGGCGCGCTAGGCGACGGTGCGAGCCCTTACCGATCGATATTTTCCTGAAAGACCACCCGCATGCTGTTCAGCTCCAGGGCCGCAAGGTAGCCCATGTCGGGCCACCGGGCGGTGACGCAGCCGTTGTCCAGCATGATCTTGTCCTCCTTGAGGGAGGCCTCCAGTTGTTGGCGCGAAACCATGGTATGGCCGCAGATGAGCCGCCTGCCGCCGATGCGCCGCCGCTCCACCACATCGGAGCGGGTCCAGAGCATGGCCTCGGTATCGTCGAAGGGGTCGAAGGGGGGCTCCAGGTCGAAGTTGAGTCCGGCATGGACGATGACGAAGTTGTCCAGCAGGATATAGGGGGGAAGGGAGTCGAGATACTCCAGGTAGCGGCGGGGAATGTCCCCCGGACCGTCGGCACGGAAGCTGGCCAGGGTGGCCAGGCCGCCGTTGGCGGCCCACATCTCCATGGCCGAGCGGCTGTAGGGGGCGCGCAGGCACATCTCCTCGTGGTTGCCCCGCACCGAGGCGACATGATAACCGGCGGCGGTCAGTTCGAAGATAAAATCCAATACCCCTTTGCTATCCGGTCCCCGGTCGATCAGGTCTCCCAGCAGGTAGAGGGTGTCGCTGGGGGTGAGGCGGATCCCCCGGGTGACCAGTTCCCGCAGGGTGCGGGCGCAGCCGTGCAGGTCGCCGATGACGAAAACGCGGCGGCTCATGGTGTTACGCTCCCGCCGGTTATCAGGCACATCTGCATGTCCATCACATTGGTCCCGGTCGGCCCGCATTTCAAAAGCGCGCCGCAGGCGTCCAGCAGCGGATAGGCGTCGTTCGCCGCCAGGGCGGCCAGGGGGTCCAGACCGGCCAGCCGGGCCAGGGGGACGGTATCCCCATCCACGATGGCCCCGGCAGCATCCGTCGGTCCGTCGATGCCGTCGGTACCGGCGGACAGGAGGGTGATGCCCGGCGTCGCGGCGATTTCCAGGGCAAAGGCCAGGGCCAACTCCTGGTTGCGCCCTCCCTTGCCGTTCCCCGTGACCGCGACCGTGGTCTCGCCGCCGCTCACCAGACAAAGCCGCTGCCCCGGGGGCAGTTCCTCCCGGCAGCGCAGCGCCTCGTGGGCCAGCCGCCGCCCCGCCTCCCGCGCCTCGCCGGCCACAATATCGTCAGACACGCGCGCCGCGAGCCCCAAGCCCTCTGCCGCTACGGCGGCGGCGTCAAGAGCGTCCCGGTTGCGCGCCGCAATAATGCTCTCCACCTTGGCGAAAAGGGGGTCCCCCGGCTTGGGGGTCTCGGCCGCCATCCCGGCATTGCCTTGTTCCAGACGCCGGCGGACGGCGGGAGGTACCCGGCCCGTGAGGCCGAAGCGCCCCAGCACCGCCAGGGCATCGCCGAAGGTGGTCGGATCGGGCACGGCCGGCCCCGAGGCGATTACGTCCGGCCGGTCCCCCGGCACATCCGAAATCATGAGAGACACGACCCGGGCCGGAAAGGCCAGGCGGGCCAACTGCCCCCCCTTGACGGCGGAGAGGTGCTTGCGCACCGTGTTCAACTCATGGATGTCGGCCCCCGCCGCCATGAGGAGAGCGGCCGTGGCCCGTTTTTCCTCCAGGGTGATTCCCTCGGCCGGGGCCGCCAAAAGGGCCGAACCGCCGCCGGAGACCAGAAGGAGCAGCAGGGTCTGCCGGTCGCAGGAGCGGACCAGTTCCATGATGCGCCGGGCCGCCGCCTCGCCGGCGTGGTCCGGGTGGGGATGGCCGGCAAAGGCCAAGTCGAGCGATTTGAGTCCCCCGGTGACGAAGGGGGGAAGGGTGATACCGTGGGGGACGACGACGAGCCCGCCGGATACCAGGTCGCCCAACCGTCCCTGGACGGCCAGGGCCATGGGGATGGCCGCCTTGCCGAAACCGGCCACCACGAGGCGCTGGAGCCCCTCGCTGCGCAGGCGCTCCCCCACCCGTTCCAGATGCGGGGCCAGAGCCGCCCCCGGCTCCACCGCCGAAAGGGCGGCCTTGAAGAGGCTCTGCAGGATATGTTTGTCGGCTTGCGTCACAGGCAGAATGGTCCTTCGCATACGGTTTGGGCCAGCTTGCGCCGGTCGCTGGGAGTCTCCCGGGCCTGCAACGCCTCGGGCAGCGCCTCCACCCGGCCGGGGAGCCCGATGGCCGCCATGGCCTCCACCTGATACTCCGCGGGGATGTTCAGGGCGGCCCGGGCCCGGCCGTAGTCGAACCCCTGCATGCCGTGGACCACATACCCCCGCAGGCACCCCTGGAGGGCCAGGTTCTCCCAGGCCGCCCCGGTGTCGTAGGAATGGGTGCGGCACGGCTGGCCGCCCTCGAAGGTGGTCTTGGAGACCATCACCAAAAGCGCCGCAGCGTTGACGCACCACGCCTTGTTGGAGTCGGTCAGCAGGTCGAAGAAGAGCGGCCAGTGCCCGCTGTCGCGCTGGGCGTACAGGATGCGCCACGGTTGGTTGTTGTTGGAGGACGGGGCCCACCGGGCCGCCTCGAACAGCACCTTCAGTTCCTCCGCCGGGATCGCCTCCCCGGACATGGCGCGGGGGGACCAGCGGTTCAGGAAGATGGCGTCGATGAGGTAATCGGCGTGGCGTTTGTCGCTACCCTTGATCATGGCGATGGCCCTTTCGCAAGCAAGTGGACAATTCTCCGGCGGTTTGTAGGGGCGCATCGCATGCGCCCTGATTGGGCGAACAGCAGTTCGCCCCTACGGCTCACATGAACAGTGATGTTCCAAGGCCCGGCCTCACCCCCGGCTAAAGTACTCTTTCACGGCAGCCACAAAGTCATCCAGGTCCGCCTCCGTCACGTCCAGGTGGGTGACCAGGCGGGTGGTGGGCGCCACCTGCACCAGCATCCCCCGTTCGGCCAAATACGCCTGCAACTGCGCGCACGCCTCTTCCGGGAATCGGGCGAACACCATATTGGTGGCCTGCCCCGTCACCGTGACCTGGTCGATGGCACCCAGTCCCCGGGCCAGATGCTCGGCATTGGCGTGGTCCTGGGCCAGCCGGTCGAAGTGGCTGTCCAGGGCGTACAGGCAGGCCGCGGCCAGAAAACCGGCCTGGCGCATGCCGCCCCCCAGCACCTTGCGCCAGCGGTGGGCGCGCTCGATGAACGCCTGCGACCCGACCAGCACCGACCCCACCGGCGCCCCCAACCCCTTGGAAAAACAGATGGAGACGGAATCGAACGGAGCGCACGCCTGGGCCAGGGTTTCATTCCGGGCCACTGCGGCATTGCAGACCCGCGCCCCGTCAAGGTGCAGGGCCAGGCCCCGCTCCCGGGCCAGGGCGGCGGCTTCACGTATATACCGGGCCGGAAGCACCTGGCCGTTGAAGGTGTCTTCCAGCGCCAGAAGCCGGGTGCGGGCAAAGTGCGCCCCCATGCCCGGGCCGTGGTGCTTGATGGCGCTTGCGACCTTATCCAGGGGCAAGGTGCCGTCGGCGGCGTTCTCGATGGGCTGGGGCACGATGGAGCCGAGCACCGCGGCGCCGCCCCCCTCGTACTTGTAGGTATGGGCCACCTGGCCCACGATATACTCGTCACCCCGTTCGCAGTGGGCCATCAGCGCCGCCAGGTTGCTCTGGGTACCGCTGGGCAGGAACAGGGCCGCCTCCTTGCCGCTGCGTTCCGCCACCACGGTCTGCAATCGGTTGACCGTGGGGTCGTCCCCCCACACGTCGTCCCCCACCTGCGCGTCCATCATGGCGGCCCGCATCTCAGGCCCGGGCCGGGTCACGGTGTCGCTGCGCAGGTCGATGATATGTCCGGTCATGGGTGTTCTCCTTATGGGTAAGGTTATACGACCATTGCCCGGAGTGCAAGCCGGGATGTGGGGATGTTCCCTACCCCACCGCCTGTAGCACGAAGCACTTGAGGTACTCCGACTCCGGGAAGGAGAGCAGCACCGGGTGGTCCGGAGCCTGGGCGCGGGACGAAACCAGGCGCACCTCGCGTTTGGCCAGGCGGGCGGCCTGGGTCAGCAGGTCGCGGAACGGTTCCCGCCCCATGTGATAGGAACAGGAGCAGGTGATCAGGTAGCCGCCCGGCTCCAGGAGTTCCAGGGCGCGGCGGTTGACGGTGAGATACCCCTTGGTGGCCTCGGCGATGTTCTTGCGGTTTTTGACGAAGGCCGGCGGGTCCATGACCACCACCCCGAAGCGCCGCCCCTCGTGGTGCAGGGAACGGAGGCGCTCGAAGGCGTCGCACTCCTCGAAGGTGGCCCGGCCGCCCAGGCCGTTCAGCTCCGCGTTGCGGGCGGCCTGGGCCACGGCCCGGGCCGAGATGTCGATCCCCAGGGCCGACGCGGCGCCGAAGGAGGCGGCGTGCACGGCCCAACTCCCGGTGTAGCAGAAGCAGTCCAGCACCGCTTTCCCATCGCTGATCCCCTTCAATAGCAGGTGGTTCTCCTTCTGGTCCAGGAAGCCGCCGGTCTTCTGCCCTTCCCGCAGGTTCACCTGGAAGCGGAGGCCGTTCTCCTCCATCGCCACCAGGTCGGGGATCTCCCCCGCCAGCAGTTCCACCTTTTCCTCCAGCCCCTCCAGATGTCGTACCCCCACGTCGTTGCGGGCGATGATCCCGGCCGGGGCAAAGACCCGCTGCAGCGCCTCCGCCACCAGATCCCGGCGCACGTCCATGCCCGCGGAGAGGAACTGCACCGACAGGTGGTCGCCGTACTTGTCCACCACCAGGCCGGGGAGGAAATCACTCTCGCCGTACACGGCCCGGAAGGTAGCCATGCCGGGATAGAGCACCTGACGGTGGGCCAGGGCGCAGGCCACGCGCTGCTCGTAGAATTCGGGCAGGTCCAGGTCTGCCCGGTGCCGCGAAAGGAGGCGGAAGGCGATGAGGGAGCGGGGGTTGTAGTGGCCGCAGCCGATGAAGCCGCCGCCAGCGTCGTACAGTTCGGCCGCCGCACCGGGGGCGCAGGCCTTGTCCGACACCTCGCGGATCTCGTTGCTGAACACCCAGGGGTGGCCGCACTTGATGCGTTTGTCCTCGTTCTTATGCAAAACAATGCGAATCATAAGGTATCCTTGGTTGGGATTGGCTGCGGCGGCGCTTGACAGCCTGTCGTTTGTACACCATTATTGACGATAAATCAGCTCTTATCGGCGATGCGCCGGAAAGGCAGGCATGCATGAACGGCGTATGCGCGCCCGGTTTCGACCGGCTGCTGGGTTTCATGGAAACGGGATGGCAGGCGGACGGGACCGAGATCATCTACGGGATCTGGCCCGACTTCAGTCTGGCGTACTTCAACGAGGGCTGGGTGCGCTTTGCCCGGGAAAACGACGGTGCCTCATGGCTTATGTCCCCGGAATGCCTCGGCAGGTCGGTGCTGGATGTCACCTCCGCAGACTTGCGCCCTTTCTACCGCGAACTCTTCAGCCGGGCGCTCACCAGCGTTACGGCCCGCCCCTACAGCATCAGCCACGAGTACGAGTGCTCAAGCGCCGAAAATTACCGTAAATTCGCCATGCTCCTCTTTCGGCTGGATGGGGGGCAGGGGCTTCTCATCGCCAACTCCCTGGTGGTGGAGATGCCCCACGAGGCCCGGGGCACCCTGCCGGTGGAACCGCCCACCGATTCCACCCCGTATTGCAACGAGCATGAGTTGATAGTGCAGTGCGCCGCCTGCCGCCGGATCAGGCACCAGCAGCTCGACGGACGCTGGGACTGGATTCCGGCATGGGTCCGCCGGCCGCCGGAGCGGACCAGCCACGGCCTGTGCGACCTGTGCATGAGCTACTATTACCCGCCGCGACAGTGACGAGGTTCAGCGAGGAGGGGTGCGCTTCAAGAGCGTTTCGGCGATGGTGAGCCGTTCGGGCATGTCCTGGGCGTCGGACTGGGACAGGAAGAGGGCATTGACCGCCACCAGAAGCGAATTGAGATTGTCCAGGTCGATGATGGCGGAGCCGGGGAGCGTCTCCCCCTCGGTCAGGTTGAGGGGGCAGTAGTCGATGCGACGCTCGTGCCCGCTGCCGTAGATGATGGGCAGGCCGTGGGTGCGGCAGACCACCGGGCGGGCGGCGTACAGCAGGCAGCGGTGATTGCGAAGCAGCGGGCAGCGTTCCCCCTGCGCCTGCTCCGCCACATGGGCGCGGATCTCCTCCGCCTCCTCTTCGGGCAGCGCCTCCAGGGCCGCGGCCAGCGAGGCCGCCTCCACCGGAAAGAGGGTGATGGCCGTGCAGCAGTCGCTGCACCCCTCGGTGCAGGTGACCTGTTCTCCCAGGGCGTCCTTGATGCCGCGGCAGAGGGCATCGATGCGTTCGATCAATTGGCGGTAGTTGTGTAAGAGATCATTCATGGGCAATTGGGTTACCACATCCTTTGGGAAATGAAAAGGGGGCTGTTGGCCTGAACCCGTGGCGCCCGAACGGCGGACCGAGCGACATGCCGAGGGCAAACACCGCCCGCGAAATGCCGATCCGCCAGTGTCGCGGGTCCGCCGCCGAGGAGCGAGATGCGGCCGGCAACGCCAGGACAGAGGCATACGAGCGCGAGGAGCCGCGAGGGCGTCACGGGTGTTGGCCTGAACCCGCGGCGCCCGATCGGCGGATCGAGCGACATGCCGGGGGCAAACGCCGCCCGTGAGATGCCGATCCGCCAGTGTCGCGGGCCCTCCGCCGAGGAGCAGATGCGGCCGGCAACGCCAGGACAGAGGCATACGAGCGAGAGGAGCCGCGAGGGCGCCACGGGTTCAGGCCAACGGCGCTACCGGATCTTCAGTACGATCTTGCCGAAGTGCTTGTCCTCTTCCATCATGCGGTGGGCATCCACCACCTGGTCGATGGGGAAGACCTTCTCGATGATCGGCACAATGGTGCGGTCGGCGAACTTGGGCAGGGCGCGGCGGGTGAACTCGGCCACGATCTCCCCCTTTTCCGCAACCGGCCGGGACCGGAGCACCGAGCCGATGATCTGCTGGCGCTTCACCATCATCAGGGCCAGGTTCAGTTCGGCCTTGATGCCGCTGGTCACACCGATGATCACCAACCGCCCCTTGTAGGCCAGGGAGTTCATGTTGGGCGCCAGGTATTTGGCCCCCACGTGGTCCAGAATCAGGTCCACCCCCTTCTTGTTGGTGTATTCCTTCACCACCTCGGTAAAATCCGGGGTCTCGCGGAAATTGACGAGAAAATCGGCCCCCACCTGCCGCACCCGTTCCATCTTCTCCGGCGACGCGGTCACGATCAGCTTGCTGGCCGGGGTCAGGGCCCGGCAGAGCTGGATGGCCGCCGTGTTGACGCCGCCGCCCCCTCCGTGCAGGATGGCGGTCTGCCGGTCCTGGAACTCGCCGATCATGAAAACGTTCAGGAACGCGGTGATGTAGGACTCGCAGATGCAGGCCGCCTCCTCGAAGGACATGGTTTCCGGGATCGGCATGAGGTGGCAGGCATAGGCCACGGCATATTCGGCATATCCGCCCCCGCCCACCAGGGACACGACCCGCTGTCCCGCCTGCCAGCCGGTGACGCCCGGCCCCAACTCCTCCACGACGCCGGCTACCTCCAGGCCCAGGATCTCCGAATCCCCCGGCGGCGGCGGATATTTCCCCTCGCGCTGCACCAGGTCGGGACGGTTGATGCTGGTGGCATGCACCTTGACCAGTACCTGCCCCTCGCCCGGGACCGGGCGTTCCGCCTCGCCCACCTTGAGTACCTCCACACCGCCGAACCCTTCCAGCAAGACCGCTTTCATAGCTCTAACCTCCCGATATGCGTATGGATCACCATCCTGCAAAACCATGTTTGGCTTCCGAATGTACCCAGTTCGCATTATTTTGTAAACACAAAACATGAACCGGGTTTGCCATACCACGACAGAGGCATGGGAGGGGGCAAAGCCGTGTGGGTGTTACGACGGGGCCGAACCGTCGGTGCCCGAACGGCAGAGCGAGCGACATGCCGCCGTCCGCCCACCTCCAACTAAGCCCCGTGCCGCCTGCGCCGTTCGTCCTCCGCCCGGACGGAACCGAGCATCGGCCACGTGAAGACGGAGGCATGGAAGCGAGTGAAGCCGGGAGGGCACCGACGGTTCGGGCGCAGGGGCGCAATCCACACCTTGATTTATGCCCCGCTTCTGTGCGATAACTGATCGGTTTCGCAACACGCCACACAGGATTATCCCATGAACATCATGGTCACCAACGACGACGGCATCAACGCCCCCGGCATCCTCGCCCTGGCTGCGGCCCTGGGCGAACTGGGCACCGTGACGGTCGTCGCCCCGGATCGGGAACGGAGCGCCGTCGGCCACTCCCTGACCCTGCACGCGCCGTTGCGGGTCTTCGAACTGCGCCCGGGGTTCTACGCCGTGGATGGCACCCCCACCGACTGTGTCAACATGGGCATCCACAGCCTGCTCCCGCACCGCCCCGACCTGGTGGTATCCGGCATCAATCACGGCGCCAACCTGGGGGACGACGTGACCTATTCGGGTACGGTGGCGGCCGCCATGGAGGCCAACCTCATGGGCATCCCGGCCATCGCCGTTTCCCTGAACACCACGGAACGCCGGGGACATTTCGACGCCGCCGCCCGAGTGGCCCTAGGCATCGCCCGCCAGGTGCTGGCCAACGGCCTGCCGGCCGACACCTTTCTCAACGTCAACATACCCGACTGCCCGGCCGAAAAGCTGCAGCCCACCCTCATCACCCGCCAGGGCAAACGCTCCTTTGTGGGCACGATCATCGACAAGACCGACCCCCGGGGGCGGAAATACTACTGGATCGGCAGCGTGACGCCGGCATTCAACGACGAAGAGGGAACCGACTTTCACGCCGTCAACCGCGACCACGTCTCCATCACGCCGCTCCATCTGGACCTGACCAACTACGAATCCATGAAGGCTCTTTCCCAATGGCCCCTGTGATGCACCTGAACAGGGCACGCCGCCCTTGGCCGAGAACCGCCTTCTTACGGGGCGCCCAACCATGAACTACGATATCGCCAGAAAACGGATGGTGCAGGACCAGATCATCGCGCGCGGCGTCGACGACCGCCGGGTCATCGACGCCATGCTCAAGATCCCGCGCCACATCTTCGTCCAGGAGGCCTTCGCCGCCCAGGCCTACAGCGACACCCCCCTCCCCATCGGCGAGAAGCAGACCATATCCCAGCCCTTCATGGTGGCCCTGATGACCCAGCTTCTGGCCCTGACCGGCAGGGAGAAGGTGCTGGAGATCGGGACCGGCTCCGGCTACCAGACCGCCATCCTGGCAACCCTGGCCGACCGGGTCTGCACCGCCGAGCGCATCCGCCCCCTGGCCCTGCGGGCCAGGAAATGCCTGGACTCCCTCGGACTTTTCAACGTCAAACTGAAGATCAACGACACGGACGACAGCCCCGTCGGCTGGGAGGAAGAGGCCCCCTTCGACGCCATCATGGTGACGGCCGGGGCGCCCGACGTGCCGTGCGTGCTCACCGACCAACTGGCCGTGGGGGGCAGGCTGGTGATCCCGGTGGGGAATGAGAGCGAGCAACGCCTGCTCAGGATCGTGAAGGAGCCGGACGGAACCATGGTGACCGAGTCATCGGTCGGTTGCCGGTTCGTCCCCCTGATCGGACGACAAGGATGGCAGATAGAGCGCACGTAAAACAGCGAGGGCCGACCATGCAACGTGACCACCTTCTGGATACGGAGAGCAGCACCTTCATTGAAAAAGAACCCCTGGCCGATGCGGCCATGGCCCTGGACGACGTGGACGAGCCGCTGGAATTCACGGACGACGACACGGCCGCCGAGGAGGAAGAGGTCGAGGAAAAGCTCCCCCCGGAAGAACTGGAGAGCTTCGACGACGCCATCAAGATCTACCTGCGGGACATCCAGCGCACCCCCCTGCTCTCCGCCGAGGCGGAGAAGACGCTGGCCCGCAGCATCGAAAAGGGGGACAAGGCCGCCCGGGACAAGATGATCGAATCCAACCTGCGGCTGGTGGTCAAGATCGCCAAGCGCTACATCAACCGCGGCCTCCCCTTCCTGGACCTGATCGAAGAGGGGAACCTGGGGTTGATCAAGGCGGTGGAACGGTTCAACCTGGCCAAGGAGTGCCGCTTCTCCACCTATGCCACCTGGTGGATCCGCCAGGCCATCGAGCGCTCCCTGGTCAACCAGTCCCGGACCATCCGCCTGCCGGTGCACGTCTCCGACGACATCAACCGCATGCTCAAGGTCACCCGCGCCCTCTCCCAAAGCCTGCAGCGGGAGCCCTCCGTACAGGAGGTGGCCGACGCCATGAAGGTCAAGGTGGCCTACACCCGCCGGCTCATGACCCTGCTGCGGCGCACCTGCTCCATGGAAACCCCCATCGGGGACGGCAACGACTTCTTCCTCATCGACACCATCGAGGACAACTCCCTGGTGTCGCCGTCGGACCTCCTGGAGAACGTCAACCGCTTCGAGCTGATCTCCCGCCTCTTCGAGGACCTGAGCGAGAACGAGCAGAAGATCCTGACCCTGCGCTTCGGCCTGGACGACAAGGAGCCCCAGACCCTGGACACCATCGGCCAGAGCTTCGGCGTCACCCGGGAGCGCATCCGCCAGATCGAGGCCAAGTGCCTGGAAAAACTGCGCAAGCTTTCGGAGAGCTGAGGCCTAAAGACCATCAGGCCTCAAAGGCGCGGAGAAAACTACGAAGTTTTTTCAAGCTGAAACCTGTACTGTAAGCTTTATCTTGTTAGCTCAGGGTCCCAGTGACTCTGCGGCAAATGCTTTTTCGGAATAAACCGTTTGACACTACGTACCCGTAGCGCACTTCACCTACCGATAAGGAGCACAAACCCGATGGACGAGTTAAAGAGCATCATTCGCGACGTCCCCGACTTTCCCAAGAAGGGGATCGTCTTCAAGGATATCACCACCCTGTTGCAGGACGCCAAGTCCTACCACCGCATGATCGACCTTTTGTCCCACCACTACATCGGCAAGCGCGTGGACAAGGTCATCGGCGTGGAGGCCCGCGGCTTCATCATCGGCTCGGCCCTGGCCTACAAACTGGGAGCCGGCATCGTGCTGGTGCGCAAGCCGGGCAAACTCCCCTCGGAGACCTTCAGCAAGACCTACGCCCTGGAATACGGCACCGACACCTTGGAGATCCACAAGGACGCGATCAAGCCGGGCGAGCGCGTCCTGATCGCCGACGACCTGTTGGCCACCGGCGGCACCATGGCCGCGGTGGTGGACCTGGTGCAGAGCATGGGCGGAGAATTGGTGGACTGCTGTTTCATGGCCGAACTGGAGTTTCTGGAGGGGCGCAAAAAACTGCCCGAGGGGAAGGTTTTCTCGCTGCTCAGGTTCTAAAGCGAGCGTTTCGCTTGAAACCCGGCGGTAACTCTGCTATAAAAGTCATTCACTTTCACCTGTCCCCGTAGCTCAGCAGGATAGAGCACTTCCCTCCTAAGGAAGGGGTCGGACGTTCGAATCGTCTCGGGGACGCCAGCCAAAATAAGGGCTTACAGACGACAATCTGTAAGCCTTTTTGCATTCACACTAAGGAAACAATAAATGCGAAGGCCCCTGGAACCGGTTCCAGGGGCCTTGTTGCGTATCGTCGTAATGATGCGGAGCGGGGCCGGGTTACTTGTAGGCTCCGCCGCTGCCGTATTCCTTGTTTGCCACGATGGAGAAGTGGAAGATGGGACGGTTGACCTTTTTGATGCTGAGCGGCATGTGCTTTACACCGGCAGGGATGTAGAGCATGGTCGTGCGGTTGATCAGATGCTTCTCGCCATTGATGCTCACCTCGATCTCGCCGCCGAGATCATAGGGGTCGTCCGGGTTGCTGCCGTAAAAGCCGACGACTTCGTCGTAATCGTGGACATGCTCCTCAAAGACCGGGTCCTTGGCGGGCACGGCGAAATACCATGCGGTATTCATCTGGATGCCGGCTCCTTTGACCACCTTGCCGTCGAGCCAGAGGATGCGGTTGGAAAACTTCTTGTACATCGCCTTGAATTCCGGCGAACCGAGATTGGGGTCCTGCAGTTTCTGGATGACGTACTTGCCGTACTCGCCGCCGTCATTGACCACCACCTTGCCGCTTGCCGCGGTCTCCGCAGCCAATGCCATCCCCGATGTCGCAAGAACACACAGGCCAAGAACAACGACGGACCAAATCTTTCTCATGTTTCGTACCTCCTTGTAGTTGACGGTTTGCGGTGGGAACCACCACTGCACCGATTGATAATCGGAAACAGGCTTGTCCGGCTGTCGCCGTGGGGGCATCTCCCGGCCATTGACTGGTTGCATCATAAGCCGGCTCATGCTATTCGTAAAATGAATCTTATGACTAATTATCATTCTTAAAAGGAATATATTATGGAGATCAGGACATTGCGGGCGTTTGCGGAAGTGGTCCGGCAGGGAGGTTTTTCGCGGGCGGCCAAGACGCTGTTTGCCACCCAATCCACGGTCAGCAAGGCGGTCAGACAGCTTGAGGATGAGCTGGGGGTGCGGTTGCTCGAACGGGTCGGCCACCACAGCAGGCTGACGGAGGCGGGCGAGATCGTCTTCCACCGCGCCACGGCGATCCTGGCCGAGGGGGACGATTTGCGGTCGGAACTGGCAGAAGTGAGGGGACTCAAGAGGGGCACGCTGCGCCTGGGGTTGCCGCCCATCGGCAGCAACACCGTTTTCGCCCCTTGGTTCGCCACCTATCGCAGCCGCTATCCTGGGGTGGAGATCAAACTGGTGGAGCACGGCAGCAAGCGCCTGGAGGAGATGGTGCTGGCCGGCGAACTGGATTTCGCCGCTACGCTTTTGCCGGTAGGCAGCGAGTTCGAATGGCAGGAGGTGTGCCGGGAGCCGATCGACGTGCTCCTGGCCGCCGATCATCCGCTGGCGCAGCGGCCCAGGCTCACCTTCGATGCGTTGGCCGGCATGCCGTTCATCCTGTATGGAGAGGATTTTGCGCTCAGCTCAATCATTTTGAAAGCGTGCCGCGAAGGCGGGTTCACGCCGAAGGTGGCAACCCAGTCGAGCCAGGTCGATCTGGTCATCGAGCTCGTTGCCGCGAAACTCGGCATCGCCCTTTTGCCCCGCTCCCTGGCCGAGCAATGTCCCCATCCCCTGACGAAACGCGTCGCCATCGACCACCCGGAGATCCACTGGCACCGGGGCCTGGTCTGGCGGCGCGGCGGTTACCTGTCCCATGCCGCCCAGGCGTGGCTGTCGCTGGCAGGTTCGCCCGAGGTGCTGCAACCGTCGGCTATCCGCTAACCCGGAAGCAATCGCCTACAGGGTGCATCCCCCCTGCATTTTAGGCCAGCGGCAGATCGTCAGGCGCATGGGCGGGAACCACCGGGCAGTAGATATGTTCCCGCTCATCGTTCATGCCCAGCGGTTTTTCCGTCTTGAGCAGGGCGAGCCAGACCCGCAGATTCTCCACGATGATGACCGTCACCAGAACGATGATGACGACGCTGAGCACGGTGTTGAGCATCATTCCCTGGGCCAGGTAGAGCCTGATGTTCATGAAGCCTGCGGCAAACGTGGTTACGGTGATGAAGGCGCACGGCACCAGGGTGATGAGCGCGTATCGTTTCCGGGGCGAGATCCGCAGGATGATCGTGGTCCCGATGGCCAGGGCCAGGGCCGCCAGCGTCTGGTTGGTCACGCCGAACATGGGCCAGATGGAGGAGACGTCGCCGGTGTAGAGGATATACCCCCAGGCAAAGGAGACGGCGCCGCTGGTCAGCACGACCCCCGGCACCCAGTCGGTCTGTTTGAGCGGGGCGTAGAGATTTCCCAGGATGTCCTGCAATATGTAGCGCGCCACCCTGGTCCCCGCATCGATGGTGGTCAGGATGAACAGCGCCTCGAACATGATGACGAACTGAAACCAGTATTTCATCGTATGCTGCAGCCCCGCGCCCACATGGGAGAAGATGTACGCCATGCCGACCGCCAGCGAGATGGCGCCGCCGGGACGGTGGGCCACGTCCAGGCCCACCAGGCGGCACAGCTCCGGCAGGTTCTGCACCGGCATGTTGAGCTTGGCAAAGGCGGCGGCCGAGGAGTTGATGGCAAAGTAGTCGTTGGGCACCAGCGTCACGGCGGCCAAAAGGGCCATCACGCCGATGAACGCTTCCGTCAGCATGGCGCCGTAGCCGATGAGGCGGACCTGCCCTTCCCTTTCCAGCATCTTGGGGGTCGTGCCGGAGCCGATAAGGGCGTGGAACCCGGAGATGGCGCCACAGGCAATGGTAATGAAGACGTACGGCCAGACCGGCCCGGGGATGATCGGGCCGCCGCCGGCGATGAAACGGGTCGCGAAGGGCATCTGCACCGTGGGGTTCACAAAGAAGAGCCCCACGGCCAGCCCCCCGATAACGGCGATCTTCATGTAGGTGCTGAGATAGTCGCGCGGCGCGAGCAACAGCCAGACCGGCAGCGCCGCCGCACAGAACCCGTACAGCGGCAGCAGGATCGACAACTGCTGTTTGCTGAAGGTGAACCACCCGGCAAAGGATGATTCGGCGATCGGCCCCCCGAAATAGACGGCGGCCAGGATGGCGACGACGCCGAAGGTCGTGCCGGACAGGATGGCGCCCGGCCTGATCCTGAACATGTAGACCCCGGCAATCATGGCGATGGGGATGGTCATGGCGATGATGAAAACGCCCCAGGGATTGTTGAACAGCGCGTTGGCCACGGCCACGGCAAGGCCGGCCAGGGCCACGATGATGATGAACAGGGTGACGAATGCGGTGGTGATGCCGGTGAGCCTGCTCACGTCCTTGTGGGCGATGACCGCCAGGGACTGCCCCTGGTGGCGGACCGAGGCGAAGAGGATGATCATGTCGTGGAGACAGCCGGCAAAGACCGATCCCAGCAGAATCCAGAAGAATCCGGGGCCCCACCCGTACTGTGCCGCCAGGGTCGGCCCGATGAGCGGCCCCGCCCCCGCAATGGCGGCGAAGTGATGTCCGAAGACGACCCACTTGTTGGTCGGGACATAATCCTTGCCGTCGTTGCAGGTAACCGCCGGCGTAACGTTGCGGTCGTCCAGCATCAGGACCCTGGCGGCAATGAAGGCAGCATAGTAGCGGTACGCCAGGGCAAGAATGCACAGGGAGGATACAAGGAGATAGAGGACGCTCATCGGTCAGGCCTTTCTCGTGACATTTCGGGAGCTTTACCCTGCTCCCTCATCGTGAGGCGACACTCGCGGCGCGATGCACGATTCGGTAAAGCTAGCACTTACGCAAGCCAAAATCCAGTTTACTCTATTCAGCCATGCGGCGGGCACGGGCAAAACCGGCGAGAGCCGACCATTGAAAGACGACCCGACAGGCGGAATTTTGGGGAAGGCGGTTCCATGCCGGCGGAGCATGCGGGGCCGCATCAAACCGGATAAAGGGGAGGGATTGAGGGGCTGTTTCGGACAGAGGCCTGCCCCTGGCGTTTTTGCTTACATGCAAAAAAATTAATGTACTGCCGTTTAAATTAGCCGTATACTTTTATCCGACCGCACGCCCCGCCGCCTCTCCAGGCAGCCGCCGGGGCATAGGGAGCGGCCGTGGCGAACGCCGTCGTACTTTTCTGGAGCGCCCATGAAACGGATCACGTTGCACCTGATGGTCGGAATATGCGTCATGGCAATTCTTGTGGCCTCCCCCGTGCCGCGTCCGAGCGAGGCCGCGGAAAAGATCGTGCTGGTCAGTTCGCAGGAGACCAGGGAGTCGTTCTACGGCCGATGGCTCGACCTGATCTATACCGAGGCCTTCCGGCGGCTGGGCTATGAATTCCGCTACAAGGGGTACCCCGGCGGCCGTGCGCCGGTTATGGCCGAAAGAGGCGAGGTGGATGGGGAGATCCACCGCCCCGCCGATTATGAGAAGGTGGCCAGGAACCTGCTCAAGGTGAAAGAGCCGAGTTTTTCCGTCTCCTACGTCGCCTATGCCGCCAGACAGGGAATCGTCCTGAACGGCTGGGCGAGCCTGAAAAATACGGACTATGCCGTCGAATACCGGCGGGGGGCCAAGGTGCCCGAAGCCGCTTTGCCGGCGGTGGTCAGACCGGAGAGGTTATCCAGCATCGCAACGCCGGAGCAGGGGCTGAAAAAGCTCATCACCGGCCGTACGGACATCTATGTGGACCAGGAGGCGGTCGTCACGGAAGCGCTCGGGAGGCTGGGCCCATCCCCCGTGCATCAGGTGGGCGTCATGTTCACGGGGTACACCCATGTGTTCCTGCACAAAAAGCATGCCGCGCTCGTGCCGAAAGTCGCCCTGGTCCTGAAGGCCATGAAGCGGGAAGGCCTGATCAAACGCTATAGGCAACTCGCCCTGGAACAACAGCCGGGCTCGTGACGCGGCAGGCAGCGGGGCGCCGTCCGTCACACCCGCGGATACACGGCATACTGAATGCCGTTCTTCCCGGCGTGTTTGACGTCGTACATGAGCTTATCCGCCGTGGATATGAGGTCGTCCAGTTCGCATGCCCCGTCCGAACAGGTCACCACCCCCATGCTGATGGTGGTGGGCCACCGGTTGGCTTTCACCAGCCGGTCCAACTCCTGCACCAGGTCCAGCGTTACCGTCTTCACCGCCTCATGGTCCGTGGAGGGAAAAAAAATGGTGAATTCATCCCCCCCCAGCCGGGCGATAATGTCGGTTCTCCGGATCTTTTCCCTCAGGCAGTTCACCACGGCTTTCAGAAGCTCATCCCCCCTCCGGTGGCCGTACCTGTCATTGACCTTTTTGAAGTTGTCGATGTCGAAATAGGCGATGGAGAACGGTCGATAGTCGCGCCGCAGCCGCAGGATCTCATATTCCACCAGCTCGGTGAACGCCCGCAGGTTCATGGCTCCGGTGAGCGGATCGGTGCGGGACAGGACCCGCTCGTTGTCCAGGAGCTGCTGTATCTTGCAGACCATGACGGCGACGACGCAGAAGATGCCGAGCGTGGACAGGTTGTTCCATACGGCGGCCACGATGTTCGCATGGAAGTTGTACCGCGCCAGAATGACGGTACACGTTACGGAGGCCAGCAGGCCCGCGCGTTTGCCGGCAAACCAGGTGGTGAAGGAGATGGGGAGGAGATAGAGAAAGGAAAACATGTATTCCGGCGGCGTCAGCACGTCCAAAGCTCCGAGGAGCGCGCAGCATACGAGCCCTATGACACCATTGACGGTGCTCCCCAGCCGGTAGAGGTAATCGAAATAGCGGGACGAGACGGTTTCCTGTTTATGCACCATGTTCACCCGAAGAGGTTGATGTGATACATCATGCCACGTTTTCCCCCCATTTCAATGTTTGAGAAACACTTTTACGGTACCGCAGCCCCCCTCTCCGCCGCCCCGGGGCGGCCCGCTTCGTTCTGCCGCGCCGTCCTGAAAATTCCCCCGGCCCGTTGATTCCGCACATCCTTGGGCTATAATTCACCCATACCGATTATGCCATGTGCGGCCTTTCGCTTGCGAATTCCACACAACCGGCACCGTGCCATGGAAAGGATACCGGCGTGACCCTCAAATCGTTCCAGACCCGGCTGATTCTCATCTGCGTGCTGCCGCTCGTCATACTGGCGGCGTACCTCTCCTTCGACCGCGTCCGCTCATTGCAGGACCAGCGCGCGCAGGAGGCGGCCAATCTGGTGCGCAATTACGCAGCGTCCCTCGACCGCCTCCTCAATGCCCGGATTGCAGCCCTGCAGATGCTGGCCGCCTCGTCATCCCTGACCGATGCGCACCGCCTGGGCGAATTTTACCAGGAATCACAGGCATTCTTAAAGAATTTCGGCAGCCATGTGCTCCTGGCCGACCTGTCGAGCCACATGATTCTCAACACGCGTCTGCCCTACGGCGCCCCGCTGCCCGACCTGCCCCGGGTCAAGGGGCATTCCTCCGTGGCGGCCGTCCTGGCGACCGGAAAGCCGGCGGTGGGCGACACGTTCATGGGGCCGATCAACAAGGCGCCGCTGGTCTCCCTGGCGGTGCCGGTCAAACGCAACGGCCGGATCTCCCGTCTCCTGCTCAGCATCATGGAGACCAGGCAGTTCCAGGAGCGCCTGGACGAGTTTTCGCTCCCCGCCGGATTTGCCATTACGCTGCTCGACGGCACGGGAGCCGTCATCGCCCGTCGTCTCCCCCCCGGCGGGACATCGGATCCCAACCTGGACGGTTATTCCGGCCGCATCGTCATCAAATCGGCCGTTGCCCCCTGGTCGGTGCAGCTCGCCGTTCACCGGGACACCTACCGTTTGCCGCTCTACACCGCATCGGCGGCGCTGGCGGCGGCACTCCTCGGGGCCACCCTCATCAGCGTTCTGGTGGGGATGCTGGCCGGCCGCGAGCTTGCCGGATCGGTGGCCTCCCTTACGGAGCCCGCCGCATCCCCCAGTCTGCGCCCCCCTATCGCGGAGATCGAAACGGTGCGCAGGGTGCTGGTCAAGGCCACGACGGCGCGCGCGGAAGAAGAGGCCATCCGCCGTGCCAGCGACGAGCGCTACCGCAGCCTGGTGGAAAGCGCCCCCGCCGCCATCTTCATCCACCGCGACGACAGGATCGAATACGCCAATCCGGCGGCAATCCGGCTGTTCGGTGGCGATGATGCGGGAGAGGTGGTGGGCAGGTCACCCTATGCCTTCGTCCATCCGGCGTACCACGACGTCATGGCCGAACGGATCGGCACCCTGCTGCACGGCGGCAGCACCACGCTGACGGAAATGCGGATTATCCAGGCCGGCGGGGGCGAGCGCATTGTCGAGGTCATCGGCACGACGTGTGGCGATGATCAGCTGGGAACGGCCATTCAGGTCATGATGTGCGACATTACCGAACGCAAACGGGCCGAGGAAGATCGGGCCAGGCTCGAAAGCCGCCTCCGGCAGATATAGCGCCGGAATCCGCGGGGGGCCAGCGACGTCGACGCCCCCTTTTTCCGGTTCCTGCCGGCGTACGCGATGCAGACCATCCCCTCGTACCCGTACGACCAGCCGCAACCACGGCAGCGGAGACGGGAACGCAGCTGCGGCCATGCCCTGCCGGTACATTTACACACCGGGGCGATTTTAGTACAATAAAGACATACGGAAGAGGAACGGGGAATGGAGGTGCGTCATGAAAAGGAGATTGCTCGTGCTTTCGGCCGTGGCGCTCGCAGCGCTCCTGGCGGTGGCCCCGGCGGCCGCGGCGGGCGACGGGGAGACGCCCCAGGATACAACGCCCCAAAAGGATAGCTGTCTGCTGGTCGCCATGAACTGCACCAACGAGACCGATACGCTCAACCAGCGGATCGACCGGCTGAACGCTGAAATCATGAAGGGGACCGATGTCTATACGCCCGAAGAGCTGGACATGCTGAAGCGGCAGTTGGGGGACGAAAGGAAGGAATTCCACGACCTGATGCGCCCCGGCGACGGCGGACACCATACGGTGCATGGCCGGTAAGGGCGGGGAAATCGGGTACGCTGAAGGGGGGCAGGGCTTTCACAGGTGCGGAAAACCCATTGCGCCCTCCCCGGGGCTTGACCGGCAGCCGGGTGAAGAGGGCCGGCGGTCTTGGGGGCGTATGGAGCATCCCCCAAAAATGTGACGGGCGTCACATTTCATTCCCCCCGGGTGATGGTACCCTATCCCTGACAATTGCAGAAGATATGGACAAGACTAAACCATCCGCGAGGATGGGACGGAAAGCCCACGGGTCTCACCGAGACAGCCGGGTCGCCGAAATATCATGAATATGATACTGGCGACCCGGCTTTTTTGTGTCCGCAACGGTAAAAACGGAAAAGGAAGAACGCATGCAAGCACCCCACCATGCAACGCACCGCCTGTCCCTGTCCGCTGCCCTGTGCGCCCTGCTGTCCCTGCTGCTCGCCCCCCTGCCCGCCCGCGCCGACAACGTGATCTTCCTCCAGGTCCCCGACCACCAGCTCCGGGAGCAGCCCGACCCCCAGGCGTCTGCCGTCAAAAAGGCCCGCCTCGGACTGGACGACGACGGCAACGTCATGGTCCGCTACAACGACCGCGTGTCGGTCACCTTCATCTACGAAGCGGGCGCCAATCCTCAGGAGAGCCGGCTCAAGGCCAGCGTCCCCCATCAGGAGGTCGCCTGCCTTGGCGGCCTCAGCGTCAAACTCGGTGTCGCCTTTTAGCGCAAACGCCACCGGAACGGCACGTTACGCCCCCTGCCCCACCACGCCCCCGCACCGCGCCCTTAGGGGCACTTAAATAGACTTTGTTAATGGAAAGCCGTTGTGGTATAGCACAAGGTGCAGGCGGTCGCCCCCACCGGGGCACCACCGTACGATCTTTACCGGCAACGGAGGCCTGTGGCCTAGGGGGAGCACTACCCCGGCCATTGGTCCCTTGCTTTCCGGACAGAGGCATTATGGGCGGCAAAGCAACCTTGATAGCGACAAAACTGAAGAATTTCCGCGAGACGTTCATGCGGCAACTCCCCGCCAAGCTGGACGCCGTGCGGGAGGCGCATGCCGCCCTGGGCCAAGGGGTACCGGCCAAAGAGGCGGTCAACGAACTGTACCGCTGCTTCCATACCCTGCGGGGAGAGAGTGCCAACTTCGGTCTGCACGCCCTGAGCGCCCAGGCCGCGGAGGGGGAACACCTGGCGCGGCGGCTGCGCAAGGGAGAGGCGGGCCCCGAGAGCGCCTGGCGTCCCCAGGTGCAGGAGCTCATCGGCCGCCTGGAGCGCGAGGCGGCCCGCACCGACGCGCCCCAGGCCATGGATCTCCAGGCCCTGGAGGTGGTGGCGGCCGCCGAGACCTTCCACGAGATGGAGCGCAAGGTTGTCTACCTCTGCGAATACGATTCCCTGCAGCGCCTGAACCTGGCTACCCAGATCGGTTGTTTCGGCTTCGAGGTGGTGACCTTCGGGGAGCTGGAGCAGTTCCGCAACGCCGTCCGCGGCGGGCATCCCGATGCCATCGTCATGGACCTGGTGTACCCCGGTCTCCCCACGGGCGGGGCCGACGTGATGCGGGAGGTCCGCCCCGAACTGGAGCGGGAGATCCCGACGGTCTTCATCTCCTCCCTGGGCGACCTCCCCTCCCGTCTTGCGGCGCTCCGGGCCGGTTCCGACGCCTATTTCGTCAAACCGGTCAACATCACCCGTCTGTGCACGGCCCTCCACGCCCTGACCACCCGCGAGACCGCGGCGCCGTACCGGATCATGATCGTGGACGACGACCAGCTCCTGACGGAGATGACCGCCCTCACCCTCCGGGAGGCGGGCATGGAGACCCGAAGCCTCAACGACCCCCTGCAAGCACTTCCCCTGCTCCAGGAGTTCAAGCCGGACCTGATCCTCATGGACATGCACATGCCCGGCTGCAGCGGCGCGGAACTGACCAGGGCGATCCGGCAGATCGACACCTGTTTCAGCATCCCGATCATCTTCCTCTCCAGCGAGACCAATGCGGACACCCAGTTCGAGGCGCGGCGCATGGGGGGGGACGAATTCCTGCTCAAACCGATCAGGCCTGACCACCTGATCTCCTCCGTCACCGCCCTGGCCGGGCGCATGAAGGCCATCCGCTCCTCCATGACCACGGACGCCATGACCGGGCTGTTCAACCATACCGCCACCAAGAAGCATCTCGACCGGGCCATCGAAGAGGCCCTCAGCCGCCAGGAGACGCTCTGCTTCGCCATGATCGACCTGGACCATTTCAAGGAGATCAACGACCAGTACGGCCGCGCGGCGGGGGACCGGGTCCTCATGGCCCTGGCCCGGCTGCTCCGGCAGCGGCTGCGCACCTGCGACGTGGTCGGCCGCACCGGGGGCGAGGAGTTTGCCGTCATCCTCCCCGACTGCGGCATCATGGATGCCGGCCACCTCCTGGAGCAGATCCTGGAAAGCTTCGCCGCCATCGGTTTTCCTGTTGGCGAGGAGTATTTCAACTCAACCTTCAGTTGCGGCGTCGCCTCCCTGGACAAGTTCGGCACGACGGAAAAGCTCTACAAGGCGGCCGACGAGGCGCTCTACATCTCCAAGGAGGAGGGGCGCAACCGGGTCATCGCCGTGGGGTGCGAGGACGTGGAGTAACCTGCTGCCGCACGCACCCCCGGATTTCACCGCTTCGGTGCGCCGCCGCGCCGGGCTCCGTTTACAACACCGCTTGCAAAAGTGCCGCGACTGAGTGTATAAGAAAGCCCTCTCCCGATCTTGCGAGCCAGTTGCCGAGGCTCGTCGCAATATCTTCGGAAGCACGTCGGTCGCTGGTGGGCCGCCCGGTCTTCAAAACCGGTGGGGGGGATGAGAAATCTCCCCGGTGGGTTCGATTCCCATGTGCTTCCGCCATACATCGTCCGGCACCGTCCGATGCAGTATTGAAACCCACTAGAAATAGTGGGTTTTTTATTGTCAGTTGTCCAATACGGTGCTACCATGTTTGCAGAAATCCTGGGTAGTATCTGGGTAACTCTACGGGTAACTGGCCATATGGATGGGTAACACCATCCCATATCACATGGGTAACTCAGGGGGTGTACAATGGCACTTACTGACATTCAAGTGAAAACGGCAAAAC
Source organism: Geobacter sp. FeAm09 (assembly GCF_008330225.1). NCBI lineage: Bacteria > Pseudomonadati > Thermodesulfobacteriota > Desulfuromonadia > Geobacterales > Geobacteraceae > Geobacter > Geobacter sp. FeAm09. The sequence continues at coordinate 1,276,579 of NZ_CP042466.1, read as the reverse complement.
CAAAAGATAAGGACTACAGGCTGGCGGATGGTGACGGGCTGTAACACGCCATGCGCAAAATCCACTTTCAGACAGTTTCGAGTTTCTTGTCTGCGGGATAGACTCCATTGATCTGGGACTTTATATCCTGTGGAACTACAAATTCAACGACTTCATGTCAATGTTGAATGAAAAGAAACAGGATGCCATGAAGGCAAACGGGGTCCTGGATCAGAATCCACATGAACGGCAGTACATCCACCTTGCCAGCGGCAAGCCGCCAAATTACCGTTATCATCTTCAGTTCCCCGAATATCACCTATATCTGTCCATAACCGAAAAGGCCGAAGGCTCCCCGAATGGGTATCTTTCCGTCAATTCAGAAGCCTTGTGGAAGTACGGCCTCCCCTATGTCCTGGAAACCCTGGAAATCGACCTGTACCATTTCGGCGGCATAATAGAACGCACCCAACCCAGCCGTGTTGACATGTGCGTTGATTACCGCATACCCGACGGGCTCACCCTCCCCTTTCTCGAAACGCACCGGGTATCGAGGGCCAAAGAGACGACCTTTCATCTGCGCCATGATGTTCTTGAAACCTATTACGTCGGCTCTCCCTCCGCTCCTGTCCGACTGCGTATCTATGACAAGGACAAGGAGATTCACGCCAAAGGCACAAAATTCTGGTTCGCGGAAATCTGGAACACTGACGACATAGCCGAAGTCTGGCGGGTGGAATTCCAGATGCGCCGACCATTCTTGCGGCAATTTGGAATTAACAGCCTTGAAGACCTCTGGCAAAAGATCGGCGGGGTGTGGGCATACCTGACAGGCGAGTGGATTTCCTTACGCCTGCCGGACAACGGCAGAACGGCGAGAAGGTCTGTTCTCCCCTGGTGGGAACATGTGCAGCAGGCCGGGAATCAATATGATTCGGCTGGAGGGGTACGGCGTTATGGTCAAAGCGACATGCTCGCCCCGGTGGAATGGTATGTTTCCCACGTTGCCGGGTGTCTCGCTTCCGTTGCCGCTCGGCTTAACATTGACGATTGCTCGGAGGCGGTCAAGGTGCTTGGCGACAATCAGGAAGGACACTGGCGGCACAGGGACTTTAAGAGCGAAGTTCAAAAACGCTCCATTCGTTTGGGCCGAATCAGTTGCGATCAGGAAGGGGGCGGTCTATAATGCAAACAAAAAATAACTGCAACCCGCTCCCTGAAACAGGCCTTGTGAGGCTGTCGCAAATTCTTGGGGACAAGAAAAAAGGGATACCGCCTATCATACCCGTGAGCAAATCGACGTGGTGGGCTGGCGTGAAGTCGGGACGTTACCCAAAGCCAATAAAATTGGGAGAGCGGACGACCTGCTGGAATGTTCTTGATATTCGACAACTTTTTAACCAGTCAGAAACATAATCATTTGTTGAACGGAATACAATTATGAAAAAGAATCTGATACCAATTTTTGTTGGTCTTATAATTGGCGCGACTTTTGGCTTTATTATAGGAAACATGCAAGGCCCGCGTTTTGCCTCTGGGTATGCGACCGGACAACTTGACCTTGTGCGCAAACTGAGTAAACATTTCCCCCATGATCCTAAGAACGATTCTCTCCAAGAATTTGAAAACATTGAGGTTAAAGACGCGACGATACGCGTAATTAACAACGGCAACGTGAAAACACTTGATGTCAATTATTAAGGATTGTCCAACCAGGGCACTAAACCTGACCGATAAGACCGTCAGGTCAGCGCCCACGACGTTGGCTAAGGAATAAGGAAATGAAAGAAGGCTGGATCGGCGACGACTACCTGATTTTGTTCGATGACTCTGAACAGGCCGAAATCACTGAGGGGTACAAGCTTGAGACGTACCTGCTAGGATACAGGATAAAGGCTATCCTCGGATGGGACGATTTCATCATTACGAATCCGGCAGGCGACCAATGGCGCGTTCCGGCTGTGCCACTTGCTCAGAAATATCTCGAAAAGTCCGAAAAGACATTTCAATCGGATCAGCTCGAAACGGATAGCAGCCATGCTGGGAAAATCAAATGGTATGTTCAGCCCATTGTTTTTGGCGGAGACCCGGCTGCGGAAGAGAACATGATATGGATCGACCTAAAATCGCATCAAGAACTCGTCGTCTGGTGGAATGAGAAGTATCGACAGCTAACAGGAGAATGATCGCCAATAAGCGGGTCCAGCTGTCGGCTCCGCCACAGCTAACCCTTGAGACGTTGAAAGGGCGGAATTGTTTGGGTAACTTTCTGGGTAAGTGCAAAAATATTATTTAGTTTTTATTTTTAATAACGGAATGTTACTTTAATTTTTGTATTCCCATGTGCCCGCCATATTAAAACGACAGGGAACAGGCCGAAACGGCCGGCTCCCTGTTTTCATTTACCCCCATGCCCCTGGCCACGCAGCCGCTCCCCGAAGCGATTGCCCCGCTTGCCACCCCACGATCCGGCGACGCCCTGGGCCGGCGCACCGAGCGCCACTGGCGGCAGATACTTTTGCCGCCGGATCAATAAAGCTGAAAAAATTCTTGATTATTTTAGTACGATTTTGTAACCTAAACAAAATCGAGCAGTCAGCAGTACCGGATACACGAAAATACTAAACCATCCGCGAGGATGGGGCGGAAAGCCTACAGGGTCTCACCGAGACAGCCGGGTCGCCGAAATATCACACGATATTCGGCCCCGGCTTTTTTTGTGGCCAATCATGGAGGCCGGACGAAAGGAGCACGCATGGGGATACAGAGTTGGCAAGGGAAGGTTCAACGTCAGGTCGATAACAAATCGGCACAAGGAGATCGCATGAAGATCGGCACCAAAACAGCACTATTTTTCGTCTTTACCCTGGCACTGGTTGCGGCATTTCAGATAGGGGGCCGGGAGGCACAGGCCCAATCGAGCTATTTCACCAGCCAGGGGTGTTCCGGCTGCCATACGGCACCGGCCGTGGCCACCTGTAACGGCTGCCATGCCCACGGCGTCCACTCCAGCAGCGCCAAAAGCGACATCAACGTGAAGGGGACCACCAATGCGACGAGCTACGCCCCCGGCGCCACCGTCACCGTGACCATCAGCGGCGGCTACCGCAGCGGTTGGGTCCGGGCGGTCCTCTACGACCAGAATCAGGTGGAACTGGCCCGGTCCACCGGCAATGCCAGCGACATGGGGAGCGCCACCACCCTGCCGGCGACCCTGAGCGCGGCCGCGCCCGCCACGCCGGGTACCTACGCCTGGAAGGTGGCGTGGTACGGCAACAAGTATGATTCCGGCTCGGCGGCCTTCGGCTCCGGTTGGACCGCAGACCCGAACAACGCCGACCACGGCTACGAGATCGTGAGCACCAACTCGTTCACCGTCACCGCCCCGGCCGATACCACCCCCCCCACGATCACCGCCTTCACCCTGCCGGCATCGGCCACCAGCCTGACCGTGCCGGTGAGCGCCCTGAGCGCAACGGACAACACGGCCGTCACCGGCTACCTGATCACCACCAGCACCACCGCCCCGGCGGCAAGCGACGCGGGTTGGTCCGCCACCGCCCCCACCAGCGTGACCGCAACGGCGGCAGGCAGCGCCACCTTCTACGCCTGGGCCAAGGATAAGGCGGGCAATGTGTCGGCCAGCGCCAGCGCAACCGTGACCATCACCCTGCCGGACACCACGCCTCCCACGGTCACCGCCTTCACCCTGCCGGCATCGACCACCAGCCTGACCGTGCCGGTGAACGCCCTGAGCGCCACGGACAACACGGCCGTTACCGGCTACCTGATCACCACCAGCGCTGCGGCACCGGCGGCAAGCGACGCGGGCTGGTCCGCCACCGCGCCGACCAGTGTGACTGCGCCGGCCACGGGCAGCGTCACCTTCTACGCCTGGGCCAAGGATGGCTCGGGCAACGTCTCTGCGGCAAAAAGCGCCACGGTGACCGTTTCCATCCCCCCTGCCGCCAATCTCGTGCTGACCGTTTCCACGGTTACTGACGGCTCGTTCACCAACAACCCGACCCTCAACGTGAGCGGCACGGTCACCGACACGGTGGCCATCCAGTCGGTCACCGTCAACGGCCAGGCGGCCGTGGTCGCGGCGGACGGTTCCTTCAGCTCCGCCGTGACGCTCCAGATCGGGGCCAACGCCATCCTTGTGGTCGCCACCGACAGTGCCGGCATCGTGAAGAGCGATAGCCGCACCGTGACCTACGACCCGACCGCGCCGGTGGTCACGGTCTCCGCCCCGGCCGACAACAGCACCAGCGCCCTGCAGCTTGTGACCGTGACCGGCAGCGTGAACGAGACCTCAGCGGTGGCCGTCAGCGTCAATGATGGCGCCTCCCAGGCCGCCACCATCAGCGGCAGCACCTACAGCACCGCCGTCAACCTGGCTCTGGGCGTGAACACCATCAGCGTCACCGCCACCGACCCGGCGGGCAACAGTTCCAGCATCAAGCGGACCGTGACCTATACCCCGCCCACCGACACGGGCCTCAACCTGGCGGTCACCTACCCGAGCCAGGATATGACCACCAGCTACCCGCGCCTCTACCTGCGGGGCAAGGTCGCGGATACCCAGGGCACGGCGACGGTCACCGTCACGGTGGGCACCACCACCTACACCCCGGAGGTGGAAAACGGCTGGTTCCAGCAGTTGATCACCTTCACCGTCGCCAAGCAGTACACCATCACCGTCACCGCCAAGGATCAGGCCGGCAACAGCAGCAGCGTCATACGCAACGTGATCTACCGGCCGCTGAGATCCGACGACCGCGACCGGAGACGCTACGACGATTGATTACGGCATTTTGCCGCGGACAGGGCCTCAGGGGGGACAATCAGACCAAAATACGGTTGCCCCATCGGAATACTTGCCTCTGTGACCGTTATTCCGGAGATTGCCCCCTTGCTCGGCAGCACAACAAAAGCCACCCCTCACCGGGTGGCTTTTCGTTCATCCGGCCTCAAAACCGTCGCTTGCGGACGATCTGCAAACCATCGCAAAAAACTGGTAGCAATATATTCAGTAGTATGCTAACTATACGCATATGGATAATACGTATAAACAAATAAACAGCAGCAACCTCTTCTTCCGTCTCGGCCTCCTGACCCGGCACTGGCGCCAGGTACTGGACACCACCTTCCAGTCGGCCGGGCTGACGGACGCCACCTGGCGTCCCCTCCTGCACCTGCACCTCCTGGGGGATGGGGTCCGCCAGAAGGAGCTGGCCGCCGCCATCGGTATCGAGGGGCCTTCTCTGGTGCGCCTCCTGGACACCCTCATGCTCAAGGGGCTGGTCCAGCGCTCGGAGGACGCCACGGACCGCCGGGCGAAACGGCTTTGCCTGACGCCTGCGGGCGAGACCACCGTAGCCCGCATCCGTGAGGCCCTGGCCACCCTGGACAGTGAACTCCTCAGCCCCTTCAGCGCCGGTGACATCGCCAGCCTCGACGGCTACGTCGCCACCCTGGAAAGCGCGGTGAACGCCGTGAGAAAGCAGGTGCGGGGATGACGAGACGCTACTACTTCCGCCGCCTTGTCCGCCGCGAGTGGCCGCGCATCGTGCTGGCGGCCCGGGGGACCGTGGCCGCCCTGGCCGCCCTGGTCGTGGCCATTTTCCTCCACCTGGAGTGCCCCTATTGGGCGGCCATGACCGCGCTCATCGTCATCCAGCCGACCCGCGGGCTGCTGCTGGAAAAGAGCTTCTTCCGCCTCATCGGCACGGCCACCGGCTCGGTGGCCGGGGTGGCCATGCTCCTCACCGCCACGTCGCCCGCCATGCTCACCCTCCTGCTCGCCCTCTGGCTGGCCCTGTGCGTCGGCATCGGCAACCTGCTGTACGGGCTCCGCTCCTACGGCGCCCTCATCGGCGGCTGCACCGGCGCGGTCATCGCCATGTCCGGCTACAACAATTCGTCCCATCTGCACGACCTGGTCTTCGGGCGGGTCGCCTGCATCATCGTCGGCATCGTGGTTTCCACCACGGTGACCCTGTTTTTCACTCACCGCAATTCCAAACGCGAGCTGCTGTTCCGGCTGGCCAAGGTGGCCGTGGCCGACCTGGAGTGGGTGGCCCTGCTCCTGCGCGGCGGAAGCAAAGAGGACCTGAACGCCCTGCGCCAGGACATCTTTGTGGAGATCGCCGACATCGAGGGGACCATGGACGCGGCCTGGGCCGGTTCGTTCGATCTCAAGCGCCGGAAGCGCCGCATCAGGAACCTGATCGTCTCACTCCTTTCGCTCCTGGAAGCCGGCAAGCTGGCCGGCGATTACCTGACCCTCCAGGGGGCGCACCAGGCCCCGTGGCGGGAAGAACTGGCCCGGCACCTGGAAGAGATGGCGCGGCAGTTGGAACAGCATAAATCGACCAAACAGGCGACGGCCCGGCTTACGGCGTTCCTGGCCGAAGCGCGCCCCCATCTGCCGCTGTTGGGCGAGGCCATGGGCGAGTTGGTCAATGCCCTGCAACTGGTCATCGACGAGTGGGACAACACGACTACCCACGGCCCGGAGCGGCCGGCGACCAACCTGTACATCCGCAACCGGGACTGGCTGGAGGCCGGCCGGGCGGCGTTGCGCGCCGCATGCGCCATCGGTGCCGTGGGGGTGCTGTGGCAGGCGACCGGGTGGGCGGAAGGACCGCTGATGATGATGGCGGCGTCGCTCATGGTCAGCATCTTCTCCACCCACGACCGCCCGGCGGTCCTGCTTACCTACATCTTTGCCGGGGCCGTGACCGGCGTTGCGGCGGCGTTCCTCTGCCGGCTGGTCATCCTGCCGGGAACCAGCGCCCCCTTCGTGCAGGTGGCCGTCAGCATCCCGTTCCTCATGGCCGGGGCCATCGCCCTGTACCACCGCCGGACCGCCATGGGGGCCATGGACGCCATGCTCTTCTTCCTGTTCGTCATGCAGCCGGGCCTGCCCGCCGTCCCGCCCCCCACGGCCTATGTGGCCGGCGGCTGCGCCGCCCTCGGCGGGATCGGCGTCGCCATCCTGTCATTCCGTTTCCTGCTCCCCATCGACCCGGCCCGGCGGCTGCGTTCGTTCCTCAGCGCCATCGTCAGCGACCTGATCGTCATGGCGGCCACGGATTCGCTCGCCACGGTGGACAACCGCCGCGCCCGCACCCATCACCGGGTCCTGGGCATGCTCGCCAATGCCCGAAAGCTGAATAACGATTTAAGCGCCATTGTGGACGGCGGACTCGCGGCCCTGGCCATTGCCCGCTGCCTCCAGCGGCTGCGCACGGATGAGATGGGCGAAGGGATCCCCCTCGTGGCCTCCGGCGCCATCCGGGAAACCATGCTCCAGCTCTCCTCGGCCATCCGGCGGCCGGAGGAGATTCTGACGGTGCTGGAAAGCACGGCCATCACCCTCTGCTCGGTCATGAAGCCGCACCTGGACACCTTCACCCCGAAGACGCCGACACCTGACCGGCCCCGAAACCTTCAGTTGGACGAGGTGTTCGTGGCGCGGAAAAAGGGGCTCTCCCCCACCTGAAATCCGGGGCGGCGGTTGCGCAGCCCCGGTTTCCTGCTATCCTTTACCTATAAACGGCAGTTAGGCCACAAGACGCAGAGGAAACCATCGTCGCCGAGGCGGGGACACCGCGCCCTGACATGATACGCCATTTGTCACCTCTGTGGCTCTGTGGCAAATATTTTTCCATGTGAGAGGAGATTGAACGGATGTGCAAGGTACTCGTCGTTTATTACAGCATGTATGGGCATATCTACAAAATGGCCGAGGCGGTTGCCGAGGGGGTTCGCGAGGTGGCGGGGTGCGAGGCGGTCATCAAACGCGTGCCCGAAACCCTGTCCGATGAGGTGTTGGGGATGATGGGGGCGCTGGAGGCCCAGAAAGGCATGGCCCATATTCCGGTCGCAACGGTGGATGATCTGGCCGGTGCCGATGCCGTCATCTTCGGCACCCCGACCCGCTTCGGCAACATGTGCGGCCAGATGCGCCAGTTTCTGGACGCCACCGGCCAACTCTGGGTGAAGGGAACGCTGGTGGGCAAACCTGGCAGCGTCTTCGCCAGTTCCGCCACCCAGCACGGGGGGCAGGAATCCACCATCTTGAGCTTCCACACGACCCTGCTCCACCAGGGGATGGTGGTGGTCGGCCTCCCCTACGCCTTTGCCGGGCAGATGGACATTTCCCAGATCACCGGGGGGAGCCCCTACGGCGCGTCTACCATCACCGGGGGCAAGGGGGAACGCCTGCCCAGCGACAACGAACTGGCCGGCGCCCGCTACCAGGGCGCCCACGTGGCGCGCATCGCCCTGAAGCTGAAACAGTAGAACCGCCTGACATCAACGACCGGGGGCGTCACCCCATGGTGCGTCCCCGGCGTTCGTTTCCGCCCACCCCATTCCCGTAAGACCTATCTCCAGTGACGCGGCCCGTACCAGTAGGGGCCGCCCCAGCCGTAGGGGTAAGCCGGGCCGTATCCGTAATAGTAGTACGGGGGGTCGTAGTACCCCGGCGGGTACGGATACAGGTCGGACCGCCTCCAGACATGAATCTCCACGATGGCGATCACCGGATAGGTGTAGCTGATCTCACCCAAGGGCAGGACCTTCTCCCCTTTCACCTCTCCGATGACCGCAACCGGTCGTCCCGCCTTGAACACCAGATTGTCCAGGTAACCGGGACTGGTGGCCAGGAACCGTCCGCCGGAGACGTGCTCTTCATAGGGCATGTCGTCGCTCCCCAGGTTGAATTGCACCACCTCCACCTGGGATCCGTCCTTGGTGTTCTTGGTGGACGCGATGATCCCGCCGAACTTCACGTATTTGCCCACATACCCCTTGGGATTCTGCCTGAGCTGCTCGTAGCCGATGCTGCGGTCCACCATCAGGTCCGCCCGTTCGCTGAACACGTGGACACAGCCGGCCAAAAACAGCAGGGAACACGCCGATAACAGTAATGCTTTCATGGGTCTTCGCCTCCTCCATTTCAGTATACCCCCTTTTGCGCGGGGGGGACAAGGAGGGGCCGCCCCGCTCCGGGCGGTGAAAAGTGCGCACAAACAGGGATATACCCTTGCGGAGGAGCAAAAAATAGTATATTGGGAAAAGGTACGGGAACGTATCCTGCTTCCCCCGGGCTCACCGTCGGCCGTGTCCGCGGAGCATCCACATACAGCGCCAGAAGGAGACTTGCCCATGAAACAGACCGCCGCCCTGCTTGCCCTGCTTGCCTTCCCGGTATCGGCCCTTGCCGCTCCCGAGGTGCTCAATTTCAAAAACAAGGTAACCTTTCCCCACAAGGACCATATGGCCATTACCGGCACCTGCGCCACCTGCCATGTGGAGGGCATCGGCAAGATCAAGGGGTTCGGCAAGGAGTGGGCGCACAAGAGCTGCAAAGGGTGCCATGCGGAGATGGCGAAAGGCCCGGTCAGGTGTTCGGGCTGCCACAAATGGAAGGATTAGCGCCCAGAACGCCCTTATTGTTAAATTATTATAATTTATATCAACTTGACGCTGCAAATTAATTGATGGCAAAATTCCGTTCATGCTGACGGCAAAGACACATTGCAGCCACTGTGGAAGAGCTTTTGATGCCACCAGCAACGCCGGCATCTATTCCATCCGCGTGGACCGTAACGGCTTTCTGTTGGAGGTCAGGGACGGGGAGATCGTCCCCGGCGCCCTTCATTACTGCTCGCCGGACTGCATGTTCAAACGCGAGCAGGGCGTGGCCCCCGAGCACAACATCTTCGACTTCATGGGCCTCGGATGCGACATGCTGTAGCCCCCGTTTCCCCCGTCGGCCACGTCTTCCTAATTTCCCCTCCTTCGCCGGTCACATCGCAACACTCTGCAACCATTCGACAAATTATGCAAACCAGGGGATAAACGGCGGAGAACGCCCGTCAGGCCATGACAACGGTGCATATGTGTAGTATAGTATCATCATTGTTGCGGCCGTGTACCGCCGCATCCGCCAGGCAGCCACGGGAGGACGATGCCAGGCGAATCCAGAACGCACAAAGGAGAGACACACCATGAAAAAGACCTTGACCACCCTTGCACTGCTCATAGCCGTCGCCATCCCCGCCGCAAGCCAGGCGGCCCCCATGCGGCCAGGCCCCTATGTCACCGGCTTCCTCGGCATAACCGTGCCCAAATCCGCCAACGTATCGGGGGTTGACTACACCAGTGGGACGGGCACGAATTTTAACGAACGCGTCGAATTCGATCCCGGCGTGTACGTCGGCGGTGCCGGTGGCTATGATTTCGGCTTCCTGCGCCTGGAAGGCGAGCTTTCCTACAAACACGCGGAAATCAGCACGATTACCGGCTCCACGGGCAGCCAGCTCACGAATCCCGACGGCTCTCTCGGCGCCCTGGCTTTCATGGCCAACGCCTTTGTGGACCTCCACAACGATACCCCGGTCACCCCCTACCTGGGGGGCGGCATCGGCTTTGCCTCGCTGCACCTGAGCGACACCTATGGCGGGGCGCAACATGGGCTGCTGTATTCCGAGGCCGACGACACCGTCTTTGCCTACCAGGTCGGCGCCGGGGTGGACATTGCCATCAACCGCAGGTATTCGCTGGATGTGGGGTACCGCTACTTCAACACCGACAAGGCCAACTTCAACGGCGATTGGGTTACGGTGCATGGCATGAAGTTCGAAAGCCACAACGTGGCGGTGGGCTTCAGGGTCAAATTCTGATCCCCCGGCGTTCTTTCAACCGCACCAGCCAAACGCAAAAAGCCCCGGATTCCTGATCCGGGGCTTTTTGTCGGCACAAAATATTGTAGGTGATTGATGTTTTTGTGTTTTCAACCAGGGCTAGTATATTGCAAACCCCGGGTAGAAGTGCCATTGTTGTGACAGTTTTTTTTGAGGAATGGATAAAGATGTTACGTTTGATTTGTCAACTTGGAAACCTGTCCCCCACGGCTGGCAGAAATTAGTGTAATACCGCACCAACGGAAAACTCCATGTTCGCCGACAATACAAACGATATCATTATCTACCAGAGTCCCGATGGCACCACATCGCTCAATGTTCGTCTTGACCACGAAACCGTCTGGCTGACTCAAAAGCAGATGGCGGAGTTGTTTGACAAGGATAGCGACACTATCGGCTTGCATATCCGCAATGCTTACAAAGAGGGAGAGTTGCAAACGTATTGAACTACCGAGGATTCCTCGGTAGTTCAATACGAGGGTGCCCGCAAGGTTCGCAGAAAGATCCGTTTCTATAATCTCGATGTCATTATCTCCGTTGGCTATCGGGTCAAATCCAGACAAGGAACCCAGTTTCGCCAGTGGGCCACGCGGGTTCTGCGAGACCACATCGTCAAGGGCTACACGCTTAACGAAGAGCGCTTTCGTGAGCAAGCCGAAAAGCTGGCGGATATGCGCCAGACCGTAAAATTACTGGCCCGCACTCTTGCCAATCAGGAACTGGTTAGCGAAACCGGGAAAGAAATTCTCCGGGTTATCACCGATTATGCCTATGCCCTAACGCTTCTAGACCGTTATGACCATGGTAGCCTAACGGTGTAACCACTTTACCGAACGCAAAACCGGCCGCAGTTCCGCAGCATCGCCCGCCTCCCCCCCTCGCCCTTGAAAAGCCGCAGGCCGTATGCTACAACCACCAACACCCATTTTACGAAACGGAAGGTTCACAACGCATGGCAGAGCAGACCCCCATGATGCGGCAATACCTGGAGATCAAGTCGGGATACCCGGACGCGATCCTCTTCTTCCGCATGGGGGACTTTTACGAGATGTTCCTGGACGACGCCCTCACCGCCTCCCGCATCCTGGACATCGCGCTGACCTCCCGCAACAAGGGGAGCGGCGACGAGATCCCCTTCTGCGGCGTCCCCTTCCATTCGGCCTCCCCCTACATCGCCAAACTGATCGAAGCGGGTCACAAGGTTGCCATCTGCGAACAGGTGGAGGACCCGAAACAGGCCAAGGGGATCGTGCGGCGCGAGGTGGTCAAGGTGGTCACGCCGGGGCTTTTGATCGAGACCGAGAGCCTGTCGCCGGACGAGAACAACTACCTCCTGACCCTCGCCGCGGGCGCGGGCGGCACTTGGGGGTGCGCCTGGCTGGACCTGTCCACGGGCGAATTCCGGGTGACGGAACTGGCGGGCGCCACGGCGGCGGCCGGCGAGGCGGCCTGCATCGCCCCCCGGGAGGTGCTGTTGGCCGACAATCTGGAGATGGACACCCTGCCGGCGGACCTGCGGGCCTTTCTGGGAGAGCGGATCGTCTCCCGCGCTCCGGGGTGGGTCTTTGAACGGGACTATGCCACGTCGCTTCTCTGTGGCCAGTTCGGCGCCGCCTCGGCGGAGGCCCTGGGCCTTAGCGCCATGCCGGCGGGCCTCATGGCGGCCGGCGCGGCCCTGTACTACCTGCGGGAGAACCGCAAGTCGGCCATCCCCCACATCCGGGACATCAAGGTGTACGAGCGCACCGAGCACCTGGCCCTGGACCCGGCCACCCGCCGCAACCTGGAGATCACCGCCACCATGGCCGAGGGGAAGAAGGCAGGCTCCCTGTTGGGCTGCCTGGATAGGACCGCCACCGCCATGGGCGCCCGGCGGCTCAAGCAGTGGCTCAGCTACCCCCTGGTGGGGCTGGAGCCGATCCGCCGGCGCCTGGAGGCGGTGGAGGAGTTGCTGGAGGCCGCCGACCTGCGGGAGGAGTTGACGACCCAATTGCGGGAGATCGCCGACCTGGAGCGGTTGAACGGCCGCATCGGCATGGCCTCGGCCTCGGGCCGCGACCTGCGGTCCCTGTACGACTCCCTGCGCCGCCTCCCTCCGCTTTTGGAGCGCCTGGCACCGTTGCAGGCCGGGCTCCTGCACTCCCTGGCCGGCACCATCGACCCCCTGGACGACATCCGCGCCCTGGTGGAACGGGGCATCGTGGAGACGCCCCCCTTCTCCCTGCGGGAAGGTGGCATCATCGCCACCGGATATAATGCCGAACTGGACGAGCTGCGCTCCATCAGCAGCGAGGGCAAGGGATTCATCGCCCGCCTGGAAGCCCAGGAGAAGGCGCGCACCGGCATCTCCACCCTCAAGATCCGCTACAACCGGGTCTTCGGCTATTCCATCGAGGTGACCAAGAGCAACCTGGGCTCCGTGCCCCCGGACTACATCCGCCGCCAGACCCTGGCCAACGCCGAGCGCTTCATCACCGAGGAATTGAAGAACTACGAGGAAAAGGTGCTGGGGGCCGAGGAGCGCATCTGCGACCTGGAATACTCCCTGTTCCAGGAGATCCGCGAGCAGGTGGCGGCCCAGGCCGAACGCATCTGCCGCACCGCCGACGGTCTGGCGGTGTTGGACGTGCTCATCTCCCTGGCCATCGTGGCGGGCGAGCGAAACTACTGCAAGCCCCACGTGGACGATACGGACGTCATCGACATCAGGGACGGCCGCCACCCGGTCATCGAGGCCATGAAGCTGGGGGAACGCTTCGTCCCCAACGACACCCGCCTGGACGCCGACGAGAACCAGATTCTCATGATCACCGGCCCCAACATGGCCGGCAAATCCACCTACATGCGCCAGGTGGCCCTGATCTGCCTCATGGCCCAGGCCGGCAGCTTCGTCCCGGCCACCGAGGCCCGCATCGGCATTGCCGACCGCATCTTCACCCGGGTCGGCGCGGGGGACAACCTGGCCCGGGGCCAGTCCACCTTCATGCTGGAGATGATGGAGGCGGCCACCATCCTGCGCAACGCCGGTCCCAAAAGCCTGATTGTTATGGACGAGATCGGCCGGGGCACCTCCACCTTCGACGGCGTCTCCATCGCCTGGGCCGTGGCCGAGTACATCCACGACACCCCCGGCTGCCGGGCCCGCACCCTGTTCGCCACCCATTACCACGAGCTGACCGAGCTGGCCACCACCAGGGAGCGGATCAAGAACTTCACCGTGGCGGTGCGGGAGTGGAACGACCAGGTCATCTTCCTGCGCACTATCATCCCCGGCGGCGCTTCCCACTCCTACGGCATCCAGGTGGCCCGCCTGGCCGGCATGCCGGCGGACGTGATCGAGCGGGCCAAGGAGATCCTGCGCAATCTGGAGCACGGCGAGTTCGAGGAGGGTGCCCCGCGCCTGGCCAAGAGCAAGAAGAGCCAGCCCCAGGCCCCCTCTCCCCAGTTCTCCCTGTTCGAGAGTACGGAGGACCAACTGCGCCTGCGCCTGAAGAAGCTCAACATCGCCACCCTCACCCCCCTGGAGGCACTCAACCTGCTGGATGAATTGAAACGGATGGTGTGACCATGAAAAGCATCTGCGTCTATTGCGGTTCCAGCCCCGGTCGCCAGGAGGCCTACACCAGCGCCGCCCGCGACCTGGCAAAATCCCTGGTGGATCGTAACCTGCGGCTCGTCTACGGCGGCGCCAGCGTCGGCGTCATGGGGCTGGTGGCGGATGCCGTGCTGCAACTCGGCGGTGAGGCGGTGGGGGTCATCCCCGATGCGCTCATGCGCAAGGAACTCGCCCACCCGAACCTGACCGAACTCCACGTCACCCGCTCCATGCACGAGCGCAAAACCATGATGGCCGAGCTTGCCGACGGCTTCATCGCCCTGCCGGGAGGAATCGGCACCCTGGAGGAGCTCTTCGAGATCTGGACCTGGGCCCAACTGGGCTTTCACGGCAAACCGTGCGGCCTGCTCAACATCGCGGGGTACTACGACGCGCTGATAACGTTTCTGGATCACACCGTGGCGGAACAGTTTGTCAGGGAGCCGCACCGTTCCATGCTGCTCGTGGAGCAGGACCCCGAGGCGCTGCTGGACCGGTTCGCCGGTTACCAACCGCCAACGGTGCAAAAATGGGTGGAGAAAGCCGATACCTGAGGGGACGGCATCCCATCCACTCATCCCAGCGAAGCAGTTTTGTTCCTGCGACATGGCCTTTAATACAAATTTAACCTGTAAAGTTAAATTTGTATTGACACCCCACAAATCCGCTCCTATCATGGATTCATGTACATACCGCGTACCATCGAAACGCTCCTCCCCCGCACCCTGGCGACTTTTCCCTGCCTGGCGGTGACCGGCCCCCGGCAGTCGGGCAAGTCCACCATGCTGCGGCAGGCGCTGCCGGAGTACCGGTACGTCACCTTGGATGACCCGGCGGTGCTGGCCCAGGCCCACAACGACCCGGTCTATTTTCTCGATTCGCTGGGGGACCGCTGCATCATCGACGAGATCCAGCTTGCCCCCGGCATCCTCTCCTACGTGAAGATGCGGGTGGATGCGGAGCGGAACCGCAACGGGCGTTTCGTCTTCACCGGCTCCCAGCAGTTCGGCATGATCCGCAACTTGGGGGACTCCCTGGCCGGGAGGATCGCCCTGCTGGACCTGCTCCCGTTTGCCGTTGAAGAGTTCCGGCAGGCGATCCCGGTTGACAGCGGGCTGGAGCTGTTTGCAACCTCCAGCCTGACCGGCACGTACCCCCAGCTTGCCACCACACCGGGACTCGACCGGGGACTCTGGTACACCTCATACATCCAGACCTATCTTGAACGGGACATCCGTTCGCTGTACGACATCGGTAGTCTTCGGGAATTTCACCGTTTCATGCAACTATTGGCGGTACGGTGCAGCCAAGTCCTGAACATGAGTGCCCTGGCGACCGATATCGGGGTGAGCGTTACCACCATCAAGCGCTGGCTCTCGGTCCTGGAGGCGGGCAGAATCATCCATCTCCTGCCACCCCACTTCAACAACCTGGGCAAACGGATCACCAAAGCGCCCAAGGTCTATTTCCTCGATACCGGCCTTGCCTGCCATCTGGCCGGTCTGCGGGATAGGGAGCAGATACTGAGCGGAGCCATGGCGGGACCGCTGTTCGAGAATTTCTGTATTCAAGAGGTGGTGAAGAGCTTCGCCAACCGGGGGGAGCAGCCGCGCATCTCCTATCTGCGGACCAACAACAGCCTGGAGGTTGACCTGATTATCGACACGGATGCTCTACGTCCCTTGCCGATAGAGATCAAGCTGACGCGCACGCCGAGCATGTCCATGGCATCCGGGCTGACCCGGTATGCCGGGTTGTATGCAAAGCTGAACCCCTTGGATGGGCTGATTCTGTGCGGAACCGACTCCAGGCGGCCGGTTTGTCGCGGGGTGGATGCAATAGGCGTGGTGGAATTTCTGGAACTGCTGTCGAATAATACGAAGATTACCGCATCACCGCCCCCTGAAGGTTGAAACATTGGAATATTTCTGTTAAAAGAACACGTTGCTTTTTTTAATCCGATTCCGTTGTGCCACAAAGCGACCCCATGACCCGATTTCTTCACATAGTTGCCAGCCTGCTCGTCCTCTCGCTCCTCCTCCCCTATCCCGCCCTGGCGGTCCGGAAAAACGCCGCCGACCAGACCGCCCCTTCCCGGCGCCTGGCCGTGCTGAGCGAGGTAAAGCACTGGTCCAACCCGGATTACACCCGCATCTCCCTGGAGTTCGACCGGGACATCACCTGGCAGGCCCATGAACTGGGCAAGGGGAATCCCGGCAAACCGGGCCGGGTCTACATCGACATCAACCGGGCCAGACTGGGCCCGGAGGCAAAGGACATCGCCATCGGCGACGGTCTCCTGAAGGGGGTCCGCCTGGGCCAGCACAAGCAGGATGTGGTGCGGGTGGTGCTGGATACGGAAAACATCAGGGATTACAAGATATTCCCGCTCTCCGAGCCTGCACGGCTCATCATCGACGTGCGCGGGGAACGGCGCGTCGAGATCTCCCGCCTGGAGAACAGCATCACCGCCAAGCAGGAGCCTGCTCCGGAGCTGAAGCCGAAACCCGAGCTGCCGGTAGTGGAAAAGAAGGCCAGACCCCATAAAAAACCTCTTATCGCCAAGATTCGCCGGATCGTCGTGGACCCGGGCCACGGGGGGCATGATTCCGGGGCGGTCGGACCCAACGGGGTGAAGGAGAAAGACGTGGTCCTGGCCATCGGCCTGAAACTGCGCGACCTGCTGAAGGAGGAGTTGGGGCTGGATGTGGTCATGACCCGCGCCACCGATGTCTTCATCCCCCTGGAGGAGCGCACCGCCATCGCCAACAAGGTAAACGCCGACCTGTTCGTGTCGGTGCACGCCAATGCCGCCTTGAACCGCGGGGCTGCGGGCATCGAGACCTACTACCTCAACCTGGCCAAGACCGAAAAGGCCGCCCAACTGGCCGCCAAGGAGAACGGCACCACCCTGGAGAAGGTCAGCGTCCTCCAGGCGGTCCTCTTCGACCTGATGGCCAACTACAAGCTCAACGACTCGGCCCACCTGGCGGACGAGGTGCAGAAATCCCTGCACGGCAGGATCAAAAGCCGCCACGCCGACGTGAGGAACCTGGGGGTCAAGCAAGGCCCCTTCTACGTCCTGGTGGGGGCCACCATGCCGAGCATCCTTGTGGAGACCGCCTTTGTCAGCAACCCCCAGGAGGAGTCCCGCCTCACGGACCCCGCCTACCAGGAACAGACCGCGGAAGGGATCATGGAGGGCGTCCGCGGCTATATCACCAGCCTGAAATAGATGGCGGGCACCCTCTACATCCTGGCCACCCCCATCGGCAACCTGGAGGACATGACCTACCGGGCCGTGCGCATCCTGGGGGAGGTGGACCTGATCGCCGCCGAGGACACCCGCCACTCCCTCAAGCTGCTCAACCATTTCGGCATCTCCAAGCCGCTCACCTCCTATTTCGACCACAACCAGCAGTTCAAGGGGGAACGGATTCTCCAGGCGCTGCGGGAGGAACGATCCGTGGCCCTGATCTCCGACGCCGGCACCCCCTGCATCTCCGATCCCGGCTTCAATCTGGTTCGGGCCGCCGTGGCCGAAGGCATCCAGGTCGTCCCCATCCCCGGCTCCTGCGCCGCCATCACCGCCCTCTCCGCCTCGGGGCTCCCCAGCGACACCTTCACCTTTGCCGGTTTCCCGCCGAACCGCCAGGGGAAGCGCCGGGCGTTCCTGAGCGCCATGGCCTCCCGGCCGGGAACCCTGCTCTTCTACGAGGCGCCTCACCGCCTGGAGGAGACCCTGCGGGATATGCGGGAGGTGCTGGGAGAACGGCAGGTTGTGGTGGCCCGGGAGCTGACCAAGATCTACGAGGAGTTCATCCGGGGCACGGTGAGCGAGGTGCTGGCAACGGTCGGCCGGGCCAAGGTCCGGGGCGAGGTGGTCATCCTGGTGGCGCCGGGCGAAACAGTGCCGGAGGAGACCGAGCCGCTGCCCGAACTGCTGCACCGCCTGCTGCGCGAGGAGGGGATGACGGTCAAGGACGCCGCCCGGAAAGCCGCCGAAATGACCGGCGTTTCCAAAAATGCGGCCTATTCCGAGGCGCTGCGGGTTCAAAACGACGCGAACAACGCGTGAATGAGCGTTAATTGCGCTGGAATTACAAGTGGATATATGTTATAGAAGTTAAATTATCCTTACTCTTCCGGAGCGACTGAATGAAAATATGTATCTTTGGGGCCGGTTATGTGGGTCTTGTGGCGGCGGCCTGCTTTGCCGAAAGCGGCAACAGCGTCATCGCCGTGGATGTTGACAAAAACAAAATTGACGGCCTCAAGGAAGGTATCATCCCGATCTACGAGCCGGGCCTGAAGGAGATGGTGCTGCGCAACCAGGCCGAAGGTCGCCTTTCCTTCACCACCGAGATGGCCGAGGCGGTGCAAGCCTCGCTGGTCTGCTTCATCGCCGTGGGCACCCCTCCCGGCGAGGACGGCTCGGCCGACCTGAAGTACGTCCTGGGCGTGGCCCGGGATATCGGCCGCGCCATGAACGGCTTCAAGATTATCGTGGACAAGTCCACCGTCCCGGTCGGCACCGCCGACAAGGTCCGGGAGGCCGTCAAGGGAGAGCTGGCCTCCCGCGGCGTGGCCTTCGAGTTCGACGTGGTCTCCAACCCCGAGTTCCTCAAGGAGGGGGCGGCCATCGACGACTTCATGAAACCGGACCGGGTGGTGATCGGCACCGACAACGTGCGTACCGCCGAGATCATGAAGGAGCTGTACGACCCCTACATGCGCAAGCAGAACCGCCTGATCGTCATGGACATCCGCAGCGCCGAGATGACCAAGTACGCCGCCAACGCCATGCTGGCCACCCGCATCTCCTTCATGAACCAGATCGCCAACCTGTGCGACTGCATGGGCGCCGACGTGGCCGCCGTGCGCGAGGGAATCGGCTCCGATTCGCGCATCGGCTACGACTTCCTCTTTCCCGGTCCCGGCTACGGCGGCTCCTGCTTTCCCAAGGACGTCAAGGCCCTGATCAAGACCGCCGAGGAGTGCGACTACGACTTCCTGCTGCTCAAAGCGGTGGAGGACGTGAACGAGCGCCAGAAGGAGGTCCTGGCCCACAAGCTCATCAAGGCGCTCGGCTCGCCGGACGAAGAGCTGCCGCTCACCGGGCGCACCGTGGCCTGCTGGGGCCTCTCCTTCAAGCCGCGCACCGACGACATGCGGGAAGCCCCCGCCATCACCGTCATCGAGCGCCTGCTGGCAGCCGGCGCCACGGTGCGCGCCCACGACCCGGAAGCGCTCAAGGAGGCCCAGAAGGTCTTCGGAGACCGGATCGAATACAGCACCAATCAGTACGCGATCCTGGAAAACGCCGACGCCCTGGCCGTCATCACCGACTGGAGCGAATACCGCAACCCGGATTTCGACCGCATCAAGGACGCCCTGAAGAACCCCCTTGTGGTGGACGGCCGCAACCTCTACAAACCGGACCGCATGGCGGCCGCCGGATTCAGCTACATCCCCCTGGGCCGTTGCGGCGGTGGCATCTGCGGCGGGGTGAAATAATGCGCATCCTGGTCACCGGCGGCGCAGGGTTCCTCGGCTCACACCTGTGCGAACGGCTCCTTGGCGAAGGGCACGACGTCATCTGCCTGGACAACTTCTTCACCGGTAGCAAGGACAACATCATCCACCTGATGGACAACCACCGCTTCGAACTGGTCCGCCACGACATCGTGGAGCCGATCCTTCTGGAGGTGGACCGCATCTACAACCTGGCCTGCCCCGCCTCGCCGGTGCACTACCAGTACAACGCGGTCAAAACCTTGAAGACCAGCGTCATGGGCGCCATCAACATGCTGGGGATGGCCAAGCGGGTCAAGGCCCGCATCCTCCAGGCGTCCACGTCCGAGGTCTACGGCGATCCCCAGGTGCACCCCCAGACCGAGGCCTACTGGGGCAACGTCAACCCCATCGGCATCCGCAGCTGCTACGACGAGGGGAAACGGGTGGCCGAGACCCTGATGATGGACTACCACCGCCAGAACAGGGTGGATATCCGCATCATCCGCATCTTCAATACCTACGGCCCCCGCATGGCCGAAAACGACGGCCGCGTGGTGTCCAACTTCATCCTCCAGGCGCTGCGCAACCAGGACATCACGGTCTACGGCGACGGCTCACAGACCCGTTCCTTCTGCTACGTCTCCGACCTGGTGGACGGCATGTGCCGCATGATGGAGTGCGACGACTTCACCGGACCGGTAAACCTGGGCAACCCGGTGGAAAACACAATCCTTGAGTTTGCCGAAAAAATCATTACAATTACAGGATCGAGATCGAAGGTGATCTTCAAGCCCCTTCCCCAGGACGATCCCAAGCAGCGCCGGCCGGACATCTCGCTGGCCGGGGAGCGGCTGGGGTGGAAACCCCGGGTGGAACTGGACGCGGGGTTGGCCACGACGGCCGAGTATTTTGCCGCGCGGATCGGCAAAGGAGCTGTTCAAAGATAACATGGACAAAATTGCGCTCGGATTCAGGTCGGACTTGGTTGAACCGATTGAGGAAAACCGCAGGCGTAACCTGGGCTACGCAGAGGATTCTATGATTGGGGCTCGGCCAAAAGCGGCCGGAAGATGAGAGGCAAGATGTTCATGTCATATTTGCAGAGCGCCAAAGGATGACCACGTGAACCTGCCCTTCCAGAAAAGGATCTACCTCTTCCCGGCCGGATGCCTCGCATTCATCCTTTTCTTCACCGTCTTCGGCGACAAGGGGCTCCTGCGCATTTACGAGATCCGCCAGGACATCGTCGGCGTCGAGGAACGGCTGAACGGCACCAGGCTCGAAAACGAAAAACTGAAGCGGGAGATCGCCGCCCTCAAGTCCGACCGCCGCTACCTGGAAAGCATCGCCCGCAAGGATTTCGGGTTTGTGCGCTCGAACGAGGTGATCTACCAGTTTCCCCAGGAAAAGAAATAACCGAATCCACCGCTTTTCAGGATAGATGCCATGTCACGACAAAGCTGCGCCGTGTGCGCCTGGCGCGAAAACTGCGCCAAACGATTCAGTGTCTCCGACGGAGGAGCGCACTGCCCCGACTTTTCGCGGGATGTCAGCATCAAGGACAGCGGCGAGGAACCGAAATAACAGAAAATCAGGCTGACAGTAAGGAACCACCCACACAATGATGCGAAACAGAATTGCCGCCCTTGTCGAAACCGCCCTGCAGACCGCTGCCGCCGCAGAAGAACTTCTCTCGCCCACATTCCCCGCCGTTATCATCGGCACGCCGGACAACCCGGACCACGGGGACTTTTCCTGCAATATCGCCATGCAGATGGCCAAGGGCGAACGCAAAGCCCCCCGCCAGGTAGCCGAGGTCGTCCTCCGTCACCTGGGGGATGGCAACGGCCTCCTGGCCAAGACCGAGATCGCCGGCCCCGGCTTCATCAACCTCTTCGTCACCCCGGCTGCCTGGCAGTCCGCGCTTCTGGAGATCGAGGAGCAGGGCGCAGCCTTCGGCCGCACCGCCGCCGGCGGCGGAAACAAGGTGCAGATCGAATTCGTCAGCGCCAACCCCACCGGACCTTTGCACATCGGCCACGGCCGCGGCGCCGCCATCGGCGACACCCTCTGCCGCATCATGGGGGCCGCCGGCTGGGCGGTGACCCGCGAATTCTACTACAACGACGCCGGCCAGCAGATCGGCAACCTGGCGCTCTCCGTCCAGGCCCGCTGCCTCGGCATCGAGCCGGATGACCCCCGCTGGCCCACGGACGGCTACCAGGGGGACTACATCAAGGACGTGGCCAAGGCCTACCTGGACAAGGAGACCGTGGAGGCCAGCGACCAGCACACCAAGGCCGCCGGCGACCCCCACAACCTGGACGCCATCCGCACCTTTGCCGTGGCCTACCTGCGCCGGGAGCAGGACCTGGACCTGGCCGCCTTCGACGTGGCCTTCGACGTCTACTCCCTGGAGTCGGGCCTGTACGCCGACGGCAGCGTGGACGAGGTGGTGCAAAGGCTCATCGCCAACAAGCACGCCTACGAGCAGGACGGTGCGCTCTGGCTGCGCACCACCGACTTCGGCGACGACAAGGACCGGGTGATGCGCAAGAGCGACGGCGCCTACACCTACTTCATCCCGGACGTGGCCTACCACCTGGGCAAATGGAAACGTGGCTTCACCCGGGTCATCAACGAACAGGGCGCCGACCACCACAGCACCATCACCAGGGTACGGGCCGGCCTTCAGGCCCTGGACATGGGCATCCCCCAGGGATGGCCCGAGTACGTGCTGCACCAGATGGTCACCGTCATGCGCGGCGGCGAGGAGGTCAAGATCTCCAAAAGGGCCGGCAGCTACGTCACCCTGCGGGATCTGATCGACGAGGTGGGGCGCGACGCCACCCGCTTCTTCTTCCTGATGCGCAAGGTGGACGCCCAACTGGTGTTCGACATCGACCTGGCCAAGCAGCAGACCAACGAAAACCCGGTCTACTACGTCCAGTACGCCCACGCCCGCATCTGCAGCATCTTCGAGAACGCCGCCGAAAAGGGGTTTACCGCGCCCCGGAACCCGGCGCCGGAGGCGCTTGCGCTCCTCACTACCCCGGAGGAACTGCAGCTCATCAAACTTCTGTGCGCCCTGCCGGATACCGTCGACGATTGCGCCGTCCACTTCGAGCCGCACCGTCTCACCTACTACTTGACCGAACTGGCCGGCTGCTTCCACGGCTTTTACAACAAGAACCGGGTCATCACCGAAGACCCGGCCCTGACCGCCGCGCGCCTCTACCTGCTCGCACGCACCGCCCAGACCCTGAAGAACGCCCTCGCGCTCCTGGGTATTGCTGCGCCTGAACGGATGTAATGGAGTCCCCCATGAGGATCGATTACAGCGAACCAAAGAAATCGTTCGTCACCACCCCCACCGGCAATCGTCCCCGCAAGGAACCGGTGGCGCGGCTTACGGTCATCATCGTCGTCACCGGCCTGGCCACCTTTGCCGCCGGCTTCGGCAGCGGCTGGTTCCTCTCCCAGCGAGCCGCCAAAAAATCGTACCAGGCCGCCATGGAGCAGACCAGTCTGGAAAGCGCGCCGCGCCAGGATGCCGCGGCCAAACCGGCGGCGCCTCAACCGGCCGCGCCGACGCCCACCCAGCCCCCCCAGCCGGGCGCTACGCCGCCTCCCAACGGCCAGACCATGCCCGAGCCCCCCTTGAGCTTCTACAAGACCCTCCCCAGCGGTCAGAAGAGCAATGTCATGGGAAGCGGCATCAATGCCAAGGAGGAAAAGGGAAAACAGCCGCTCCAGGCCGCCATGCCGGCGAACGTGGCTAAGCAGCCCCAGCAGGACGGCAGCGACGCGGCCAAGCCGGTCAGCGAGAAGGCCCCGGCGGCGGAGAAACCTCGGCGCGACGCGGGCGGCTTCACGGTGCAGGTTGCGTCCTACAGCCTGAAATCCGAGGCCGAGGCCATGCGGAGCAAACTGGCGGGCAAGGGCTACAACGTCTTCCTCGTCGAGTCCAATCAAGGGGACAAGGGGACCTGGTACCGGGTACGGGTCGGCAGGAAGCTGGAGCAGGACGCGGCCAAGGAGTTGTCCAGCAAGATCGGCAAGGGGGCCATCGCCATCCCGGACAAGGACTGACGTTTTGCGGCCCATGCCGCACGACATGGGCCGCAAAATACGAACCTGACCGGAACGGCCCTTCTGTCGCCATTTTTTCACCCCCTCAATTTTGAGGTTGACAGTGGCACCGTATGAGCGTTATATAATTAACCAATGAGTATGTTTGGCTACTTGGCAGCGGCCATGCAACAGCTCATTGTATGTTCCTCCAGAGGAGGGGGCGCTGCGCCGCCGGGGCGTAGCGCCCCCTTTTCCTTGTTACGCCGCCCGTTCAGAGGCCGGAACAAAAAAATGTTAATTTTTTATTGACAACAAAAAACATTTGGACTATAAATGGGATTCTTCAATTGACGCGGGGTGGAGCAGTCTGGTAGCTCGTCGGGCTCATAACCCGAAGGTCACAGGTTCAAATCCTGTCCCCGCAACCAAACAAAAACAAGGACTTGCGTAACCGGCAAGTCCTTTTTTTATTGCCATTGTACCCTAAATTGTACCCTAGGGTTCGAAGGACTTGCCGCCAAACCAAGGAGGTGTGCAATGGCAAGTCTCAAGAAGCGTGGCAAAACCTATTATGCGCAGTACTACGTGAACGGCAAGCAGGTGCGGGCCAACCTGGAAACAACCTCGTTACAGATTGCCAAGGAAAAAATCAGGCAGATCGAATCGGCCCAGCTGCGGCAGGATGATATTCCCCTACCAACGAAAACCCCTCTCCCCGATATTGTCGATAAGTACGTCTTCCACCTGAAAGCCCACTCTTCCGAACGCAATGTCCAGAAGGTCGTCAGCTATCTCAGGGGCACCTTCGGCCAGGTGTGCGAAGGCCTCAAGATCAAAAACGACATCATCGCCGCAAAAGCCGTAAAGCGACCAGCTTCGGGAAAATTCGACCTGATTGAGCTCGGATGCCTGGAACAGCTGGCAACGGTCCAGGTTTCCGGCTTTCTTGCTAATCTTGTCGTCTACAAAGGCGTTTCCGCGAAAACCGTCAACCACTATCGCCAGATTCTGCTTACCATGTGCAACTGGGCCATGACGGAGGGCGGCGTGAAATTCCCGGGCGGCAAAAACCCTGTTGAGGCGGTAAAGCGCTACCGGGAAATCAAAAGCGATATCCGCTTCCTGAAGATGCCCCAGATCGATGAGCAGTTGCAAGTCCTGGCCGGCAATCTGATGCTGCAGACCATGGTGGCGTTCTATATTTACGCGGGCCTGCGTCGCGAGGAAGCCCTCTGGCTGATGCCCAGCGACATCGATCTGGAGGCCGGGAACTACGGAGCTATCAGAATCAGGGACAAAAGCTTCAACGGTAAATCCTGGGTTCCGAAGACACGGTCAAACAGGACAGTACCGATCAGCAGAACCCTTCGCGGCTACCTGGACACCTATCTGCAAAAATATACCCTGGTCGATTGGTTCTTCCCCTCCCCTGACGGCTACCGCTGGGACCCGGATAATTTCTCCGCACATCTGCGTTCCGCCAATGAAGATGCCAGGCTGCAATGGACCTGCCTGGACTTCCGGCACAGCTTTGGTTCCCACCTGGCAATGCGGGGTGAAAGTCTCTATAAAATCAGCAAGCTGATGGGCAACTCACCGCAAATCTGCGAGAAACACTATGCAGCCCTCCTGCCGGAGTCGCTATTTGAGACGGTGGAGTTTTCTGGGCCAAATGCGGTTGAGCAATCGCAGCGACAGAGGCTGGAACTGATCAAAAAAGAGAAACCAGATATTCAGAGGAATGATGGAGAAAAAAGGCCGGCATTGCGTCTGGTTGTCAATAACAGATAGTTAGAAACGGGTGCGCCCAAGGGGACTTGCGGTACCTTGGGCGCATTGTGGAACATATTTTTATGTCTGTGCGTTATTTCATCACGATCAGGCGTGATGATTCATATTCTACCACCTCCTTTCGCACATACCGGATTAAGCCGTTTCTGCCTTCACCCAGACAGAGGCGCGTAAGCCCGGCTCGCCGGGCTATCCGGTCAACCGATGATCTGCCACAGCGCCAACGTTCAGCCAACTCGTTTGGCGATAAATATACAGATTCATTTATATTGTTAGCCTTGGCCAAATTATGAGTCCTGTGCAAAAACGATCACAAAAAACATCTACATTCCGTATAAGGCGACATACTAATTACGTCGTCTTGGTGCCCGCCTCTTACAGCAGGTATCCCCTGCAGCCTCCCTTCGAGATAGCTGGGAAATCGGCATCACCTCTTTCTACTTGAATCCTTTTTCACCAGTATCACCTGCCTGCCGCAGATCTCCCGGATCAGCGTTAGCGGCCTCGCTTGGTCTGCCTGTATGGTCGAAATCGTTTTACGCAAACGCGCGCATTCAGCCCGGCTCGCCTCGAGCTCCCTGGCAATCTCTACGGCATGATCTATTTCCGCCTGACAGTGGTGGAGCTGCCGCAGCAGGCTATCGTAATGGGCCTGCTCTACTGTCATCATTCCAGCAGGATCAACCTGTACCTCGACAGGACGACGCAGGTACTCCTCAATTGACGTTCTGGTGATCCGCACCAGGCCGCCGGCGTCGAGGTCAACCAGCACGCCCTTTTTCCGCAGCCGGTCAATGGTTTTCACGCTCCGCTCCAGATACCTTGCAGTCTCCTCGCGGGTGTACCAGGCAGAATAATCATCACAGCCCATGTCGGTCCCCCCTCAAAAAAATTCTCGATGCCTGATTGGAGCACGATTTTTCAGGTTTGTGAATCCTTCCTAATTTTTACAAAATGTCAAAAAAGACAGCAAAATCTCAGCAATAACAATGCAATACGATTTCGATCCGGTACGGCCGGTTTCAGAAAAAAATGAGTTCCGAATAAAAATTTGACTCTTTTTTTCGATTTTTCGGTTGCGCTTGAGAAAAATTCCGGCCCAGGCCTCAATAAAAATGCTGATCTGACATGCCGATCTGCACATTGCGCCCCATCGGGCGATTTTTGTTTGTTCTACCTTGCTTCCTCTCTCCATCCTTCCCGTCCCATAGCGTCACGCCAATCGTTTTCGCCATTCGCTCCAAAATTTGGTTCCCCCTGAAGGTCGCCCCCAAATTTCTCCACTCTGTCTCAACGACCGTTTCACTTTGTCATGCCGCCCTGGTCCGTTCAGTCGGTCAATCGGCGCTACGTCGCTGTTTCCCTTGGTTTTTGTCCGTGCCGGTCGTGCCCAACCCTGAGTTTCGTGCCCCCCATCGTCATGTGAGGGGGCGACGGAAACTCAGGGAACAGGGCACGACCCAACAGCACGCACGGACAAAAACGAATCACTCAGAGCCGAGAAGGGCTCGGGAAATCTAGGGAACAAGAAGGGAATCAGCCAAATGAAAATCGCAATCGAATTAACCCAGGCCATCCGCGGAATTAAACCTATGTACTTCATTGGGAGAACGGGCTCTGTTGCCCTGTTCTGCCTGTCGCTGGTCATTGTCCACGAACTGATTAGCCACGGCCAGACGGCACTGGGGCTGTATATGCTCCTCGGCCAGATTCTGGAGAAACTGCATATCCACGGCGGCAGCGAGGCGGCTGAGCACGTGGTGCATATCGCAGCCCACGGGAACGGCGAACACTGAGCAAACCACATTTACAGGAAACCGGCAGGGGGAGCGCCCCCTGGCCGGGTGCTGGATGGACTACGCTATTGTTGATACGGACAGCGGAGACGCCCGGTCGTTCGCGGAATCCGGGCTGATGTGACCG
The DNA here is from genome assembly GCF_008330225.1 of Geobacter sp. FeAm09. NCBI lineage: Bacteria > Pseudomonadati > Thermodesulfobacteriota > Desulfuromonadia > Geobacterales > Geobacteraceae > Geobacter > Geobacter sp. FeAm09. The sequence continues at coordinate 1,248,979 of NZ_CP042466.1, read as the reverse complement.
GACAGACGGGGCGGGGCAATCCCGTCCCGAAAAGCGGCGGCCCGGCTCACGCCGGGCATGGAGGTCGCTTTTAAAACACGTGCCACAGACATGCGAATCAGTGGCAGCACGGCACCTGTGGACAATGTCCACCCGTGCATTACGCTGGTGGACTCCGTGACCGGTCAGATATTCGCCGGGGCGACACACTGTCCGGTCACGGAATGGACAGCGGCATAACGCAAAGAGGGGGCTGTCCACAACGACAGCCCCCTCTTTGCTTTGGTAGTAACGGCATCACTTCGGCGTATAGTGCCGCAGTTTCTCCGTATCGAAATGGCCGACCTGTTCAATCAGCCCCTGTTCAGCTTCCTGGCGTTGTTCCCTATCCGGGATCTCCCTGATCTCGGCATACCGTTCCCGGATATATTCGCGCCGCAGGCTGTGGGAATTGGCATTATTTTTCTTCGTGCCGCCGAGGTCGCGGATGGCATTGACCTGTTGCCAATACCCCTGTTTCAGAGATTTGGCGGCAGGGATCAGCGACCGCTGGCCCTCGTTGTGGCAATGGGCCTGGACCCGGTCCAGCAAGTCTCGCTGCGCACCCGATTCGACCGGAACGAGTCTCTCGAGCCCATTTTTGGCAAATCCGCGCGGCACGTGCAGAAAAAACCGACCGTCCCGCTCGATAGTGTTCACCGAGCCAAGGCTTTCCTTGATTCGCAACCCAAACAGCTGCTGCATCTCATGGGCCAGCCCCTGCCATTCGGCTCGGGCATAGAGGCCGTCCCGGATTTCCGTCAGTTTGGCGGTGTCGCTGGGGGTGTTGGCGTTTTTGTACCTGTCCGCGTTGGAGCGATTGGCCCCCAGTTCGATGTTTGATCTGATGATATTCGATTTGCCGATGGTGTTTGCCAGTTGCCGCATTGCCGTGGCATAGCCCTGTAGGGACGACGGCGCCAGATGCCGCTCGTCTCGCAAATGCGCCACATATGCATCGACGTGTCTGGTTTTCATGTGGGTAATGGAATTCAAGCCTTGATTGGTCGCCATATACTGGGCAATATTTTTCAGGCGGCTGATCAGTTTTGCGTTGGTGCTGCTGGCCTTCGACCAGTTTTTACCGACCCGGTCGAGGGTTTCGCGGACCAGTTTGCGCTCATGCGATTTGCTCATTTGATATCTCCTTTCTGGTTGTGGTGCCACGCCGGAATGGCGATGAAGCGATGAGTGTATGCAGACCTGAAAGTCAGCGTTCCCGGTTACTCAAGCCGGGTGCCCAGACTTTACCTCCATCCGTCGTTGCCGACGGAGCCCTGACGGGAAAATACGAGGCGGCCCATACTCCAGTGCGCGCACTGGAGCCGGTGTCCATTCCGTTGCGGAATGGTGTTGCTGGCGGGAGATGTGGTTCTGCAATTTACGGTCGTCCAATGAATGGATTTTGTAGCAGTGTGGTAGGTTGGGTATAAACGCAGTGTTTGTGCGGATCCGCACAAAGATGAGATGCTGTGGACGCTTCGCGTCTGATTGCAGTGTCTTCAATCAGACGCGAAGCTCATGGGGCATTACGTTCAAAAAGATTTCACTCCATGCCCCACGGGGCGGGGTAAATACCGCCCCGAAGGCATGGTTCAGCTTGCACATTGCAGGTGAATGTCGGTTGGATAGTAAAAAAGAGGTGTCCGCCGGGAGCGGAACAGATGAAGAAAAACTATGCATCCACAAGGACTCATTCTGAGAGAGCATACGCGCAGTGCGTTGCTGTTATCAAAATCCGTAGGACTGGTCGCCAGAGGCGATCCCCGATGGGGTAGGAAAAAACCGTAAACCCGTTAAAAATCTTTATAACTTCAGCGTACCCGAATTAAATTGCTGAAGACAAGCGAAATTTTAGAAAAAATAATACGGAAAAAACGCAGCGCCCCGATTCCGGTAATATCACCGGAGTCGGGGCGCTGGCGATTCATTTGGTGCCGCCAGCTGCAACGAATGCCTGCGCCTGCGTCAGGCCGGTCGTCTGGTCGTAGAAAAACCAGACATATTCGGTGGCGTTATCAGGATAGGTGCGTAAGGTCTTCCACACCCTATTGACCGTGTCGTCGCTAATCAGGGTGTACGTAAGCACTTTATAGGTGTTATCCGGCAGATTGGTTGTGAGCACGTTACCAGATACGCTCCATGTGGCGTTGATTTGAGTCAGTGCTGCAACGGTTTGTCCGGTCGAAATGGTCCCGTCATTGTTGAATTTTACAGCATATGCGTATGTGTATCCTGGTTCGGCGACGCCGAGGGTTTTTCCAGCAATACCGCTCGCCGTAAATGATGCAGACGAGGTGTCCGCTGTCGGAATGGTTGTGCCCGTGGCGCACGCAAGCGCTTGGCTTGCGCCGATTGTCTGGTTATAGAACCACCTTTGCGTCAGGGTGCTGCTGTCGCTGGTCTGTACACTGTAGGAATTGTAACCGTCGGCGCTGGCAGAGATTTTCCACGCCAGCATAGCTGTTTTACCGGTCAGCGTGATGGTCAACACGCCGGCACTGTCGATGGAATACGTGCCCGTCAGGGTGGCTGTTGCCGATGACGTGCTGGTGGTGGTCATATTCAAGGACTCGCTTACTGTGCCGTTGGCGTTGAAGGTAATGGCGTTGAACGTCCCTGCCGAATTGGCTGGCGTTGTCGTGTAAATCGTGTTGCCGGACAGCTCGTTTGTGGTGAATTTGGCGGCCGGGGTTACTGTGGAAGACGAGGTGCCGCTGACAGTGCTGCCGCCGCCTCCGCAACCGGTCATTGTTACTACTGTCAGGATCAGAAGAACAATTAGCCGTTTCAAAGGGGCCTCTATGTAACGCATTCGATTACCTCCCAATTTCATTTTTCAGCGTTGAAGCAAGGCCTTTTGCGATCCTTATTGTGGAGCCGGTCAGGTTATTGGCGGTTTCCATTTTGTCCTGCGTCGCCAGGATATCCCCGTCTCGATTCAGAACGGAGAGCCGTACCGCTACAAGGTTCGGACGGAACAACAACGGCGTCGCTTCGTTATAGGCGCGTACATTACCCGTGATCAGAACGTCGAAATTGCGTGCGTTGTCCTGATCTATGACTGGTGCGCCGAAAACCTCACCATAAATTCTGGAAACCTTTTCCCCGGAGCCCACGCAATCACTTCCTTCCTTGGCCTTGTCGCAATCGGCAAACCTCACAATGGCCAGAGAAGCACCACTTGTATAAATCAACACAAATCAAGTGTGGCATGGTGTACCGGTATTTCGACTGACTGTAATCTGCACAGAGAGGTGCTGACTATGGGTATATTGTCGAATGAGGAAATCGGGGCGAGGCTGCGGGATCTGCGTAAAAGGCAGGGACTTACCCAGGAACAACTTGCGGAAAAGATCGACGTTACGTTTCAGCAAGTGCAGCAGTATGAAAGCGGTTCCTCACGGCTTAACGCGGATAGGCTACAGGCCATCGCTCAGGCCCTGTCGGTACCCGTCGGCTCCTTTTTTGGGGAAGAGGAGACCGAAGCGACCTTGACTGCCGAGGAAAAAGGCCTTTTGCAGGGATACCGGAGATTGAAGTCCCAGGAGGTCAAGGCATTCGTCAGAAAGAGCCTCGAATAGAGCTTGCTATGGAGTGCCCGCGATGGATGCATGGGATTACGCCGACTGAGTAGAGTCTATACGAACTCCCCACGGTATGGGAATGCGTCAGCGACGTACTATGCCAATTTAGTGCTGCTTTTTTTGAGGTTCAATCGCACTGCGCTTACGGTATCATTTTCATTCATTGGCCTTCAATATCCATTCTTTCACTCCACTGCAACTTTTTACTCATCGACACATACACCGTCATTGGCTGCTTCCACGTCTGCCCACCTTCTTCATAAAACACATTGACCATGAACAGCACCACCGCCCCCAATCCCATAACCCCGGCGGCGTAAAACACCGCCGTCAGTCCCAGGGTAGTCTGCAATCCCGCACCCAAAAGTGGGCCGGAGACGAACCCCAAGTTCAGCACCGAGTTGAAGGTTCCCACCGTCGCACCCATGCCATGGCGGCTCCCCTCCTCCACCAAAAGTGCCGTGCTCGCAGGCTGGGACAACACGCTGAACAGACCGATACCCACCGCCAGCGCCAGGATCTGGCTAAAACCCGCCGCCACCGGGATCAGGAAGTAGAGCAGCGAGACCGCGGTGCCCCCGGCAACCACCAGGGATTTGCGCGGCGCCCGGTCCGAGAGCATGCCCATGGGGCGGAGCAAGAGGGTCATCACCAGGGTGGAGGAGGCCATGACCAGCCCGGCCCGGGTACCGTTCAGCCCCAGCCGGGCCGTGAGCATGATGGGGAGGAAGGCACCCAGCAAGGAAATGCCGCAGGCCCGGCCGAAGATGAAGGCCAGAAGGCCACGCAGGGAACTGTGGCGGGTGATGTTCAGGAGGCCCCAAAGGTGTTCCGTTTCATAGTGTGTCGGTTGTGAGGAAGCGTCCTTGTGGCTGGGGATGGAGATAAAGGCTACTGCCAAGGCGGTGATACACAGGAGCGCGAGGGTGGCGAAGATCCCCCGGAAGCCCCACAGGTCTTTGAGAATGCCGCCGACAAGCGGCCCCAGGCTCAGGGCGCCGTAGAAGGAGATGTCGAAGGTCCCCATAACCGTGGCCCGCCGCTTGTCGCAGGTGCATTCGCTCACCAAGGAGACCACCATCGGCCGGAACATGGCGCAGCCTATCCCCTGGAGCAGGCGCAGGAGGGTAATGAGGGTGAGGCTGGTAGTGAAGAGATATGAGACCGAGACGAACAGGTAGAGGCCAAGGCTAACGGCAGCTACCTTTCTCCGGCCGATCCGGTCGGCCCAGGCGCCCATGAAGGGGCTGAGGATGATCTTGGAGAGGGAGTAGAAGACGAGCGGCAGGCCCAGGAGCATGCCCCTTGCCCCTAGGCTGAAAACGTAGAGAGAGAAGAAGGCGTCGGCGATGCCGAAACCCAGAGTGATGGCGAAGTTAACCAGGAACAGCCCCCGGAACAGGCTCCGGTTCTCCGCATGCGCCGCTTTTGGCCGGTCAGGAATCATGTTCCGCTGTTCTTTGGCGATATACCGGACACGAAGCAAAATCATTGCGGCACAGAGCTATAACTTTGGAGATATCTCTGAAATCCATGCAGTAACATTCCCGAAAAGGTTTTTGAGCAAAACGGCACATATCCTGACTGATCAAATCGCTATCCTCGCCATAATCCCCCATGTTCCGTTGACAGCAAACATACAGGAACTATGCAAACGCGCCACGCCAGCCTAACGCTGCCCCAACATCATAAAGGCTGCTTGTCACCCGCTTCGCTTTTTCCGGCCCTCCGCTGGTATATCGGGCAAGAAATACTGTCATCAATGCAATATGTTATTATGCTGGGAACATTCCTGCTGGTAATATCGAGACAGTAGCACTCGGGAAAAGGATGCTTTACAAAACAACACAGGGAGCCACTGCCACCTTGTTCTTCATGCCTGTCATCTGCACCATTTCCCACAAGTATCCTCCTAGCACACCAAGTATGCCTCAAAGGCCCGGTCATGGACACTGATATGGTCCATCCAGCGCACACGGATCGAAACCAACTCGCCGTACAGTACGTCAAGGCGCTTGTCGAAGCGGTGGGCCAATCCGGCAGTGTCAACCCACAGGATCTGGTGGTCCAGACGGTGCCGGGCTGCCTGGGGAAAGGCGACCATTTCCATGTAGCTATTTTCCAAACCGATGTGCTCCATGATGGTATCCAGGAGCCGGTCCAGTTCTCTGGCGAGATTCACGTCCGGTTTTTTGCGGAGCAGTTCGATCATGGTGTCCAGCGGGCCGATGATGTTCTGGTAGCGGCTGTCGCAGGTGGGCTTCCGCTCGGTCAAGCGTTGTTGCTCGATCACCATGCCATGCCACGAGGGGGGATATTGCCCGTAAGTGTGTAGTTGCATACTCTCAGTCCTTTTGTTTTCATCGGTGGAAAGAAGGCCCGTGGAGGAAGGAGGAGAACTCCACGGGCTCCAACTGCGCAGGCCGGGGGCGGCGGCCCCGGTCTGCGCATGGCAACGCTCGATGCAATCTCTTTCATGGTTCCAGAATTGCCGCAATCCTGCGCACAGCCGCGAGAGCTTCAGAATCGGAGGGAAGTTCCAGCAGGGGGCGGCCGACCAAGTCGTAATCTGCCACATTCGGGTCCTGCGGGACGAAACCAAAGACGTTGACTCCGACCTTCACAGCGGCTTGAGCCAAATAATTCTCGTCAATGTCACCCCTGTTGAAAACAACTCCCGTCCTGTTACACCGTATGACCTTTTTCTCTTCGATCATCTCTTTAAGGATGGCGACGGTCCGGAGCCCCCGCGCCGAAGAGTCCGTCATCATGATCAGGCAGTCCAACGCTTCCACAACCTGGCGGTTTATCTGTTCAAGGCCGGCCTCACCATCAATCAGGATGGTATCGAACTTCCCGGCCACTGCCGTGACGGCATCCCGCAAGAGATCATTAACGGGGCAGAAACAGCCCAAAGACTCGGTACGCCCCATGGCCAGCAAAGCCAGACTATCCGACTCAACCAGCGCTTCCATCACAAGATAGTCGATCGCATTGGTGATTTCAGCCAGTTCGCTGGTGCGACCATCCCTGGCTGCTGTGATAATGGATTCCCGGACCTGCCCCATGGTCTTTTCGACCTGCATCCCCAAGGCGTTGGTCACCCCCTGCGCCGGGTCCGCATCGATCACCAGCAGCCGGCCGGCCCGCCCGCTATCCAGCAAAGCCCTGGTCAGCATGGCAGTGAAGGCGGTCTTTCCAACCCCGCCTTTACCGCAGACAGCATAGATTCTGGTGTTATTCCCCTGATTGGCCATACTGCTCATCGTTATCAATTCCTCTTCTCGGATGGCTGCAAAACCATGCTGGTTCCGTGGTAGTCAAGTTCTTCAATCTTGTGCTTGCGGCTGTGCAGGTGCTTTTTGACCTCGTCACAAACAGACTTGTCACTGCAATTTCCACAGTGTCCGCCAAAGGCACACTCGTCAATGTCTATCCCCCGCTCCTTCCAGTGCCGTTCCTTGATCGCTTTGGCAATCTGTGCAACAGCACCCCCAATCTCAACCAAAGGCTGCAAGTCTGCCTTGTCGGAGGTTACAAACAATACCTCCATGTGGGTGACATGAGGAATCTGGGCCTTGACCAACGCAATCAGCGCTCCTCCCAGGAAGGCAAAGTTAAAGCCTTTCTGCGCTGCCTGGCGGCTGACCCTGCCCCAAATATGACCTGGAGTACTCTTGACCATGAATCCCTCGACCTGGTCTCCGACATACTGGCTCTGGCACAGGCTATGGTAATCAGCTTCGGTCAAGTCTGCACCGGCTGCCATGATTACCTGCCCGAACGGATACGTCTTTTCGTCGGACTCATGGATATCCGGGCCAATCAATCGCACTCTCCCGTCATGCACGGCAGATGTCTGGTCGGAGAAGAGGGCAAAGGCACAGGAACCTGCCGTCGGGCTACCCAGTTCCAGAAAAGTCTCGGATTTCAGCACAAGGCCGGAACCGGCACCTGGACCGACTTTGAACGGGAATTCTTCCCGCCCGTTGACCACAGGCCAGGGACATTGCACCTCTCTAACGTAATTCCCTTTGTCCGCCATATGTTCCTGGTAACGGAAGACCTGTCGAATCTGTTCATCAAATAAAGACATATCACCCCAATGGCACTGTTTTGACTGCGATACGGCAGTTTCAGACTACTGTTCGGACCGAGGTCACTTTTGCATAAGCTTTTCACGCGCGAACAGGGCCGCCCCCAGGGCGCCGACGGTCTGCGGATTTTGGGCCAGCCTGACTATCGTATGCCCCAGCCTGCTTTCCAGTGACCTGACCATGCCCTCATTCTTGGCACACCCACCCGTGACCACGATATCCTCGACGGCGCCAAGACGGTACACCATGGCAAGCAACCTGCGGGCTATGGAGTCGGTCAGCCCGGCGGCGATGTGGTGCACCGGCACCCCGTTATTTATCAGCGTGACCACCTCGGATTCTGCGAACACGCTGCACTGTTTGGTGATGTTGGCCGGGTTGTCCGACTGCATGGAGAGTTCGGAAAACTTTTCCAGCGAGCAGTGCAACACCCTGGACATGGCCTCGAAGAACCTCCCCGTTCCAGCGGCGCACTTGTCGTTCATCTGGAAATCCAGCACCCTGCCTTCATCATCAATAGAAATCACCTTGCAATCCTGCCCGCCCACATCGACAACCGTACGCGCAGCCGGGTGCAGCCAGTGGGCGCCACGGGCATGACAACTGATTTCTGACATGTTGTCATGGGTAAGGGAAACCGTCGCACGGCCATAACCGGTACCCATGATGTACTGCAGGTCTTCAATCGTATTCAGTCCTGCCAGCTTAGCCGCCTCGCCCAAAACCAGAAAAGCCGTTTTCTCCGGACTTGTGGTGGCCTGTACAACCGCCCAGGCACGGATTTCTCCATCGGCCATGATGACCGCTTTCCCGGCAGCAGACCCGAGATCACAACCAGCAACGAGCATAAAACCTCTCCATAGTCATTTTCTGCGGCAGACGACCTTTGGCACCCAAGAGAGCATGAGCACTTCGACATCACATGGCGCATGTCGTACAGAAGCCAACGAACTCATCGAGCTTGTGCCGGAATGCTTGCTTGATTTTTTAGTGGCAAAGACCGCCTGCCGCATTTTCTGCAACCCTTCCCTGCTTTTTTCAATTTTTCTACAACAAGCCGTGTGCGTTGAAAAACTCCGTAATCTGGCGCTTGAGCACATCAAACGGCGTGTAGCGCGGGTCAAAGTTATCCACCGTCAAAATCAGCAAGGGGATCTTCAGGTCGCGGCAGGCTTCTTTGATGAAAGCGATGGAAGCGGACTGGTCCTTGTGACCTACGTGCCCCGGGAAGAAAACACAATCGCATTTGTAGTCCCTGACGATCCGCGTTATGTCTTCGATCATGACATCCACGGTCCCCCTGGCCTGCCGAATCATCGGCACCTCGGCCATGTTGCGCTTGGCAAGCCCGAGCAGCATGCTTTCCACGCTGGACGTATCGATATGCTCGTAGGGGGTATACCCCTGGAAATCCATGACGATATTGGCGCCACACTCTTCGGCCAGCCAGGCCGCCAACGGATCGGCCCAGGTCGGCACCAGGTCGGCCCAAAGCACCCTGACCTTCTCCTTCGGCAGCGCTCCGATTCCCTGTTTGACCTTCTGTTCGGCGTCATAGGCCAGCATCTTGAACATCTCCGTCGTTTCCGGGAGCCCGGCGGTAACATGCTGCGTTGCTCCCCACCCCAGTTTTGAGCCGACAAACGAATCATGCGGACACGGGATGGCGCGGCGCAGTTCGTTGTATTCCGCCCAGGCAGCATACTGCTCGTTGGTTCGTTCGACCACCTCGCGCAGCTTGTTGTAATCCATCTTTCTCCCCAGATGGTCCTCCAGGAACGCGATCATCCTTTTCAATTCACCGGCAAAGTAGACGTAATCCTCCTTGTCGTTGCCGTAGGCAGGGTCGAGGATAAAAGTAGGTACGCCTTTCCAGGCATCGGTGTTCTCCCACGCCTCATGGATGGCCGACTGGGCGTCGCACGGCTCCAGCATGGTGATCATGGCGGTAGGAACGGGCACCAGGCCAGCCTCCACCCCATATACGCCCAACTTGATCAGCCCACACATATCGGACGGAACGGCCGAGGCATCCATCCCCTCCAGGTCACTGGTAAACGGCTGATGGGCCAGGATGTTGTCGACAGCGCAGAAATAGTGCACGTCCATGGCGGCAAAAATTTCCGGCGCATTACCGTACCAGCCGGAAAGCAACGGCTTATTGTTTTCGATGCAATCGATCGTTTTCTTGTCGTTTTCCAAGATGATACCGAAGAACTTCAACAGAACCGGATTCGGTTCCGGTGATGAGCTGATGCCGTCAATGAAGCTCTGAATACGGTCACGATACTCGCAAAACCGCTGCAAGCCTCTCTTCTCATTTGACATGTTTCGCCTCCACAATGCTTTCCGTAAACGCCTGAACCCTTGTTTTAAGCTGGCCGATGCTGCCGAGAACATATTCCACCTCCAGTGACAGATACGGGATGTTATCCCTTTTGAAATGTCTCGACAGGTTGAGCAGTTCCAGCCCCCACAAATCGCACTGTGGCAGGCGGACCGCAACCACGCCGTCAACCCTGCCGGACGTTGCCATATCGCTGGCATAGGCGTTCCTGGCGGCAGAAGTGCCATTAATGCGCGGGTCGGCCGGATGCTGCATCAACTGATAGCGTGACAGTGCCGTCAGCAGATCACCCGTGGTATCCACATCACAGGCGCAGCCCCTGGAGCCGTAGCCAAGGGAGTCCGCAACAACAAGACCGCCCTGGCTTTCGATTATCTCGATAAGTTTCGGATCATCGAGTTCTCCGCCAATTACCATCAAGCGGGCTTTGTAATCACTGATACCCTCAGCATTGGCACAGTCGTCCAGCAGCTGTTTGAGGATGGCATTGTACTGCTTTCTCGGCATGCTGCCCCCGGCAACCATGACGGCCATTGCCTCGGCACCCGTTATGGGAGGGGCCTCGCCTTTTCTCAGTTCATGGAGCCGTCGCTGGAGACCTCGGGTCTCATTGTGCAGAGTGATCGCATCGCACAGCTTCTCGTCCGTGATCTCGACCCCGAAATGCTCCTCCAGTTCTGCTTTGAAGCGCTCCAGCTGCAGCCGGTATGCCTCAACCTGCTCAAGCCCGCTCTTTTTCGGAAACGGCATGAAGTGCTGGTAACCGACCTTGATCTTGGCAACCCAGTTGTCATAGAGCCTGCGCATATGGTCACAGTTGTTGACTGAAACAACGCCATCCAAAAACCCCAGATCCCCGCGCAGGCCGGAATCGAAGAAGTGCCGGACAAGGCTGCAGTTCACCTGGGTAAAGCAGGTTTCCGAGAGTTCTGAACCGGTACTGCCGGTCGCTCGCATGCGATACGGCAAGAGCCCTGCTGCGGTGATCAGTTCCTCCGGGATATAGTTGTACATGCATCCCAGAACCTTGCCCCCCTGCTGTTTCCACTCCTTTACCGCCGGACCGGCAAGTGTGCCGGCCGCTTCCTGCAGCTGCTGCAGCGCTATGGATTTCAATGTATTAGGCATGGTAATGACCCTCTCTTCTTTTAACTGATGGGTAATCTCCCGGAGCGGCCATCAATGGTGGTGGTGCTCCAGCAGTTGCTGGCCGATAAGAGCGGCGACATGGTTGCGGCACATCATGATGCCGTGCTTCATGACATGATCCGATTCATCCGCATCAGATGAATTGATGATTTTGTCCCACTCGTTGACAAGCGTGGTCAACTGAGCGATAAGAATGTCCCTTTCAAGTCCGCCGCCTGCTTTGCACATAACCGGTCCTTTCTCTGGTTTTGCTCAGTTGTATATGCCTGCCATCACGCCGAAAGCCTGAAGCGGTTGACCAGCGCCTGCAGTTTTTCAGCGCTGGCATCCAGGTTTTGGGCGGCACTCAGCGAATCCTTGATGGCATACTCCCGTTCCCGCACAACACTACTTATGCCATGAATATTGTTGCTTATCTCCTGCGTGGTGGCGGTCTGCTCCGCCGCAGCCACGGCAATCTGATTGACCTGCACGGTTACCGCCCCAACTTGCTGCAAAATATCGTCAAGGGCTTTGCCTGAACGATCGGCACCGCTTGTTCCCTGCTCAACCTCCATTGCCCCTTCCTTCATGGAGGCGACGGCAGCGTACGTTTCCGTCTGAATCGTTTTGATCATGCTGCCGATTTCACGGGTTGCATTGGTGGTCCGCTCCGCCAGGGCGCGCACCTCATCGGCCACCACGGCAAACCCGCGCCCCTGATCTCCGGCGCGGGCTGCCTCGATAGCTGCATTCAGCGCCAAAAGGTTGGTCTGATCGGCAATGTCTTCAATGGTGCCGACAATCGTGCCGATCTGGTCGGAACGGCCACCCAACTGCTCAACCGTTATGGACGTCTCTCTGAACCGCTCGGCAATGCGCCCCATCACCGTAATACTCTCCTTGACCACTTCCACGCCTTCAGCCGCCGAATGGTTCGCCAAGGTTGCCGCTTCGGCTGCCTGATGGCAATTTTGCGAAATTTCGCCGGAAGTCGATGCCATTTCCTCACTCGACGTCGCGGCGATCAGCGCTTGCTCGAGAACCCCGCCCACGGCTGTTGCCATAATTTCTGATGAGGCATGCAACTGCCCTGACGAAGCGGCAATACTCGAAGAGGTAGTGGAGACCTGCCCGATCAGGTCGCACAGGTCGTCGGCCATCTGGTTGAAGGCCTCGGCGAGTTGCCCCATTTCATCGCCCGAACGTCGCGCCACCCTCATATACAGTTTGCCAGCGGCAATCTGCCGGGCACCTGCCATCAACGAGGTGATGTTCCTGTGCAGCAAATTTGAAATCAGGAGAGCAAACACTACCCCCAAGGAAAGGGCCAACACCATCGTGGCCAAAATCATCCGACGCGAGGATTCATACAACTGGGCCGCACGCGCTACCGCCGTTTCGCTTTCCTGGTTGCAGTAGCTCACCAGGGCCGCCATATTCTCATGGGACTTGGTGTCCTCCTTGATCGCGTCCACCTCCAGGATTTGCCGGGCGGCCGCCTGTTGCCCCTGGTTCGACAGTTCCATGGCCCTGGCATGGGCTTTCTCCGCGTAAGCTTCCTGGGATGCTTTCAAATCGGCCAGGAGCCGTTTCCCCGTGTCCGTGACCAGAAGTTTGGCAAGGCGTTCTTCATTTTCCAGATAAATGGCATACTGATTGTTCATCGTCTTCTCAAACTGCTTCTTCTCGTCTGGCGATGGCGAAAGGATATGCCGCAACTCCAACACCTTGAACGAGTTTGATTCACGGGTCATATTGGCAACACACTGGACTGACGGGAGCCACCGGGATTGTATTTCACATGAAATCCGATTCAGACCGGCCATCTCTTTAAGCGACATGGCACCGAGGATAAAAGTGAGAACCAGCAGGACGGAAAACGTCAACCAGATCTTTGCACGAATCGATATATTGCGAAGCTTATTCATTTATCAGCACCCTGGCCTCTTTGCTGGTATGGTCTATCCTGGTAGGTCGATACAGTCCACCCATGCGGCGACATGGCCCGCACTGTTCAGAACCATGCCGCCGTGGTGGGAAATTAGAACGCCCAGATCACCTTGACCCAGTACTTGTCGCCTTCCGGCTTGTTCTCCACCAGCATTTCTTTCTGGTATTTGGCCTCGATGCTCATGTTCTTGTAGTCGTACTTGACCGTGGGGCCGATGGCGAAGACCTGCCCCTTGTTGCCGTCGTTGGCGGCAGCACCCGCGCCATGGTCATCGGACACCTGCTTGTAGAAATAGCCGGTGGCACCCATCGTCCAGGGACCGGTATGGTAGGCGGCCGCGTAGTCGAAGTGGAATTCCTGGCCGGAGGTGTACTTGGTATCCGTGTTCTCGGTATTGAAGTCGTACATGAACTTTCCGGACAGTTCCAGGCCGTTATCACTCAGCAGGGTGCCGGTGAAAATCGGCTGGATGGTCCAATAGTTCCTGCCAAGATTGACAAGCCTGTTTTTGTCGTACTGCCCCGTAGGCGCGGTAATCTCAAAACCAGTAGCCGCGTGCCAATTCTTGGAGTGCCATGCCAGCACGAACGGCGAAAAGGAAATGTCGCCCACGCCACTCTTGGTGCTGCTTGAGTTGCCGCCGGGAGTGCCGAGCGTGCCACTGCCATTGATCAGAGGGACGAGCGCATACATACCATAGTTGGCGCCCAGCAGTTGATAGTTGGTCATATAGACGAAACGAGACACGTTGGCGGTGACGTTGACGTGGAAATCAACTGGCTGTTTGTTGCCATTTTTGTCGTTAAGTTGGTCGGCTGAATAATGGGTGAGGTAGTTGAGGTAGTACAGGCCCGGTGGGGGAAGTGCCCCCGCCATGACGCCTTCAGCACCATTCGGATAGGTACCGCCACCTCCTTCGGTGGCCCCAGCGGTTGCCGCAGACAGGGTTATTAGAGCACACAGAGCCAGCCCAGCCAAGCACCTGACAGATTTCACACGTATCTTCATTGAAAGTTCCCTTCCTTATATTCAGTGAATTGTCGATTAACGGGGGCGTCAGCGACGCCCCCTGAAGCATCTATAGCCACATAGTCCCGTCACGTATGCAATATTTGGCGAAGAGGCCCCTTATTTCCCCAATTCCTCGAGAATGCTTTTGGCGGCAAAACGTCCGCTATTGACTGCAAATCCATATGAAGAACCTGATGCGGAGGTAAGCGTATAATCGCCGGAATACATCCCACCCACGTCATTACCTGTCACGTACAGGGCGGATACGACCACGTTGTCGTTCTTGTCCAAGGGGTGTAAATACTCATCAACCTTCACCCCACCAACCGTTGTCAGCAGCACCTCCTTGATTTTGACGGCATACAGCGGGCCATTTGCATCAATTGCCTGCAAATAGCGCTCATCCTTTGCAAAAGCATGGTCCTTGTTCACGGCAACGTCTTTATTATATTCGGCGATGGTTTGTTTCAGGGCGTCAAGGGGCAGCTTGGTTTTTGCAGCCAATTCCTCAAGACTGGAAGCCTTTACGACAAACGGGTTACCGGCGGCAATCGCCTTGTCCCAGATTTCATCGAAGTTGGGGAATTTCTTTCCGGGCGGCACAACGACACCAAGACCAGCTTCAAGCCCTGTTTCCTTTAAACGCTGCTTCTGCTTTTCATCAAAAATACCCCACGCCAGTTTCTGGCGCTTGATGGCGTTTGCGGCAAAGGGGAAGTCAACAGCGACATATTCGTTGGTAAACCGCTTACCGAACTTGTTTACCCATATGTTACGCGGCTCTATGCCCATACAACCGATAGCAAGGTCGGGACGCCCCCCAGGCACGGCATCCATAAGGGCGACGAACTGCAGGATATTCATGCCTTCCACGTCGGCGCCAAGCGATATGGCCATATTGATGCCGTCTCCGGTCTTTTTCAAAGGAGCCACATTGAGGACATTCTCCATGCCCGTATACTTCTTGATCATTTCAGGACTGTTGGCAAAACCTCCCGTAGCGATGATGACGCCGCCACGCGCTTCGGCAATGACCTCTTCACCCGCTTTGTTCTGGGCCTTGACGCCAACAGCGCGGCCGTCCCTGACGATCAGGCTCTTGCCGGGGGTCTCAAGCAGCAGGGTAACATTCGGATTTTCTTTGATCCTTGCGTACAAGGCCCGTATTAATGCCGCGCCCCTACCTTCAATCAGGTGCCACGTCGGGTTGTTGGTAAAATGGTTCCTTGAAGGGCCTTCGAACTTGACACCTTGGGCCACCAGCCAGTCAATGGTCTTGGCCGATTCATTATGAAAACGCCGAACGAGAGCGGCATTGGCATTCCAACGCGTGTCCGCCATTTCCTCGTTGAAAACATGATCCTTGGTCAGCCCGATTTGCTTGAGCCGCTGCATCTCGGTTTCAACGCCAAACACACCTTCAGCAAAGTTGCCAGTGCCACCGACCATCTTGTCTTTTTCCAGCAAAATGACCTTTGCGCCGCCTTGTGCAGCGGTGAGTGCCGCGCTTAAGCCCGCACCGCCGGCCCCAATAACAACAACGTCGGCAGAATATTTCTCAGCGGCAAATACGCCATTCACGCAGATCGTAGCTACAAGCACAGCTACGAGACATGCTGTCTTGGACAAGAATGAAACACTAATTTTCATGAATCTTTCCTTTCGTTGTGGTTTGTCCATCGGTCATAGTGATCCAAGTATGCTTGCTTGTCTCCTTTCATCGTTGTTAGTGCTGCGAGTGGCAGGTAGCACAAAAATTTTCGTCTACCTTGTGACCATGGTGGCACGCATTACACTCAACATCATCGTAGTGGCTCTTATGCGGATTGAACTCTCTCTTTTTGGTGCGTTCAGCAACCTTCTGGTACGAGTCATGACATGCCAGACATTGCTTGTAATTGAAGTTCTTTTTATCTTGGTCTCCGTGACAGTCTTTACATGTGACACCGTATGTTTTGTGCCTGTCGGCAGTAAATGGTTTATTCGATTCGGCACATACCTGGCTTGCCCCATAAAACAGGGCATAAACCAGTATTAGAATGCATGCTTTACCTAGACTTTTCACAATACTGCTCCTTTGGCGCTTGAGAATTTAATCGACTGTGTGGCGCTCAGGTATTTGCTCGTACCGTGCCAATCGAGAAATATTAAATAACATATTGAAATTATTATTATTTATTTTTGCAGCCCCGCGCCGCCAGCCTTGAGCGACGCCCGTTTGTCTTTTTTATGGATTTTTTATGTACAAAATATGGACTGTGTGATAATTTTGAAAAAGCTCGAATTATCAACGCATTGTATACAATGGAGGCAGTACATGAAGGCAAGCGAGCTCGACCTGAGGCAGATACTTTCTTTTAGTCCGAAGGGTGGAATAATGAATTTCATGGGGCATCGCACCCTTATTATCGACGCAATGGCGATGGGGCTCCTGCGAAAAGAGCTTATTGAAAATCTGGGAGCATTTTCTGCCAGAAACATTTTGACCAGGCTGGGCTATGCCCATGGTTGGACGACTGCAGACAACCTCGATACCGAGTACTCGGACCTCTTGCAAGACCCCCAATGCGGCCCCACCTTGCATATGCTGCAAGGCGCGGTAAATGTGGCAAAGTGTGAAATCGTTTTTGAGCCCAGTTTCAGGATGTTCAATACCTGGCAGCAATCATATGAAGCAGAGCAGCATCTGTTGCATATGGGCATTGCCCATGAACCCGTGTGCTGGATGCTTACCGGCTACGTTAGCGGGTACTGTTCACGAATGCTGGGGGAGGATATTTACTGTATTGAAAGCCAATGTTGCGCCAAGGGCGATCCTTTGTGCCACAACGAAACCCGAACGCGTGAAGGATGGGGGAGCCTGATTGACCCATACCTGCCTTATTTTCAAGCCGAAACAATTGGTTCCATGCTCCATGAAGTAACAGCCAAGCTGATGAAATCAGAGAAGCAGATGAAATTGAAACGCTCTCTGATGGAAGATGATTATGACTGCTGTGGCCTTACGGTGAAAAGCAAGACCATGCGAAACACTCTTGACCTTGCCAAACGCATTGCAAAAGTCGAATCGTCGGTTGTGATTACTGGTGAGAGCGGCGTAGGCAAGGAGCGAATTGCCAGGATAATACACAGCGAGTCGGCGCGTGCCCTGCGGCCGTTTGTTGCAATCAACTGCAGCGCTGTTACTGAAACGCTTCTGGAAAGCGAATTTTTTGGGCATGCGAAGGGATCTTTCACTGGCGCAAACAAGGACCGCTTTGGTTTGTTCGAGGCAGCAAGTGGCGGCACTCTGTTTCTTGACGAGGTCGGTGAGATTTCTGCAAATATGCAGGCAAAACTGCTTCGAGCTTTGCAGGAAAGAGAAATCAGAAGAGTTGGTGAAAACATCTCCCGGCCGGTGGATGTCCGGATCATAGCAGCCACCAACCGTGACCTTTCCGACGAGGTCGCTGCCGGTCGTTTCCGCGAAGACCTCTATTACCGCCTCTGCATCTTTGAGCTTTTAGTGCCTCCCCTGCGCGACAGGCAGGAGGATATACTTTTGCTGGCACGTAATTTTTTAAATACGGCAACGGCCAAGATCGGCAAGGAAGTTATCGGATTCATGCCCGAGGTGACCGACCGGTTGGCACAGTACAACTGGCCGGGAAATGTCCGGCAATTGGAGAATACGATAGAGCATGCTGTGGTACTTTGTCAGGGCAAGCGCATCGAACTGAGCGACCTGCCCAAGAGCGTCCGTTTCAAGAGTTCCGGCAACGCCCACGCCGACATGATCAGGCCTATGGAAGAATTTGAGCGAGAGCAGATACTTTCAGCAATAAAACTGCTTGATGGAGATAAAACTGAGGCAGCGAAACGGTTAGGAATAAGCAGATCTTCTCTTTATCAGAAAATAAAACGATACGAAATTACATAGACCTGCCATTCGCTGGCAAACTTGTGTCGGTATAAAACCGTTGGTAATGACAAAATTGTCAAAGAACTGGCCCCAAGTAGGGTGCAACTCTGTACAGCTCTCACGCATTTGTGCACAGAAAGCGGCGTAGACGTCATGCCTACGCCGCTTCTACATCAATTCTTGAGATACTTGACGGCGCTCTTAGCCGCTTCGCGGCCGGAGAATACTGCAAAGCCGTAGGCATGGCCTGAAGCCCAAAGAGTATAGGTGTCGCCATAGAGCCCGCCGACGTCACAGCCACCCGCATAGAGTCCCGGGATAGCTTGGTCTTTCTTGTCAGTGACCTCCATGTCGGTGTTTACCCTGATGCCGCCAATGGAAACGAAATGATAAGGGAATATCTTGAGCGCATAGTACTTGCCTGATTTAACCGGCTTCATCCACCGGGGATCTTTGACAAATTGCTCGTCATATTTGTTTTCAGCATATTTGTTGTACGCACCAATCGTCTTCTCCAGTTTTTCGGGAGAAACACCTATCTGACGGGCAAGGCCTTCTATCGAATCGGCTGCCTTGAAGCTTTCACTGCCTGCTGCAAGAGCCCCGTTGATTTCGTTTTGCAGGTTAGTCAACTTGGTAGTGACCGGCACCAGTACCCCAATACCGTTGTCCACACCTTTTTCCATCACATACTTCACCTCTTCATCGGTAAAGACTGTCCATGCAAAGGCGTCGCGCTGCCGGGAAATCGCGTTACCAGACTGGGCAAAGCTGAATGCCACGGATTCGTCTATGAAACGCTCGCCATATTTGTTCACCCACAGAAACGGCTGCCACGTCATGGTATAGAGGTTGCCAAGCGGGATAATGCCTTTGCCTTCGGTCCCGGGATGGAGCATCAGGTTAAGTCCTTCGGTTTCAGCGCCAACCTTCTGGGCCATCAGGATGCCGTCACCGGTTTTGTTGAGAGGAAGCGTTGGTTTGAATTTTTCAGGATCGAACTTGGTCCATTTCCGTACCAGTTCCTTGCTGTTGCCAAACCCGCCAGTCGTGATAATGACCGCTTTGGCCTTGATGGCAATGGTGTTCCCAAGGGCGTCAACAGCTTCAACTCCAGCCACCTTGGAACCATCGTAGATCAGCTTCTTCGCAGGCGTCCTGAGCATGAACGTGACGCCCTGTTCCTTGGCCTTGGCCTGCAAGGTGGTGATAAGAGCCCCCCCGTGGATATATTGCCCCTTGTTCAGGATTACGTGCCACACCATCGGCTCGGTTACGGAAATGTGAATGGGGTCGAGGCCAACGCCCTGATTGGTCAGCCATTCAATATTTGAGGCAGAGTTTTCGACAAACTTTCTGATGATCGGGGCATTGTTCAAATAGTGATTGAATTCGATAATGTGTTTGTAGGCTTCGTCTTTGGATAATCCATAGGATTTTTTGCGTTGAAGGTCTGATTCTACGCCGAAAGGCCCCTCTGCAAAGTTGGAGCTTCCACCAAGGTACGGGTTTTTCTCGAGTACAATCACCTTCGCTCCGCCGTATGCGGCTTCCAGGGCGGCGGACATACCGGCGGAGCCACCTCCGACCACGACTATATCGGTGCTCATGGTTTTATCAGCCGCATAGGCGCCGCTCGACACCGCTATCACAAGCAGCAGCATCGCACTCTTCATTGTCTTGGCAAATCTCATAGCTTTAGATTCTCCTTTTGAAATTATGTTCTCGGATCATCACAATGCGGATCGACATGATCGCTGCAATATGGCACCCATTCTACTTATGGCGCGTGAGGGGGCCATGGCAGTTTTGGCAGAAGGCGTCCAGCGGTTTGTGCCCTGAATGGCAGGCGGCACATTCTATATCCAAGAAATGCGGGTTTTTGTGAGGGTTGAGATGCATATCCTTCGTTTTTTCGGCCAACTGGTCATAACTTCCGTGGCATGCGAGACATTTTCCGTTTGCGACAACACTCTTGGTGTCTCCTCCGTGGCAGGAAGAGCATTGCGCCCCGATGGCTTTGTGCTTGTCCGCCATAAACTGGCCGCTGTCGCCCGCATACAAGTTAATGCTAAAAGACAGCGCAGCTACGGCTGCAACCAAACTTGCTGATAACATCTTTTTCATCAAACGACCTCCTTACGGGATTGGTGTTGCACCTAGTAAATTCAAAAATCCTTCAAGATCAGCCAGACATATTGCCCCCCCCACACTGTTTCCGGCGCTCATGGCCTCTTCCCCATCACCTCCTCTGGCCTGCGCGGTGTGGTTGTTGTGCCCCGATACCAAAGACCTCGGATGTCCCAAAGCATGACGTGAGGCAACAGTCTCTTATCCAACCACCTGATAATATTAAAATCTTTAATGTTTAAGCACCTACCATGCCAGCCATGGCTATTTTGCGTAACCGACTGCGACCGTTAGATTTTCCAGCTTTTTGAAACCTCATGCCTTTTGTATACGCGCGCGTTATTGCAATTTTTGCAAAAAATTTTTCCATTTTTTGCAATTGCATGCTATTCAACAACCACAAGCATCGGCAAAGCACACATGGGCAGGAGCAGGAGCGGCAGGCCGTTGTCATCGAAAGGGATTTCAGCTGAAAGGAGAGGAGATGAAGGCACGGGAGCTTGATCTGAGAAAATTACTTTCATTCAATCCAAAGGGTGGGATCATTCAGTTTATGGGGCACCGAGCCCTGCTTTTCGATGCGGTGGCACTGGGGTTGCTACGCAAGGAACTTATAGATAACCTCGGCATTTTTGCGGCACGCAACATCCTGACACGCATGGGCTACGCCCATGGTTGGCGTACGGCTGACAACTTGGACAGTGAATACCCGGACCTGCTCCAGGATGGGGCTTGCGGCCCGACGCTCCATATGCTGCAAGGTATGACCAACATTCCGACGTGTAATATGAGTTTTATCCCGACATTCCGCATGTCCACTATCTGGGAAGACTCGTATGAAGCAGAACAGCATATCCTTCATCTGGGGCTGACACACGAACCGGTATGCTGGACAATGACCGGTTACGTCAGCGGTTACTGTTCCCGGATGCTTGGCCAGGAGGTCTATTGCATTGAAGACCAGTGTTGCGCCAAAGGGGATGCCCGCTGCCACAATGAAACGCGTCTCAAGGAGGACTGGGGTGCCGCCATCGAGCCCCACCTGCCGTTTTTCCATACGGAAACCATCGATGTGCTGCTGAAGGATGTGACAACCAAACTGCAGCGTTCGGAACAGCGGGTCCGCAAACTCCAACAACTCATCGGCAACGATGTACAGTCATCGGGAATCATAGCCAGCAGCAAGATTATGCGCCAAACCCTGAATCTCGCGAAGCGTATCGCAAAAGTTGATTCATCGGTTGTCGTCACCGGGGAAAGCGGTGTTGGCAAGGAGATGATCGCACGGTTCATCCACAAGGAGTCCCTGCGTGCCGCTCAGCCATTTCTCGCCGTTAACTGCGGTGCCGTTGCGGAGACACTGCTGGAAAGCGAATTTTTTGGGCACACAAAGGGCGCTTTTACCGGGGCGGACAAGGAGCGCTTAGGCCTTTTTGAAGCAGCCAACGGCGGCACGTTGTTTCTCGATGAAGTTGGCGAGATATCTTTGGGTATGCAAGTAAAGCTTTTGCGGGTATTGCAGGAAAAGGAAATACGGCGGGTGGGCGAAAACTGTTCCCGGCCGGTGGATGTGCGCATCATTGCCGCGACGAATCGCAACTTGGCCGATGAAGTAGCCGCGGGCCGCTTCCGGAAGGACCTTTATTATCGACTGTGCATCTTCGAGATCATCGTGCCGCCGCTTCGGGAGCGACCGGATGATATTTTCTCCCTGGCCCAATTTTTTCTGGATAAAGCCTCGCAAACAATGAAGCGGCAAGTAATAGGGTTCACCCCCCAGGTGGCTGACTTGCTCGCCCAGTATGATTGGCCGGGAAATGTCAGGCAGCTTCAGAACACGATCGAGCACGCTGTCGCACTCTGCAACGGCAAGCGGATAAGCCTCAACGATCTTCCTAAAATAGTACGCCAATCGGAGTCTTTGGTAACGTCTGCCGGCACGATCCGCCCAATCGACGATGTTGAGCGAGAGCTCATTCTGTCGGCAATTCAAATCGTCAATGGAGACAAAGCGCTTGCCGCCCGGAAACTCGGCATCAGTCTTTCGTCGCTTTACCAGAAGCTCAAGAGATATGAGGGGGGATAGCTTGTATAGCTTGGGTCACCGCTCATTCTCGCTAGCCGATGATGATTTCTGCCGCGAGCAACATCGGGTTTCAATCCACACCAGCCCGAATTGGGCTGGTGCTCCTGTCCCGCAGTGCGTCCCACGCCGCTTGATCGTTGTTTCAATCCACACCAGCCCGAATTGGGCTGGTGCTCGTTATGAGATCACCCCACAGGTCTTCGCCCTCCTGTTTCAATCCACACCAGCCCGGGTTGGGCTGGTGCCCCTCACCGGCCTCGGTACGGCCCTGTCCGAGGTCACGTTTCAATCCACACCAACCCGGATTGGGCTGGTGCCCGGCGAAGTGTAATTTCAGTTACTCACTTCGTTAGTTTCAATCCATACCAGCCCGAATTGGGCTGGTGCTCCACCATCAACAGCTACGCCGACGAGCCGGTTGTGTTTCAATCCACACCAGCCCGAATTGGGCTGGTGCTCTGCGTGACCGCGTCGGTCCCGCTGTTCTTCCACTTGTTTCAATCCACACCAGCCCGGATTGGGCTGGTGCTCACAAGGATGCGGCCGCCGCCAACGTCGATGCCATGTTTCAATCCACACCAGCCCGGATTGGGCTGGTGCTCACAAGGATGCGGCCGCCGCCAACGTCGATGCCATGTTTCAATCCACACCAGCCCGGATTGGGCTGGTGCTCGAAAGAGACAAGCTCTTTGTCCTTTCCGATCCCGTTTCAATCCACACCAGCCCGGATTGGGCTGGTGCTCCCGCGGAGGTGCATCTTGTACCCGCCCTCGAAACTGTTTCAATCCACACCAGCCCGGATTGGGCTGGTGCTCACTGCTGCATTCGCGCCGTCAAGCTGTGTGGTATGTTTCAATCCACACCAGCCCGGATTGGGCTGGTGCTCCGCTGGTTCTTAACCTTTCACTGTGCCCCGGCTCAGTTTCAATCCACACCAGCCCGGATTGGGCTGGTGCTCTGTGGTCACCGCCGTCGATGCCCAGCCCGGCCCATGGTTTCAATCCACACCAGCCCGGATTGGGCTGGTGCTCTGACCCGCATGCTCCAGGCCCACATGGAGGAACTGTTTCAATCCACACCAGCCCGGATTGGGCTGGTGCTCGCCATGTTGCCGGTGCCCGGGATCTGGCTTTTCATGTTTCAATCCACACCAGCCCGGATTGGGCTGGTGCTCTGCTCTCGGCAACTGCTCCGAGGAGGATCTGCTGTTTCAATCCACACCAGCCCGGATTGGGCTGGTGCTCACCACCACCAGTGCCACGCCGATTACCACCACCCTGTTTCAATCCACACCAGCCCGGATTGGGCTGGTGCTCGTGCCGAAGTCAATGGTATTGCCGTTGCTCAGATTGTTTCAATCCACACCAGCCCGGATTGGGCTGGTGCTCGCGATGGCGATCACGGCCCGGCCGGGATAGCCGGTTTCAATCCACACCAGCCCGGATTGGGCTGGTGCTCTGGTGATCCCGACGTATTCGCTGGGGGCAATGGCGGTTTCAATCCACACCAGCCCGGATTGGGCTGGTGCTCGCAAACGATTGAATCGTCACAGGGCACCTACCACGTTTCAATCCACACCAGCCCGGATTGGGCTGGTGCTCGTGGTGCTTCCGGAATAGGTGTAGGCGCGGGTGTTTCAATCCACACCAGCCCGGATTGGGCTGGTGCTCCTGATCACAGTGTTGGTAGCAGCTTCATTGTCTAATTCCGTTTCAATCCACACCAGCCCGGATTGGGCTGGTGCTCGGGCCGTGGCATGCCGTATCAAATGGTCTTTTTTGGGTTTCAATCCACACCAGCCCGGATTGGGCTGGTGCTCCGGCCAGGAATACCGCTTCACCCTCGAGGGAATACGTTTCAATCCACACCAGCCCGGATTGGGCTGGTGCTCCCGCAACAGATAACGATTACTCCGAGGTGAACATGGTTTCAATCCACACCAGCCCGGATTGGGCTGGTGCTCTCAGCCTCCCCGCCGAAGTGGTGGCCGACCCCAAGTTTCAATCCACACCAGCCCGGATTGGGCTGGTGCTCCTGATGGCTCGCGCCTGCCATTTCTGCCATTTCATGTTTCAATCCACACCAGCCCGGATTGGGCTGGTGCTCCCCGAAGAGCGCCGCCGTCAAGGCCGGGCTGCTGTTTCAATCCACACCAGCCCGGATTGGGCTGGTGCTCATAATTTCGCCGTGCCAGTCATAAAGCTCCCGCGTTTCAATCCACACCAGCCCGGATTGGGCTGGTGCTCTTTTAGGGACAGCGGATATATGCAGTTCATACCCAGTGTTTCAATCCACACCAGCCCGGATTGGGCTGGTGCTCAGATCAGGTCGATGCGGACGGTGTTCTCTTGAAGGTTTCAATCCACACCAGCCCGGATTGGGCTGGTGCTCACGTCGCTCAACGCGCTATTGTCGATTGAGGATGTGGTTTCAATCCACACCAGCCCGGATTGGGCTGGTGCTCGATAAAGGGGTAAAGCTGGCCCCGCACCCAGGTCATGTTTCAATCCACACCAGCCCGGATTGGGCTGGTGCTCAAGGGGGACCCCGTTCTGGCACTGATCGGGGACAAGTTTCAATCCACACCAGCCCGGATTGGGCTGGTGCTCGCCGCCGACGAAGTCCCGGCCGTGCTCCTGACTCGTGTTTCAATCCACACCAGCCCGGATTGGGCTGGTGCTCGTGGCGCTGGTCGCTATTTCCGTACCACGGGTGGTTGTTTCAATCCACACCAGCCCGGATTGGGCTGGTGCTCGTCGTAGGCCTTGACCGAAGTCATGGGCACAACGTGTTTCAATCCACACCAGCCCGGATTGGGCTGGTGCTCGTCTGCCCCTGACCAAAGCGTTCACCGTCATCAAGTTTCAATCCACACCAGCCCGGATTGGGCTGGTGCTCGAGGACGTCCTTGGCCGATACGGCCGCCCCGATGGTTTCAATCCACACCAGCCCGGATTGGGCTGGTGCTCCCCCCTGTGATCCGCCGGTAAGAGAGCCATACTGGTTTCAATCCACACCAGCCCGGATTGGGCTGGTGCTCGCCTTTCGGTTGTTTTTACAGGTATTTAGCTATTCCGTTTCAATCCACACCAGCCCGGATTGGGCTGGTGCTCGCCTCCGCCGCCGGGGTGGCGATGGCGCCGGAATGGTTTCAATCCACACCAGCCCGGATTGGGCTGGTGCTCCCAATTGTGTAGCTGATCTTGTTGGCCACCAGCGGTTTCAATCCACACCAGCCCGGATTGGGCTGGTGCTCCCCTTGGACGGTCTTTTGCTACCACCCTTGGACGGGTTTCAATCCACACCAGCCCGGATTGGGCTGGTGCTCCCGCTGGGCATCGGCGCAACTGGCATCCCGATCATGTTTCAATCCACACCAGCCCGGATTGGGCTGGTGCTCGGTTGCCGATCGGCAACCCCAAGTGGCCCGGCTGATTGTTTCAATCCACACCAGCCCGGATTGGGCTGGTGCTCGGCGGCCCTGCCCGCGCTTGACGCGGGCCTCCTCCAGTTTCAATCCACACCAGCCCGGATTGGGCTGGTGCTCGGCAACGTCCTCTACACCGACGGCGTCGTGGTGCAGTTTCAATCCACACCAGCCCGGATTGGGCTGGTGCTCGTACACGGCGGCCGTGGTGCGCACATCGGCCTCGCTGTTTCAATCCACACCAGCCCGGATTGGGCTGGTGCTCTGCGTACCCATCTGGCCAACGTCAGCGGTCCCCTGGTTTCAATCCACACCAGCCCGGATTGGGCTGGTGCTCACCAAATACCTTTCACATTGGCTCGTGCTACTTGGGGTTTCAATCCACACCAGCCCGGATTGGGCTGGTGCTCGCATGTAGGGCAGGAGCAGATAATTTTACCTGCTTGTTTCAATCCACACCAGCCCGGATTGGGCTGGTGCTCTCCTACCCTCACAACATTTGTCTCATCTAGCCAGTTTCAATCCACACCAGCCCGGATTGGGCTGGTGCTCCAAGGCCCGCCACGACAGCCTGACCCTTACCTACGTTTCAATCCACACCAGCCCGGATTGGGCTGGTGCTCTGCCCCCTCAAAATAGGGACAGTTTCCAACATGTTATGCAATCGGTTTTGCGAACCCGGGAAATTTTGCCCCCAGGCCGATAAAAATTTCCCATATGTTCTGTCCTAACCATTTGATTTACCACGATCGCGAACACCCACATATTTTTGCGCGAGCATCAGGTTCGCGCGACTTACACCACCAGCGTTTCTTCATCAAAGAATACCGTTCTGGTTGCACCATATTCCTCAACGCGTTTCTCTCTCGGTTCGGTCAAACGATACAGACGGAGGTTGTCCAACTCCAATTTGACCTCTTTCAATAATAACCGTCGAAGTTGCTCAAATTTCATCTCATCCACCTGGCACTCAAACACCGACTTCTGCACCCGCTGACCAAAGTTCTTGCAAACTTGTGCCACTCGCCGCAATCGCCGCCTTCCTTCTCTGGTCTCGGTATTGACGTCATAACAGACAACAATCCACATTATGCATCTCCGTTAAAAACGCTCAGGCACAGATGGACACTTATGGATGGATGTACGGAACATATGACTCCAAATCGCCACGCAGATGCCGGGCCAGCAAACGAGCCTGAAGATGTGGCACCAAGCCGATGAGAGTTTTTTCGGCCAACAGCGGATGCTCTGTTTCCTCCTGTTTGCGTTTCTGCCAGGCCGCTACCACCTCCTTGCGGCCCTTCTCGTTCAGGTAAACGGCCCCACCGGGCCGCGGCTCAAAATGTTCCAACGTAATCTGCTTGCGGTTAATCAGCGTGACAGCCAGTCTGTCTGCCATAAAAGCCCGGAATTCTTCCATAAGATCAAGCCCCAGCGAAGGTCGCCCCGGTCGGGGGACATGCAGAAATCCCATCTGGGGATCGAGCCCGACCCCTTCTACAGCGCTGATGCAGTCATTTAAAAGCAGCGTATAAAGAAATGAAATTAGCGCATTCACCGGGTCCAGCGGTGGCCTGCGGTTACGGCCGTTCATGGGGAGGCTGTCGCGTTCCGCCGGTTTCATCATAAGGGTGAAAACATCAAAATACGCGGCAGCGGCCTCTCCCTCCAAACCGCGCACGTGGTCGGTATCACGGGCCGATTTGAGATGGAATAGTGCTTCGGCCTGGATATCCGCCGATTTTCTCAGATGCCTTTCCTCTTCCGGGTCGCCGGATTCCCGCGCGCTCCGCAGCAACACGTTGCGGGCGTTCTTCACCTTTCCGGCAGTCATGGCAGCGGCGATAGCCGTTGTGTGGTCGTCATCCTGCCCTGCCTGATACTGGGCCTGGCGCAAGAGGACATTACCGTTTGTCTTGCCTACCATACGGCATTTGTAACGGCCGTTGCGGTCCAGGATCACCACGGCACGGCCGTCATCAGCGCATTTACCCAGAAAAAACGGGCTGATCATGACGTTGCCCATGGTGACGATGGAACCGAGATGATGGAGCGGCACCTGGAGCTTCAAGTCTCCATTCACCTCCACCCTCACGGTTTCGTGATCAAGGGACAGATAGGCTCCCTGGGTCATGACGTACAGCGTGTTGAGAAGCTGTTTCATGGTTTGGCCTCGAATAATTCCCGCGCCGCCCGGCGGCCCCGGTCTTTATCCGCCACCACTGAGGGGAGGCAGGATTCTTTGAGAGAGCACCCTTCACAACGCTTGTCATTCGCCGGCGGCGGCACCATGCGTTTCTCCAGCATATCTGAAACGGTGGCGGACACCTCCTCCACCTGGCGACGCATGGCCTCGGTAAAAACGATCTCCTGCCGTTCCCGTGAACCATGCCAGAAGATGGCCCCCTTGCCGACCGCAAGACCGAGCATCTCTTCCAGGCAGATGGCTTGGGCGCAGAGTTGGACGGTTTCAGGAACGCCCCTCCGCCGATGGCCGGATTTGTACTCCACGGGATAGGGGGTATCGCCGCAAAATTCCACCAAATCGGCCTTGCCGGTCAGATTCAATCGGCGGCACCATACGGGCAGGGAACGTTCCATCCGTATCCCCGCCGCCTCGTGCGACGAATCGTCATGCACGCGTTCATGCACGTCCCTGCCCCGCATGGTGTACAGGTTTTCGTCCCAGACCCGCTCCACATGGATCAGGGCGCACTGGCGCGGGCAGTAGGCGTAATGCTCCAGCGCAGAGATGGGGATGGGGTCGGAAGTGTTGTTCATAAGGCTCCTCGCAGGAACGCCGTTTGCCATGTCCGTTTTTTCTTTTCATCTCGGTCTGCTTCGCTGATACCCTCACGGAGGGCTGCCAGCATCAAGATGATGTTTTAATACCCATTAATTATTTCAGGCCTCGGCCAGTTTTCACCGGCATCGTCCGGGCCCTTGCCTGGCTCGAATGACAATATATTTGCAAGATCTTCGATGTCATTAACCATGAGGCTACGATGTACCTTGGCCGATGATGCTTGTCCACTTTTGCTGGCATGCTCCCACCAGATCACCTTCAGGACCTCCATACTTCCCTCGGGGCGGGCCGATGATGCATCGTTCTCAAACAATTTCGGCAGCACCGCCTTGATGGCAGCAGCATCATCGTCGCTGAACCCGGTTTTGACGGCCAACTGCGGGTTCATGCTGCCATAGAAGTAATAAATGCCCCGATCAACACGATGCTTCATCCCCATGGTGTCGGAACCGCGCTTGGTGCCGTCGCCTTCGCTGCTGACACTTTTGGTAATTTGAGTACTAGTCAGACTTACCGGAGCAATGCTGAACGCCGACTGAACGCTGACCGGACCGCGAATACCAATGGAAACTCCCTTATCTTCTCCGCTATCTTCGCCCTTGGCCTTTCTACCGCCGGAAGCCTTGAAAGCGAAAAGCTGCCCGAAGGCCCGCACATCAAACCAAGTTTCGCAGGCTTTCCTGGTAATCTCTTCTGGGTTCTTGATGCCGGCCAAGACTTCATCAGCCCGGGCTTTTAAGCTAGGGTGGTCATCGTTTCTGTTGTCGTCGGACTGTACAAATATCCGTTGTCCCGTTTCTATCAGCCGGTTGCGGATCTTACGCTTGACGCAGACATCGGAGACTTCACCATTACCTTCATAAATTGTTCGTGGGCGATTACCGTTAAGCGGGTCACCATTAGGGTTAGCATTGACGACTTTAAAAACCACGGCAAAATCGATCTTCTTGGACAGGCTCATGATGGGTGCCTCCTTTGTTTTGTGATTTTGGATGTTCTTATTGTTCAGAATCGTCTTCTGTTGCGGTTACTTCCTGGACACCCGACATTTTCAGCTTTGCCCTCTGGCAATGATACCCAAGAAGGAATTCACCGCTTAACCGCCTATCGGAGATAAATTCCTCCGTTTCAAATTTCTGGCAAACAACATCAATTTCCTGCTGCACAGCATGGAGGAATCCGGAGCGCCTTGAATTAAGCCTGACTTTATATGGAGTCAAACCGGTCTCAATAATCCGCCAAGTGGAATACGGATGATCGGAAAAACGCTGTAGCAATTTCTCAGCACTCGTTGCCCGCTTCTCGCCGCCGACAAACAATGCCCGTTCCTCAAGATGTTCCGCCAAAGCCAACAACCGGCCGTACAAATAATCCCTGCTTTTTCGTTCTTCATCCAATGCCATCCCGTACTCCTCCTTTCCATTCTGCTTTCTATACAATGCACATGCTATTCCAAGGGCCTTTTCCCACTCCCAATATTCAATACCGTTGCGGTTGCTTGCCCGCCTGACACAGGATTCTACCAGATCGTGTGGGATAACCGCTGCATCGACAATGCACGGCAACAAGCGCTCAATGGTCGCTTTGCGCAATTTATCGTCAACACGCCTGCCATAGGCCACCTCGGCAATATCCCGCGGTGCGGGGGCACCGTAGAAAATCTTATCCTTGCCGAAATACTGCTGCCAGCAACAATCGGTGTGCCAAGCTTCTATCCGCTGCAGGAATTCCGAGGCGGTCAACTCCCGGTAATAACTGATCGCCATTCGTCCCGGCGAGGCAGAATCAAGGCCGAGAACGACAACACCATCCGTCGTTTTCAATCTTGCCGTGTAACCAGCCATCTTTTTTCTCAATGCTTCTGCCACTTCGGGAGCCGTATAACCAGTCTTTGGCTTCAAAGTCACCTGCTCATCGCCAAGCAGAAAGGCAAGCGTGTCCATTTGTGGGTCCGGTACTTCAACCCCCGAAACTGCCCAAGCCACAACAGCCTGTTCACCATCCCTTCTGCCCTGGCGTTCAATCAACCAACGTAAAGCGCTATGGGCTTTCTGAGTTACTTCAATGCCAATGCCGCATGCCTCCAGGTCGGAGGTGAATCGGCCAAGATAGGTAAATCCTTCCGTATCGTTTGAAGAAATCAGCTTGGCTCCATCGCCGGGATAGCGGATATTTTTCGGGTGATTGCAGGCAAGATTGCTTCTCTCGCCCGTTACCATGCAAATATCGCGCACCGACTGCAAGGAAGGGTAATATCGTGCCCAGGATTCTCGCAATTCGACATCCTTCCACAACTCGCTTGGAACGAGACCGGGAATTTCTACGGAAAAACGAACAAACGCCTCAAACTGCCCTTTCTTATTTGCCTGTTTAATCACCTTGAAAATCCGTGGGGATTCTTCTTCGTTTTGCCAGTCGACTGCAAGCTTGCCGTCATTTCCTGCGAACAAAACTTGTTTAGCAATCAGATCCTTAATCAATGTCCGTTTTCCAAGATAGTTTAGCACTGACCGCAACTTACGGTTGTTCGAGCTATCAACCCAGCCTGCCAGGGCAAAGATGTACAGATCAAATCCGGATTCATTTTTCTTCTTATTAGGATTCCCCCCAAAATCGAGGTAATCACCGGCCACATATTGCAAAGTGTCACACAGGGCATGTGGGGCCATTTTTGCCCCTGCTCTGCCTGCGGATGCTTCTGTCGCGGGAATAATCGTTTGGGCATCATCCTTGGGCACCACATCGGCTGCAACCAAGTTGCCGTCGCCATCCAGTACAATGTGAAGCTGGGCATTCTGGGTCGTATGGAACAACGGTAGCAAAGGAATCGTGTCGTTCGGGTTTGCGATTTTGTCCAAATTATTTTCGTAGGTTCTGTGCAGCCTCTCAATCCAACTCATTCAGAAGTCCCTCCTCTTGCAGCCCCACAGAACTGGGCGGATTGGGGATCATCTCACGTACAAACTTACGCACCTGGCACGATTGCGGCGGGATAAACTCTACTACTCCGTCCTTCATCACTGGTCGCCAGAAGCGGCTATGAAGTTCGTTTGTGCCGGTTTCGTCGGGGTAGTCAAACCCGTGGAACATAAGTCCATATTCCAACTCGCCGTAGCTGTCATAGTCGCCTCTTCCTTCGCCGAACGAGCACGGTTCCACGTATCCCTGGCACTCCCGCGTACCCAGAAAAATGTCCTGCCGCCCTCCTTTTTCCAACATCCGCCTTGCCACATGCCAGTGTTTGTCTTCGTTGCGGTCTGATGCAAGATCATCACGTTGTACATTCCATTCGAAATGGGCCTGTACTTGGTACTCAACGTCTGCGAGATAAGTATAAATCGCCAAGGAGTTGCCGCCGCTGAATACAAGTGGTTTCATGCTCTTCGACTGGGTACGAATACGACGCATGACCCGCACCTTGTCGATCACCCAGACAAACGTCGGCTTCCAATAGATTGATTTGGCAACACCCTTCAATGCCTCGTATGTTGGGATATGATACGAACACTTTTCTCCGCCAATCTTAGTCAGCGGATCAGTGAATAGGGCGAAGCGTCCCGTCAGGTTAAAATCAATACGGCTCCTCATTGTCACCTCCTGAAACAAGCAGTAGTTTCATTTCTGAAACCTCTTCCAGACTTGCACCAAATTCTTCGCTGTAATTACGCTCGTCGAGATAGCAGATTTTACTGTCTGGCCAAACCTCGTATAACCGACGCTTTCTTTTCAGTTCCTCCGCTTCATACGGAAACAGGTTCACCGAATAACGTTGCGCCTTCTTCATCAGCGACAAACGGTCTTCGCCACCGCAACTCACCAGCGCGGTTATGAGCCGCTCGCCGTCACCATAGGGGACAATCACTCCTTCCGTAGGTGAATCAATAACCTTGAATGCTGCGGCTGCGCTCATGAATGCCTGACGCAGCAGTGTTGGGGGAGCTTGCCGCTGTTCGTTCTTGTAGATTTCAACCGCATCGTTATTGGTTGACAGCAGAGTCAGCAAATCGCTTTTTACCACCATTCCATCGATATCCTTGTTCGATACAGGAAAAGTCATTTCCTGTGAGCGGCTGAAAAAATAATAGGAGAAATAACGTTCCATTACCTGGGGGCTTTGCAAGTCCCCGCCGAATGTTTCAGGATCGCCTTTGAATTCATGTAACACCCGTCGGGTGACCCCTTGTGCTATTCTTATGTCCGGTAACCTATCTAAATTTTCGTGCGCAGGATTGACAACCAAAACTCTCCCTATCGCCCGTCGCCCGTTCCGATTGCAGCGCCCGGCCGCCTGGGCGATGGAATCAAGTCCGGCCAGATACCGGATTACCGAACCGAAATCCACATCAACCCCGGCTTCAATCAATTGGGTGCTGACGCAGATGACCGGTTGCTGCCTGTTGGGATCAAGACAGGTTCTGATTTCATCAAGCACCGTCATGCGATGGGCCGGACACATGCTGGTACTTAGGTGGTAGACATGCTCCGTCTCACCGTGTAGCCGCTCAAACAATTCCTTAGCTTGGGACTTTTTATTGACGATGATCAGGACGCTACCACTATCTGCCAGTTCTCCCAAGGCAGCAGTCGCAACTTCATCTGCTGTCCACCCCCCATCCTTGCAGTGGTCTTCGATCCTGGCGCGGCGAAGATTGCGGAAAAGATCATTGAGATTTTCCCCCATCATCTCCGAGGCATTAGAGAGCTTGGCCGCACCGTTATTAACATCAACACGGTCCAGCAAAGGCTGCGTGGCCGTACAGAACAACACCGTCGAACCACACTGACTGACCAGAAAATTGACGGCATTATTGAAGAGATGAACGGTACGGATCGGAATGGTTTGGATTTCGTCGAAGATGATTACTGCATTGGCAAGCTGGTGCAAGCGGCGTACGCCACGGGTGCCCCCAGCGAAAAGAGTTTCCAAAAATTGTACAGCAGTTGTATAGACGATGGGGGCATCCCAATTTTCGGACAACAGTTTGCTCGTACTGGTGTCCTGTTCCGGGGTGAGGTTTGAATGATGTTCCAGAACAACTCGTTTATCTTCGTTTTCCAGTGGGGCAAATACAGATCGGGCGACACGAGCGTTCTGATCAATGATTGAGGTAAAAGGAACAACATAGATGATTCGATCCATGCCATGCTTGGCTGCGTGATGCAGGGCAAAACGAAGGCTGGCGAGGGTCTTGCCGCCGCCGGTCGGCACGGTAAGTCGGTACAATCCCTTCTCCCGTTCGGCGCTTTGCAAGCATGCCAGGGATATTTGTGCCCTGATGGCGTCAATGGCGTGAACACCTCCCAGCTTGGTCAAGTGCTGTTCGAGAAATGAGATGAGGGTCTGCCACTCGACCTCGGGCAAAGGCATTCGCTCTGCCGAGTTCAGACGGTCAGCGTCTATCAGGGTGCTGAAAAGAAAACGAACTAGAAATCCAAGTGCAAACAGACTGGTTACCGGAGAGGTAAAAACATCTTTGAGCCCTTCAAGTCGTTGTCTTAATTCATATTCAAGCTCCGGTAATGTCAAAAGCTCAATGGATCGGTTCTTCAAGGCTTCATTCAGCGAATCCAGAGCCTCGGTGTAGTGCGTTTTCTCATCAGGCTTTCCCATCCGCCTGCTAAACACATCCACACCATTCGGAGCAAGGCAGTCGATTACCCCCGAGTGGTGAGAGGCAATACACAGGGCCACGATATTTGCTGCAAGATGGTGGTGAAAGTTCGAGCCTTTCTTGTGCTGCCAGACAAACTGTGCCCCAGCGGAGGAATGGTCAATCTTTCCCTTTGATCTGTGCGGGTCAACATAGTCATCATCATCCGGCTCCAACCTGCCTTCGGAAGATTTTAAATAATCTTGAAACACTTTTGAATATTTTCCAAGATCGTGACTACTCCCCAAAAGTTTTCCAAATGTCGGAAGCCCTATCTTGGCGGCAAACCGTTTGGCCAACTTGGCGACGCCTTCGAGGTGTTCTTCCAAGCTCTGTGGCGTACCGTCCGATTGACGATAACGGGCAATGAACTCTGGAGTAGCCTTTTCTCTCACACATCCACCTCATTGTCTCAAAACGATACATTCCAACAGTAGTGTTAAAAATATTAACACATTATTTCAATATGTTATGCAGCATAATTGCTCCATATCACCCATTATGCAAGCATTAAATTTCTTCCGATTTCTTCTCGTCCAATGTGTAAAAACAACCTCAGGAAACATGGTGATATTAGCGATATTCCGATAAAAATACTAAAGCCCCGCAGGCGCTATGCCCGCGAGGCTTTAGATTTCGCCAATAACTTCACATCCTGCCGCATCCTCTGTCGATCCGATCATTCAAAAACTTGATTAGCGTCTATCTTCTGCTAATCAGGAAATATATTTACAGCTTATGACCGCACAAAGTGAATTCGAATTCCATAAAAAGTTGTACCCTAATTTGTACCCTACGAAACAAAAAATATGGCAAATATGGCAAATATGGGATAGTATGCCTTTTAGATAACACATCGAAATAACAGCAAGATGTTGTTTTTGTTGCGGATAAATTTGACGTTTGTGGCCCCTCATAACCCGAAGGTCACAGGTTCAAATCCTGTCCCCGCAACCAAATAATTTTAGGGACTTGCAGACTCTGCAGGTCCCTTTTTTATTGCCATTGTACACCAAGCTGTACACCAAAATTTTAAGGGGATCTGCCATCGGAGGTAACAAATGGCAGGACTCATCAGACGCGGCAAAATCTATTATGCAGTGTATTACGTCGGCAACAAGCAGAAGAGGGACTCCCTCGGAACTCTTGGGGCGACATTGTGTCCTTCCACCTCTTTGCATCAAAATGATACATCGCAAAAGTGTTAAAAATATTAACACCATATTTCAATAGGTTATGCCACATAATTGCTCCATACCACCCATTATGCAAGCATTAAATTTCTTCCGATTCCTTCGTGCCCAATAGACAAAAACAATCTCAGGGAACATGCTGATATTAGCGATATTCCGATAAAAATACTAAAGCCCCGCAGGCGCTATGCCCGCAGGGCTTTAGATTTGTCACATCCGGCCGCATCCTCTGCCGATCCGGTCATTCAAAAACCTGATTAGCGTCTACCTTCTGCTAATCAGGAAATTTTATTTGCTGGCTCAAGGCATTTGACCTCACTTTGACAAAAAGCGTGGTGATTATTTCTCCTTATCTTCCGGTAAAGTGTGGCTATTCCGATATTCAATTTTTTCGCAGCCAGGACCTTGTTGCCGCCAACCGCGAGAAGAACCCCCTGGATATAGTCACGTTCGACCTCCTCAAGGGGGCGGATATCGTCCACTACCACAGGCGCCGGCTTGAGCAACATGGCGCGCAATTCTCCCGGCAAATCACTGTAATCGATCAGGCCATCCCGACACATGGTGACGGCATGTTCGACCGCGCTCTGCAACTCGCGCACATTGCCCGGCCAGTTGTAACGGAGAAGGAGGTCGAGAGCATCCTGGGTAAATCCCGTTATGGGGCATTCTCGATTACCGGCCAATTTGTTGAGAAACAACATGGCCAAGGGCAGGATGTCCTCGTGACGTTCCCGCAGGGGGGGTACGTGCAACTCGATCACCCGCAGGCGGTAATACAGATCCTGACGGAAGCGGCCGGCGGCGATTTCGTCCGTCAGGTTGCGGTTGGTGGCCGCTACGATCCGTACGTCGGTGGGACGGAATCGGTTCTCCCCCACCCTTCGCACCTCGCGTTCCTGCAGGGCGCGCAGCAGCTTGACCTGCATCCCGGGGGGCACCTCGCCGATCTCGTCCAGGAACAGGATCCCGCCGATGGCCGCCTCGAACAGCCCCGGGCGGTCTTTGTCCGCGCCGGTAAAGGAACCCTTGGCGTGGCCGAACAGCTCGCTCTCCAGGAGGGTCTCCGTGAGCGCACCGCAGTTCACGGCAACGAAAGGTCTGGTGGCCCGGACGGACTGGTCGTGGATGGCGCGCGCCATGAGTTCCTTGCCGACGCCGCTCTCCCCGGTAATGAGGACCGTGGAGTCGCCCTTGGCTATGCGCGAGACAATCTCAAGAGTACTCTGCATCGAGACACTGTGTACCATTGGCGGTGAGTCGGCTTTTTTACAAATCTCCATAAACACCAGTCGTTCAGACCTCCTTTTCAAGGCGCATCGCCATCAGGCTTCATCGCCCGATTTGCCGCCATCTTTGGGGCTAAACTCTATTTGGTCCTTATCATCGACGGCCTTTTTGAAATTACCGATTGCCTTGCCGAATGAGCTGCCGATTTCGGGTAATTTTCCTGCGCCGAATACCAACATGACAATTGCCCCTATCACGAGCAATTCGGGGGTACCAAAACCAAACATGTAATTACCTCCTTTCGTACGCGCCTGTTCACTCCTATGGCATGTCTTTTTCGACCCTTCGCCGATAAACAGGGCACAACTCGAAATCATTTCCGCAAAAAGCGACTATGTTATAAATGACTCTGCTTGATATGGTGTAGCAGTAACACTCGGGAAAAGGAGTTTCCACAAAACAGCACATGTCCGGCCGGATCAAATCCCGGTTTGCACCATCTGGGCAGTTCGTATCAGTCTTCATGGTTGTGCACCCGTCAGTCCCAACTCAGGAGGCGAGAAACGTTTCAAAGGGTTGGTCATACAACTGGATATGCACCAGCCAAAGCAGGCGCAGGTAGCCCAACTCCTCAGGCAGCGCCTCCCTATGCTTGCCGAACCGGTGCCGCAGTTCGGCCGTTTTACTACAGATAAACTGGTGGTGGAGGCAGTGTTGTACGGCTTGGGGAAAGCGAACCATCCTCATGCAGCCGTTCTCGTTGCCAACGTGTTCCATCATGGTTTCCAGCAGTTGATCAAAGTCTGCCGCAAGGTCTTTGTCTGGCTGGTACAGGAGTTGCTCAAACATCTCATCCAGTTGCCTGATAATATTTCGATAACGGCTGTCATCGGCCGGTCTGCCAGTGTTATGCGCAATGGGATCATTGCGCATAATCTCGAACTGATGGTCAAATTGCCTGTAATCCCCATTATCCATACAACTTGCCACGTCCTCTATCCGTACTATCGCGTGAATGAATTATGATCCCATCTAATAAAATTTTATTATCTTGAACCCTCCATCCTCTTCCTGCACATCAATGTCATGACCGATATACTGCGTAATGTCCACGCCCGAGAATTGCACGCCGCGTATGAATTTGGTACCGGGCGCGGCGAGAGCGCCGTTGATGTTCAAAGATAATTTTGCCGATACGGACCCATCCCCATTTACCTGGAACAACTGATCATATTGCGCCTTCAATACAGCCGGCGCCGGGGCTTTCTTTTCAGGCCGTTTTCGATGGCATCCGGGCAATGCCAGCCCAACAATCACCATTGCCGCTACCATTATCCGATAGATCCTGATCTTGTTAACCATATTCAGCATTTGATGCCTCCATACGTTTTGATGTTGCCCAGCCGCAAACGTTCTTGTTCCCAGGTGCCCGCCGCTAGGGGCGGACGGTAATCGCCTTGCTCGGACATGAGATACGGCAGAGCCCGCAGCCGGTGCACAGGATGTTGTTCATGTGAATATCCGTAGCCTTTTCCCGCCCTTTAACCGTTTCATAATCCAGGGTAAAAGCGCAATTCGGGCACATCCTTGAGCAAATCCCGCATAAACGGCACTTTTCCCTGTCAATGGCAACGACGTTGACCAAGCCTTCGGTGACCATTTTACCGAGCAACGTTTCTCCGCCGATTGTTTTCAAGTCGTAGAGGTACGCTTCTCTTGAGACATTGCTATTGCCGGCATCGAGTATGTCTTTGTTGTTATCGACACTGCTTTCTGTGAAGTAATGGATGCCGCTGCCTATCGATGCCAGTGCCCTGTTTTTGATGAGGCCGAAAAACTCTCTCCGTGATGCCGGTTTGCCATTTTCCTGCTTGCTGTTCCTGCCGATGGCGTCATTTCGTTCGCGAGGAGCTTCGAAGGTGTCCGCCAGGCTGATGGACGTCTCCCTGGCGCCAAGGCTCACTATGCTCACGACCGTATCTATTTCTTTGCAAATGATATCCTCGCACGGCGTACCACATGTGCTGCACTCCCCCTTGAGCAGAACTATGTTCTTAGCTCCCATTGCAACCAGCCGCACCAGAATCATCCGGTTAAAACAGGCAAGAGTGACTGCCGAATATGCGGCATGTTGTGCATGAGGCGATTGCCGGCAAGACAGTACTACCTTGTCATGTCGGCCAATTTGAGCGGCAGCGGACGCGAACAGTTGGTCCCTTACTGCCTTGCGCAGGGAAAACACGCCATTTCCGCAGGCAGCATGGCATTTGCCGCAGTCGGAACACCGCGACCAGTCCACAAGCACACGGCCTCCGGCAGCGGTGATCGTGATGGCATCTGCCGAACAGACGTCCATGCATGCCGAGCATTGGGCGGCTTTATGGCGCACCCGCACGCACCTGGAGCTGTTTATAACGAAATACTCCGAAAGCCGGCCGAGCAACTCCCCGACAATATTTGAATATAATGCCATGTGTGGTGCCTTTGCCGTTGCCTGCAAAACATCAGGCAATTCCAGATGAATGGTCAGCCCTAAATGTCGCTGGCATAGTCAAAGGTAGCCGGGGTGACCAGATCTATCTTTATCTCCCTCATTTGGGAACCGTTGTTTGTCCGTTCCACGACATTGCAGGTAAGGGCAATCTCGTCGATTCCCGTAAGCCCGGAAATGTGCCGCGGGTGAAATTCCAGGTAATCGCCGGCGAGCTGATAGGAACCGGGAGCCACCTTGTCGAGATACTTTTTTACTTTTTTGGCATTTGTGTTGTAGGCCCGGGCTATTTTTATAAAGAAATCCTTGTCCGACAGCACTTCGTGCGGCATGAGCCTGGCGGTCGCATTCTGATGGTATATCTGTGCGGTGAGCTTATTTTCCAATGAGCAGTAATGCACATTCAGCTTCAGCCTCTTTGCGGCGGCAAATTCGAGGAGTTCGAAGCAGGCATCTTCGCTTCCCGCAATGGGGAGGCCGCCCGCGTAATTGTAGGAATACAGAACGCGGTACGGTTTTTTCTTCAGCTTGTGGCCTTGTGCCGCGTAATCGGCCCCGTTGGTCCAGGGGTAGAGGAACTCCAGGATGTTGATGCCGTCTATGCCGCGGTCCTCCAGGCTGAGAAAAAGCCTTTTCATGGTCTCCACCGTACCGGGGATGACGGGCATCTCCACCAGCACAGAAGGTATGTGGCGTTTTGCCAGGGAGAGTTTTTCCAGGGTTGAGGCCATGGCTGCTTCCCCGCCAGCGTCGATCTTGACGCTGATGCGGATTTCGTTCAACCCCGCCTCTGCAAGTTGCGCGGCACGTTCGTCGGTGAGGAGGTCGCCGTTGGTGTAGAGGCGTTTATGGGCGCCCGGATATCTTTCGGCGGCAAATTGGAAAAAGGAGAGCGCCTTTTCCGGGAACAGCAGGGGCTCACCGCCGGTAAGGGCCAGTGACGTGTAGCCCGAACCGGAATCAGCTTGCTCCAGCTCTTTTTCGGCATCGTTGACACTCTTGGTGAAGTGGCCGTACTCCGCCTGGTTCCTGTTCGCACAGAAAAAACAGTCCCGGTTGCAGGCTAGGGTGTGAAAGACCGTCTTAGAGCACGCGCCCGTCCGGCAATCGATGCAGGCAGGGGACACGGTGCCGTAGTACCAATTTTTTCCCCCGATCCCTTTGTGCACCTCCGTGGCGGAGAGCCGGTATTCGTTGCGGCCGCTCGTGGGAGGCTCCTCGTCCACGCCTATTCCCAACTCAACGACGCGTGCCATGAATTTTTCATAGGAGTCAACGTATCTGGCAGCATCCTGCTTGAATCTTCTGCCTTGTATCAATCCCAGCGTAGCTCTGGAGATATCCGTAACCATAGGGTGTCTGGCTCCTTGGGTAATGGCACTCATCAAATCCGGCACGGTATGATCCGAGGCCTGACGCCACGTTGTGACCGCCGGTTGACCGTTCGTGCCGCACGCGCGATTACGCCGCAATCAATTCCGAGATATTTTCCCGGTCAATTTTGACCAGCACTTTCGGAATCATGGCAATCGCTTGATAGATGCTTCCATCTTGTGCCTTATTCTTAAGATTACGACCGAATACGCCTATCCAGTTAAGTACATGTCCATCAAGAAACTCGACCTGAGCGTTCAATAATTTCATAATATTTTGATCGTCCTTATCTGATAGCGTCTTCTCAATCAATGATTCCATAAATAAGCATTGCACATCAAAACAATCGTCGTATTTTGTTGAGCCATCTTTCATTTTAAAACCGAATTTTTGATAAAATCTCCTGCACTTTTCCCATTGTTCACGTTTCACCAGCCTGTCATTGGAAAGGGTAGCCGATGCGGTATCCGGAACCTTGTATTTTCCCAAGGCAAAAAATGCCGTATGCTCCCTCGCGAGATCAAGATTGAACGCTTCGTCATTCTTTCTATCTTTATTGACAGTAAGCCACGATCCCAGTTTTTCAGATGAAGAGGCGAGCTCATCCCGATCCTCTGGAATATCTATAACGCGTAGGTAGTTGCAGACAATTTCATGTAAAAGTGCCATGCGGTCATATGTGATGAATTCGCCGAATAGCATCGAAAGCGTCGAGTAAATGGCAATACGTCCTCTCATGAATCCTTCAAAGTTCAATTGTTCCTGGTACATGTCTCCCCCATTCTGGCTGGCCGCATCAATCTGGCTATTATGAGCCATTAAAAGGCTGCGGCCCGATCATCCATCAGGCAGGGGCGGCACCCTTGGCCACCCCTGCCTGAATTCGCGCACCCGAGCAGTGTCCGAGAACCGGCTACTTGCGCTTAAACAAAATAGAGGGCAGCGTATCTTTTTCCAGGGCCGTGCCGGCGGCATTGTGGCTGGTATTCGGCAAGCCGACTGCACTGGTCGTGGCACTCGGGTATGTGGCCTTGAGGTTGTCGATGGTATCGAAGTCCAGGGCTCTTGTAGGACAGCTGGCAACGCATGCGGGCTTTTTATTGGCTGCAGTCCTGTCCCAGCAGGCGGTACACTTCTGCATCGGGTGGTCAATCCGCCATGACGACTGCTTGGCAGGTTCCTGGGTGTCGTCGGCAAACTGGGGCGCTCCAAAAGGGCATGCAGCCTGGCAAGCCTTGCAACCGATGCAGCCATCGCGATTGACAATGACGACGCCATCCTCTTCCCGCTTATAAATGGTACCCATGGGGCACACCGCGATGCACGCCGGGTTTGCACAGTGATTGCAGCTCATGGGCAGTTGATAGATAACGAGGTTCGGGTAGCCGCCGACCTCCGTTTCTATGCGTTTCCGCCAGAATGCCGGGCCCGGCTTGATGCCGTTCCACCCCTTGCAGGCCACCAAACACGTGTCGCACGCAGCACACCTTGTCTGATCCAGGTAAAATCCTTTTTGTTCCATGGTATCTTTCCCCCTATGCTTTCACAATTTTTACGCGGTCATCGCTGCACATTGCCATGCTGAAACAGATACGCGATGGCCTGCCGGAGGTGAGGCCGTTCGATGCCCCGCCGATATCAACCCCAAATGCGTTGAGCTTGAAATACGCGCCGTCCCCGATGCCTACATTGTTGGGAGCTATTCTGTTGGTAAACTTCACGGAACCGTAGGTTGAGCCGGTCGCGCTGGAGACTATCACCCGGTCCCCTTCCACAAGGTTGAGCCCGCTGGCGTGGGCGGGGTTGATATAGACCGGTTCATAGACGCCATCGTCCCACACACCGTCGGCAACGCTCCTGGCGGGGTTGAGGTAGGCCCTGTTGCCGTTTGCATCCCGCTTGTACAGTTCATCCAGAAGGCCGACGTTGT
This sequence comes from Geobacter sp. FeAm09, assembly GCF_008330225.1. Lineage (NCBI taxonomy): Bacteria > Pseudomonadati > Thermodesulfobacteriota > Desulfuromonadia > Geobacterales > Geobacteraceae > Geobacter > Geobacter sp. FeAm09. The sequence continues at coordinate 1,206,618 of NZ_CP042466.1, read as the reverse complement.
TCAAGGTCGAGTGTGCCCGATACAGATAATGGTTGACCTGTTTCCTGAAGGTATACCCGGCTGCCGACCTGCCGAGCAGGTCAGGATGGGACCCATCGGCATGGAGCCCTTCCACGGGGGGATATACATCGGGATAGGATAGACGAACCTGCGATTGGCCGCACTTGCCGCCGTGGAGGCGGTGTATATGCGGCCGCCGTTGTACAGGCTTGCCGTGCCGTCGGCATCCGTCGTTCTGGTGTCGATGTTGTTCATCTTCGATGCTTCATAGTCTTCGGTCATGGCTTGGCAATACGCCTCTATTTTGCCCGAAAGGGTGTTCAGCGGGTTGGCTGCGGGGTCCTGATAATACTTTTGCTTGGCAATCACCTTAACTTTGCTTGCCCGCTGGTCCCACATGTTGACACCGCCTACTTTCTGAATCGCATCCCAATCCTGGTCGATCTGGCCTGCCGCATAGCCCTGGTTCCAGTTGTATTTGGACCATTCGTAATCAGAGTTGACCACGGTGCCCGTCCCGTCGCCCACCGTTTTATAGGTGCCTTCCAGCCCCAGTTTTGCGGCAATCAGCCGGGCAATTTCGAATTCATTTTTCGCTTCGCCCGGCGGGTCGGTAATCTTGGGCATGACGACCGCTTCAGCGGTCAGCCAGCCGCAGGTCTCGCCCCATTTTTCACCTGGTCCCGCACAGGGAAGAACGTAATCGGACAGTGCGGAGCTCGCGGTGAAAAACATGTCGCCGGTCAACACCAATTCAATGTCGTACGTTCCGTTGGAACCTTTTGTTGTCAAAAGGTCGGTAATATCCTTCAGATTGGGTGAGTGACTCATGAAGTTGCCACCAAAGCAGATGAGCCCCTTAACAGGTTTTGTTGAATTGATGCTTCTGGAGTAGTTCCATTTTGATTTGCCGGTTTTCCCCGCGTTCCTGACATAGTCGGGCCATACGGTAATGGCGATGCCGTTCATGGTGGCGGCGACACCGGTCGGGCTGTATCTCGCCGTATTGCCGGCATACGGGCCCAACTCGCCCCCCTGCAGGGTCAATTTCGAAAAATCGTACGTATCGCCGGAGATGCTGGCACCATTCGCGGCCCCGCCGTTCAGCGCGACCTTGTCCGACATGGTGCCGGGGTATTTATACTCGACCTCGAAGGGGAAACCGTAACTCCGGCCTGCCTGGCCGAAATTTTTCGTCACCGCGGCCAGGATCGGCCCCAGATTCACCGGCTGTTCCCCCTCGGTATGCCGCTGTATGGACCCGCCGACCCATGTGGTCACCTTTTTGGTGGCGTACATGGTTGCCAGCGCCTGAATCTTGGCCACGCGAACCCCCGTTATCGCAGACGCCCACTCGGGAGTCTTGGGCGTCTGGCCGTACATGGGAGCGACCTTGTTGTATAACGCGTCGGAGTCATTCACGTTATAGCCGATGGTTTTCGGGTAGACCGAGGTCGCCTGGTTGATCTTCGTGCCTGCCGGCATGCCGGTATACGCCGCAGCGGCGGCAGACATGGCCGCTTTCGTCAGCCGGTCGTCCGTGCCGAGGATATACGCCGACAGGGAGGCGCCGGCCGGCACCTGATATGCCGTCGGGTTTGCGGCAATATCGGCGTAATAGTGTTTCGGGGAGGTGTCGTCGAAGAAGCCGTGCACGTATTTCCTGATAAACGCCTCATCGAGCATGGGGTTCGCCATCAGGTTGCCGTTCTCGTCCCAGGTATTGACGATCATGTAGTACAGCATGCTCAACATGAGGGCGGCATCGGTGCCGGCGGTTATGCCCACATAATCGTCGGCCATTGCCTCGGCGGTTCTCGTATAACGCGGGTCGATGACGGTGACGTTGACCCCCTTTTCCCGGGCGTTGGTAACGAACCAGGCGGTTTGCGCCCCGGCCCTCGTCTCTGCCGGGTTGTAGCCCCAGAGCACCAGGTTGTCGGAATTCACCACATCGGACCGGTAGTTGGCGGACCTGAGGGCCACGCATGTCGCCGTCGGACGGTTGACGAGACCGTCGTGATCGACAAAGAAGTAGGAATAGGTATGTTGCCCGTAGCTGAAGTCCAGGACCCACGGCACGGTGCCGGAGTCCGCTCCGAACAGCCGGGTGAGCCGGGCAATGTTGTTGCTCTGGTCCGACCGGTCCGAAGGGGCGAGAAGATTGAAAATCGACGTCCCGCCATAGGTGGCGTAGATATTCTTCATCTTCGCGGCAATCTCGGTGACCGCCTGATCCCATGAGATCTCGACGAACCCCGTGATGTCGCCGCGCTGCTTTGTCTGTTTCAGCGGCTTGGTCAGCCGGTCGTTACGGTACCACCAATCCGCCTTCGAACGGCACCGGGCACAGGAGCGTATCTGCGATTTACCCGCGAAGACGTCGCCATCGTCCCGGTCCTCGTCGGTCACGATCCGTTTGACGATGCCGTTTTCCACATAGAACTTGCTGACGCACCCTCCACCGCAGTTATGGGGTGCGGCGCCCAAGACGTAGCTGCCGGTTATCTCCGGCGGCACCAGGTTCTGGTCGGTTCCCTCATACGCTTTCCCGCCGCTACCGCCGCAGCCGGGTATGGTTGCGGCGGCTGCGGTGGCGGACATGGCCTTCAAAACACTCCGTCGTGAAACCTTCTTTTGGGTAAATATCTCCATTATCTTCATAATAGACCCTCCTGATCCGAGCTGTTATTTAGTCTGTTGACGATGCCGAGACATGGTTAATGGGCATTGGGTGCATGCGCCGTCTTGTGACACACAAAGCAGGTGGTGTCCTTCACGGGGTAGTGACAGCTGCCGCAGTGGGTCTGCAACGTGCTGCCCAAGCCGCCCCAGCCGCGACGGTGACTTGAGGGGCGCGTGCTCTGGTGGCACTCGATGCAGCTGTCTTCCGTGTGGCAGGCGGTGCAGGCCGAACGGTCCCATCGCGCTTCCAGGCCGTGCCCGGTCTTGGCCCATGATGGCGTATGGTTGCGCGGCGCCACCTCCTTGTGGCACTGGATGCACGACACCCTGTCCGTATGGCATTCCAGACACTCCTCAATGTGCGCCTTGCTCGCCGGGCCGTGACGATGGAGCCACGAAATGTCGTGGCTGGACGGTTTGTTCGATGCTGCGGCACAGACAACAACCGGCGCTGTCGCGAGAAGCATGGCAAGAACCGCCGATACTGCCGTTACGTTCGTTTTCATTTGTCCTCCTCTCGCTAGAATATTAGGTTCGCCCAAATCTCGGATTTGTAGTTCGTGTTGAGGCTGTTGCTGATGTCGTTGTAAAAGCTGCCGTGCTCCAGGCTCAGGTCGGCCATGAAGCTTATGTGTCTGGTCGGTTGGTACTGGGCGCCCACATAGTACGACCGCGCCCAGGACATGCGGCGCTCCCCGCTCAGGTTCGGGTTGATGTCATAGTCGTAACGGTTGTAGGAAGTGCCGCCCCAGACGTCCACTTTCGGGGTAATTTTCTGGTTGACCTGCGCCCCGTATTGGACACTGGCGTTCTTGGCGGTGGTGGCCGTGGCTTTCACGCCCCAGTAGTCGGCGCTGAGGGAGATGTAGGTATTGTCGGAGGGCAGGCCGATTATGTCGAACTTGCCGCCCACCCGTGCATAGCTGCGGTTGTCCAGGTTCTGGCTTCCCGAAACGATTCGCTGCGCATAGGTTGCGCCGACGGCAAAGTACTTCAGGAAGGCTTGGTAGACGCCGGCCTCGTATTTGTTGTAGCGGCTCTCGTCAAGCAGGGTGTTCGTCAACGGATTGACCACATAGTTGTTGAGGTTGCCGACATCTTTCAACAGACCTTCGTATTTGGCGGTGAGGATCGTGTTGGTGGCGGCGATCTCATAGGCGACATCGGCATTCACCGTGCCGGCATCGTCCAGCATGGTGTAGGCAAGGGCGATGGTGCCGTTGGGGATGCCCTGGTCGATCCGCAGCTTGGTGTAGTCGTTGTTGTCGCCCTTGACGTGCAGACGGACATATTCGGCTCCCAGGCTGGTATGCCGGGCCGCCTTCACCGTGACCCCGCCGCCCACCAGGGTGTCGCCCCCCGTGTGATAGTAAAAGCTGACCGGCTTGCCGCCGTACACATAGGCGGATACGGCATCGCCCAGCTTCACGGTGGCGTCGCCCCCGTCGAGCAGGAACGCATTCTGGTGGGCCAGGTTGACCCGTCCCAGATTGAGGGTCGTGTTTTTGATGACGCCGTCCAGGGTCGCAGTGCCGAGGTACAATCGCGGCGCCCAGTCGTCATGGCGCAATTGCGCGTCCAGGGCGTCACGGAAGAAGTAGTAATTATCGCTTTTACGGTAATCGCCATCCAGATCCTGGGCAAAACGTGCATAGGTGGAGAGGCGGACCGTGCCCTGGCCGAGCTTCATTGCATCCGTGCGGATGCGGAGGTACTGGTAAAAGTCCTGGTCGCTTGCGTAGTCGTTGACGCGAAGCCGGTAGCGGGAGGTCAGAGTGGCATACACCTTTGTCCCCCCCAGACCAACCCCGGCATAGCTCTCCTGCAGTTGCCCCGGCGATACCTGCTGGCTCACGCTTTCAGGGGTGACGTACCCCCCGCTCTCGAATGCCCGCGATTCCACTGCCCCACCGAAAAGCAGCAAACCGCACAGCAACCACATAACCAACGCATACCTCGCCAATACATTGCGCACTGTTACCTCCTTTGCACTTTCTGATTGTTATCGGGGATCACCCGATCCATGCATCGCGCGCAGCGGGCCAACGAAAATGACAAACCGTCACTTTCTGCTGCATCAAGGACTACAAAAATGGCTGACAATAGCCACAATTGTGCCAACAAATTTTTCGTTTTATTTCATAGCGTTAGCGTTTATCAAAGTGATAATTACGGGATGCCGTTGTTTACAATTGTGGCATGCCGTAGATTGTGCAATATTGTGAAATACAGTATTTGGATCTTTGCCGGGCGAGGACGGGGGAAGCGATGGGGCTGGTAAAAAAGGATGATTTTTTCAGAGAGGTTACGATCAGAATCTTCAGCAGCCTGGATACCAAGACAGCACTGGCCTGCGTATTCGAGTACATGAGCAGATATTTTCCGCTGGACGCCCTTACCTATGCCATCCCCGATGCCAACCAGAAAGCGCTCAGAAGGATCGGCCGCGTAGGGAATGAGCATTCCGACATGATCGACGACTTCATACCCGTTTCAAAGCAACTCATGGATATGATGCAGGCATTCATACGGCAAAACAGAAAGACATTCATCGCCAGCCTGGCAGTCCCGGAAGAGCATATGCTCCTGGCTGACCCTCTTTTCAAACTACGAAACAATTCCGATATTTCCTTGCCGTTGTTCAATGGAGAAAAGCCGTTGGGCTGGCTGCACCTGCGGGTTGCCGGCAAAAACAAGTACAATTCATCCCATGTGGAACTACTCGAAACCGTCCGCCAGCCGTTCTCCATTGCCCTCTACAATGCCCTCAGCCATGAAATAGTCCTTAACAATCGGGACAAACTCATGGATAACAACCAATTTCTCAGCAACGAACTGTTTCAGAGCTCATTGGACAAGATTGTCGGCACCAGTTCCGGCCTGAAAAACGTATTGGAGATGGTGCAGCAGGTCGCACCACTGAAGAATCCGGTTCTGATCCTCGGCGAAACCGGGACCGGCAAGGAGATGATTGCCAATGCGATCCACTTCTCTTCCAAGGTGAAAAACGGGCCGTTTATCAAGATAAATTGTGGCGCAATACCGGAAAACCTCATCGACAGCGAATTGTTTGGCCATGAAAAAGGGGCGTTCACAGGAGCGATTACGGAAAAGAAAGGCCGCTTCGAACGCGCTTCCGGCGGCACCATTTTTCTGGATGAAATAGGCGAACTTCCGCCGCAGGCACAGGTGCGACTGCTACGCGTACTGCAATATCATGAGATTGAGCGGGTCGGGGGCACCCATCCGATCAAGGTCGACATTCGGGTCATTGCCGCCACGCATCGCAACCTGGAACAAATGGTATCCGAGAACCAATTCCGGGAGGACCTTTGGTTCAGACTCAACGTCTTTCCCATAATCATTCCCCCGCTGCGCCACCGCAAGGAGGACATTCCGGACCTTGCCAGGTATTTCGTCGAAAAGAAATCCGCAAGTTTGAACATCAAGCAACCGCCACCCATCGCTCCTGGGGCCATCAAGCGTTTACTGGACTATGATTGGCAGGGCAATATCCGGGAACTGGAAAACCTGGTGGAACGGGAACTGATAAAATACCGGGGAGGAGCTTTGATGTTTGACTCGTTGCCGCTTAATAGAGAAATCGAGTCCGTCGTTACGAGTCATGCCATTGACGGAATCACCAGCACATTGACCATTGACGAAGTAGTCTCGTTACACATCGCCAAAACATTGAACATGACGAAGGGCAAAATCCATGGTCCGGGCGGAGCGGCGGAGATATTGGGCATCAACCCGAATACCCTGAGGACGCGGATGGACAAACTCGGGATTGAGTTTGGCCGGAAAAAAAGGCACTGGATATAGGGAGCAACGACATGCAGGGACCGCTGACAGAAAACCACCCCGGCGAATGTCGGCTTGCATGCGAGCACGTTGTTTGATCGAAGACTTTGACAATGCTTTGACCAAAAGCTTAGTATTTATGCATTCTGCTGAACGTTTGCAAGCGAAAATCAGTCAGCAAACCTTCCATCTTGAGGATTGCCAACTGGTTCAGAGCCTTCGCCCGTCTGGAGATGGGACCGTACCCGTCTACGAGTTTGGCCTGCCTTGTGCCGAACTTTCCACTGCGAAGTTCAGAAAAATGCCGTTTCCGGACGGACACCACCTAAGTCCCTCATTCTCACATAACCAGAGGACGACCGGCCCTCGGCGGCACGTTTAGGCAAGTTAAACCTTTATTTACGACCGGGCATGTGGTATTGAAAAACCCTGTCCGCAAAGGGGCGACCGTGTAGAAGGACAATACTTCATGCCGCTCCACGCTGCTAGTTCAAGGGGTTTCGGGCCTACATTGTTCCACCCCTGAGAGACCGCGTTCATGAATGAGCGTTGCGGACCCGCTGTTGAGAGGAGCTTCCAACGCTTCAGGTGGCTTTCCATCACCAAGTACTTGTATACTCCTCCACTTACAACCTTGCAAACATGCGATGTTTGCCTCTGGCAAAGAACAATGAAGGACACTACAAGGAGGGGCTAAGATGAAAAAATCGGTATGGTTGCTATCGGCACTGTCTGTTCTCGTCTGTCTTACCGGCTGTCAGGACAAAGGGGTGAAGATCGGGGTCTCGGCCCCCATCTCCGGCGATATCGCCGCCCTGGGGCAGTCCACCAAGAACGCGGTTCTTCTAGCCCAGGAGGAGATCAACGCCAAGGGGGGCATCACCATCGGCGGCACCAAGCAGAAGGTAACTTTCATCATCGAGGATGACGAGAACAAACCGGAAGCGGCTGCCACCGTCTTCCAGAAGCTGATCAACCAGGACAAGGTTGCGGCGATCATCGGTTCCCAGTCCAGCAAATGCTCCAACGCCGGCGCCCCCATCGCCGAGGCCGCCGGGATCCCCCAGATATCCCCTTGGTCTACCAACCCCAACGTGACCAAGGACAAGCGCTTCGTGTTCCGCGCCTGCTTCATCGACCCCTTCCAGGGCAAGGCGGTGGCGGGCTTCGCCCGCGGCAAGATGAAAGCGGGCACCGCGGCCGTGCTCTACGACGTGGCCAGCGATTACAACAAGGGGATCGCCGAGGTGTTCCGGAACGAGTTCACCAAGGCCGGTGGCAAGATCGTCGGTTTCGAAACCTACAACACCAACGACAAGGATTTCTCGGCCCAGCTGAGCAAGATCAAGGGGGCCGCCCCGGACGTCCTCTTCCTCCCCAACTACTTCAACGACGTGCCGCTCCAGGTCCAGCAGGCCCGCAAACTCGGCATGACCTGCAAGTTCATCGGAAGCGACGGCTGGGATAACCAGGAACTGATCAAGATGGGCGGCAAGGACATGGAGGGGACCTACTTCTCCAACCACTACTCGCCGGATGTGGACCGCCCGGCCTCCAAAAAGTTCATCGCCAGCTACGCCAAGAAATACAACACCCAAGTCGATGCCGCTGCTGCCCTTACCTACGACTCGGTCTACCTCCTCGTCAATGCCATGGAGAAGGCGGGGAAACTCGATTCGAAGGCGATCAGGGACGCCCTCGCCGGCACCAAGAACTTCGACGGCGTGACCGGCGTCATCACCTACAACGGCTCCGGCGACCCGATCAAGGGTGCCGTGATGATCCGTGTCGAAAACGGCAAGTTCGTCTTTGACTCCGCGGTGAATTAGTGCTCGCTACCGCAATTCAGCAACTGCTCAATGCCGCGCAACTGGGGGCGGTCTATGCCTTGATCGCCCTCGGCTACACCATGGTTTACGGGACCATCCGGCTGATCAACTTCGCCCACGGCGACATCTTCATGCTCGGCGGATTCATCGGCTTTCTCCTGGTGGCCATCATCCCGGGGCTCCCGGTGGCGGCCATGATCCCCTTGGCCATGCTCCTGACCGCCATGATCGGGGTCCTGATCGAACGGGTCGCCTACCGCAAGCTGCGCAACGCCCAGCGGATGTCGCTCGTCATCACGGCCCTTGGGGTGGGGATCTTCCTTGAGAACCTGGTGCGGATACTGGTGGGGCCCCAGGCACGCCAAATCCCGGCGCAGCTCCCCAACAAGGTGTTGAGGCTCGCCAACGGCGTGGTGATCACCGAAGACAAGCTTCTGGTCATTCTGATCTCCCTCTCCCTCATGGTAATCCTCTGGATCTTCGTCAACAAGACCCTGCTCGGCACGGCCATGCGGGCCGTGGCCGACAACAGGGATGCGGTCCAGCTCATGGGGGTCAACCTCAATCTCATCATCGCCACCACCTTTGCCGTCGGCTCGGCCCTGGCCGCAGCCGGCGGCATTTTCTTCGGGCAGGCCTACTCCATCGACCCGTACATGGGGATCGACCTGGGGTGGAAGGCGTTCATCGCCGCGGTCATCGGCGGGATTGGCTCCATCGAGGGAGCGGTCATCGGCTCCTTTCTGCTTGCGGGCGTCGAGGTACTCACCGTCGCCTACCTTTCCTCCAACTTGAAAAACGGCATCGCCTTTGGCCTGCTGATCATCCTCCTTCTGATTCGGCCCAACGGGATCATGGGTAGGGCCGCGCTGAAAAAGGTATAAACATGGCAGAACACCAAGGGAAAACGCCGCTCAACTTCCGAAATGTCGCCATCGCCACGTTCATTGTCGCGGCTTTGGTGCAGTTTCTGGGCAGTGTCGGCCTCTTCAACAACTATTACCTGCACATTCTCACCGTGATCGGGATCAACATCATCCTGGTGGCGAGCCTCAACCTGGTCAACGGCTATCTGGGCGAGTTTGCCCTGGGACATGCCGGTTTCATGGCGGTGGGCGCCTACGTCGCCGCGCTGATCGCCCTGAAGCTGCATCTGCCCGTCCTGTTGCGCATCCCGGTTTCCTTGGCGGGCGGAGCCCTCGCGGCGGGAGTCATCGGCTATCTGGTAGGGCGGGTCACCTTTAAGACCGTGGGGGATTACTTGGCCATCATCACCCTCGGCTTCAACATGATCATCGTGAATGCCATCCAGAACATCGACTACCTGGGAGGACCCCGTGGTCTAACCGCGATTCCCAAGGGAACCGACTTGGCGACGGTGGCCCTATGCACGGTGCTCAGCTATTGGATCCTGCGCAACCTGGTAGATTCGGTCTACGGCCGGATGTGGCTGTGCATCCGGGAGAACGCCATCGCCGGCGAGCTGATCGGGATCGACGTGAACCGGGTCAAGAACTTAGCCTTCACCGTCGCCGCCACCTTCGCCGGTCTGGCCGGGGGGCTCTACGCCGGGTACCAGCAGTTCATCACGCCGAAGAGCTTCGATTACCTGAAGACCACGGACATCCTGGTCATGCTCTACCTGGGAGGCATGGGAAGCCTTTCCGGCTCCATCCTGGGGGTCGTGGCTTACACCCTCCTCATGGAGCTGCTACGCAACATCCTCGGCCTCATCGCGCCGCAGTTGGCGGACCTGCGCATGCTCTTAAGCCCCTTGATCTTGGTGTTCATCATGCTGACCCGCCAGTACGGCCTCATGGGAAACCGCGAGTGGCGCTGGCTCATGCCGGATCGGAAACAGACGGGAGGGGAAGGTGCTTAAGATCGAGAACCTCTCCAAGTCTTTCGGCGGTCTGAGGGCGGTCGACGGCTTCTCCCTCGATCTGGGAGCGGGTGATATCCAGGGAATCATCGGTCCCAACGGTGCGGGAAAAACCACCGTCTTCAACCTGATCACCGGCATCTATCGCCCCGACACCGGCCGGGTCGTGCTCGCGGGCGACGAGGTTTCGGGGATCCCCTCCGACGAGATCTCCCGCCGCGGCATCGCCCGCACCTTTCAAAACATACGTCTTTTCGGCAAGATGAGCGTCTGGGACAACATCGTTACCGCGTTCCACCAGCGCATGGGCTACGGGTTATGGGATGCGGTATTCCACCTCCCCCGCTTCAAGAGCCGGGAGCAGCAGGTCGCACGGGAGAGCTTGGCGTTTCTCGAGCGTTTTGGGCTTGCGGAGCGCCGCAACGAGCTGGCCGAGAACCTCCCCTATGGCGAGCAGCGGCGGCTGGAGATCGCCCGGGCCCTGGCGACCGATCCGCGAGTGCTACTTTTAGACGAACCGGCGGCCGGCATGAACCCCACCGAGGTGGATGGGCTGATCGGGCTCATCCGGGACATCCACCGGGATTTCGACCTCTCCATCCTCCTGATAGAGCACCATATGCCGGTGGTTCTGAAATTGTGTCAATATGTCCAGGTGATGGATTTCGGGAGGACCATAGCAGGTGGAAACCCCCATGAGGTAACCGGCGACCCGGTGGTGATCAAGGCCTACCTGGGCGACGAGGAGGACAGCCTGTGAGTCTGTTGGAGATCAAGGGTATCGGCGTCTCCTACGGCGCCATAAAGGCGTTGGAGGAGATAGACCTGCATATAGATGAGGGGGAAATCGTTTCCCTTTTAGGCGCCAACGGCGCCGGTAAAACCACCGCGCTGCGGGCGATATCCCGCCTGCTCCCCATTGACCGGGGGGATATCCTCTTTCAAGGGAAGAGTATCACCCAGGTGCCGGTGCATGACGTCGTGTCGCAGGGTATCGCGCACGTACCCGAAGGGAGGGGCATCTTCCCGAGCCTTACCGTGCTGGAAAACCTGAACCTGGGTAGCTGGACCTGCAAGAGGAAGAGTGCCCTTCCCAATCTGCGCCGGGAGGTGTTCCGGATTTTCCCCCGGTTGGAGGAGCGGAAGTCGCAATTGGCCGGCACGCTGAGTGGAGGCGAGCAGCAGATGCTTGCCCTTGGGCGGGCCATGATGACCGACTGCCGGGTCATGCTGTTGGACGAGCCGTCCATGGGTCTTTCGCCGCTTTTGGTGAAGGAGGTCTTCCAGGTGATCAGGGAGATCAACACCCGGGGGACCACGATCCTGCTGGTGGAGCAAAATGCCAACATGGCCCTGAAAATAGCCCATCGCGGCTACGTCTTGGAAAACGGTCGCATTGTTCTCGGCGGATCCTCGCAGGAGCTCGCCCACGACCCGCGGGTGAAGGAAGCGTACCTGGGGCACCAGTAAGTAACGGTGTCAATCGAGTTTTGAATACCTGTACTCTGTCTTCGGGTGGTTTTGCCTTAATGGGACCATCTGGAACCAGAAGAAATACCGGAAAAAGTTTTCCGGCCTTGGTGATAGTTACCGTCCCTTATCGGGTGGCGGACAAATATGTTCAGCGTTTAATTGCCTGGAGGCGGGCACGGGGCGAGGTGCGCCGGTCGGCGGGGACAAGCGGGGAAAAGGGAGGCGGGTCTGCCGCTTTTTTCCTCAGGGGGGGGGCGTTGGTTGGGCAGTCGCAGGCCCCGCAGGTGCAGATCCGTTCCCCGCACTCGCGGCAGCCGGGGTTGCGCGGGTCGCGCCCGTCGATGGTGGCGCCGCATGCCGGACAGGGATAGCGGTAAAAGGCGAAACCGCAGTTGCGGCAGACCAGCATGCGGCCGTCGCCCGGATGGGGGCTGATGTGGATGGAGCCGCAAATGAGGCAGACGGAGGCCATCTCTGGACTGTTCCTGATGCCGTCTCGTTGTTTGCGGTAGTGGTTGAACAGCTTTGCCGCCGTCTCCCTGTCCAGTGGTTCCATGGTGTCCTCCCGGTGTTTGCCGGTAGGCCATGCAATTTTGCCGCCGGGTGAAAGCCCCAGTAAGCCCCTCCCCGGGTCGCCCAAGCTGACAACTCTCAAAATCAATCTATCATGACCAGCATGGCACGCAAACCGCGCATACATCTCCCCGGTGAAGTCTACCATATTCATCCCGGCGTTTATCGTATGTCCATGCAAACACACACCGTTGCAATATTCCCATTACCATATACGTGACTAAATGTGATCGGCCCTGCCGCGGCGGGATAACATGTCCCTGCGCCAACACAAACCCCTCTCCCGATAGTGCCGCCAAACACATCTTCCATCCCAAAGCCCACTCTTGCGAACGTCGTGCCCGGAAGGCCATGAGCTCTCCGGGGAACCTCCGTCCTGATTAGCAAAGAAGAACACACATATGTGCAGTCCGGTGAAAGGAGCGCAGTCAGCGGCCCCTTTCGTTTTCACGTGTCCTGTGCCTTGACAGCCAGCACTTCACCGGAATCGGTTGTCGCGCACTTCCATTCTTTTATCGCAGCACTCGCGAACCGGTATTTCTATTCTTGACAGTACCGGCCGAATTCGCTATACGTAGTCATATGACTACGTATGCGGCACAATCACCGAAAGAACTGACGCAACGCCAACGCCAGGTGTTCCAGTTCATCGTGTCCTATTCCGACAGCAAAGGCTTCCCGCCCAGCCAGCGGGATATCGCCAGGCACCTGAACGTGTCCGGCACACTGCCCGTCATGAGGCACCTGGATGCGTTGGAGCGCAAAGGTTATATCAAACGGGAAAACGTGAACCGGGGGATCACCCTGACGGCGCCCCATGGCAGAAACGTGTCCCTGCCTATCGTTGGCACCGTTCGGGCAGGACAACTCTCCACGGCTATCGAGGATATACAGGGATACTTTTCAGTCGATCAGGTGGCGGTCAGGGGAGAGGGCTGTTTCTTTTTGCGGGTCAGCGGCGAGTCGATGATTACCGCCGGCATCTTTGACGGCGACCTTGTCCTGGTACGCCCGCAAAAGGATGCCGGCAACCGGGAGATCGTGGTCGCCATGGTCGATGGCGACGCGACTGTCAAGCGGTTCTTTCGGGAGTCCGGCCACATCCGGCTGCAACCGGAAAACCCGGACATGGAGCCGATCATCGTTCGCCCGGAGGATGGCGAAGTTACCATCGTCGGCAAGGTGATTGGCGTCTTTCGGCAACTGTAGGCGAAAAATCCAGGAGGGATATCATGGAACCCATTACGTTGTGCGGAATCGTGATCGTGGCATTTGGCTTGTGGATCGAATGTGAGGCACCGGTAAAAAGGTTTGCCCGTTCCCTGTGCCGCAGCCCCCTGCTGAAGGGAATACTTGCCACGGCAACGTCCGAGCGAAAGCCCGTCTTCGTAAACCGGTATGTTCCCTACTCCCCTCAGTAGGTTTGCAGTTTCTGTGCATCCGGCCAGCGGACACAATCCAAGCCGCCACCATGCTCCCTTCAAGGCCTGCCCCCGCTCCCCCAAAAAGACAACGAGGACCTGGGTCTGATCGCCCAGGTCCTCGTTCGTTATGCCACCCGGAAAACGGGGAAGGAATACCCCTGCCCTGCCGGTCAGCTTGAAAAAGCCGGCGGGTCAGCGCAGGCGCCGTTGCTTTCGTACGCCTCTTTCGCGGCTATGAGGAGGTCAAGGGCGCGGCACGCCGGCGAAAACGTCAGATGCCTGTCGATGAGATAGGAAAAGGTCCTATAGTAGTAGCTCTCCAGGCCGAAGAGATTCACCAGCAGGTTCTGGACGTCCGTAGCCCATTGATAGGCCGATTGCGGATCGATGAGAAAATCACCGATGGCTGGTGTACCGGGGCTCCGCCTGGTTGCAAGCACCTCATCGCCCGTTGCGATAAGTTCGACAATCCTTTTTCGCGCCTCTTCATGCATCTCCATGAACCCTCCCCCAGCATAACGCTGGCCCGGAATCCCGAAATCGGTGTTTCCTCCACGTGAAGCCCCGCCCTGGCGAAGCCATGCTCCCCTGCCCTGCCCGGCGCCCAGGCCGGCAGCCCCCTTGCGCCTATGCCTGCCTGGTATCGACAAGCAGCTTGTGCTTCCTGATCTTGCGATAAAGGGTGGCTATGCCGATATTCAATTTCTTTGCCGCCACGGACTTGTTGCCGGCAACGGCGTGCAGGACCCCCAGGATATAGTCGCGCTCGATCTCGTCCAGGGGACGGATATCGCCCGTTATCGCGGGCGGCTTCAGGAACATGGCGCGCAACTCTCCCGGCAGGTCGCTGTAGTCGATCCGGCTTTCCTGACACATGGTGACCGCGTACTCCACGGCGTTCTGCAACTCCCGTACGTTTCCCGGCCAATCGTAGCGCACCATCAGGTCCGCGGCATCCTGGGTGAAACCGGTTATGGGGTTTTCCCGGTCACCCACCATCTTTTTGAGAAAAAAACGCGCCAGGGGCAGGATATCCTCCTGGCGTTCCCGCAGGGGCGGGATCTGCAACTCCACCACCCGCAAACGGTAGTACAGATCCTGCCGGAACCGCCCTGCGGCGATCTCCCCCGCCAGGTTGCGGTTCGTGGCGGCCACGATCCGCACATCCACGGTGCGGGAATTGTTCTCTCCCACCCGCCGGACCTCCCGCTCCTGAAGAGCGCGCAACAGCTTGACCTGCATGGCGGACGACACTTCGCCGATCTCGTCCAGAAACAGGGTCCCGCCGGCTGCGGCCTCGAACAACCCCGGACGGTCCTTGCCCGCACCGGTGAAGGAGCCCTTGGCGTGGCCGAAGAGTTCGCTCTCCAGCAGCGACTCCGTGAGCGCGCCGCAGTTGACGGCCACAAACGGCTGGTCCGCCCGGGCGGATTGGTCATGGACGAAGTGGGCCATGAGTTCCTTGCCGACGCCGCTCTCGCCGGTGATGAGCACCGAAGAGTCCGCCTTGGCCACGCGCCAGGCGATACCGATGGCGTTCTGCATCACCCCGCTATAGGCGAGGGTGGATGAACCCGCATACTGAAGATGGTTTTTGTTGATCCTTGTCCATTGTTCGACACGGTTATACATAGTGCCCCGCAGATGACGCTTGCCCCCTTTGAAAGCGGACCGGTCCGCCGGTGCCCCTTTCCGTTGTTCGGCAAGGTAAAGGGGGGCTTCCGCAAAAGCCCCCGGCAAACGGCAGCCGACACCATGCCCATTGGGCGCCGTTCATGCCTAAGATACCAGGAACGCTTCGAAAGCCCGGTCATGCTCCTGTATGTGTTCCAGCCAGAGCAGGCGGATATGGGCCAGATCGTCGGGCTGGCCCCCGTGACCTTTGATAAAGCGGTAGTGCACCTCGGCGGTTTTGGTGCAGAGGAACTGGTGATGGATGCTGTGCTGGGCCTGCTCGGGAAAGCCCACCATCCACATATACGCTTCCTCGTCGCAGGTCTGCTTTACCGTGGTAAGCCACAGCCGTTCGAAATCCGCCCCAAGGTCCGCGTTCGGCTGCCGGGCCCGCTGCTCGCACATGGCATCCAGCAGCATGATGATGTTCCGGTAACGGCTGTCGCAGGCCAGCCGGTCCGAGGCCGGCAGCGGCACGCCATTGAGCCCCTCTTCCGGCGGCCCGCCCGAGTTGTTGTGTCGTCTTTCCCTGCCCGTTTCGCCGGTGCCGGCGCCGAATGGTGCACGAGCGCCGGACGTATCCCCGCATGCCGTGTGGGGACCAGCTTGACGATGGTTGAGAACCTCCATATAACCTCTTTTCGGCGTAGCGATGCGGCGGCCCGGCTACGGGCACACCAGTGCGATCGGCTGTTCCGGCCGTTTCACCCCCCGCCTGGCCGGGACGAAACGGCCGGAACAGCCATCTGCCGTCCGCGGGCAACCGCGGACGGTTACATCTTATGGCAGGCGTCGCATTTGTCTTTTACGCTGAAGGCACTCTTGGCGTCATGGCAGGCGCCGCACGACCGGCCGGCCTCCATCTCCTTCATGCCAACCCGGCGGGTGCTCCTGGCGGGTGCGTACAGCGCCGGGTGGCAGTCGCCGCAGGTATACATCTCCAGGTGTTTTTTGTGGCTGAAAGCGACGTTGCCGGCATCCTTGACCTCGAAGGCGGCCTCCTTGACGGGATGGCAGGAGGTACACCCCTTCAGGGAGAAGGCATCGGTACCGTTATGGCAGGCGCCGCAGGACGCGCCCTTCTCCATCCGTGCCATGGTGACGGGGGTATGCCGCCCCTTGACCGGATAGAGCCGGGTATGACACTCGCCGCACGAATAGTTGGCGATATGCCGGGTATGACTGAACCGGGTGGTGCCGGTCTGCTTCACCGCAAAGGCGATCTCCTTCACCGGATGGCAGCGGGTGCAGGCGGCGATGCCGAAGGCCCGCTTGCCGTTATGGCACCCCCCGCATGATTTCCCCAGTTTCATCTCTGCCATGGTGCTCCGCTTGTTGTGGCCCGCCGAGAACAGGGCCGGGTGGCACGCGGTGCAGGCCGGGTTGGCGGCCAGATGTTTGCGGTGGCTGAACCGGGTGGTACCGGTCTGCTTCACTGCAAAGGCAACCTCCTTCACCGGGTGGCAGCGGGTGCAGGCGCTGATGCCGAAGGCCCGCTTGCCGTTATGACAGGCCCCGCACGACCTCCCCTGCCTCATCTCCGCCATGGTGCTCCGCTTGTTGTGGCCCGCCGCGAACAGGGCCGGGTGGCACGCGGTGCAATCAGGGTTGGCGGCCAGGTGCTTCTGGTGGCTGAACCGGGTGGTGCCGGTCTCCTTCACCGCAAAGGCGATCTCCTTCACCTGGTGGCAGCGGGCGCACTCCTTCAGGGCAAAGGCGCCTTTGCCGTCATGGCAGGCCCCGCACGATTTCCCCTTCTCCATGTCGGCCATGGTGTAGCTGGCCTTTTTCTTGAACGGGTAGAGGGTGTCGTGACAGGCCTTGCAGTTGTTGGCCGTCTGTTTCTGCTGGATGTGCTTCCTGTGGCTGAAGAGTACCTTGCCGGCATTGTTCGTCGTGAAGGTGACATCCCGGACCTCCACGGCATGGGCCATCACGCTGCAGAGCAGCACGGCAGGGATTATGGCTGCGATACGGTTACCACGCATGGGGTCCTCCTGGAGATGATGGTTCGCCGGCGGCGGCCGGCGTTGTCGGCCCGGCTTCGGCCGCGGCCAGGGTTGCCGGTTCCGTTTCGTCCTCGACCTCCTCTTCCTCCCAGCCGTCCCACATCGGTTTGAAGTGGGCGAAGGGGGTGTGACCCAGGGTCGCCAGGTAGATGTGCACGAAGAGGAAGGCGCAGAAACAGCAGGCGATCAGGAAGTGGGCGCTCACCAGCGTCTTGATCCCGCCGATCACCATGAAGATCTCACGCAGCGGGGTGATGTACATCAGGATCACCCCCGAAAGGATCACCAGCGGCAAAAGCACCAGCATGATCATCAGGTAGGCGGCCTTCTGCATCGGGTTGAACTTGCAGTCCGGGGTGCTGTGGTGCGGGTTGGGCCGCCCCAGGAAATAGTAGAAGAAGTAGAAGAACGCCTGGCGGAAGAGCCCGTGCTTGATGTCCTCCAGGGTCGGGACGTAGAGCTTGAGCAGGGTGCCGGCCACGAACATGTAGTAGACGAGCCAGAGGGCGTAGGAGATGGAGACCACGACGCCGGCGGTGTTGTGGAGCCTGATGGCCGCCTTGTAGGTGCCGAAGATGTTCACGTATTCGGGGAACCTGATCTGCAGGGCGGTGACGCAGAGGGTCACGATGCCGAAGGCGTTCAGCCAGTGCCAGATCCTGACCGGCATGGGGGTGAGGTAGACCTGTTCCGTATGTTTCATGGCTCAGTGCTCCTTCCGGTTTTTTCTGGTGAGGAAGCGCAGGGTACCGTGGCC
The DNA here is from genome assembly GCF_008330225.1 of Geobacter sp. FeAm09. Taxonomy (NCBI): domain Bacteria; kingdom Pseudomonadati; phylum Thermodesulfobacteriota; class Desulfuromonadia; order Geobacterales; family Geobacteraceae; genus Geobacter; species Geobacter sp. FeAm09. Next base: position 1,188,505 of record NZ_CP042466.1, on the reverse strand, counting down.
GACCGGCATCATCATGCCCCCGGCGATGATCAGCGCGCCGACGATGTTGAGGGCGCTGCTTCTGGTGGCCCCGAGCATGTAGAAATCGGGCGTCCCGTACAGGATGTCCAGGATGGCCCCCTTTTCCACCGCCAGACGGGTGATGCCGCCGTTTTTGTCCGGGAAGGCCACGTAGCTGGTCTGCATCGCCTTGGGTCCCGAGGCGTGGCAGAAGGAGCAGTCCCAGCGGTTGCCCAGGATCTGGTAGGTATGGGTGACCGTTTCGGGGGTCATCATCCCCCAGAGTCGCATCCCCTTGCCGCGCGCCTCGCGGTTGAACTCCCGCAGTTCGGCCAGGGAGATGAAGCCGTCGCCGTTTTTGTCCACCAGTCGGCTGAGAGTGCCGCCGATGGGGCGCAACGCCGCGAGTTCTGGGTATTCTGCCGTTTTGAAGTCGCCGGGCGGCACCGGCTGCTTGATTTCAATGAACATGGTGATGACATAGTTCTTTGAGCCGGTATGGCAGGTGATGCAGGGGATGGCATCGATATGCAGGTCCGCCTGGGGGAGCCATTTCGCATGATTTTTGACTGTTTTGCCCATATCGTGGCATTTGGCACATTTGCTGTTGATATATTTGCCGGAAACCGCCAGAGCAGGCCGTGCTTCATGGGGGTTGTGGCAGTCGTTGCAGGTTGCCCTGCCGCCGTGGAGGCTTTTGGCATATTCGGCCTGGACCGGGGCATGGCATTCCCCACAGCCGGCTTTGACAGGGACGGCACCGTCCTGGGGATGCCCGGCCGTCACCGAATCATGGCATGAAGCACACCCGACCAGGGCATGGGCGGTGGAGGAGAACGTGCCCGGCTCCACATAAAGCCGGCCTCCACCTTTGTTCTTCACGATATCCATGCTCCCGTGGCAGGTGAGGCAGCGGTCATTGTCCGAAGGCGCCGCCGCTGCCGGAGCAACGACGGGGAGCACCAGTGCGGCAAGGCACACCATCATGATACGCACGGCCATCAAGCTCTCCTTTTCTTGCCGGCAGCGTCGTCCCGGCCAGCCAGCGGCAGCATGCCTGCCCGCCCCTTGGCGCCGTTGCCGCTACGTCCGCTTACCCCTGTATTCTGGCCGGCCGCTCCGCCGACCCCCATGGCGAACCCCACCAGCAACTGCACCACGGGCATGAGCTGGGCAAAAACTATCAAGGCGCAGAATCCCAGAAAGATCCAGACGCAGATGCCGCTGCCGTCCTCCCTGGCGCCGCCTGCCGCCAGTGAGCCGGAGGCAGAGCCGAGCATGATGATGAGACTGTTCCCTATCGTTGCTGCTTTCATCGCATCCTCCTTAATCCGTTATCGGTATGAACCAGTACGCCGTCTTATGGCGGTTGTGCGCTTCTCCGGGTCAATCGTCGTTGTTCATAGATACCCTCGCTTTCCTCCGTATTTGCAGCGCTGCTGCCAGTTGCCCCCCTCCTGCGGCCCCGGAGTGCCGCCCCCCGGACGCACCATACCTTTCAGCGGTTTTTCTGGACCCAGAACTGGTACAGCCCGGTAAAGACTTCGGGGTGTTCGTGCTCGAACAGATCCCAGAAGTCCAGGCTCGTCCGGGAGTAGTCTTCAGGGAAACGGGACCGGTACTTCCTTACCACCCCGGGCTCAAGGGAAAAGCCGATGAAGGTGAGCCCAAGCTCCATCAGGTTCTCCTTGATCTGCGGGATCGTGTGCCGCGCTTCCTGTACGTGGAACAGGAGGTCGCGGCATTCGCTCGTGGTATAGAAGTCGCCCAGCGACAGAAGGCGCGCCAGGGGGCCGTCCGCTCCCTGCGCCATGATCTCCTGCCGGCAGCGGCGGATGTCCTCCGCCTGAGAACCCTGGTAACCCTGGGCAGCGATATGCCCCCGGGCGGCCACCACGCACTCACGCGCCAGTTCGCTGTACAGCCCGATGCGCATGAAACCGCCGGGGCGCAGCAGCGAAAGCAGGAGCTTCCAGCCGTCAAGGGGGGATTCCAGGCACATCAGGCTCCCCACCGCCTCGATCACGTCGAAGCTCCGCCCGAGATCTCCCAGGTGCATCATGTCCGCCTGGGCGTATTCGATGTTCGTTATGCCCGCTTCCCGGCTCTTCCGCGCCGCATAGGCCAGGCTCGAGAGGCTCAGGTCGATGGCCAGGATCCGCGACCGGGGAAAACGGCGGGCCGTCTGGATCGGGTGCTGCCCCGTGCCGCAGCCGGCAACGAGGATGTACATCTCCCCGTTCTGCTCCTGGTTGTCGAAGGGGGCCAGGGGGAACTCCCGGTGCAGGCAGGCGTCCAGGGAGGACATCTCCGAAGATGCCGGTTCCCGGACCCAGCGCGGATAGGGGTTCTGCTCGTACTGCGCCCGCACCGCCGCGGAGAGGGGTTCTTCTATCGGCGTCAGCCGGGGGATGGCGTCCCGCAGGCGCGCCTCTTCTCCGGGCTCTTCGATCTGCTGCCGGAGCACCTCACGGACCTCGGCAGGCCACTCGCCGCACAAAAGCGTCCCGGCCCGGGGAAGGGTGTGCAGCGGGAAATAGGCGGCAACGGCCATAAGCGCCAGCGGGGCAACCTCCCTTTCCGCCGCCAGCGCCGCCGCCACCTCGTCCCGCAGGCGCCCGGCCCGTTCGTTTTCCTCGGGGGGCAGCGCGAACACGTATTCGGTGATGAAGCAGTGCTGGGCCAGGGCGCTGAAGCAGGCCACAAGGTCCCCCTCCCCGGCTGGCGCCGCTTCGACCGCCGCCAGCATGGCGGAGCGCAGGCAGGCCAGGAGCCGTTCGCACTCCGCCTGCGGGATCGCCGTGGCTTTCAGCAGGCAGAGCAGCAGGGGGTCGCCGGCGAGCGCTGCCCAGGTCTCCGGTTCCACGGCAGCGGCAAAGCGCCCGGGCCACACCTCGAGCGCCCGGGACATGAGGCGTTGCAGCGCCTCGTTCCGCGCCAGCGCCAGGGACAGGCAGGGGCACGCCAGGTCCTTCGGCCGGACCCAGGCTTCGGTGACGGCACGCACGGCCAGGCCGTAGACCAGTTCGAGCTGGCCGGAGCGGTACAGCTCCGGGCCGGCAGCCTTAAGGCAGTCGCAGAACAGCAGACGGCTGGCAGGGCCCTCCTCGATCCTCAGCGCATACAGGGCCGCTTTCATTGCCTGCTCGATCTTGTCCTGGGCGCACAATGCGCTGCCGAGCCGGCATGGCGCTTCCGGGTTGTCCGGCCTGATGGCGAGGGCCTGCTGGTAGCACACGGCGGCCCCGTCGAAGCTCCCGTTGTCCATGAGGGCGTTGCCCAGGCTGGAGAGGGCCTCGGGGAAGTTCGGCCAGATCGCCAGTGCCTGTTCGTAGCTGACAATGGCCTCGCCCAGCCTGCCCTGGCCCTGAAGGGCGTTGCCCAGACTGGAGAGGGCCTCGGGGAACTCTGGCCGGACGGCGATGGCATGTTCGTAGGCGGCAACGGCCTCGCCCAGCCGCCCCAGGCCCACCAGGGCGTTGCCCAGGTTGTACAGCGCCTCCGGGTACTCAGGTTTCATGGCGAGGGCATGTTCGTAACGGACCACGGCTTCTTCGAGTCGTCCCTGGTGGCTGAGGAGCATGCCAAGATTGAAATGGAATTCGGCCACTTCCTCGTTCAGGGAGATTGCCTTGCCGATCATCTCGATGGCCACTTCCAGGTAGCCTCGCTGGTGGGCGATGATGCCGAGCATGTTGAGGCTGTCGGCATGGCCGGCATCCAGGGACAGGGCCTGGCGATAGAGCCTTTCGGCCTCGGCCAGGCGGCCGCGCTGGTGGTGCGCGACGGCCTGTCCGAAAAGCCTGGACGCTTCGCTTTCGGTATGTTTGGCTTTCTTCGCTCCCGCGGGCTCCGGGTGCCGGGAGTTCGTGCCGCGCCGTTGCCGGAGATGCCGCGGCGGCGCGGCGCTGGTCCGGCGCTCGTCGGCGATCCTCGCCATGAGCGCCTCGGCCGCCGCTCCCGAGAGGCCATGCCGCATGCCCAGTTCCAGGGCCAATTCGGCGTCCTGCACCCTGCCGGCGGCCAGCAGCGCCTCGGCATAGGAGAGCCAGTGGTAACGGTACGTCGGGTTGGCTTCCAGGGTGTTTTGCAGAAACAGGAGCGTGCCATCCGGTTCGCCGACCCCGATCGCCATAATGCCGAGGTTGTAGTTGGCCTCCGGGCGGCTGGGCGGTGCCTGCCGGAGGGAACGGCACGCTTCCCCGGCTTCGGACCGGTTGAGCGTGATCGCCTGCTGCAGGGCCTTTTCAATGATGTGGAAGGTGTCGGCCATGGGCGAAGTTGTCCCTAACATCCGGTATGTGCCAATAAAGGCAGGTGCACGTGGTATCCCGCATACGCCGGATTCCGGCCGAGCGCACCGCGAGGCGGCGGCCGGCGGCACCCCGGTTCAGACGGCTCGTGGCGGGACGATCCGTATCTCATCCTCCGGGCAGACCAGCCCCGCATCGATAACCTTGGCGAAGATCCCCTCTTTGGGCATGACGCAATCGCCGGCCTGGTAAAAGATGGCACAGCGGTTGTGGCACTCCTTGCCGATCTGGGTCACCTCCAAAAGGGCCGGGCCGACCTTGAGGCGCGTGCCGATGGGCAGCGAAACCAGATCGATACCGGTGGTGGTGATATTTTCGGCAAAATCCCCGGCATCCACCTCCAGCCCCAGCCGGCGCATCTTGTCGATGCTTTCCCTGGCCAAAAGGCTCACTTGGCGATGCCACTCGCCGGCATGGGCATCGCCGACCATGCCGTGGTCTTCGCGCAGTTCCGCCACGGGGACCGGTTTCTTGCGCTCCCCCTTGTTTTTGCTGATGCAGACGGCGAGGATGTGCGCCATTTCAGCCTCCGATCTGGGACATGGTAAAGCGTTCGTGGGAATGCCCCGGCGCCGAAATTCTGTGGCGAACCGGTTTGCGGGAAACGATTTCCGAAAGCGCCCCTGCCAGGCCGGAGCGGTCGGCGGGGCGCAGCCAGGGGACCAGGTCGGCGGCCTCGCCGGCAAAGAGGCATCCCCGGGCCTGGCCGGTGGAAGTGACCCGGATCCGGTTGCAGGCGTTGCAGAAGTGTTCCGATACGGCGGTGATGATGCCGACGGCGCCCCGCGACCCCGGGATGCGGAAGTCCCGCGAGGGCCCGGCGGATGGCCCCTTGTGCACTTCCACCAGGGTGTACCGGGCTCTGATCCGCTCCAGGATTTCGCTGCCGGGAACGCAGTAGCGTTGCCAGCCGTCCTCCCACCCCACCGGCATGTACTCTATGAAACGGATGGTGGTGCCGCGGGTCCTGGCCATTTCCACGAAATCGGGTATTTCGGCATCGTTCACCCCGCGCATGACGACCATGTTGATTTTGGGGGGCGGAAAACCGGCCTGCTCGGCGGCATCGAGCCCGGAAAGCACCTTTTTCAGATCACCGCCACGGGTGATCCCGGCAAAGGTTTTCCCATCGAGGGAGTCGAGGCTGACGTTCAGGCGCTGGACGCCGCTCCGGTAGAGGTCGCCGGCCATATCCTCCAAGGCGAGGCCGTTGGTCGTCAGGACCAGGTGCCGCAGTCCCGGGATCTCGGCCAGACGGTCGAGGAACGGGACGATGCCGGCCCTCACCAGCGGTTCGCCGCCGGTGATGCGGATTTTCTCGATGCCCAGGCCGACGGCGGTCTCCGCGACGAACAGCAGCTCCTCGTAGGAGAGGATCGCGTCGTGCCCTTTTTTGGCGATGCCGGCCTTGGGCATGCAATACACGCAGCGCAGGTTGCAGCGGTCGGTCACCGCCAGGCGCATGTAGTTTATGTTTCTCCCCTGGGAGTCGATCAGGCGCATGGTGCAGCTACCTGGGCGCGCCGTGCGGCGGGCATGCGGGGGAAGGCCTCCATGGCTCGCGCTGCGGGTGCCACTGTCTTCGTCTTCCTATCCTGTTTCATCGCTTGTTCCTTGCGCCTCTCCGGGGAGGCTGCGGCATGGGCCGGCACGCGGCCGGCCATGGGCTGACTGTTTGAGTTGTGGGTGAACGCCCCGCGTCGAGAGGGAGGCGAAACGCCGCGGGGCGTTCATGGCACCGTCGGGGAACAACCTGTCCCAGCGGTGTTTCCGGTACATGGCGGCAGCCCGGCGCGCAAAGCCCCGAACCTCCCCGCCATGCGAATGCACCGTTCAAGCCGCGTGCACCGTCGCCGCACGGCACGAACCATGGAGCGTTCAGGCCTCGTCCTTCCGGGGGGCGGCGAGATCTATTTCCACCGCCGCCTCGTTCCCGTTGCGGACGGGTGCCGCGGCGGGGGCGTCAATCACCCTTTCGTCCGCGCCCTGTGCCGCTTTCTTGAAATTGAGAATGCTTTTCCCCATGGCTCCCGCCACTTCCGGCAGTTTTCCCGCACCGAAAACCACCAGGACTATGGCAAGAAGGATCACCATCTCGGGTACGCCAAATCCGAACATATAAAACCTCCTCACGTGCCGCCTTTCAGCGGTTTTTCTGGACCCAGAACTGGTACAGCCCGGTAAAGACTTCGGGGTGTTCGTGCTCGAACAGATCCCAGAAGTCCAGGCTCGTCCGGGAGTAGTCTTCAGGGAAACGGGACCGGTACTTCCTTACCACCCCGGGCTCAAGGGAAAAGCCGATGAAGGTGAGCCCAAGCTCCATCAGGTTCTCCTTGATCTGCGGGATCGTGTGCCGCGCTTCCTGTACGTGGAACAGGAGGTCGCGGCATTCGCTCGTGGTATAGAAGTCGCCCAGCGACAGAAGGCGCGCCAGGGGGCCGTCCGCTCCCTGCGCCATGATCTCCTGCCGGCAGCGGCGGATGTCCTCCGCCTGAGAACCCTGGTAACCCTGGGCAGCGATATGCCCCCGGGCGGCCACCACGCACTCACGCGCCAGTTCGCTGTACAGCCCGATGCGCATGAAACCGCCGGGGCGCAGCAGCGAAAGCAGGAGCTTCCAGCCGTCAAGGGGGGATTCCAGGCACATCAGGCTCCCCACCGCCTCGATCACGTCGAAGCTCCGCCCGAGATCTCCCAGGTGCATCATGTCCGCCTGGGCGTATTCGATGTTCGTTATGCCCGCTTCCCGGCTCTTCCGCGCCGCATAGGCCAGGCTCGAGAGGCTCAGGTCGATGGCCAGGATCCGCGACCGGGGAAAACGGCGGGCCGTCTGGATCGGGTGCTGCCCCGTGCCGCAGCCGGCAACGAGGATGTACATCTCCCCGTTCTGCTCCTGGTTGTCGAAGGGGGCCAGGGGGAACTCCCGGTGCAGGCAGGCGTCCAGGGAGGACATCTCCGAAGATGCCGGTTCCCGGACCCAGCGCGGATAGGGGTTCTGCTCGTACTGCGCCCGCACCGCCGCGGAGAGGGGTTCTTCTATCGGCGTCAGCCGGGGGATGGCGTCCCGCAGGCGCGCCTCTTCTCCGGGCTCTTCGATCTGCTGCCGGAGCACCTCACGGACCTCGGCAGGCCACTCGCCGCACAAAAGCGTCCCGGCCCGGGGAAGGGTGTGCAGCGGGAAATAGGCGGCAACGGCCATAAGCGCCAGCGGGGCAACCTCCCTTTCCGCCGCCAGCGCCGCCGCCACCTCGTCCCGCAGGCGCCCGGCCCGTTCGTTTTCCTCGGGGGGCAGCGCGAACACGTATTCGGTGATGAAGCAGTGCTGGGCCAGGGCGCTGAAGCAGGCCACAAGGTCCCCCTCCCCGGCTGGCGCCGCTTCGACCGCCGCCAGCATGGCGGAGCGCAGGCAGGCCAGGAGCCGTTCGCACTCCGCCTGCGGGATCGCCGTGGCTTTCAGCAGGCAGAGCAGCAGGGGGTCGCCGGCGAGCGCTGCCCAGGTCTCCGGTTCCACGGCAGCGGCAAAGCGCCCGGGCCACACCTCGAGCGCCCGGGACATGAGGCGTTGCAGCGCCTCGTTCCGCGCCAGCGCCAGGGACAGGCAGGGGCACGCCAGGTCCTTCGGCCGGACCCAGGCTTCGGTGACGGCACGCACGGCCAGGCCGTAGACCAGTTCGAGCTGGCCGGAGCGGTACAGCTCCGGGCCGGCAGCCTTAAGGCAGTCGCAGAACAGCAGACGGCTGGCAGGGCCCTCCTCGATCCTCAGCGCATACAGGGCCATGAGCAGCGCCTGCTCCGTCTCACCTTGCGTGAGCAAGGCGATGCCCAGGTTGCAGGAGGCCTCCGGGTAGTCCGGCCGGATGGCGATGGCATGCTGGTAGTGCACGGCCGCCTCCTCGAAGCTCCCGTTGTCCATGAGGGCGTTGCCCAGGTTGGAGAGGGCCTCCGGGAAGTTCGGCCAGATGGCCAGCGCCTGTTCGTAGCTGACAATGGCCTCGCCCAGCCTGCCCTGACTCTGGAGTGCGTTCCCCAGGTTGGAGAGGGCTTGGGGAAACTCGGGCCGGACGGCGATGGCCCGCTCGTAGGCGGCAACGGCCTCGCCGAGCCGCCCCTGGCCCACCAGGGCATTGCCCAGGTTGTACAGCGCCTCCGGGTACTCAGGTTTCATGGCGAGGGCACGTTCGTAGCTGGCGACGGCTTCTTCGAGCCGCCCCTGGTGGCTGAGGACGATGCCGAGATTGGAATGAAATTCGGCCGTTTCCCCGTTCAGGGAGATCGCTTGGCCGATCATCCCGATGGCGCCGTCCAGGTCGCCCCTTTGGTGGGCGATGATGCCGAGCATGTTGAGGCTGTCGGCATGGCCGGCATCCAGGGACAGGGCCTGGCGATAGAGCCTTTCGGCCTCGTCCAGGCGGCCGGCCCGATGATGTTCGACGGCCCCGCTGAAATGATCGGCCGCGCTCTGTGCGGCAGGGGCGGTTTCTTTCGATGCTGCCTGGTTCTGGGGCATTGTCCCGTCCTTGTGGTTTGTGCAGGCCGTGCCTGCCCGTTCCGTTGCATTTTCTCCGGCGGTCCCGCCGTCGGCCTGTCTCGCCGCGGGCCCTAAAAATCGCCCTGATAACGTCCGGCCATCCTGCGCAAACGGTCGTTGAGCGTCGGGCCCCGCGTCGCGTACCTGATAAACCCTATGATGTCCTTCTCGGGGATCGCCCCGTTGTAAAAGGAGCGCGTCTGACACGAGTGCGCCCTGCACAGCACGGACAGCAGCACGTTCCCATCCTTGGGCTTTGTCTCGTGGGTGTCGCGGTCGCTGTCCACGATCCGTATGGTGCCGCTTATGCTCTCTCCGGAGTAGGTGACTTCATATCCGCCGTCGATAGGGGCGCAGCGGTAGCTATAATCGCTGTTGCGGGTGAGTTCGTTGCACGTGTCGAGTATGTGCACCGATTCCCCGACGGCCTTCTCCAGCCGTGCCAGCCTCAGTTCCCTGGCATTTCGCACCTTGGCGGCAACGATGCCTTTGCAGGCCGCCAGTACGTCGTCTTTCAGTTCCATAAAGCCCCCCGCCGCATCCTCACAACGCCACCGCAAGCAAAGCCGCCCGCTCGCCGGCCTGACTCCCCGTGCCGTTCATCTTTTTCCAATAGGGGGCCTTGACCGGCATGATCCAGCGCACGCCGCCGCGCGGGTCTTCCGTATCCCCCAGATAGCGGGGGATCAGGTGGATATGCAGGTGCATGACGGTCTGGCCGGCCGCCGGGCCGTCGTTGACGCCGATGTTGAAGCCGTCGGGGGGCGAAACCGCCACCGGGCCGCCGGGGGTAGAGAGGGGCTGTGGACGGAGCAGGAGCTGCCGCACTTCGGCCAGCAGGTCGAACAGCGCCCGCTGCTCCTCCGGGGTTGCCTCGAAGAATGAGGAGATATGCCGCCGGGGGACGATCAGGCAATGGCCGGGCGTGATGGGAAAACCGTCCGCTATGGCGATTGCGTGGTCATTGGACAGCACGGCCTCGGACTCATCCACGTTGCAGAAACAGCAGGGGGTTAGTTTGGTCACGATCGGCACTCCTTCAACTCTTCGTTTTGTTCCCGGGCCGGCGGCGTCTCAACGCACGGCAGCAAAAATTCCGCGTGGCCGTGGGGACAGGGCGGCGGCGTGCTCCACGGTTTCCCCCATCTCGAACCTCTGGTCCAGGAGCAGGACCTCCACCGTGTCGCCGGCGGAATACGACGATTCCGGAGCCAGGTGGATCAGGGCGTTTCCCCGGGTCAGGGACGAGAGCCGGCCGGAGCTTTGATTGCCGGTGGTGGACACGACGTAGCCGCTGTTGTGTCGCGCCACAATCCCCCTGACCAGGTGCGGCCGTCCGCAGTCGTTGGCCACCGGTTCCTGCATGACCGCCCGGGCCTTCGGCCGGAAGATTCGTTGGTGCCCCATGGCCTTGAGGAGATACGGCCGGACAAACAGCTCAAAGGAGACCATGGCGGCGGCCGGGTTCCCCGGCAGGGCAAAAACCGGCTTCCCCTCCAGCGTTGCAAAGGCCAAAGGCTTGCCCGGTTTCACGTTGACCTTCCAAAACGTGATGGTTCCCCCCAGCCTTTCGATTGCCGCCTTGACGAAGTCGTGGTCGCCTACCGAGGCGCCGCCGGTCGTGAGCACCATGTCGGCGGCACGCAGGCCGGCCCTGATCTTCGCGCAGGTCTCCCCCGGGAGATCGGGGGCGATGCCGAGCATGGTCGCCTCCCCGCCCGCCTCGCCCACCAGCGCGGCGAGGGTGTAGCTGTTGCTGTTGACGACCCTTCCCGGAAGCGGGGTGGCGCCCGGCTCCATGAGTTCGTCGCCCGTGGCGAGAATGGCGACCCGCGCTTTCCGGTACACCGTCACCACGGTGGTTCCCATGGCCGCCAGCATGCCCAGTTCCTGGGGTCTAAGGCAGGAACCGGCGGAGATGACCACGTCGCCGCAGCGGATGTCCTCCCCCCGCCTGCGCACATGGGCGCCTTTTTTGATCCCGGGGGACAGACTGATCAGGTCGCCGTGCACGGCCGCATCCTCGAACGGCACGACCGTGTCGCAGCCCGGTGGGATCGGGGCGCCGGTCATGATCCTGATCGCCTCCCCCGGGGGGAGCGGGATGGCACGGCTCCCTCCGGCCGGCAGAAAACCGGTAACCTGCAACGGCCGGCCGGAAAACCGGGCCGAGGAGAAGGCATATCCGTCCATGGCCGAATTGTCCGTCAACGGGATGTCCCACGGCGCAATGTGGTCCGCCGGCGTCACCCGGTTCAGCCCCTGGAGCAGGGGGACCTCCTCCAGCCCCAGCGGGGCGGCGCCGCTCAATATGGACGTTTGTGCTTCCTCGATGCTGATCACACCAGAACTCCTCTTTGACAGTCGAAACCGGGACGAACGACACGGACCGGCGTGGCGGGGGGCTTACCCGTAGGCATAAGCGGCGGGCGCCTCTCCGGCGGCCCCGGCAAAGGCGATCCGCTCGGGGTGCGCATACACCGTAAAACCGGTCTCGCGCGCAAAACAGGTCAGGGTGATGCCCAGCCTGTTCGCCATCGTCACCGCCACATCGGTCGGCGCGCTGACCGACACCATGACGGATATGCCGCTGCGGGCCGCTTTCACCACCAGTTCCAGGCTCACCCGGCCCGAAAGGAAAACCCCCATGTCCGCGGTCGGCTTGCCCCGCAGGAGCGCCGCACCGATCACCTTGTCCATGGCGTTGTGGCGCCCCACGTCCTCCCGGACCACGAATATGTCGCCGGCCGCGTCGAACAGCGCAGCCGCGTGTGTGGCGCCGGCGGCCTTGAACAGGGACTGGGCCGGCATGACCCGCTTGGGAATATCGTAGATGACCGAATAGGGAACCCTGAGGCCATGCCCCGCCTGGCCGAGCGTTTCCAGCAGCGCATCCATGTCCGCCCTGCCGCACAGCCCGCATGACGAATTCACCACCAGGTTCCGGCTTGCCGGAGCGGCGGAGGCGTTCGACGTCTGCACCGCGATGGCGTGGGGCGTTTCCGGGCATTGCCTGAGCATCAGGATTTCATGCACGTCGTCGATGATGCCTTCCGTCAGAAGGAAACCGGCGGCCAACTCCCGGTCATGGCCGGGCGTCCGCATGATGGTGTAGTCCGTTGCTGCGTTCACGCCGATTACAAGCGCGCTCTCCACGGCAACCGAGCGCTCCGAGTTTGCCCTGGCGTTGCAGCGGTGATCGTAGACTGTAACGGTGCATTGAGTCGTATTGTCCATGATGGCCACCTCGTTGGAATATCCGGCCCGTTCCGGATGATGCCCGGGGTCTGCGGCACTTGGCCCGCCCCGTCAGACGATCTCCACCAGTTTGATGTCGTAGGTAAGGTCCTTGCCGGCCCAGGGGTGGTTGGCGTCCAGGGTGTACGTGCTTTCAGTGATCTTGGTCAGGATGGCCGGTATGTAGGTTCCGTCCGGCAGGCAAATTTCCAGCCGCTCACCCTTTCTCGGGTCAAAGGGAGGTATGGTTTTGTTGTTGGGGTAGCGCCAATCCTCGCACATCTCCTCTTCCGGGGCCAACTCGCTGCGCGGCATCTCGAATACCTTCTCCTCGGAATGCTCGCCATAGGCGTCTTCGCACGGGATCCTGACCGTCACCCGTTCTCCCGGCTCCATGCCGATGAGCGCCTCGTGGAACTTGGGCGGCAGGTCGTCCTCCCCCTCCCGGCCGATGACGAGTTCCATGGGCGCGCAGATGACATGCCCGAACTCCCCCGTGTAATCGAAGATGAGACCGTCATCCAGCGTTCCCTTGTAGTGCACCCGAACCTTGTCGCCCACTTTTGCCTTTGCCATCGTTTTTTCCTTTCGCAGCGATTTTTCGCCGTGGTTCTTCGTGTCAACTCGGAGTGGCACCGCCAACCTCCCCTCTTCCGCCTTATCGGCACACCTCGATGGAGCCCTCGGCGCACACCCTGCCGTCTATCCAGATCGTGCCGTTCAACAGTGTGGAATCGAGCACCGCCCCGGTCAGATTGGCGTAGGAGAGGTACTTCGTACCGGCGGAGAGGTCGGCTCCGGATAGGTCGGCCCCACTCAGGATCGCTCCGCTGAGATCGACCCAGGTCGTCAGATCGGCCCCGGTCAGATCGGCTTGGGTCAGATTCGCCCCGGCCAGGTTCCCGTGTTCCAGAAACGCCCCGGAGAGATTGGCGCCGGTCAGGTTCGCTCCGGTCAGGTCCACCCCGCCCAGGTAGGCGCCGGCCAGATTCGCCCCGGACAGGTTGGCCCCCGCCAGCTCAGCCCCAGTCAGATCAGCATCTACCAGGTCATGGAGCGGGAGGTCCGCCCCGCGGAGGGCGCAGCCGGGGCATGAACCGGTCGCCAGGAGCCGGGCCAGGTCGTCCGGGTTCAGGACTTCCGCGGCGGTGGTATCGTCCGGCGCCGTTGCCGGAGACGCGGGCGCAGCAGGCGCCTCCGGGGTCGTTGTTGTGGCTGGTGTGGCTTCCGTCGAGGACGCCCCCTGGCCCCCGGTTCCGCAAGCGACAGTCAGCAGGAGGCAGAACGTCAGGGCAACCACCGGTACACCACGAAATAGGCCGAAGCGTATCGTCATACCTGTTCTCCCCCGATATCGCCCGGGCCTCAGGGATTGTTGTCCCGCCCCACCTCATCCCAATCCATGATGGCCCATGCCCGCTCCTCGTCGAGGTAACGGTCGCAATAGAGATGAACGCCCCCCGTGGCCGGATGGGCCATTCTTTTGATATCCGAGTACGCCGGGCTCTGCAGCGTAGCGGCAAGGGCGTTCTCCAGGTCACCGTAGGGGATGCCGTACAGGCTGTGGTTGAGAAAGGTGCAGGTATTGGTCGTTCTCTGGTAGACCCGGGATTCCTCCCGCACCGCTTCTGCAATGGTTGCGCAGTTGTCTCCGGCCATGGAGAGCAGCAACGTGGCGGCATAATTGTCCGCCAGATGGCGGTTCGAGTGGTAAAACACCTCACCGTTGGCCGCCGTGACCGTCTTGATGTCGGCATAGCGCGGCTCCGTCGGAAGACCTTGCAGAATGATGTCGATGACCGCGGGGTCCGTATCGGGCGCCATGGCGTGGATGTCGCCGGCAGGCGTAAGCCTGGCATGGTTGCACGAGTCGTTTCTGATGGCGCCCGCCAGCATGTATTTTGCTTCTTCCACCACGCTTTTGGCGGCGGCCGCGTCCGCTTCCACGTGGGTGTCAGAGTAAACGAACACCAGCCCCGTGGCGGTCGTTATGGCCTTGATGTCCTGGTAGCGTTCATCGGTGGCCATCTCGGCCAGAACGGCGCCAAGTTCTATTCTGCCGTAGCGCAAGTAATCGTCGAGGGCGACGATGTCCTCGTCCAGGGTCAGGGCGGCGTGCTGTGAATGAGCCCGCACCATCTCAGCAATCCTGGTTTTGATCTCCTCGGTTTTCTCCCGCAACTCCGCGGCAAGGGCCGCATCGTTCAGGAACTCCACATTCATTTTCCCGGTTTCATCCCCCCCGCATGCCACGGCCCGCTCCTCCGCCTCGGTGGCGCGGTCGCTCTCAGTCGGCTCGGCTGTCGCTTCTTCTTCCTGCATGGTTCTATCCTCCAAACGGTTGATGTGCGGTATGCGCCGCCCCCGCGCCCGGCACGGCACCGGACGGGGAAAAGCGCTGCGGATGAACAGGAAACATGGCAACGCGCGGCAGTGCCGCGTTGCAGCGGGGAAGCCCCAAGCCCGCCGGGGCTTCCCCGTTTTTGCTACGCCACGATCAGCTTTGCCACGGCCGCGTCGTCCTTGATGTAGTCGAGGCCAAGGCTCGTCAGGGTCGCCGAGGTCGGCATGCCGGTGGTCTTGTCCCAGCCGAACATGTCGTAGATGTAATCCCGGGCCACGTTCATGTCAGCCTCGGTCATCAGCTGCGTGGTTCCGGTGAACGCCACGTTCGACGCCGGGTAGCAGTCGGTGTTACCCGTTGCCACGTTCACGGGCGAGTTGGCGGTTTCGAAGTGCCAAGGGGCCATGACGTCGTGATCGGTACGCATGTTGACCGCCTTGGTGGCGTCGGCCTGCTTGACGTAGTAGTCCATGTAGCGGGCCGTGAGACACCTGAAGAGGGTGAAGATCCTCAGGCCGATCTTCTGCAGTTGCGGCCACGTCATGGCCTCGCCGGTCACGGCGGTGTACGACTGGGCGGAAACCGTGGCGTCGCCGCGGTAGCTCCTGCTCTTGAGCGGCGACATCCAGAGGGGGAAGGTCCAGTCGCACTCGATCAGGGAGTTCTTGAGCTCCACGTCCACCAGGCACGCCGCCGCGAAGGCGGCCTTCCCCTTGGTCGCGGCAGAATAGCCGGAGGTATTCGCCGAGTTCACGATACCCACGTCGCTTCCGGCCGGGTCGTTGAAGATGCTCACCGACGTGGACGAGGAAAAGAGCTCCTTCATGATCGTCTCCCGCAGGGCGGCCGGCGGTCCCACGGTCTGGTTCTGGTGGGAGTGGTTCATGGGGTCACGGTTGTAAAACAGGTTGATCAGGCACCCTACCTGCCCCATGCTCTCCACGCCGTGATGCTTCTCCATGCCGAACTTGAAGTGGGTCAGGGACTTGCCGTGTTCCGAGATGAAGTCGATCTCGGGCCACTGCTCCCCCCAGCGATACGTGCCGTTGCACACCACGTTGGTGAAGGTGGGGACCTTGTTGTTCTTGGCGATGAAGAGGGCCGCCAGGTCCTGGATCGCCGTCGGGTCGCCGGCATCGCTCTTGGCCCAGGGGGTACCCGCGGTGTAGGGCTTGGCACCGGTGGAGTTGCCGCTCAGGATGGTCAGCTCCGCGGCCGGGAGACGGTTCTGGAAGGGAGTTTTCCCCACATATGATGCGGGGAGCCCCAGGTAGGTGCACTCGGCCGCGGTCATCACGTGGGTCTTGGCCCAGGTGTAGGTGCTGGTGTAGGCGCCGTAGTCGGTCCAGAACCCGATATCGTGGGAAACGTAGGTGCTCATGTTGTCGCAGCGCAGGGCATTGTTCGCATCGCTGGAGAGCGTCCTCGTCATCAGGTCGGACATGGCCCGGTACCCGGTGCAGGTGTTCTCGTTGTAGCGGAACGCCCCGTACTGCTCCAGCTCGGGGAAGTCCGTGGAGATGTGGCAGCGGATCGGGCAGTGATGGCAGCCGTTCATCTTGACCGTGTGGTTCGCCCCCACGGTCCCGTAGTCCTTGTATCCCTTGTGGCAGCGCCGGCCCAATTTGTTTTTGGGGCTGGGGCAGTCGGACGTGGTGGACTCGAAGTCCGTGCAGTAGCCGGTCTCCACCGGCGGCTGGGCTGCGCCCCAGAAGATGCCCGGGGCGGACGTCCAGCGGGAGCCGGAGTCGTAGTATTCCGCCCATGGCTGTTGCGTGCTCGGTACCACGTGGTTGTTGTTGGAGCCGAGCAGGCTCAGGATGTAGTTGTTGAGAGCCTTCCACGATTTCTTGTCGGTGGCGATCTTCACCGATCCGGTGCCCTTGATGCCGATGGCCTTGAGGTTCTTGGAGCCCATGACGGCCCCCAGCCCTCCGCCGGCGGAGTGGGACTTGTCGCACAGGATGTTGGAGAGGCGGAACTGATTCTCCCCAATCTGGCCGATTGCCGCCACATGCGCGTCGGAGCCCATCTTGAGGGCGACCTGCTCGTAGGCGTAGTAGATGCCGTTGCCCCACATGGCGGTTGCGTCCTCGAGGGATACCTTGTCGTTCTCGATCCGGAGCCATACCGGCGTGGTCGCCTTGCCGTGGATGATGATGGCATCATAGCCGGCATACTTGATCTCCGGCCCGAAGTGTCCTCCCATGTGCCCGGCACCCGGCAGGTCGTTCATGGCGTAGGGCAAGAGGGAGATGATGCTGCAGCGTCCGGTCAGCGGCCCGCCGCTGCCGCTCAGCGGCCCCTGGGCGAAGACGAGCCGGTTTTCGGGGGAGAAAGCTGTCGTGCCCGCGGGCACCTCGTTCCACAGCACCTTGTTCCCCAGGCCCACGCCGCCGATGACGTCCTTGTATTTTGCCAGGGTGTCTTCCGTGGAGATGCTGCCCGTGGTCAGATTCACCCGTAAGGTCTTGCCAGTCCATCCACCATATTCAGCCATTTCCTACCTCCTTATGATGATAGTTGTGTCTTCGTGTTATGGGCATCAGTGGCACTGCACGCAGGTGCCGGCGACATCCGCGGCCAGTTGGATGGATGCGGGCACGGTCTGGCGCGTCGGTACGGTCTTGGTCATATCGGCCCACGCCGTGTAGGTCAGGGCGCCGGTGGGGCACGTCTGGACGCATTCCGGGTTGCCGTTGCACAGGGTGCATTTGTGCGACTTGGAATTCAGGGCGTTCACCGCGCCGCTCAGGGCCGGCATCGCCCAGGGACAGGCCGCGACGCAGATGCCGCACCCCACGCATTTATCCACGTTCACGACCCTGGCGTTGACCGGGTCGATGACCTCGATAGCCCCCTGGGGACACGCCAACTGGCATGGCACCGGGTGCGGGCATTGGTGGCATACGTCCTGGACGGTGCGGTAGTTGCCGTAGTTGCCCTCCCCCTCGTAGGCATTCGACGTCACACCATCCACACCCCAGTACATATTCCGGCTGACCTTGACGTTGGCGATGGTAGGCTGCTGCAGGGTCGATGTGGCATCGCCGTTGTTGTACCCGACGCACGCCGCTTCGCAGCGGCGGCAGGTCACGCAGAGGGTCGGGTCGGCAACGACCATCCCCAGGGCGTTGGCCACGTAGACCTGGCGCGGCGCCGAGGGCGAACCGTGGCTGCCGCAGCCGAAGATGCAGAGCGAGGCGACGCCCATGCCGACTGCGCTCGTACCTATGAGAAATTGCCGCCGGGAAATGTGTTTGCGGATAAGTTCGGTTACCTCTTCCGTTGAGGCGTTCTGCGACATTTCTCCAGCAACTGTTTTGAATATCTCGATCATGTGCCGTCTCCTTTCGACTTCCTGGTTGTACTTAATATCTGTTCATTCCATCGTGAGATCAGGTGGCCAGGCATCGGACGCGGAACGTCCGCTTCCGCCCCTCATGGCCCGATACATAAACGGTTGGACGTTGTCCGCACCGTTGCCTGCGGCGGCGCCTATTTGAACACCTTGCCGCCCGGGGCCTTCAGGTTGTGGCATTGCGAACAGACGACCGCATCGGGATGACACCCCTGGCAGGATTGCAACTCCCGCCGCGCTTCCGCGGCGTGTACGGCGATCTCCGCCGCCGACGAATTCCTGTTCAGGAAATATTTCTGGGTGTTGCCCGCTGCCCAGTGCGACTTGACGCTCATGCTCCCCTTGTTCTTCACCTTGCCATGGCAGTCCGAACAGAAGCTCGAATCGTGGCAGCGGTAGCACGTCTGGGGGGATTTGGCCTGCAGGGCATGGGTGGCGACAAAGTCGGGGCCGTGGGTGGAGGGCATGGCCTCGCCCGTGCGCGACAGGCTTTTCTGCTTGTAGGCCTCGATGTTGCCGCCGCTGTGACAGTCGAGACAGAACGACTGCTGGTGGCAGTCGATGCAGTTGGTGTCGGCCCGTTCCGCCAGCATCCGGTGCTCCCGGTACCCGCCATGGTTGGTCACGTCGCCCGCACCGCTATGGCAGTCCTGGCATTCGTTCAATTTGCTGTTTTTGTACTCCTTGTGGTCGGTCCTGGCGGATGCGAAGCAGGCGACCAGGAGGAGAAAGGTGGTACTGAGCAGCGTTGTCCTAACAAATCCGGTGTGTCGCATGGTCTTCCTCCACGAAGCTAATAGTTGACGTTAAAGGCGACAAATCCCTGATAGCTGTCGCCGCTCGTATAATTGACATCGTATTCGGCCCTCGTGGTTATGCCGACCATCTTGTTGTAGCGGTACGTCACGCCGGCCCAGTATTTTTTCGCCGTGCTGCTGCGGGAGTCGGCCCGGGAAAAATCGTCGTAATCGATCCCGCCCTGAATCGCCGCCTTGTCCATATCGTACCCGCCATTGATCCTCAGGCCGCTGAGCTGGCCGGTATAGCCGTTCCTCTTTTCGTAACTGACACTGAGGTTGAGATTCTTCAGGGGGCGAGTTGTGAGGCCGATGTCGTAAACATCGGCCTCGGCGCCTTCTCCGTAGCGTTCCTTGGCGTAGGAGGCGTTGAGCCGGTAGTCATACGTAAACTGGTATTCGGCGGCGGCGCTGATCTCCCGGTACCGGTCAACGGCAAAGATGGTGTATATGGAGTCCCGGTCGAAGGTGGGACGGCTTTCGTCATACTCGACCCTCAGGCTCAGCTTTCTAAGCGGCACCACCTTTACGCCCAGCAGCAGTTCGTTGATCTGCTCGGCGATGGTGTCGTACTTCCCCTGCCCATAGATGTTGAGCATGTCCACGGGCGTCGTCGAGAATTTGAGGCCGACGCTCTCCCTGGCCAACTGGGAGTGCCGGTACTTGTTGCCGTAGCCGACCTCGATGTGGGTGCTCTTTGCCGTATCGAGGTAGATGCTCCCCCCATGATGGCATTGCCGCCGCCGACCTCCTGCTTGTCCTGAAAGATCGCTTCCCGGCCGCCAAAGGCGGTGACCCCGAAGGGGCCCAGGTTTTTCAGGTTGACGGAGAGCCCATCCATGGTTCCCGATACCGCAGCGGAGTTGACGAAACTCCTGCCGGCCCGCAGGTCCAGATGGTCCTTGACGGCATCGCGGTAGTCCAGATACAGGTAATACAACCTCCCCTGCAGGTCCTCACTGCTGGTTACCTGTTTCGTGACCCTGCCGTAGCCGGAAAAGCTGATCTTCCCATCCTTGTCCAGCTTGGTTCCGTTGAGCCGCATGTATTCCGCAACGTCGTTTTGGGTTTTGTCTGCCACAAAATCCCGATACCACAGGTACTGGGTCGAACTTGTTATATTCATCTCCACTGCATGCGAGAGTACCGGCACGCAGATAAGAGTCGGCAGGATTGCTGCAAGACTTATAAGCCTCATTACCGCGCCTCCTTTATCTTTGAATTTTTCCAGAGACAGCACTGACCGGCTGGTTTTGGTACGACATCCGTCTTTTCCCGTGGCCGGCCCTGGCAACGCGCGCACAAAAGCCCCAGGCCGATTTATCGGTGTCGTACCGCCGTGAGTACCTGCGCGCCGGGATTGCAGGCGGCAGCTCGTCGGACAACCCCATCCGTTTTCATCTGCGGCACTACGCAGGAGACGCGCGGCTGGGTAATAATCTGTTGGGATGGCATGCCGTTACTCCGCAGGGCTGCGGGTGGATATATCGTGCAACAAGCCGGTCCGGCTCCGAAATAACGGTTGGTATCGCGATGAAAGCTGAGACTGAGGATGGACTCGAAGCGGTACATACGGCTATCCGCTTTATATTTGCAGATTGTACGGCAACTATAGGCGTATAGTTGATCAGTTGTGCAAAAGGCGTTTTTTTGACACGACAGTTATTATGTAAATCTCCATAGTACGAATGGCAATTGAAAAGCCATATAATGTGCCATATGAAACAGCACAGTACTACATTTATCTGTATACGTATCAACATCGGAGTGCTCCTCAACTGTTATTGAAGAAGCCACTCCTTTTCTATAGGAAGGTACTGCCGTTTCCGGCATTACCCATTGGCCTTACACCATGAGTTTTAGCTTGTAGGTGTATCGGCTCGGAGAGCTGGTAGCAAAAATTTAAATTATGTATTCATTATATTCATGCTGTGTGCGTTTATGTTGTGTATAAACTTATAGGTAATTTTGTTACGTGTCTATTGGGGGAAACCCCTAGAAATGCCATTTTTTTTCATAGTCGGAAAAAAATGTAACAGTGAGGAAGGAAAGCGGCCTGCTCCTTTTTCAGGGGGGCCGGCGAGAGGAAGGGCGGCAATATACCGTATTTTACTGAAGATGTTACAAAACCATCAGCGCATCTGGCCGGAAAATTCTCCCGCGAACTGCGTCACTATGAGCGCCCAGCGCGCCAGGCTGGCGGCATTAGCGGCATCGAGCTTGAACATGAGATTCGCCCTGTGGGCCTCGACGGTTTTCAGGCTGATGCCCAACTGCTCGGCGATGTCCCGGGAGGTATCGCCGCGCCCCACCATTACCAGGATCTCCCGTTCACGTTTGGTGACCTTGTGGCGCAGGGTGGACAATTCCTTCTCGAAAGGGGCGATGCCGCCCTGCTGGAGGATCATTTTATGCCGGCGAAGCCTTGAGGTGACCGCTTCGAGCAACTCGCTCGCGGAAAACGGCTTGGGCAGATAGTCGTCGGCCCCCTTGGCCATGCCGAACCGGATTTCCCCGCGCGCCCCCATGGCGGTAACGAAGATGAAAGGGATCTCGGCATAGGCGTGTTCGCTTTTCAGGGCTTCCAGTACCTGGTGGCCATCAAGGTCCGGCATCAGAATGTCGCAGAGGACCAGATCCGGGCGCTTTTCGTGGAGCAGGTCAAGGCCCGATTGGCCATCGACGGCGGTTCGGACGTCAAAACCCTCCATCTGGAGGATCAATTCCATCATGTTGCGGTACGAAGGATCATCTTCGATTATCAGGATCGAGTCCATGGCTGCACTCCTGTTTTCTCGGTTTCCCCGGGCACGCCGCCCAAGGCGCTTCCCCGCCTCCCGTTCACGTCGCGAGGGCGGCTTCCCCTGCCGGCTCGGGGTCGGCGCCGGGCAGTTCGACCCGCATGACGGTGCCTTCGCCCACCCTGCTGGCCACGGTGATTGTTCCGCCTGTCAGCGACAATGCTTCCTGGACGATGGAGAGGCCCAGGCCCAGGCCGCGGCGGTCCTCCACGTTGCTGCTGCGGTAGAAGGCTTCAAAGATCAGCTCCTGGTCCTCTTCCCGGATGCCGATGCCGGTGTCGCTCACCTTCACCAGCACCCGACCGTCCTCCCGCCACACATGCAACGACACGGTCCCCTCGGACGGCGTATAGCGGAAGGCATTGTTCAGCAGGTTCTCGAGAATCTGCCGGAAACGGATCTCGTCCAGGCGGGCGCAGCCGCAGTCCGCCGCTATGGAAACGGTAAAGGTCTGCCCGCCCCCCAGTTTATCTCCGCCTCCGCGGCGATGGTGCGGCAGAGCCCGCCGATGTCCGCCAGCGGCCTCTCCACCGGCGTCTCCGTTCCCAGGTGATTGAAAGCCACCACCGATTCCAGCAGTTTGGACAACTGCCGGGCGGCCCTGCGGATATGGCCGTTCTGTTCGCTGCGCTTTTCCGGGGTCAAACGGTCCCAGTAGCGGTCGAGAATATCGGTGCAGCCGGTAAGCAGGCCCAGGGGGGTGCGGAATTCGTGGGCGATAACGCGGAGCAGCCGTTTCATCGTGTTGTTGGCACCGATGGCATTGTCCAGGGCGCACCGCGCAAGCTCTTCCATCCGTTTGCGATTGCTGATATCCCGCACCGTCGTGATGGCTCCGATGATCACGCCTTTGGAGTTGCACAGGGGGGCGCTCAGTTCCGAAACCCACTTGGTTTTTCCGCTCACTGCGTCGCGGAACTGAATATCCATGGACGTTGGGGGCCCCCCTGCCGCCACGCTTTCCAGGCGCGCAATGGTGCCGGTCTCGATCAGGTGGGGGAATATCTCGGCCGGATGCCGCCCCAGCACCCGATCGGCCGTAATGCCGCTCAGTGTCTCCATGAAGGGATTCCACGCCAGGTAGTGCAGTTCCAGGTCATGGACGGCAATCCCCTCCTGGGCGCTCTGGATTACCTGTTCGCTGAACTGGATCGCTTCCCGCAGCTCCTGTGTCCTTTCGGCCACTCGCTGTTCCAGGGATTCGTTCAGGTGTTCCATCTCCTTGATATCCCGGTGAATGGCAGCGGCCATCACCTGAAAATTGGCGATCAGCCCCGACATCTCCCGGGACATGGAGTGCGGCCAGACGACCTCCTCCCCGGACGAGCACCGTTCCGGGAGCTGTCGGGTCACGTCCACAAGTTGCCGAACGGACAACGAGTATCGGGCGGCATGCACCCGTGACAGGCCGATGACCGTAACGATCAAGGCGATGATGACCTCGAACAGCACCATGGTTTGCTGGCTGATCTCCTCCACCAGGGGCCTGATCGGCGCCTCGACCACCACCTTCCAGCCGTTTCCCGCGGCTATGGTCTTTTCCTTGAAATAGACCGACGCATACCAGCGGTTGCTAACGGGAACCCCCGGCCGCTGCTCGGGCTCCCAGTGGCTCACCCCCATGCCGACCGGGATGACCGTCCCTCCCTGCGGGGGGTATAGGGGGTCAGCGGCTTCAGGGAAGTCTTGGTGCCGACGACCACATTGCCCCGCTGATCGACCACGGTGATGGCCATGGCGCTGGTACCGGCGATCTCCTGCAGCACTTCCTGCAGCGACGCCAAGTTCAGCACCCCGGAGGCCGCTCCCCCGTAGGCGCCCCGGACAAACACGGGAGCGATGATCCGGAGCTTGGGCCCCTTGACGCCGATGGCCTCCCCCCTGAACAGGTCGAACAACAGGGGGTGCGACAGCGGATTCCGGCTGGCGCTGTAGGAACGGAGGATGGCGTTGTAGGAGCGCGTGGACAGATCGATACCGATGGTCGAGACGCCGTACTCGTCCAACCGCGGGGCGCATGCCCGGGTAACGGAAGATTTGTTGACGATGACCATTCTCTTGAAATCCGGGTGGGCGGCGTGCATGGTTTCCACGATACGCTGCAGTTCCGGTTGTTCCATGTGCGCCACGGAACCGGCGAGATCGGCCAGCGCCTGTACCGCATAACGCCTGTCGGCGAGCCAGAGCGCGACATCCTGTTCGGCGATGTCGCAGATTTGCGCCGTGTCGGCGCAATAGTCCCGCAGACGCCGGTGGAACGAGTCGTTGATGCCGAAATAGAAATACCCCATGACCGGCACGAGGATGAAGATCGCCAGGGAGGTGAAGAGCGTCTGAAACATCGTCGGCAGGTCGCGCGTGCCGCGGTTCTCGCAGGCGAAGGCAATGTAGAGCCCCGTTGCCACGAGCGTATTGAAGATGCCGTTGATCCCCTGCTTGAGGGTTATCAGCAGGACGGTCCGGAGGGAAGCGCCGATGAAGTATTCATTGAAGAGGTACCCCAGCAGCAGGCCGCCGCTGATCCAGTAGAAAAAATCGCCGGCCAGGAGGCTCCAGCGGCTCCGTTTGGCGACGAGGCCGGCGAAGAACGCCTCGGCGGTCCACGTGACGATTGCCCAGGGGTGATGCCAGTGATACCACGTACAGGCCGACGCCACCAGGGCGGCGATTGTTCCCGTTGCCAGGCCGAAGCGCATGATGGCAAACATGGAAACGATCGAGCCGAACAGGAGGTGGACATCGAAAAACAGCTCGAACTTGAACCAGTTGACGGCGAACCCCGCAAGGCCCAATGCGATCCCGGTTACGACACTATTCCGATTCATGCAGCTTCCCTGTCGGCCACGCGTCCGATTGGCGGTTTCTGTTCTCCAAGCCGCACAAATATGGCTCCGCATTTCGTTGCCGGAATACGGAGCCCCCTATGGCAGCTTGATCCCCGGTTCGGGGCCGTGCATATCATTCTCCCGAAGAAACGGCACGTTATACGCAGATGGTATGGGAGGTAACAAAAATGTCGTCAAATGTCAATAGTCCAAATAAGCACAACTATTCGATATTGTTTACAAAATATATGGCCGCAGCACAGGGGACGTGAGACGAGATAAGGGGAAAGGGAGCCGGGAAGGGACCGGTGAACCGGTGGGTGCCGGAAGAGGAGGTGCTTCCGGTCGCCTCCTCTTCGCTGCCGCCACCCGGTCGAAATCCGGCATGGCGCCATGTTGCCGCCTTGGCGGCTTTCCCGCCGCCGGGCCGGAGCGGCCGTTCCGGCATCCGGGCCCGAAGGCGCGCGCTTTGGACCGCCGGACGCCCGTGCGGGGCACGTCAATCGGGTGCGCCTACCGTCGCGGCCATCCCCGGGGAGGCCATCCGGGCGCCGTAGTGCCACCGGTCCGGGAGATTCGGAAGCGCGTTCAGCAGCACCGGCCTGAGTTCGGCGGCGGGTACCGGCTTGCTGAAGAGATACCCCTGCATCTCGTCGCACCCCAGTTCGTTCAGGGTTTTCATCTGGAATACCGTTTCCACCCCTTCCGCCACGAGATGCAGCCCGAAGCCGCGCGCCATGCCGATGATGGCGTTGAGAATCGGCGAGACGCGCGTTTCCGTCGTCAGGTCGCGCACGAACGACTGGTCGATCTTGATGGCACTGATGGGAAACTTGCGCAGGTAGTTGAGGGAGGAGTAGCGGGTGCCGAAGTCGTCGATCGCGATCCCCACCCCGTGGTTGCGCAGGTAGCGCATCTTGTCGATGACCCCCGTGGCGTCGTGCAGCAGGAGATTTTCGGTGATTTCTATCTCCACGGCGTCGGCCGGCAAGCGGTTCTTGGTGATGTTGCACACGATCCGTTCGAGAAAGTCGCTGTGGGTGAACTCCGAGGGCGAGACATTGACCGAAATGCGCAGATTGTTCAGCCCCATGTCGCGCCAGCGGGCCATCTGGCTGCACGCCTCGGCCAGCACCCAGTCGGTGATGTCGCAGATCAGCCCCGACTCCTCGGCCAGGTCGATGAAGCTGGCCGGATTCAAGAGCCCGTGTACCGGATGGCGCCATCTGATCAGGGCCTCCAGGCCGACGACCTTGCCGCCGGAAATGCTGATCTTGGGTTGATAGTACAACTCGAACTCAGCGTTGCCGATGGCCTGCCGTAGTTCGTTCTCAAGCCTGATGCGCTCGTGATAACCGGCATTCATCTCCGGCGTGAACAGCAGATAATTGTTTTTGCCGGTGGCCTTGACCTTGTACATGGCAATATCGGCGTTCTTCAACAGTGCATCGGCACTGTCCCCGTCGTGCGGATACACGGCGATGCCGATGCTGGCCGTTGCCCGGAATTCCTGCCCCTTCACCTGGAAGGGCGCCTTCAGGGCGTCAAGCACCTTCTCGGCGATGATGCATGCATCCTCGGAACGGTACAGATCGGGCAAAAGCACCGTGAATTCGTCACCCCCCTGGCGGGCCAGGGTGTCGCCGGCCCTGACGCAATTGCGCAGGCGGTGGGCCACGTTCACCAGGAGTTCATCCCCCTCGGCGTGCCCATGGGTATCGTTCACGAGCTTGAAGCGGTCGAGATCGATGAACATGACGCCCACCAGCCGGCCGTTCCGTTTCGACTGGTTCATGGACAATTCGAGCCGGTCCTTGAACAGCCGGCGGTTCGGCAGATGGGTAAGGTGGTCGTGCATGGCCTGGAAACTGATGGTCTCCTCGGCCTTCTTGCGTTCGGAGATATCGCGCGCGACGCCGTAGGTGCCGATGAAGCGCAGGGGCCCCCCGCCGTCGCCGTTTTCCTCGTAGACCCCCATGGCACTCACCACGGCCACGATGAAGCGTGGCTCGAAGCTGCGGCTGTCGCTGCACTTCAGGCGCACTTCCACGTTTGTGGTGGCGCGGCTGTCGCGGCGCCGCTCGGTGAAGGCGTAGCGGGCGGTGTCCCAGTCTTCCTCGCGAACGATGGCGGTGTAGTGGCGCCCGACAAGTTCGCCGCGCGAATAGCCGAGCAGCGACTCGGCCCGGCCGTTGACGAATATGAAGCAGCCGTCCGTATCCAGCGTGTAGATGAGGTCCGGCGAGCTTTCCACCAGGAAGCGGTGCATCCGCTCGGAAAGTTCGAGGCGCGTGGTCATCAGGGTATTGATGCGCTCCAGGCGGCTGCGCAGCAGGGCGTTGTCCACCTTGTGCTGCATCTCCTCCAGGTCGTAGGGCTTGCGGATGAACTCCACGGCCCCGCTGCGCAGGGCGCGTATGGCGGAATCGATATCGGCATCCGCGCTGACCATGATGACCCGCGTCGCGGCATTGAAGTCGGTGATCCATTCCATCACATCCAGGCCGGACACCCCCGGGAGGTGGATGTCCAGGAGGACGAGGCCCATGTTCTGGTCCTTGAGTATGGCGATCGCGTCCTCGCCGGTGCCGCACTCCACGATGTCCCGGCCCGGGCCGTCCAGGAGCTGGCGCAGGCTGGAACGCATGCGCGGCTCGTCGTCGACGATGAGTATGCGCTCCGTCTGGTCGGCCATGTCGTGGGCATGGTTGAATGTGGACTGGACGAAAAAATTCATTCGCTGGGCTGTCCCTTGGCCTGCGGCAAAAGAATGATGAAGCATGCCCCCTGCCCGTCCTGATTCTGGCAGCCGATGCGGCCGCCGAGGCGTTCGACCAGGGACGCCACGATGGACAGCCCGATGCCGGAATGCCCCGGCCGCCGGTTGGGTGCCAGCGGCTTGAAGAGCCCCTGCATGACCTCGGGGGGCAGGCCGGGACCCGAGTCGCTGACATGGATCTCCACGGAGGGCTGCCCATCCAGAAGCATGTCCCCCCGCGTAGAGATGGTAATGCGGCCACCGGCCGGCATCGCCTCGGACGCGTTTTTCCAGAGGTTGAACAGGATCTGCTTGAAACTGTCCCGGTCCCCGGCTACCGGGGAAAGCCGGGGCTCCAGGGACTTGAGGACGGTGATGCCGCAACCGGCGAAGAAGGTTTCGCCATACAGCGCCAGCATCTCGTCGATCACCGTGTTGACGTCGAATGCGCCCGTGTCCTTCGGGACTTCGGCAACGTCCACCAGGCTCCGCACGATCTGCGTCACCCGATCGATCTCCTCGCCGAGGATCGTCAGCTCCTGCTGCACGCCGAGTTCGTCGGGCACCTTCCGGCTGACGATCTTCAGATAGTTCTTTATGATGGCGAGCGGATTGCCGGCCTCGTGCACGACCTTGCGCGCCCGTTGCTCGAAGCCGCTCTTCATGGTGGTGGCCATCTCCTGCTCGCGGTCCCGGGCCGCGCGCCAGGATTCGACGCTTTCCGCGGCCAGATTGGCGAAATTGGCCACCAGGTCGAGGCGGGGCAGCAGCCGCGCGTACTGGGCTGCGGTCACGCCATAGGTCATGACGCCGATGCGGTTGCCGCGGGTGCACAGGGGAACATACAGGATGCCCTCGCCCCCCAGGGCGCGGGTGGCCTGCACATCCACAAGCGCGGCAGCCTCCGGTTCGCCGTCGAAGGTGGAGGCGGGCCGTTGTTCCAGGAGGGCAGTTACCGCGAGGCTCTGTCCGGAGTCGAGCCTGATTTCGAGCCGCTGGAGCAGGGGCGGCTGCCCGGCGATATTCGCCCCGGAGAGCACCTGCCGGTCCTTTTGGACGAACAGGAAAGCGATGCGTCCGGCGCCGAACAGGATGCGGGCCGATTCGCGCAGGGCCATGACGATTTCGGCTTCACTGCAGAGCGCGGTGAGGTTGTGCTGCAGGGAGTTCATGGTGGCCATGTCGCGCACCAGGGCCTCCAGGCGGGAATAGGTCACGCTGGTGTCGTTCAGCTTTGACCTGAAGTGTTCGAAGGGGGTGGCGAAATCGGGGAGGGTCTTCGGGTATCCGGTACTCTCGATGCCGAGCGCGGCTGCCAACTCGGCGATACGCTCGGAACACGTCTGCCGGATGGCCGCCACCTCGGCCGCGGTGATGCCCAGGGCCGCCTCGATGACGGCGGCGGCCAGGGCCGATTCGGGTTCTGCGGCAGCACAGTTGTCGATGCTGTGGGCAGACCACACGATCCGGCTCAAGGGATCGGCCTCCACGATCTCGTTGGCCGGCCGGTGGTGAAAGAGAACCGCATCGGCCATGAACGACGAGAGGTTCCACTGATCGACCAGCCAGGCGCCCACGGCGCTGTGATCGGTGCCGAGCAGCGTGCATTCATTCGCCTGCAGCGCTCTTTCATCGTCGCTCCTGCCCAAAAGGACGCCGTAGCTGTCGCCCACCCCTCCCAGGAGGAGCAGTTGGCCGATATCGTGCATCAGGCCGGCCAGGTAAGCCTCGCCGGGGTCGGGATAGCCCACGCGGGCGGCGATGGCGGAGGCCAATTCGCCAACCCGGAGCGCATGGCCCCAAAACCCGGTCAGGTCGTATCTCATGTCGCCGGCGGTACGGGCAAAGACACTCTGGATGGCAAGACACGAAGCCAGGGTCCTCATGAGGCGCGTGCCCAGCACGACCAGCCCCTGATCGAGGCTCTTGATCTCCGCCCCACTCCGGAGCGCGGGCGAATTGGCGACCGTGAGGACCCGGGCGCTCAGTGCCGGGTCCTGCTCCACCACCCTGGCCAAGTCGGCCATGGAGGTCTGATCGTCGTTGGTGGCGCTCAAAAACCGCAGCAGGACCTGCGGCATGGACGGCAACTGGATCGCCTCTATGGCATCGAGAATGGTTCCCGGAATCTGTTGCAAGCAAAATCCTCCTTGCGCTGCCCTGGCCCTGCCACAAGAATGAAAAGTACCGACGCGAGAGGGAATATAATAAATTTTTTCCTATTAAGCCACAAATAGTTACTTTTTAACAAGAATTAAATTAGATTGCGATAATATTTTTTAAATAGATTATAAGTATATATCATTCGCGGTAGGATGAACGCCGACAGTACCATACCCCCACCCCCCGTCTTTGGCAAGTGGTGGCGACCG
The DNA here is from genome assembly GCF_008330225.1 of Geobacter sp. FeAm09. Lineage (NCBI taxonomy): Bacteria > Pseudomonadati > Thermodesulfobacteriota > Desulfuromonadia > Geobacterales > Geobacteraceae > Geobacter > Geobacter sp. FeAm09. Next base: position 1,159,169 of record NZ_CP042466.1, on the reverse strand, counting down.
CGGACGCGCAAAAAGACTTGAGGGGCGGCCTCATTTTGCACTTGGATTTTCCCGGACGGGCCGCTACCATGCACCAGCCTGTCACCCCACACCCGGACCGCCGTGATCCATGGACATCAGCACAAAACGTCACAACCGGGGAACCGGCCGCGCCATCCCCGTTCTGTTGCCGGCGGCCATCCTGACGGCCGCTTTTCTCCTGGCCCGGCAGCCCGAATTGCGTCTGGCGGTACCGATGCTGGTGGGGGCCACGGCGGTCATGACCATGGCGCTCGCCGCTGCCCTCCATTACCGCGGGCAGGGGAGGATCGCCTGGTCCCCGCCCGTCATTCTCGCCGTGGCGCTCGCCCTGCGCCTCATGTTCCTGTTCGCCCCGCCCCAACTGTCCGACGACTGCTACCGCTACCTGTGGGACGGCAGCAGCCTGCTGCACGGCATCAACCCCTACGCCGCGGCCCCCACCGCCGTGAGTCCCCCGCCGGAACTGGCCGCCGTTCATGCCCGGATCAATCATCCCGACTATATCACCATCTATCCCCCATGGCCCAGGTCGTCTTTGCCGGGGGCGCCGCCCTGGGGGGTACCATTACCGGCCTCAAGGCGCTTCTGACGCTGCTCGACCTGGGGCTGTGCCTGCTGGTGGCGCTGCTGCTGAAACGGTTGGAGCTGCCGGCATGGCGGGCGGCGCTCTACGCGTGGCATCCGCTGCCGGTGGTGGAGATCGCCGGCTCGGGGCATGTGGACGGCGCAGGGCTTGCCCTGCTGCTCGCCGCCGTCTGCCTGCTGCTACCGGGGCGCCGGGAGAGCACCGGAACCGGTGGGCGGCCGTGGCCGTTTCTGCTCTCCGGGGCACTTTTGGCGGCTGCCGGCCTGGTGAAGCTGTTCCCGTTCATCCCGGCGCCGCTGCTCTTCTTCATGGTTCCGCCGGGGCGGCGGCGGTATTTCGCCGCCGGATTCCTCGCGGCGTTAGCGGCCCTGCTGCTGCCGTTCCTCCCCCATCTGGCCAATATGGCCGCCACCCTGGACGCCTACGCCCGCAATTGGGAATTCGCCGGGTTCGCCTTCAACGTGCTGCGCGCCGTCACCGGTTCGGGAACGGGTGCCCGGCTGCTTCTGTCCTCCTGTTTCCTGCTGGCGGCCGCCACGATCATGCTCCACTGCATCCGCGGCATCGGCTGCGGAGCACCTTCGGCCGCCGGGATGCGCCGGGCGCTGGGGGCATGCTATGCCATGGCCATGGCGTTTTTGCTGCTCACCCCGACCCTGCAACCCTGGTACGCCCTCTGTCTGGCGGTCTTCCTCCCCTTCTCCCCCGGCCCGGCCGGCCTGGTGCTCTGCTGGGCGGTCTTCCTGGCCTACCGGGTGCAGATCCCCTACTTCATCCAGGGACAGTGGCTGGAGAGCATGCCGGTGACAACGGCGATCTTTCTGGCGCCGATAACGGCATATCTGGCGGGCGGATTTTTCAGGAGAAAGCGGCAGGCGACGGAATGCTAGCGCCCGCCAGGTTTCAGAGCGCCCGGCGGGACGGCAGCGCCTCGGCCAGGTCCTTGGCGATCACCAGGGCGAACCCGAAGGGGAAGAGCAGGAACAGCGGCACGGCGAACCAGGTTTCCCGCTGCCAGGCGAAGAGCAGCGGCAGCAGGCAGTAGAGGAACAGCGCAAGGTTCATGACGATATAGGGGATACTTTTCTGGCGATAGAGGAAGGCCAGCCCCGGCATCCGCTCCCGCCCCTGCAGGCCGAATTTCGGGGTCCGCTCGAAGGTTCCGCCGGAACGGCAGAGCCCCTGCAGCACCGAGAGCGAGATGCTGGGGGCCAGCCCGATGGTGAGGGCGGGCAGCACGAGGAGGTGCCGCAGTTTCCCCGACCCGCTGCGGAGGGCGTAGAGCAGGAAATAGCCCATGATCGCCCCGCTGGTGGCCAAAAAGATCGGCAGGTCGATGCGCAGCATCTGGTGCAGGCCGATGCCGACCCGCCAGGTGACCGCCGGGTAGAGGGTCAGCATGACGACCATCCCCAGGAGCCAGTAGATATTGGCCATGAGATGGGCCACCGCCTCGATCTTGACCGCCAGGGGGAGGCGCGCCCGCAGCAAGCGGGGCAGGATCTTGCGGGCGGTCTGGACGGAGCCCTTGGCCCAGCGCTGCTGTTGGCTGCGCAGCGCCGCCATGGTCACCGGCAGCTCCGACGGCACCCGGCACTCCTCCCGGTAGACGAAGCGCCACCCCGCCAACTGGGCGCGGTAGCTCAGGTCCAGGTCCTCGGTCACCGTATCGGACTGCCACCCCCCGGCGGAGGCGATGGCGCTCCTGCGCCAGACCCCGGCGGTGCCGTTGAAGTTGAAAAACAGCCCCTGCTGGTAGCGCACCCGGTGCTCGATGCTGAAATGGGGACCCAGCAGCAGGGCCTGGATGCCGGTGAACCAGGAGTGGTCGGCGTTGCAGAAGCCCCAGCGGGTCTGGACCATGCCGACCCCCGGGTCCGCGAACCAGGGGACGGTGGCGTGGAGGAAACCGGGGGCCGGGATGAAGTCGGCATCGAAGACGGCGATGAACTCCCCCCGCGCCGTCGCCAGCCCATGGGCCAGCGCCCCGGCCTTGTAGCCTGCGCGGCCGGTTCTGCGCACCACGGCGATGTCGATCCCCTCCCCTCGCCACCGGGCGGCCCGCTCGTCCACCAACTGGCGGGTGTCGTCGTCCGAGTCGTCCAGCACCTGGATCTGAAAGCGGTCCCGGGGCCAGTCGAGGCGGGCGGCGGCGTCCAGCAGGCGCTGCGCCACAAAGCGCTCGTTGTACAGCGGCAGTTGCACCGTGACCACCGGGAGGTCGGCGGGCGGAGCCGGCTGCGGCGCCGCCGGGCCCTTGGGCCGGTACAGGCAGCGGATCAGCCAGATCCGGTGCGCTCCGTAGAGGCAGAGGCCGAACAGGGCGCCGAAATGGACCACGGTCAGAACCGGAATGAGTGCGGACAGCAGGGACCTCATGCCGGGATCATACCCGTGTGCCCTTCATGGTGATCAGTGCCGCCACTATGGTTCCTCCGGCTCGGGGCAATCGCAGGGGATGCCCAACTGTTTTTCCTCGAACAGATACCGCTCCGGCCGCCACGCCCGCAACGAACCGGCCTCTCCGGCCCTGCCCGCCACATCCTCGGCCGGCACCACCCAGAACTTCTTCATCCAGATATGCCAGACGCCGTGCAGTTCCAGGTTGCCGCGCTGGTCGCTCTCCCCCCGGGCCAGGATATCCACCCGCGGGGGGACGTCCGCGTATCTGACCAGGGCGTAGGCCGAACGGGGGCGCAGCCCGGCGGCATTCAGGACGAAAGCGCCGGTTTTCTCGCGATAGACCAGCCTGCCGGTGGCGCCCCCCGTGACGATGGCCCACGTAGCCGGGTTCTTGGCGAACAGGAGCAGCTTCTTCTTGCCGCTCCCCTGTGGCGTCTTCATGGGGGCCTGCTCCGTGCCTGCGCAGACGACCGCGGGTACGGCGCACAGGAGGAACGACAGCAGCAGCAACGCGCCTGCGGCTCGATATGAGAACGGTGCGGGGCTCATCATGGTGCGGCTCCCTTTCCTTACTGGCCCGGCCGTTTTTCCCAGGCGGCCCAGCCCCCCTTGTAGTTATGGGCCTCGGGCAGCCCCGCCAGTTGGTGGGCCGTCCAGGCATATCCCGAACGTATCCCCCCCAGGCAGTAGTAGACCACCGGTTTCGAGGTATCCACGCCATGCCTGGCGAGCAGCTTCTTAAGCTCCGCCGCCGGCAGCGGCCGGTGCTCCTTGCCGGTGTAGAACTCCTCCCACGGGATATGGACGGCCCCCGGTATCCGCCCCTTGAGCCATTCGAAGGTCGAACGGACGTCCACCAGGGCGTAGGCCCCCTTGCCGCTTTGCACCTCTTCCGTGGCGATCTGGTATTGGGGCTTGAGGCTCACGTGGTAGCGGGCCTTTCGGGCGGCGGGCTTTTCCGCCCCCCTGGCCAGGGGGAGGTTCTGGCCGCGCCAGGCCTGAAGGCCGCCGTTCAGGAGCCGGATGGGCCCCCTGTGCCCGAGCCAGGAGAGGAGCCACACGTCATACCCCTCGCCCCCCCAGCTCTTGTCCGCATCGCCGTACACCACGATGGGCGTCTTTTCGTCGATCCCCAGCCCGGCCAGCGCCACGGCCACCTCCTGGGGCGGAAACGAGCTGTACTTCACCCCCCTGGCGTCGGTGCGGGTGTAGTTCTCCCAGGAGAACGGGATGGCCCCGGGGATGTGGCCCGCCTCCCACTCGGCCCGGGGCCGGGCGTCCAGGACGACCCATTTCGCGGGGTTTCCCTTCAGCGTGGCCGCATCGATCAACCCCAGATCGGCCGCCATGGCAACCGGGGAGCAGCAGACGGCTGCCGCCGCCATGAGCAACACAACAGCCATAACCTGAAACAAACCGGCCCGCTTGGCGGGCCGGAGAGATGGTGCGCTAACCTGCATGATTTGTTCTCCTTATCGTTGTCTCGTGTCCCGTGCGGTTAGTTGCGGGGCACTAGTGCGGCCCGGCGACGATAGCCGTTCCGGAAGGTAGTTCCCGCCGCTGTTTCTGCCGTAGTCCCTGCACCACTTCGCGGCCGATGACCCAGAGGATCGTGTTCCCGGCCTTGACCGTGCCGCCGATCGTCCGGCTGATCTTGGACGTCCCGGCGCTGCGCCGGTGATAGGGGACGTCGCGTTCCTCGATCCGCAGCCCCTGTTTGACGGCCCGGACCTGCATCTCCACGGTCCAGCCGAAAGCCCGGTCGGCCATGGCCAGGCGCTCCAGGTCCGTCCAGCGGATGACCCGCATGGGCCCCAGGTCCCGGTAGCGGTGCCGCCAGAAGAGCCGGATCAATCCGGTGGCCAGCCAGTGCCCGAAGCGCTGCTGGAAACTGAGGGCCGCCCGTTCCACCGGCACCCGCCGCCCCAGCATGAAATCCCGCTCCCCGGCGGCCACCGGGGCGATCAGGCCGGGCAGGCTCGCCAGGTCGTCGCTGCCGTCGCCATCGACGAACGCCACGATGGCCGGAGGGTTACGTCCCAGGGAGGCCAGCCCGGCCAGGCAGGCCCTGCCGTACCCCGGCACCGGCTCCCCGACGACCTGTGCCCCCCATAGGGCGGCGACCTGGGCCGTCCCGTCCGTGGAGCCGTTGTCCACCACCACGACCCGCGTGATCTCCGGGGGCACGTTGCCGAGCACGCCCGGCAGCGACAACTCCTCGTTCCGGGCCGGGATGATCAGGGCGATGTCGGGGGGCGCCGGGCTCACTCGGCAGCCGCTCCGGCCGCCCGGTGCCCCTTGAAGCGCCGGTAGGCCGCCGGGATGAGCGACACCAGCACCACCAGGCCGATGCCTAGGAGCGCCGTCGGCGACACCGTGCCCTTGATCAGCCCCACGAGCGAGCTGGAAAAGACGATGAAGGCGATGCAGGCCGGCAGCATGCAGACAAAGGAGGCCGCCACGTAGTGGGCAAAGGGGACCTTGGTCAAGCCGAAGGCATAGTTCAGCAGGTTGAAGGGAAAGACCGGGATCAGGCGGGTGAAGGCCACCACCTTCCAGCCGTGCTGCGCCACCTCGTCGTCCAGCCGGTGCCATTTGGCTCCGGTGAGCTTGGCCGCCACCCAGTCGCGCGCGCCGTAGCGGGCGACCAGAAAGGCCAGGGAGGCGCCGAGGGTGGCGCCCGTAATGGCGTAGACCACGCCCCAGACCGGGCCGAAGAGGATGCCGCCGACAACGGTGATCGGCAGGCCGGGGAGGAACAGCACCGGCGCCAGGGCATAGATCAAAATATAGATGGCAGGAGCCAGAAGGCCGTAGGAGGCGATCAGCGCCTGCAGCCTTTCCTGCTGGAAATAGTGGGTGGCGCCCGACAGGTGCACGCCGGCCGCGGCCGCCGCCACCAGGGCCAGCACCAGGGGCGCTTTCCAGGAGCGCTTCGGCTGGCGTCCCTGTTCAGGGGTAACGGTTCGTTCCTGTATCACGACATATCCTTTCCCGGGTTTCACCGCATGTCCGAGACGCAGCCGGCGTCCCGCCGGCACGAGTTCCGGGAGCGCCGGACGTCTCGCGGCTATCGATTACCGCAACCGATCTCAGGGGGTCTTGTAGTACAGGGCAAAGGAATAGTTCGCCCCGGCGGCCGTGTTCTGGCCGTAGATATCGGGGCGGTAGCTCAGTTCCACGCCCCAGGCGGGAGTCACCTTGTAGCCCACGGTCAGGTCCAGCTTGCCCAGGTCGAAGTTGTTGGTCGTCGTGGGATTGCCGCTGCCGTCATGTTTTTTGCCGTTGTCCACGCTGTAGATGCCGTCCAGCTTGGCCCGGGTGAAGATGCTTTTGGTGACATCGACGCCGAACTCGATCAGATAGCGGACCTCGTCGGACGGACCGTCCGCGCGCCAGCGGTAGCCGACCTCCACATTACCGTATCCGGGAATAAAAGGATAGAGGGAACGTCCATAGAGCAGCCTGAGTTCCGTATCGAACTGGCCGTTGCCCAGGGGCAGGGGGTCGGCCTTGTCGTACGCGCCCGGGATCTTGACGAGCAGTTGGGTCGAGACGATGCCGGCGTTGCTGTCCAGCAGTTTGTAGCGCAGGCCCAGGTCCACGTCCCCCAGGCTGCTGGCCGTGGAATGGGCCGTATCGTCCCTGTTGTCCAGCCACTTGTAGGTCAGCGAGTTCAGGACGGTCAGGTCGTCGCGCAGGCCGTATTCGAAATAGTTGCTGATGTTGTGGTCCGCGAATTTTCCGTTATTGGCCGTACCGCCGCGGCTGCCCGACGCATCGAAGTTCTCGTGGGCATAATAGTAGTTGTACGACAGCTTTTCATAGAAGGTGTTCTTCGGGGCGGTCCAGGCGCCGGCAAAGCCGATGCCGGTGTATGCCGCCACCACCAGGGTGGTCATGAGTGTCGTGATAGCCGTGCGTTTCAAGGTGCTGCCTCCTTATGTGCCGCAAACGCCGGGGGACATCGTGAGCCCCCGGCTTGGCTTGCGGGCGGGATGGGTTCGGTTAGGGGTTGGTGCCGGTGGAAATGGGATAGATATAGTTTCCCGACGTGTCCTTGGCGGCGCTCCACTCGCCCCAGGAACCGGTATAGTTCTTGACCCTGGTGAAGCCGAGCCCCAAAAGGGTATCCGAGGCGTAGGCGGAGCGCACCCCCGCCTGGCAATGGACGATGATCTCCTTGTCGGGCGTGATGCCGTACTGGGCCAGCAGGGCCAGGATATCGGTGCTGCTCTTCAGCACATAGGCCCCGGTGCTGTCCTGATGCTGGAGATTCGTCCAGTCGAGGTTGACCGCATAGGGGATGTGTCCCCCCGCGGGTTGGTGCGGAGGTCATAGCCGATATACTCCAGCGGGGTTCTCGCGTCCCAGATGACCGTGCCCGGCACGTTGATGTGGGACAGGACATAGGAGGCGCTGACATCGATATCCGCCGTGCTGGTTACGGTATAGGAGATGGTGTTGGCCGTGGGCGTCGTGGAATTGGCCTTGGTCGCCTTGGCACGCCCTTCCGCAATCCACTTCTGGTAGCCGCCGTCCAGAATGGCCACGTTCTTGTGCCCGTACCTGAGCAGGGTCCAGACGAAACGGCCCACCGAGGAACTGTTGTCGGTGTCGTAGGCCACGACCTTGGTGGAGGGGGTGATCCCCAGCTTGTCGGCCAAAGCGACGAATTCGGCCTGGGTCAGGCCGAGCGTGCCGGCGGAGCCGGTCGCCGATGCCGTGGTGGAGTACAGGGACACGGTATTGCGGATGGCCCCGGGGATATGGCCGGTGCTATAGGCGCTGAAGGCCCGGACATCGACGACGAGGACGTTCTGCTGGTCCGTGGCCAGGGCATCCGTGGTGGTGAAATTCTCCACGGCCTTGGCCACGGTGGCTGGCGTCGAACTCGTGGAAGTGCTGCTGGTGCTGCTGCCGCAACCGGCGAGGACTCCGGAGATTGCGAGGGCCAGGGCTAAACCTGCGGTGGTGAGCAAACGGGGGACTTTCATGATGGCGCGTTCCTTTCCTTGTCTGGATTTTGGTGCATTGTCCGGTGGTGGCTGCGAACCGGGTACGGGTGAAAGCCTCCATGGGTATGGCCGGCCCGGACGCTGTGCATCGGAAATAAAAAAGAGGTTAAGGCCATGAGTGTGACTCACTCTGCCTTAACCTCCAGTTTTTCTGGTCGGTCGCCGGTTATGGGTGTTCCGCAGGTTCAACAGGCGCCATTGTTTGTGCTGCTCCATGGCGAATGTGGGACTAAACTAGCAACAATTGTGTACGCTGTCAACATAAAAATATAATATCTATAAATATTATATTTTAAATAATCGGCACGGAGATTCAATGGCACGGCAGCAACTGCGCGATACTGTCGATCTGGCCCGCGGTCAGGGTGGCAAGCGTGCCCATGCCGCCCGTGTTGGCCGCAATCGCCGCCTTGATATGGTCGGGGGTGCCGTCCATGATGGTCGTGGCCGCAATCGAGCCGTGGCAGCCGGCGCAGTACACGGCGTACAGGTTTGCGCCGTTGCTTGCGGAAACCGTTGCCGCCTGCCCGCTGGCCGGGCCTTCGACGCCGGAACTGTCCACCGCCGTCACGACATAGAAATACGTTTGGCTGACCAGCAGCCCATCATGGTGATAGGGGCTGCCTGCCCCGGTGATTTTTACTCCCGTCCCCGGGGTCACCCCCGGATTCGCGGACCAGTAGATGTTGTAGGAGGTGGCGTCGGGAACCGGATTCCAGGCGAGTGTGACCATATTGATTCCGCCCGTGGCGGTTACGCCGGTCGGGGCGGCCGGCCCCTCGGTTTTCGCGGGCGGGGTGCCGTCGGATACGCCCGCCACCGTTGCGGAGCCGCCGCCCCCGCAACCGGCCAGCATGAGGGCATGCAGCAAAGCGGCCGCCAGGGCCGTGCAAAACGATAGTCTTTTCATATGCTTCCTTTCCTGAGTCTGCGGCTCTCTGCCGCACAGGTTCCTGCGCCACACGCGGGATGCCCACCGCGGCAGAGGGGCGGCGGTGGGCATCCTGGTGCGGCGTGCGGCTTTTTCCGGCTAGTCGCCGTTGATGCCCGGGAACGAGACGCCATGTGGCGCCCGGCCTATTTTGATCAGGCTGCCGATCTGGGTGACGCTTGGCGTGGCTGCCGACAGGTTTTGCGTGTTCAGCGTGAACAGCCAGCCATCGAAATTCGTGTCGTACACCGAGAAGTAGAGGATGCCCGTCGTCGGGTCCCACGATGAATGGCTCCCCCCGTATCCCGGCGATTCGAAGTGGTAGATCTCCTTGATCTTCGTGGGGTCCGGGGTGGCGGTCAGCAGGGTCGAGATGTCGATGAACTGGAGACGGTTGCCCGGATCGCCCGGCAGGGAGACCTCGCAGTCCGGAGAGGACAGTTCGGTGGACGCCAGGTATTTGCCGTCCGGGGATATGGCGTAGTTGTGCGGCCGCCCCGGTATGGTGGCGATGATCTTCCTGGTTGCCAGATCTATGACGTTGGTGCCGGAAGTGGAAACGGCAGCGCCTGCCGGTACCGGCCAGGTGTTGTTCCCCACGAAGAGGTACCTGCCGTTGGGGTGCAGCCGCAGGGCGTGGAGCGTGCCGTAGCCCAGGTCGATCTCGAAGAGTTTCGTGTTGTAGGACGGCACCACCGAGGGGAGGCCGGAAATGTCATAGGCAACCACTTTGCTCAGGGAGTTGGCGGTGGTGTAATAGGTTTTGTTGTCGGGGGAGACGTCGCCCACGTGGGGATCGGTATTGCTGTTGTCTATTTTGCCCAGGTGTTTGTGGTTTTTCACATCAAACACGTTGACCCCTTTACTGCCCTGGCCGATGGAGGTGAACAGGTACTTGCCGTCACGCGACTGCACGTTCTGCACCCCGCAGCCCACGTTGGGGAAGGAGTATTTGATCACGCTCGCCCGGTTGCCCGCATTGACGGTGCTGATATTCCTGAAGGCGGCCGTGTCGTAGACGTTGACGTCGCCGGTGGTGCTCAGGTAGTTGCCGCTGCACAGCCACAACTCCGAACCGTCGGCGGTAACGTTGGCGAAATGGCCGACATCGTTGAGCTGCTGGTCGGTGAACCGGATCGTTTTAATCACCGTCTGCGACGCGCGGTCGATGAGCGTAAGCCCGGGAACCGATTGGGCGGGGAAACCGGTGTTGGTATCCACCACGTAGGCGGTCCCCCGTAACGGCAGGATCGTGGTGGCGGCGCTGGCGGCGGCGCCGGCGACGGCGGCCAGCGTGGTGCCGGAGGCGACCTTGACGCCGCTGTCCCCGAGGATGCCGCCGATGCCGAGAGAGCTGGATACCGCGGCGACGACGGCATCGGAATTGGGGCCGATGGTGGCCGTCAAGGGGCCGGTTTGCGCACTCAGGTCGGCGGTGACGAGCGAGCGGTAGGTCGTGCCGTTGTTGAGGATCACCTTCAGGATAACGCCCGCCTGGGTCGCAGGGACGGCGACCGCCAGGCCGCTGAACGTCCCCCCCGTACCCGTGCCGTCCGGGATGATGCTGGCCGGCGCGGTGCTGATCACGGCGCCGGTGGCGGCATCGATGGCCGTAACCGTGCCGATGGAAGCCGCTGCGGCTCCCACCGTCTTCAGGGTCGCCTTGGCCGCGCCCGGCTCCAGCGCCCCATTGACCGTTACGGTTTTTCCGGTCGAGGGGGCGGAAGCCGGAGCGGCACCCGACGTGGAACTGCCGCACCCCGGCAGGCCGAGGGCCAGAACGGCCATGGCTGCAAATAACATACGTGAAAACCTCTTCATCTGAACCTCCTGATGGTTTTTTTCCGCCGGCAGGGCCGGCGGCAGCCTGCATGATCCGCAATAAACAAAAAAGGCCGGGGATAGCGCACGGCTTTGTGCGCTATCCCCGGCCTCCAGTTTCCTGGTCAGCGGTTAGGTATGGATTTCCGGCAACAGGGCGGACCATCGGCTGACGGCCGCCGCACGGAAACAAAAAAGGCCAAAATGCCTCCTCCCCGTGGGAAGAAGTTTTTGGCCTCCAGCAATTCTGGTCAGCAGTTTTTTCAGTCAGGGCAATGGGTGGCTACCGCATATCCATTACATCCATGTTTATTATAGATATTTCTTCGCGGCGCAATTGTCAAGCTCTTTTTGCACATTGCTTGCACAATTTGGCCCGACGGAAAGGCAGCGGCGCGCACGCAAAAAAGACCTTTCCCCGAGGTTTTGTTTGTTTGTTTACCAAACTAATGCTAATCTGGTTCCATGCATACCGTGGCAAATATCATCATCCTGTGCGGCCTGATCTTCGGTCTGGTCCTCTTTTTTGTCTCCCGCAGGCGATAACGCCCCTGCACGCCCCCTGCCCCGCCGGGCCGCAACAATCATGATGCCGGGACCACCACTCTCCGCATCGTCCCCCCCCGGTGGGTGAAAACGCTTTGAGCCCCCCGTCTCCCCCGCCCGCTCGGGCACGAAAATATCCCGGGATTTTCTGATATACTTGATTCGCTTTCGGCAGCTCGGTGCCGGTTCCGGCGCCGCGGCGCACATACTGTTTCTCTACGGGGGGCGACATGGTTACGGGAAAACACGGGCTGGGATTCGGGAACAAGATACTCCTGATGGTGCTGGCGTGCAGCATCGGGCTGGCGTTGGCGACCACCTGCATCGCCTTGAAGGAGTATGTGGCCGCGTACCATAGCTCCATCGAAATGTATAAAAAATCCCTGTTCAGCGATTTCGACACCCAGGCCAAAAACCAGGTGGAGATGGCCGTCAGCATGTTGCAGGCGGTCTACGACCGCGCCCAGAAGGACGGCACGTCGCCGGAAGAGGCCCGGAAACTGGGCGCCGACCTGCTGCGCGGCCTGAAGTACGGCAAGGACGGCTATTTCTGGGCCGACACCACCGAGGGGGTCAACGTCGTCCTCCTGGGCAAGCCGGTGGAGGGCAAGAGCCGCATGGATTCCCAGGACGCCAAGGGGAAATACCTGGTCCGGGAGATCATCAGGAACGGGATGCAGCCGGGGGGCGGCTTCACCGACTACTGGTTCCCCCGGGCGGGTGAAAGCAAACCGGCCCCGAAACGGGGCTACTCGGCGGAGTTCAAACCCTTCGGCTGGGTGATCGGCACCGGCAACTACGTGGACGACCTGGACGCCCTGGTCAACAAGGCCGCCGACGAGAGCATGAAGAGCCTCAAAGAAGGGATCTACCTGATCATCGGCGTCACCGTGGTCCTGATCATCCTCATCTCCGTCGTGTCGATCTTCGTCACCCGGCGCCTGCTGCTGCACATCGGCACCGAGCCGACCCACCTGGAGGAGATCACCCAGCAGGTGGCGGCCGGCGACCTGACCTACCGCTTCGAGCAGGGGCGCGGTGGGGTCTACGAGGCCATGCGCCGGATGGTGGAGCAGTTGCGCCAGGTCATGGACAAGGTCAACAGGAGCTCCCAGGAGGTGGCCTCGGCCTCGGTGCAGTTGAACGGCAACGCCGACCAGATGGCCAGCGCCTCCCACGAGGTGGTCGGCCAGGCCAACACTGTGGCCACGGCCAGCGAAGAGATGTCGGCCACCAGCATGGATATCGCCAACAACTGCCACCGGGCCGCGGAGAGCTCCAACCAGGCCAGCAGGACGGCCCAGGCCGGCGCCGCCATCGTCAGGGGCACGGTGGACGGCATGAGCCGCATCGCCGACAAGGTGCGCAGTTCCGCCACCGTGGTGGAGCAGCTCGGCACCCGTTCCGACCAGATCGGCGCCATCGTGGCCACCATCGAGGACATTGCCGACCAGACCAACCTTTTGGCCCTGAACGCCGCCATCGAGGCGGCCCGGGCCGGGGAGCAGGGGCGAGGGTTCGCGGTGGTGGCCGACGAGGTGCGCGCCCTGGCCGAGCGTACGGCGCGGGCCACCCGCGAGATCGGCGAGATGATCAAGAATATCCAGGGCGAAACCCGCCAGGCGGTGTCCGCCATGGAGGCAGGGGTGCGGGAGGTGGAGCAGGGGACCGCCGAGGCGGCCCGCTCCGGCCAGGCGCTGGAGGAGATCCTGGAGAAGATCAACGAGGTCACTGCGCAGATCAGCCAGATCGCCACGGCAGCGGAGGAGCAGACCGCCACGACCCGGGAGATATCCAACAACATTCAGCAGATTTCCGATGTGGTGGAGATGAGCGCCAAGAGTTCCATGGACATCTCCCAGTCCTCCTCGAGCCTGTCCCGGCTCTCGGTGGAACTGCAGGACATGGTCAGGATGTTCCGGGTGTAACGCCCCTGGTGAGCCCCCTCCCGCCGGGAAGGGGGCTCTCGTCCGCCGGCGCATGGCGCACGATGGGGGCGCTCCCCGCGCCTTACGCATCCCCCTCGGCCCCCGCGTCCCCCAAGGCCCGTTTCACCCTCGATACGAGCGTAATCTCCTTCACCGGCTTGGGCACGTAATCGAAAAACCCCATGGTGAAGACCCGCGCCTCGTCCTCGTCCGACATCTTGTCGCTGATGAGGACGACCGGGATGGTGCGGATCTCGGGAATGGCCTTGAGGGATTTCAGCAGGGCAAAGCCGTCGAGCTTCGGCATCACCTTATCGACGATGATGAGGTGGGGCTTGGTGGCGATGACCTCCTTGAACCCCTCCATACCGTCGTTGGCAACCACCACCCGATACCCTTGCCGAGCCAGAATATCCTTCAGGACGGTCTGGGTGACCACGTCGTCGTCCACCACGAGCACCGTTACCTGCTGCGGCTCCTGCACGCTTTTCCCCAGGTAGAAGGTGCTGACGGCCTCGTAGATGTGCCTGCGGCTGGCAACGCACGGGATGATCTGCAACCCGTTGTTCACCGCGAAATTGTCCACGACCTTCATGTCGGTGGGGTCGGCCACCGCCAGGGCCAGCTTCTTCCCCTCCAGCTTCAGGGGAAAAACCAGGTGTTGGAGCGCGAACTCGGGGGTGACAACGCCCAGCACCTCCTGGCTATAGGAATAGCTCGCCAGGTTCGAGACCCGCTTCAGACCGAATTGCTCCGCAAGCGCCCCGGCGAGCTCGTCCCCCGTAACCAGGCCCATATCTTCGAGGGTCCAGCCGAAGCGGTTCTGGCGGCGCTTGGCGACGGCGAGCAGGCGCTCGACGGAGAGGGGGGTCAAGATTCCCTTCTCCACAAGAATCTGTCCGAGTTTTTTCCACTGCTGCATGGTTGACGCTCCTGATTTTTCGAGAGAATTTGGACGAACATCGCGGCACACCCTGGTTCGCCCCGCTCCGGACTGGTACCATAATACCATTACGCTTTATTAATGCAATAATATCGCGCCAGATGCCGCCGGGATCCCGGCGGAGAGTGCACAAAAAAGACCCCGCCACGTCGCGTGGCGGTCTTTTTTTCCCATTACCCTCTCCGCCGCCCTGTTTTTGTGGTATGTTTGACAGCATCGACAAAGGGGTACCCCATGAAGAACAGCGATATGATGCCCCGCGCCGCACAGGCGATGAGGATCGCCCTCGCGTGCTGCCTGCTCGCCATGACGGCAGGCTGTTCCGGCGGCCTTGCGCTGGTCGGCAGCCTTGACACGGAAACGGAGACGTGGGCCAACAGTGTTGTCTCCCGGGAACCGCAGGGCCCTGAAGAACTGGCGGTATGCAATGCCGCGAAGTCGAGGAAGGCTGTCAGCAGCGGCGGCATCACGGCGGTATTCCTTGCCGGAGACCATGCACATCAGATAGTCATCGCTGTTGCAGGGTCAGGCCAGGAAGTTGACGAAATGACCCCGAAAAAGCTCACCAACTACCTCGTGGTGGACGGCAAGATCCGGGCCTACTCAAAGCCGGTCATGGCGCCATCTCCCGATGTGGACTATGAAAAGACCGTTTACTCGGCAGCCACAGGAGCGCTGTCCCCGGCCGGATTTTCCGTGATCATCTATTCCCGCCCCACCAGGGACCTGACGATCAAGGGAACGAGAAAGACCGGTTGCACCTTCAAGGTCACGGTGCTGGACGGCTTCGACTCGGCCGGCAAGGTACTGTCGGAGCGCAGCGTCAACATCTGCTATGACAACCTCCCGTAACCGCTTTCCTCCCGGGGGCGCAGACAGGCTGTTCGCCCCCTGCCGCCTGCCGGGCGAACAGCCCGATCCGTTGCGGCTCATCATCAGGGGCATGTTTATGGGTATCCTGTCGGGCATCCTGGCCGGTTGTACCGGTGACCGCCCCACCGACCTGGGGGCACGGGACGGCCGATTGGCCGCCTGAAGCGGCTCCTTGCCCGGCGGGCCGACGCGACCGTCATCCAGGAGGTGCCCGGATACCTGCGGGTCGAGCTGCGGACCACCCTCTTCGTGGACGACGCCGAATTCCTGCTGGACCGGGAACGAAACTGCATCCAGGTGCGTTCCGCCTCGCGGGTCGGGTATTCGGACCTGGGGAAGAACCGCCGCCGGATGGAGGAGATTCGGGAGGCGTTCCGGCTGGCGGGGGCGAGGTCGTGAACCGGCAGGGGTGTCATGCCTCCCTGAGAACGACAGGCCACGGAGTCCCGAAACGACAGAAGTCCACGAAAAAATACCTGCCTTTGCGCTGCCCGGCGCCCCTGCGACTCTGCAACTCTGCGACAGATTTTTTTCCCGGTTGAATGGCCGGCGCAGCCGCACCGCCTCATTCACTGCAATAATCTTCCTTTTTTCGTCGCTTCATGGTAAAAACAGCAAATATGACGCATGTGTTGCACCCTATTTCGATTGTTTGACGTGTACCCGGGGAGCCGTAACGAATGAAGAGCTGTAATGGATATTGCGTGGTGATGCTGTCGCTGGCCCTGTGCGGATGCGGCGCCGCCCCGTCAGGAACGCCGGCGGCGGACGGCACCGTGGCGTTAGCCACCTATTCAGGCTCCCGGTCCGCCACCACGACGAACGACGGCGAGACCGCCTCCCTGGCGATCTACATCAACGGCGTGCCCCTGAACGAGATCGCCGCCAATGCCGCCCTGCTCGGCATCGACCTTGCCGGAGCGGACGGCGCACCTTCGCCACACCCGGACGCGGCGTCCCGCCCGCCCCTCGGGCACAACACCGCCGTCATGGCAAAGGCCCTTTCCTTCCCCCCCGCTTTCACCAATGCCACCTCGGCACCGAAGGGTATGCCTGCGCCCGCACTCTAAGGAGGTGGCCGATGATAGGCCGCGCAACGGCAGCCCGGTTCTCCCGGTGGGCAGCAATCTTCATGGCGCTGGCCGGCTGTGCCGAAAAGCCGGCAGGCATCGGCGACCTCTACCTGGAATCCCGGACCGCCCTTGAGGCCTATCGAGCGGGCAATTACCGCTACCTCCCCACCAACAGGAACATCACCGTCACCACCAAACAGGTTGCAGAGAAGGTCAGGATCGTCGCCATCGGCTTTGTCGGCGGCAGGAAGATGGCCCTGCACCTCACCTTCCCCGCCGAGTGCCTGCTGAAGAACGCCACCTGCCTCCACGACGCCAACCGGGAGTTCGATGCCCTGAAAAAGTGCGTGGATACGGCGACGGGCGGCTCTCCCGCGCCGGACTCCTGCTCCGTCTCTACGCTCATCATCAACGATGGGACCGGCGCCGTCATCAGGGACCGGCGCCATGCGCCCCACATGGACGTCTGGGTGTACGACGTGGACTAACCCCCTGTGGGGCGTTGCACAACAGGGCGCAAGCGGTGCGCCCCTCCAACCGGGTTTCATCTGGTTGACCACCGGAGTACGACCGCCCCACTCCCTTGAAGGAGGGTGAAGAACGTCCCGCTGAAATGGCCGGGCCGCCGAAGGAGATACCCTTCGCGCTGCCCGGCCTTTCTTATGCGGTGAAGGTTTGGGCCGCTCCGCCCTTCCGACCGTATTTTACTGTTGCAACTATTTTTTGAAAGGACTTAAATTGTCGTTAAGGACAAAAACAGTCCTAGAGGAGGCAATTCCATGAAAACCGAACTGCTCAACCCGGCCAACAGCGCCGTCGTCTTCATCGACTTTCAGCCCCAGATGACCTTCGGGGTTGCCAACATCGACCGCCAGACCCTTTTCAACAATGTTCTTCTGCTCGCCAGAGCGGCAAAAATCTTCAAGGTCCCGACCATCCTCACCACCGTCGAGACCAAAAGTTTCTCGGGCAACATGTGGCCCCAACTCCTGGACATCTTCCCCGACCAGGAACCGATCGAACGCAGTTCCATGAACTCGTGGGAAAGCGGGGAATTCGTCGCCGCCGTCAAGGCGACCGGGAGAAACAAGCTGGTCATGGCCGCCCTCTGGACCGAGGTCTGCCTGGCCTTCCCCACCCTGGAGGCCATGAGGGCCGGCTTTGAGGTCTATGCCGTCGAGGACGCCTCGGGGGGCACCTCGGTGACGGCTCACAACGCCGCCATGCGCCGCATCGAACAGGCGGGGGCGGTCCCGGTGACCGCACTCCAGGTACTTCTCGAATACCAGCGGGACTGGGCGCACAAAGAGACCTACAACGACGTCATGGCGGTGGTCAAGGAACTGTGCGGCGCCTACGGCCAGGGTGTGGAATACGCCTACACCATGGTGCACGGCGCGCCTCCCAGCCGGGCCGGCGGCGGGCACTAGCCCACGTTCCATAACGCGAGCTTCGGCAAGGAGAGCTGCATGGCCAAGGGCGGCTGCCCGGTTTCCAAGTTGTTCAACACCGAAATCACCCTGGAGGCGACACTCGTGTCATAGGGCGCGAGGCCATCCCTGCGGCGACCTCCGGCGGACCGTCAGGAAAGCAGAGGTTAACATCATGATAGATCACACGATATCATCCCGACGGGGCTTTACCGTCGGTTGTGCCATCATTGCCGCAGTGGCGCTGCTGGCCGTTTCACCGCTCCGCGCCGCGGCAGAGCCGGCCCCGGCCGGCTTTGCCGAGCGCTTCGCCCAGGTCAACGGGGTCCGGCTGCATTATCTCATCGGCGGTACGGGCAGCCCCGTGGTCCTGCTGCACGGTTATGCCGAAACCGGTCTGATGTGGCGTCCGCTCATGAAGCCACTCGCCCGGCACCATACCGTCATCGTTCCCGACCTGCGCGGCGCAGGGGGATCGGCCAAACCGGAATCCGGCTACGACAAGAAGAACATGGCCGTGGACATCCATGAATTGACCTCATCGCTCGGCTTTGACCGGGTGAGCATCGTGGGGCACGACATCGGCCTGATGGTGACCTACGCCTACGCCGCCCAGTTTCCCCGGGCCACCGAGCGCGTCGTGCTCATGGATGCCTTCCTGCCCGGCATCGGCACCTGGAAGGAGGTCTGGCTGATGCGCGACCTGTGGCACTTCCATTTCTACGGCGCGGTGCCGCTGGCCCTGGTCAAGGGGCGTGAGCGCACCTACTTCGAGCATTTCTGGAACGACTTTGCCGCCGATCCCAAGCATTCGGTGCCCGAGGCCGACCGCCGCCTCTATGCCAGGGCCTACGCCCAGCCCGGTGGCATGCGCGCCGGGTTCGAGTACTTCCGCGCCTTCGAGCGGGACGCGAAGGACTTCGAACTGCTCTCGCAGAGCAAGCTCCCTATGCCGGTGCTGGTCCTGACCGGCGAGAAAGCCAGCGGCACCTTCCTCATCGAACAAACCAGACTGGTGGCTACGGATGTCAGGGGGGCGGTTGTCCCCGGCTCGGGGCACTGGCTGATGGAAGAGGCGCCCACGGTGGTGATTCCCGCGATCATCGACTTCATCGATGGACCGCCGGGGACCGGTACGCAGTAATCATGAACCGGCTAACGTCATGAACACCTACGGAACAGCGGAGAAACCGGCAGAGGTTGTCGCCGTCCTGACGTTGCGCACGGTCAGGACCGGATGCGAAGAACGGTTCGAGGCGGAGTTGCATGACTTCATCGCCCGCTCCCTGCACGCCGAGGGGCAACTGGGGGTGCATGTCCTGCGACCGGAGCCGGGCACCGGGTCTCGCGAATACGGGATTGTACGCCGTTTCGGCACAGGAGAGTGCCGCGACCGCTTTTATGCCTCATCCCTGTTCCGCCAGTGGGAAGCAGCCGTTGCGCCGTTGACCGAGGGAGCGCCACAACGCCAGGAGGTGTCCGGCCTGGAAACCTGGTTCACCCTCCCCGGCCACCAGGCGCTGGTCCCCCCTCCCCGCTGGAAGATGGCCGTCGTCACGGTCCTGGGCGTCTGGCCGGTCAGCATGCTGGTACCCTGGCTGCTGAATCCTTTCATAACCAACCTGTCCCAGCTATTGCAAGCTTTGGCGATAGCCGTGGGCATTGTCATTGTTCTCACCTGGGCGGTCATGCCGGTGCTGGCGAGAATGCTCCGGCCCTGGCTGGGACACCGCCCTCAAAGGTAGGGGGTAGCGCTATGAACGCACCTGACATGATTCTGTATAACGGCGCCATTGCCGCAGCGGATGGCGGCCATTCCACGGCTTCCGCCGTTGCCCTGAGCGGCGGCCGGATCACCGCCCTGGGCGGCGAAGAGGTGCTGGCCCACGCCCCTGCCGCGACCCAGCGGATCGACCTCAGGGGGCGCACCGTCGTCCCCGGCCTGAACGATTCCCACATCCACGTCATCAGGGGGGGGCTCAACTTCAATATGGAGCTGCGCTGGGACGGGGTGCCCTCCCTGGCCCTGGCGCTTCACATGCTGCGCGATCAGGCCCGCCGCACCCCACCGCCCCAGTGGGTGCGGGTCATCGGCGGCTGGACCGAGTTTCAGTTCGCCGAGCGGCGCATGCCGACCCTGGAGGAGATCAACGCCGCCGCCCCGGACACCCCGGTCTTTGTCCTGCACCTGTACGACCGGGCATTCGTCAACCGGGCCGGGCTCCGG
Source organism: Geobacter sp. FeAm09 (assembly GCF_008330225.1). Lineage (NCBI taxonomy): Bacteria > Pseudomonadati > Thermodesulfobacteriota > Desulfuromonadia > Geobacterales > Geobacteraceae > Geobacter > Geobacter sp. FeAm09. Next base: position 1,139,369 of record NZ_CP042466.1, on the reverse strand, counting down.
GCCCTGGGGTACACGAAGGAGACTCCAAGCCCTTCCGGCGGGGAGATCCAACGGGACAGGTCCGGCAATCCCACCGGTCTGCTGATCGCCAGGCCCAACGCCATGATCCTCTACGCCAGCCTGGCCAAGGGGCCCAAGCTCGGCTTCGACGACCAGGTCAACTCCACCCGCCACTTCATGCGCGAGTTGAACCGGCTCGGCATCACCAGTTGCATCGACGCCGGCGGCGGGTTCCAGAACTACCCCGACGACTACCGGGTGATGGAGGAGTTGGCGGGACGGGACGAACTCACCCTGCGCATCGCCTACAACCTGTTCACCCAGCGCCCCGGGCAGGAGTACGATGATTTTGCCCGCTGGGCCGACATCACCGAACCGGGACACGGCAACGACGTCTACAAGGTGAACGGCGCGGGCGAGATGCTGGTCTTTTCCGCAGCCGACTTCGAGGACTTCCTGGAGCCGCGCCCCGACCTGCAGCCGGTCATGGAGGCCGAGTTGAAGAAGGTGGTGGCCCTGCTGGCGGAAAAACGCTGGCCGTTTCGGCTGCATGCCACCTACGATGAATCCATCACCCGGTTCCTGGACGTGTTCGAGGCCATTGACCGGGAGATCCCCTTCAACGGGTTGCGCTGGTTCTTCGACCATGCCGAGACCATCTCGGAGCAGAGCATGGAGCGGGTGCGCCGCCTGGGGGGCGGCATCGCCATCCAGGACCGCATGGCCTTCCAGGGCGAATACTTTGTGGAGCGCTACGGGAAAAAAGCGGCCAGCATGGCCCCGCCCATCTCGACCATGCTCCGCATGGGGATCCCGGTGGGCGCGGGCACGGACGCCACCAGGGTGGCGAGCTACAACCCCTGGGTTTCGCTCTACTGGCTGGTGACCGGCAAGACCGTGGGGGGCCTCTCCCTGTACGGCGAGGAGAACCGCCTGGACCGGGCCACGGCCCTTGGGCTCTACACCGAGGGGAGTTCCTGGTTTTCCGGGGATAAGGGCAAAAAGGGGCGCATCGCGGTGGGCCAGTTCGCCGACCTGGCGGTGCTGTCGGCCGACTATTTCAGCGTGCCCGACGAGGAGATCAAGGGGATCGAGTCGCTTTTGACCATCATGGGGGGACGCATCGTCCATGGGGCGGGCGACTTCGCCTCCCTGGCGCCGCCCTTGCCGCCGGTCTCTCCCGACTGGTCGCCCACGGGCGTCTATGGCGGGGCATACCGGGATGGCCATGGCGAACCTGAACTGCCTGCCCTGGCGGCGGCCGGTTCGTGCGACAACCCGCTCCACCGGCATACCCACCGGGTATTCGGCGAGGTCGGCCCCTGGGGGGTTGGTTGTACATGCTTCGCATTCTGATATGATTGTTGGGGTGTATGAGTCCCATAGGACTCATGGGACTCATACACCCCAAATCTCCCTGAAAGGAAATCCCCCCATGACCACCCGCGCCATCGACAAGCTGTACAAAAGCCGCCCCACCGTCGAGGGGGCCGGCGTCCACCTGAAGCGCGCCTTCGGCAACTCCCAGGTGCCGTTGTTCGACCCGTTCCTGATGCTGGACGACTTTCACACCGCCAACCCGGCCGAATATCTGCCCGGCTTTCCCTGGCACCCCCACCGGGGCATCGAGACCATCACCTATGTCCTGGAAGGGGTGGTGGAACATGGGGACAGCATGGGCAACAAGGGGGTCATCGGCCCCGGCGACGTGCAGTGGATGACGGCCGGCAGCGGCATCATCCACCAGGAGATGCCCCAGAAGAGCCCGACCGGCATGATGTGGGGCTTCCAGTTCTGGGCCAACCTGCCGGCCGACCGGAAGATGATGGCGCCCCGCTACCGGGACGTGAAGGCGGCCGACATCCCGGAGGTTACCCTGGATTCGGGGGTCAGGGTCAAGATCGTCAGCGGCAGGGTCAACGGGGTCCAGGGGCCGGTGAGGGATATCGTGATCGACCCGGAGATGCTGGACGTGAGCATCCCGGCCGGCGCCGCCTTCCGCCACCCGGTCACGGCCGGACATACCGCCGTCGCCTACGTGCTGGACGGCGAGGGGTATTTCGACGAGCAGCGGGACGCCTTTGCCTACGAGATGGCGGGCTCGGGATGGATGGATCTGGACCGGCGCTGTATCTGCGGACCGGAAACCGTGGTCCTCTACAAACGCGAAGGGAGCGACGTGCTGATCGAAGCGGGGGAACGGCCGGTCCGTTTCCTGTTCATCGCGGGGAAACCGCTCCACGAGCCGGTAGCTTGGTACGGCCCCATCGTCATGAACACTCAGGAAGAGTTGCGGGTCGCCTTCGAGGAGTTCCAGAACGGCACCTTCATCAAGGGGGCATAGGGGGACAATGCGTGGCGGGGAGCCATCACGGGCAAGGGTAGGCCAGGGAAAACCATCGCGCAGGGGGTGAAGGGGGCACAACCCGAATACGGATAACATCGCCCCCAGCCCGGCAAACGTGTTTTTTCCGGCGAGTCGCCGTTGCTCCGTGGCCCAGTGGCCTGAGTGACGTCGTGAGGCCGGGGCCCGCGGCGTTTATTTGTCGCCGGCGGCGGGACCCTCGGGCGGGGGGGACGACGGCTCGGGAACGGGCTGCGGATCGGCCGGCTGCGGTTCGGCGGGGGGCGGTTCCGGGGGAGGTGCCGCGGGAGAGCATGCCTTGACGCAATCGCCATATGCAGTGGTGTTTTTTTCGACGCACTGCCGGTGGTCTTCATCCGAATAGCCGCCGGCCGGCGGACAGTACATGTCGTTCGACCGTTTGTCGCCCGCGCAACTGTTGATGCAGTCGGATCTGTCGTCGGCAAGGGCCGCCCCCGCCAGGGGGCAGAGGACGAGGAAGAGCATGGTGGTGAGGAGGATTCGCATGGTGAGTCCCTTACGCCTTTCTTCGTTCTTTCCCGTCATAGGCCTTTGTGCCGGACGCCCCCCGCAGGGGGTCCTTGGCAACCCTCACCCAGCCGTCGGAACGGCGGAAAGCGAGGATGCGCCTTTTCTGGATAAACGATTCGAGTTCATCGTCACCCACAACGCCGGGAGTGCCGTCTATGAATAATACCGGAATCTTCATGGGTCGTTGTAGCAAACTTTCTCGGCGGCAACAATCCCCCAAAGTTGGGAAAGATTGTGACCCGGGACCGGAGGCGGTGCAGGGGCCATCCCCCTGCACCGCCCTTCTGCGTTACTGGATCTCGCGGATCGTGCTGTTGTTGGCATCCGCCACATAGAGGTTCGTCCCGTCGGAGGCGATGCCCACCGGGAAGTAGAACCGGGCGAAATTCTTGCTGCCGTCGCTCGAGCCGGAGGTTGCCGCGACACCGGCAATCGTGGTCACCGTTCCGCTGGCGATGACGATCTTGCGCACGATGTGGTTGTTGGCATCGGTCACATAGAGATTGGTGCCGTCCGTGGTGATGCCGTTGGGCGCGTAGAAGCTGGCGCTGGCGCCGACACCGTCGGCGGAGCCGTAGTAGCTCGTGCTCCCGGCCAGGGTGGTCACCGCCTTGCTGGAAATGACGATCGTGCGGATCAGGTTGTTGTTGAAATCGGACACATAGAGATTGGTACCGTCCGTGGTGATGCCGGCCGGGACGTTGAAGGTCGCGGCGGTCCCGGTGCCGTTGGCCGAGCCGGCGGTTCCGGCGCTCCCCGCAATGGTGGTGACGGCGCCGCTGGTCGCATCCACCTGGCGGATGGTATTGCTGTTGGCGTCGGTGACATAGAGGGTGCTGCCGGAGATGGCGATGCCGGCGGGGCCGTTGAAGGTCGCGGCGCTTGCGGTCCCGTCCGCCGTCCCCGCCGTCCCCGCCTTGCCGGCGAGGGTGGTTACCGCCTTGGTCGCGATGTTGATCTTGCGGATGGTGTGGTTGCCCATGTCGGTTACATAGAGATACGTCCCGTCCGTGACGATGTCGTGGGGGTAATGGAAGGTCGCCGCAGTGCCCGTCGCGTCAAGGGAACCACTGGTGCCGGCGATGCCCGCGATGGTGGTGACCTGGCCGGTTGCCAGCACCAGTTGGCGGATGGTGTTGCTGCCGTAATCCGTCATGTAGAGCGTCGTTTTGTCGCTGGAGACGGCCATGCCGTTGGGGATGGAGAAACGCGCCGCCGTCCCGATCCCGTCGGCCGTTCCGGTCACGCCGGCGCTGCCGGCAATCGTCGAAACGGTGTTCTTGGTGGTCTCGTAGGACGTGCCGGAGGAGTACAGCGGCCCGGAACTGCTTGACGATCCGCCGCAACCGGCGAGTGTTGCCAGGGCAAGGAACCAACATACACCTGTCTTTTTCATGTCATTCTCCCTTTTTTGGGTCCGGCTCGATTTTTTCGTCGGCACCCCGACCGTTTCCCCGCAGTCTCGCGGCATCGGTGCGCACGTGACCACGTTTTAGCAGATTTTTCCCCGACTCACAAGACCCCATAACGTGTAAACACAACGAATAACACCGCTTTACCGGCCGGGGGCAGGCGGCGTCCGGGATGGGAAGGGGGGTTGAAATAAGGCTTGTGCATCGCACCGGAAAACAATATGATTTTCCGCAAACACCCCCAAAGGAGCCTCCATGACTCGAAGCCTACCGTTGTTCAGCATCATTCTGGCCATCTCGCTCGCAGCGGCGACCCAGACCGCCCAAGCCTTTCCCAAGGGAGGGTTCACCAACCTCTCCGCGGCCCGGCATGCCGGGGAAACGCCGCTCCCCCTCTCCGGAACCGTGGCGGAGACCATGAATGCGGGTGGCTACACCTATATCGCCCTGGAGAACAAAGGGGCGAAGAGCTGGGTGGCCGTCCCCCAGATGGAAGTGACCGTGGGCAAGAAGATGTCGTTCAGTCCCGGGGTCGAGATCGCCAACTTCTCCAGCAAGACCCTCAACCGCACCTTTGAGCGGATCGTCTTCTCCCAGGGGCCCACGGAACAGCAGGCACCCGCTCCGAAAGCCGCCCCCAAGGAGGCTCCGGCAAAAACCGCCGCCGGCAAGAACGGCACCGCCAAGGTGGAAAAGGCCGCCGGGCCCAATGCCTATACGGTGGCGGAACTCTACAAGAACAAGAATACCCTCAACAAACGCAAGGTCGCGGTCAGGGGGAAGGTCGTCAAGGTGGCCATGGGGATCATGGGGAAAAACTGGGTCCATCTGCGGGACGGCAGCGGCAGCGCCAAGAAGAAGACCAACGACCTCACCGTCACCACCACCGCGGCCGCGCCCAACGAGGGTGATGTGGTCACGGCCGTGGGGGTGCTCCGCAAGGACCGGGATTTCGGCGCCGGCTACAAGTATGAACTGATCATCGAAGACGGCACCCTTGAGCCCTGAACCGGCGGCCGCCCCCATCGTCATCGGCGTCAGCTCCTGCCTGCTGGGGGAGCGGGTGCGCTATGACGGCGGCCACAAGCGCGACCGGAACATCACCGAGTGTCTGGGGCGTTTTTTCCGGTTCGTGCCGGTCTGCCCCGAGGTGGCGTGCGGCCTGCCCGTACCCCGGGAGCCCATGCGCCTGGAGGGGGACCCGGCCGCCCCGCGCCTGATGACGAACCAAACCCGCATCGACCTGACCGGCCGGTTGCTTTCCTGGTGCGAAAAGCGGGTTATTGAGTTGGAAAGGGAGGATCTGTGCGGCTTCATCTTCAAAAAGAATTCGCCCAGTTGCGGCCTGTTGCAGGTCCCGGTCTACGATGACGGCGCGGCGGCCGGGAGCGGTAGCGGCTTGTTCGCCGCAGCCGTAACGGCCCGCTTCCCGCTTTTGCCGGTGACAGAGGAGGGGCGGCTGGACGCCCCCGGCTTCCGGGAGGACTTCATCGAGCGGGTCCTCGCCTACCGGCGCCGGAAGGCTTTCCCTATTCCCCCTTGAAAACGGCCGTGCGCTTCTCGTTGAAGGCGTTCTTCCCCTCCAGGTAGTCGTAGCTGTCGTAGACCTTGCGCCGCAGCCCCTGGATGCGCTCGAAGGTTTCGGGGCTCAGGGGGTGGGAGTTGCCCAAAAGGCGCAACTGTTCCTTGATCACGGCGATGGCCAGGGGGGAGTTCTCGGCAACCTGGTGCGCCAGGTCGTAGCAGAAGCGCTCCAACTCCTCCGTTGGCACCAGATGGTTGAGGATGCCGATCTGGAGGGCACGCTGTGCGTCGATCGGCCTGGCGGTGAAGAACATCTCCCGGGCCAGGCGCGGCCCGACCACGTTGATGAAGTGCAGGATGCCGGTGGAGTTGTAGGGGACCCCGATCTTGGCCGGGGTGATGGCGAAGGAGCAGGAGGGGCAGCCGATGGCCATGTCGCAGATGAAAGCCAGGTCGCAGGCCCCGCCCCACACGCTCCCCTCGATCATGGCGATGACCGGCGCCGGGAAGAGCTGGATCTCCCGCAGCGCCTGTTCCAGGGGGTCGTTGTAGGAGAGTGGGTCGCGCCCCGGCACCGGCAGTTCGGTGATGTCGAAGCCGGAGGACCAGACCTTGACCCCCGCCTGGGCACGGATGATCACGGCCCGAGCCTTGCGTTTGGCGAAGAGCCGCAGGGCCTCGATCAGCTCGCGGAGCAGTTCGTTGGAGAGGCTGTTGCGGGTCTGGGCGTGGTTGAAGGTCGCGGTACCCACGTGGCCGCTGTAGGATGACAGGATAAGGGACATGGGAATCCTCCCCTGACTCGAATGTGTTCCTTATACCGGCATCTGGGGGAAATGCAAGCGGCCGGGGGATCATTCTTCTCCGGTGGGGCGCATACGATGCGCCCCACTTGACTTGTTGCGCCAAACGCAGTATGTAGCCAGGAAACCATAACCGCGTAATTCCGAACGCAAAGGTCATCCATGCGCCTGCGTCTCTCCCTCATCGTCAAGCTTACCCTGGCCACCTCCCTGATCCTGGTCGGCTTCATGGGCCTGCTGGACTACATCAACCTGAAAAACTTCCGCAAAGCCACCATCGAGTACGCCATTTCCAACGCCGACCAGTTGACGGAGATCATCAACCAGAGCGCCTACGACGCCATGATGAAAAACGACAAGGCCAGCCTGTACCAGATGGCCGACCGGATCGCCCAGAGCAGGAGCATCGAGCACATCAGCATCATCGACCGGGGCGGCAAGGTCGCCTACTCCAGCCACAAAAGCGAGATCGGCACGGTCATCGACCAGAAGAACGCGGCCTGCATCTTCTGCCATCAACCGAACAACACCCGGCTCTTTTCCCCCACCAACAACAGCAGCCGGCTGTACCGGACCGCCAACGGCATGGAGGTGCTGGGCTACACCAAGGCCATCTACAACCAGCCGGAATGCTCCACCGGTCCCTGCCATTTCCACAGCAGGGAGCACCACATCCTGGGGGTGCTGGACATCACCCTTTCCCTGGAGAACCTGCGCCAGCAATCCCACGAATACCGCATGCAGTTCATCGTCATGACCTTCCTGCTGCTGCTCTTCATCGGGGTGCTGATCACCTTCCTGACCCAGCGCCTCGTGGACCGGCCGGTGCAGCGCCTGGTGCAGCACACGGCCAAAGTGTCGGCGGGCGACATGGACGCCCGCATACCGGTCACCAGCGACGACGAATTGGGGGATCTCTCCGAGGCGGTCAACGACATGACCGAGAGCCTCGCCAAGGCCAACGAGGAACTGAAGGAATGGGCCGGCAACCTGGAACACAAGGTGGAGGAGCGGAGCCAGGAGATCAAGCGGATGCAGGCCCAACTCCACCGTTCCGAAAAGCTGGCCTCCCTGGGCAACCTGGTGGCGGGCATCGCCCATGAGATCAACAACCCCCTGAGCGGCATCCTGCTCTACGCCTCCATCGTGGACAACGACAAGCGCCTCGATCCGACCCTCAAGCCGGACCTGGAACGGATCATCGCCGAGTGCCGCCGCTGCGCCGAGATCGTCAAGCAGCTCCTGGAGTTCTCCCGCGAGGCGCTCCCCCACAAGGAAGCCATCTCCCTCAACACCCTCCTGGACAAGGTCGTGGGCCTGCTGCAGCACCAGCCCAGCTTCCGGAACATCGCCATCAAGCGCTCCTACGACCCGGACCTGGGAGAGGTCTTCGTGGATTCCAACCAGATGCAGCAGGTCTTCGTCAACCTGTTCATCAACGCCAGCCACGCCATGCCCAAGGGGGGGGTGATCAGCATCGTCACCTCCCAACCGACCGGCGGCGACTACGCCCGGGTGGAGATCGGGGATACGGGGTGCGGCATCTCCGAAGAGGACCTGCAGCGCATCTTCGACCCCTTCTTCACCACCAAGGCCGAGGGGACCGGGCTGGGGCTCTCCATTTCCTACGGGTTCGTGGAAAACAACGCGGGGCAGATCGAGGTGACGAGCAAGGTGGGGGTGGGGACGACCTTCATCATCCTCCTGCCGCTCCAGGAGGGCGGCGGGGAGGAACAGGCGTAAAATTAAAGGGCAATTCTGCCACGGAGACGCAGAGACACGGAGAACATCAAAAGCAGGAGCTTTTTACAGGGATGAACAGGATGAAGGGGATAAAACTTGAAACTTGGTTACGAGCAAAAGCATAAAGCTTTATCCTGTTTATCCCCTTCATCCATGTAAATAAGATTTTCTCTGTGTCTCCGTGTCTCTGTGGCAGATGTTCCTCTGAACTTCATTTTTCCAACTGTGCCTTCACCGAGATCCCCAGCCGCTTGAGCATCCCCTGGAAATTGGGGCGCAGGATGCCGGTCTCCTCGGCGGCCCGGGTGATGTTCCAGTTGTTCCGCTCCAGGGCCCCCATGACAAAGGCCTTTTCGATGCTCTCCACCGCCTGGTCCCGGATGTGGCGCTTCATCTCCTTCAATTCGTCCGAGGTGTGGGGGACGTACCCCTCCGCCAGCCCGGGCACAAGCGACGCCTCGGGGCGGTCCGGGGCGAGTTCCAGGTCCTCCTTGTGGATGACCTCGCCCATGGTCAGCACCACCGCGCGCTCGATGGCGTTCTCCAACTCCCGCACGTTGCCCGGGTAGTCGTAGGACTCCAGCAGCGCCATGGCGTCCGGCGCGATCCCCCGGATGTTCTTGCCCACGGCAGCGGTGAATTTCTTCAGGAAATGGCTGATGAGCAGGGGGATGTCTCCCTTGCGCTCCCGCAGGGGGGGCAGTTCGATGGGGATGATGTTGAGGCGGAAGAACAGGTCCTCGCGGAAGCTCCCCTCACCCACCATGGTGCGCAGGTTGCGGTTGGTGGCAGCCACCAGGTGGATGTTGATCGGGACCGGCTGGGTCCCGCCGATGGGGGTCACCATCCGCTCCTGGAGGACCCGCAACAGCTTGGCCTGGGTAGCCATGCAGATGTTGGAGACCTCGTCCAGGAACAGGGTGCCGCCGTCGGCCACCTTGAAAAGACCGGTCTTGGCCTGGACCGCCCCGGTGAACGCCCCCTTGACGTGGCCGAACAGTTCGCTTTCCAGGAGGTTTTCCGCCAGGGAGCTGCAGTCCACGGCCACGAACGCCTTGTCGCTCCGTGGGCTGTTCTCGTGGATGGCCCGGGCGACCAGTTCCTTGCCGGTGCCGCTTTCGCCGGTGACCAGCACCGTGCTGTCGGTGGCGGCCACCTGCATGATCCGGTGGTAGACCTTCTGCATCTCCCTGCTCTGGCCCACGAAGCGGTCGAAGCCGTGGCGGGAGGCGACGGCATCCTTTGCCTTGCCGAGTTCCTCCATGAGCAGGACCCGCTGCTCCAGGGCCCGGTCGATCTTCTGGAGAAGCTGCTCGGGGGTGAAAGGTTTGGCGATATAGTCCACCGCCCCGTTCTTCATGGCCTCCACGGCCGTATCCACGGTGGCGTAGCCGGTGATGATGATGACCGGCGCTTCGGGCTGGAGGGTCTTCACCGCCTTGAGGACCTCGATGCCGCTCATGCCCGGCATCTTCAGGTCGGTGACGATCAGGTCGAACTCCCGGGCGTGCAGGGATTCGATGGCGCTGTGACCGCTCACGCACGTTTCGACGTCAAAGCCCTCCCCTTCGAGAATGCGCCTCAGGCCGTCCCTGATCACCGCCTCGTCATCGACCACCAGCACCCGGAACTGTCCCATGTCCCATCTCCTTCCCGTACCGATCAACAGATCAACAGTGCATTAGTTTCAAAAGCATGTCAACTACCCAAAACATAATAGTTTTCACTTTTTTGGCAAGACGCCGCCGCACATCGCTCCACTTATCCCGCCTGTATAATTTCGCTATACGGTTGTGCCTCTCAACGATCACCCCGTAAAACCTGAACAATCCCGACTTGCTATGGACCTGCCTGCGCCCGCCCCCTTTTTCGACTGTATGGGATTGCTATACAGGCGGCCGCGCCTTCGCCCGCGCCCCGTGCCCCGCCGTTCCCGGGCGTGGGGATATACCTTGAATCATTTAAACGAGTTATCGTTATTTTTTAAGCAGTTGCACGATCATGGCACGGTCGATGCTCTGGCAATGGGCAAGGAAACACGAGGACAAACACAGCAGGAAAGGAGAGAGCCATGAAAACCGTATCAGCAACGCTATTGTCCCTGATGATCACCGCCGGCACGGCGCTGGCGGCGGGAGGGGGAGCAGAGGGAGAAGGCCTGAGCCTGTTGGCCACATTCTTCATCGCATTCGGCATCCTGATCGTCCTGTTCCAGTTCGTTCCCGGCATCATGCTGCTGGTCGGCATGCTCAAGGGGGCCTTTTCGGCAAGCGGGAAAAAGGCACAGGAAACCGGCGGCGACAAATAGCGCCGCACCCGGTGAAAAAGGGCTTGGACACCTTTCCAAACAGACTGTGAATGTTATACTACCGAAGGAGGACGCCATGAAAACCACATCATTGATCACCACCCTCACGATCGCCATCGGTTCCGCATCCAGCGCCTTTGCGGCAAGCGGCGCGCGGGAAGACAACAGCGGGCTCTTCGTCTGGATCTTCCTGGGCTTCTGCGCCCTGATCGTCGTCGCCCAACTCATGCCGGCGGTCCTGATGATGCTCGGGTTCGCCAAGGCCATGGGCAGGAACAAGGCAGTCGAACCCCAAACCGTGACCCATAAATAGCACGGCACAGACCGGCACCTGTGCCGGTTTCGCGTCGGGGATGAAGCCACGCGGCCAGGATGGAGGCCCCGAGGCGCGCCACTGGTGTGCGCCAAGGAGCCGAAGACGGGACGCGGGCGCCTCGATCCGGAATCGGCGGAACATCTCCGAAACAATGCGCACCAGACAGCACAACTGTCCCGCCGCCCCGCACGGGACGGGGCCCGGGGAAAAGGAGAGCTCACGTGAAGACGGATGTTTGCAGAGCGATACTGTGCCTGGCTGTTCTCATGCTGCCCGCCGCCGTTTGCGCGGCGGTGGCGGACAATGACGGCTGCCTCGCCTGCCACGGCAACCGGGAGGTTGCCAAAAGAGGAGGCGAACGGCTGTACGTGGAGGCGAGCACCTTCGCCGCCACCACCCACGCCCTGATTGGGTGCACCTCGTGTCACGACTCGGTGACGGCGGCCCATCCCAAGGACGGCTCGCGCCCCACCAAGGCCAGGTGCAAGGAATGCCACGCCCCCATCCAGGCGGAATACGGCGCAAGCCTGCATGGCGCCAAGGCGACCTGCAACGATTGCCACAACCCCCATGAAGTCAAGCCGGGCATCGCGGCCTCCGGCGACTACCTGAACGCCAGGTGCGCCAGGTGCCACGACAAGAACAAGACCATCAAGAGCCATTCCAAATGGCTTCCCCAGGCCGACCTGCACCTGGATTCGCTTCCCTGCGTCACCTGCCACACCGGCTCCAAGAGTTATGTCATCACCATGTCCATCGAAAACAAGAAGCCGGGCGACCCCCACGGCGACTTCAAAACCGCCGCCTACGGCGAACTTACCGCGCTGCGCCCCATAAACGGGGATGTGAGCCGGCTGGTGGACAAAAACGGCGACGGCTTCATCTCCCTGGCCGAACTGCGGGAGTTCAACCGCGAGGCGCGCGGCAAGGGGATGCGGCTCTGGGGGATGATGACCCCCGAAACGGTCACCCATACCTACCAGATCAACGAGAAGTGCTGGGATTGTTCCTTCTGCCACTCGTCGGGACCCAAGGCGATGCAGACCAGCTACGTGGCCTTCCCGGACAAAAACGGCAACGTGACCCGCCTGGCGGTTGAAAAAGGGGCCATCCTTGATATTCTGTACGGGACGCCCGATTTCTACATGCTCGGCACCACCAGAAGCAGCGCCCTCAACATCGTCGGCGCGCTGATCATCGCCGGGGGCATGATGATGCCGATCGGCCACGGTACCCTGCGCTTCCTCACCAGAAAAAACCGGAAGGAGCACTGAGCCATGAAACATACGGAACAGGTCTACCTCACCCCCATGCCGGTCAGGATCTGGCACTGGCTGAACGCCTTCGGCATCGTGACCCTCTGCGTCACCGCCCTGCAGATCAGGTTCCCCGAATACGTGAATATCTTCGGCACCTACAAGGCGGCCATCAGGCTCCACAACACCGCCGGCGTCGTGGTCTCCATCTCCTACGCCCTCTGGCTCGTCTACTACATGTTCGTGGCCGGCACCCTGCTCAAGCTCTACGTCCCGACCCTGGAGGACATCAAGCACGGGCTCTTCCGCCAGGCGTTCTTCTACTTCTTCTACTATTTCCTGGGGCGGCCCAACCCGCACCACAGCACCCCGGACTGCAAGTTTAACCCGATGCAGAAGGCCGCCTACCTGATGATCATGCTGGTGCTTTTGCCGCTGGTGATCCTTTCGGGGGTGATCCTGATGTACATCGCCCCGCTGCGTGAGATCTTCATGGTCATCGGCGGGATCAAGACGCTGGTGAGCGCCCACTTCCTGATCGCCTGCTGTTTCTGCGCCTTCCTCTTCGTGCACATCTACCTGGCGACCCTGGGTCACACCCCCTTCGCCCACTTCAAACCGATGTGGGACGGCTGGGAGGAAGAGGAGGTCGAGGACGAAACGGAACCGGCAACCCTGGCCGCGGCCGAGCCGGTTCGGGTATCGGCGGCCGAACCCCGTTCGGTGGCGCACCGCTCCGGCGGGGCGGAAACGGCGTAGGCAGCGCCGTGGCAGCTAAACATCATCCACAGGAGGAGCTCCATGCGTCGTAATCCCATGCTTATTATGACTACCCTGGCGGTTTTGTTATGCGGTATGATGGCCCATGCCGTGGATATCCGGGATATCACCTTCACGACGAACAATGCCGGCAAGGTGCTCTTCAGCCACAGGAAGCACATCCAGCAGAAACAGATGGCCAACAACTGCAAGGCCTGTCACGATACCCTCTACCCATTCAAGAAAAAGGCCAGCTACACCATGGCCGACATGGAGAAGGGGAAATCGTGCGGGGCCTGCCATGACGGCAAAGGCGCCTTTGCCCTGAAGGAGTGCGCCCGCTGCCACCAGGTGAAGGAGATCGCCTTTGCGGTGAAGGAGACCGGCACCACCCGGTTCAGCCACCAGAAGCACCTGGCCGCCAACCCTGACTGCACCGCGTGCCACCCGGCCCTGTTCGCGGCGGGCCACAACAAGCGGAGCACCATGGCGGAGATGAGACAGGGGAGATCGTGCGGGGCCTGCCATAACGGCAAGGAAGCCTTCGGCATCGACAAGTGCACCTCCTGCCACCCGGTGCGGGATCAGCGGTATGCCATCAAGGGGGCCGGCAACGTCACCTTCAGCCACGCCACCCACACGGGGCACTACCAATGCGGCAGCTGCCACACCAAGCTCTACGGCATCAGCCGCAGCAAGGCAAAGGTCTCCATGAAGGCCATGGAAAAAGGGCGGTCGTGCGGGGCCTGCCATAACGGCAAGGCGGCCTTCAGCGTCAAGGCCAACTGCGCCACCTGCCACAAGACCGGCTAGTGCCCCGGCACGGCGGCGTGGCTTCCGGCACGGCGGAGCGAGCGCCATGCCGGGGCCAAACGCCGCACGGAGGAGCAAACGGCGACGCCGCACGCACTCCGCCCAGCCGAAAAAAATACCGGCAACGCAGGGCAGAGGCAGGTAAGCGAGAGCAGCCGTGCCGGAAGCCGCGCCGCCGGCCTTTAAGCACCACTACCACCAGGGAGAGCCGAAACCATGTTCAAAACCCTCGCAGGACGGGCCCTCATTCCGGTCGGCATCGCCGTCACCGGCTTTGTCGTCGTATGCTTCCTCCTCCTCTACTCCGCCGTCAAGAACGTGGTCAACCGGGACACGGTCGGCTATGCCACCAACCTGGCCGACACGATCCTCAAATCCACCCGGTACGCCATGCTCAAGTCCGACCGGGAACTGCTCACCACGATCATCCGCAACATCGGCCAGCAGAAAGGGGTCGAACATATCCGCATCTTCAACAAGAAGGGGGTCGTCAACATCTCCACCCGGGCCGACGAACTGGACCGCCAGGTGGACAAGAAGACCGAGGGGTGCATCGGCTGCCACGCCGGGGCCACGCCGTCCGCCTCCCTGGGCAAGATGGAACAGGCGCGCATCTTCACCAACGGCGACGGCCGGGATGTCCTGGCCATCACCGCCCCCATCTACAACGAGCCGGAATGCTCCAATGCCGCCTGCCATATCCACCCCCCGGAACAGAAGATTCTCGGCATCCTGGACATCGGCCTCTCCCGGGAGATGCTCCTCGATACCCTGGCCTCCATCCGCAACCAGATGATCGTCTTCACCGTCATGATCCTCGTGCTGACCGTGGGCGGGGTCACGGCACTCCTGCGCCGGAGCGTCTTTCTGCCGCTGCAGAAACTGCGCCACCTGGCCGACCAGGTGGAGGCGGGCACGCCCCCCGCGATCCATCCCGCCCACTTCCCCCGCGAGCTTGACAGAATCGCCCAATGCCTCTATAACCTGAGCCAGAGGATTCGTCCCGCCGGCACTGGGCCGGCCACCAGCGACACGGGAACAGCGCCGGAGGCTTCAGCCGCCACAACGCATGTGCCACAGAGTCACAGAGACGCTGAGTAATAAAACCCAAGGGTTGCATCATCAGGAAGCGTATCGACGATCATCTGTTCCGGAGAGTGGTTTTGTTGAAAAAGGACTCCGTGATTTTCTCAGCGCCTCCGTGGCTCTGTGGCCAGACTGCTGTTTTGAGGTTCAAAGATGCTGGATACGCGAAACCGGGGCCCGGCTCCGGTCTCATGCACATCGGGCCACGCAATGACACAGACCGTTGACAATCAGCCGGCGACCGGCCTGGCGCAGCAGCAGAGCCAGGTAGAGCTGTTCGAACTGCAGCTCAGGGCTGACATCAGGCGTCTGGGCCACTTCTCCAACAGGGGGCTGTGGGCCTTTTCCCTGTTCATGCTCGTCAGCATGATGGCGTGGCGCGATTTCCCCATGCTGCCCCTGCCCGACAAGGTTGTCGCGGCCCTCGGTCCGCCGCCGGCGCCCCACATCATCAGCATCGTGCTCCTGTTCTACACCTTTTCCGCCATCATCCTCAGCCTGTCGCGCATGACGGCCGGCCTGGAGCACAAGAGCAGCTTCTGCCACGTGGGGTACCTGACCGGCTTCTTCCTCTTCTACCACTTCGCCAAGGCCCTGGACGACAACTTCTGGGCCGTCCTGGGCGCCGGGGTCACCATCCTGTCGGTGGAGAGCTACCGCATCTGGAGCTACTGCCGGGAGGCCCTCGGCCGCAAGACGGAACAGCTCGACTTCATCCAGCGGACCGGCCGGATACCGCCGGAGGACGAATAGTCAGCCGGTTAAACCGCACAGAAAGCCCCCTTTTTCAGGGGGTGAAGACCATCAACCCCGGGAACCCGCTTACCATGCACATCATCAGCATCGACTCCTCCACCGCCATCGCCGGCATCGCCCTGACCACCGATGAAGCCATCGTCGCGGAGGCCCTGTTCAGCGCCAACAAGACCCTGTCGGCCCGCCTCGTGCCGGAGATCCAGCGCATGCTGTCCGCCGCCGGGCTCACGGTGGCGGACATCGATCTCTTCGCCTGCGCCGTCGGTCCCGGCTCTTTTACCGGCGTGCGGGCCGGCGTCGCCACGATCCAGGGACTGGCCCTGGCCGCCGCCAAGCCGTGCGTCGGCTTCTCCACCCTGGCGCTGCTGGCCATGAACTTCCCCCTGGCCACCCTGCCGGTCTGCCCCCTGCTGGACGCCCGCAAGAACGAGGTCTACGCCGCCCTGTACGACTGTTCCGCCCCGCTCCCCGTCCCCCTCATGGCGGAGTGCGTCATGGGACCGGAGGCGTTTTTGGACCAGCTTCTGGCCGCCACCGCGGGGCCAGTGATCTTCACGGGCGACGGCGCCCTCCGCTACCGGGAGATCATCGCCGCGCGCCTGGGCGAGCAGGCCCGCTTCCCCTCCCCGTACCACCACGCGGGCCACGCCGCCAACGGCGCGCTCCTGGCCCTCCAGGCCCACCGCAGCGGCGCCACTCTGACCCCGGACCGCCTGCTGCCGGTCTACCTGCGCCCCTCCGAGGCGGAATACGCCAAGATCAACCAACAGAACACCCGCCAGTCGCGCTAAATTCCGCACGAGAACCCCAAAACCGGAAATATCCTGCTCGTTGTCTGCGCAAGCCCCAATTTCCCTCATCCGCCCCTTCGGGGCACCTTCTCCCGAGAGGAGAAGGGATGCTGATGCGCCCCTCTCCCAACGGGAGAGGGTGGCCGCAGGCCGGGTGAGGGGTCTTTTGAACTTCTGCACGAGCCGCAAACCTATTCCGCGGGTTATCTCCCGGCAAAATAATTTTATTAAAAATAAAATACTTCACTCAAAGTAAAATCACCTTGTCTCCACCCGTTTTCCTGGTATACTCCAGCAAAATCCCGACGGACGGAGCTTGCCATGAACATCCATGAGTACCAGGCCAAGGAGATTTTCAGCACATTCGGCATCCCCGTGCCCCGTAGCCGGGTGGCGCTCACCGCCGACCAGGTGGAGCGGGCCGCCAAGGAGATGGGGGGCCACTGCGTGGTCAAGGCCCAGATCTACGCGGGGGGGCGCGGCAAGGCCGGGGGGGTCAAGATCGTTCACCACCCGGAGCAGGCCAACGACGTGGCCAAGGAACTGTTCGGCAAGAAACTCGTCACCCCCCAGACCGGGCCGGAGGGGCTCAAGGTCCGCCGCATCCTGGTGGAGGAGGCGGTGGAGATCGCCCGGGAGTTCTACCTCTCCATCACCCTGGACCGCCAGACCTCCCGCTACTGCCTCATCGCCTCCCCCGAGGGTGGCATGGACATCGAGGAGGTGGCCCACAAATCGCCGGAAAAAATCCACGTCCTGACCATCGACCCGCTCATGGGGCTACGCCCCTACCAGGCCCGCAAGATGGCCCTGGCCCTGGGGCTCTCCGGGGTGGTGTGCGAGGATTGCGTAGAGTTGATCCTCAACCTGTACCGCTGCTGCCTGGAAAAGGACTGCAACCTGGTGGAGATCAACCCCCTGGTGGTCACCAAGGCGGGGTGGCTTCTGGCCATGGACGGCAAGGTGGCCTTCGACGACAACGCCGTGTACCGCCACCGGGAATACCCTGACATGGTGGACTACTCCCAGCTTGACCCACTGGAGATCAACGCCGGCAAGTACGATCTGGCCTACATCAAGCTGGACGGCTCCATCGGCTGCATGGTCAACGGCGCGGGGCTGGCCATGGCCACTCTGGACGTGCTCAAGGAGTTCGGCGGCGAACCGGCCAACTTCCTGGACGTGGGAGGCGGCGCCACGCGGGAGAAGGTCACCGAGGCGTTCAAGATCATCCTGGAGGACTGCGACGTGAAAGCGGTCTTTGTCAACATCTTCGGCGGCATCATGCGTTGCGACGTCATCGCCCAGGGGATCATCGAGGCGGCCAACGAGGTGCAGTGCCACCTCCCCATCGTGGTGCGCATGGACGGCAGCAACGTGGAGGAGGGCAAACGGCTCCTCATGGAATCGGGGCTGAACGTACAGGTAGGCGACAACCTGGGGGACGGCGCCAAGCGGATCGTCAAGATGCTGGGCCAGGGGGGTAAGTAACATGTCCATACTCATCGATAAGAATTCGCGGGTCGTCGTGCAGGGGATCACCGGCAGAAGCGGCCTGTTCCACACCCAGCAGTGCCGGGCCTACGGCACCAACATCGTGGCCGGCGTCACCCCGGGCAAGGGGGGCATCCACATCGACGGCATCCCGGTGTTCAACACCGTGGAAGAGGCGGTGCGCTACACCAAGGCCAACGTCTCCATGATCTTCGTCCCCCCCCGGCGGCGGCCGACGCCATCCTGGAGGCCTGCGCCGCCGAACTGGACCTGGCGGTGTGCATCACCGAAGGAATACCGGTGCGGGACATGGTCCTGGCCCGGTCGGTGCAGGAGCGGAGCAAGACCCTGCTGGTCGGCCCCAACTGCCCTGGCGTCATCACCCCGGGCCAGTGCAAGCTGGGCATCATGCCGGGCTACATCCACAAGCCGGGCAAGGTGGGCGTCGTCTCCCGCAGCGGCACCCTGACCTACGAGGCGGTGAAGCAGTTGACCGACATGGGGCTGGGGCAGTCCACCTGCGTCGGCATCGGCGGCGACCCGATCATCGGCATGAAGTTCATCGACGTGCTGGAGCAGTTCAACAACGACCCCAACACCGAGGCGGTGTTCATGATCGGCGAGATCGGCGGCGGCGCCGAGGAAGAGGCGGCCCACTGGATCAGGGAGAACATGAAGAAGCCGGTGGCGGCGTTCATCGCCGGGGTCACGGCCCCGCCGGGCAAGCGCATGGGCCATGCGGGCGCCATCATCACCGGCGGCAAGGGCAAGGCCGAGGACAAGATCCGCACCCTGAACGAATGCGGGGTCGTGGTGGCCGGGAGCCCGACCAGGATGGGGCACGCCATGAAGGAGGCATTAAAGGCGAGCGGGAAACCGGCACCGAAAGCGACGCCAAAACCGGCGGCGAAAAAAGCGAAGAAGTAGCGCTGCGATTGCAAGGGTGTGAACAGGCCCCGTTTCCCGTGAGGGAGGCGGGGCTTTGTTTGTTGTGAGGCGTGATGTGAGACATTTTGGAGGGATTTTTGCGGGATTTAGTGCTATTTTAGGCGAGCTTTTGGATAAGTGACGCCATCAATTAACCCCTGATTGGAGTGATGGAAATGAAGACAATATTACTTACGGTGACGCTGTCTTTGCTTGCCAGTCTTTCCGCTTGTACCACATATCGGCTCCCTCCTGCTTTGTCAGCGGAGCAGAAAATGTTGATTTCGGAATCCCCCTACAGTGACATTGTACTAGGGGTCCAAGCTGGCGTCAAGGCCCCCCTGCTGGTTTTGTGGATACCCATGATCTCGACAAATTTACTGCCATGTTTAAGCAATCCGGGCTCTTTAAGGAAGTAAACCTCGTCGAGAAATTGGAGCGGAAACCAAACCTGATTGCCGAACTCGAAGCGGTTTCCAACAGGCCAATGTGTGCCACGGGTGAAGCGTCTTTGATGATAATGACACTTGGCATAGTTCCGTTGAGTAACGATGACCAGACGTATTCTTTCAGAATTAGAAGTACAAAATCATCTGACGGTCTACCAATAGGTTTCACGTACATTCAGAAATCATATTTTGGTTCATTGATTAATTTGCTCAACTTGTCGTCCAACTGGTCAAGGACACCACAAGGGCACAGAAATATTGATTTGCTTGCATTTGAACTTGTCAGTAGAAAAGAAGATGTGCTGAGGCTAGTTGTTAGTGATACTCCCTAGCGAGGCAGAAAATAAAGGTGACAGGGTCACCCATTAAAAGGGGAAATACAGGGACGCCACACCTATTAATTCATGCCATCAAACAACAGGCATCGCGTCCCTCAATCAGCCCTTTCATGATCCGAAGTTAGCCTCGTGTGGACTGTCGATCAGCTCCTCCGGATTATCCTGGGGGCGCCGTCGAATAAAGACAGTTGTTCGAGGTTTGCCCGGCAGGTTGCCTGGAAGGGTCCCGAGATTCGGGGGTCCCCGGAAGCCTCCCGCCAGAAGGCCTTGGCCGCGTCGCGCATTTCTGGCCAAGCGCCGGGCGTAACGCTGTTGTAGGCCCCCCAATTCAGTTCTTCGCCATCTCGTGGGCGATAGTACATGGGGAGCATGTCGTATGCCGGGGCCAGTCTGAATTTTGTGCGGCCCTCGCCGATCGGGATCAGCGAGACATTCCCAAAGTGCCGGTCTGTATTGGCGATGAGGTCGCCAAAGAAGTCGAGCAGGGACATGTCGTTCGCCGCTGCCTCGGTAAGCCTCCTCGCGGAAAAAAGTGCCCTGGCCGCCGCCGTCCATGAGTGCCCCATAGCCGTGAATTCGGCATCGACAACCGTCAGAGATGCCACCGGCGACCGGCCGTACAAGCCAACCCGGTCAAAGCGGTCCACTTCAAGGAACGTTCGCCCCCCCACCTGGTGAATGGCGGAAGAGACGGCGGGTATGCCAAACCTTTCAAGGATGCCGAGGGCGATATGTTCGCATACCAGCAGGTCGGACCATCTTTGTCCTTGGGGAGTCGATACCAGCGGCGAGAATTTGACCAGAACGTGCTGGCAGGAGTCCCCCCTCTTTACCAGCGCCGAGAATTTCGGTTGCTCCCCGCCGGCGGATGAGCCTGGGGGGGAGCCCGCGAGAGCGGCGTTCGCCAGGCCGGGATAGGCGGTAACCTCCACCGGGACGATTGTGGTAACGCTCCGCACGTACCGTGTGATGGATTCGTCCCCAACAATCAGATCCCCAACGATGTCCTCGCCTCTTCGGGAGAGAGCGACAAGGGTATCATCATCTCTCCAGGCGGTGAGCCGGTCAGGCAAGCCAAGGTCCGGGCCGAACCGTTGCGCAAAGGCGCGTCCGACAAAGCCGTCAGGCCTCATGTCCTGAATGAACCACGGAAGGTGGGGATAGAGTTCAGACGCCCATTCGCCGATACCTTCCCACCGGTATCCGCCATGCAGTGACAACAGTTCGCCAATCTTGTCGCCGTTCCCCTCGGCGTCCACCATGAATACCGGGAACCGGTACCCCAGTCCGCGCACGTCCCGTGGCCGGGCGTAGGTGGTTGATCGTGCCTGTCCAAACGTGACGACCTTGCCGCTCGCGTGCCTGGTCAGGCGAGACAGGGTGGCCGGGCTGATGTTGCCCAGAAGTTGCCGCAGTCTCCGGGCGGGCAAGGGCCGGTCGTAAAGGACGGAGAGCAGAGTATTTTCCAGATGGTCGGTTGCCATTCTTCGTTCCCGCATGAGATGAATGTGCTCATGAAACGATATTGAAACGATAATAAATTAAATTTATAAATAATGTCAATGCATTAGTTAACAATGCATGTACATAGATGAAATGATAATGAACAGGTTTCACGGGCGGGAGTGACCATCTTTTTCACCCGAAGGTTTGCAGGAACAAAAACACATGACAAACTGCAAAAACTGAAAACTGCCCCCCTACCCATCCCCCCACAACGGATCGGTCTTGAACTGCCGCCACAGGCGCTCTTCCGGGTTCTGCTCGTAAAACTCCGCCTCGCTGAAGGAAAAGCGGTACTCCGCGACGTACTCCAGCAGCACCCGGTACGCGGCGTTCACCTGCCGGATCGCCTCCGGGTCGCTCTCCTGGCCCGTATCGGGATGGTGGCGCTTTACCAGGGCCCGGTGCCGGGCCTTGATCTCCCGGAGGGACGCGCGTTGGCCCAGGCCGAAGAGGTGCAGCGCTGTCTTCAGGTCCGCATAGGTCACGGCCGGCCTTCTCCAGGTGCAGCGGCAGTCGGTATCCTCAGTTCATTGTTGTACTTCAGCTTTAATCCGCACTTCTGGCACCGCCAGAAGAATTTGCCTCAGGCGGCCGCCAGGGTCATCTTGCCTTGGCACTCGGGACACTGTTTTTCCGTTTTCATGGTGGGTTCCTCCCCTATCCTGTGATATGTTCCTCGTCACGTGGCCACGCCTTTTATGGGGCGCCCTTCACGGGGTATTCTACATGCAACGTCATAAACAAGCATCAATTATTCACCGCCGTCCCCTGGCCGTCCCACAACAGGCCGGGCGGCGCGCAGCGTTCGAGGCACGCACCAATGAAGATCGGCCGCAATGATCCCTGCTCCTGCGGCAGTGGGAAAAAATACAAGAACTGCTGTGGCACAGGCCATACGCTCCCCGGCAATGGGGACCGCCGCTGGGTGGAGGAGCATGTGGCCAAGGGGGGCGACATGCTCCTGTACGGCAGCCTGGCCGGGGGACTGGAGGAGGTCCCGGCGGAGCTGTTCTGGCAGGAGTGCCGACGGATTGCCGAAACCTACCTGGGGGGCGGCCGGGAGCGTACGCGCCAGGTGCACGCGCTGGTGGACGCCACCATCGACGCCCTGATCGAGCGGGACCAAAGGTTCGGCTACCCCCCGCCGTTCTGCCGCAAGGGGTGCTGCAACTGCTGCCGCGAGGCGGTCTACTGCACCGACGAAGAGGCGGCGGACATCCTGGATTATTGCCGGGAAAACGGTCTTGAGATCGATTATGCAAAGGCGGCGCGCCAGCTCGATTACCTGGAATGCGACGCCGGCCTGGACCACACCGGCGTAACACGCTGGAACGACCAGGAGCCGGAGGACCAGACATGCGTCTTCCTGGACCGGGCGGACCAAAGCTGCCGCATCTGGCCGGTCAGGCCGCTGGTATGCCGGGTGCACCTGGCCGAGGGGACGGACCGGTACTGCGCGCCGCACAACGGCGTCGAAAACCCCCACGCCCGCGCCATCGACTACCCGGAAACGAGCTACATCCTGAGCGTCGTTTTCACCATCCACCGGGATTCCATCAGGAAAACCATGGGGAGGCTGCTGCTCGGGGCGGCGCCGGCATCCCCCCCACAGGAAAAATAACGCCAGCATTCCGGCAGGTTATACATAAACCCCCGAAATAAAACCACTTACTGCCGATTGACGTACCGCCCGAAACGGGGCATACTATCCACCACATATCACCGAACGGGAACTCTTGGGAGGTCCCGTTCTTTTTGCATCCGGCTCCGCTTCCCCTTCGTCATTAACGCTCGTTCGCTCGCAAAAGGTCGCCCATGGAAACACCGCCCTTCGTCCATCTCCATCTCCATACCCAGTATTCCCTGCTGGACGGCGCCATCCGCGTCGAAGACCTGGTCCACAAGGCCGAGGATTACCACATGCCGGCCCTGGCCATTACCGACCACGGCAACATGTTCGGCGCCGTGGAGTTCTACCTCAAGTGCCAGAAGGCCCACATCAAGCCGATCATCGGCTGCGAGGTCTACCTGGCCCCCGAGTCCCGCTTCTCCAAGGAGGCCAAGGGGATCTCCGACGCGGCCTACCACCTGATTCTGCTCTGCCAGAACCTGGAGGGGTACAAGAACCTCTCCTACCTCACCTCGGCCGGGTACAAGGAAGGGTTCTACTACCGCCCCCGCATCGACCGGGAGATCCTGAAGGAACATAGCGCGGGGCTCATCGCCCTGTCGGCCTGCCTCAAGGGGGAGGTGGCCATGCAGTGCGGCCGGAACAAGATGGAGGAGGCCGTGGCCACGGCCCGCTGGTACAGCGAGGTCTTCGAGGACCGCTACTACATAGAGTTGCAGGAAAACACCCTGGCCGAGCAGGACGTGGTGAACAAGCGCCTCCTGGAGGTGGCGGCCGAGCTTCAGCTGCCGCTGGTGGCCACCAACGACTGCCACTACCTGAACCGGGAGGACGCCCGCGCCCACGAGGTGCTGCTCTGCATCCAGACCGGCAAGACCATGAGCGACCCGACCCACATGAAGTTCACGGCGGACGAGTTCTACGTAAAGTCGCCGGAGGAGATGGCCCGGGCCTTTTCCTACGCCCCCGAGGCCATCGCCAACACCGTGGCCATCGCCGGGCGCTGCGAGTTGGAACTGCCGCTGGGCAAGGAGTATTTTTTCCCCCACTTCGAACCGCCCGCGGGCAAAACCCACGACGAGATGCTGGAGCACCTGGCCACGGAAGGGCTCAAGGAGCGCATGGTCACCATCCTGGCCAAGTACCCGGACATGTCCCTGGAACGGCAGCAGGCCTACTTCGACCGCCTGCGCATCGAGCTGGACTGTATCCGCCAGATGCAGTTCCCGGCCTACTTCCTCATCGTGTCCGACTTCATCAACTGGGCCAAGGACCACGGCATCCCGGTCGGCCCGGGCAGGGGATCGGCCGCCGGTTCGCTGGTGGCCTACGCCATCAAGATCACCGATCTGGACCCCATGCCCTACAACCTGCTGTTCGAGCGTTTCCTCAACCCGGAACGCATCTCCATGCCCGATATCGACGTTGACTTCTGCATGGACCGCCGGGAGGAGGTCATCCAGTACGTGGTGGGAAAATACGGCCGGGAGCGGGTCTGCCAGATCATTACCTTCGGGACCATGAAGGCCAAGGCCGTGGTGCGGGACGTGGGGCGGGCGCTGAACATGACCTACGGGGACGTGGACCGCATCGCCAAGCTGGTGCCGGACGACCTGAACATGACCCTGGACAAGGCCCTGAAGCTGGAGCCGCAGTTGAACGAGCTGGCGGCGGCCGACCCCCAGGTGAAGGACCTGCTGGAAACCGCCGTCTGCCTGGAAGGGCTGGCCCGCCACGCCGGCACCCACGCCGCCGGGGTGGTGGTGGCCCCGCGGCAGTTGGAGGAGTTCCTGCCGGTGTACAAGGACCAGAAGACCGGCTCCATCAACACCCAGTACTCCATGAAGTACGTGGAGATGGTCGGCCTGGTGAAGTTCGACTTCCTGGGGCTCAAGAACCTGACGGTAATCCAGAACGCCGTCAAGCTGGTGCGGGAGGGCAAGGACCCGGAGTTCGACATCACCCGCCTGCGGGACGACGACCAGGCCAGCTACGACCTCATCTCCTCGGGCAACACCACCGGCATCTTCCAGCTCGAATCCAGCGGCATGAAGGAGATGCTGGTCAAGCTCAAGCCTTCCTGCTTCGAGGACGTGATCGCCGCCTGCGCCCTGTACCGGCCGGGCCCCCTGGGGTGCGGCATGGTGGACGAGTTCATCGAGCGCAAGCACGGCCGCCAGAAGGTGGTCTACGACCTGCCGCAACTGGAGCCGATCCTCAAGGACACCTACGGGGTCATCGTCTACCAGGAGCAGGTCATGCAGATCTCCCGCACCCTGGCCGGCTACTCCCTGGGACGCGCCGACCTGCTGCGCCGCGCCATGGGGAAGAAGGACCCGGCGGTCATGGCCAAGGAGAAGGAGCCGTTCCTGGCCGGGGCCAAGGCCCAGGGGCTGGACCTGAAGAAGGCCGAGGCGATCTTCGACCAGATGGCCAAGTTCGCCGAGTACGGCTTCAACAAGTCCCACTCGGCCGCCTACGCCCTCATCGCCTACCAGACCGCCTACCTCAAGTCCTACTACCCGGTGGAGTTCATGGCCGCGCTCCTCACCTGCGACATGGACAACACGGACAAGGTGGTCAAGAGCATCGGCGACTGCCGTGAGCAGGGGATCGAGGTGCTGCCGCCGGACGTGAACAAGTCCGGCCTCTCCTTCACCGTGGTGGGCAACTCCATGCGTTTCGGCCTGGGCGCGGTCAAGGGGATCGGCACCGGCGCCGTGGAGGCGATCCTGGAGGCGCGGGCCGAGGGCCCCTTCAAGGACATCTACGATTTCTGCGAGCGGGTCGATATGCGGCGCGCCAACAAGAAGGTGTTCGAGGCCCTCATCAAGTGTGGCGCCTTCGACTCCACCGGGGCGTTCCGCATGGCCCTCATGGAGGGGCTGGAACAGGCCATGGCCTACGGCCAGAAGATCCAGGAGGAGAAGGCCAGCGCCCAGGTTTCTCTGTTCGACACCGCCGAGGTGGTCAAACACAACGGCAACGGCGGCATGAAGCTCCCCGACGTCCCGGAATGGCCGGACAAGGAGAAGCTGGGGTACGAAAAGGAGGCCCTGGGCTTCCTCATCACCGGCCACCCCCTGGACCGCTACGTGGACGACATCAAGCGCCTGGCCAACTCGGAGATCGCCAACCTGTCCGAGATGCCCGACGGCTGCGAGGTGCGGGTCTGCGGCATCGTCTCCGCCTTCCGGGAGATTCCCACCAAGAAGGGGGACCGCATGTGCTTCGCCACCATCGAGGACCTGACCGGCTCGGTGGAGATCACCGTGTTCCCCGATACCTACCTGGAGACCTCCAGCCTGCTCAAATCCGACGACCCGCTCCTGGTGACCGGCAAGCTGGAAAAGACGGAAAAGGGGGCCAAGATCCTGGTCAGCCGCCCCAGCGCCGACAACGGACGCCGGGGCGGGCACCACCGCGACCCGGGCCCGGCGGGCGACGTCAAGCTGCTCCAGGAGGCCCGGGCCCAGACCACCAAGCGGGTCTGCTTCACCCTGCGCACCACCGATCTGCCGGTGGAGCGCCTGGGCGCCCTCAAGACGATCATCCAGCGCCACCACGGCACCGTGCCGGCCTGCATCCAGTTCCTCATCCCGGAGCGGAGCCGTTCGACCATGCCGCTGCCGCCGGACTTGAGCGTCATGGCCAGCGATGATTTAAGGCTGGAAGTGGAGCGGCTGTTCGGCTATAATGCCGCGACTTTCGAGTAAGCGTTTACACAACATAAAATCTGCCACAGAGACACGGAGACACAGAGAACGTCAAAGGCACAACATTTTCACAGGGATGAAGAGAACCTCCGGCTTTATTGTTTTTGTCTTTTCTCTGTGAACCTCTGTGTCTCTGAGTCTCTGTGGCAGGTGTACGAATCTGAAATTAAAACTTGAGGTGTCAATATGGCGACCCCGTTTCATCTGGAATTCGAAAAACCGATCGTGGAGCTTGAGAAGAAGATCGAGGAGCTGAACGCCCTGGCTGCGGACGGCCTGGATATCGGCGCCGACGTGGCTACCCTGGAAGGGCGCGTGGAGGAGATGCGCAAGGAGATCTTCTCCAACCTCTCCCGCTGGCAGACCGCCCAAGTGGCGCGCCACATCAACCGCCCCTTTACCCTGGACTACATCAAGCACATGTTCACCGACTTCGTGGAACTGCACGGCGACCGCAACTTCGGCGACGACCACGCCATCGTGGGCGGCCTGGCCCGTTTCGACGGCCGGCCGGTCGTGGTGATCGGCCACCAGAAGGGGCGCGATACCAAGGAGAAGGTCTTCCGCAACTTCGGCATGCCCAACCCGGAAGGATACCGCAAGGCGCTACGCCTCATGCAGATGGCGGAACAGTTCAAGCTGCCGGTGGTCACCTTCGTGGATACGCCCGGCGCCTACCCCGGCATCGGCGCCGAGGAGCGCGGCCAGGCCGAGGCCATTGCCCGCAACCTGCGCGAGATGGCCAGCCTGCGCACCCCGATCATCGTCTGCGTCACCGGCGAAGGCGGCTCGGGCGGTGCCCTGGCCATCGCCGTGGGCGACCGCATCCTGATGCTGGAGCACTCGGTCTACGCCGTCATCTCCCCGGAAGGGTGCGCCGCCATCCTCTGGTCCGACGGCACCAAGGGCGAACAGGCCGCCGAGGCGCTCAAGCCGACCGCCAAAGACATCATCGGCCTGGGGGTCATCGACGAGATCATCGGCGAACCCGTCGGGGGCGCCCACCGGGACCACGATGCCATGGCCGAGACCCTGAAAGAGGCCATCGCCCGCAATCTGGCGGAGTTGGACAAGCTCTCCCCGGACGACCTGGTGGAGAAGCGCTACGAGAAGTTCCGCGCCATGACGCGCTGTGTGGAATAGCCACATCAGGGAAAACTAAATCTGCCACAGAGACACGGGGACACAGAGGTTCACAGAGAAAGACAAAAGCAGGACGTTAACCGATAACCGTCAAATCTCGAATTAAGCCTCCAGCCTTTCTCTGTGTCTCCGTGTCTCTGTGGCAGATTGTAATTTTTAAAAAAGGGGGCGGCTTAACCGCCCCGTTTTCGTTAACGAGGTACGACTATGTTGGAACGCCTGCAAAAACTCATCTCCCAGGCCGGCATCACCTCCCGCCGGGCCGCCGAGAGCCTGATCCTGGACGGCCGGGTCACGGTCAACGGCGTGGTGGTCACCGAACTGGGGAGCAAGGCCGACCCGGCCAAGGACCGCGTCGCCGTGGACGGCAAGCCGC
Source organism: Geobacter sp. FeAm09 (assembly GCF_008330225.1). Lineage (NCBI taxonomy): Bacteria > Pseudomonadati > Thermodesulfobacteriota > Desulfuromonadia > Geobacterales > Geobacteraceae > Geobacter > Geobacter sp. FeAm09. The sequence goes on along the minus strand of NZ_CP042466.1, from coordinate 1,111,327 downwards.
TCCAGTTCAGCGAAAAACACCTGTATATCCTGCTCAACAAGCCGACCGGCTACATCACCGCCCTGAAGGACTCCCAGGAGCGGCCGCTGGTGACAGACCTGCTGAAAGGGGTGGAGGAGCGGGTCTACCCGGTGGGAAGGCTGGATTACAACACCGAGGGGCTTCTGCTTTTGACCAACGACGGCGATTGGGCCAACCGCCTGATGCACCCGCGCCACGAAGTGGAGAAGGAATACCACGTCCGGGTCAGGGGCAAGGTGCTGGAACAGCAGATGAAACGGTTGGCGGGCGGGGTGGAGCTGGAGGACGGAGTCACCGCGCCGGCGGTGGTGCGCATGGTGAAAAGCAGCGACCTGAACGACTGGATCTCGGTGACGATCCACGAGGGGAGAAACCGCCAGGTGCGGCGCATGTGCGAGGCGGTGAGCCTCTCCGTGGTGCGCCTCAAACGGGTACGCTACGGCGCCCTGGATATCGGGACGCTGAAGCCGGGGCAGTTCCGCTACCTGACCGAGGCTGAGGTGAAAGGGCTGCTCCAGCCGGGGGGGATCTCGGAACCCGAGCCCCAGAAGGTGCGGAAGCCGCGCAGTACGGCCAAAACCGGTACGGCGGCGACGGGGAACACCCGTAAACCGCACGGCGCGGCAAAAACCGGTGCAACGACAGGCCGCCCCCCCGCCCGGACGGCCGATAACCAGACAAAGAAACAGCCTAGCCGCCCGAAGCCAGGAGAGGCGCCGCGCACGCGCCGCCGATAACCTGCAAAATGTTACGACGCAGGGGCGGGGTTTCCCCGCCCCTGCGCATAATCCTCACAGCATATCCATGGGTATTGCCCTGACAACCACGGACTCCTGCCTGAAAAGGCGCTCCAGACTCTCCCGGAACGCTTGCCACCAGCCACGGTCCAATTCCTTTATCATGACTTCGTAGATCACGATCTCGTCCTTAACCGCGTCACTCAGCCCCTCTTTCCATAATCCCTCGGCGGGGGACCTGACATAGGTGGTTATTCCCCCGAACTGTTCCGTGAGTTCGTCCCTGACCTGGAGATAGATCGACTGCGGAAAGGGATGGCCGTCGTTGTCGCACAGGGGGAGCAGCAGTTGGATCAGGTTCATGGAATCACCTCGTATTTTGTACGGATGCCCTTCTTTAGGCCACGGGTCCCGCCTTGGCAGGGTTTTGATGGGTATCCATGAGCCTCTGCAGCACCTCGTCCTGCGCTTGCAGGTGTTTCTGGATCTCAAGCGCCTCGTACAGGATGGCCTCGGCATCCTTGTAGGTGTCGTCGGCCCTGGTATCGGCTGCGGCCCCCTCGACCTTCTGGCCGACCATGATGATGGACAACAGGACCAATTGCAGGAAGGTCTGCGCGATCCAGGAGATGAGGGCGCTCGTGCCGGTGTGAACGGCTTCCGGGAGGCTGATGAGCGCAATGAGGGCAAAGGCGTAGGCGCACCACATGGTGCCCACGCCCCGCGTGATCTTTTCTCCCAGCAATGCGTTGAAGCGGGCCACTGCACCTTCCTTGACCTCCCTCGGCTTGGGGGCGCGCTTCTTCCGGAGTTCGATGTGGGGGTGCGGCTTGTGCTCATAGATTTCCATGGTTGCTCCTTGGGATGGAAATACCATTGAGATTATTGGGTGGCCTGATGGCTGAACGCAGGGGCGGGGTGCCTCCGCCCATCATGGTACCCGAGGCCCCCGAACAATCGACAGGGACAATCAGGGCACGGGGAGCCTTATCCGGCCTAACCGCTGCATTGCTGCGCAAAGAAGTCGTCAAGCTCCCTGATCCATCCTTCCTTGACGCTCTCATCCGCAAAAGCGGCCTGAAAACTGTTGCGCGCCAGTTGGTACGCCTCTTTTGCCCCCAACTCCGGCAGCGCGGTGAAGGTGGCCAGGTAATTCTCGTTCAGGTAACCGCCGAAATAGGCCGGGTCGTCGGAATTTATGGTTGCGGCGATGCCGACAGCCAGCAGTTTGCCCATGGGGTGGGCGGAAAGGTCCGGGAATACGCAGAGCTTTACGTTGGACAGGGGGCAGACGGTCAGCGGCACCCGCTGCTCGGCCAACCGCGCCACGAGCCGGGGGTCCTCCAGGCAGCGCACGCCGTGGTCGATCCGTTCCACCTTCAGCAGATCAAGGGCCTGGCTGATGTAGCCGGCCGGCCCCTCCTCCCCGGCATGGGCCACCAACCGCAGGCCCAGTTCCCGGCAGCGGGCGAACACCCGGGCGAACTTCTCCGGCGGATTGCCGCGCTCGCCGCTGTCCAGGCCGACGCCGATGAACCGGTCGCGGAACGGCAGGGCCTCTTCCAGGGCCGCAAAAGCGGCCTCCTCGCTCAGGTGGCGCAGAAAGCAGAGGATCAGCGAGGCGCTCACCCCCAACTCTTCGCGGCCGCGCCGGACCGCCCGCTCCAGCCCGTTGATGACGGTGGCAAAGGGAATCCCCCTCTCCGTATGGGTCTGGGGGTCGAAGAAGATCTCCGCATGGCGGACGTTATCGGTCCTGGCGCGTTTCAGGTACGCCCAGGCCATGGCGAAGAAATCCTCTTCCGTTTGCAGCACGCCGGCCCCGGCGTAGTAGATGTCCAGAAAGCTCTGCAGGTCGGTGAAGGCATAGGCGGCCCGCAGTTCCTCAAGGGTTGCATAGGGGAGTGGCATCCCGTTCCGCGCCGCCAGTTCAAAGATCAGTTCCGGCTCCAGCGAGCCCTCGATGTGGATATGCAGCTCCGCCTTGGGCATGCGGCGGAGTATGTCGTGCAGGTTTTCCCGTGGAATACGAGCGAAATTCATGGTGTTGTGGCTGCTCCTGATGTTTTGAGAAAAAGGCCGCACGATCAACCGAAGTTGGGCGATACGGCCTTTGCCTTACAGATGAAAGTCCATCCCGGACGAAATCATTCTCCCCCCTGCTCTACTGCTTACTTCTTCGCCTGCGCCTTTTTCAGATTTTCCTGGAACGACTCGGGAGTAAAACCGTGCATGACGATCTCGTTCTGTCCCGCGCCGAACACAATCACCGGAATCCCCTTGCTCTTGTACTTGCCGGTCAACAGCTTCATGGCCTGGTCGTCCTGCTCCACGTCGCGGTTGGTGTAGGGGATGTTGCTCTTGGCGAAGTACTCCTTGGCCGCACGGCAATGGGGACACCAGGAGGTGGAATAGAGCACGATTTGCGGGTATTTCCGGGCTGCTTCCGCCTTGGCGGGGTTGAGCCTGCTCTGGGGGGCCTGTCCGGCGGCCACGGCCCCGGACGCCACCAGCAGCGTCAGCATGACGGCGGCCAAAATCTTTTTGATCATGATCATTTCTCCTTGGGTGCGGTTATCACTAATTGTTGCCGATGCAGGGCAAAGGTCAGCGGTTTTTCCACGCCTTCCCGCCTGACCTTCAAAACGACCGGAGTCCCGGCGACCCCCCGCAGCCGTTTCTGAACCATCTGCCGAAAATCGCTGCCCCGGGTCGGCTTGCCGTCGATGTGGGTAATGACGTCACCCACCTTGATCCCGGCCACATGGGCCGGCCCGCCGGTCACAAGCTGACGCACCGTGATCTGCCCGTCGGGCGCAGCCACGCCGTCGATGCCGACGCCGCCGAAGTTCTTCTCGCCGTTGGCCCCCAACGCAGGCAACGCCATCATGGCCACAAATAACACAACCAGCACGGTTTTCATGGTGCTAATGTAACACAGGGCTGACAGGGAGGTCAAACGAACAAGGGCCTTGAACCCGTGCCCGATTGCACGTATCATCGGGCACGACTCTATCCATGACGCGGGGAACGACAGCTATGAAAACTCGGATACGGACACTTCTGGCGGGCGGCGCAAGCGGCCGGGAATGCGTGGTTGCGGGATGGGTGCGCTCGGTGCGCGCCTCCAGGGAGGTGGCCTTCGTCACCCTGAACGACGGCTCGGACATGGCCGGGCTCCAGGTGGTGGCCGGGAAGGATCTGGCGAACTTCGACGCGGTGTGCCGCCTCGGCACCGGCGCGGCCCTGCGGGTGCACGGCACCCTGGTGGAATCGCCGGCGGCCGGGCAGCAGTGGGAACTGCACGCCACCAGTGTGGAGATCGTCGGCGAGGCCGACGACGCCTATCCGTTGCAGAAGAAACGCCACACCTTCGAATACCTGCGCACCATCGCTCACCTGCGGCCCAGGACCAACACCCTGGGGGCCGTGTTCCGCCTCCGTTCGCGCCTGGCCCAGGCCGTGCATCGATTCTTCGCCGAGCGGGATTTTCTCTACGCCCACACCCCGATCATCACGGCCAGCGACTGCGAGGGGGCCGGCGAACTGTTCCGGGTGACCACCCTGGATGCGGGGGCGCCGCCGGATTTCGACCAGGACTTCTTCGGCCAGCGGACCGGCCTGACCGTCAGCGGCCAACTGGAGGGGGAACTCCTGGCCCTGGCCTTTTCCGACATCTATACCTTCGGCCCCACCTTCCGTGCAGAAAACTCCAACACGCCGCGCCATGCCGCGGAGTTCTGGATGATCGAACCGGAGATGGCCTTTGCCGACCTGGCCGACGACGCCGAACTGGCCGAGGAGTTCATCCGCTACCTGTGCCGCTTCAGCCTGGAAGAGTGTGCCGACGACATGGCGTTTTTTGACAAGCATATCGAAAAGGGCTTGTTGGAACGTATCCGGCAGGTGGCCGAGGCAGACTTCGTGCGCATGGACTATGGCGACGCCATCGAACGACTCCAGCGGTCGGGCACGGCCTTTACCTATCCGGTGGAGTGGGGCCTGGACCTGCAGACCGAACACGAACGCTATCTGAGCGAGCAGGTGGTGGGGGGCCGGTGTTCATCCTGAACTACCCAAAGGATATCAAGGCTTTCTACATGCGCCAGAACAGCGACGGCCGCACCGTGGCCGCCATGGACCTCCTGGTGCCCAAGGTGGGGGAGATTATCGGCGGCAGCCAGCGCGAAGAGCGGCTGGACCGACTGACGGCGCGCATGACCGAGATGGGCATCTCCCAGGAGCCGCTCTGGTGGTATCTGGACAGCCGCCGCTGGGGGAGTTGCCCCCACGCCGGTTTTGGCCTGGGCTTCGAGCGGCTGGTGATGTACCTCACCGGCATGGACAACATCCGGGACGTCATCCCTTTCCCACGCACGCCGCGCCACGCCGAGTTCTGACAGCGGAGCCGCATTCCTGAAAACGGTGGCGTGGAGAAACGCCGTTACCGGTTTTCCCCGAGCCTCTGCGCCTTCTCCCCTGACGCCGGCACCGCGGTAGCGTTGTAACGCTCGATGGTGGCATTGCACTTGTCCAGCGCCCCGCGGTAGAGCTCCAGGTTCGTCAAAACCGCCATGCGCCCCTTGTCCGACAGGCAGTATTCCGCTCCCGGTTCCGAGGGGTCGAGGGTTTCCGCCTCGACCATGAGCGGGTGAGGTTCAATGGGCAACGTGGGCCGGATACAGGGTGGGCAGGTCTGACAACCGGCCGCCAGGAACAAGCACGCCGTGACGAACAGGTTTCGGCTGGGCGCGAAGAGAACTGATGCGATGCTGCGTGGCTGCCTCAATGGCCTGTCTCCCATGCTGTATATCCTCCTGTAGCGTTATGGCGGCCTGTCCGGCTGCAACCTGTTCCTGGAGCGTCTTGTTCTCAATCCGGAGCCGGTCCCGCTGAGCAGGCACCTGAAAACCGAACCACCAGATCAGTCCCGCCAGCGCGCCAATCCCTGCGGCACCGGCCATGATCCTGCGGTTGTCCCACAGCAAGGCGGCTATCGTCGCAACCGTCATGACGCGCCTCCTGCCGTCGGCTCGGTCTTTTCCTTCAGCTTTATGGCCGCGCCGGCACCGGCCAGCAGGGTGCCGAATCCGGTCCCGAATTCCACCGGTGTCCACGGCTGTCCCTTGTAAACCGCGTACCCGGCCAAGAGAAGAAACATAATAACCCCTGCCGCCAGGTATACCCGGGCAGCGTCAAATGTCTGTCCATCGATTCCGGTCAAACAGTCCTTGATGATTTTCATACCACACGTCTCCGTTACGCCGCACGGCGTTGCGTTGTTGTGCGCGTCATGAGCGCGCCTTGATCATCTCCTTGAGCCCGGCGACCTCGGTGTAGGTCAACCCGTCCTTGGCGGCCTGCATGACCGTGCCGATCTTCTCCTGCGATACTCCGTCGCGCCGGAGCCAGGACGGGAGGAACTGCACCTGCGTCGGGTCGGCGGCGGCCCGGTCCAGCCGATAGAAGGCGGCAACGGCCTCGGCCGCCCGCAGGAGCACGGCAGGATCAGCGGCGTTGATGGCGGCGATGGTGGCCGACCCCACCTTGCCGTCAGCCGCCACCCCCGCCGCCTCCTGCAGCCACCTGGCGCCCCGTGCCCCACCGTTGACCACATGGTCATAGAGCCAGGCGGCCACGGCTTGGTCCGTTATTTCCCCGCACCGGTACTTGTCCCAGAAATTCGCCTTGTCATGGGAAACTCGCGGTACAGGGTGTCGCAGCGGAGCCGGTCGTTCAGGGCGATCATGAACGAGCCCACCGGGAAGGGATAGCAGCGGATCACGGTCTCGTCGTCCTCCACGATCATCAGGGCCGCCGTGCCGTGCCCCGCCGCCGCGCCGTAGATCTGGGGCATGACGTTGTAGAAGTTGGAGCGGGAGAACACCACCCGCATGCGGTTCTCCACGTCGAAGAGCCACTGCCTGACCGCGCCGGAGGCCATCAGCGCCACGTTGTCGGTGGTGAGGCGGAACCAGGGGCGGGCCTGGGAGGTCATGCCGGCATGCATGCCGGACTTGAGGGTGCGCAGGGCCGTGGTGGCGCAGGAATTGATGATCTTGTCGTTGGCCTTGACCCCTTTGCTGCGGTCGATGACCAGATAGCGCCCCGTGCGGGGGGAGAGGAAATCAGTGAGCTCCCGCCAATGGGGGATAAAGGAACTCCGCTCCTGTTTCAGCTCTCCCAGCCGCCTGGTGACCTGCTCGCGTACCGATTCTTCTGCCATTGCAATGCGCTCCTGTCGTCGCGACGGTGCTTGTTTGATGTAATGCCAATTGACCCCGGATCAGCCTGGGATCACTGTCCCAACAGTGTCTTGCTGATCGTGGGGGCCTGGGTGGTCACCCCCTGGGCTCCGGTCAGGATCGTGTTGCTGGCCGCCATTCTCCGGCGCAGCCGTTCGCTGTCCCTGGCCGCCACCACCCCGGCATCCTGTTCTTCCGGCGCCGGGGTTACCACCGGCGCGCTGGGCACTCCTCCTCCGCACATATTCGGCCTCCCGTGACGTGTTGTGATCGTAGGGCCATAAAAACAGAAAACCGGGATTGCGTCCATGCCGCAACCCCGGGGTCTTTCCCCAAAAGTGCTGGGGGGTGGGTGAGAGTCGATTTTTAGTAGTGGTGCGGAGAGATCAGTGAAGAATGCAGAATTGAAGGGATTTTGGTGCCCACCTGGAATATTCGAACCTTGACGTTATACAGTTTTTTAGTATAGTACTCATGCCGTGGACCGTCACATACAGCAAGAAGGCAGAGAAACAATACCATAACCTGCCGCCCAGCGTTCAAGACCGGCTTGACCTCCTTGCCGCGGAGATTGAGCACTTCGGCCCGATACGCGGTAATTGGAAGAACTATTCCAAGTTGGAAGGCAGGAAACGGCAGCATCACTGTCATATCAAGACAGGGAAACCTACCTACGTTGCCGTATGGGAAGAAGCTGACGACACGATAAAACTGATTGAGGTGATATATGCAGGCACTCACGAAAAAGCCCCGTACTGAAAATCTGGTTCCATTGCACCTCATGGTGCATCCGGCGAACGTTGCTTCCATCACAAAATATGCGGAGGCCCTGGAAAATTCTGAATCTATTCCGTGGCGCGAGGTGGCAGGACGACGCGGCAGCATTCCGGCTTCAATTCTGCGAGGCGCCAGGAGTAAAGCTGAGATGACTCAGACTAGGTTGTCGGAACTGACGGGGATTCCCCAACGGCATATTTCCGAGATGGAACAAGGCAAACGTCCTATTGGCAGGGAGACGGCTAAAAAGTTGGCAACCGCGCTGGATGTGGATTACAGAGTGTTGCTATAAAAAGAGGGATAATACGCCGAAACGAGAACTCGTTATAGCGCTCGCCCGGCAGAAGATGGTAATTGGTAAAAATAGGCTATTGGGTCAAATCCCCAAATTTAAATATTGAAGATTGGAGTCCCACACCCTTCGTTCCTTTTAGCTGATTGCTGCTGTGGAAAGTTATGGGGTCGTGTCTACATTCTACATGAAATGTGGAATGTAGACACGACCCCAACTATATTCCCTCTATGTTCAATCCACTTAGTCAATCCCTAGAAAGCAATCAGAACCTGTAACGTATCGCCATCTGGCCGATATGGGTCGCGAATTCCTGTTTTCCGTCCGATAAGGTGTTAACGGCAACATCATCGGTTGCAAAATAACGGTACCCCGCATCCAGGCTTATTCTAGGGGTCACGGCATAGGCGATCCCGCAGCCAAGCTGATACGCCAGCACCCTGTCCGACGTGCCGGCATTGAGATTCGACACAGTACTCACATCCACGAAATAGACATTGTCTCGTTTCGTATCGATAAAAGCGACGCCGAGGCCTCCGCCGAGATAAGGTGTCACGCCGTGGGGCAGCTTCACATCGTAGAAGAGATTGGCCAGAACCGACACGGACGTGATATCGCTCAGATAATGCACGCTATCGCCGCCCACTTTGAGAGCATTCGTGTCCGCATGCCGATAGGCCACCTCAAGCTCGGTTCGGAGATTGACGTCAAAGGCATAGCCCACTGCACCACTGACCGAATAGCCGGTATCGTAGGAGAGTTGATAGTTCCCCAACGAGTTATTTACCTCGGAGTCAGGGACCACAAATACGCCGGCACCGACGCTGACGTACGGCCCGGCATCGGAGGCAAAGGCTGCGGTGGCAAACATGGCGGCAACAACGGCGGCAAACATTACGGACAGCAACTTCATGCGGATCATCTCCTTTTCCTGAAAAGTCCTGAATTTAAGGGCTCCACTCTCACCAAAACCGGCAAAAAGCACCCATGCGCCAGCCCTCCCCTTCCATACCCCCAAACAATTCCAACGTAAAATCAGAGTGTTAATAAAATCAAAGGAAGTCATAGGGGGTTATGTCCCCAAATCTCAAATTTGAATTTTGGAGAGCTGCCCCTTCAGGGTTTCTATTTCTTTTCAGCCTCCTCTGCTGCCTGGGCTATGATCGCATCAGCCACCCCTTCAGCAAAAACTGGCTCAATGTCGGTGATCTTTGTCAATGCGCCATACATGCCGCCCCATGCAAAAGTTTTCGTAAGGAAAAATTCTGCTGCTGAAGCTTCATCGGGCGGGAGGCTCAATACGAAACTCCCATCAATATGTATCTGCCCCAACCCCGCCAGCATAAAGCGGGCAAACTCACTTCCGGGTTCATAACGGGTAATCCTGGAATTAAGAACAAAGATGCGTTTTACATCGCTTTTGCATTGCACCGCTTTTTTCTTGTTCTGAATTGCCTGTTGCAAGCGGCTTTCCAAACGCTGGCGAGAAGGATCGTCAATGGAAACATCTTCTGCCGTAGTCAACTTGATAATGGCCTCGTCAGTGGCACACAGACGCATGGCATCGGCAATCGGCTTCTTGAATTCTGCGGAAGGCACCGAACTGGCGCAACCGGCCGCTACAGATGAAACGACGATGACAAGCAAGCACAAAATGTTTCTCACAATCAGCCTCCATGGTAGTTTATTAGACAAGAACATCACTTATGGTTTTGCAAATATCTATTTGTTCAATCCTTTATCAATCAAATCGTTCAACTTTTTAGCTCTGGCAGCCTCTTCAATTTTATTTTGTTCTTCAAACTTTTGTACCGATTCAGCAATTAGTTTATCTTCCATTTTTTTGTTAATCCGACTTGGGTCCATATGATTCTCATGAAGTTCACCATCATCTTTGCCAACCTCGAAGCTTCCCCTATCGGTTTCCATCAGTATTCCGCAACTGCAAATACTGCAACACACGACAAATACGCCAAAAAACCTGAACAGATTCCCCATAGTTTCTCTCCGTGCAGTCAAGGAAACCCACATAAGAGCGGCTCCTTAAAATCTCAACGCCAGAATCCGGAAACACAACTCCCGCCCCCGCAAACGCCTCTACTTTTCGGAAAACGCCAAATGCGCCCCCAACCCGGCAAAGGCGGCGGCAAAACTCCGGCGCAACCATGCCTGGACCGGTTCGGAGGTGATGACCGTGGTGCGAAAGGCATTGGCCAAAAGCCCATAGACGACGAACACCACAAAGGTCATGGCCATGAAGACGCCGCTTAACAGCAGAAGCTGCGGGAGAGAACCCGCGGCACCCGGCGTCACGAACTGCGGCAAAAACGCCAGGAAAAAGATGGTCAGCTTGGGATTGAGGATGTTGAGCATGAACGCCTTGACCACCAGGGACAGCGCCGTGCTCCGGGGCGAAACGCTATCCAGGGCAAAGACGGAGGTGTCGCGCCAGGTGCCGTAGGCGATGTACAGCAGGTACGCCACCCCAGCGTATTTCAGGGTCTGGAACGCCAGCGCGCCGGTGTGCATGACGGCGGCAAGGCCGAGGATGGTTGCCGCAAGATGGGGAATAATCCCGGCGGTACAGCCGAGCGCCGCATAAAAGCTGGCTTTGCGCCCCTGGGTAATGCCGGTGGACACCGTAAAGATAACCCCGGTGCCGGGGACCAGAACGACAATGAGCGAGGTGACGAGGAATTCAGCGCTGATCATGCGGTATCTCCGGAACAATGACGGCGCTTTTCGCGTCACAGTTCATGAGAACCGGCGCACACACCTTCCCGCCCTTTCTACACCCCCAAACATCGTATTTCAATGCAATTTCAAAGTGTTAAAAAAATTACCACAAAACCGCCGATCCCCTAGCCCCTTGATTTCACATTAAAAAAGGCACCCGGGACAGACCCGGGTGCCGCAGATTGTGTCATTTTGATGCAAAAAAAGTGGCACGGCACGATGGCGCAATTTGTCCGCGCCCCGTTTCCCTGCTACAGCGCCGCCCCAACCGTCGTGGCCAGGGGCGTGGTGGCCCGGCCGATCAGCCGGCCCAACTGGCCGCCGTCGTCGAACAGCGCCCCTGTGGCGGCCCCGCTGTCCGAATTGGCCAACAGCTCGGCAATCGGCTCCGGTAGCCCCGCTTTCAGCAGCGCTCCCTTGTAGTCGGCCTCCGCCAGGTTCACGTAACCGATGTTTTTACCGCTCTGGCGTGAGATCTCCGCGGCAAGTTCCGTCAGGGTATAGGCGGTGTCGCCGGCCAGCTCGTACACCCGGCCCGCCTGGCCGTCCGCGGTCAGTACGGCCGCCGCCGCTGCCGCATAGTCGGCCCGCGCGGCGGAGGAGATGCGGCCGTCGCCCGCGCAGCCGTACACCGCGCCAAGCGAGAGGGCGGCAGGCACGCCCGCCGTGTAGTTCTCGGTATACCAGCCGTTGCGCAACAGGGCAAAGGGAATCCCGGAGGCGGCGAGCATGGCCTCGGTCTCCCTATGTTCGGCGGCCAGCCCCAGCACCGAGGTATCGGCATGGAGCAGGCTGGTGTAGGCGATGAATTTCACCCCTGCCCGCTTGGCGGCGTCGATGACCGTACGGTGCTGGGACGCGCGCTGTCCCACCTCGCTGGACGAGATCAAAAGCAGCTTGTCCGCGCCCTTCAACGCCCCGTCCCACGCAGCGGGCTGGCTGTAGTCCGCCTGGCGCACCTGCACGCCCAGGGCGGCAATGTCCCTGGCCTTGTCCACGTTGCGCACGGCGGCGACGATCTCCCCTGCGGGTACCTTCTTCAACAGCGCTGCGATGACCAGACGGCCCAATTGGCCGGTAGCTCCGGTGACGACGATCATGATGAAACTCCTTTCAACGGTGATTGATGTCTTGTATGGCTTCACCATATCATGTACAATTACTTTTAGTAAGTACGCACAAAAAGGTAAGTGTAATGACACAAACAAAACCTTCAAAACTGGCGGAACTGCTGCGGCGGGGAGAGATCTTTGCCGTGGAATGCCCCTCGCGGGAGATCCTCAAGCACGTCACCAGCCGCTGGGGGGTGCTGGTGCTGGTGGCCCTGATGGCGGGCACGCACCGTTTCAGCGACCTGCGGCGCAAGGTGGGCGGGGTGAGCGAGAAGATGCTGGCCCAGACGCTGCAATGCCTGGAAAAAGACGGCTTCGTCCGCCGGGTGTCCCTGCCGGTGGTGCCGCCCCATGTGGAGTATTCCCTGACCCCCATGGGAGAGGAGATCGGCCGCAAGGTGGAGGCGCTGGCGGACTGGATCGAGATCAACCTGCCGCAGATCATGGAGGCGCAGCGGGGGGCGTAACGGCCCGATCTCCGGAATGCCGCATGCCCCCGCATGAGCCTCCCCGAGGGTCGCACCTTAAATGGGGTATGCCCGGGATGATTTAGGGTTGCGGAGCGCCGGACGCAAACCGGGCACAACATTTAATCCTTTAAATACTGGCATGTTACGTCTGCAATCATTGTTGGCACTGATAATGCTTTTTAGACGGGCAAGAAGCACGTTAAAATCCATCTGGAGGCATTATCTCATGAAAAAAGTTCTCTCCACCATCGTAGCCGCTATCGTTGCCCTGTCCTTCTCCGCCGTTGTTTTCGCCGCCGACGCCGCTGCTCCGGCTGCCGACGCCGCTGCTCCCGCCGTCGAGAAGAAAGAAGTGAAGAAACCGGCTAAGAAAGCCAAAAAAGCCAAGAAAGCCGCCAAAAAAGCCGCTAAGAAAGACGCTGCTGCTCCGGCTGCCGACGCCGCTGCTCCGGCTGCCCCGGCTGCGAAGTAATTCTTCCTCCAAAGGAAGTAAAAAGGCCGCATCGAAAGGTGTGGCCTTTTTTATTGCCCCATTGCCGGGCTTCGGCGTTGTACGGCCGGTTGGTGTCCAGCCCCTAGCGGCAGGCTTTCAGGGCGATCCGCGTATCGTCGATGCGCCTCTGAAGGGCTTTGGCGCTCTCCATCACGTTGCCGTTGATGTCGTTGGCCTTGGCGAGCCGGTAGAAACTCGCGGCCCACTCCGTGCCGTTATAGAGCTGTTTCAGGGAGATTTCCGCCAGGCCGATGACCGGAAGCTGCTTTTTGACCCACGAGCCGAAGACCCGGTTGGCCGCCGCGATCTTGCTGATGTCCAGCAGCGCGTTCAGTTCGGGGCTTTCCGTCTGGAAGTACTTCCCCACCTTCGGGTCCTCCAGGATCTCCCGCACCTCCTGGTTGGATGAGGTAAGCTGCGCCAGAAGCGCCGACATGCCGTCCTTGACGAAGGTCTGCCAATCGTTCACCTGCCCCGCCACTTCCGCCGCCTTCCCCGCCGACGAGAGGAACTGCAGCCGGCGGATCTTCGCCTCCAGCGCCAGGATGTCCACCCATTCCGCCGCCATGCGGGAGGCGTTCCGGGTGTAGATCTCCTGCAGGCGTTCCGCCGCTTTCCCCCGGTTGGCGAGGGCCTCCAGCAGGTTGCCGGTGAAATACTCGATGCCGTCCTTCGCCGCGTTCACCAGGGCACCCCGATTGGTGGCCGCCCATTCGTCCACCTGATTCTGGGCCAGCAGGATCGTCGTGTGGAATTTGTTGCGCTGCTCCAGAAAGGAGCCCAGCTTGCGCGAGAGGGCGGCGCAGTCGGGCGGCTCGATGATCGGCTCCCCTTCCCCCTTCGCCTTTTTCCCTTTCTTATCCTCCTTGTCCTGCCGGGGGACCGGCTCCGCCCCGTCCTCCTTCAGGTTGCCGGCGGTGTATGCCACGGCGTTGCGCAGGTCCACCACCCGCGGGTCGTTCTCCGGGTCCGCCAGGAGCCGCAGGTCGGTTTCCGGCATGGTCTCGCCGAAGAAGGGTGTACCCCGGCCGACGGCCACGGCGCTCACCGGCGGCGCGCCCCCCACCGCGGTGTCGAACGGCTGCCGGGCTGCGGCGGCCATGGTCTCCGCCCCCCCGTCCAGCGTCTTGAAGTCCAGGCCGCTGTCGGCGTCCTTGAACCCCAGGGCGGAGGCACCCTCCAGCCCCTTGTACGCCCCCAGCGCCCGGTCCCGCTCCGCCTGGAACTCCGCTTCCTCCGCCCGCCGCCGCTCTTCCGCCTTGCGGGCCGCCTGGACGGAGCTGTCGTGCTGTTCCATGAGCGACCGGAAAGCCGGGGAGTTGCCCTTCCGCGAGGTGCCCATATTGGCGATGAGCCCCTGGAAGATGCCGCCGACGATCATGGATTTCATCTGCGCCTCTTGTGAGACCGAGGGTGGGCGGAGCTGCTTCGCGGCGGGTTTGCCGCCGCAGTCCAGTTGTTCGTTGGAACAGGTGCACTTGTACCCCTGATGGGCAAGAGCCCGCACCGACGCATCGCAGTCCAGCTTGAAACGACTGACCTCAGGGATGCCGTAGCCCCATGCGGAGCCGGCGGCCAGGGCCAGGGCCGCCGTGCAGACCGCCGTGCGGCGTATCATACGTTCGGTATCCGCTGGATGGTGATGATGATGGGGGTCTTCTCCTTTTCGCGCAGGATGTCGAGGCGGACCGGGGTGCCCGGCTGGCCGTAGAGCCGCAACATCGCTTCGCCGGCGTTGAGGCTCTTCACCGGCACCCCGTCGATGGCCAGGATTTCATCCTCGTTCCTCAGTCCCGCCTCGTAGGCCTCGGTCTCCTCGTCGAGCCGCACGCCAAGGTGCCCCTGCCACCCCTGCTGGATGGAGGAAAAACCGCCGGCCCACCAGGAATACAGCCCCATGAGGGTGACGCCGGGACCCAGCGCGGCGGGCCCCAGCGGACCGTAGAGCACCTCTTCGACCCCCTTCTTGCCGGTGACCGCCACCCCGGTGCAGTAGTCGGCCCCCAGGATCGCCAGCTGGGTTGACGCGCTGAAGGTGGTGACCTCGTAGCGCAGGGTCATCTTCCTTTCACGGTCGTTGACCTCGCCGGCGACCTCGGCGGTGTCCGGGGGAATCTGGCACTCGTTGGCCGGGACCGGCCCGCGGCTCCACGTCCCGGCGAGCCGGTTGCCCCGCGCGGTCAGGCGGTGCTCGGCGTGGGCGCGGTCATAAATCGGCACGCTCCCGACCAGGGTATAGGTGGACAGGACCTCCTCCTCGGTCACCCGCCGCTGGTCGGTCTTGAGGACGATGCCGCCCCCTTCCGTGACCAGGCTGTACCAGGCGCCGGTGGCGGTGATCCAGGAGCCGGCCCGCCCCTTCTCCCGGGCGACCTGTTCCTGGCGGAATTCGAGCTTCACGATCTCGTCGCGCACCTTCTGGGCGTCTTCCGCCCCGGGCGCCACTACAAGGTACTGCCGGTAGCTGGCGATGGCGTCGTCATACCGTCCCAACTGCGTCTGCACCTTGCCGAGATTGAACCAGGCGCTGCCGAGCCGCGGGGAGATGTCGGCGGCGGCCAGGAACTCCTCCTCGGCCATGGCCAGCTCTTCGGGCGACTTGGCCATCTCGATGGCTGCCATCCCCCGCAGCATGTGCTTCCGGGCGTCTTCGGGCGTCCCGGTCATCCTGGCCCGCGGCGGCGCGGCGGGTTTTGTCGCCGCTGCCGTTGCCGCGGCGGCGGCTTTCGCCCGCTCCGCTTTGCGCTCCGCAAGCGTCTTCTTCGGGGGAGCCGTGGCGCATCCCGCCACCGCAAGGGTCAGTGCCAGTGTCAGTACCAGCGTTGCCGGCCGTCCAATTCGCATGGTGATCCTCCTGTCGTACAAGGTCTGGGGCCGCCCCGCAGAGGAGCGCCGCAATTTGTCGGGCCCGGGAAACCTCCCGGCGCCCCCGTATCGAGGTCTGCATAATCACAATATGGCCGGGCTTTTTGTCGGGAACAGGAGAATGGCGAGCCCTTTGGCCGCTCCAAAGGCACGCCTGGATTATCGAGGAGGAGGAAACTGCGCGAGATGGGTTCAGGGGCCCGGTCTTCCACGGCCAGGAGGTGCCTTTGGAGACTTTACCCCCAAATCGGTCCGTATTCAAGCCGCGATTACCCGCCAGGCGGCCCCAGCCGAAAAAGGCGGCCGGTTGGCCGCCTGGCGGGTCGGCGTCGTTTGCATATCCAAACGGCGCCGGTCACTGCCGAGAAAAATTCCCATTGTTTTTTTGCAATCCCAGAACCGTCACCGCCATTACCGGATGGGGCGCTCCCGCCGCTTACAGCCAGCTCGGCTTTGCTTCACAGGGCACCCCGTCATTTGGGGTGAACTGCACGAGGCTTAAAACCATTTGCTTTTGATGGCTTGATAGACTCGATTATATAGTTACTGTTCCAGAAATGACCCAAGGTCTGTTGCGAACTTCACTGGATTTTTGAATACCAGAAAGTGGTCCCCCTGCTCAGCCTTGGAATAGACGAAAAGTATGGCCCCAGGGATCACTGACTGCATCCATCTCTGGCTGGGCACATTATTGCTGTATTCGCCGGTAAAGATAGCGGTCGGCACATTGATTTTCTGGCGGATTACATCACGCCAGTCATTCATAACATGATCGAACAGCACCAGTGACAGATAGTGTGGATCGTTTTGGATGAATGTTCCGGCAAAGCCAATGGAATTCTGGTAATAGGGTGAATCCATGACCGTGAAGCGCTCCATCACCTTCATATCCACAATCAGGCTGTTTGCCGGCGTACCTTTGGTAAAAGCCGCTATCATCCGTTCCGGCGACGTGGTCATCCCGCCGGCATCGAGGCGCTCACGTTCGGGCCAGTCCGCATGGGAATAGATCGAAACCGGCTCGTCGATACCGACAAACTTGCGTATCCCATTTGTGCCGAACAGGTCCATATAGCTCCACATGATTGACGCCCCCATGGACCAGCCGCAATAGTCTGCTGTAGCAAGCCCGAGATGGGTAGCCAACTCCTTCACGTCCATGGCGTAGCGGGCAATGCGGTTGCCGTACTCAACCCGCTGCGACAGCCCCTGATTACGCAGATCAAGCACATAAACATGGTACTGTTTGCTGAGCAGATAGATCACATTGATGTATTCGGCCCCGTTGGAGGACCAACCGGGTATGAAGATCAGCGGCCGTCCCCGTCCCGCCTCCCAGTAAGCGAGCTTGACGCCATCGCTGGTTTTGAAGGTATTGATCTGCAGATCTTTAAAGTCAGACAGCTTGGCCGGCAGGCCTGCTATACGGTTCGGGAACAGGTAATCCTTCCCCAGGACAGATATGGCAGATGCGGCAAGGGTGACGTTTGCTGATAAAAGCAGAATCGCCGCCAAAATTGTAGAAAACAGAGTGTGCATAATATCTCCTGCATATTTACTGGCACAGAATCGGCATTTCAAAACAAAGCGCCTCTTCCAGGAAAAAGAAGAGGCGCTGTCTCGAACCACTGGTACAGTTTGTAGAGTTACCGGTAAAGACTTTGGGCAGTCATATTAAGATAATGTCCCCCTTGCAGATCGGGAAAGCTGGCTTTCATGGCGGCAACAAACTCTTCGCTCGTCTTGGCGCAAGAAATAATGCCTTTCATTTTTTCCAGATATGCAATCTTCCGGGTGATGTCTTTTCCCGTCTCAGGCTTGTGATGCGAAGAAAGTACTATCTTGTACCCATTTTTATCGGCTCTGTTAAGGTTGTCGATCAAATCAACGAGTTGCTCCCTGCTGGTGACCAGGGAGTGGGAATCGGCCCCGAGCATGTGCAAAAACAGTACGTTGCTTTCTGGGATTGCCAAATCAATGGTTGGCAGTGGGCCGTTGTGGTAAACGACCTCAAAACCAATGCCTGCGATTGCAACCTTTTTGTCCGTAAGAATCTGGGTTGGTGCGGCCAGTTTGGTATTCAGGTCGTCACCACCAAAAGACCTAAAGCTTTCAAGCTGGCTTTTGATACTCTTGTTCAACTCTCCTGCCGTTGCCTGGCTGGCATAAATAGGAACTCCTTCAAACTTCTCGACAGCGCCATTATGTGCTGAAACAATAATACCTTTCAGTGGTTTCTTTAATGTGGCCAAATATGCTTTCAGTTCCCCTGACTTGCTATGGAAAGGAGGCGGTTCCAGCAAAATCAAAGCATTTTCGGTTTCAAAAACGATACTTACATCTCCCAAAGCGTCCTGTGTTGCATAGGAGTGAATCTGCAGATTTTTGGTTTTGATCGTTTCAAATCTGGCCGCATCAAAGCCAGCTGCATTTGCCTGCGCCGCCAATGACAACAGGCAAAATGCTGAACCGGCTATAAGTGAAGAGAGGTGGGGCATAAATTTCATAACAGTTACCTTTACCTTTCCCGATAAATTCATTACAGCCAGCTCGGCTTTGCTTCACAGGGTACCCCGTCATTTTGGGTGAACTGCACGAGGCTCTTTGCCTCGGCCTGGATGCAGATGAACCTGAGGGATGACTGGGCGTCGGCCTTGATGCAGCGCTCACCGGCGGGATCGATGCGCAGCACGTCCCCGGCCTCCACGCCGAACTCGTCGCCATCGATGTAAAAACTCCCCTTGCCGTACACGATGACATAGACCTCTTCGTTGCGCTTGTGCGCATGGACGAAGGGCACGCTTACGCCCGCCGGCAGCTCGTTGACGGATACTTCCGACCCGGTGAGGGCGAGTTGCTCATGCAGGGTCACGCGCCCCAATTCCTGGATATTACCCGTCGAAGACACCTTGTAGTTTTTACCGATTTTTTCCATTTCGCTTCTCCTAGTGTGATGTTGTGAGCCGATGGCTCTTTATGGCCCGCCCCCGGTTGCAGAACAACCGGGAGCCCTTTACCCGATAAAGTTCGGGCCAGAACTAATTTGAGAAAAAAATTATCGTTTCAGATTCTTGTCGATTGCCGATAACAGCTCCATGACATGCCGGCGGTCATCCGTCCCCATATCGCCATACACCTGCTGTTCCAGAACAACGGAAATCGCCTCGAAATCCCGCCGGATCGCCCTGCCCTTTTCCGTGAGGCCGATAAGCGTGGAACGCGCGTCCTCGCTGCACTCCCGTTTGTACAGGTACCCATGCTTCTCCAGGGTATTGACCATCCCCGTGACCGTGGACTTGACGCGGCCGGACTGCCGGACCAGGTCCTTGATGGGCACCGGACCCTGCTGGCGGAACAGGAACGCGAACACCAGGCCGTGGGCCGGCACGATCCCCGTCAGGCCGCGCGCCTGCAGCTCCCGCTCGATCAGCCCATTGGCCGCCTCGCGGATTCGGGCGATCAGGTCGATAATATCGCGTGGGGTATCCCTGTGCTCCATGGGATGAATATAGTTCGGCCACGAACCATTGTCAAGAAAAAATACCGGCCACCCAGCACCGGCCGCTGGCAGGATTGGAGAGCAGAGGAGCGTGTCGGGAGGGGCGGAGGCCGGAAATCTCTCGAAAAACACGAAAGGCGGCCGATTGGCCGCCTTGTGGGGTACGCACTCTGTCCTTCCCGCTTACAAAAACTTCTTCCCGATTGAGAACGCCTTGCCCAAGAGCGGCCCGACGGCGTGATACCCCTTGTGGGCGGTATCGTAGACCAGGGGCTGCATCCTGAGGATGTCGGGGAGGCCGTCACCCCCCAGGGCGTCCCGGTCCGCCTTCACGTCCACGATCTCGCCGATGAACTGGGTATGTATCCCCAACTCCAGGGTGTGCACCAGCCGACACTCCAGCACCAGGGGGAACTCCTCCGCATAGGGGGCGTCCACCAGGTCGCTCCCCACCACCGTCAGTCCGGCGACGGCGAACTTGTCCGCGTTGCGCCCCGAGGCGATGCCGGCGTAGTCGGCTTCCGCCATATAGGCGCCGTTGGCGACCCCCACGGTAAAGGCCTTGCGCGCCACGATGCTGTCGTAGGAGTGCCGTGCCCTGCGCAGGGATACGGCGACGCAGGGGGGCTCGGAACAGCAGATGCCCCCCCAGGCGGCGGTCATGAGGTTCGGTGTGCCGGCGGCGTCATAGGTGCCCACCATGAGCACCGGCGTGGGAAAAAGCAGGGTCTTTGCGCCAAGTGATTGTTTCATGAGATCTCCATTGTCATGGCGCCCCAGGGGCGCCGGTATGCCCAAAAGCCTACCATAGGGGCGAAGATGGCCGCAAGCCCTTTGCGGGCCGATGGCAGCCGCCCCCTGAGGGGGACTGCCCCGGCACGCCCCGCTACTCGAACTGGTACAGCACCGTATCGGAACCGATGAAGATGTCCTTGCTGCCGTTGCCGTTGACATCCTTGACGCTCATGTTGTTGTTTTTCCCCAGGTTATAGCCCAGGGACGAACTGCGCCATTTGAGCCCCCCCTGGGCATCCAGGATGGACAGCACCCCGTTGCTCGCCATGAGCCAGGACAGGCTGCCGTCGCCCTTCAGGTCCGCGATGCGCAGGGCATCGACCGAAGTCGTGCCGTAGGTGGGAACGCTCTTTTTGATGGCGAAGGTGACGCCGTCGTAGACGTCGATATAACCGTCGTTACGGCCGACCAGGACTTCCAGGTAGCCGTCCCCGTCCACGTCCGCCACCTCGACAGCCCGGGCCGCGGTGGCAATAAGCTGCTTCTGGACGTGGGTCACCCCGTCGTAGACGATCAGGCGGTTGTCGGCCATGGTGAGGATGATGTCCGGGTGGCCGTCCTTGTCCAGGTCGGCGATCTTTATGCTGTAGGCAAAACCTCCCCCCAGATCGACGCTGCGCCATTTTTCCTGCATCGTGGCACCGTCGAAAACAATCAGGTACTTTCCCGTTGCTTCGGAAGTGGCAATCCCCATGCCGGCGACGATTTCCGTCTTGCCGTCGTTGTCCACATCCCCAATGGCGACGGCCGGGAAGAAGTTGCCCTTGTATTGCGCACTTTGGTGCTTCAGGGCACCGGTAGCGCCAGAGTAGACGCTGACAAGACCGCCGTACAGATATGAGGTGCTAACAACAAGCTCGGTATGACCATCTCCATCCACATCACCGATGCTCACCGCGCGGCTGTACCCCATCCAGTCCTGCGGTTCAAGGGATTTTCGGTATTTCAGGGCATGGGTTGCGGCGTTGAAGACATGGATGACCCCGCTCTCATAGCCGCTGTTGCTGGAAGCAGTGACCATGACGATCTCGTCCGAGCCGTCGTCGTCCACATCGCCCGCGGCCAGGGCGCTCAGGCCGTAGACATCCTGGTTCTGCCACTTGACCGTGCCGGTCAGCGGATCGGCAATATAGAGATAATCAGGCCCGCTCGACGTGCCGCCGGCACACCACAGCAGCTCCTTTTTGCCGTCCAGGTCCACATCCCCCAGAGCGATGCCGGAAACGCCGTGTTCGGGATTGGCGACGGCCCACCGTTCAGCATGGGTGCGGGCATCCACGGCATGGACCTTGCCCCACTGGCCGTCGCCGTAGACGATTTCGGGGATGCAGTCACCGTCGGCATCGGCGACCGTGACGGCGCCGATATCCAGGCTGGTGGCGATCTCCCAGGTCGGCGTCTGGAGGTCGGCGTCGAAGATGGTGATCTTGTACCAGGACGAGGCACCGACGATCTCCTGCATGCCGTCGCCGTCCAGGTCCGCCAGCCGGACCTTGCTGCCGAAGCTGTTGGCGTAGGACCACTTGACCGCGCCGGTCTGGCCGTCCAGCACGTACCCCTTGCCGCCGTAGGTGGTGGTGACGATCTCCGGGGCCGCGGCGGCATCCACGTTGCCAACGGCGATGGAGGTGCCGCCGCCCGAGGCGACGCTCCACTTCGCCGCGCCGGTCTGGGAGTCATACACGGAAACCTTGAGGCCGTCGCTGGCGACGATCTCCCTGATCCCGTCGCCATCCAGGTCGGCCACGGCAATGTCGCTCAGCGAGGTCATGATGTGCAGGGTGCGGAGCTCTTTCAGGGTCGGCCCGTCGTAGATGCTGACGGTGCCGTCCGCCAGAGCGACGACCACATCGTCCTTGCCGTCGCCGTTCATGTCCGCCAACAGGATACGGACGATGGTAACCCCGTACAGGGGGCTGCGCCATACCTGGTCATAGCCGCCGCTCGCGTTTTTCCGGACCACATACCACGCGGAGCCGGCGCCGGCAAAGGAACTGGCGATGACCTCCGGCGTCCCGTCGCCGTCCAGGTCGGTGGTGTACAGCCCGGCTTGGCCGATGTACGTACCGTAGATGCCGTATTGCCACTGCTGGGTGATAAAGGCCGGGTTGCTGGCCGTGGGAGGCGTCACGGTGACGGTCACCGTATCCGCCTGGCTGGTGGAGTTGCCGTCGTACACCGTCAGACGCAGGACATAGGTGCCTTGGGTAGTGGCGACGAAGGAGGGGGCGGCGGTGGCGGCGCCGGTCAGGGCCGGATAGGCGGGGCCGCTGACCAGGGTCCAGGTATAGGTAAGCGGGTCGCCGTCTGCGTCGCTGCTGGCGCTGCCGTCCAGATGGACCGTGGCGTACTGGCTGACGGTCTGGTCGGGGCCGGCATTGGCCACGGGCGCCGTATTCACCGGCGGGGTGACGTTGGATGTCCGCTCCACCTGCCAGTCGGTGGCGCCGTCGCCGTCGGTGTCCGCCAGGACCTGCAGGGTCGTTGCCTGGAAATCAAGCCTGGCCCACCGGTTGTTGGTCCCGCTGAAGGCGAGGGACCCCTGGGAGGGCCACTGGCTGCCGTAGACGGCAACGAGCGGCGTCCGGGTGGTCAGGTCCACATATCCCTGCTCGTGGTCATAGTAGCGCCCGGTCATGGTCTGGGTGAGGCTGCTCGTCCCATAGACGGTGGCCACTTCATAATTGTTGAACCAGTAGGTCCCGTCGTTGGCCTGGTTCAGCAGGACCATGTTCATGGACAGGGTTTCGGTGGCTGCGCTCAGGTTGAATCCCCACGACAGGGTACCGGTCAGGGTGTAGGCGTAGCTGGCGGAACGGAATACGAGGGAGCGGAACGAAAGCGTGAGGCGGGTGAACCGCTGCCGGCTTGCGTCCAGGGTGCCGAGAATGTCGGTGGTGCCGTCGATGACGATCCCGTTGGCGGTGAACCCCTGGTAGTCGATGGTCCCGGAGAGGGTGCCGTCGGTATCGTTGACATCCAGGGCATAGCTGGCCGTGCCGCCGTTGTCCCCCGCTATCTGGTACGAGACGGCCCGGGCGACGCTCTTCTTGGCCGTGGCGGTGGCGGGCGTCGATGTGCGGAGCAGGGCGGTCTTTTGGGGAATGTCCATCCGCCGGACCGATTGCTTGAGCGCCTGGGCAAAGGTGAAAGCGGGGGGGCGCGCCGCGGCTTGGGCGGTGCTGCCGCCGGTCGTCTTGGCGACGCTGCCGACGACGGCGGCGATGCGCGTGCCGCCGAAACCGCTCAGGGCCAGATCCTCGGCGTTCGTCCCGGTCACCACGGCCATGGCGGCGGTCCCGGTGTACGAGGACGCAGGGTCCACCAGTTGCCCGGATTTGGCGCTCCCTCCCCCGCCGCCGCTGCATCCGGCCAGGAACGCCGTCACGCAGCACACCATGAAGAAAACCGCCATCCGGATACCTGCCGCTCGTGCCATGCCCGCCTCCTGCCCAAGAAAAGAATATGATGTGGTACCGCCCGGCGTCATGCTTACCTGCCGGAGAACGGCCGTGCAGGGTCACGAGGCAAAACGGGCCGACAGGCGGCATTATCGCGCCGATCCTCCCCGCCGGGGTCGCCCCCCCTCTGCCCGCTTCAAACACCGCCGGCCCAATTGTGCAATAATTGCGACACCCCCTTCTACACCCCGCAAAAACGGATTTCAATTAAAAACCAATGTGTTAATTTTATTAACATTTTCCGGCAAATATTGCTATTTAACCGTTTTCACATTAAAAAAGGGCATCCGAACCATACCCGGATGCCCTTCATTGTGTCATTTTGATACAAAAAATGTTTGCCGGCAGCGCACGAGCCACGGCCCGGTGCCACTCCGCAGGCCGCCCGGCGCCGGGCGTTCTCCTAACGCCTAACGCCTGACGCCGCCGCGGGAGCCGCCGCCGCGAACCATACCGCCGCCACGGAAACCGCCGTCACCGCCGCGCACGGAGCCCCTCCCGTAAAAGACGTCCCGGCCGTAGTAGCCGTGCCCGCCGTGGCCGCCGGTGACGAACACGAAGTCAGGCCCCCAATAGGCGTAGGGATACGGGCCGTAGTAGCTGTAATAATAGGGATGGTAATAGGCGTCGTCGTACACCGGAACGGCAACGCAGCCCGCCGTCAGGAGCGTGATGGCGATCAGAAGCAGTAGCCTTTTCATGGGGCACCTCCTTCGCTGCCGGTTGCTTCCCCTCTATCTCATAAGACGTCTGCTCCGGCCATCTTGTTACAAACAATCCGCAGGCAGCCGCTGCCGTTTCCCCTGCCCGGCCAACCGGACCGCCGGGTATCGGCACCTGGAAAAGGTGTTCAGCTGGGCGGAAAAATGAATAGGATCGCATTAAAATTGAATTATAAAATGAGCCGTCAAACATTAAAAAAGGACTTTTTGTAAATAAATCCGACAAGCACGCCGGCGGCGGCGGAGCGGGTCAAATTCATAACATATCGTACTTATTACGATTTAACCACCAAGGCCCGACTGCCTTGCCGGTACATTCTTTACACAGCACCGGGCCTGACGTACAACCCCTTGTCATCATATTGTTTTATTTTTGGCATACACCTTGATATACATTAAGCACAGCTTAACAAGGAGGTGAAACACCATGAAAAAAATAGCAATTGGCATGATGCTCATCTTGGGCATGGCAACGAGCGGGTGGGCCACAACGTACAGCGAATATACGTATTCCGACGCCTCCGGGCGTTCGGCAGTCGCAGACTTCGCTCTGGACGGGACAACCCTGACATTGCTGCTCACGAACAATTCGACCTCGGCAGTCCCTAATCCGACATTCATCCTGACCGCGCTGCTGTTCAATACCAGCAGTTCGTTGACGGCACTGTCTGCGGTATTGCCGAGCGGCAGCACCGTCATCACCAGCGCCGGAACCCTGTACCCCGCCGGCACGAACGTCGGCAGTCAATGGGCGTACAACAGCCACGGGGTTTCAAGTGCCGGTCTTGGCGTCTTCGGCCCTGGCGATGTAATTGGCGGTCCTGATCTTACCTCCTCGGGCGGCAATCCGCCGGACGGCCTCCCCTACGGCATCGTAGGTACCGGTACCATCAACTTCGGCAATGGCGATCTGGGCAATGCGCAGTTGATTCAGAATTCGGTGCTGTTCACCTTCACAACCGACGGTTCGTTCACCCTGGCAGACATCTCGGATGTTTTGTTCCAGTATGGCACGACTCTGGGAGGATATCCCCCCTCGACAGTGCCGGAACCGGGTACGCTGCTGCTCCTGGGCGGCGGGTTGCTCAGCCTGGCATTCTTCAGAAGGAGCCGCATGAACCGGTAAGCGGTTGCGGCAGGCAGAGTGCGCGCGGAAGCGGCGCGGCACCCCCACGGGCCCGGTTTTGAATGGTGACGGCACCATTCAGGACCGGGCCCTTTTCTTTGCCCCGGCCAAGGAACGGCGCCGGGCCGGAAACGTCCCTCCCCACCCGGCTGCGCGCCGCATCTCCCCCGCCACTTCCGGTACCGGTCCCGGCGAATGAAGGCCGCGGGAACGGAATTTTTTCGGGTATCTCCATCCTTTCAAAGCGCTCCGGCAAAGAGACCATTGGAGCATAATACCTTGTAATTATTATAGTATATTGACAAGGTGCAACTTATGTCGCATGTGGTAATAAAATTAACATTTTCCCGCTGGCCCTATCAGCCCGAAATCTAAACATTTTTTCATGCCCCGGACAAAACGACACACGCCCATTTTAATGTAACCTACTGATTTTTTTGATTGATTTTTGCACTGAGGAAGCGTAAACACAGGTGTCCGCACATGTTTATAAAACTCTAATCACCCCGGGCGCTTCCGGCGGCAACTTGGCCCGGAGGCGTCCCAGCCCGTTACCGGCGGCAGGCCCCGGACCATTTCGGCCCGCTTTTACCGGAAGCGTGCACCGAGAACAACGCGATGTCCGACGGCATCTGTTCCGCCGGCACGCGCAAACCACCAAGGCATAGTCGATCATGAGAAACGTTACAGGACAGTTGGGGCTCATGTCCGTACCCGATCTGGTTCAGTGGATAGAGAACAGCAGGCGTTCGGGGACGCTCATGCTTTCCCGGCAGGCAAGCTGCAAAAAGTTCTTTTTTCAGGACGGCGAGATGATTTTCGTCTGGTCCGACAAGGAGGGGGAGCGTTTCTGGCGCTACATCGAGAGCGAGACCCGGCTGAGCGCCGGCGACCTCAGGGAAAAGTTCGGCGATTCGGAAAAGCTGGGCATCCCGCTTTTGAGCTACATCCTGAAAGAGCAGCTTATCGACAGGGAGCGGCTGGAATTCGTCCTCACGGTAATCCTCAGGACAGCGCTCACCGATGCCCTGAAATGGGAGACGGGCACATTCGAGTTCGTGGACTTTCTCCCGGCCGACGTCCTGAACGGCCCGATCAAGATAAGCAGTTCCAGCGTATTGATGAACTCGGTGCTACAATACGATGAAACGGCCCAGGCCGGCAGTGTGGATACCGATCATGTCATCGACGAAATTACGCAGCGGATTTGCAATGGCACGACCCTGATCCCGCCGATCCCCGACATCATGCGGAAGATCCTGGAAAAGATCAACGGCGAGAACGGCACCGTTGCCGAAGTCGTCGAGAACATCACCGACCAACTGCTCATCGCCAAGATCCTGAAACTCTGCAATTCCCCCTATTTCAGCCGGGGGGCCAAGGTAAACACCCTCTATCGGGCGATTACGTACCTTGGCTTCAAGTCGCTGTTGAGCATCGTTACGGTCCACTCGTTGAGCAGCTTCTGCCCGCACAACGCCGACGAAATCCGCAAGGTACTGCGCCACAGCCTCATGTGCGGCATGATCGCCCGGGAGTTGGCGGAGGACATCGGCGAAAACCGCGAAACGGCCTTTCTGTGCGGCATGCTGCATGACATCGGTAAAACCGTCCTCATCGATTTCATCGGCACCTACAGCGTCACGCCGGAAGCCAGGGCGGCGCTGATCAGGGAAAACCACACCGAGATCGGATTCCTGCTGGCAAAGGAGTGGGGTTTTTCCGATGACATCCAGGATGTCATACGGTGGCACCACGCCCCGGAAAAGGCGCGGGACAATGGGCAACTGGTCAGCCTCGTCCACCTTGCCGACATGATCGCCCACTCGGGCAAGGGCGTGGACGAGAGGCTTCCGGCATTTTCCGCTTTGGGCCTGGCGCCCGATACCGTCGTGTCCATCGTTGACAATATGGACCTTCTCGCCCAGGACGTAGCCGCCATCCTGTGACGCGCACCGTTCAAGCAAAGGCGGCCCCAGTGTCCGGCGCCCGGCGCATCGCCTCCTCGTGCGGGCTGCGCCCTCACACCGGCAACTCCTTTTTTCCAACAGTTATTTTCCCTCACTAGACCGGCCCCGCGAGCGGGCTGTGCGGCGTTCGTCCCCTCCCCCTTCGTACAATTGACGAGGTATTCCCCATGGCCGCCGGCGGCGTCCCGGAGCGGGCGGCCCAACGGGCCCGTTTCCGGGAACGGCGGCAGCTCGGCGCAGTCGGGGATCGCCCCGTCGTTTCCGGGGCAAACCCGCCGATAATGCCGATCCTTTTCATGGGGCGGTTCCGGCTTTCAAGCAAATTTTGCGGGCCCCACCCCCCGTCTGGCGCCGGAACGGGGCAACTATCCGGGTTTATTCCCCTATCACCGCCGGTGATTTTTTATGGAGCGAGGGCGTTTTTTCCTTGACAGCCCCCCTGCCGAAAAATCCGGCAAAGTAACCGGACCGTCACAAAAACAACACCTTACCGCACTACTCCCCAAGCTTTTCCACAGGCGGTTGGGGAAAGTCGGGGACGAGGCGCCCTCCTCATGGGCCGGCAAAAACAATTTAATTAGGAACAGCCCCTCCTGTCATACCAAAAAAATGCATATTTCAATCGCAATTTCGGCATGTTAAAAATATTAACACTTTCCCGGCATGGTAAAAAAGCAACACAACGCCGCACTTCATTAAACCTTTCGATATTACAGCAAAAAAGGCACCCGGATCGCCTCCGGATGCCTCTGCACGTGTCATTTCGATACGCCCGCCGCCAACGGCATCCGCCGTGGGGCGCGGCCGGTGGCCCGGCTCACGAAGCACCGGCGGGGAACAGGACCCGCACGGTGGTCCCCCTCCCCTGCTCGCTGTCCACCAGAATAATCCCCCGATGCAGCGTGACGATGCCCTGGACCGCCGCCAACCCGAGCCCGCGCCCAGTGAACTTGGTGGTGAAGAACGGATCGAACAGCCGATGCCGGGTTTCCTCATCCATGCCGCAGCCGGTGTCGGCCACCTGGACATAGCAGAAGCGCCCCGGGGGCGGCTTCGCCACGAGGCGGCTTTTCTGGATGAGGTCATCGTCGCACTCCGCGATCCCGGTGGTCACGGTCACCGCGCCGAACTGCGCCCCGATGGCCTCGGCGGCGTTGGTGAGCAGACTCATGACCACCTGCTGAACCTGCCCCTGGTCGGCCGTTATGAGAGGAAGACCGGCGGAGGCGTCCACCGTCAGGGTGACGGTGCGCGGCGCGGCCTGCCTGAAGTGTTCGGCGTTTTCCCGCACCACCGCGCTGAGGTCCAGGGGGACCGGTTCCAGTATCCCCCTGCCCGAATAGACCAGCATATGGTTGGCCAGGGCCGCCGCCCGCTTGCAGGCAAGCTCGGCCTGTTCTATGCGGTCCCGCCCCGGGGTGTCCGGCGGCGCCTCCAGCAGGAACAGTTGCACGTTGCCGATGATGGCGGTCAGCGTGTTGTTCAGATCGTGGGCAATGCCGCCGGCCATGATGCCGAGGCTCTCCAGCTTCTGGGCGTGCAGCAGGGCCTTCTCCAGTTCCAGGCGCTTGGCCTCGGCGCGCTTCTGCCGGGTGATGTCCTGAATCGTGATGATGATCCGGTCGGGCGCGCCGGAGGCGTCGGAAACGACCTCGGACCGCGCCAGGATGGCCCGCTCGGCGCCGTCGGGCCGGACGATGCGATATTCGATCCGGCCGGGGGTGTGCTCCCGGAGGGTGCGGGCCGAAGTGGCGGCGAGCCGCTTGCGGTCGTCCGGGTGCACCAGGTCCAGATACCCGTCCAGCGTCATGGGGAAATCGGCCGCGGACACCCCCAGAATGCGCAGGAACTCTCCCGATGCGGAGACGAACCGGCCGTCGAGGCCGGTGACGCAGTTCCCGATATGGGCCATGCGCTGGGCCGCCACCAGGTTCCGCCGGCTCTCCTGCAGGGCGGCCACCATGGCCTTGCGTTCGCTGATGTCCAGGAAGTATCCGTAGAGCAGCTCCTTGTCGTCGTATTCCATGAAGTTGCTGGTCACCTCCACCGGTACCAGCCTCCCCCCAGCGACACGATGCACGGTTTCCAGGGGGCCCACGGTCCCCGCCCTGATCCCGGCGATGGCCGCCGGCAGGGTCGCCGAGTCGTACTGGGGGTCCCAATCGGCAAGGCGCATGGCTCTGAGCCGTTCCAGGCCGAGGCCGAAGTGGGCGCAGGCGGCCGGGTTGGCGTAGAACATCCTGCCGCCGTCGCCGCTGTCGATGGCGTAGATCGGGTCATGGGAGAATTCCACCAGGGTCTTGTAGAAGGAGGCCTCCTTCTCGGCCTTGACCAACTCGCCGATGTCCTTCACCATGGAGCAGACATACTCCCGGTCATGATACCTGAAATAGCTGGAGGTGATCTCCACCGGGATGCGCCGGCCGTCCTTGGCCCGGTGCAGACGCCGTTGGCAGACCTTGCCCGCGCGCCGCATCTCCTCCAGGTTGGCCAACCGCTCGGCATGGGAGTAGTCGGGGTCGATATCCCGGTTCGACAGGGTGAGGAACTCCTCGCGGCTGTACCCCAGCATGGCGCAGGCCGCGACGTTGCAGTCCCGGATGCGGCCGTCCGTGGTGGTCCAGTGGATCGCCTCCGCGGCATTGTCGATGGAGTAATCCTTGAACAGCAGCATCTCGTCCAGCTGTTTGCGCTCCGTGATCTCCTCCGCCACCGCGATATGGCTGAACGGTTCCTCTCCGGGGCGCCGCAGGGCGGACGCGGTGAGCCTGACCCAGGCGACGGAGCGGTCCTTGCGGCAGTAGCGTTTTTCCAGGGTGAACCGGTTGGTCTCCCCGGATATGAGTCGCCGGCCGGCCTCCCGGCTGGCCGGGAGATCGTCAGGGTGGGTGAGCTCGAACAGGGTGTGCCGTTCCATCTCCTCCATGGTATAGCCCAGGATCTCGCAGTAGCGCTGGTTGATCTCCAGCACCTCCCCGGTCGCCGAAGCCACCCGGGCGATACCCACCGCAGCCTGTTCGAAAATGGCGCGGCACACCAGTTCAGCATGATTTCCGTTCTTCGTCATACGCGTTCGGACCTCGTGTCTGCCGGGCGCGGGGGCTACAGCGGCCCGCGCCCGTGCGGTTCGTTCATGTGCCGGAGCCGGCGCTGCGCACGAGCCGCGCCGGAGAGTCGGCGGCATCCCTGATGCCGTACTCCTTGAGCTTCCGGTAGAGCGTGGCCGGACCGATGTTCAGCTCGGCCGCGGCCTGGGCCTTGTTGTCCCCCACCACGTGCAGGACGCCCAGAATATAGTCCCGCTCGATCTCCTCCAGGGGGCGGATGCACTCCTTGTCCAGCACCGGCTTAAGCGACAGGACCTGCAGCTCGCACGGCAGATCGCCGGCGTCGATCCGGCTCTCCTGGCACATGGCCACGGCGTACTCCACGGCGTTCTGCAACTCCCGCACGTTGCCCGGCCAGCCGTAGCGGAGGAGGTGGCCGGCGGCGGCCGGCGTAAAGCCGGTGATGGCGCGGGGGGCGTGGTGCGCGTGCCGGTTGAGGAAGAAGCGGGCCAGGGGGAGGATGTCCTCGTGGCGCTCCCGCAGCGGGGGGACCTGCAGTTCGATCACCCGCAGGCGGTAGTACAGGTCCTGGCGGAAGCGGCCGGCGGCGATCTCGCCCGCCAGGTTGCGGTTGGTGGCCGCCACGATCCGCACGTTGACGGGGCGGGATTTGTTTTCGCCCACACGCCGCACCTCGCGCTCCTGCAGGGCGCGCAGCAGCTTGACCTGCATGGCCGGCGACACTTCGCCGATCTCGTCCAGGAACAGGGTCCCCCCGGCGGCCGCCTCGAACAGCCCGGCCCGGTCCCGGTCCGCGCCGGTGAAGGAGCCCTTGGCATGGCCGAACAGTTCGCTCTCCAGGAGGGTCTCGGTGAGGGCGCCGCAGTTGACGGCCACGAAGGGGCGGGTGGCGCGGGTTGACTGGTCGTGGATGAAGCGGGCCATGCACTCCTTGCCCACGCCGCTCTCGCCGGTCACCAGCACCGAGGAATCCACCCGGGCGGCCCGCCGGGCGATCTCCACCGTGGTGCGCATGGTCTCGCTGCGGGCCGCAACGAGCCGGGAGGCTTCATCGTCCGCCTCCAGGAAGGCCAGCTGCCGTTGCCGTTTCTTCAGCCTGGTCTCCGTGCGGTGCAGCTTGTCGCTCAACTCCTTCAGCAGCGCCGGGCCGGAGTCGGCCCGGTAATAGGCCAGGTACGGTTCGATCTGCGCCCCCCAATCCTCCCGGTAGCGCGCCGTCACATGGCAGACGGCGTCCCCCTTGCCGCAGCACGCATCCTCGATGAAGTACACCTCGCGCCCTTCCACATAGGATACATAGCCGCTGGCAAAGGCCGCCTCGGCCCAGCAGACCGGTCCTTCGGCCCGGCCGATGTGCAGCAGGTGCTGCTCCGCCTCGTAGCAGTCGCTCCAGGTGGATTCGATCAACGGTTCGGAGCCGCCCCCGTCGCGGCGCACGTTGTGCACGACCCGGTTCATGCCGGTCAGGGAGTGGAACTTGGCTCCGGCGAACCCCTTCAGCTCCCGCCAGGTCTCCGGCATGTTCTGCTGGATGTTCATGGCCGTGCGCCAGCCGTTGGCATAGCCGAAGCGGGTGAGGATGCCGCGCGCGGCGAACTCACCCACGGTGTCGATCAACTCCTTGCGCAGTTGCCCCAGGGCGAAGGCGTTGAACAAGAGCGCCCGCTCCCCCAACAGGTTGATGGCCCCACCCTCGGGATCGAAGGAGAGCAGTTCCCGCAAGTCCAAATCTTCAAGCTTCATCAGGTATCCCCCGTTCTCCGTTGCACACCCCTGCCGCCGCCGGGCGCCGTTCCCCCCGGCGCGGCCCGACCGAGGGCTCGCCCTATTCTATACGTGAAACCGTTCCGGCACCAAGACATAAATTATCAGTATTTAATTAAATGCCCATAGTATGGCGGCCACAGCCGCGCACGGCGCATGCCCAAGACGGCTTGGGGGCGTCACCCCTCTCCCACGGGGCACCGGTACCGCTGTATCCTGCTGTCAAGCCGCTCGGCCAGCGACTTCATCCGCAGGAGATCCTCCCGCCTGATCGCCGCCAGTTCCCCCTCGCTCAGATCGAACCCGGTCTCGCGACACGCCTCGGCCAGCGAACGCAGCCCGAGCTGCAAAAGCCGCCGGTCGGTCAGCAGCCGGCCCAGAAACCGCTCAACCCCCTCCTGCGACATGGGCACCCCCTCCTGTCCTGTTCGGAAACAGCCCGCTCTCCCGCTCCCCTGTTCCAGCAGATTGGATGCCAATAATTGTATTTTACTAATTACAGTAAGTTATAAATACCCCGTGGCGTCGCGGTGTACCGCAGGGGGACAGGGTGGGTCATAATGATACATCCGGCGCGATGGCCTTCCACCCGAAAGAGTCACCGCATAGGTTCCCTGGACATTTTATTGATAAAAATTAATTTTATATTATTAATGTCGATGGGTAAACAGGAAAGTTACGCGGCCAACGCCGGAAGCGGGAAGGGAAAGGCATTTCTGGTGACAACGGGCCTGACAGGGGGTACGCACGAGGCGGCTGGACAGGTCTGAGTACTTGTCCGGAAACAACTCTACGGGATGCGCGGCCGCAAAGCCTGCGTCCGGACAGGTTCTAGGGCGCTGCCGCCCGGGCGCGGCCCGCGCGGGAGGTCTTCAGCAACGCCCTGGCCGCCCCGGGATAGTGGCGACACCACGCCAGAAGCCCCCGTGCGGCGGCAGCGTGCCGCTCCGCCACCTGACCGAGGTCAGGCCAATCGGGGTGACTTTCCAGGAACCGGCCAAGGTCCCTGCCCGGATAGGCGATGGCCCAGGCGACCAATTGCCCGGAACGGTCGCGGTTGCGTGCCTCCCACCGGGAGAAGCGCCGGGCGGCCGCGGGGTATTCCCGCGCCCACGACCAGAGTTCAAAGGCGGCATCGGGGTAGGTGTAGGCCCAATTTTCCCTGGCCGCCGGCGACGGGGCCGCCCAGGCGGACCAGATGCCCGCCAGGAAAGCGGCCGCGACGAGCAGGATGCGGAATCCGGAGCTCATGGCGTGCCACGGGCCGGCCATCCGTGAGGCGCGGGGTGATCCCGGCCTGGCGCCGACGGATAGGGCGGCGGTGCCCGGCGCGCCGTCAGGGACGGTTACCGTGTGGTGGAGACCGGCATTCATGGAGAGGTCCTTTGGCAAGATGAACGGGAGGTTCGTGCGGCCCCCCCAAATGGCGGGGCCGCGCAGTGCGGTACGCGGCACAGGGGGCGGCGGTTGCGCGCGGGCACGTGGCGTCATACTTCTACCCCAGGCAACCGCCCATTTCAAGGGCAATCTGAAAAAAGAGCCATTTCAAAAGCCCGGAAAAACGGTGCGCCACCCCTGCACTGCCCCGGGACAAGGCGCCGAATCGGGAAAACGGAGTGGAAAAACGCCTGAAACCACTTCCAAATCCCTCGATTTTGGGTATACTGTGGACAACTTGTTTCACCTCAAACAACCTTCACCACCCCCTGCGCCCGCCATGACCGGGGAGCATGGCGCGGGCCCAGGGACGACGAGGCCGTCCATGGGGTACACATCGTTTGTCCGGATCGTGGTTTGCACCTGGCTCTGCCTGCCGTGGCTCTTCGGCATGGCGGGGTGCAGCAGGGAGGCGTCCGCCCCCCTGCAGATCGCCACCAATGTCTGGCCCGGCTACGAGCCGCTCTACCTGGCCCGCGCCCTGGGCTACTGCCCGGAATCGGCGGTGCGCTTCCACGAGATGACCAGTGCCGCCGACGTGCTGAAGGCGTTCCGCAACCACGCCATCGACGCGGCCGCCCTGACCCTGGACGAGGCGCTCCTGCTGGTGCAGGACGGGATCGACGTGCGCGTTCTCTTCGTGACGGACATTTCCCACGGCGCCGACGCCATCCTGGCCCGTCCCGGCATCGGGAGCGTCCGCGACCTGAAGGGGAAACGGGTCGGCGTCGAATCCATGGCCCTTGGCGCCTATGTCCTCACCCGAGCCCTCGACCAGGCCGGCCTCGCCCCCCGGGATGTGACCATCGTGCCGGTTGCGGTGCAGGAGCACGAGCGCGCCTACGCCACGGGCGAGATCGACGCGGCGGTCACCTTCGAGCCCGCCCGGACGCGGCTTCTGGCCCTGGGTGCGCGCAGCATCTTCGACAGCCGCCGGATTCCGGACGAGATCGTCGATGTGGTCGTGGTGCGCGCCGATATACTGCGAACCCGCTCCGACCAGGTAAAGGCACTGGAAGACGGGTGGTTCAGGGCGCTTAAGTACCTGCGCGCCAACCCCGACCATACCGCCCGGCTCATGGGCATGCGCGAGGGGCTGACCGGCGCCCAGTTCTCGGCGGCCCTGGCCGGGCTCGTCATTCCCGACAGGAACGAAAACGACCGGCTCCTGTCCGGCGCCCTGCTCCCCCCGGCCCGACGGCTGGCCGACGTCATGTTCCGGGGAAAACTGCTGGAGCGGCCGGTGGACCCGGCGCGGCTCGTCGTCAGGAGGCCCTAGCATGTCCCGCCCCCGCTACCGTCTGCGCCTCCTGGTCCCGGGCATCGTCTTCACCGTAACCCTCCTGCTGATCGCCTTTCTCACCCTCGACCGGATACGGGACGGGAGGCGGGAAATCCTCCGCTCCCAGACCGAGGCCGCCCACACCCAGATGAACCAGCTCCAGGACATCCTCTCGGACAGCCTGATGCGGGGCGAGCACGGCCAGGCGGCCCAGCGGCTCTCCTATGCCGCCCTCTCCCCCCAGGTGACCGCCCTGGCCCTCGTGGATTCCGGCAACCGGGTCCTCATCGCCAGCCGCCAGGAGTGGGTGAATGGGGACGCCGCCGCCATCCCCCATTACGACAAAAGCCTGGCCGGCACCGCCGTTTCGCTCCAGCGGGGCACGCTCTACGCCGCCACCCCCGGCCATTTCCACGGCTACTACCCCGTGACCCTCGGCATGCGGGCCGGCGAGATCAGGCCGCAGCAGACCGGCACCCTGTTCGTGGCCTACGACTTTTCCGGTCAGCTCGACAGCCTCCGCTCCGGGGCGTACCGGAGCGCCGCCAAACTGGGCGCGATCCTGTTCTGTTTTGCCCTGATCCTGTCGTTTCTCCTGCATATCCTCATCACCAAGCCCATCGACCGGCTCCTGAGAACGGTGCGGGAGATCGCCGGCGGCAACCTGAACGCCCGCGCCATGGCCCCCGGGGCGGACGAGATCGGCCGCCTGGCCCAGGCCTTCGACGAGATGGCCGATGAACTGGCCCGCAACCAGGAGCGCCTCCACGAGCAGAACGTCCAGTTGGAGGAAGAGGTGGCCGAACGGCAGGCGGCCCAGGAGGCGTTGCAGGAGCAGGCCTTCCTGCTGGAAGAGGAGATCGGGGAACGGCAGGTGGCCCAGGAGGCGCTGCAGGAGCAGGCGTTCCTGTTGGAGGAGGAGATCGTCGAGCACCGGCAGGCGGAAGACAAGCTGCGCATCGTCTTCGACGCGGCCCAGGCCGGCATCGTCATGCTCGACGCCGGCGGCGTCATCATCTTTGCCAACCGCTGCGCCAGCCAACTGTATGGTTTCGGAGAAGAGGAGATGGCAGGCTCGCGCTACAGCGGCCATGTGCACCCGGACGAGCGCCCGATTTCCGACGAACTGCGCGACAAGCTGGTGCGGGGCGAGATCGACGCCATTTCGGAAAAGCGTCACTACCTGAAAAAAGGAGGCGGCGACTTCTGGGGCTTTCTGAACGCCAAACGGCACGTGGGGGACGACGGCAGTCTCCTGGCCATCATCATCGTGATCACCGACATCACGGAGCTCCGCAACGCCCAGGTCCAGATGGGCCTCAACTTCCAGCGCCTGGAGAGCCTGGTGAGGATTCTCCAGTACCGTTGCGACTCGGTCCAGGGCTTTTTGGACTATGCCTTGGAGGAGGCCCTGGGGCTCACCGCCAGCGGGGCCGGCTTCATCTTCGTCTACGACGAGGCCCGGCGCGAATTCGTCCACACGGTGTGGTCCCGGGAGGCGCTGAAGGCATGCGGCGCCGCCCCGGGGCAGCAGATGCCCTCGGCGCCCGATCAGGCCGGCCTGTGGGGCGAGGCGCTGCGCCGGCGGCAGCCGGTCATAGTGAACCGCTACGCCGATCCGAGCCCGCTGAAAAAAGGGGGCCCGGAAGGGCACTTTCCCCTGGAGCGGTTTCTCTCGGTGCCGGTCTGCGGCGACCAGGAGACCGTGGCGGTGGTGGGCGTCGCCAACAAGGCCGGGGAGTATGACCAAACGGACGTGCTGCACCTGAGCGTGCTCATGGATTCCGCCTGGAAGATCTGCCGGCAGATGAAGAGCGACCAGGAGCGGGAGGCGCTCCAGAAGAAATTCAACCAGGCCCAGAAGATGGAGGCGGTGGGCAGGCTCGCCGGGGGGGTCGCCCACGACATCAACAACAAGCTCTCCATCATCATGGGCTACGCCGACCTGCTGAGGATGCAGCCGGCCCGCCTGGGCGAAGAGCAGATCCACTACCTGGAGGAGATGCAGAAGGCGGCCAACCACTCCTGCGAGATCGTCCGCCAGCTTCTGGCCTTCTCCCGCAGCGACGTGATCTCGCCGCGCAAGGTCAACATCAACGCCGTCATCGCCGACGCCCGCAAGGGGCTGGGACGACTCATCGGCGAAGACATCAGGTTCGAATTCAGGCCGGCGGAGGGCATCTGGCCGGCCCTGCTCGACCCGACCCAGATCGACCAGATCATCATGAACCTGGCGGTCAACGCCCGGGACGCCATGCCCGACGGCGGCCTGTTCAGCATCGAGACCGGCAACGCCTCCCTGGACGAGGCCGCCTGCGAGGGGATCGCCCAGGCCCTGCCGGGCGACTACGTGCGGCTGTCGGTGGGGGACACCGGCTGCGGCATGGACGGGGAGACCCTTGCGCACATCTTCGAGCCCTTCTTCACCACCAAGGAGGTGGGCAAGGGGACCGGGCTCGGGCTGGCCACCATCTTCGGCATCGTCTCCCGGAACCGGGGGTTCATCACCGTGTCAAGCACGGTCGGCTTCGGCACCACCTTCAACATCTTCTTCCCCCGCATGGCCCGGGAGGGCGCCGGCCCCGAACCCGGAGAGCACGAGCACCGCGTCACCCCCGGCAGCGGCACCATCCTCCTGGTGGAGGACGAGGAGGCGCTGTGCGCGCTGACGGCCCGGATGCTGGGCACCCTGGGCTACCGGGTCGTCGCGACCGGCTCCCCGGAGGAGGCCATCGCGCTCTGCGCCGGGGGCGCCCCGGGCGGTATCGACCTGATCCTGACCGACATCATCATGCCGGGGATGAACGGCAAGGAGATGTGCGACCGGATCCGGGAACTGCGCCCCGACACCCCGACGCTGTTCATGTCGGGCTACACCGCGGACATCATCTGCGCACGGGGGATACCCGAGGGGGAATTGCCCTACCTGCAGAAGCCGTTCAACCTGCAGAAGCTGAGCCACATGGTCCGCGCCGCCATGGGATGACCCGGCTTTTCGCCCCCGCGCCTCTCACCCCTTGCAATCGGCCCGGCGGATGCTATAAAATAGTCATGGTTACTGGAGTGCCGAGAGAGAGCAGTGTCATCGAGGTGATACTATGGCCGAATCTCTTGAATCCGCTACCTTCATGCGGACCCACATCATGGTGGACTGCCGGAGGATGGCGGCCCGCATCACGGCGGACGCCTGCATGAAGTACCAAAAGAACAACGATGCCCTGGCCTGCGTCGGTTGCAGCCGGTGCATCCCCGGCGAGATGGGCCGGGCGGCGGAGTGGCTGCCCGACATCCAGTCGCGGTTCGGCCTCCCCCAAGACCTCTGAAACCTCCCCTGCCGGTCGAAACCCGATCCCAGCCCGCCGTGGGCTGCATCCCAGCTTCCGAGCCTGCCCGCACCGTCCCAAACGGACGAAGGGCCGGGCATGTATGCCCGACCCTTCGCATCCGCAACGGCAGAAGGATGGGTGCGCCTACCGCCCGCCCCCCCGCTCGTCACGCCGTTCCTCGCGGCGGTCCTCCTTCATATCGCGCCGCTGCTCGCGCCGGTCCTCTTTCATATCGCGGTGTTGTTCGCGCCGCTCTTCCTTTATATCGCGGCGCTGCTCGCGCCGATCTTCCCGCACGTCACGGCGCTCTTCGCGCCTCGGCTGCACCAACTCGTGGCGCACTTCACGCCCCTCCCTGACCGGTCGGTAGTACCGCCCCGGGTAGTGATCCCGGTCCCTCGTATAGACGCGGTATTCCCGGTCGCGGTACTCGTGGATCCTCCCCATCTTGTAACGGCGCAGTTCCGGGGGAAGGTCCCGGTAGCGCACCCGCACCCAGTCGCCGCCGTAGTAGGAGGTGCGATACCAGCCGCCTCCCCGGTTGATGAAGTAGATGCCGGAGAGATAGAACATGTCGTAGGGCACGCCCACGGCCACCCCGAAGCCCAACTCGGCCGGGTAGAGGAAGTCGGGCGGTTGCGCGATGACCACCGGCGGGCCGCCAACGTTGATGCTGAAAGAGATGTTGCTCGCCCAGGCCGCCGGAGCCGCCTGAAGCAGGGCCACTGCCGCTGCTGCCGCTAATAGTCTTTTCATAAGGTCTCCTTGTCGCTGATCCGGTCTCCCCCGGAACCCGGGGCAGGAAACGGGCCGCCCCCTTTGTACTCCAGAGCGTTGATTAATTATACCACACGGTCAGGGCAAATCCGAATAGAATAGTTATAAAATATCATAAAAACAAATACTTATAGCCATAACAGCGAACGGTGACGGCGCACGGATCGGCCGGGGGAGGCGGATCAGAACCGCCGGCGCCGCCTGCGGTTCCCCGTGCGGAGTGTCCAAAGCGGCCAGCAGCCGACCGCCACCAGCAGGGCGCTCAGGGCATAGGGGAGCGTCATTCCCCCCAGAGCCGCGCCGGGCTGTCGATCTCGGCCTGCTGCGGCACCTTCCGGTCGTAGAGGACCGGCACGGTCTGCCCCAGGGAAAAACCGCTGTAATGGGGCTGGTATAGGGATTTGAAGGTGACGGAGCGGCCGTCGTGGGTTTCGAACCGGACCAGCGGAGGCGGCTCTGTGCCGCGCTTCCCCACCCCGCCCCCGTACCCGACGATCACGCCGCTGGCCTTCACCCCCCGTGGGTCAGGCGGTAATTCCTCACGTGCCGTTTTAGGGTATCTCCCCCCGTCAGGTAGGCGAAGTAGAAAAACGGCGCCGTGAAGAACAGGGCAGAGACGATGATGCGTTTGACGGTACCGGGCAGTTCCGGTCTGAGACGTCGCGGATTCACACTCTTCACCTATCCTGCGGTTCCCCGGGAGGAACCCTGCAGGCAAGCTCCTTGAAATTAATTGACCTGCGTGACAAAGCAGCGGTACATCACCCCACAGGGGAGAAAAAGACAAGGCGGCCCTACGCCGCCACCACCCCGAACGCCTCCATCCGCCCCTGGCAATCCCACTGGGGCAGCAGGGGCGCGGGGCCGGTGATCCTTGCCAGCGGCGGGGTACGGGCCGCCAGGCCGTTGATCTTCGCCCACAGGGTGATGTCGCCCCAGTAACGGGGCGGCACGTCATGGGCGGCCACATGGGCGAAGATCTCCGCCGGCGTCGTGCAGCCGGCGCGGAGCGCATCCAGGGCCAACTGTTCCAGGCGGCCCAGGCCGGTGGCCGGGTCGGGCCGTTCCTCCAGCCACCGGGCAACGGCGGCCGGCACCCAGGGGAGGGGGGCGGCCGTACGCCGGGAGAGCGCCACGAACGCGGCCTGATCCTGGGTCGCAAAGGCCCGGTCCACCTCCCCGGCGAAAGCGAACTGATCCCCGGTCACCGGGCAACGCCGGTCGTACACCGTGGCGAGCTGTTCCGGGGAGAGCTGCCCCAGGCCGTGGTAGGGGACGATGCCGGGGAAGGCGGCCACGCAGACGAGTTCCGTCCCCTCGACCTCCCTGAGCTTGAGGCAGGCCAGGATATGGGCGAGCATGGCCTGGTCGAAGAGGCAGGCATCGAACCAGAGGCAGAGCCGGTCGTACTCCCCGACGGCCGCCAGCTTGCGGTACTGGGCCCGGAGGGTGTCCAGGATCGTCACCAGCCCCATGCCGCCGGCGGTCGCCTCGTCCAGGAACCGGGCGCGGGCGGCATGGGTCGCCTCATTGGGCCACCCCGGCTCCCGTGGGCCGTCGTACAGGATGTCGTGCCACACGAACACCTCGCCCGGGACGCCGCTCTTTTCCAGGCTCGCCCCGGCATGATCGCCGCCGATGATGTGCAGTATCCGTTTCATGGGTTGCCTCCTTTCACCCCAGCCGGTCCTTGATCTCCAGCAGTTGTTTTTCGTAGCATTCGGGGCAGATGCCGTGGCTGAAACGGGCCTCGGAATGGCTCGATATGTACTGCTCCAACTGCTGCCAGCTCGCCTCGTCGTCCCGGATCTTCTTGCAATGCATGCAGATCGGGATGATCCCTTCCAACTGCTTCACGTTCGCCAAGGCCTCTTCCAGTTGCCGCACCTTGTCCGCCAGTTCCCGCTGCGTCTCCCTGAGCATCCCGGCCCCCCGCCCGATGACCAGGGCGGCGCAGGCGAACACGAACAGCAGGATGCCGGCCAGGGAGGCCACGGTCAGCGTGACGATGTGGACGACCTGCCGGCTGTAGGGGGTGACGTCCGTGTACAGCTCGAAGACGCCGATGATCTCGCTCCCCGCCCTGATGGGGATGTAGGTCTCCACCACGGCGACCTTGAATTTCGTCTCCTCCCCCAGGTCGAGCATCCGGTCCTTCTTCTCCATGTGGGAATCCACCGTCCCCCGCAAGGCCCTGGCCAGCCGCCGGTTGCCGGCGTCCGTCCGGCCGATGATCTTGCTGTCGGTGCTGTAGACGATCGTGCCGGCGGGGGTGTAGATCTTGACCTTGAGTATGTCGAAGTTGCGGAGATAGGTGCGGAAGTAGCGGTCAATGACCGGCATGTCGGCCTCGTGCAGTTGGAGCCGGTAGCGGCCGTCGCTCCCCACGGGGGCCAGCCGTTCCCGCTGCTGCTCGAACATGGCCCGGCTGACCCGCACGGCCGCCTCCCTGGCGTCCCGCGTCACCTCGCCCGTGGTGATCTCGTAGCTGGTGGCCGCCGAAAGCCCCAGGATGACGGCGATGGAGAGTACGGCGCTCCAGGCGATGAGGCGGAGCAGGGCGGCGGGGTCGCCGTGGGAGTCCGATACCGGCAGGAGCCACGGCGCCCCGTTCCCCTGCCGTTCCCCGTTCCCGTTCATGGTTGTGCCCCTTGGGCCGCACCCGCCGCGGGGCGGCCCCGCTCGCTGCGGAAGTGGAAAAACGCCAGGGTCAGGGAAGCGGCCTGGAGCGCGGCGCAGAAGTAGAACGGCGCCCCGATGCGCCAGTCGCCCCGGGGCAGATGGGACACCATGGCCAAAAGCGGCGCGCCGAACAGGGGCGCGAATACGGACGCGAGGCTGTTCACCGAGTTGACCGCCCCCATGATCTGCCCCTGGTTGCGGGGCCCGGCGGCGCCGGAGATGATGCTCTGGAGCGCCGCCGTAATGGTGAAGCCGAGTATGTTCAGGAAGATCACCGCGTACATCATCCACCCCTGGGTGGCCATGCCCCACAGCACGAAGGCCACGGTCGACGACAACAGCCCGGCCACCGCCAGGCGGCGCGGACTCATGAACTTCAGCAGGCGCCCCAGCATGAACCCCTGCACCACCAGCGACATGAGGCCCACCGCCGCCAGGGACCAGCCGTTTTCCCGCGGTCCCCAGCCGAATTTGAAGGTGGTGTACAGCACCCAGCCGGTGAACATGACGAATTGGGCCAGCCCGCTCAGGGCGACCACGGCCACCAGCCGCCCCACCCCGCTCAGCCCGGCCAGGGTGCGCAGCGAGGTCAGGGGGGTGGCCTGCCGCCAGTGGAACGGACGGCGGCGCTCCAGGGGGAGCGACTCGGGGAGCACGAAGTAGCCGTAAAGCCAGTTGACCATGGCCAGACCGCCGGCCACGAAAAAGGGGAGCTGCAGGGAGATGGCGCCCAAGAGTCCCCCCAGGACCGGGCCGATGATGAAGCCGACGCCGAACATGGCCCCCAGGTGGCCGAAACGTCGGGCCCGCTCCTCCGGGGGGGTGATGTCGGCCACGTAGGCGTTGCACACCGCCGCATTGGCCTGCATGGCGCCCCCCACCAGCCGCACCGCGATGAGCATCCAGATGGCCGTGGCGAGCCCGGTGGCGAAAAAGGTGAGCCCCAGCCCGCAGAAACCGAGCAGCAGCACGGGGCGGCGGCCATAGGCGTCGGAGAGCGCCCCCAGGATCGGCGAGCCGAAGAAGTTGGCGAACCCGAAGGCGAACACCACCACGCCGAACCAGAACGCCTGGTCCGCCTGGGAGCCGGTGAAACTGCCCACCAGCGGGGGAAGCACGGGGATGATCAGGCCGATGGACGCCACGTCGATCAGCACGGTGAGCATGATGAACGGCATGGCCGCGGTACGGTCGCGGCGGGGTGAAAACAGGTTGAAATCCTTCATACGAAACGACATGATCCTTTCATGCTGCGTTCAACCGGAAAAAAACAGGTG
This sequence comes from Geobacter sp. FeAm09, assembly GCF_008330225.1. Lineage (NCBI taxonomy): Bacteria > Pseudomonadati > Thermodesulfobacteriota > Desulfuromonadia > Geobacterales > Geobacteraceae > Geobacter > Geobacter sp. FeAm09. The sequence goes on along the minus strand of NZ_CP042466.1, from coordinate 1,068,393 downwards.
CCACAGAGCCGCAGAGGCACCGATGGCACCAAATTACTCTCGTGAATTATCGGCCACTCTGCGTTTCGGCCAATGGTTTCAGAGGCTGTCATGCCCTCCGGAAAATCCGCCCCACCCTGCCAGACAGATTACTGAACAAACCCGCCGGTGCGCACCTCCGCGAGGATGCCGTTGCGGAAGATCAGCGTGTGCAGCAGGGTGGAGCCCTGGGTGTAGGTCCACTCCTGCACCTCGATGTAGACGGTGGTGGTCCCGGTCCTGCCGTCCCCCCGGTCGAATTGCGCCGTCACCGGCTCCTCGCGCCTGAACGTGCCGGCAGGCGGGTCGCATTTGGTTGAAACGAGGGAGATGCTGTCGCCCGTGGAGACGATCTTGCCGTTGGGGCAGCGAAAGTTGTCGGCGAACGCCTGTCCCCCGGCAAGGGAGGCGGCAACGGCGAGTATGGCAACAATCCTTTTCATGACCTTTTCTCCTTACGGTGATTATCTCACAAATCTCCGCATCCTACAGCTTATCCACCGTGTACCCCTTCCGGCGCAGGGCCTCGATGATGCCGTCCGGCCCCACCAGGTGCCCCACCCCCACCAGGACGAACCGGGTCTGGCGCAGCTTTTGGTACCCCTCGATCACCGGCAGCCAGTTCCGGTTGCGCTCCACGATCAGCCTCTTGTAGAGCGCGGGCTGCCGCGTTTTGAGTTCCCCCGACATCAGCTCGTCCAGCCTGGCCGCATCCCCGGTGCGCCACGCGCCGATGAGGAGCGCGAACTGCTCCCGCATGTTCTTCATATCCTCGATGGAATAATCCACAAAGGCGTCCTCGTTGCCGTCCGCCATGGAGACCACGTAGTCGATCTGCTGATCGGCCGTTTCCAGCCCGTCCACCGCCTTCTTGTCCGCCACTGCCCGCGCGTGGTAGACGCTGTCCACCCCCTGCTGGGTGACCCCCATCTTCATCAATTCCATGAGGGTCAGGGTCATGACGATCATGGACGGCCTGAACTGGGCGAAGCTCTGCATGGGGATGCCGTTGGCCTCGGAAAACGCGCTCAGGGCGGCGTATGCCTTGGCGGACAGGTGTTTGTCCACGGTGCTGCCGTCGCCGTACATGGCCTTTGCCAGAAACCGCTGCCGGGTCGCCGGGGCCTGGAGCTTGTCCAGGTCGGTCTCGAACACCACGACCTGGGAGGCCCGGTACGCCCGGTCGAATTCGGCTGGCAGCGGGAAATCCGCCTCCCGCAGCAGATGGCAGGTCCCCCCCAGGTAGAGGACGCTGTCGCCCTTCCGGGCCTTCCACACCGACGACTCGGCCCCGGCCCCGGTACAGGCCCAAAGGACCAGCATGATACCCGCTATGACTCTCTTCATCCCTTGTGCTCCTTTATGCTGTGGTGCGCGGTTTTGTGGGTTCGATTCTGATGAGGCTGCCTGTGATTATCAAATTCTTTGAGTAACAAAATTGCCGAGGTATAATTCTTTTGGGCAGCCTTTTTTAACCAATATTTGGCTTTTACTTTATCTTTTACGACATCTTCGTAAAGGTATGAATGCCCCAGATTATATTGAGCGAGTGTATGACCATTTAGTGCTGCCTTCTTTAGCCAGTATATTGCCTTCGGGTGATCGAGCGCCACAAAATCATAATACAGGGACATCTTATAGGCTGACTCGGAGTCTCCACCCTCTCCTTTATGACTGAATTCCTGCTGCTCGGCGGGTGACAAAATAAAACGGGCCTCTCCCATCGCAGGGACATCCTTTGATCTCTGCACATAATGCCAGACCAAGAATATAGAGATGCAAACAGCCATTAAGAATGGCTATTACTGCAACCCTATTCATATATTTAATCTTTACTTGCTTTATAAATTTCAAAATTTAATCTCACGTCTACCTTTATATGTCTCTAAAACTAAACCGATTATCCTTCCATTTTTCTCTATAAATTGCTCCGGTTTATTGTAGTCCAGCCACAATCTGTGAGATACTGACCTTGGCAGATCGATTGGGTAAACAGACAAATTAAAGGCATTAAAGTTCCTTATTTTGTTTTTAGAATACACTGTTATGAGATTGCCTAAAGGGTAATACCACGTCTCAACATATACAAAAAACATTCCATCGTTAGAAAGCATTCCGCTGCTATAACCGGTATGATGATATTCTTGAGTCCAAAGTATATCGGCTTTGTTAGTGTTATCACGAACTGTGATTTTATATTTCCATTTCCACGGCTTATCTTTTGGACCTACCTCCTTTGGTCCAACTTCAGCGACAAACCTTTTATTAGCTGATTCTATTGCATATTTAGTGCACCATTGCGGTGGTGAATCGGCAAAAATCACCGTCGGCATTAGTACAAAGATTAGAATCAAAATAATTTTCATTTCATAATCTCCAACCACTACGGCGCTTGACCGCGCCAGTGCCTCGTCAGATTTCCACGATGCCGGAGTACGTGCATGCGAACCAATACAAAAAACCAACAGCAGCCAGAGCCGCCAACAGCAGAAGTAAATAAAAAACTCTCTTGGGGAGCGGATGAGAAACCTTGTCCTTTGCTTCAATATAATTTGACAGAGACTCCCCGAGACCGGCAAAGAAGGCGGTCAGTGATAATCCAAAAGCCATGCCGTACATGGACCTTGAATGCTTCAACACATAGAAGCCATTAGACGCATCATAAAGCAGACCGATCAACAGTAGAAACACAATGCCCACAATGACGATAGTCTTTTGTTTTGAAGCCTCAAAGCGGCTCATCTGTACCTTCATCAAGGAAGCCTTTTTTGTCAACAACCTTACGGCAAGTGGTCCTCGCCCACCCCACCATCTTGTGATTCCAACCACTTACCGCTCAATTTCTTCAGAAGCCTGCGAACAGTGAAGTATGCCAGCGGACCAAAGATCGCCGCCCACGGGATAATCGCACCGAGAAAGACAATAAGGGCATGAAGCGAGTCCACAAAGGCGGTCACAGCCCCACCGACAGCCGTTCTTATCGGGTACATTATCCGGTTTCCCGAAGGCATGCCGCTGGAACTCTCGCTTAGGCTGACTTCGATGGTCACCAGTTCCGTCAGTTGATCCCAGTTCCTTTTCTTCGCCTCAAAGGCCTCGATATCGCCCCTGACCCGCGTCAACTCCTTTTCAACCTCCAGCACGTCGGAGAGTTTTCCAGCCTTCCGATACAGCTCCGAAAGACGGGCCTCGGACAGCTTGGTGATCTTGAGCCGGGCCTCCAGGTCAATGTATCCTTCCGTGATGTCCTCGGCAGTTGAACTTTCGTTGTCCACTTTTCCAAGTCCGCGAATACCCGCCAGGACGCCGCCAACCTTGCCGACCGGCACCCGTATCCCCGCACTGCCCCAACGGGAGCCACCATCATGGCTATTGCGGCTGCTCTTGAAAACATACCCGCCGTTCGCTTCTGTGAGCTTCGTCAACGCATCCAGGGCGGCCTTGCAATCCCTTACCTCCACATTGACCGAGTGATTGAGGATGATCTTGCGTTTCCTCTCCTGCGGCGCGGTCTCTCCCTTGGGTGCGGGGCTCCCTGCTATCACGGGGGCGCTAGCCGGGGCCGCTTCCTCCTTTTTCTTGCAGGAAGCCAAACAGCAAACAGCGGTGAGCAACATAGCGACGATGACAACCCGGTGAACAGCGTGTTGACGGCAATTCATTCGATATCTCCTACCTAGAGATATGCTGGTGCAAATACTGCTGACGCATGGTCATTATCTGCTTTACCCCACCGTCCAGGCGGGTGCGGCAACCGCTCCCACTTCCCTTCCTGTCCCCAAACGGCACACAACGAGCCGGACTGTTTCCAAATGATACAGCCACCCTCGCCACCCATGCCGTAACCCACTGTAATTACGTGCAACCTTCAATTGGCACGCTCCCCGCAACAAAAATAACAAGAAACCCGGGGAGTGCGCCCCATGGGCACAGCCGCTCGTGCGGCACGCATCCCCAGCCAAGGAGAACACGATGAAAAGCGGCATCCTGACCATCTTCGAAAAGAAATTCCTCACGGCGTACTCGGCCGCGATCCTGGCCCTTACCGCAGTCGGCATCGTCTGCATCAGCAGGCTGTACCGGACCGGGGTTGCGGAGCTGTTCGCGCCGTGCTGACGGACCGGGCGGTCCCCGGCCCAATGCTCCCCACCTCCCTTCTACATCAGCAAACCGTAACTTTCAATGTAATTCCAAAGTGTTAAAAAAAGTAACACTCTTGGTGCACGCCACATATCCCCATGATTTAACACGAAAAAACGGCACCCGGACCAAGTCCGGGTGCCGCTGGGTGCATGGATGCGGGAACCGGCGCCTACGCCAGCTTGAACCGCCGGACCAGGGTCTGCAACTCCTGGGCGAGCTGGCTTAAGCTTGAGGCGGCCCCGGCGGTCTCCTCGGCGCCCCGGGCGGTCTGGGCCACCACCGCCGTGATCTGCTGGATGTTCATGGTCACCTCGTTGGTGGTGGCGGTCTGTTCCTCCGACGCCGTGGCGATCTGGTTGATCTGCATGGTGACCTCGTTGATCTGGTTCAGGATCTCCTCCAGGGCCCGGCCCGATTTCTGGGAGGACGTGGCCCCCTTCTCCACCTCGCGCACCCCTTCGTCCATGGATTTCACGGCGGTCTGGGTCTCGTTCTGAATGGCCCGGATCATCTCGCCGATCTCCTTGGTCGCCGTGGTGGTCCGCTCGGCCAGGGCCCGCACCTCGTCGGCCACCACGGCGAAACCGCGCCCCTGCTCCCCGGCCCGGGCCGCCTCGATGGCCGCGTTCAGGGCCAACAGGTTCGTCTGGTCGGCGATGTCCTCGATGGTGCCCACGATGTTGCCGATCTGCTCGGAACGGGAGCCCAGGGTCTCGATGGTCTGGGAGGTATGGCGCACCCGCTCCGCGATGATGTTCATGCCGGTGATGGTCTCCTGAACCACCGCGGCTCCGGTGGTGGTGGTTTCAGCCGTCCGGTGGGAGGCGTCGGCGGCCATGGTGCAGTTGCGGGCGATGTCGGTGCTGGTGTGGGACATCTCCTCGCTGGCGGTGGCCACGGTCCCGGCCTGGGAGGCGACCTCCTCGGCGCCGGTGGCGATCTGCTCGGCGGTGGACTCCAGTTGCACCGCGGCGGCCGCCAGTTGGCTGGAAGTGGCGTTCGCCCTCCCCATGACGTCCCGCAGGGTCGCCACCATATTGCCCATGGCCGCCATCAGTTGGCCGGTTTCATCCTTGGCCTGGGCCCGCACCTCCATGGTCAGGTCGCCGGCAGCCAGGGAGTTGGCCACGGCGACGCATTCCCCGATGGGCCGGGTCACGCTGCGGGTCAGGGTGACGGCGATCAGGACGCTGATGATGACCGAGGCCAGCCCGAAGAGGCCGAACATGATCTTGGCCTGCCGCTCGCTCTGATCCGCGCTTTTCAGGAGTTCCTTCACCCGGTTGTCGTTGTATTCGGCCATTTTGGTGAGCATGTCGTGGCTGTTGGTGTCGATCCGTTCGAAATCCTTCTTGTAGAGATCGATGAACTCCTGCATCTTGTTCTGCATGGCATACTCGATCAACTGCTTGTTGACCTCCCTGCCGGCGGCCGTGGTCTTCTTGTACTCCTCGAACAACTGCTTCGCCTCGGGCGACACCGCGGTTTTGGACACCTTTTCCAGGTTGTCCACGTAGACCTTGCGCCGCTGCGCAATCTTGGCCAGGATCGCCTTCTTGTCGGCCTCGTCGCTGTTCATGGCCACCTGCTTCACCAGGTCGTTGATATCGAAGATGGAGGTCTGGACCTGCTGCGAGTAGCCGCTGACCGTGTTGAAGGCCTGGGCCTCGTCGAATTGCCGCCCGATCCTGTTGAGCAGCATGATCCCGCTGGTTATGGTGCAGATCATGATCACCGCCACGATCCCGAAACCAAGTAACATCTTTGTGCCGATCTTCAAATCCTTCATGCCATTCTCCTCTGTGGGGGTAATGTTTCATACGAATCAAGCGCTACGCTGTCGCAAAACGGCCACGTCCCCCCTTGGCGGCATGACCCGCGGGGCCGGAAGGGGCGAGGGGATCATCGGTTCTCTGTTTTGTCTCTTATCGGCACCGGCAACAGGAATGTTGCCCAGATACGGTCATGTTACAAACAAGGCCCGACTTTTGGGTAAAAGCGGGCCTTGTCACAATAACTATACTTGTGTCATTTCGGCGGCCCCTCTATCCAACCAGTGATTGGACAGGTAGCTTTGCGTCGCCAGGTTGCCCTGGTTTTGCCTGTTCGATGAACTCTATTTTTATAAAATTGTTACTATGTATCGCTGATACAGGTTCACAACAACCAATACTATATATGATATTTGCTTAGCAACATTGTTTACATATTATTCAAGTAGCAACAAGTTGCTCTATAACATAGGTGCACCATCATATTCAACGTCATTATAATTTATTTTTACTCATGTGTTCCACGAATCCGTGACCGTGACGCCGCAGGAAAAACATCTTCCGCGCGGTTCGTCGCTTGCAAGGCTGAGGCGCCTCGTCATTGAGGCATGGCGTGGGATCGGGGCGATGGTCGTTGCCGCGCGGTCCGGACCGGGACGGTCCCGCATCCGGCCTGACGTAACTTCCGTTCGGAATGGGACTTTCCGCCCTTGCGGCATCAACCTTCGGGCGTGCATGGGGAGGGTGTCGCAACACGCCTCCGGCAGTCCCATGGTCTCCAGGCCTGGGCGACAACACGCAGAGCGGTCGGACCGCCACGGCTCCCGCAGGGGCCGGATGGTCGGGTCGAAAGTCCACATGTCCGAATCGGAAACCGGCAAGAGCCTCCCAGCCCCGGTTCGGAGCGGGAGAGCTACGTACAAGCGAAAAAGCCCGTGAAGGAAGAGAGAGGGACTCCACGGGCCTTCCGTAACGCAGAACTGGCTGCGGTGGCGCCGCTTCTGCGCATGACAACCGACAACGGCCTCCCCGGGACGGGTGCCCCGGAAGAGGCGTCTGCTTTTTCATGAGAGCAAGGAACGTACCAATGGTGACTTGCACGTAACCGCTCGCAATTATGGATTTTTTATTTCTCGAAACGAATCGTTCCTTATTATTTTGATAATGTTGTTATCGAATTGACAAACATGTCAACCAAAAAGAGAAAATCTTGGCCCACTCCCTGTCCGTAAAAACCCCGACACAGAAACCGTGGATCCCCGGACATATTTTCTGCACATTTCAGAGTAAAAAACGAAAACAACGGATTATCCCCGACGCCGTGTCCAGGCGAAGCGATCCGAAAAAACCGAGAAGACGTACAAAAGGAGGATGACTGTAATGCGCACGACTCTTCGCCTGGCCCTTGCCGGGACCATGGCCGCGGCCTGCTTCGCCCTGGCCGGATGCGGCAACGATGCCGCGACCCAGCAGACAACCACCCCCTTCGCCGTTGTCGCCATGACCGACGGCACCACCGGCGCCGAACCGTACCTGGTGAAGGACGGCGCCGTCACCCTGATCAAGGACATCAATCCGGGCAGCGGCGATTCCAACCCCATAGGTTTTACCCCCCTGAACGGCAAGATCTGTTTCTTCGCCAGCGACGGCACCAACTACGGGCTCTGGGTCACCGACGGCACCGCCGCCGGCACCACCCAGGTGAAGACTTTTCAGGCCAACAATGTGGACAAGGCAGCGAACGCAACGATTGCCAAGCAAATATCCGGCGGTCCCGCAGAGCTTACGGCCTTTAACGGCAAGCTCTACTTCGCCGCCAACGACGGCACCAACGGCACGGAGCTGTGGGTGACCGACGGCACCGCCACCGGCACCGTCATGGTGAAGGACATCAACACCACCGCGGGCGCCAGTTCCTACCCCAGATCTCTGGCGGTCATGGGGAGCAAGCTCTATTTCTCCGCTACCGACGGCACCAACGGCTATGAACTGTGGGCCTCGGACGGCACCTCCGCCGGCACCGCCATGGTGAAGGACATCAACACCAGCAGCGCGGGCGCCAGCTCCTACCCCGGCGGTTTTACCGCCATGAACGGCAAGCTCTACTTCCAGGCCAACGACGGCGTCAACGGCTATGAGCTGTGGGTTACGAACGGCACCGCCGACGGCACCGTCATGCTGAAGGACATCAACACCACCGCTGGCGCCAGTTCCTACCCCCTCTACTTTACGCCCATGGGCGGCAAGCTCTACTTTAGAGCCGACGACGGCGTCAACGGCTCGGAGCTGTGGGTCACGGACGGCACCGCCAGCGGCACCACCATGGTGAAGGATATCAACACCGCCACCGCAGGCGCCGGTTCCTCCCCCGACAGTTTTACGGTATTCAACGGCAAACTCTATTTTGACGCCACCGACGGCACCCATGGCTATGAGTTGTGGGTAAGCGACGGCACCGAGGCGGGCACCGTCATGCTGAAGGATATCAACACCGCCACCGCAGGCGCCAGTTCGTACCCCGACAGTTTTACGATCTTCAACGGCAAGCTCTATTTCAATGCCGACGACGGCGTCCACGGTACCGAACTGTGGGTCACGGACGGCACGGACGCCGGCACCGCCATGGTGGCGGACATCTATCCCGGCTCGTCCAGTTCAGGCGCCGTGGCAATCCAGGTCTTTGCCAGCATGTCCAATACGTCATACCTGTACGGAAACTTCACGACCCTGCTCCTGAGCGCCTCTGACGCCGACCACGGCCTGGAACTCTGGACCACCGACGGCACCGCGGCCGGGACCAAGCTGCTCAAGGACCTGAACCCCGGAACCGGCGACGGCATCAGCTTATTCGGGATGAAAGGCTGACGCTCCACCCCGCCGCAAACGACGTCCGCGACGCAAAAAGCCCCCAGGTCCGCCCGGGGGCTTTTTGCGCATGGTGGGAGGCCGGCCGTGAGATTCAGGCCGCCCCCAGGCTGGATACGACCTTTCGGAGGGCGGCCAGGGTGTAGGGCTTCTGGATGAAGCCGTCCAGCCCCTTGCCGGCGAACCGGGGAGCCACCTCCTGCTCGTTATAGCCGCTGGAGACGATCACCCGCATGCCGGGGACAAGGCGCCTGATCTCCCGGAAGCACTGTTCCCCGTCCATGTTCGGCATAGTCAGGTCCAGGATGACGAAGGCGATGTCCGGGGTGGTGCGGCACAGCTCCAGCGCCTGGCGGCCGTCCACGGCGGTGATGGGGACGTATCCCAGCGCTTTCAGCATCTCCGTACCGATGCCCCGCACACTCTCCTCGTCGTCCGCCAGGATGACCGTGCCGCTACCGCGCCAGCCCAAGGCTGGGGCCTCCGGGACGGGACGTTCCCCCGGCTGGCCGGCGGCGGGCAGGAGCACCCTGAAGGTCGTGCCCCGTCCCGGCTCGCTGGAGACCCTGATGGCCCCCCGGTGGCCGCGGATGATGCCGAGCACCGCGGCCATGCCCAGCCCCCGGCCGGTGAACTTGGTGGTGAAGAAGGGGTCGAAGATCCTGGCCATGGTCTCCCGGTCCATGCCGCAGCCGGTGTCGGCCACTTCGAGCCAGGCGTAGGCCCCCGGTCCCCTGTTCTCGTTCAGCCAGGGATTGTCCAGATACGCCGCGTCGCACTCCATGCAGCCGGTGGCGACGGCGATCGTCCCGTCCCGGTCGCCCATGGCCTCCGAGGCGTTGATCACCAGGTTCATGACGATCTGGCGCACCTGGGTGGCGTCCGCCTCCACCGCCGCCGGCTCCGGGGTCAGGTCGAGCCGCAGCGCGGCCTTCTTGGAGATGGAGACCTCCAGCATCTGGACCATCTCCCGGAGGATGCGGTTCAGGTCGATGCGCTCGATGAGGAACTTGCCCCGCCCCGAGTAGGCCAGCATCTGCCCGGCCAGCTCCGTGGCCCGGGCGGCGGCCTCCTCGATCCTGCGCAGGTTCGCCACGCAGGGGGAGCCCTTGTCGATGCGCATCAGCGCCAGGTCAGTATTGCCGGTGATGGCCATGAGGATGTTGTTGAAGTCGTGGGCGATGCCCCCGGCCAGGACCCCCAACCCCTCCAGCTTCTGGGCGTGCAGCATCTGCTGCTCGATCCTGCGCCGCTCCTCCTCGGCGCGCTTGATGTCGCCGATGTCGCTGATGTGCCCCACCAGACCGATGAGCCTTCCGTTCCCGTCCTCGTGGCGGCGGCCGGTGAAATAGCCCCAGAAGACCTCCCCGTCCCCCCGCAGGTAGCACCGCTCGGTGCTGAAGGCGTCCACCTCCCGGTCGATGATCCGGCGCAGGTTTTCCCGGCAGAGATGCCGCTGGTCCGGCGGGACGTGGTCCGAATAGGGGGTGCCGGTCAACTCCTCCGGGGTGCGCCCCAGCATCTCGGCCAGGCGCCGGTTGGCCACCATGATCGTGCCGGTGGCGTCCAGGAGCAGGATGCCGGCCTGGGACGACTCGAAGAGCACCCGCAGGTGCCCTTCACTGTCCCGCAGGGCGCTCTCCCGCAGTTCGAGCTGCTCGGCCATGTGGTCGAAGGTCTGCCCCAGGGCCCCCAGTTCGCCTCCCCGCACCAGGTCCGCCACCCGGATGTGCCGCTCCCCCTCGGCCAGGCGCCGCGAGGCGTCCGTCAAGAGCGAGATCCGCCGGATGATGAAGTGCGTCCCCACCAGGTAGGCGGCCCCGGCCGCCAGGAGCAAAAAGGCCGACAGCAGGGCCACGTCGCCCAGGAACCGGGCGTCGGCCGTAGCCAGGGCCGTATGGTAGGGGGTGGAGACCCGGACGTACAGGTAGGGCTCCGTCTCGCCCCTGAGGCGCAGCTTGCGGTAGGTGGCGATGCGCCGGTCCCCCGCCATGCTGTCGATGCTGCCGGTCCCCTCCTCCGCCCCCCCACCATGCGCCGGTACAGGTCCGCCCGCAACGGGACGCCGATCCTCGGGCTCGCCCCCCGGCTGGCGTAGATGATGATCCCCCGGTGGTCCACGAGCAGCAGCCCGGTCTTGTCGGGGAGCTTGAGCTGGTCCACGATGCCCTGGTAATAGTCCAGGTTGAGGGTGGCGACGATGACCCCGGCGATGGCGCCGTTGTGGCCACGGTAGGGATAGGCGTAGCTGATGGCGGGCCTGTTGGTGGTGCGGCCGATGAGGTATTCGCTGGAGGAGAGGCGGCCGCCGGCCAGGGCGTTTTTGAAATGGCGGCGGTCGGCGATGGAGAGGGGGAGCGGGGCCGGGATGCCCGAGCACCAGACGTTGCCCAGGGTGTCGGCGATGAGGAGATTAGCGTACTGGGGGTTGAGCTGGACCAGGCCCGCCAGGATGGCCCCGGTCCGGGGCGCGTCCTTGTCCGCGACCTCGGGCAGCCGCCCCAGGGTGGACAAGAGCTGCTCCGTGGCGGCGGTGAGGTTCTGCTGTTCCGCCACGATGCGTCCCACCACCCGCCGGGTCTCCGCGCCGGCATCCTCGATGACCTCGTCCCGGTGGTGCAGCCCGGTATGGATGATGATGCCGACACAGGGGAGCGCGACGAGCCCGATGATGGCGAACAGGACGGTTTTGACGGACAGCGGCACAGGGGACATGGGGGAATCCCTCCGGAGTTATGGTTGCCGCCCGGCAACCCGCCGTACGACGGCGGCCAACTCCTCCAGGTTGAACGGCTTCTGGACGAAACCGTCCACCCCCATCTCCCCGAGGGACGCCTCCACCTCCTGTTCGCCGTAGCCGCTGGCGAGGATGACCCGAACGTCCGGCCGGATGCGGCGCAGTTCCCTGAAGACCGCGATGCCGTCCATGACCGGCATGCTCATGTCCAGAAGCACCAGGGCGATGCCGTCCCCCCGGTCCCGGAAGATGCGCAGGGCCTCCGGGCCGTCGGCGGCGGCCAGGGTCGCGAACCCCAGTTCCTCCAGCATGGCGGCCGAAACGTCGCGGATCATCTCATCGTCGTCAACGATCAGGATGGTGCTGTCGGGCATGACGCTCCTCCTCGCTTATGGCCTCTTCCGCTCCCCCGGGTCCCGGTTCCCGCCGTGTCATAGTCCGAAACGCCAGCCATAGGCCTTTTTCTGGCAGCCGAGGACCGCCAGAAGCGGTATCTCCAGCGTTTCCAGGCGTTGCGCGGCGCGTTCGAACTCCAGGTTCTCGATCATCTCCACCAGGCTCAGGAGCAGGCCGTAATCCCCTTCCCGGCTCACCAGGGCGGCCCGGACCTCGTCGGAAAGATGCAGGTTCGCCAGGATCTCCTCCATGGGTACGTCGTAGACGCTGGTGAGGATCGACAGGATGCCGACCAGGTACCCCTCGTCGGCGGCATGGCGGTTTTTGCGCACCAGGGGGGTCAGCCTGACCAACTCCTCCATGAAGACCGCCCGCACCGCGGCCAGGTCCACCACCGGGTCGTCCAGGCACGCCTCCCCGTCCGTGGCGAAGATGGCCAGTTGCACCCAGCGCTTGAGCTGGTGCAGGCCGATCATCATGACGGCGTGGCGGATGGAGGCGACCTTTGCCCGCAGTCCCAGGGAGATGGAGTTCACCAGGATCAGCAGTTTGTAGACGAGCGGCGGGCTTTCCCTGATCGTCCGCTCCACCGTCTCCAGTTCCGCGTCGTCCGTGAGCTGCCCCATCAGCTTGAAGACCGTGGCGGACGAACCGTCCCAGCGCCGTTTCTTCATGACGGCCGGCTGGGAGAAAGTATACCCCTGGAACAGGTCGAAGCCAAGTTCCCGGCATTCCAGGTAGCGCTCCCGGCTGTCCACCTTTTCCGCCAAGAGCTTGACCGGGTACCGCCGGAACCGTGCCACCGCCGCCGCCAGGGCGTCCCCGTCCTGTCCCAGGACATCGATCTTGATGACGTCGACCACCCCCTCGTACAGCTCCCGGCAGCGGGGATCGTACTCGTGGTCGTCCAGGGCCAGCAGGTACCCCCTGGCCTTGAGCTCACGGCAGCGCCCGATCACTTCCGGGGTAACGGCGATGGTCTCCAGGAGCTCCAGGCCGAACCGTTCCGGCGGCAGCAGTTCCAGGCTATCGCTCATGAGCAGGTCCGCATCCACGTTGACGAAGCCGCGATGCCTGCCCATGGCGGTCCCGGTGCCAAAGCCGGAGAGCGTACTCAGGATGGTGCGTGAGGTGGCGCGGAGAGCGCTCTCCACCTCGGCACGGTCCTGCGCTTCCTGCGACCGGAACAGCAGTTCGTAGGCGACGATCTCTTCCGCCTGGCTGACGATGGCCTGCCGCCCGATGAGGTACTCCATTACCGTCCCTCTCCCGCTCCGTCAGCCCCGTTCAGGATCGCGTCGATCCTCCCCAGTAGCTCCCGGGTGGTGAAGGGCTTCTGGATGAAGTCGGCCCCCGCGTCCGAGGCGCCGGCAGCGGCGAAGGCGTTGTCGGTGTACCCGGACATGTAGATGGCCTTGAGGCCCGGATGGCTCGACCGCAGTTTGTCGTGCAGCTCCGGGCCGTTCATGTCGGGCATGACCACATCGGTGAGCAGCAGGTCCACCTCCCGGCCAGCGCTCAGGGCCAGGGCCTGGAGCGGCCCCTCGGCCACGATCAGCCGGCAGTTGCAACTGTCCAGCAGATCCCGGACCAGATTGCGCACCATGTCGTTGTCCTCCACCAGGAGGATGGTGCTGCCGGCCACGTTGACCTCCGCCAGTTCCGCGACGCTGGCCGTTTCCACCGGCACCGCGTCGTCCTCCAGGGGGAAGAAGATCTTGAAGGTCGTCCCCTCCCCCTCCTCGCTGAACACCACGATATGCCCCCCGTGCTGCCGGACCAGGCCGTAGACCGTGGCCAGCCCCAGGCCCGACCCCTTGCCCACGTCCTTGGTGGTGAAGAACGGCTCGAAGATATGGCTGAGGGTTTCCCGGTCCATGCCGGCCCCGGTGTCGCTGACCCCCAGCATCAGGTACCTGCCCGGCGCAAGCCCCGCGTGCTGGCGGACGTATTCGTCGTCCAGGGTCACCGGCGCCGTTTCGATGGTGATGGCGCCCCGGTCGGCGATGGCGTCCTGGGCGTTGATCGCCAGGTTCATGATGATCTGCTCCAACTGGTTCCGGTCGGCGCGGATGGCGTAGACAATCTCCGACAGGCGCAGGCGGATGGCGATGTTTTCCCGGATGGTGCGGCGCAGGATCTCGTAGAACGAGCCGATGACGTTGTTCAGGTCCACCGGGCGCATCTCCAGGAACTGCTTGCGGCTGAAGCTCAAAAGCTGCTGGGTGAGGACCCGGGCCTTGTCGGCCGCTTCCATGATCCGGTCCACCCGCTCCCCGTCCCGGCTGTCGGCCGGCAGGCGGTTCTTCAGCAGTTCGGCATACCCCAGGATCGGCGTCAGCAGGTTGTTGAAGTCGTGGGAGAGCCCCCCGGCCAGGCGGCCGATGGACTCGATCTTCTGGGACTGGCTCAACTGGATCATGAGCGCCTGCCGCTCGTCCTCCGCCTCGCGGCGCTCCGAGATGTCCCGCACGATGGCGCAGTCGTATTCCTGGCCGTCGATATTGAGGTAATTGGCCGAGATCTCGATGGGAAAACGGCGGCCGTCCCGGGTCTGGGTCACGGTCTCGAAACTGATGAACCCCTCCCGGCGCAGCCGTTCCCAATGGAGTTGCCAGGTCTCGAGGGTGTAATGGCTGGAGACGTCCCACACCTGCCGGGCCAGCAGGTCCTGGCGCTCGCAGCCGCTCATGCGGCAGGCGGCGTCGTTGACGTACAGGAACCTGCCGTCCGGGCCGATCCAGGTGACGGCGTCCGACATCCGGTCCATGACGATGGCCGACTTCTGCCAATCCGCCTCCACCTGCCTGCGCCGGTCGATCTCCTCCGCCAGCCGGACGTTTCTCGCTTCCAGCAGGGAGGTGCGCTCCCGGACCATCTCCTCCAGCCGCCCCCGGTGCCGGAGCAGCTCCGCCTCGGCCTGCTCCTCGAGCCGGCGGTTGCGGTAGAGCAGCCGGGCCGTCGCCAGGGAACCGAGCGCGAAGAAGGCCACCATGGCCCAGGTGATGGCCGCTTCCCCGCGCCAGGGCGTCAGGTAGTCGTCCACGGCCAGGCCGGCGGTGACGTAGAGGGGATAGTTGGCGATCTTGCGGAAGGAAAAGGTGCGCGCCACCGGGTCCAGGCTTCCCGCGGTCCGGTAGGTGCCGGAGGCCTGGCCGTTCCGCACCAGCCCCCGAAACTCCCGCGACACCACGGTGCTGCCGGTGCTGCTCTTCACCCCGGGCAGCTCGGGATAACGCACCACGAGGGCCAGGTCGGCGTCCCGCAGGGCGATGAGGCCGTGTGTTCCCAGGTCGAGGGAGGCGAACAGCCGGGTGAGGTATTCAAGGGAGACAACGCCGTAGACGATGCCCGCGAAGCCCCCTTTCGGGTCATCGATGCGCCAGGCGATGCTGAACGCCCATTTGCCGGTGACGCGGCTCAGGTAAGGCTTGGTGACCATCAGGCCGATCCAGGGGTTCATGCGGGCGGCGATGAAACTGTTCCGGTCGCCGATGGAGGGGGTCACGCCGGGGGAGAGCAGGCGGCCGTAGACGATCTCCCCCCGGGCGTTGGCGATCCTCAGGTCCTCCAGCTCGGGCACCCGTTCCTGCTGGGTGCGGAGATAGGCGCGCATGGCCGGGGCGTCCAGGCCGCCGCCCGCGAGTTGCCGCTCGGCCTCCTTTTTCGCCGCAAAGGCGGTCAGGGCGGCCTTGTCGATCAGGCCGGCAATGGTCAGGTTGAGGGATTGGGCCAGGTTCTGGGTCTGGATGGCGACGCGGCTTTCATACTGCCGGCGGCTTAATTGGAGGGAATAGGCGGCCAGTCCGGCCACGAACAGGTTGATGAGCAGGACGCTCGCCGCGAGCCAGGGTAGGGAGGCTCGGGCGGCGACAACCGGACTGGATATGGGGGGGGCGGCTTCGGGCATTTCGGTGGACGGCCTCCAGTCGGCGGCGGCCGCCGGAGGCGCGGCCAATCTGATTGATTTTATTAAAAATTTGCAATTAATTATAAACGATAATTCGCAACCGTCAACAGAATAGTGGGGGGGAGGCAGGACCGGGGCCGGCAATCGGCCGTGGCGGGCGGCGGGATCAGGCGGCGGGCCCCTCTCCGACCGGCCCGTTCAGGATGGTGTCGATCTTTCTCATGAGATCCCGGGCGGTGAACGGCTTGGGGATGAAGTTGACCCCCTCGTCCAGCACGCCGTGGTGCACGATGGCGTTGTCGGTGTAGCCCGACATGTAGAGGGTCCGCAGTCCCGGATGGCCCGGCCGCAGCTTTGCGCTCAGCTCCGGGCCGTTCATGTCGGGCATGACCACATCGGTGAGCAGCAGGTCCAGTTCCCGCCCGGCGCTCAGCTCCAGGGCCTGGCGGGGTCCCTCGGCCACGATCAGCCGGCAGCCGCGGCTCTCCAGCAGATCGCTGACCAGGTTGCGCACCATGTCGTTGTCCTCAACCAGAAGGATGGTGCAGCCGGCCACGTCCACCTCCGCGAACTCCTCCGCCACCGCCGCCTCCCGGGACAGTTCCCCCGCCACCGCCGGGAAGTAGATCTTGAAGGTCGTTCCCTCCCCCTCCTCGCTGAACACCGCCACATGCCCCCCGTGCTGCCTCACCAGGCCGTAGACCGTGGCCAGCCCCAGGCCCGACCCCTTGCCCACGTCCTTGGTGGTGAAAAACGGTTCGAAGACATGGGCAAGGGTATCCCGGTCCATGCCGGCGCCGCTGTCGCTGAAGGCCAACAGCAGGTACGGTCCCGGCGCGAGCCCCTCGTGCTGGCGGACGTATTCGTCGTCCAGGATTACCGGGGCCGTCTCGATGGTAATGACGCCCCGGTCGGCGATGGCGTCCTGGGCGTTGACCGCCAGGTTCATGATGATCTGCTCCAACTGGTTGCGGTCGGCGCGGATGCCGGAGGCGGTCTCCGCCAGGTGGAGCCGGATGGCGATGTTCTCCCGGATGGTGCGGCGCAGGATCTCGTAGAACGAGGCCACCACGTTGTTCAGGTCGATGGTCTTCATCTCCAGGATCTGCTTGCGCCCGAAGCTCAAAAGCTGCTGGGTGAGGATCTTGGCCTTGCCGGCCGCCTGGGCGATCCGCTCCACCCGGGCGGCATCCCGGCTGTCGGCGGGAAACCGGTTCTTCAGCAACTCGGCATACCCCAGGATCGGCGTCAGCAGGTTGTTGAAGTCGTGGGCGATCCCCCCGGCCAGACGGCCGATGGACTCGATCTTCTGGGAGTGGCTCAACTGGAGCGTCAGCGCCTGTTTCTCGGCCTCCGCCTCCCGGCGCTCCGAGATGTCCCGCAGGATGGTGCAGTTGTACTCCCGGCCGTCGATGTTGAGGTAGTTGGCGGTGATCTCCACGGGAAAGCGGCGGCCGTCCCGGGTCGCGGCCTCGGCCTCGAAATGCCGATACCCTTCCCGCCGCAGATAGTCCATCAGATGCTGCCACGCCTCGGGATTGTTTAACGTCAGGCTGATTTCGGGCACCGTCAGAGAGAGCATCTCGTCACGGCTGAGACCGTACATCCGGCAGGCGGCGTCGTTCACGTACAGGAACCGCCCATCCGGGGCGACCCACGCCACGGCGTCCGCCATGCGGTCCATGATGATGGCCGCCTTCTTCAGCTCCGCCTCCACCTGCTTCCGCAGGACGATCTCCTGGGCCAGGAGGGCGTTGCCCGCCTCCAGTTGGGCGGTCCGCTCGTGCACCGTCGCTTCCAGCAGTTCCCGATGCCGGAGCAGCTCACCCCTGGCCGCCGCCTCGCGCGCGCGGTTGCGCTGGATCAGCCGGGCAGCCAGGCACGATCCCGCCACGAAAACAGCCACCAGAAACGCCATGACCCTGGCCTCGCGGCGCCAGGGAGCCAGGTAGTCGGCGGCGGCGAGACCGGCCGCGACGTAGAGGGGATAGTCGGTAACCTTGCGGAAGGAGATGGTGCGTTCCACCGGGTCCACGCTCCCCCTGGTCCGGTACGTCCCCACGGTCTGTCCGCTCCGGACCAGGGCCCGCAGCTCTTTGGACACCGCCGTGCTGCCGATGCTGCGCGGCTCCGGGTAGCGGATGACGACGTGGAGCGCCCCGTCCCGCAGGTTGAGGACCCCGTGGCGGCCCACGTCGAACGTGGCAAAGAGCCGCATCAGGTAGTCCAGGGAGATGGCACCGACCACCACGCCGGCGAAACTGCCGTCCGGGTTGTCGATGCGTCGGGCGATGTTGACCACCCACTTGTGGGAGGAGCGCCCGAACAGCGGCTCGGAGATGATCAGGCCGGCCCGGGGGTCGCTTTGGGCCTTGATGAAGTAGCTTCGGTCCTTCACCCGGGTGTCGGGGCCCGACAGGATCTTGTCCCCATGGATGAACGCGCCCCGGGCGTCCGTGACCCGCAGGCCGTCCAACTCGGGGATGAGCAGGCGCTGGGCCAGGATGTAGTCGTCCAGGTACGGGCCGGAGGCGGTGCCCTTTCCGAGCTGCCGTTCCCGCTCCCGCTGTACCGACAGCAGGGCGATGCCGGTTTTGTCCACAATGCCGGCTATGGTCAGACTGAGGGACTGGGCCAGGTTCTGGGTCTGAATGGCGGCGCGGACTTCGTACTGCCGGTGGCTATGATAGAGGGAAAATCCGGCCAGCCCGGCCACGAACAGGTTGAGGAGCAGGACACCGGCCGCGAACCGGCGGAAGGAAGCGCCGCGGGGCGCGATCATACCGGATGTCGGGGGGGTGACTTCGGGCATGTGGTTCGATCGCCTCCGCTCGTAACGTTGCCTGTGCCGGCCAGTGGAACGTGCCGATGATGATTAAAATTTTTCAAGAAAATTATAGGGAAAATTTCGTATACGTCAACACAATAGTGAAGGCCGGGGGGAGCGGGAGAGGTTCGTGCGGGACCGGAGGGGGCCACGGGAAGGGGACGGGAAGCCGCGCCTTAAAGTTTGCGCACCGCCTGCCGATGTATACAAAGGTACGCGCCGCACAACGCGGGGAACCGGGCGTACCGCCCCGGCAGCGAGTTCGTGCCCGCGCTCCCTGCGACGAGTCGGGCGGGGCACGGTGGCGGAAAAACCGGGGCAGGCCTTGCCAACCGGCGAATTTTTGGGATACTGGTACGGACGAAGCGAACGTGCCGGGGAGCGATCAGATGACCTTCATGCAATGGGACCCGGATTTCGAGCTCGGCATCCATGAGTTCGACGAGCATCACAAACACCTGGTGGACCTGATCAACCTGGCCTTCGACGGCTTTGCCTACAAGGCGGAGCGGGACGAGATCGAGGCGGTCCTGGACGAATTGTCCGACTATGCCACCTACCACTTCGCCGCCGAGGAATATTGGATGGAGGCCCACCAGTACCCCGGCCTGGCGCCCCACCGGGAAGAACACCAGCGGTTCTGCGACCGGGTGGCGGAGCTCAGGGAGGGGTTTCGCCGAGGGGAGGCCCACCTTTCCCTTGAGGTACTGCAGTTCCTCCACGGCTGGCTGACCGGCCATATCCTCACGACCGACGCCGCCTACGGGCGCTTCGCCCGGGAACTGCCCCACGGCTGACCGCCCCGTGCCGGCGGCCGGCTTTCCCCGTCAGTGGGTGCGGGGGGCGGCGTGCTCCGGCGGCCGCTGCCCCCGGTGTTCCTGCCGGCGCCCGAACACCGGCATGCCCTGAAAGGCGCCGTGGTCGGGGTGAATGCAGTAGCTGCTGGTGGTGCCGGCCGGAATGGCGTACCGGCAGGCCACGTTGTGGGCGAGGCACCGGGAAAAATCGTCCACGATGTGCTCGGTCCTGCACTCCTCCACATTGGGTTCACTTCCGCTGAAATTCTGAATCGGTATCGACATTGACCCCTCCTTCTCCTCTGCCGGTCACCCGGCCCTGACACTGCCCCATCGCATGTCCGGAAAGCCCGCGCGGCGGCCGGCGGCGCGCGCAAAAACGCCGGGCCCCGCGAAGGCGTGTTCTCTCCTTCGGCAGCCCGGCCATCTTCCGGTCGTGGGGAAGATCCGCGGCTTTCCGTCCCCCTCTCGCGAAGGGTTTGGCCTTGGCGGGACAAAAAACGCCGCCCGCTCCGTGGAAGTATAGCACCGTAGGGAAATGTGTTCAACCAGACAAAATTTTTTTCCCGGACATCAAACCAGCGGAACCCGCATCGCCGACGACGCGGCGCGGGGCACCGCCCGCGGAGGAGGCGGGCCGGCCGAAACTTGCCGTGGACTCTTGCCGCAAAAACCTGTATATCAATCCCCAGGCCGCCGGCGCACGCACTATCCGTAACCACCCGGCTTCATGCATGAATCGGGTGCCGCTCCCGGCCGATTCCCCTCTGCCCGCACCGCAGCGGCGCTTCATGAAGAAAGGGCGTTTCCCGCCATGACGGATGAAGAGGTTGTCCGCATAATGCATGCGCACTTCGAGGGACTGTTCCCCCGGGGGTGCCCCACCTGCGGCCGCTATTTCGCCAACCTCCGGGACTACATCCTGGACACGGAACTCATCGGGGACACCATCTCCTACGACGTGGAACTGTGCGACTGGGAGCCGGAAGAGCCGCTGGGCGCGGCGGCCTTCGCCAACTGCCCCTGCGGCACCACCATGGTCCTGACCACCCGGGGCATCCCGGTGGCGCAGCTCCACGGGGTGCTCCGGTGGGTCAGGGACGAGACCGGACGGCGGGGGGTGGGACATACGGAGCTGATCGGCGCGGTACGCGACGAGGTCCGCCGGCGGGCCTTGGGGAGCGGGGAAAAACTCGGGATCGTGCCGCTGCCTGCGGGGGGACCTGCGCCGGCAGCGGCGGCCCCGGAGGCCTGACCGGGGGCGCGGACGCACCCGCAGCCACATTTCCAACGCGGCCCTCGTTCCCGCACGAGGGGCGCAGGGAGCCATATCCATGAACGATTCCGCCCATGGCGGGAACATGACCGAACAGGAACTGCTGGAATTCGACCGGGCGCACCTCTGGCACCCCTATACCTCGGCCGCCGCCCCCCTCGCCTGCTATCCGGTGGCGCGTGCCGACGGCGTGCACCTCCAGCTCCTGGACGGCCGGCGCCTCATCGACGGCATGTCGAGCTGGTGGTCCGCCATCCACGGCTACAACCACCCGGCGCTCAACGCCGCCATGACCGCCCAGATCGGGCGCATGTCCCACGTCATGTTCGGCGGCCTGACCCACGAACCGGCGGTGGAGCTGGCACGGCTGCTCCTCGGGATCGTGCCGGACGGTCTGGAACACGTCTTCTTCAGTGATTCCGGCTCGGTGGCGGTGGAAGTGGCCATGAAGATGGCGCTGCAATACTGGCACGCCCGCGGCTGCCGCACCCGGCACGCCTTCGTCACCGTGCGCCGGGGGTACCACGGCGACACCTGGCACGCCATGTCCGTTTCCGACCCGGACACCGGCATGCACGCCATCTTCAACCAGAACCTGCCCCGGCAGTACTTTCTGCCCGCGCCCCGCTCCGGCTTTTACGACAGCTACGACGCAACGGAAACCGACGAGGTCGAGGCGTTCCTGCGGCAGCACCACGAGAGCATCGCCGCCTTCATCCTGGAGCCGATCGTCCAGGGGGCCGGCGGCATGCGCTTCTACCACCCGGACTACCTGCGGCAGGTGCGCCGGCTCTGCACCGAATACGGCATCCTGCTCGTCGCCGACGAGATCGCCACCGGCTTCGGCCGGACCGGCAGGCTCTTCGCCTGCGAACACGCCGCCGTCGCCCCGGACATCATGTGCGTGGGCAAGGCCCTGACCGGCGGCTGCCTTACCCTGGCCGCCACCCTCTGCACCCGGGAGGTGGCCCACACCATCTCCGCCGCCCCTCCGGGGGTGTTCATGCACGGCCCCACCTTCATGGCCAACCCCCTGGCCTGCGCCACGGCCCTGGCCAGCACCCGGCTCCTCCTGGAGGGCGGCTGGCAAGGAAACGTGGCGCGCATCGAAACCATCCTGAAGGAGCGGCTCCTGCCGCTGCGGCGGGCGGCGGGGGTCGCCGACGTGCGCGTCCTGGGGGCCATCGGCGTGGTGGAGATGCGGGAACCGGTGGCCATGGCGCAGATCCAGCGGCGCCTGGTGGACGCGGGGGTCTGGCTGCGCCCTTTCGGCAGGCTGATATACACCATGCCCCCCTACATCATCTCCCCGGACGACCTGCACCGGCTGTGCGACGGGATACACGCCGTCACCGCCGGCACCGCCGGCACAGCGGACGGCGCGGCGTAGCCCGGCGGCCGTCTTTCCCCATCCCCGGCGCCGTCGTTTTTTTCGACGGCGACCAAAACCGCGCAATGTGTGCTATAATGGAAAAGCGAATCGTGAACCGCACGGGCGACCGGCCGTCAGGCGGGCCCCAGGGGGGCATCAGCGCAGCAGAGCCGGGCGCCGTCCGCGCAGGGGATTTTATGGGAAGGGGGACGCCATGCAACCATCCCGGATTTCTCTGTATGTGGCCATCGGACTCATTGCCCTGCTGGCAGGGTTCTACTACCTGCACTGCCAGACACCGGCCGACCGGAACTGCCCGGTCAACGTCATCCAGCTCTTCACCAAGGCCAGGTTCTAGTCACGGATAACCCGCGCCGCCCATAAGGGCAGGGGTGCATCCCCGGGGTTCCGCCGCGAACCGCGGGGCAGCCGCCCGGGGAGCCCCCTACCCCGCGATCGCCGAAACTCCCCCGGCCCATTCCCCGCTCAGTGCGGTCCGGGACGGCCGTCGAGCTTGGCGCAGAGCGTTACCGTTTCCCGCGCCACCACCTCCTCGGACAACCCCTCCAGGGTAAGGAGATACTCCCGATAGAGAGACGACAACCTGTCGGGCATATCGCAGCCAAGCAGATTGTAATCCACAAGCACCGCCAGATACCTCTCCGAAGCGGACCCTGCCCGGGCCGCCCCCCTGGTTTCGGAGACCGGGCAAGGCCCGTGCGCCACGGCATCCCTGACATCGTCGCGGATCTGCCGGAACAGCGGATACCGGTCGGCCTGCTCCGGCCACCGGGCGGCCAGTTCCTCCGGCGACAGTTTACCGTCCAGCGCCCTTCTGCAGAGCGCCATCACCTCTCTTTTCCAGCTATACACGCTGCCCGTCGTCGTGATCACGGCCACTATCCCGCCATCTCCCGGAAAACCCGGGGAAATCGCGCACCGGACCCGCAGCCCTTATCCGCCCCTCCCCGGGACGGCACCCTGCCCTGGTACGCCATGCCCCCTTCTACCCCGCGTAAACACAATTTTCAACCGCAAAATCAATATGTTAAAAAAATTACCACACTTCTGAAATTGTTACAGACGGTAACACTTTTGAGAATATCCCACAACATACCGACAATACACGCAAAAACGGCCCCCTAAGGCGTTCCGGGAGCCGTTGATTGGATCATTTTGACACATTAGGGAAAACCCTGATCCCCCGCCGACGGTTCGGGGCGGGCGCCCCCCCTCTGGCCGGCACCATGAAATCAGATATTGCAAATAATACGTATAAGTATCATTATAAAAAATGGGCCGACCGAACCGCACCTGGTTCGGGATTCGGCCCATAACGCGTCAGGCTTCGGGAGTATTCTGGTGGAATTCCTTTCTCTGCCCCAGTGCGTGGGCTATATCGCATTCGTCCTTGGCTGCGTCGCTTTTCTCCAGAAAGAGGACCGGCCCCTCAAATTTTTCGTCGGCCTGGAAAGCATCGCCTACACCGTTCATTTTTCCCTGCTCGGCAATCCGACCGCTGCGGCGAGCGCCCTGCTCACGAGCCTGCGCTCATTTTTGGCGATGAAGACCCGCTCGGCCCTGGTGGCGGTCTTTGTCATTGCCGCCAACGTCGGCATCGGCCTGGTGCTTACGAAAAGCCTCTTCGGCTGGCTGCCCGTGATCGGGTCGTGCGTCTCCACCTATGCCGTGTTCACCATGAAGGGCATCCCCATGCGGCTGGTGATCCTCTCCAGCACCTTCTGCTGGCTGGCGAACGACATCCTCAGCGGCTCCATCGGCGGCACGCTCCTCGAAACGGTCGTCGCCATCGTCAATACCTCGACCATCCTGCGCATGTACCGGGACGCCGTACAGGAACGCGTCGGGGAGCCGGCGGGAGAGCCGACTCTGTGAAGGTCTCAAACGCCAGAGGGATCAGGTCGCCATCCTGCATAGAATGAAACGGGGAGACGCGCCCTCTGCGATCCACGCTCCGTAGGGGTGCATCGCATGCGCCCCGCATCACCCCCACACCAATCGGGCGCACGGCAGTGCGCCCCTACGTTCCCGTTACCACCCAAAACTTACGGCTCCGCAAACCCCTCCTGCACGAACTCGATGGCCGAGGCGGCGGTGAAGCGGATGAAGCGCGTGTCGCCGTAGGCCATCCACGCCTTGAGCGGGGTCTTGCGCGAATACCACCAGTTGCGCACCGTGCGGGGAGTCACCTCCATGGTTTGGGCCAGCTCCTGGGCGCTCACCCAGCGCCGCCGGCGCCAGGTATCCATGCTCTCGTCGATAGTCATCGCTCAACCTCCATTTTCCCGGTGATTACCTATGTGAATCGTAGGGGCGCATGCCATGCGCCCCTACACCCACGGATCGTACTCCACCACGTGCCCGGCACGGCCGGCGAGGGCCGCCCGTTTCGGCGTCTCCACCGAGGCGTAGACGATGGCGTCCCCCTTGTCCGGTGAGCGGCCGATGCGGGCCATGAGATCCTCCTTGGATTCGATGAGAATCCGGCCCGCGCGCAGGCTCCAGGTGGGGGCGCACAGGTCGGCGCGCAGCGCCTGGCCCGGCGGCAGGGCCACCGGTGGGACGGCCGCCGGGTCCAGGGCCTCGCGCAGCTTCCACCACAACTCGGCCCGCAGGTTGTAAAAGCGGAGCTTGCCGCTGTGGTCCGTGCCGTAACTGGCCGCCGCGCCGTTGATGGCCACCACGTGCACTCCGGCCCGGTTCAGGTGGTCGTAGGGGCTGGTGCCGCAGCCGATGACGTCCACGTGGATCGGCGCGCCGTCCCGCACGGCGGACAGGGCGACTGCCGCGGCGCTGGGGCCGTCGGGAGTGACGCTGCCGGGGTAGCAGAGGAGTTGGTCGTACCACGCCCCGTGGCGGCGGGCCACCACCGTCTCGGCCCTCCCCCCGCGGGCCACGTCCTGCCCCACGGCGTCCATGGGGCCTTGCCGCCCCTCTTCGCGCCACCGTCCCTGGGCCGCCGTCACCCAGGCCGTGGGGATGACCTGGAAGGGGTTCTCGTCCCGGCCCGCCGTGAAGTCCCCCTCCAGCATTTGCGAACGGAGCGGTTCGGGCAGCGCCTGCAGGGTGGCCTCGTAGCCGGTTTCCATGAGAAAGGGGTTGTCCCGGACCCGCGACGGGATGAAGGTGCGGGACTGGGGCCTGATCTCCGTGCCGGCATGGCAAAACGGCTCGCCGCTGTCCAGCTCCACGTCCTTGCCGTCCAGCACGGCGAACCAGCGCAGTTCCCCCGGTTGGGCCGGGTTGGGGTGGTCCTTGTCCAGCCAGGGTGCCCAGTAGCGCACCACCCACTCTCCCTGGCTGTCCACCGGCGGGTTGCCGGTGCAGATGACCCGGCAGCGCTGCGCCTTGGCGGTGGTGCGCAGCCAGGTGACGAGGAAGCGGAACTGGGCCTCGGGGAAGGAGGTGATCTCGTCGAACACCTTGAGGTCGTGGGGGCGCCCCTGGTACTTCTTCTCGTCCCCCGGGACCGGCACGGCCCCGAACTCCACCTGGCGGCCGGACAGGCGCCACACGTTCTTCTGCGCATTGTACCCCTCCGCCGTGCCCAGGATCTCGGCCATGCGGTCGATGATGGCCTGCAGCTCGGTGCCGACCTTGCGGAAGATGATGGAGCGCCGGTGCCGGGTGAGGGCCGCGCCGATCACCAGGTCGGTCTTGCCGCCGCCGGCCGCGCCGCCGTAAAAGAGCACGTCGGCCGGGGAGTCGTAGGCCGCCTGTTGCGGCCCCTGGAAGAGCGGCACCCAGGCCGGGGTGAGCTGGCGGGCGATGGCTGCCAGCTCGGCCCGTTCCGCGGCGGTGGCGTATCCCAACAGGCGTTTCAGCTTTTCCAGGGCATCATGCGCCATCGGCCCGTTCCTCCAGGATGGCGATGAGGGTCAGGAGCCGGTTGGACAGTTCCAGGTCGGAGATCTCCAGGGGGCCGCCGTCGTGACCTGCGTGCTCCACCCGGTCGGTGAAGAGTTTCAGGTGCTTGCCCAAAAGTTCGTTGGCCTTGAGGGCCTGGGAGAGCTTGCCCCTGGTCACGGCCCTGCCCCGGATCTCCACGATGGAACGGAGCACGTCCTCGCCGCTCAGGTGCAGTTTCTCGGCCCGCGCCGCCATCGCCCGGCGGACCGTCTCGGCGATCTCCGGCTTGCGCAGCAGCCGGCAGCCGGTCTCGTTGGCGGACCCCACGGTGTAGCCGGCCCGGATGGCCGCCTGGGTGGCGTTCAGGTCCACCAGGTATTCGTTCACGAACAGGGTCTGCCTGTGGTTCAGCATCGGCGCCTCCTAGTAAAACAACGTAAAGCCCGCCCCAGGGACACGGATAAAATCTAAGATCACCATCCGCCCCGGAAACACGGAGACACGGAGGTACACGGAGAAAGGCACAAGACTTTGTGGGGTAAAACCGTTATCAGGATTGTTGTTGCTGTTTTTCGTGCTTTTGGTTTCCTCTGTGTCTCCGGGGCAGGTATTGACGCTCTCAAGGGTGTTCTCCGAGACTCCGGGGCGCCGTGGCAAACATCAGCCTTTCAGGTTATTCAGTGGCGGCGGGCTCCGGCCCCACGTCGGCCCAGTAGCCGCACATGAGGCAACTGTCCCCCTCCACCCAGGCATGCTCATCGTCGTAGCGCTCCAGGGTCGAGGGGGTGGCGATCACCGCCACCCGCCGGATGTGCCGGGAGTGACACTTGGGACATTCCATGTCACACCTCCCGGGCCGGTTCGGCCGTTTTCCGGGCTGCACCGCGGCGCAGCCGCTCCTTCAGCCCGGCCGCCCCCTTTTGGGGCGGGGCCTCCCCGCCGGCCGCCGCCTCTCCCTGTGGAGCGAACCAGTCGCCCGGGGCGCTCATGCCGTCCCGCAGGCTGTTGCCGATCTTGCCCAGTTCCGCCACCTGGGCTGGGGTGGCGGCTTCCAGGGGGCAGCCGATGTGGGCCTCCACCTGCCCGCGGCTGACCCCGCAGGCGGCGAAGGCATCGACCAGTCTGGCCCGGGCCGCGGGGGAAGCGTCGGTCCGGGCCAGGGTCTCCTCGCACTGCTCCACGGCCGCCTCCACCACATCCCCCGGTACCACCCCCAGGATGCAGGCCCGCAGGCGGCGCGCCCCCTGGCTGGCCACCACCTCGTAGCCGTCCCGCCCCTCCCCGGCCCGCGGCGCTCCCGGGCGGCCGGCGCGCCGGTGGCGCACCAGGAAGACCTTTTCCTGGCGCGTGTTGCTCTCCACGTCCCAGGCGTAGGCCCTGACCGTGGCTTCGCCCCCCTGCTGCGCCAACTCCTGGATGTTGCCCCAGCCTTGGGCAATGGCCTCGGCCAGGCGGATGGAGGGGCCGCTGACGTCCGCCCCGTCGCGACGGCAGGTGTAGAGCCCGGCCCGGGCCAGTCCGGCCCTGCGGCAGGCGGCCATGATCCGCTCGAAGGCCTCGCCCTGGTCGCGGGGAAAACGCCGGGCCAAAAGGACGGCCCCCTCCGCGTCCCCCAGGGGGGCGTTTCCGCCGGGGCGCGGCGCGATGGCGGTGGTGAACATATCCAGAGGTGTGGTTGCCGTCGTTGTCATAGGTATAGTCTCCTTGTTAACATCTCATTTTTGCCACGGCGCCACAAAGGCGCGGAGAAAACCGGGAGCACGGACGCAAAAACCAACGGTTCCTGTTTGATGGTTGTATCCCTCGATTTTTCTGCCTTTCTCTGTGGACCTCCGTGCCTCCGTGTTTCTGCGGCGAACGTCAGCCGTTCACTTCAGCAAAAAGCGCCGTACCGCCTCGCCGCTCTTCAGGTAGCGGCCATACAGCTCCGGGTGGGCCGTCCGGAAAGCGTCGTGGTCGAAGCGGCTGGCTGGTTTGGCCGCTTTCCAGGTGGCCGCCAGGCGGCCGTCGATGGTGAGCCCCTCCCTCTCCCCCATGCAGCTCTGGACGATGATCTTCAGCCGTTCCTCCTCGGCTTCGAGGCGCTTCATCTCGTCCCGCAGCAGTTTCAGCCCGGCCACCGCGGCAACGGCCCGGGGCGGAGCGGGGACCGTGGCGGCCACCGGGTGCCGGAAGCGGTGGGCCAGGTCGGCCAGGGACGCGGCTTCGGGGGGTTCGCCCCGCTCCACCCTCCCCCAGAATTCGGCCTCCTGCCCGGCCATGAGATCCTGCAGCTCCCGGTCCGCCCCCACCTCGTAGAGCCGGAAATCCTGGCCGCCGATGAGCACCGCCACATCGGCCGTTTCCAGCCCGGTGACCATGAGGTAATGCTGCACCTGGCACAGGTAGGCCTCTGGAATCTCGTCGCTCCCCGGCTCGCCCCACCCTTCGGCGCTGCGGGCGGTCTTGATCTCCAGCACCCGGCCGTCGTCGGTGATGCCGTCCAGGGTGGCCAGCAGATAGGGGCGGTGCGGGTGCCGCACGATCCGGCCGGGGACACGCACCGTCCGGCCGGTGGCGTCGGCGTAACACCGCCGGATCGCCGGTTCCAGGGCGCGCCCCCAGAACATGGCCGGGCTCTCCGGCTGCTCCGGCAACTCGCCCCGTTTGTCCAGATAGACCTGATAAGCGGTGGCGTAGCGTGACACCCCCAGCACCGCCGCCGCATCCGAACCGCCGATGCCGCTCCTTCGGGCCCGCAGCCACGCGGCCCTGGTACCTTCATCCATCGTTCACCTCCCTGGTTGAAAAACGCCCGCCATCATGGGGCTACAACAAGGTCGCCATCCGCCACTGAGGAACGGCGCGGGACCTTTCCGGGGTGCGGTCATCGCCTCACATGGCCGGTTCGGGTGCGCCGTGTTTCATGCTTTTTCCCTGCGGCCTCCCCCCCCTCACGGCCCCGGTCCCCCGTGCTCCTCGGCCAGCCGGGAATAGATGAGACTGCGCACGATGCTCCCCACGGAGATGCCGGTACGCCGGGAGAGATCGTGCAGCTCCCGTTTTTTGGTCCGGGGGAGGCGGACCGACATGGCCGCGGCATGATCCGATTGATCCGATTCAGTCATCTTTCACCTCCTTTTTGATTAAAAACTAAATCAAAAAGATTTAGTAGTCAAGCAAAAAATAAACATAATGATTTTTAGATTGACAAATGGAGGCGTTAAATTATGCTTACTTATAATTCAATGAGGAGGTGGCCATCATGGGCGTTGGGGAAAACATCAAAAAGCTCCGCGAGGAAGCGGGTTATACGCAGAAACAGTTGGCCGGGATCATGGGGATGAAGCCGTCCTACCTGTCGGCCCTGGAGCGGGGGCAGCGTCGGCCGGGGAAGAAGATTCTCCCCCTTTTGTGCGACGCCCTCGGCGTGGACGAGCAGGCGATCCGGTTCGGTCCCGAGGGGCGCCCGCTGCGCCATGAGGAAAAGGTCCTGCTGGCCGCGGTGCAGGGCTTCTCCACCCGGCTCCTGCTTCTGGTGATCGAGTTCGCAATGAAACTGCGGGCATCCGGCGGGCCGCTGTACCTGGCGCAGCCCAGGGCCGCACGAGTCCGATGAACCCCATACAACCGCCCGCCGGCGCCTCCTGCTGACAAGCCACCGCCACCCCTCCTTTTTGATTCGGCAATCATGCAGAAACATGCATAAAGCTTTTTGTTGACAATCTTCTTGATTAAATTAAACTCAGAATAATTCAACAGGGGGTAATCAGCATGAGTGTCGGGGACAACATCAAAAGATTCCGCGAGGACGCCGGCTACACGCAGAAACAGTTGGCCGAGATCATCCAGGTGAAGGAGCCGTACATATCCGCTCTGGAGCGGGGGCAGCGCCGGCCGGGAAAGAAGATCCTCCCCCTTTTGTGCGACGCCCTCGGCGTGGATGAGAAGACTATCCTCTTTGGCACTCGGGAAGAGTATCATCGCCAGTTGAGCTACGAGGAGAAGGTTCTGCTGGCGGCGACTGAAAGCCTCTCCAAAGATCAATTGCGCGAAGTGATTCAGTACATGATGAAATTGAAAGCATCCGGCGAATAAGTTCGACTCTCTCTTGCATATGTATCTCATTATTTAAGATAGTTGCAGATACGGAGCATGTGCTTTTTCATTTTCCATGATTCAGACTAGCACCGGGGAGCGACAAAAAAAGTCGCATTATGAGGAGGGACGCCTATAGCCTTGACGAGTGGGGAGTTTCGAGATGCGGGCAAAGGATTTCCGGGAAACCCGGCATGCGGGGAAGTCGGGGCACGCGCCCCCGGCGACCGGCGGGACCTGGTGGCCGCTTGCGGAGACCCGCCCCGCCCTGGTGGCCAGCATGGCACGGTGCCTGATCCACCAGACAAATTACCTGCTGGCCCGGCAGATCGAGGCGCTGGAAATTCCCCGGGAATGGCGGCCGGCGCGAGCGTATGACCCGTGCCCGGTTGCCGGTACGGGCATCCGGCGACCCTTTCACACCTTCCCCGCCGCCTCGGAGAACAGGGACTTGAGCAGGTTCTTCAATTCCGACCGCAGCTCCATGAGGGCCGCCCGCTCTTCGCCATAGGTGCTGTTGATGTTGTCCGTTATGATGGAATGCATCTTGACCAGCCTGGTGCGGTCGGCGTTGGGGCTCCGCATCAGTTTCTTCAGCTCCCGGATCTCGGCCATATCCATGGTTCTGGCCTCTATCCGCGTATTCTTTTCCTCTGCCGCCGTTTCCGGGATTTCGTTGTCCTCCATGATCCCCATGAACCCCGCCAGGATCTCCGGGTCGAAAAGTTTGCGTTCGCTCTTCAGGGTCCGCAGGGTGTCGCTGGGGGATGATGCGGACTTGTAGGGACGGTTCATGGTCAGGGCGCAGTAGATGTCGCAGATGGATACCAGCATGGCATGGCGCGGGATATCGTCGGCGAACAGCCCCCTGGGGTAGCCGCTGGCGTCATAGCGCTCGTGATGGCCCCAGGTGATGTCATGGACGATCCGGTCCGTGACCCCGGCGCTGGTGAGCAGGTCGATGCCGTATTTGGGATGGAGCTTGACCCGGTAATACTCGCTTTCCGTGAGCACATCCACCTTGTCCGTAATATCGCTCGATATGGAGAGCATCCCGATATCGTGCACCATGGCCCCGGTGCCGACGCTGATGATCTCGTCCCGCCCGGCGCCGAACAGCCTCTCGGCCATGAACATCGCCAGGATGGTCGTCTGGGCCGAGTGATTGATGAGATACTTGTCGAAGTTGTCTTCCAGCTTGGCGAAGAGCTTGATGAGCTCGTTCCGGTCCTCGAACACGAACGCGATCTTGCCGAGGATGGTGCGGCATTTCTCGAATGCGGCCGGCTCGTTGGGCTTCCGGAAGACATCGTCGATGGCCTTGATGACCATCTGGCTGCAGATGAGGTTCTTGGAATGCTGGGACAGGATGGCGGCGGCACGGGAATCGTCGAGCCGCTTCTCCACATGCTCCTGCACCACCTCCGAATCCTTGCTGTTGATGTACACGAACTCGGTGCCGTTTTCCCGCAGCCGCTCGATATTGTGGATGGTGAGCTTGGTCTTTTCCGGTTTGTAGAGCGTGTATTTCCCGTTGAGCCCGACGTAGAGCTCGACCTTGGGGAAGGTTTCGTGGTTGATGGAATCAAGCACTATGGGTGAATACTCTAAGGACATTTACGCTCCCCTCGTCGTTTTTTCGCATGTCCGCCCCTTTGCTGCGTCCCGCCTGTCATCGTCCAGTTTATAGTAATCGGCACAACGGCCTGCAAGCTGTAGCGGTTCGGGTAATGAACGGCAGAGACAAAGCCATTCCGGCATGTTGCAAGAACGCCGATTGTCTCTCATGAAAAGGCCGCTGTCAACGGCACAGGCTTGCCCGCGCAAGAAAAAGACCGGTGCCGGCGTTTCCGGGCGGGCGGCGGCTTGGGCGAGGGAGGGGAATTCCGGGCGGGGCGCTCTTTTTCGTTGACCGCGCCCTTGCTTCTGCTATTTTGAAAAATTCGGCGAAAACAGACCAAGGAGACGATCATAGACACACATAAGGCGATAGACGGCCTGGCCATGGGCCTGATGCTGCTCCTCTGCATGATCTGGGGATTGCAGCAGGTGGTGCTGAAGATCGCGGCCCCGGATGTTGCGCCGCTCATGCAGTTGGCGCTCCGTTCCGGGATTTCGGCGCTGCTGGTGGGGGTGGCGATGGTCCTGCGGGGGGAGCGCATGTCCCTGGGGGACGGCACGTGGCGGCCCGGCCTGGCCGTGGGGCTGCTCTTCGCCCTGGAGTTTCTGTTCGTAGGCCAGGGGCTGCGCTATACCAGCGCCTCCCACATGGCGGTGTTCCTGTACACCGCACCCGCCTTCGCCGCCCTGGGCCTCCACTGGCGCCTGCCCGCGGAGCGGCTGCAACGCTTCCAGTGGTTTGGCATCCTGCTGGCCTTCGCGGGCATCGTCATCGCGTTCTTCGGCCGGAGCCAACAAGCGGCGGCCGGGGCGCCGGCGCACATCCTGTGGGGAGATTTCCTGGGGCTTATGGCCGGGATCGCCTGGGGCGCCACCACGGTGGTGCTGCGCTGCTCGAGCCTGGCCCGGACCTCCGCCACCAAGGCCCTGCTGTACCAGTTGGCGGCCGCCTTCGTCCTGCTGCTGGCGGCCGCCGCGGCTCTGGGCGAGGCCGCCTTCAACCCCACCCTCCGGGCCTGGGGGAGCATCCTGTTCCAGGCGCTGGTGGTCTCCTTTGCCAGCTACCTCACCTGGCTCTGGCTGCTGCGCCGCTATCTGGCCTCGCGGCTCGGGGTATTCTCGTTCATGACGCCGTTCTTCGGCATCGCCTTCGGGGTGTGGCTGCTCCACGAACCGCTGGAGCCGAGCTTCGTGGTGGGGGCGGTGCTGGTGGTGGCGGGGATCGTGGTGGTGAGCGGCTACGGCTGGCTGCGGCACCTGCTCGGCGGGGAGAAAGCCTGACCCGGGGAAGCCCCGGGTCAGGCATTAGAATTTCAGAACACGGGCGGGGGAGTGGTTGCCGGCGTGCAGATTGTCTTTCAGCCACTCCCGAAACGACAGCTCCACAACCTCTTTTCGGGTCAGCCCCATCTGCCAGGCCATCCTGTCGATCTTCCCCAAGAGTTCATCGGATATGCGGGTGGAGATGATTTGCGGTTTCATGCCGGGACCTCGTTCAATACCGGGAATGACTGCGTGCCGCATCGGGTGCCGGGCGCACGACAACGCCGCCGGCCCCTCCCCTGGGGGGGCCGGCGGCGCTTCTGTTCGTGCCGCCGGCCTGCCGCCGGTCTAGATGTCCCAGTTTGCGATCTTCATGGTGCCGTTCTTGGCCAGGTTGACCTGCATCTTGAAGACCCGGTCGAGCAACTGGGGCTCATGCCCCGCCTTGCGCGCCAGGCACTCCTTCTTCGCCATGTCGAAATACTCCTGCAACAGCGGCTTGTAATCCGGGTGGGCGCACTTGTCGATGATCACCTGCGCCCTGCTCTTGGGGTCCAGGCCGCGCAGGTCGGCCAGCCCCTGCTCCGTCACCAGCACATCCAGGTCGTGCTCCGTATGGTCCACGTGGGGCACGTGGGGCACCACGCAGGTGATGCCGGTGGGGTCGGTCTTGCTCGGCCGGGCCGACGGCGTGTGCATGATGGAGAGATAGGCGTTGCGCAGGAAGTCGCCGGACCCGCCGATACCGTTGATCATCCTGGTGCCCCCCACCAGGGTGGAGTTGGCGTGGGCGTAGATGTCGAACTCCACCGGGGTATTCATGGCGATGCACCCCAGACGGCGGATCGGCTCCGGGTGGTTGGCGATGGAGAGGGGGCGCATGAGCACCTTGCCGCTGTACTTGTCCCAGTTGTCGTAAAAGCGCTTGAAGCCGTCCACCGAATAGGAGAGGGAAACCGTGGAGGCGAAATCCAGCTTCCCGGAATCGAAGAGATCGAGCATGGTGTCCTGCAACACCTCGGTCCAGACCTTGAGTCCCGTGAACGGCCCCTTGGCCAGCCCGCCGATGACCGCATTGGCGATGGAGCCGACGCCGGACTGGAGCGGCAGCAGGCTCTTGGGCAGCCGGCCCGCCTTGACCTCCTGGGAGAAGAAGTCGATGATGTGGCCGGCGATGGCCTCCGAGGTGGCGTCCTGCTCGCTGAAGGAACGGCCGTTGTCGGGGCGGTTCGATTCGATGATGGCCACGATCCGGTCCGGATCGACCCGCACGTAGGGGGAACCGGCCCGGTCATCCACCCGGCTGATGAGATAGGGCAGCCGGTTGGGCGGGCTCACCGGCTCGACGATGTCGTGCAGCCCCTCGAAGCTGGGTATGGAGGTGTTGATCTCGATGATGAGCTGGTCGGCGACCTGCACGATCTCCGGCACGGCGCCGCAGGAGGCGGTCAGGACCAGTTCGCCGTTTTCCGTGATGGCGGAGCACTCGATGATGGCGATGTCCAGGCGCCCGCTCTCCTCCTTGGTGTAGAAGCCGTACCCCAGGTCCTGGGCAAACATGGAGAGGTGCTTGTCCCCCATGCGGATGCGCCCCTCGTTGATGCCCGCCTGGATATTCTTGCCGGTCTGGTAGGGCCAGCGACGGTCGATCATGTCCAGGGAGGCCCACCGGTCCTCGGTCTCCACGCCCACCGACGCGCCGATGAACAGGTTGAATTTCAGTTTCCCCTGAAGCCCGTTATTCTCCACGTAATCGGCAAGGGCGATGGGCACCATCTTGGGGTAGCCGGCGGGGGTAAAGCCCGACCAGCCCACGTTCATCCCGTTTTTGAACAGGGGGATGACGTCTTCGGCTTTTTTGATCCGGGAGTGGAGATTGGGTTTCCTGATCCTCTTGAGTAGTTCCGACATCTGGGCATGCTCCTCCATCAGTAGTGAATGTTTTCCCGACGTTTTTTCGAGGGTTTGCGCTGCGATCAACGGTGCAGACCGGCATGATTCGGGGAACAAAACGAACGTTCGTTTGAATACAGAATAACAATACGGCGTTTGACCTGCAAGGATTATTTTGGCAGAATGGCTCCGCCATTTGATTTTGCGCGTGATTTTGCTACTCTTGGCGCATATCGGAACGGATCGGAGCCCACATGACGAAAGCGGAGTGCCGCAAAAAGTTGCTGGAGGAAGGGACGCGGCTCTTTGCCGAGCGCGGCCTGCACGGCGTCAGCGTCCGGGAGCTGGCCCGGGCCGCCGGGGCGAGCATCTCCATGATCTCGTACTACTTCGGCAGCAAGGAGGGGTTGTATACCGCGGTCCTGCGCGAGCAATTCGCCTGCTTCGACCAGATCGAGGAGATCCGGCGGCACGGCGACGAACCCTTGGCCGTGATCGAGGGATACCTGCGCTGGACCATCCGGCGGCACCGGGACAACCCCCATCTGCTGCGTTTCTACACCAGCGAGCTCACCAACCCCACGGATTGTTTCGCCGCCATCGTCGCCCCCGCCATCGGCAAGGTGATCCGCATCCTCGCCGAGGTGGTCCGGGCGGGGATACGGCAGGGGCAGTTCCGCCAGGACGTGGATGCCGTGAACGCGGCCCTGGCCCTGGCCGGCATGGTCAATTACTACGTCCTCAGCACCCTGGCCACCGAGTCGCTGGTGAGCCATTCGCCCGACCGGGACGAACACCTGGTCAGCCAGTACGCGGCCATCTTCACCCGGGGGATCGGCGCCGCCGTGTGACCGTTGCGGCGGCGGGGTGTATCATAATGACACAAGAAGGGGCTCCCGGAGACGATCCAGGGGCCTCTTTTTCGTTTGATATTGGGGAGGTAAGAAGGATTGGATGGTTCGTGTTAATTTTTTTAACATTTTGCAGGGAGTGGTAATTATTTTAACATGCTGATTTTACGATTGAAAATTACGCACACAGATGTAAGATGGAGCACGCTTTAATAAAACAATTCGTAAAAAGGACCGTCGACGGCAAAAGATACGAGTTTCTAAAAAGCTACGCAAAACGTCCTGATGCGTAAGTTTGATCGAGATCAGAAAGAATGACTGTCATTGAAAAGGGAAACGATTAGTTATTTCTTCAATGACCTGCCGTTCATGTCCATAAAAAATATTGACATGATAGCAACAATTTTATCTTGTCCACATAGACTCAAACCATCGCCGGACTTTTTTATTCAATGGAGGATTAGTGGTATGTCTGAACTGGTGGAACGGGTACTGACAGATGTCCGCGGTAAGTTGCTTGATTTAACACGTCGAAATCGGCTACTTAATTTTAAAGAAAGCGTTAAAAGTATACGGATCGTTGACGAATTACCAAACGAAGTATTTCGGATATTGGTCGACGGTGAAAAGTCAATGCAGTTTTTACCGCTGGTTATGGAAGATGGCCTGCAGGTAACGCTGACTGAAACTAACATTGAATTACCGGTTGCTAACGGCCAGTCCGTTGAAAAATACACTGACACCTGCCTTCAGACACCTTTTAGTGACACAGTACTGGAGCGGCGTTGCAAAAAACTTCATCAGGAATCTCGAACTGCTATTGAAGAAACCGGCAGCAATCTACTGCATTTAGCAATTGGTTTTTTAGAATGGTATGAAGCTGATGATTCTGCCGAAAAAAACCGTGCCCCTCTTATACTGGTGCCGGTTAAGATAGAGAAATCCCGCCTTGATAAGAAATCAAACTGTTATTCCTACATTCTTTCGTACACCGGTGAGGATATCGAAACCAACCTGTCGCTGGCCGAAAAACTTAAAACAGACTTCGACTTGATTCTGCCAGAGCTTGGTGAATGCAATACCACAGAAAATTATCTGGAAGCCGTAGTAAATACCGTGGGACATCGTAAACGGTGGCGGGTTGCGCGGGAAATGGTCCTTGGTTTATTCAGTTTTTCAAAACTTCTCATGTACCGTGACCTCGACCCGTCTCGCTGGCCGGCATTAACCGGCCATCAAAATGTCAGGGCTATACTGGCTGGCCGTAATGAATATGAGAGTAATGAAGATCGGCCATACGGTGAGGAATATGATCTCGATAGAGATAGCAAGGCTATATCACTGCCATTAATAACCGATGCCGACAGCTCACAAACGTCGGTCATTATTGATGCAGTGCATCACAGAGAAAATCTTGTTGTTGAGGGCCCACCGGGAACGGGGAAGAGCCAAACCATCACCAATATCATTGCAGCAGCTCTGCATGAAGGACTATCTGTCCTATTTGTTGCCGAAAAGAAAGCCGCTTTGGAAGTTGTTCGGTCACGACTTGACCAAGCAGGCCTTGGCGATTTCTGCCTAGAGTTGCATAGCCATAAAACTCAAAAAGGCCAGTTGCACAATGACATAGCTAAAAGAATTCTAAAAAAGTACAGAGATACCACCACACTGGATAGGGAGATGGAAGACCTCGCAATAGAGCGGGATCGCCTCTTGTCCTACTCGAATTTGGTAAACAGTGTAGTCGGCCCGAACGGAGAGACTGTTTACGACATTTTCTGGACAGCTGAAAGGTGCCGAACCGAAGTCGGAGGGTGCGAAGTTAGGTTTACTGTCAGCAATCCGCTGTCATTAACTCGAAATCAGTTGAACGACCGGTCAAACCTGCTTAAAGACATCGCTAGACTGAGAATAGATTTACCGGATGAAGCAATGGATGTCTGGAAAGACTTCACACCAGTCAACATCCTGCCTGGCGACGAAATGATTTTGGCCGAGAATTTTTCCGAACTTAACAAACTAATTGAGGCGCATCATTCAAACCTTTGCGACTATCTAACGCACTATGATTGTCCGCTGCCAACTACAGTTAAAGGGTTATGGTTGCTCTCCAAACTCAATAATCTTTATCTATTATGTGACCTGCCTTATGATTTTCACCAAGCTCTCGCCCCAATACTTGCGTTACCTAATACCATGGATGCAATCAAAAAATTGGATGCCACCATAAGAAAACATCATCAACAAGCCCAAAACGCGGAACTCGCGTTAAATTGTATTGGCGATCTTACTCCGGAGGATGCCAAAGCTATTATCGATTGTGTATCAGCATTGGAGTCAGTAGGTTTTGATAACCTGACGTACAAGGAGATTGCCGACCTGTTCGATAAGCAGGAGCAACTCTGCGACCTCCTTGATCAATTGGCTCGAGTTCTTGAAGATTTACAAGAATTCTTTTCAACACCACTGGTTAGTGTGGTAGACAGTAAACAAGCACTGAACTTACATCATGTACTATCAAACATGCCGTTTGCCCCCCCGGTGCATTGCCATGCCGAACACTGCATGGAATCAACTGTATCTATTTTTCGCGAGGCACGTAACAAATGTGAAAGTCTTGGAGAAACGTTCCTGAATCACGGACGCTTCTTTCTGCTGCGATATCTCCCGAAAACAGACGACCTTGTTTCCTTAGCGCGGGATCTAAGAAAATTCAGGGGATCTTTTTTCGCCATTTTCTCGTCGCAATACCGTTCACTAAGGCGCACAGCTAAGACTTTGTTGGTCGACCCCAAACAACTAGGTGCTAAAGACCTGATCGAACGAATCGAGAGCGTGGTTGATACAATCAAAGAAATTGATTCTGTTAGTTCAAATCAAAGCTACAAGTTAAAACTCGGCACGTCTTATGTCGGGATCGATACAGATTGGGATCGCCTAGAAAGCCACATAAACTGGTGCCAGATATTCTCAACACTTGTGGGATCATCAGGTCATGCGTACCAGCTAGCTCCACGCATTCAGGAGATTGTGACAAAACTATTTTCTGCGGCCGGCTTGATAAATACCATACATGCCGGGCTTGAATCTCTAGGCGCATCTGACCTTTTAGATTGTGGAGCCCGCATCACCGACACATTGTCAACCATGACTACACAAAAAGATATATTCAACGCGACGCTGAAACTCCTGAAGTCAAACAAAAAATTAGATTCTACATCGATGAAAGATTTAGCGGTATCAGCAAATGCATATCTTTTTACCATAGAACTTCAGGCTAATTTGGACAATAAGCTCTACTGCGATTTATTAGGAACCGAATACAGTGGTATGTCCACCAACACAGAGAGTCTACTGCGAAGTGCCACTTGGCTGGAAAGACTTGTAATTCATGGAGAATTAACAAAAGATTTACAAAAATGGCTCCTATCAGGTAAAACTGCTGATAAAATAAATATATTTACTACTTTTTTTGATTCTAACAAGCAATTTTGGAATAATTATTTAATAAATTTTGAGAACATTTTAAATTATGTAAAAATATCACCTAATAACCCTTTAAATTATGAGTATTATTTTGATAATTTTGTCAGTCTTTCTAAATTTGTACTCAAATGTATTGAACACATTGGAAGCATAACTAGCTGGAATGATTATTGTGTTTTGACTGAAAGCGCTGACAGCTATGGCCTTACACCTATAAATACTGCAATAGGTAGAGAAAAAATTAGTCCTGATGAAAGTGCTGCCATTTATAGGTATGCGGTTTACGAAGGGATGGCCCGAGAAGTTATGCGGCAGTATCCTGATCTAGCATCATTTACTAGGGCCAAATACGAGGGGATCCGAGAGCGTTATGCAAGTACTGACAGGATGATCATGGCAACCGCACGAGAGCGAGTTGCCTATATCGCTTCGAATAGAAAAATCCCTAATGGCATTGGATATGGGCCTGTTAAAGATCACACCGACTTTGCTTTACTCAAGCGAGAACTAACTAAACAAAAACGTCACATTCCAATCCGGCAACTGGTTCGCCGAGCCGGTGGGGCACTTCAGGGACTCAAACCCTGCTTCATGATGAGCCCTCTGTCTGTTGCACAATACCTCGATCCTAACAATATCAGTTTCGATCTGGTAATCATGGACGAGGCATCGCAACTTAAACCTGAAGACGCACTAGGCGCAATCGCCAGAGCTACACAGCTGATTGTTGTTGGCGACCCCAAACAACTACCACCTACCAGTTTTTTCGATCGTACCGATAGTGGGGCTGATGATGACGAGGAGGCCATGGCAATTCAAGATACCGAATCCATTCTCGATATCTGCATGACAACATATAACAAACGCAGGCTACGGTGGCACTATCGGTCAGTTCACGAAAGCCTTATTGCATTCTCAAACAACCGCTTTTACGATGATGACCTGATAA
Organism: Geobacter sp. FeAm09; assembly: GCF_008330225.1. Classification (NCBI taxonomy): domain Bacteria; kingdom Pseudomonadati; phylum Thermodesulfobacteriota; class Desulfuromonadia; order Geobacterales; family Geobacteraceae; genus Geobacter; species Geobacter sp. FeAm09. The sequence continues at coordinate 1,028,271 of NZ_CP042466.1, read as the reverse complement.
TTTTTCCTTCCCCGTTTGGGAATAACAGCAATTATGGCGTTCATCGCCATTACATTGATGGGGCGACTTATCAAAAGGGACGCAACAGGAATGAAGCTGAAGCTGTTGCCTTAGCAGTAGTGGAACACTTCAGGAATAATCCCGTAAACACTCTTGGTGTTGCAACATTCAACAGGGAACAGGCCGAGCTTGTTTCAGACATATTGGACAGAATCCAGAAAGAGCAGCCATGGTTGGAGCAGGCTATCAAAAATACCGAGGGGACCGAAGAACCGTTCTTCATCAAAAACCTTGAGAACGTCCAAGGTGATGAACGAGATGTCATTTTTGTTTCGACAACATATGGTCCCGATAAGGAAACGGGAAAGGTCTACCAGCGCTTTGGACCTATTGCTGGCGAAACTGGATGGAGAAGGTTGAACGTCATATTTACACGGGCCAAAAAACAACTTGAACTTTTCACGTCGCTTCGGTCAGCTGATATCAAACTTGGCGACAGTCCGTCAAAGGGTTCAATAGCACTCAAGGAATATCTTGATTACGCTGAGACAGGCCGCCTTCCGGATTACGGTATTATTGGCGGCAAAGAGCCGGACAGCGACTTCGAAGTTTCAGTCGCACACCACCTGCACCTTCATGGCTTCAAGACAGTCGCACAGGTAGGCGTAGCCGGCTTCTTTATTGATATCGGTGTACAGCATCCTGAACGCGAAGGAGAATTTATTCTGGGTGTAGAATGCGACGGTGCTACGTATCATTCCGCAAAATCCGTACGTGACAGGGATCGACTGCGTCAAGAGATCCTAAAGAGGAAAGGCTGGCGTATTCACCGAATCTGGTCAACTGATTGGTTTAAAAACCGCGATATTGAAGTCCAGCGGCTTGTGAATGTGGTACGGAAAGCATTACAAGAACAATCGTCCGTAGTGACAACTGATTCAGGATTCCAAGATGCGGTTTCTGCTGCTATTGCTTCAATCAAACCTTCATGTCAAGCCGTTTTTGAGGCAACTGAATCCATAAAGACAAAGACCGAAAAAGCTACAGTTGCACAGCCAGCCCTGGAACTAGCTCCTCAAAAAGCCTCGCTAAGCCTTAGGGATGAACTTCTTGAATACCGTCTTACAAACATCCTTCCTTCTTTTAATGATGACAGTAGAGGGATACTGCGTGATGAAGTCCTGAGCCGACTGATTGTACACCTACCGACAACCCGTGAAGATTTTTATAAAGCTGTTCCAATGAAAATGCGACAAAAGACAGACAGCCGACAGATGCAGTACATTGATGACATCCTGGAAATTATTGATGGTTATGCTTACTAGTTAAAAGAGCAAGTCGCAAGGGCCGGCTCTCCAATCTTCAGATCTTGAAATTTATAGCCATCCCTTTCCAGCACGACCATAATTTCCGTTTCGCGCGTTGGCCCCGAGGTGGCACTAAACTTTATGGCATTCTCTGAATTTGAGCAGAAAAGAAAAAGTGCCAGGTCCGAATATTGACAAGAGGCGAAATTGAGGAGGCCTCCCCCCTGCCTCAAATTGCATTGACAGATGTTCATTCCGGATGTTAACGTCTTATAATTTCCATAGTGAAATAGAACTATTATTCGGTCAAGGAGTTGTTTTTATGTCGAATTACAATCTGATATGCGGCGATTGCGACTACGAATTTTCCGTACCCGTGAGCAGTGGCGACGAATCCAGCCATGTTTGCCCGCAATGCTCAAGCGCAAAGATCCATCGACGGTTTGGTGCCGTGAATGGCCAATGCATCGATGCGATGAAAGAATGTTCGGCCTGCCCCTTCGACGGCAACTGCGGTCTTCACTAATTGCGACCGGTGCACCGGGCCATCCTCCGGGTGCCAATAAGTAGCCTGCCCTCTTATTAGCACCCCGGCCATGCACCCCCGCCACATCAAGCAGGCGGCAGAGACACATCCGCAACCGCCCCGTTCCCCGGCATTTCGGCAAATCCCGCACCACCTCCCCAAGGCATGACCTGTCATCCGGGCAGCCCGCCCCGGGGCCTCTCCACCGATCCCTTGGCGACATCACATCAGCGGCCGCCCCCCCATTTCCCCCGCACAAAGCGCGCCGACGAAACCGCCCCCTCCCCGAAACAGAAAAACCTTGCTTCTCTTTTAGTAGCATGCTATTAAATACATAGCGCGATACAAAATAAATAGCAAGGAGACTGTCATGCCGGTTATCACCGTTGATCTGCACAGCATCGCTACGGAACAAAAAAAGGCCCTGATCAAAAACTTGACAAAGACCGCCGTAGAGGTCACAAATATCCCCGCTGAAAAGTTCACCATCCTGATCAACGAACTCGACAGCACCAACATCGGGATCGGCGGCCTGACGCTCGCCGAAATCAAGGCGGCCCAGGCCCGTTAGGCTACCCCGGGCGGTGATCCGGTTGTCCGCGGCGGTCGGATCACCGCCTGTTCATCCGCACTCCAAAGGAGACAAGCGCGCCCCATGTCCATTCCAAGCCCGGGAAAAAAGGTACGCGGTTCTCTCTCCGGTACGCCGATCAACGCCCTGTTCGACCTTTTGGGCCGCCGCTGGGCGCTCGGCGTCCTGTGGAACCTGGAACAAGGCCCCTGCACGTTCCGCGCGTTGCAGGAGCGGTGCGGCGACATCTCCCCCTCCATCCTCAACAGCCGCATCAAGGACCTGCGCGAGGCGGACCTGGTGGCAAAGACCCTCGACGGCTACGCGCTGACCCGGCGGGGCAAGGAACTGCGCGACATCATAGTACCGTTGGGGGCATGGTCCGCGGCGTGGTCGAAAGAGGTCTTCGACTACATCAAGCCGGGTACGGAGAGCTCATAAGGGTAAGATCCGCGAATTCCCGGAGCCCCGTATAAATCGAGGGACACCAGCCAAACGCCAAGCCGGTGCCCCTCCCCTTCCCTGCCGCCGCACTATCCGTATCGCTTAAATCAGCTTGTCGTAATCGCCGCTGACAGAGGGAAAAATGTCGTGGGTCACCTCATGGTCGAGGCCCACGATCGTCCCGCAGGACACGCACAGATACTTTTCACCCTCGGCCGGGTGGCCGCTCCGTTCGCAATCCCCGCTCCATATCTTGATGTCGCACCGCTCCCCGGGAGCTGTCGTCAGGTTCGTCCTCTCCGTTGTCATGGTGTGCACCCCCTTCCCGCGCGCCCCGTGCGGCCGGCCCGCAGACGCGCTTCCGGCGCGACTGACCGCATGGAGCCCTGATTTCAGTATAGCACGGGGCGGGGAATAAACGTAGCTTTCGGCCCCGCCCACGGGGCGGGATGCGGGGTGGGATGAATCGGCGGGACGGCGTTCAGATCTTGGGCCAGATATGCCCAATGACCCCTTCCAGCAGCTTGTTGATCCTGGCGGATTCCGCCTCGGGCGCCTTGATGCTCCGCAGCAGGAAACTCTCCGATATGGTCGCCATCAGTTCCACGCGGGCGATGATCTCTTCCTCTTCCAGGTCGGTGTAGATCTTGCGGATGGTAAGCGCCGCCATCTTCCGGTACTGCTGGTCCGCGTTCTCCAAAATGGCGGCGATATCCGGATTGCGCGCCGCCTCGGCGTGCATCTCCAGCAGCAGCGCCCGCTCCTCCCGGTTGTCCACGAACCGCTCCGTGAAACGCTCGATCTGGAACTCGGCGACGTTCTTGTTGAGGGCCGTGCTGGCGATCCAGTTCAACTGCTCCTCGGTGATCATCTCCACGATCGCCCGGATGATGGATTCCTTGTTCTCGAAATAGCGGTACAGGTGCCCGACACTCATGCGTGCCGTCCGGGCTATCTCCGCCATGCTGGCGGCATGGAACCCGCTGTATGCGACGCATTTGCGCGCCGCCGCAACGATCTCGGCCCGACGCAGTTCATCCCTGTCCTTCTTGGTCAAGCGCTGGGTTGTCATTTCACGATTCGCCTTTATGCTCTGAATGCCGGGCCAAACGGCCCAAAACGCCTTTAAAAATAGCCATATCAGGCACTTTTGTCAATTCATTCCTCACGGTTGCCCCTGCCGCAATCCCCCCCTCCTCCCCCCGGTCAGTTTTTGCCAAGCGCCACCCCCGCAAAAAAAATTTTACCCCGAAAAGCCAAAACGACCGATCAGGTCCCGTTTACAAAGAACCGTAATTACTGGTAATGAACGTTCACTGCCATGTTTAATACGCAAGCATACTTTACGCATAAATATTTGTTAGTAATTAATTTTGTTGACGTTTTATTGCCAACATTCTATGTTTTTTATTGGGAATGAACGTTCACACCCAATATTTCCAATGGAGGTCGTATGAAAAGCAGAAGTGTGGTTAAGGGGTTGTTGGTTGCCGTGGCGTTGCTGACGGCGGGCACCGTATGCTCTGCCGCCGACAAGGCCGCGGTCACGGATTATGACGTTGTCGTTGTGGGTGGCGGAGGCTCCGGCGCCTGTGCCGCCCTGGCCGCCGCCCAGTCCGGGGTGAAGGTCCTGGTGGTGGAGAAGGAGCGCAAGCTGAGCGGCTCCTCCGGCCTCACCAAGGGGATGATGGGAGTGAACACGTCCCTGCAGCGGAAGCACAACATGAAGATCACCCCCATGGAGGTCTTCAAGCAGATGGAGAGCTACACGCACCTGCTTTTCAATGCCCGCCTGGCCCGCGCCACGGTCGAGCACTCGGGCGAGACCATCGAGTGGCTGATGGATAACGGCGTGAAGCTGTGGCTGCCCGTCGAGCCGCAGCAGTTCGCCCACGATGCGGTCAAGCCGATCATCTACCACATGTGGGACGGCCAGCAGGGGCTGGCGGCCCTGACCACGGCCATCGAGAAGGCCGGCGGGACCATCATGTACCGGACCGAGGCCACCAGGATCAACAAAAACGCCGACGGCTCCGTAAGCGGCGTGCAGGTGCGCGCCCAGGACGGCACCGTGAAAACCGTCAACGCCAAAGCGGTCATCATCGCCACGGGCGGTTTCATGGGCAACGACGAGATGATGAAGAAGGCGGGCATCGTGGGGCACCCCATGGGCTGGCTCGCCAACGACGGCGTGGGCATGAAGATGGCCTGGGAGGCGGGGGCCGCCAAGTACAAGGAGAACGTCACCGAGTACCACGGCCAGGGCATCGTCACCAAGGGCAACAACAAGGAATCCATCCTGATGACCAAGCTGGAGCCCTTCATCCATATCCCCATCCTGTGGGTCGATAAGACCGGCCAGCGTTACTACAACGAGGACTACGTGTACGACAACGCCCTCGTGTCCCACGCCCTCGTTTCCATCGGCGGCCAGGGCTTCGTGGTGTTCGACCAGGCCACGGTGGACAAGTTCAAGAAGGCGAAGACCGGCATGACCGACTCCTTCGCCAATATCAGGAACATCCCGGGGAAACAGTCCGGCCCGATCCCCGAGCTTGACGCCTACCTGGAAGCCGGCGTCAAGGACGGCGTGGTCCACAAGGGGCGCACCCTGGAAGAGCTGGCCGCCAATGCGGGCTTTCAGAAGGCACCGTTCCTGAAACAGATCGGCGCTTACAACGGCTACGTGAAAAAGGGCGAAGACGAGCAGTTCGGCAAGGCCAAGGAACACCTGATGTACCCCGTTGCCCAGGGGCCGTTCTACGCCCTTGAGGTCATGACCTACAACCTCACCACCATCGGCGGGGTCAAGGTGAACGAGCACCTGGAGGCGGTGGACGAGAACTTCAACCCGGTCAAGGGGCTCTACGCGGTGGGCAATGTGGCCGGCGGCCTCTACTCCGACAGCTACATGACCGTGGAAGGCCTGACCATGGGCTTTGCCGCCGTCTCCGGCCGCCTGGCCGGCCTGAACAGCGCGGAATACGTCAAGGCCCGCAAATAGCGCCTGCGCAGTTGCATCCCATTACGAAAAACGTATCGATCGATCAGGATCGCACTTTAAGGAGATACGCAATGAACAAGGAAGCACAACATACCGGTTATCTACTCTGCATGCTGTTCCTGGCGGTAGCGGCGCTGACGTCGGCCACCGCCGACGCAAAGGACCGCGAACCGCTGGCCAAAAAACACCTGGCCCAGGGCGTCAAATGCCAGGACTGCCACGCCATCGACAAGCTGGCGGCCCCCGCCGAAGTGGCGGCATGCCTCAACTGTCACGGCGGGTATGCGGGCATGGCCAAGCGGACCGCCAAGAAGGATACGAACGGCGGCTACCTGAGCAATATCAACCCCCACGAATCGCACTTCGGCGACGTGGAATGCACCGAATGCCACGTGGCCCACAACGCGCCGCACAAGAGCATCTGCGACCGGTGCCACACCTTTACCTTCGATATGTAGCGACGGGCCGCAGCCCAGCGTTCCCCCTCCCGCGACGGGAGGGGGAGTCATGAATCCGGCAGAAAAATTACATTTATTCAGGAGTGTCTATGAGATCCACAATCTCGCTTCTTCTCTTGGCCGCCAGCGTGTTCGCGACCCAGGCCTTTGCGGCCGACACCATCAAGGAAATGTTTTCCCAGGGGACCATCGACGGCTCCCTGCGCTACTACCTGTACGACCTGAAAACCAAAGACGCAAAAGACGCGGGCGATTCGGTGTTCGCGGCCATCGTGGGGTACAAGACCGCCCCCCTGAAGGGCGTAAGCCTGGCCGGCACCTTTGCCTCGGCCAACGACGTGGCCACCAGCAATACGTGGGACAACTACATGATGCTGCAGGCATCGGGCAGTAACCAGCACAAGAGCTTCACCAAGCTGATGGAGTACTACGTCCAGGGGGAATGGTTCGATACGACGATCAGGTACGGGGCCCAGCAGATCTACACCCCCCTGATGAACATGGACTACTGCCGCATCCTGCCTAAGACCTACAGCGGCCTCACCCTGGTGAACAAGAGCATCAAGGACCTGGAACTCCACGCCTATTACATCGACGGCTTCTCGGGCTGGAACGACAGCAGCTTCTACGACATCGTCAAGTCGGTGGATTCCTCGGCCAAGGACAAGCCGCTCCTGGTGGGGGGCGCCCGCTACAACACCCAGGTGGGGTCGGTCAACCTGGGCGCCGAGGGGTGGGTCTATCACATGGACGACGTGGTGGACACCGGCTACCTGAGGACCAGATTCGGCAAGAACATCGGCGACTACCACCTCTACTTCATGCCCTCCGTCATGGTGCAGAAATCCAACGGCGAGAACCTGGGGGGAAAATTCGACACCTACGAGTACGGCTTCGAGACCGGCGTGGACGCCTACGGCGCCAAGTTGCAGGCTTTCTACGCCAAGACCGGCCCCGACGCCCAGTTCACCCCCTGGGGCTTCGGCAAGATCGTCATGCAGCAGTTCCTGGTTTCGGGCTGGCACGGCAAGCAGGACGCCTACGGCGCGCTGGTCGGCTACGACCTGGGCCAGATCGGCGTTCCCGGGCTCTCCACCTATGTCTGGTACAACCGCTACGACGCTCCCGGCTCACGCTCCAGCGAGATCGACTACAACGTCCAGTATGAATTCAGGAAAACCTTCAACAGCGCCCTCGACGGCCTCAAGTTCGAGGTGGGATACGCCATGGTCGACAACGCCTCTACGGCCGACCAGAACGAGCTCAGGGTGCGCATGACCTATCCGTTCTCCATCGGCGGAGGCGGCAAGAACTAAGCAGCGGCACATCCGGGCCGGGGCCGCCGAACCCCGGCCCGGGTGACGGGCCCGTGGAGTTCTCCCTCCTTCCTCCACGGGCCTCTTTTCCGCAGCCTACCGGCATGGGGCATCTTCGGCACGCCAAGGGAGAAACCATGGAAACCCGCACCCTGTTCCGGGGGCTGTTCCTGATCAACTTCGCCATCACCCTGGGCTTCGGCATCGCCGACGCCTTCTTCTCGCTCTACGTCTTCAGCCTGGGCGCCAGGGGAGCACTCCTCGGCCTCCCCCTCGTCCTCTACTCCCTCTCCAAGATCGTCCTCAGCCCCTTCATGGGCGCCTGGGCCGACCGCATCGGCCGCAAGAAGGTCGCAGCCGCCAGCCTCGGCCTCTACCTCTTCGTCTCCCTCTCCTACCTCTTCACCGCCAGTCTCCCCCTCATCACCCTCCTGCGCCTGCTCCAGGGCATCGGCTGCGCCATGTTCCGCCCCGTGGTGCTCTCCCTGGTGGGCGAAGCCTCCCCGGACCACAAACGGGCCACGGTCATGGGCACCTTCGACATCTCCTTCTACGGCGCCCTGAGCCTGGGGCCGGTCGTGGGAGGGATGCTCAAGGACCTGTGGGGCTTTCAGGGGATCTTTGCCACCCTGGCCCTCCTGTGCGTCGTCGCCCTGGCCGTGGCCCTCATCTGCATCCCCGGCCACAACCCCCCGCCACGCCAAGCCAGCCACAGCGAACGCCTCGGTGACCTCCTGGGCGCCACCCGCCACAGCTCCCTGCGGGGGCTTTTGGCCTTCGTCTTCGGCCGGGCCTGCGGCATCTCGCTGTTGGGGGCCTTTCTCCCCATCATGCTCACCGCCCGGCTGGGGCTGAGCGGCACCCGTGCCGGGCTGGTCATGGCCTCCTCCACCCTGGTGATGACCCTCTTGCTCCGCCCCATGGGCATGCTCTCGGACCGGGCGCCGCGCAAGTCCCTGGTGGTTGCCGGGGGCACCGTGGTCTCGCTGCTCTACTTCCTGATCCCGGTGGCGGCGGGTTTTAGCCAGATCCTGGCGCTGGGGGTGGGTATCGGCCTGTTCAGCGTGTTGTCCCAGCCTGCGAGCACGGCGCTGCTGGTGGAGGAGGGGAGCCGTCACGGCATGGGTGCGACGGTGGGCACCTGCAACGCGGTGCTGAACCTTGGTTTCGTCTCTGGCCCGCTGTTGGGTGCGGGATTGCAGAGCGCCCTGGGGCTGACGGCGGTGTTCTACGCCGCCGGGGTTCTGGGGCTCGGGGCCGTGGCGCTGTTCGTGGGCAATGTGTTGTTGCAGGAGGGGGCGAGGCCGCCGAAGCGCGGCTAAGAACCGGCTCGGCGGCAAGTTTGAGGACGGGACGGCGCCGGTCAGGGCACCGGATCGGGACCCGGCCCCCTAAGAGGCCGAAAACTCCGCCATCCGCCGTTGCAGCTCCTCCGGCGCCACCTCCTCCACCCGGGTCGCCAGGTGCCAGATATTGCCGAACGGGTCCTCCACGGTGGCCATGCGGTCCCCCCAGAACTGGTCCACCGGGGCCAGCATCGCCGTCGCCCCCGCCTCCAGGGCGCGCAGGTATACGGCATGCACGTCGGGCACGTACAGATAGAGGGCCGCGGGCATGGCCCCGCACTCCTTCGGCTCGCCCAGCATGACGACCGAGTCGCCGACGATCACCTCGGCATGGCCCACGGAACCGTCGGGCCGCTCGATCCGCTCCTTTTCCCGGGCCTGGAAGGCCCGCTTCATGAATTCCAGCAACTCCGCCGCGCGGGGGACGGCCAGGTAGGGGGTTACGCTGTGGTATCCTTCCGGAATCGGTTTCACGTTCATCTCAGGTTCTCCTTCGCGGTCGATGGTTTGAGCATATCTGCTCACCCCCACCCTACCCCGCGCCGCTGTCAGAACCTGTCAGGAGTCTCCATGGCTACCCGGGATCGCGGATGCCGACCACGCTCTTGAGATAGTGGGCGATGCTGATGGTGTCCGTGGGCGTGAAACGTTCCTCCAGAAGGTCGAGCGCCTCGATGCGGTCGAAGCGGAAATTCCGGTAATCACGGCGCAGTTCGCACCAGGCGAGCAGGGTCCAGCAGCTGCTCCAGCCGACCAGCCCCAAGGGCCATATGATCCGCTCACTCTTCCTTTCCCGTTCATCCCGGTATGCCACCCGGATCTTCTGCCGTTCTTCGCAGGCCCGGCGCAGCGTGCCGTGCACCCGGCGCAGCCCGTCGCCGCTCTCCAGGATGGGGATGCGGTAGGGCTGCCGCTCCGCATGGCGCTGCAACGGTTCCGTCAGGATGGAGCGGATCTTGAGCTCGGCGCTCCGCGCCGCCTGGGCCAGATCCTGGTCGGTGAACGCCTGGGCCATGCGGCTGCCCACCATGAGCGCCTGCAATTCGTCAGGGGTGAAGATGAGGGGCGGCAAGTGGTTGGCGGGGCGGATCAGGTATCCCACCCCCGGTTCCCCCTCCACCGGCACGCCGGAAAGGACCAGGGCCTGCACGTCACGGTACACGGTGCGCAGCGAAACCCCCATGGCCTCCGCGATGGCCTCGCCGGTCATGGCGGTGCGCCGGGAGCGGAGCAGCAGCACCAGCTGAAACAACCGTTCGGCCTTGTTCATGTCATTCTCCGATCCCGGCAGGCGGGCCGCATCATCCCCACAGGCGCCCCCACAGGTAGGCGAACAGGGTGCCCTCCACAAAGAGCGCCGCGCAGAAGACCCAGTTCCAGCGGAGGGACACGTCCACGGTCCGGCAGTTCAGGAAGCGGGCCAGGGTGAGGATCATGCCGGCAAAGGGTGAGACGATGTAGGAGACCGTCCCGCCCAGCGCCAGGCAGAGGGCCAGGGAGATGGGGGGTACCGGCATGTGCAGCGCGGAGATGATCTGGCCGAACACCACGATGGAGATGAAGGGGTGGATGCCCACCAGGGCGCAGGCCACCATCAGGATGGGCAGCGCCACGATGGCAAACGGCCCGAGAGCATCCACCACGGCCTGGAGATGGGGCTGGATCAGGGCCAGGACGCCCGACTGCTGGATGGCGGTGGAAAAGATCCCCATGGAGATGAACAGGGGGGCCAGGTCCACGATCTTGAGGAGGTCCTTCTCCCAATACCCCGCAAGCGTCCCCCGGAACACCGGCTGCCGCGCATAGGCGGCCATCCAGAGCAGCACCACGACCGCCCCGGCCACCGTGATCCGGTTGGCGGCCGAGGTGCCGAAATTCCGCCACTCCAGGAACATGATGAAGAGCAGCAGCCCCACCACCACCCCGATCACCTGGGCCGCCTTGCTGCGGGCGGCCCTGTCGGTGATGCCGGCACCGACCTCTCCCGCCCCGCCCCCGGGCCCACGGCGTCGGCCAGGTAGAGCCGGGACTCCACGGCATAGGCGGTGGCGAGGCCGATCATGCTGAAGATCATGCTGGGGAGGAAGAGCCCGCTCCATTTGACCCCGGTGGCCTGGATGACCAGCATGACGTTGATGGCGCCGGGGGCCCACAGGACCACGAGCCCGAACCCCCGGGAGAGGGCCACGGAGAGGAAGCGCTCGTAGTGGGTGAGCCGCCCCTTCAGGGTATCGCCATAGAGGGAGACCATGACCGGTATGACCCCGAAACTGAGGATGCTGGCCAGGATGTGGGTGACCGCCATGGTGAAGAGAAAGAGCGACTTCTCGCTTTTGAACGACCGGCCGAGCCAGTGCTGCACCACCTGCTGGTAGTTGCCCAGCTTGATGGGGATGGCGAAGAGCTGCATGACGATGAGGATGGCGATGAGGTTGGTCATGGAGGCCAGGGCCTTCATCCAGACCGGCAGCGGCTGCCGGCAGACGAGCAGCAGGGCGACGCCCGAGAGAAGAAAGACGATGGTGATCTTCTTGAAGCCCTTGCCCATGAGCGGCAGGCTGAGGCCGAGCACCGCGATGGTGGCCCCAAAAGCGGCATAGGACAGATCCGGGGACACGAACGGCGCCAACAGGTGCAGCGCACCCAGGGCCAGCATGGAGATCTTGCACAAAAGGGGTAACATGGTGTCTTCCTTCCAGAAAGGCCGGGGAGGATGCCGCCCCGGGCAAAAACGGCAGAGCCGGACGGCAGCCGTTTTCTCCGTGGCGGACGACCGCCTGGAGTCATACCATAGGCCGGGGAAAGCGTAAAATCAAAACTGTATACGACATATACCCTACTGAATTACTTGCATTTTAGGGGGAAGCCCCCCTCGCCGCCGCGATGGCCCGGGGCGGGATGCGGCAAGGGGGAAGGGGTGCGGCGATACGGCCGAAGTGGTCGGGGATGCCGGGAGGGGCTCTCGTTTTGCGCCCTTCTCCGGCTGCGGAGACGGGAGGCGACAGGGGCGGATGGCATGGGAAAACCGCCGGTTTTTCCACATGGTTATCAACACCTGTGGGTAAGATAAATTGACATTAATATTATTGATCGCTAATGGCATTCCGCGCGGCGGGGGGGAGCCAGTGCGGGCCGGCCGCGGCGCAGCGGCCCCCATAGATGAGTTCGAGGATCTGCACCCCCACCAGGTCCGGAGCGAGCCGGGCCACCCGGCAGGCGTACCTCACGGGGTAGACATCCGTCCTGCCCAGGGTCAGGCCGCAGGCACAGCCGGGACGCACGCACTCCGGGATGCTGTTGCCCAGCTTGACCAGGGCGCCGCTCAGGGAGATGTTGTCGATCTCGCCCACATAGGCGAGGCCGGCAAAATGCAGGGTGCATTTCGCATGGCCCTCGATCCTGAACCTTTCGCCCATTCTGCCCATGGGATCGGTCTCTTTCCCCAAAAACCGCCTGGAACGTTCTTGGGGAAAGTATAGCAGTCAAAACTTTTTTTGCAGGAAATAGTTGATTTCGGGTCGAAATTTCTTTCCGGAGCCGAGACGGCGGCGCCAGAACGCCATTAAAATAATTCCCTTTTTATCCCGTTCCCGCTCCCCGGGCCGCGCGAAAAAAAAGACCGCCCGGGAAGCGGGGCGGCCTACGTGTGGAGAGGGGAGATGGCCCGAAAGCGACAGGATCACGCCACGGCATCGGAGGGGAGGCCGGTGGCGGTTTTCCGCCGGGCGGGGCCGTGGCCCCTCCGCCGTTTTCGCGGCTTACGCGTCGATGAACTGCACCCCGAGATGGGGCGCGTCCACCCGGACGATCCTGCAGCGGTATTCCACCGTGGTCAGCAGGAGAACCGTCAGGGAACCGGTTGCCCCGACCTCGATCCCCTCCCGGAGCGGGCCGTCCATTTCGATCGACGCGCCGGTGGTGGAGAGATTGTCGATCAGACAGGGGTATTCTCCGCCGTTGATGGTCAGGCAGCACTTTGTCCTGATGGCGAACCGTTTGTCGCTGCGCTCCGTTCGTTCCATGTGCAGGCACCCGTCATCCCTTTTTCTGTAATTCTACTACCTTTGCCCCGGCACGTCCATGCCGCTCCGGCAGAGAGATCTCCGGCCGCGGGAAGCCGCCTACCGGAAGCTGAACCGCACCGCCGCCATCACTGACGATCCGGAGAGGTCGAAGGTGCCGACGCTGTAGTTGGACAGGTCGCCGATGCCGGCGACGCCGAAGTAGCGATAGCCCACATCCAGGGAAAGCGCCTCGGCGAGGCGCACATCCACCCCGCCCCCGGCCTGGTAGGCCACCCCCGTTCCCAGGAAGTAGCCCGCGCCCGGCGAGGCCCGATGCCCCCGGCCCAGGCCTGCGCCCCCGCCCAGGTACGGGGTCAGGGGGGAGTCGGTGCGCATGCCCCACCAGAGGTTGAGCAGCCAGGCGGCGGCCCAGGAGTTGTCCGCCGCCCCCCGGGCGGCGGCCTGACGGTAGGCGAGCTCGGTCTCCAGGCGCAGGCCGTTGTCGAAGGCGCCCCCGAAGGCCCCGGACACGCCCCACCCCGTATCGTAGGCGACGTCGGTCCGCCCCTGGCCGTAATTGAGGCCCGAGGTGCGCTCCGGCAGCCAGCCGCCAGCGGCAAGGGAAAGGTATTTTTCGGCACAGGCGGGCCGGGCCGCCAGGAGCAGGCCGACGGCCAGCACAAGGATCGCTCTCATGGGGATAGTCCCTCTTTCCGGGCAGGTTTGGGGATGGCCGGGGGCTACTCCCAGAAGATGCCGGTGGGGTCGGCCCCCACCTCGGCGACCAGCCGTTCCAGGGCATCCCGGTTGCGCCCCGTGGGGTACGGCTGGCGCCGGTTCTTCCGGTCGTACCAGTACAGGGTCCAGATCTGCGATCCCGGGTCGAATTCGAACTGGGCCACGTTCACGCTGTTCAGGATGTCCGGGTCGATGAACAGGGGCCGGGTCTCCACCAGGGCCACCCGGTTCCCCCGCACCTGGTAGGCAAGGGTCACCCCCTCGCCGCACCGCGCCCGGCAGAACGCCCCCAGCAATTCCTCCACCCGTGCCGCTTCCCTGTCGGGCAACGCCATCTTTCGTGCACCTTTCCCCGCGCATCAATCTCGCCAACAGCCTGTTATGGCCCGAAACCGCTCTGTTTTTCAACGAAAAACTGCCTGGTCAATTGTGGAAATTACGGGGAGATCGGGGAAATGGGCTGATGGGCTCGCGCCCCATGCGGTTGGCTGCGGGGCGCCGCTCCGCCTAGTGGTGCCGTGCGGACGCCGCCCGCGCCTGTTTGTACTGTTCCGTGGACCGGTTCTTCTGAATGGCGCTGGACAACTGCTCGATCAAACCCCGCTCGTCGGTCCGCAGGTCGAACATGCGCTGCGCATCCACGAAGCTGCCGAAGAAGCGCGTCGTACCGCTTTCCTGGTCCTTTGAGATGAACTTGTCGGCGTAGCGTTCGAAACGCGGATCGAGGGTGTGGGCGTCCAGCGCCTCCATGAGTTTGTCGATGCTGTCCGGTTGTTCCTGATGCGCTTTGCCGCCGTTTACGGTAATCCTGGTCATGATGGTTTCCTTCTGAAATCCGGTATTTACTGCAAAATTATAGTATACTCCCATTCGGGGCACAGGGTATCGTTTTTTTGCCGCGGGAAGTGCGGGGACCGCGCCGCCACGGTTCAGGCGCCCCCCTCGGCCTCGGGCACCGGTTCCCGGGCGGCGTTCACCCCGGCGATCCTGCCGAAGACCAGGCACTCGCAGGTTGCCATGCCGCCGATCCGGCAGGCGCCGTTCAGGCCGCCGGTCACCTCGCCGGCGGCGTAGAGGCCGGGGATCGGCTCGTGGCGCCCCGCATCCAGCACCTGGGCGCGGGGATTGATCTGGATGCCGCCGTTGCAGTAGTGGATCTTGGGCTTGAGCCGGGCCAGGTAGTAGGGGGGGGTGATCCGGTAGCGCTTATCGTAGCCCAGCGGCTTGCCGAATTCCGCGTCAACGCCGTTGTCAACCGCCTGGTTGTAGGCCGCCAGGGTAGCGGCCAGCGCCGTCCCGTTGATGGCCTGATCCAGGGCCAGGGCCTCAATGGTGTCGTAGCGCCGCACGACCCGCCGTTTCAGGCACTGGGCCAGGTTCGGGAACTCCCGCGCCGCCTCCTCCCCCACGATCACCATGGGGTCGCGCCCTTCCAGGCACATATCCCGGGAGCGGGACAGGCGGTCGGTCAGCTCGTTCACGAACCGCTTTCCCGTGGCGGCGTCGATCATGACCCCGTGGGGGAAGCCCACCAGCAGCGTGAACATGGCCCCCACCCCCACCCCTTTTCATCCCGGGAGGTCCAGGGCCCCAGTTGAATCCACGAAAGGTGGACCGGCGTGGCCCCGACCTTCAGGGCGCTCACCAGCCCCTCGGCGGTCGCCCCCGGGTGGTTGGTCGTTTCCAGGCTGCCGTCCAGCCGGGGATTCTGCACCATGCGGAACGCCACATCCTGACAGAAGCCGCCGCTGGCCAGCACCACGCCCCTGCGGGCCGTGATCCTCCGGGTGGTGCCGCTGTCCCGGCGCGGGAAGATGTGGCCGTCGGCCACGGCGACGCCGGTCACCCGGCCGCTTTCGTCCTGGATGAGATCCTTCAGGGCGCACTGCATGCGTATGGTGAGGCCCAGCTCCCGGCATTTCACCAGAAGGGCCTGGACGATGGCGGCCCCGGAACAGGCCGGGGTGTTGTAGATGCGGGGCACGGAATGCCCGCCGCCATGGATGAGGGCATCGTCGAAGGTGACGCCCAGATAGTCCCGCGCCCAGAAATAGGCCTCCAGGGAGTGTCCCGCCACGGTCCGGACCAGATCGGGATGGTTCAGCCCCTTGCCGGCCCGCAGCATGTCGCTCACGAGCCGAGCTGGGGAATCGACGATCCCGGCCGCCGCCTGGAGGGGGGAATCGGCCACGGCAAACAGGCCGCCGCTCAGGGCCGAATTGCCCCCCGGCACCCGCATCTTTTCGATGATCAGCACCGAGCATCCCGCATTCCGGGCTTCGATGGCCGCCGCAAGCCCGGCGAACCCCGACCCGACAACGACCACGTCATAGACCTTGTCCACCACGACCGTTCCTTCCTCCGGGGCATCATCGTTCGAAGACGGACGATACCCGGTGTTCCCCCCTACGCCAGTTTCCGGTTCATCAGGTAGCCGTACAGGCTGATGTCGCCGGACCCCGCCAGCCCGAGCTTCCTGCGGATATTCTTGCGGTGCGTCTGGATCGTGTCGAAGGCCAGGTTCATCATGGTGCAGATCTCCTTGCTGCCGAACCCCGCCTGGATGAACTTGCAGATCTTCATCTCCGTCTTGCTCAGGCGCAGCAGCCCGGAATCCAGCTCCTCCTCCGACCCCTTGGTCAGGGAAACCAAAAGCTCCCCGACAAAATCGATGTAGCCGTTGTGCACGTCGTCCGTGGATGCGGCCTTGATCCTGCGCAGCATGGGCAGGATGTCGTTGGCGATGGCCCGGGAAAGCCTGCCGGTGAGCTCCCGCTGCTCGTTCTCGATATTCCTCAGCACGGTGCGCAGGGTGATGTTCACCTCCTCCGTGAGGATCTTCTCGTTCTTGAGCTGCCGCTCCATACTCTTCTGCTCGGAGACGTCGTCCACGATGACGATCCAGAGCCGGTAGCCGTCGATGATGATGACGCTGACGGTGAACACGGCCGGGAAGGCGCGCTTGTCGAAATAGAGCGCCGTGAGTTCCGCGCTTTTGACTTGGTTCTCGATGATGCCGTCCATCATGGCGAGGATGGTCTCCCTGCCGCCGTCGCTGCAGAGGGAGCGGATATCCACCCCCAGGATGTTGGCGGGATGGAGGCCGAAGATCTCGCACGCCTTCTGGTTGGACTCCACCACCTCCCGGTCCTCGTCCACCAGGATGATCCCCTTGCCGACCCCCTGGAAGACCGAGCGCAGCATCTTCTGGGAACGGGCGAGGCAGGCGGTGCGCTCGCCGACCCGGCGCTCCAGGGCCGCGCGGCTGGTGACCAGGCAGGTGATGTCGTTGAGGATCAGCAGGAAGCCCCGAGGGGTGGCGCTGTCGCCCCCGAGGGGGACGAGGTTGATGTCGTACACGTTGCGGGTGGTGTGGCAGGCATAGGTTCTTCCGGCGGCGCCCGGCGCATCCCGGAGGGCGGAGAGCCGGTCCACGGCCTCCGTCAGGCTGCTGACGTCAAGCCCCAGCCTGACCCAGAACGGCGTGCCGAGGGTGGCTTCGGCGGGAAAGAGCTGGAGGGCCCGGCGGTTTGCGCGCACGATGACGCCCTGGCGGTCCGTAATCAGGATCAGATCGGAGGTGGATTCGAAGACCTCTTCATAGATGGAACTGTCGAATGGCGCATCGTGCGGTAGCATGGTATCCCCGATTTCTGCTGACCTGGCACTGCGATAAACGAATCTGCCCATTTCGCCGGTTGAACGCCGCCATTTTCCGCCAAAACCGGGACGATGTCAACACGCCGCCGCCCGCACACCCCAAAAAATGTGCTTATAAAATATTGTATTCGTTATGTTTATTTCCAGACAGGTACCAAGATATACCCGATTTTGCCCCGGTTTCTCACCTTTCCTCTTTCCCTTGCAGGGCCTAGTGTGCATTCAGCAAGCAATCGGGTAGCAGTCGCCTGCCCCCCAGAGGCGATAGACGATGCCATGATCCGGCAACGCGTGGCGAACACCATCAAACGGGAAAGGAGCAGCAGATGAACGATCTCAGTGATGCAGGGTTCAAGCAGCGGCAGGATGACACCATGAACGGCGCGAAGGACAACGGCAGGCGGGATTTTCTCAAGACCTCCCTCGCCGTCGGGCTGGCTACGGCTTCCGGGGCTTTTGCCCTGGATCTGGCCGCATCGTCCGCAGAGGCGGCCGGTAAACGGCAACTCCCCAAGAAATGGCACGAGACCTATGACGTGGTCGTGATCGGCTCCGGCTTCGCCGGCCTTGCGGCCGCCGCCGAGGCCGCAGGCAAGGGCGCGTCCGTGATCATCCTGGAAAAAATGCCGGTGTACGGGGGCAACTCCATCATCAACGGCGGCGAGTACAACGCCTGGACCGACGAACTGCACCTGCGGGAAAAACATAACCTGGGGGACGACAGCGCCGAGACCCACACCAAGGATACTCTGAAGGGTGGGGATTACTACGGCAGCCCGGAACTGGTGGAGATCCTCACCGCCGGTGCCCCCAAGGCCCTGGACTGGATGATCGACGAAGGGGGCTTGAAGCTGCGGGACGTGCTGAACCGCACCGGCGGCCACAGCAAATACCGCACCCATACCTGCGTGGAAGGGGTCGGCCGGGGCTACACCGAAGCGCTGCGCAAGATCGCCGAACACCGCGGCGCCAAAATCCGCCTGAAAAGCACGGTGTCCTGGATCTGGCGCAAGGACGTGGACGGCCCGGTCCTGGGGGTGGAGGTCGCCTCCGGCCGCGGGCCGGTCAACATCAGGGCGAAGAAGGCCCTTATTCTCGCCTCGGGCGGGTTCAGCCGCGACGTGGCCATGCGCCAGGTCTACAACCCCTCCCTGGACAAGGGGTACAACTGCACCAACCACAAGGGGGCCACGGGCGAGATGATCCGCTACGCCCAGGCGGTGGGGGCCGAGGCCATCCAGATGGCGTTCATCCAGCTCTACCCCTACGCCGACCCGGAGACCGGCATCCTGGACGCCCCGGCGGTGTACCCCTTCCGCGGGCCGGGCTACGGCATCGTCTACGTGGATGAGAAGGGTAAACGCTTCGTCAACGAACTGGAGCGGCGCGACGTGGTATCCCGCGCCGAACTGAACACCGGCGGCAAAAAAACCTTCTCCATCTTCAACGAACAGATGATCGGCAAGATGGGGACCCGGGAAGAGGTGGAAAAAGGGCTCGCCCGGGGCCGCTTCGTGCGGGCCGGCTCCCTGGCCGAACTGGCCGGCAGGATCGGCCTCGACCCGGCCGTGCTGACCGAGACCATCAGAAAGCACAACGGCTACCTGGCCGACAAGAAGGACCCGGAATTCGGCAAGAACTTCACCCCGCAGATGATCTCCCTGGAGCAGGGGCCGTACTACGCCATCGCCCAATGGCCAGCGGTCCACCATACCATGGGCGGCCTCCGGGTCGATAAGGAGACCCGGGTCCTGGACATCTGGGGCAAGGCCATCCCGCACCTCTATGCGGCGGGCGAGGTGACCGGCGGGCTCCACGGCGCCAACCGTCTGGGGGGCAACGCCATCCCCGACGCCACGGTCTTCGGGAGGATCGCCGGGCTCAACGCCGCGGCGGAGAAAGCGTAACCACATGAGCCGACCGGGCTTCCATGAGAATGGGAGCCCGGTTCAAGGAGCGTACGCGATGAAAAACGTCTTGCGGATCAGCGTCACTCTCGGTTGTATCCTTACCCTTGCCGTCTGCGCCCAGGGCGCGCCCAAAAAACCGGCCGGCAGTTGCCGCCCCTGCCATGCGGACCTGAAGGGGCACCTCGGCCCCAAACATCCGGCGGTGGCAAAGGACACCATCGCCGCATGCCTGCCGTGCCACGCCAAGGCCGCCGCAGCGGGCAAGGCGGCCCCCGATCCCTTCGGCACGCGCATCCACGCCCCCCATGTCACGGCGAAAAGCGGCGTGTCGTGCGAGCTCTGCCACGTCATCGCGCCGGGCAAACGGTTTACCGTCCGGGGGAGCGACCGGAGCCTGGGCAAGCCCACGGCCGACGATGCGGCCCTGGTCCGGGAGATCATGGCCTCCCTGGATGCGGGCGCATTGCTGGCGGCCGCCCACGGCAAGCATCAGGTGGCCTGCTCCGGCTGCCACGGCGCCTCTCTGCCGGTCAAGGGGGCTGCGGTGGAGAACGACCGTTGCCTGGCGTGCCACGGTTCCTACGACACCCTGGCGGAAAAGACCAAACCCAAGGAGCCCCACGGCCCCAACCCCCACGCGTCCCACCTGGGGGCCATCGCCTGCACAGCCTGCCACTACGGCCACCGGAAGGCGGAGATCTACTGCAAGGATTGCCATCCCAAATTCATCATGAAGATACCCTTCGGCGAGTGACCGGAGGGAAAACGGCCGGCTGCTCCCCCGGCAAACGAAGCATCCATACACAGCCCCGCCGCCGCACGCCCGGCGGCGGGGACTCGCCGTATCCCCCGCCCGCGCACCACCCCGCCACCGCCCCACTGGCGCCATTAACTATTGGAAACTTCTATTTGAAATGGTATGCTATCCTATAAAAAAACAAAGCGAAGAGACGCTTTGGGCGAGGCGGGACGACCAATGAGCACGCGAAGGTTCACCAGGGTGGAAATCTCGGTACTGGCCGAGATCGAGTACGACGATCGGGTCATAGCCGGCGAGATTATGGAGATCAGCCTGCGGGGCCTGTTCGTCAAGACCGGGGAAAAGATCCCCCTCGGCCGGCAGGTGTACGTGAAGGCGCGCTACCTGCGGAAAGAGTTCCAGTTTCCCGCCACCGTGATCTACGAGCAGGAGCAGGGGGTGGGACTGAAGATCGACGAGATCAACCTCCCTTCCTTTTTCCACCTGCGGGAGCTCATCGCTTCCAAGATCGACGATCCCGATGCCGTCATCCAGGAAACCTTCATCATGGCCGACATCATAACCGGCTAGGTCATAATGATACAATCAGAGGCGTCCGGTCGTTGTCCGGGCGCCTTTTTTTCGTGCGAAAACGGGGCGTTCGGGGAAACGGCCGTTGTGTGGTAATTTTTTTAACATTCCGGACCGGGTGGTAATATTTTCAACATATTGTTTTTGCTGTTGAAATAGGCACATTAAGGGCGTAGAAGGGTACGAACGGAGGAGCTTTCCGCTTTCCAGGGTGCCCCCAGGGGCGTACCCGCAACCCCAGCTCGACACATCGGTGAGAACCAATGGACACACTGCAGCAACTGTTTGAAACGACCCTGACAAAGACCCTTTCCGAGGAGCGGGTTATCGTCCATATCCTGCTGAAGAAATTCCGGGAGCAGGGGTTCGTGCTCAGCAGCGGGCAGATAAAGGAACTGGAACAGGCCATATCCCAAACGGCGGATATCAGCGCCTACAAGTTCGACGAGGACGAGGCCCTGGAGACCCCGGAGGACCTGACGGCATTCCGCAACGGTGGCGTGCGCATCGAAATCGACCACAACAAGGACCTGGCCGAGGCGTTCGAGGAAATCGCCGGGAACCTGTCGAACTCCCTGCCCGAGATCGCGGTGGAGGTTTCGGCCATCATCTTCGACACCTTGAAGAAGAACTTCAAGCAGTACCAGAAGCACGCCCGGAAGGAAAACCGGCAGTTCTGCGCCGACCTGGAGCACACCTGGGGCACGGCCTTCGACCTGCTGGAGATGTTCTACGATATCGCCCTGGAGTCGGGGAACAGCTTCAACGATTACTATTGGCCCAAGGCGGCCAAAGAGGGCAATCCGGTCTATGACGTCCTCGCGGGGCTCCACGCCAACGGCTGCCGCATCTGCGCGGAGATCATCTGCCTGCTCAAGAACGGCTATGCCGACGGCGCCCACGCACGGTGGCGCACCCTGCACGAGATGGCGGTCATCGCCGCGTTCGTGCGCGGCCACGGCAACGACGTCGCCGAGCGGTATCTGTACCACGGCGACATGGAGGAGTATGGCGCGGCCCGGAGGTATCGGGCGCGGTGCCGGGAACTGGGTGGCCGGGAACTGGAGGAGGGGGAATACGCCGCCCTCCGGGACAATTACCTCGCCCTGGCCGCCAAATACGGCAGAAGCTATGAAAACCGGTACGGCTGGGCCGCCGCGGCGCTGGGCACGGAAGACCCGGCCCTTGCCGACCTGGAGGCGGGCGTGGACCCGGACTACCTGCGCCCCTATTACACCATGGCCGGCCACGGCGCAGCCGACGGCCCCAGGGCGCTCTTCTCCCGGGTCGGCCTGCTCCCGCAGACATCGGAGATTTCCCTCTCCGGCCCCGGCAACCCCGGCCTGGCCGATCCGGGGCACGGCACGGCAATCTCCCTCCTGCACATCACCTCGTCCCTGCTGACCGTGGAAGCCAACCTGGACCGGCTGGTGATCTGCAATGTGCTGTCGAGCCTGGAAGGGAAGATAGGCGAGGCGTTCCACAAGGCGTACGAGGCGGTGGAGGAGGCGGGTGCGGCGTAGCGGTCGTTTCGGCCGGGGCCGGGGGCGCCGGGCAACGGAGCCCTGAAACGCGGAGCCGCCCGGGCGGCTCCCCTGCCGTCATTATGCGGTCAAGGCGAGCAGCAGTTTCCGGCACTTCACCCGGTAGCTCCCGTAGTCGAGCTCGTGGAATTGCACCGCCATTGCGGCGTCGTCGCATCGGACCACCTGGCAGGTGTACTTTACCGGGCAGAGGTGCGGCTTGCTGCACAGCAGCAGGACGCACACGGCCCCCGGGCGCAGGGGAGCGGGGCTTCCGCCGCTCAGGCGCAGCAAGGCGCCGCCCAGGGAGATGTTTGCCACCGTCCCCGGGTAATCCGTGCCCCCATGGTGCAGGACGCATCTGGAACCCCGTTCGATCCGGTATCGCCGCGCCGCTCTCCTCATTGCCGCACCCTTTCCCCCCGAAAACTGCCACGCCGGTTTCCCAATTGTACCACCACTATGAAACCGGCGCTGGGAAGAGCGGCCGGCCAATCCCGCCAGCCGGCCAGTTAATCCGTTGACAAGCTGTCCGGACCAGAGCACAATCGCCCACTGTTTCCGCCATGGGCGTTTTTTTGAGGGGGGAAACGACATCATCAGTGGAGGTTCGAGGCATGAGAATCACCTTTGTTTGCCTGATGGCCGGCTTGCTGTTGGCAGGGTCCGTTGCAGCCAAGGAAACGGCAGCGGCGAAAGACACCTTTTCCGTCATCCATTCCAGGAAGAGCGTGAAATCCTTTACCGGAGCGGCCGTCAGCACGGCGGACCTGGACAAGATCATACGGGCCGGAATGGCCGCGCCGACGGCGGTCAACCAGCAGCCGTGGTCGTTCGTAGTGATAACCGACCCTGCGACACGGGCGGCCCTGGCCGCCGGCCTGCCCAACGCGCGGGGCATCGACAAGGCCGGGGCGGTCATCATCGTCTGCGCGGAGCCTGAAAAGGCCCACATGAAGAGCAGGGAGTTCGCGATCATCGACGCCTCCCTCGCAAGCGAAAACATCCTGTTGGCCACCGAGGCCCTGGGGCTTGGCGGGCATTGGACCGCCTCATATCCCTATGAGGACAAGATGAAGCATGTGCGCGCCGTGCTCGGCATACCGGCCGCGGTCATCCCGCTGAACGTCATACTGGTCGGCGTCCCGACCGGCGAGGACAAGCCGAAGGACAAGTACCAAAAGGACAAGATTCACTGGGGCACATGGTAATATCACCGGCATGGCCGACCGTCCGGCAGCATCAGGGGAGCAGAAGCAACATGGAGCATTTCACCTGGAACAACACCTATTCCGTAGCCGACGAAGAGCTGGACAATCATCACAAGAAGCTGTTCGGCATATTCAACAAACTCTACGACACCTGCCTGAAAAGGAATGAAACCGCCCCGTTGGCTGCGATCATCGAAGAGCTGGCGTCCTACAGCACCTATCACTTCCATGCCGAGGAGCAGCATATGAAAGAGCTGGGCTACGGCGGCATGGAGCAGCACATCGCCGAGCACCGGACGTTCGCCGCCAGGATGGACAAGTACCGCCACGCCCACGGGACCAATGAGGTGGTGGTGTCGAAGGAGATCGTCCTGCATCTCTGGAAATGGCTCATCGACCATGTCATGACGGAAGACAAAAAGTATGCGCTCGGGCCGAAACGGCCGGCGCACAGGAGCCCCCGCGACGGACAGGTCTGACGACGGACGGCCGCGGCCAACCGGCTTGACGGCTTCCGCGATCTCCCCTACTATCGGTGCGGTTTCATGGAGGCGGGCGGCATGAGCCACCGGAGCCGCCCGTGGGGCGCGGTACCCGTGGGCCTGTTCCCCCACCTGATTTCACGGAAAGAGAGATCGACGCAATGAACATGAAGGCTACGTTGTCCACCCTCTGCTGCATGATGGCGCTTGCCCCATGGTCCTGCGCCCTGGCCCAGGAGACGAAGACGGTGACCGAGGCGGGCAAGGAAGCCCTCGCCCTCACCATGGACCGGCCGCTCCCCTCCATGGAGGCCAAGGTGGATGCGGCCTGGCTCCCTGCCAGCAGGGTCCGCAGCACCGGCGGCGACGTCACCATGGGTGAGGTGAAGGCCGACGTCGTCCGGCGCTTCGCCGTCGCCCCAAACCTCAACCTCTCCGCAGGCGTGGGCTATTCGCTCCGGGAGATCGACGCCCCGGCCGTCGCCGGCCTCCCCGACGCGCTCCATACGCTCTCCCTGAACCTGGGGGCGGAGTACCGTATCAATGAGGCGCTCACCCTGGGCTTCCGGGTCTCACCGGCGGTGGGCAGCGACTTCAAGGCCTTCACCGGGGGCGACATCCGGGTACCGGTGGCCACCCATGCCGGCCTCCAGGTTTCCCCGAGCCTGTTCCTCCTGGGGGGGCTCGCCTACACCGGCATGAACCATTCCTACCCGGTCCTCCCGGTGCTCGGGCTCGTGTACACCCCGGCGCCGCAGTGGACCTTTGCCTTGGGCTTCCCCCGCACCGGCGTCGTCTACCGGCCGGACAAGGAGACCGAGCTGTACGCGGGGGCCGAGTTTTCCGGGGGCGAATACCAACTGCACGACGCCGCCCTGGGCGCCGGCGCCCTCAGCTATCGGGATTACCGGGCAGTGGTCGGGGCCGACATCCAGGTCTGTTCCTTCGCCAGGCTCGGCGTCGCCGGAGGCTATGCCTTCGCCAGGGAGTTCGTCTTCTACAACAGCAAACGGGGCGACCTGAACCTGGACGCGGCCCCCTTCGGCCGCGTGGCCCTCAAGTTCGCCTGGTGCCCCCCCGGGGATAGCGCCCCGGCCTCTCCCGTTGCCAAGAGCCGATTCCCTGCTATGCTTGGCACAGCCGTTCCATTACCGGCGGAGGCGCCGCGCGCCTTCGCCCAAAGGGGGAGAATATGCTGAAAATCGTTGCGGCTTGTGCAGTCCTGCTCGCGGTTGCAGGCTCGGGCGGCGCCACGGACAGACCGGTGGCTCCCAACGGCATCGCCCTGTATCCCGGCTACATGACCTGGAAAGTCGTGGCCCCGTCCTACCGGGAGGACAAGGGGCATATCCGCGTCGTCACCGGCAACGAGATCGCCGTTGCGGCGCTGCGCGCCGGCACCAGGCCGCTCCCGGACGGCAGCGTGCTGGCCAAGGTGGCCTGGAAGGCGGATAAGCACCCCTCCTTCCCGGTAGCCACCGTGCCCGGGGCCTTCGCCCAAGTGGAGTTCATGGTGAAGGACGCCGTGAAATACCGGGTGACCGGGGGATGGGGCTATGCCCGCTTCGTGGGGAATGAGCTGAAGCCTTACGGCAAGGACGCGGGATTTGTCCAGGAGTGCTTCGGCTGCCATACGCCGGTGGCCGACAACGATTACCTCTTCACCAGGATCGTCACGGTCCCCTAGGCGGTGAACGGCCGCAGGAAACGCCGGGCGTCCGGAGGCATTCCGGGCGCCTCGTTTCATGGCGGTTGACGCCGGCAGGAAATCGGGAGTAGGCTTGTCCCGCACCGCGCGCCGCACCTATTCCACCACCCGCAGGGACCACGCAGATGAACGCCACCCATACCTTCTGGAGCGACCCCGCCCTCCCCTTCGTGAACATGCGCCGCACCCTGGGGAGCGTCGAAGCGTACACGGCCCACAGCCACCCGGAGTTCTGCGTCGGCGCGGTCACCGAGGGGGTCACCCTGACGACGGTCCGGGGGACGACCCATGCCCTCTTCCCCGGCTCCCTGGTGCTCATCGCCCCGGAGGAGGTGCATAGCTGCAACCCGCGGGCGGGCGTCCCCCGCTCCTACCTCATGGCGTATCTGGACGTGCCGTGGTGCCGCTCCATCCAGGAGGCGCTGTTCGGCCCGCGGGAGCGATTCACGCCCCCCGCCCCGGTCCTGCTGGAAAACGAGCCCCTGTTCTCTGCCTTTGTCGAACTGGCGCAATTGTTGGCCAGCGACGCCCCCACCCGGGAAAAGGGCGCGAGGATGACCCGGTTTTGCGGCGACCTCTTTGCCGCGGCCGGTGACCCGGCGGCAGTGCCGGACCATACGACGGCCGACGGCATTATCCCCGAGGTCAAGAGCTACTTGGCGAGGCACCCGGAGCGGAACATCACCCTGGACGAGTTGGCCGCCGCCTTTCGCTGCACCCCCTGCCACCTGCTGCGCAGCTTCAAGAAGATCGTCGGCCTGCCGCCCCACGCCTTTCTGCTGAACGCGCGCATCGAGCGGGCCAAGCAGCTCCTCCGGGACGGCGTCCCCGTGGCCCGGGTCGCCCAGGAGACCGGCTTTGCCGATCAGAGCCATTTCCACCGGGTTTTCCGCCGCACCCTCGCCGCAACCCCCCGCCAGTACCGGCACGGCTTCGGGAAATAAGTCAATTTCGTACAATATTCCCGGGCCGGGATCGGGGCATCATCCCCTGCCGCCATGATCCCGCATGGCGAGACCATGCACAGGGGGGATTGCCGTGTCCCACTATCTCCTGGAGTTCGGCGCGCTTGCCGTGGCCCATTTCCTGGCCCTGATCAGCCCGGGGCCCGATTTTTTCCTTATCGTGGGGACCTCCGCGCGGCAGGGGCCCGGGAGGGGCGCCGCCGTCTGCTGCGGCATCGCGGCGGCCAACGGCCTGTATATCCTGCTCGCCCTGACCGGCTGCGCCATGGTCCGGGACCATCCCCTGCTCCGGGATGGCATGAAGACGGCCGGCGCCCTGTACCTGCTCGTCCTGGCCGTCATGCTGCTGCGGGCGCCCCGGCACACCGCGGGCGGCGCTGCCGCCGCGCCGGAGCGGGTGCCGGCCGGCTCCCGCCTCCGCACCTTTGGGGCCGGCTTCCTCTCGGCGGCGCTCAATCCCAAGAACGCCGTATTCTACCTCAGCCTCTTCGCCCTGATCGTTCCGCCCACCACCCCGGCCCTGGTGCAGGCCCTGTACGGCATCTGGATGTTCTGCGCGGTGTTGTGCTGGGATCTGTTCATCGTCTGGACAATCGGCAACGGGCGTGTTACACGCTATGTGAATGGCTCTGCGCGCCTGCTGGAAAAGGGCTCGGGAATCGTCCTGTTCATCCTGGGGATCGTCATGCTCATCCGGTGATGGCGGGCATGCTGCGGGGCGCGCCGTAAAAAAACGTATCGGAGTACTGTCATGAAACCGTGGGTCTGCTTCTTGTTCATCGCCGCAGGCGGCAACGCCGTCTACCATGTCGGGCAGAAAACCCTGGCGGCAACCACCAATCCCATGGTGATCCTCATGGGCGCCTACGGCTTCGCGTTCCTGCTGTCGGCTGCGGCGGCCCCTTTTTTCCAGGGCGCGGCGAATGTCCCCGGCACGGCGCAGGTGTTCAACTGGCCGGTGGCCGCCCTGGGCGCCGGGGCGTTCCTGATCGAGATCGGCTTTCTGTTCCTCTACCGCAGCGGCGGCTCCCTCCAGTGGTCCGGCATCGCGGTCAACGGCCTGGCGGCGCTCATGCTCATCCCCGTGGCCATCCTCGTCTACCGGGAGACCTTCTCGGTCGCGCGCCTCCTGGGTATCCTCCTGACCCTCGCCGGCCTGGCCCTGATCATGCGGAAGTGACCGCCCGTCCGGAGCGCGAGTCGCCCCCGATGGGTGGTGTTGCAGACGGCGGGATGTCATGGTATGCTTAATGAAAATTGACGCTACGCCCAGTGAAGCCGCAAGGGGACCCGCGCAGCAGTCGTCTGCCCCCTGCGAGCCGGGGAGGTCGCCGATGCAGAGGATCAAAGCGCTCATTTCATGTATCTGCTTTTTCATGGCCTCCGGGGCCGCGGCAGGCGCCGGCCTGGCCGCCGACACCCTGCGCATCAACGGCTCCGGCAGCTGCCTCGACCTGATGAAGCCGCTCATCCAGGCCTACGAGAAGATCAACCGCGACGTCCGGGTGGAGATGGAGCCCCCCCTGGGGAGTTCCGGCGCCGTCAAGGCGCTTGTGGCCGGTTCCCTGGACCTGGCGGTGAACGGCAGGCCGCTCAGGCCGGAGGAGGCGGCGAAAGGGGCGCACCAGCAGCCCTACGGCAGGACCCCCCTGGCCATCGTCGCCGGAAACGGCTGCCCCGTGACCAACATCACCACCCGGGAACTGGAAGCGATCTATAACGGCACCACCACCCGGTGGCGCAACGGCGAGATCATCCGGCTGGTGCTCCGCCCCCGGGAGGATATCGACACCCGGATCATGCGCTCCCTCTCCCCCGGCATGGACGGCGCCGTGAGCGCGGCCCTGGCGCGGCCGGGGATGATCGTCGCGGTCACCGATACGGATGCGTACCAGACCATCGTGAAAACCCCGGGCAGCCTGGGGGCGGTCGGCCTGACCAGTGTCCTGGTGAACCGGCTCCCCCTCGTCACCCTCACCCTGAACGGAGTCAGACCACTGCCCCGGGCAGTAGCCAGCGGCGCCTACCCCCTGGCCAAGGAGATCGTTTTCGTCACCCGCCCCGCCCCGCCGCCCGCCGTGCGGAAGTTCCTGGATTTCGTCCATTCGCCCCAGGGGCGGGCCATCGCCGAGAAGGCCGGCGTCCTGGTCGCGGCCCGGCACGCGCCGCATGAATAGGATCGAACTCTCCATACGGCACATCTCCTTCGTGGCGGCTGCGACCGTTTCGTTCCTCATCGCGGTGCTGGTGCCGGCCGCCTATTTCGCCATCGCCTACCAGTACATGCGCGGCGCCATCGACGCCCGGAACGAACTCAACGCCAACGTGGTGACGGACATCGTGAAGAAGAACCCGACCATGTGGCGGTTCGAGGAGCTCAGACTCTCGGAGATGCTGGACCGGCGCCTGGACCCCGGCATCGACGAGGAACGGTTCATCACCGACACCCGGGGTGAGCTCATCGCCCACAACGGCGTGACCGTGCCCCAGCCTCGCCTCTCCGGCGTCCATAACATCTACGATGCCGGAACGGTCGTAGCCCGCCTCACCACCTCCCGCTCCCTGGTCCCCCTCCTGTGCGACACCCTCTTCCTGGCCGCCGGTTCCACGGTCTTCGCCCTGCTGGTGTTCTACCTGCTGCGCACCTATCCCCTGCAAACCGTGCGCAAGGCCGGCCTCGCCCTGGCCGAAAGCGAGGAGCGCCACCGCCTTCTGTTCGAGCAGAGCCGGGACGCCCTGGTGGTGGCCATGCCCAACGGGGCCATCATCGCCGCGAACCCTGCGGCGTGCGCCCTTTTCGGCATGACCCGGGAGGAATTCCTGACCGCCGGCAGGGATGCCGTCATGGACCCCGCGGACGAGGCCAACCGGAAGGCCCTGGCCATCAAGAACCATACCGGGCAGTTCAACGGTGAGCTGAACTTCACCAGGAAGGACGGCAGCAGTTTCCCCGGCGACGTTTCCGTGAGCCGTTTCAGCGATTCGGCCGGGGTGGTCAGGTCCATCATGAGGATCCGGGACATCACCGAGCGCAGGAAGGCGGAGGAGTTCCTGCAACAGGCCAAAAAGGCCGCCGAGGCGGCAAGCCTGGCCAAGAGCCAGTTCCTCGCCAACATGAGCCACGAGATCCGCACCCCCATGAACGGCATCATCGGCGTGACCGGCATGTTGCTGGAGACGAAACTCGACCCGGAGCAGCGGGAGTATGCCGAGGTGCTCAGGGAGTCGGGCACCTGCCTGCTCAACCTGGTCAACGACGTGCTCGACCTCTCCAAGATCGAGGCCCGCAAGATCGACCTGGAACACGAAGAATTCGACCTTGAGGCCACCGTGGCCGGGACCATCGACCTGCTCTCCGTGGAGGCGCGCAGCAAGGGATTGCAACTCGCCGCAAAGATCGACCCGGATGTCCCGTTACTGCTGAAGGGGGACCCGGGGCGCCTGCGCCAGATCATCACCAACCTGGTGGGCAACGCCATCAAGTTCACCCCCCACGGCTCCGTATCCCTGCACATCTTCAAGGATACGGAAGACCGGGGCAGCGTCACCCTGCGCTCCCTGGTGCGCGACAGCGGCATCGGCATACCGGCCGACAAGCTGAACGCCATCTTCGAGCCCTTCACTCAGGTGGACAGTTCCACCACCCGCAAATACGGCGGCACCGGGCTCGGGCTGACCCTCTCCCGGCAGTTCGCCGAGATGATGGGCGGCACCATGGGGGTCGAAAGCGTCGAGGGCCAGGGCTCCACCTTCTGGTTCACCGCCGTGCTGGAAAAGCGCGGCGTGGGCGGTGAACCGCCGCTGGCCGCCTGCTGAACGGGGACGACAAACCCGTAGGCCCCCGGAACTCAAGCCATCCGCTCCCCGCGCCGGTACTTGATCCCCAGCTTGTCCAGCCGCCAGCGCAGCGTGCTCGCCTTGACGCCGAGCAGTTCCGCCGCCCCCCCCGGTCCGTAGATCTTCCCGCCGGCCATCTCCAGGACGTTGCCCAAATGCACGGCCATGGCCTCTTCCAGCGTGAGGGGGGCGCCCCCCTTCCCGGAGGCGGGGCGCTCCTCACGCTCCGGCGAGCGGGGCAGCCCATCGAAGCGCAGCCGCCCCCCCTGCCGCAGGATCAACTCCCGCTCCACCAGGTTCTCCAGTTCGCGGACATTGCCCGGCCAGCCGTAGTGCAGCAGGCGGTCCACGGCCCCCGGGACGATGTCGGGAATCGCGGGCAGCCCCAGTTCGAGGCTCTTTTTCGAGATGAAATAGCGGGTCAGGGCGGGGATATCCTCCACCCGCTGCCGGAGGGGCGGCAGGACGATCGGGAAGACGTTGAGGCGGAACCAGAGATCCTCCCGGAACCTGTTCTCGGCGATCATCCCCTCCAGGTTCCGGTGGGTCGCCGCGATGACCCTGAGATCCACCGGGATCGGCCTGGTGCCCCCTACCCGTTCGATCTCCCGGTTCTGGAGCACCCTGAGCAGGCGCACCTGGGCCGGAAGGGGCAACTCCCCCACCTCGTCCAGGAAGATGGTCCCGCCGTCGGCCCGCTCGAAGCGGCCGCGCACCTCGCCCACCGCCCCGGTGTAGGCCCCCTTTTCATGGCCGAACAGTTCGCTGTCCACGAGGCTCTCCGGGATCGCGCCGCAGTTGACCTTGATGAACGGCCCGTCCTTGCGCGGGGATGCGGCATGGATCGCGTTGGCCACCATCTCCTTGCCGGTGCCGGTCTCCCCCAGGAGCAGGACCGTGTTATTCAGGGGCGCCACCTGCCGGACCATCTCCATGACGTGCCGCAGCCCCACCTCGCTGCCGACGATCTCGTCCCCCGCCCTGGCCACCAGTTCCCGGTTCAGGAAGAGGTTGTCGTCCAGCAGCCGGTCCCGGCACTTCGTGAGCGTCTCAAAGGAAAGGGCATTGGCCATGGCGATGGCAAAGGGAACCGCCACCGTGGCGAGCAGGTCCACGTGGGCCGGGGTATACCTCCCCTCGCCGCACGCGCAGAGGATCAAGGCCCCCAGGGATCTCCCATCGATCCGGAGCGGCAGGAAGATCTTGGAATTGCCCCGCATATCCACGAAAGGGGCCATCAGCCGGAAATGCTCGTCCTCTTCGGCCCCCATGACGGAAGGGACCGGCCGCCACGACAGCATCTGCTTCCAGAATTCCTGGCTCACCGGGATGACGTTGTCCGGGTAATTGCCGTCCTCCTCCCCGATGCGGGCCAGGATCCTGATCGCCGGGACGGTTTCGTCCCGAATGCTCAGGTTGATCGTATCCAGGGGGATGATCTCCCGCAGGTAGTCGAACGCGCTTCCCAGGGCGGTCGTGATTTCGAGGCTGCTGCAAATCCTGATGGTCACCTCCCGAAAAAACTCATCCTTGTTGATCATCCGCTCCCCCTTCCGTTCCGGCTCCGACACCGGCGCCATCAACCACAATATCTTGCCACTTTATCCTTTATTGGCAACATACTGCAAACAATTTGACAACATATTGCAAATGCCACAAAGCTGGATATGCATCTAATTGATATTATTACTGGTATTCATTGGCACGGTTGTGGCACTGGGGAAAAGCAGAGCAACACTTCACACAACCTGCAAGGAGAACAACCATGAAAAATATCATCGTGGCCCTCGTGGCCCTGACCCTGGCAATCCCCCTGACGGCGGCAGCAGACGAAACCGGGGGCGGCACCGGCAAGAACCTCGCCCTGTTGAACACCACAGGATGCGATGACGCCATCAAGAACGACAACGTCTACGAACGGATCGCTGCACTGCAAAAGGAGCTGGCGAAAAAGCCCGCAACCTACACCAACGACGAAGTCAGGCAGCTTGAGGCCAAGGTGGACGCCTGCCGGACCGTGCTGAACACCTTCGGCTTCTAGGCCCCGGGGCGCGGGCGCGCCTCCCCGCCCGAAACGACGTGCCGTTGCCGTAACGGAAAGATCGGATCAGGACACATCCATGGTGCGCCCTGATCCGATTTTTGTATTTTGACAGGATCAGGCAAGAAATTGGCCGGTAATGTGTCTTGCGGCCCGGCCCGAAACGCAGTATGAAATGAAGCTGTTTTCCCGCGCCGCCCGCTACGGCAGGGGCGGGAACCGCTGCCGGACAAGGGGAGGAAGAGGCAATGCCGAGCATAACCGTGGTGGCACGGATCGTCGCCAAGAAAGAAGCCGCCGAAGAAGTGAAGAACGAACTGCTCAAGGTGCGGGGGCCGACGCGCAGGGAGGAGGGGTGCCTTGGCTATGATCTGCACCGGGACAACGAGAATCCTGCGGAATTCATCATGTACGAAAGCTGGAAGGATGGCGCCCACCTGGAGCGGCACATGGACTCGCCCCACTTCAATGCCCTCATTACGGCCATCGACGACCTGACGGAGGAGTTGACCGTCAGCAAATTAACCCCCTTGGCATAAGGTGCGGCGGCCTATGGTATAATGGGAAGATCGACGAGGGCGGACGGGTTCCCTGCGACCCTTCCGCGCCATGAATCCCAAAGCCACAGGCCCCCGGGACCTGTGCCGCAGAAAGGAACCGACCATGAGCATCGCACTGATAACCGGCGCCAGCCGCGGCCTCGGCAGGAGCATCGCCCTGCACCTGGCCGCCGCGGGGCATGACGTCATCCTCACCTACAACAGCAGGAAAACGGAGGCCGCAGAGGTGGTCGCCCGCATCGAGGGCAGCGGCCGCAAGGCCGTGGCCCTCTCCCTTGACGTGGCGGACCACAAAAGCTTCCCCGATTTCGGGGAACGGGTCAGGGCGGCCCTGGCGGAGACTTGGGGCCGCGGCGATTTCGACTTCCTGGTGAACAACGCCGGCATCGGCATCAACGCCCCCTTCGCGGAGACCACGGAGGAGCAGTTCGACCTGCTGCTGAACATCCATTTCAAGGGGGTCTTCTTCCTGACCCAGCGGCTTTTGCCGCTCATCAAGGACGGCGGCCGGATCGTGAACGTCTCCTCGGGCCTGGCCCGCTTCTCGCTCCCCGGCTTTGCCGCCTATGCCGCCATGAAGGGGGCCGTGGAGGTGCTGACCCGCTACCAGGCCCAGGAGTTGGGGCCGCGCCGCATCGCGGTGAACACGGTGGCCCCCGGCGCCATCGAAACCGATTTCGGCGGCGGCATGGTGCGGGACAACGCCGACGCCAACCGGATGATCGCCTCCCAGACCGCCCTGGGGCGGGTCGGCCTGCCCGACGACATCGGCGGCGCGGTGGCCGCGCTGTTGTCCGACGGCTGCCGCTGGCTCAACGGCCAGCGGGTTGAGGTTTCGGGGGGGATCTATCTCTGAGGGAAGGAACGAGAATTATGACAGGTTCCGGGGGTCCCATGCGTCTTGGGACCCCCGGGGGACGGTCTACCTGATGTTGAGCAGTTCCACCTCGAAGATCAGGGTGGCGTTGGGGGGGACGGCACTGCCGGCCCCGCGGGAGCCGTAGGCCAGCTCGGGGGGGCACACCAGGCGGGCCTTGCCCCCCACCTTCATCTTCTGCACCCCTTCGGTCCAGCAGGGAATCACCCCGTTGAGCGGGAAGCTGATGGACTGGTTGCGCTTGTAGGAACTGTCGAACTCCTTGCCGCTGGTCAGGGTGCCGCGGTAGTTGACCTCCACGACGCTGGTGGCGTGGGGCGACGCGCCCTTGCCCTCCCTGAGGGAGTGGTAGACCATGCCGGAGGCGGTCTTGACGGCGCCCTTCTCCCGGGCGGCCTTGTCGATGGCATCGTTGGCCCCGGCACAGGCCGGAACCGCTAGCATGGCGGCAAGCGCCGCGCTGATCAGTCGTTTCATCTCTGCTCCTTACGCTGGTGTGATGGGGTTGCACTGGCCGCCATCCTACCACCCCCCACCCCTGCCGTCAACGCCGGGCGGTTCAGGCCCGTGCCCCGCCGTCCACCACGATCCGGAACTCCGCGCCTTCGGACGTGTTGCTCACGGTCAGCGTCCCCCCCATGTTCTTCTCGATGATGGCCTTGGACATGAACAGGCCGACCCCGGTCCCCTGCCGCTCCCCCTTGGTGGTGAAGTAGGGGTCGAAGATCCTGTCCATGATCTCCTCGGGCACGCCTCCCCCGTTGTCGGCAATGGTGACCACCGCGGCGCCGCTCTCGCTGCCGATGGCGATGGTCACCCGGGGGGCGTCGATCTTCCGCTCGATCATGACGTCCCGGGCGTTGGTCAGGATATTGAGGAGCACCTGGGCGAACTCGTTCCGGTAGCCGTAGATGACGGCATCCGCCTGCTGGACGATCCGGATGTCGATGTGGGGGTAGAGCAGGCTCCCCTCCAGAAGCGACAGGGTGGTGTCGATCGCCCCGCGCACGTTGAAGACGGCCTTTTCCTTCTCCGGCTTGAAGTAGTCCCTGAAATCGTCGATGGTCCGGGACATGTGCTGGATCAGCTCCATGGAGCTTTTGACGTTGCTGCTCAACAGCTCCCGCGAGAACTCCCCCATGTCGAAGGACAAAAGCAGTTGCTGGACCGTGAGCCCGAGGGTGTTGAGCGGCTGGCGCCACTGGTGGGCAATGTTGCCGATCATCTCGCCCATGGCCGCCTGGCGGCTCTGCTGGATGAGCAGCCGCTCCTTCTCCAGAAGGTCCTCCGTGGCCCGCAGGCGTTCCGCGGTTTCCTGCTGCAGCAGTTCCATGGTCCGGGACAGGAGCCGTTCCGCTTCGTCCCGCTCCCGCGCCCGGTGCCGGAGCAGTTCGGACGCCTGCACCAGGGCCGCCGCCACGTCCCCGGTTTCCTTGACGGAGAGGCCGTCGATGGCGGCCACGAACTCGCCGCGGCCGATGCTCAGGGCGGGGGGTACCAGGGCCTGGATATTCCGGGCGATCCTCCGGGCCATGACCAGGCCGAAGGCGATGCCCACGAGCGAGATGGCGGTGGCGCCCCCCGCCGCCCAGGCGGCCCAGCGGTAGAGCTCCGCCATGACGGCCGCCCGGGGCACCGCTATCACCACGGTCCAGTTGGACATGGCCGAACGGCAGAAGGTGGCGAACACCGGCTGCCCGTCCAGGTTGACGATCTCCGCGGTGCCTTCCATGGCCTTCGCCATGGCCCGGCTCAGGGCCGGGGTCGCGCGGGCGCCCACGGCCCGCGCCGGATTCTGCGTCCGGGTGACCACCACCTGCTTGCTGTCCAGAATCGATCCGTACCATTCGGAGGGGAGCTTCAGGGTCGTGAGGATCGACGCCAGGCGGTCCGAGGGGAAGGTCATGGCCAGATCGTAGGCGACCCGGCCGTCCCGGAACACCGGCACATCGATGCCGATGAGCGGCCGCCGGGTGACGGCGCCGTAGAACAGGTCGCTCACCAGCGGCTTGCCGTGCTGGAAGATGCTGGCCACGGCTTCGGCGTTCTTGCGCTTGGGCAAGGGGGTGCCGTAGGGGCGATAGGAGTTGGCCACCTGTTGCCCGGTGGCGTCGGCCACGATGATGTCGGCGCCGGGATAGGCCTCCACCAGCTCCAGGGTCTGGCCATGGACCGTGGCAAAATCCCCCGAGTCAAAGGCGG
This sequence comes from Geobacter sp. FeAm09, assembly GCF_008330225.1. Lineage (NCBI taxonomy): Bacteria > Pseudomonadati > Thermodesulfobacteriota > Desulfuromonadia > Geobacterales > Geobacteraceae > Geobacter > Geobacter sp. FeAm09. Next base: position 992,251 of record NZ_CP042466.1, on the reverse strand, counting down.
GGGACGTGGCCAGCCCCCTGAGGGCGGCCACGACGCTGGACAGCTCCCGATCGACCACCATGGTCATGGCCCGTGCGGTTTCCAGCATGGTGCCGTTCAGGTGGTCGCGCTTCGCCGTATAGGCGTAATACACCAACAGACCGGCAACCAGCCAGACCGGCACGACGCAGGTGGCCACCAGGCGCGTCAACTGGTAGCGGATTGTGGGGTGCGGTCGGGGAGGCATCAAGTGTCCTTATGGCTGACCGGCCCATGCCGGGGGAGCTTGTTTCCGGGCGCGCCGCCGGGGAGAACGGACGTCCCCCCGGACCAAGGCGACCTTCTTAAATCTACCTAATAATCGCTTCCTGTCAAGGGATTATGATCGTGAGCACCGAAGACATCCGCGGAGCCGCGGCGGTGCCATCGAGGAGAGCAAAAGGACCGCCCGGGAAGGGAGATGGCCGACGCCCTCCCCCTTCCCGGCGTCCCGAGGCTATTGGTGGGCCGTCATCGGCATGTAATCGGTGTGGCAGACGTAGCAGTTCCAGACCCAGTAATTGTCCCCCTGAAGCTGCTGCGGGATCGTGTTGTCCGCCGGATTGGCGGAGCTGTATTCCGCATGGGTGCTGTTATGGCACCCTTCGCAGTAGATCACGCCGTTCATCTTCGGGTCCGGGGCGTTGGAAAGCACCGAGTTGCGGTACAGGACGCCGGGGTTTTCCTGGTATTTGGCGCTGTGGCAATCGCCGCAACGGGGTTCCTGGAGCCAGGGATTGCGCCCGGCGAGGAGGTCTTTCGTCATGCCGTTCATATCGCCGTGGCAATCCTTGCACTCCTGGCCGACATGGAACATCTGGCCCCGCAGGCAGTTGGTCCGGGGACCGGGGTGACAGTTGTAACAGTCGGGGTTCCTGGGATCGGCACTCACATTGACCTTGCCCCGGTGGAAGCCGTGCATGGCCAGGGACAGGTTCTTCACTCCTGCCTTGCCGGCAAGTCCCAAGGCGTTGTCGGCGTGACATTCGGCACAAAGGTGGAGGATGCCGTTCGCCCGGTCGGCGACCAGGGTCGTGCCGCTGTTCTTGTCGTGGGCCTGGAGGATATTGAGGAAGGTGTCCGCCGTACCGTGGCAGTTGCTGCAGTTCAGCTCGGTGGAAACGGGCGCCACGACGCTGGTGGTGGCGAGGACGGCCCCGGTCGCGGTATCGGTGACCGTGATCGTGGCCACGCCGTAGGGGTCCCAGGTGCCATCGTCGTCATAGGGGGTGAGGGGTATGCCGGTGGCCACAAAACCGACGCCTTTGGCGTCAAGGGCCATGGCCCCCGCCAGGGGGGTGCCGGTGATGCCTACGTTGGTGGCGACGTTCCAGCCATACCGGGTGCGGTACTGGTACTTGCTGGAATAATTCCAGAAGTTGGTATGGAGTGCGGAATTGCTCTTCCCGGGAAAGGCATAGTTCACCGTGATGCCGTCCGTCACCACGCCGGCGCCCCGCTGGAACACCTGGGCGTGCAGGGTGTTGAACGGCGGCAGGATCAGAAAATAGGAGTAGTCGTCCTGGGCGCAGTGCATCCCCAGGTCGTTCCAGGCCAGGATGACGTAGTTCATGCTGGCGGCCGGAATCTGTGCCGACGGCGCGACGGCGGTGTAGTCCACGTACTGCGCGTGAGCCGGGACAAGGGGCCAATCGAGGGTGGTGGTTGCGCCGGCGGTCACCGTACAGACCCGCGAGGCGCTCTCGTAGCCGGTCGCCGTGACGGTGAAGGTATGGCTGCCACCCGGCCGGGCCAGGGTGAAGACGCCGGCGGCGTCGGTGACGGCGGAGGCGCCGCCGTTGCTGACGGTGACGCCCGCCAGAGGAGCCCCGGTAACGCTGTCCTTCACCGTTCCCGTGACGGTGCCGGTTGCCGCCGTCCCGCCCCCGTCGCTACAGGCCGCCAGCACAACGAAACCGAGGACGAGCACCATCCTCACGGCTGCTTTTGCAATGCGCTTTTCCATGATCCGGCCTCCCCGCACACAATTTTGTTTACACTATGTCGCAAGTCTAGCACCAGCCCGGAGGGTGTCAAACGGGAGGGGAAAACGCCGATGGCGGGAGGCACCTTGCACAGGGAGGGGGTCGGCGTCTGCAAGCGGCCCCCGGGAACCGGGCGGCCGGAATGTTGTGGCTTCACGAAGCGGAAGCGTGTATATTTCTCCGCCTTGGGTGCCGCTTTGCGGGACGCCGTTACGCTCCACCCATCACAACCATATCCGGAGCAACAGATGAACGACCTGACCTTCTGGCTGATATTTATGGGCGCGGCCCTGGCCATATGCCTCTCTCCCGGCCCAGACCTGATCTACATCATTTCCCGGACCATCGCCCAGGGCACCAGGGTGGGGCTGGCATCGGCCGCCGGGCTGTGGGTCGGCGCCTTCATCCATGTCTTTGCGGCGGCCTTCGGCCTTTCCGCCATCCTGATGGCTTCCGCCGAGGCGTTCGCGGCGGTGAAGTACGTGGGCGGCGCCTATCTCGTCTACCTGGGGATACAGGCGCTCCGCTCGCCGGGGAGCAAATTCGACCTTCCCGCGGCCGGGCTCCCCCGGGCCACCCCCGGTCAGGCGTTTCGCCAGGGGATTCTGGTGGACCTGCTCAACCCCAAGGTCGCCATCTTCTTCATGGCCTTTCTCCCCCAGTTCGTGCGCCCCGGCCACGGCACCCCTTCCCTGCAGCTGGTCGGGCTCGGCGCGCTGGTGATCCTGGTGGCCATGCCGATCGAAGCCCTGTTTGTCGTCGCCGCCGCGCGGACATCCTGCTTTTTCCGGGAGCATCCCCGGACCTCCGTCTGGCTGGACCGGATGCTCGGCACGGTCCTCATGACCCTCGGCCTCCGCCTGGCGTTTTTCGAGCAGCGGCAGTGAACCGGAAAAAAAGAATTGCGATTGCCAAAACGGCCTTTCTGAGGTAAAAAGTATACATGCGTTTTTATTAACAAATTCTATAATTCACACCATACGGCGGAAGGGGGTGTCTTCCGGGGCGCTGGGCAGCCCCAGAAAAGGAAAGAGGTGCGGACACGAGGCGTGCAGGTAACGTTCATGAGGGATCATGGGAAACGGGGGTAGCATATGGCACGCTTTTTTGACTCCAAGGGCAATGCAGGGGCAAACCGGATGGTGGACCTTCTGAAGGAACGGGGCATCGCCTATCCCCAGGGGATTCCACCGGAGTGGTCGCGCCAGAAGGAGATCATGGTGGCCGCGGAGGACCTGGAGGCCGCGGAACGGATCCTGTGCAGCCCTCCCCGCGGGGAGGCGTAGCGGGATTGCGGCTGGCTGCGCAGCAACCATATGACGCAGAACGAAGGCAGGGGCATCCGGAGACGATCCGGGTGCCCTTTTCCGTGCGATAACCGGCTGCCGGGGGAGACAATGGCATGGGTTTGGCCTGGCTGCCGTTGCCGGTTTTGAGATTGAAATGCCCCCTTCGCTGGAGTAGAAATGACAGGATGCCGACACCCACGTTCGGCGGAGGCAACACCCCGGAGCCCGGTATGAAAAAGATGCGCATATGCGTCAACGACCTGATGCAGACGGATTACGCCTATTACCTGACGGAACCGGCGGGGGAGAACTTCCATCCCGACTTCCGGCCCGAGCTGACCCCGCAGGAAATGCTGGAACTGGGCGTGTTCGGGGGGAAGTACCTGACCGACTGCACCGACGAATTCCCCAGGGAGTGGTTCGCCAACGCCCGGCTCTGCCACGAGCGCCACGTGCCCGAGTTGAACTTCTTCGGCGTCAACGCCTCGAAACCGCTTTCCTACTGGCGGGAAAAAGGGTGGATTCACAGCGACGACCCCCGGGGCTGGTTCCAGTGGTACTGCCGCTACTACCTGGGGCGGCGCTGCGACGACGACGCGCGGCAGATCAAGCGGTGGCGGGCCATGGCGCGGCACGTGGCCCAACTGCGCAAGAACTGCCCGGAGGGGCACCTGGCCTGCCGGAGAAAGCAGCGCCAGGCCCTGCTCCACTGGGCCTACGACAGCAGGAAGATATAACTCCCAGAGTATGGGAACATTCCTTGCATTGACAGCATCAATTCCTCAAAGCCAAGGGAAACACCATATGAATCTTCTTTCTATCCTGGCCTTCATCTGCTTTTTAGCCGCATATCCCCCGTTAACATCGTTTGCCCTTACGCCGCAAGAGATCTTCCGTAGTTCGGAAGGACGTGTGCTCGTCCTGGAGAGACTGGACGACAAGGGAAAACTGCTTTCAGCCCACACGGCGCTGCTGGTGGACAATGAAAAGGCAGTATCCCAGTGCAACTTGTTGGATGGTGCTGCAACTTTGCGGCTACGCCAAGGCGACAAAACGTTTTCCGCCCGCCCCATGCAGAAGGATGTTGCCCGTAATCTCTGTTTTTTGCAGGTGTCGGGGCTACCGATATCCACCCCGCCACAACAACGGGCAACCAATCCGCAAACCGGTTCCAGAGTCTATGCCATCGGCAATACTCTTGGCCTCGGCATCAGCATCAGCGAAGGAGTGGTTTCAGGGATTCGGGAGGCTAAAGGCGACACGTTTATACAATTCACCGCCCCGATTGCACCGGGCTCGGAAGGGGGCGGTTTGTTCGATGAAGATGGCAGACTGGTGGGGCTTATCAACTATCTGCCGAGAGACGGGCAGAATGTTAATTTCGCTCTCCCGGCCCGATGGATCGCGGAAATAGAGGGGCGATCCCTATCCACCGACGCCGTTGAATCCTGGCGGGCCAGGACCAATAAGCTTGAAAACGAAAAAAAATGGCAGGAACTCGCAGAGGTTGCTTCAAGATGGAGCGAAGCGTTAACGGACAGTATCGAAGCCTGGCTCTGCCTCGCCTATGCGCGGGAACAACTCAAGGATTGGCCATCAGTGGAAAAGGCTTACCGTGAAGCCTTGAAACGTGGGCCTGCAAGCCTTCAGGCAGGTATCGGACTTGCCGCTGCACTCCTGCGGCAGAACAAAAAGCAGGAAAGCCTTGATGCGGGCCGCTCGATGCTGGAGTTCCGCCGGGAAGACGGGCGGGTCTGGCGTGTCATTGCATATGCGGAAATGGCGCTCGGCCACTTTGATGAAGCAAAGTCCGCTTTTGAGGATGCTGTCCGGCTCGAACCGTGGAACCGGAATGCCTATATCGGCCTCATAAATCTGGCGAAAGCCCGTAACGATTTGAATGCAGCGCTAGCCGCCCAACGGCACATCGTCCGGCTAGCGCCGGAAGAAATCGAATCCTGGCTTTTCCTTTCCGAACTATACCGTGCTGCCGGCAGCAATGAACTGGCTCTTAACAGCGCCGAAAAGGCGCTCGAAATCGCTCCATCTAACGGAGACGCCCTGATTATGAAGGGGGGCGCGCTCTATGCGCTCAAGCGTTTTCGCGATGCGGCAGAGGCCCTGAAAAGCGGGCTTGGTCGGCAGCCGTCGCGCCCATCCCTGGGATTGGGGTGGCTAGGAGACCTCTACTACGGCATGGGTCTTTATCCCGAGGCGATTCAGGCTTATCGCGATGCGTTAAAAATTATCCCGGACGACTCCTCGCTTCGGGGACGCCTGGGAGTCGCCCTGAAGGACAATCTCGAGTTTGAAGAGGCCCTGCCCCTGTTCGAACAGTTAAGAAAGGAAAACCCCAAAGACCCGTTCCCGTGGCGGCAAATTGGCTACATCCACGCCTATCAGGCCCAACCGGAAAAGGCTATCCCGGCATATGAACAGTCGCTGGGCATCGAAGCCGGCCAGGCCAAGGTTTGGCTGGCGCTGATGCGTGCTTACCACATGGCGGGGAGAAAGGACGACGTGAAGCACGCCTATCGGAAACTTCAGGCACTCGACAGGTCGTGGGGAGAGCGGGCCTACAAAGACTTGCTGTTGCCTTACGGTGATACCCCATGAAAGCGCTGTTTCTTTCTATATTCCTCTGCGGCCTTGCCGCCCACGCCGGTGAGGCCGAACAAGTCTTTGAGCGCGTGCGTGGTTCGGTTGTCACGATCTCCACTCTGGACGAACGAAAGCAGATCAACGGGGAGGGAAGCGGCGTCGTCGTTAGCCCCGGACAGGTTGTTACCAACTGCCATGTGGTGAATGAGGCAAATGCCATTATTGTGTACGCAGCAGGGAAAAAGCTCCCGGCAGCCCTGGTTACGGAGGATTTGAAACGTGATCTCTGTTTATTGCAGGTGGCTGAATTGCAAGCGCCTGCCATAAAGATCAGATCGAGCGCAGACTTAGCCAAAGGCGAACCGGTCTATGCAGTCGGCAACCCCCTCGGTTTCGGCCTTTCAGAAAGCTCAGGGCTCATTTCGAACATAAAACGTACTCAGAGTGAAACAAAAATTTTTACAAGCGCCCCGGTCTCTCCCGGTTCCAGCGGCGGCGGTCTATTCGACGTCCAAGGGCAGTTAATCGGCATCACAACCGAGACGTATTTCGGAGCTCAGAATTTCAATATGGCCGTACCGGCCGAGTGGATTGCCGATCTGCGGCAAAAAGATCCTCTACCTCCCAAAACAGCGAATCCGGCTCCAGACCCTCCATGGCTCGCTACAGCGGAATCACTAAGGAACTCGGAGGAGTGGGCCAAACTCGTGGAATGGGCCCGCAGTTGGGAGAAGGCATGGCCGACCTCATCCATGGCTGATTACTATCTTGCCGTCGCCTTGTATAAAACGAATCAAACACGACTGGCGAAGGAGGCGCTCCATTCGGCCCTGAAAAAGAACCCGCGAAATGTGGGTGCAGTCAGCTATCTTTCCATCGTGCAGCGCACTCTTGGGGACAAAAGCGCGGCATACGACGATCTGCGGCATGCCCAGGCGTTGAACCCGTCGCTCGGATACGCATACCGCATCTTGGCCGAGTGGCAAAAGATCGACGGCAACGTGGATGGAGCCTTTACCTCCATTGATGCGGCCTTGCGCCTTGCGCCGGGAGATTGGAGCTCTTGGGAGTACCTGGGGGAATTGCGTCAAGGAAAACGCCAGTATCGTGAAGCGGTAGAAGCCTATCGCGCTGCATTACGATTAAAACCAAACGACCCCACCACCTTGAGCAATATGGCTTCGGCACTGGCCTTTCTTGGCGAATCGGATGCCGCGCGCCAGGCACTGGACGGCAATTCGGGCAGGCAGTCAAATGACTACCAGACGTGGTACAACATTGGAGTGACCGAAGGAAAGAAACAACGCTATTTCGAGGCAGAGAAGGCATATCGAAAGGCACTGGAGCTTAATCCATCCATGCCGGAGGCCTGGAACAGCCTTGGAGGCATTCTCCAAAGGAGCAACCGCAGCAAGGAGGCAGAAAACGCATTCCGTCAGGCGGTCAAGCTCAAAGGCGACTTCGGAATTGCCTGGCACAACCTGGGCATTATCCTGAGGGACCGCGGCGCCAAAGAGGAGGCGATCGAGGCGTACGAAAAGGCGACCATTACCGAGCCAGCACTATTTGATGCCTGGTATTCCCTCGGTTTGCTGCTCCGCGACGTGAAAAAGCTCCCGCAAGCTGTTACGGCACTCCAGAAGGCAGCCGAGCTTGATCCATCAAGAGGCGAGCTCTGGGCCCAATTAGGCGAGATGCAAATTCGCCTGAGGCGTGATGAAGAGGGATTAAAATCATTGCGGGAGGCTGAAAGAATCAATCCCAAAAATGAGGCCGCACTTCAGGGCCTCACCATGTACTTCAGCAGACAGGGAGATTATGACAGGGCCATACATTATGCAGATCGCGCGTTGGAGATCAATCCGGCCTCCGCCAGTTCCTGGAGCAACAAAGGTTACTCGCTTCTAAAGCTCAAGCGTTATGCCGAGGCTGAACGGGCTTTGGGGACCGCTATCAGGCTGCAACCCGATTTCGCCAATGCCTGGATCAATCTCGGGGAAACCTATTTGCGCAAAAATGAGGCGGGCAAAGCCATCGTCACCTTGGAGAAGGGGCTCCAGTTAGCTCCAGGCGCCCCGGATGCGCAGCTTTTCATCACCCAGGCCTATGCGGGCACCGGCCAGCATGCCAAGGCGCAGACCTCTATTGAAAAACTCTTGCAGCAGGAGCCAAAACTTCCGGCCGCATGGGTAATGCAAACTGCCCTTTTCATACAGCAGAACAAGAGGCTTGAGGCGCTTTTCGCATATGGCAAGCTAAAGGAGCTTAATCCAAGCATGGCCAAAGAGTTGCGCGAACAATTCAGACGCGGCAGGCAACAGTACGATTTACCGGAATAAAAGTGGCGAAGTCAATTGTCAAAGGTGGGCAGATCACGCAGCGGCCAGAACGGTACAAGCCATTGGACGGTGCAAGCCCATCAACTAGGGAGATGCCACAATGAAGATCAGCGTTATCGGGCTGGGGGCCATGGGCGAGCCGATTGCCCGCAATCTGCTGAAGGCGGGCTTTCCCCTTACCGTGTACAACCGGACGAGCGCCCGGTGTGAGCCGTTCCGGGGGGCGGCGGCCATCGCCCCGTCGGCCCGGGAGGCGTTTCTGGCCGCCGATGCGGCCCTGCTGCTCCTGCCGGGCGACCGGGAGATCGATCAGGTCCTGGGGCGTGACGGGGGGCGCATCACGGCGGAGATATCGGGCAGGATCGTCGTGAACATGGCGACCGTGGCCCCCGAGTATTCCGAACGGCTGGCCGGGGCGGTGACGGCGGCGGGGGGACGCTATGTGGAGGCCCCGGTGTCCGGCTCGCGCAAACCGGCCGAGGCGGGGGCCCTCGTGGTGCTTGCCGCGGGGGACGGGGCCGATACGGACCGGCTGGCGCCGCTCTTTGACGCCATCGGCAAAAAAACGGTGCTCTGCGGCGCCCCGCCCAACGCCATGCGGATGAAACTGGCCAACAACCTGCTCCTCACGGCCATGCTGGAGGCGTTCGCGGAGGCCTGTCATTTCGCCGCCGCCGGAGGGCTCGACCCGGAGCGCTTCCTGGATCTCGTCCTGGAGGGGCAGATGGCGAACGACATCTTCCGGGCCAAGGCACCCAAGCTGCTGGCCCGGGATTTTGCGCCCCAGGCCGGCCTCAAGCACGTGGTGAAGGATATCGATCTCATCTGCCGGGAGGCGGAGCGCCTGGGCGTGAACACCCCCGCGGCCAAGGTGAGCCATTCCCTTTTCACCCGGGCCGTGGAATGCGGCCTGGGGGAAGAGGACGTCATCGGCGTGGTCCGGGTGCTGGAAGCGGAGGCATACGGGAAGCGTCGTCCCCTCTCCTCTGCCCCGGAGCAAATTCCCTCAGACCGCTAACGTCTCCAGGTCCCGGGATTCCAGGATCTGCCTGTCAGCCCCGTAGCGCGCCACCCGGAGCATGGCGCGTCCGATCCGCTCGGTGGTGGTGATGCGGCCGGGAAAGGCCCGGCGCAGCAGCGGCAGCACCGGTCCCAGCAGGCGGTAGAGCAGGCGGTAGGATTTCGTCTTTGACTCGATGCCGTGCAACGGCTGGATCGCGCCGGGGCGGAAGATGTAGACCCCGCGGAAGGGGAGGCGCATGAGCGCATTTTCGAGCCTCCCCCGCACCCGGGCCCACATGACCCGCCCCTGTTCCGAACTGTCTGCCCCGACGCCGGAGACATAGACGAAGGTCATGTGCGGGTTGAGCCGCACCAGGGTCTGGGCGGCGGCCATGGCGAGGTCGTAGGTGATGCGGGTATACTCTGCCTCCCCCTTGCCGGCCGACGACGTGCCCAGACAGAAGAAACAGGCGTCGAAGCCGGTCAGATCCCCCTCGATCGCCCCGTAGTGCCACAGGTCCGGGTGCAGCAGTTCCCGCAGCTTGGGCTGCGCCACCCCGGTGGCGGTTCGCCCCACGGTCTGCACGAAGGCCACCTCCCCATCCAGGAGGCATTCCCGCAGTACCCCCTGCCCCACCATGCCGGTGGCGCCGAATAGCAACACCCTCATACCGCTCATCGTAGTTTCCTCCTCGTCATGATAAAAACACCCGCCACAGGGACACGGAGAACGTCAAAAACAAAGCAACAATTTTACCGGGATGAACAGGATACAGGGGATAAAGCCTGAAACCAGGCCAGGGATAACAACCTGCATCTGTTTCTGATGAGCGCCAATCTTTCGCCGAAACCTTCTCCCAGAGGGAGAAGGTGGCCGAAGGCCGGATGAGGGGGGGTAGCAGTGCAATGGTCATAGGCCGTTCCCCCTCACCCTGGCCCTCTCCCTCAGGGAGAGGGGATGGATCAGCGCTCATCAGCAATCTGGTTATCCTGTTGCCCTTTTGTCTGGTTGCGGTATTTTCATCCTGTTCATCCATGAAAAGAACAGCCGGTGATTTTGACGTTCTCCGCGCCTCTGTGGCTCCGTGGCAAAACCGGTTCAGCCATCCTCCAGAACCTTCCCGCACGGCACCTCCCCAGCCCCGAAGCGGGACCGCATGAGGGCCATGTACCCCTGCTCGCCGGTTTCCCGCCGGGCCATGACCAGCGGTTTGATGTCCTCGGTGGCCACGTAGCGCAGTTGGTCCGTGCCGTCGGTGGCCGCATCGAAGATGACCTGGGCCACGTGGTCCTCCGTGGCCAGCCGCGCGGCGCGCAAGCCGGCGAAGACCTCGCGGGTGCGGGCCACGAAGGACGCGTAGTCGGGCAGCACGGCGGTGCGGGCCGCCTCCGCATCGCTGCGCCGGCCGAAGCCGGTGCCGAGGACGCCTCCCGGCTCGACGATCTTCACCACGATGCACTGGGAGGCCAGCTCATAGGAAAGCGCCTCGCTGAACCCCTCCAGGGCGAATTTGCTGGCGCAGTACAGAGAAAGCATGGGGAGGGCGAACACGCCGGCGCCCGAACTGACGTTGAGGATCACCCCCTCTTTGTTCTCCCGGAAATGGGGGAGGATGGCGCGGGTGACCGCCATGACCCCGAAGACGTTCACGTCGAACTGCTCGGCGACCTTTTCCGGGGGCGTCGCCTCGAACAGACCGAAGAGGCCGAAGCCGGCGTTGTTCACCAGCACGTCGATGCGGCCGAAGCGGGCGATCCCGGCCTCGACGGCCGAGGCGATGCTCCCGTGGTCCTGCACGTCCAGCCGCGTGACCAGCACGTTGGGGAGCGTGTTCAGGTCCCGCTCCTCTTCCGGCCGGCGCATGGTGGCGACCACGTTCCACCCCTCCCAGGCGAACAGGCGGGCGGCGGCCCTGCCGAAACCGGACGAACAGCCGGTGATCACAACGGTTTTCTTCATGTCAGCCCTCCTCGCATAAGGCGACGGGGAGCCGGATTTCCCCGGCCCGCCCCATCGGTTTTCTCTGCGCCATGGCACAGGCCGCGCTCCGGCGGGCGACCTGTGCCGCATACGTTCAATAGTTGTATAATTTTACATCTATCGAACTACCCGGATAAATAAAAAGCCTGTCGCCAGGCCCCTCGTCCTCCGCCCGCCCCTATTCCGGCAGGAGCCGCTTCACCTCCGCCCAGGTCTCGGGCAGCGGGCGGGCCACCAGGAACTTCCCCTGGCGCTCGGTGACGATGAGCCCGGCATTGGCCAGCTCCTTCAGGTGGTGGGACACCGTGGGTGCGCCGATCTTCAGCGATGCGATCAGCTCGGCCACGCAGCATTCGCACGCCGCCGTCTCGAAACTCCCCTGCTCCCCCCGGGCAATGCTGAGATAGATCTCCAGCCGGTTGGGGTGGGAAAGGGCCTTGAATATCTTTGCCGCCTGCCTGATGTCCATATCTGCTCCACAAATTCGATAACTGTCGAAATGTTAGACCGGATACCGTCCCGGGTCAAGGATTTTTTCACACGCCGCCGACGCTCAGAACAGCCCGGCCATGCCGTGGATAAGGGTCTGCACGTGATGCACGGCGCGGTAGTGCTCCTCCCCCAGGACCGCTTCGGGGTGCTTGGGGTCCACCGGGTGCACGGCCAGCCAGGGTCCCTTGCCGGGCTTCGCCCCCTGTCCCGTCAGGGCTTCGTTCAAAAGCAGGAACAGGCGGTCGTTGATCCCCTCCCCTTCGTCCTCCGCGCCCGTATCCAGGATCACCTCCTTGTGGAACAACTGCTCCCCCCCGGCGTCGAACTGGCGGAAGTCCACCCGGTAGGAACCGCTGCTCACGGCCGGGCTGATGACGGTGACCAGCTTGCGCGCCTTGTCGCTCACCACCAGGCGGGCAATGCCGTACCCCTGGGAATCCCTGGTCATGCCGTACAAGGCGGCGCAGAGCAGGTCCACGAAACAGGCGGTGTGCAAAAAGCCGCGCCGGGCCCGGTCCGAGGTTTCGTAGTAGAAACCGCAGCCCTCGGCATGCTCGGCCAGGAGCGCGCCGCAGATCAGGCAATGGTCCGCCAGCCCCTCCCGGCGCGCCGGGTACTCCTCCATCTGCCGAGGTTCGTCATCCTCCGCCCGGGATCGGTAGAGGAAGGAGGCGCGGGGCTCGGGAACGGCGTCCAGAACCCGGAGCATATCCTGGGCGATCTCCCGGAACTGGCCGTACACCTCCGTGCCCCGGGCGTGGGTCAGGATCGGGTAGATCTTGCCGTCCGGGTTGGTGGTGAGGCTTTCCACCTTGGGGCTCTTGGAGATGAAGGTATCCAGGCAGCGGTACCCCCGTTCGGCGGCAAAGGTCCGCAGCAGGGTCTTCTGGTCCCGGAACTCCCCGTCGTACTTGATGCGCTCGTCCACCAGGCAGGGGATCAGGGCCAGGGCGTTCCGCTCCAGGCCCCGCTGCTCGGCCAGGGCGATGATGTTCTTGCAGTTTTCCAGGCTGGCCATGTCCTTGACCGGCACCAGCACCTGATCGGCAGCGAAGAGGGCGTTGCGGGTCAGGGCGTTCAGGTCGGGGCGCGTGTCGATGATCACGACCCCGGGCAGCACGGATTCGCCCAGGAGGCCGGCCAGGGTCCAGGGGTCCTGGAAGCGCTCCAGCAGGGGGCTGAGCCGTTCGGCGGTGGAGGACGGGATATAGTCGATCCCGTACTGGCCGGTGTGGGCCAGGGCGCCGGCCGGCTCCCCCTCCAGCATCTCGCGGACCGTGCCGCGCACCTTCTGCCCTTCAAGCCCGAACATGCGGTCGATGGTGAAGTGGTTGTCGAAGGAGAGGACGGTGACCGGCAGACTCTCCCGCAGGGCCCGCAGGTACACGGCCAGGTTGCAGGCCAGGGTGGTCTTGCCGACCCCTCCCTTTTCCGAGGAGATGGTTATGATGTAGGGATAGGGCTGCATGGTGCGTGTCCGGGGTCCTTGCGTACGTGTACGGCGTTCCCAGCGTAATCTCCGGTGCCGCGTACCGGCATTATACCGCAGCGGGCGAATTGAATACTATGCCCGTTTTCAATCCCGCTGTAAATCCATATTATTTTCACATTTTACGGGCGCTCCATCCCTGCCGGACCGCACCCCGAACCAATTTCATACTATTTCCCCATTTTAAAAGGACAATACTCATTAGCATGGCGGCGAGTTGTTATACTATTCTGTTTACAGAAATATATTTCAGATAACCCGCTGTTTTACCGGCAAACAAGTAGCAGGAATCAGTACGCATCGTCATAATGTAAACAGGATAAGTACACATGCCTCATATTCATTAATAGGTAAATACAAAAGCAGCCAACCGGCCAAAGTTGCGACGATAGTCGGTAACTATTTGTCGTCTTTATCAAAATGATCTGAAACATCTTGCAATATCCGCCCGGAAGTTATACCTTATGCGCATAGACCATGCGTAGGGGAGAAGGTCATGCAACCTGATTTTTTTGACGCCAGCGCACCCAAAAAACCCACCAACGTCAGCATCAACGCAGACCTTCTCCAACAGGCCAAAGAACGCCACATCAACCTCTCCCGAGCATTGGAGCTGCGCTTGGTGGAGATATTGCGCGACGAGAAACGGCGGGACTGGCAGGAGGAGAACCGGGAGGCGCTGGACGAATATAATCGCCGCGTCGCGACCGGCGGCGTGTTCAACGACGGATTGCGGCAATTCTGATGGCCCAGTTCGATGTGTACATGAATCCCGATCCCGAAACCAAGCGTACGGTCCCCTATCTGCTCGACGTGCAGACCGACCTGCTGGACAACCTGGCAACACGGGTGGTTGCCCCCCTCATCTCCCTTACCTCCATGGGCAAGGCCGCCGAACATCTGAACCCCCAGTTCTCCATCCAACGAACCGATGTGATCATGTCGAGCGCCGAGTTGGTCGGCATCATGGCCGACCGCCTGGGCGAGAAGGTCTGCTCCCTCAGCGAGCATCGAAACGAGATAGTCGCCGCCCTCATTTTTTTGATTGCCGGATTGTGATGCCGCCCGCGTGGGCGGTTTGCCCTGTTACTGGTAACGTGTTGTGGCTTCTGCCGCCGGCAACGGGCCGGCGTTCGGCGAGCGACAGGAGGTACGATGAAACTTGAAGAATTAGACTTGCGCGAACTGCTCTCCTTCAATCCCGAAGGTGGGGCCATCGAGCTTTTGGGAGAGCGGGCGCTGTTTTTCAGTGCCTTTGCCCTGGGGCTGCTCCGCAAGGAACTGATCGAAAGCGTGGGTATGTTCGCCGCACGCGGCATCCTCACCCGCTTCGGCTATGCCAACGGCTGGCGCACGGCCATGAACATCCAGGCGACCATGCCCGAGACCTGGGCGGAGTCGAAGGGCTACGCCGCGGCCAAGTTCCATTCCCTGACCGGCATGAACAAGGTCGTGCACAACCTGCGCAGTGACGGGAAGGACGGCAAGCCGCTCATCGACTCCACCTGGAGCGAGTGCTACGAGGCGGAGCAGCACCTGCTGCACATCGGCCAGTCCGACGAACCGGTCTGCTGGACCGAGGCGGCCTTTGCCAGCGGTTTTCTCTCGTACGCCGAGGGGCGGGAGGTTATCTTCGTCGAGGACAAATGCCGCGCCAGGGGGGACGCCACCTGCCACGTCACGGCGCGCTTCAAGGAGAGTTGGGGGCCGGAGATCGAGCCCTATCTGATCTATTACCGGACCGGCGCCACCCCGGCGCTGCTGAAGGAGTTGAGCGACAAGCTCCGCTGCACGGAAAACAAACTGAAAAAGCGGCAGAAGCAGTTGGCCTTCCTGGAGGGGTCCGACGACTCCTCGCAACTGGTCATGGCCCGCAGCGAGACCATGCGCACCACGGTGGAGATCGCCCGGCGGGCCGCCCGGGTGGATTCCTCGGTGCTGGTGACCGGCGAGAGCGGCGTGGGCAAGGAGCGCATGGCCCGCGCCATCCACGACCAGTCCGGCCGCGCCACCCGCCCCTTCGTGGCCGTAAACTGCGGCGCCCTCACCGAGACCCTCCTGGAGAGCGAACTGTTCGGCCACGCCAAGGGCTCCTTCACCGGCGCGGACCGGGACCGGCAGGGGCTCTTCGAGGCGGCCGCCGGGGGGACCCTCTTCCTGGACGAGATCGGCGAGGTGTCGCCGGCCATGCAGGTCAAGCTGCTGCGCGCCCTGCAGGAGCGCGAGGTGCGGCGGGTGGGCGAGAACAAGTCCCGCCCCGTCAACGTGCGGATCGTGGCGGCCACCAACCGCAACCTGACGGACGAGATCACCGCCGGCCGCTTCCGCCAGGACCTGTACTACCGCCTGCGGGTGATCGAGTTGCAGGTCCCCCCCCTGCGGGAACGCCACGAGGACATCCTCCCCCTGGCCCGCTTCTTTCTCAACAAGACCACCCACGGCCAGGGGCGCACCATCACCGGGTTCACCCCCAACGCCGCCGACCAGTTGCTCCGCTACGACTGGCCGGGCAACGTGCGGGAGTTGCAGAACGCCGTGGAGTACGCCGTGGTCATGTGCCAGGACAGCCAGATCGACACGGACGACCTGCCGTGCGAGTTGCGGGCCATGTCGCTGAAACCGGTGCTGACCGGGAAAACCATCCGCCCCCTGGAGGAGATCCAGCGTGACTATATCCTGGGCGTCCTGCGGGTGGTGGGAGACAACAAGGCCCAGGCCGCCAGCGAGCTGAACATCGGCCTGGCCACGCTCTACCGCAAACTCAAGGAGTACGAGGAGCAGGACGTGGCCTGAGCAGACGCCTGCCACTGCACCCGCCAGGGGCACCCGGAACGTTTCGGGTGCCTTTTTTCGTGCCGGGCCGGCCGCCCATGCCCGCACCCCCTTCCCCCGACCGCCTTTCTGTGATTCGCATCACTAAACAAGACAAATAAACTCCTTTACATCTTTTTGCACAATTCGCTATAGTCTCAAACGCAGCGGGTACGGCATCCAGGGAGCATCGCACCCGCCAATCAACGGGATATGGAAAGGAAAGTCGGTACAATGGACGTGAGAGGTAACGGCAACAGGGCGGGAAAATGGTTTCAGGTCGTGGTGGTGCTGGGCATGGCGGTGATGCTGTGGGGGTGCGGAAACGGCGGGGATACGGCGTCATCGACCGTGAGCAGCACCCCCCAATCCAACACCGTCGTCAGCAAGGGCGCATTCGTATCCCTTGCCCCATCCGGCGACGGCGGGCTGGTCATCCAGGGCAACAACATGACCGGGGTTGCCGGCATAGCCCTGACCATCACCTACGACAGTTCGGTGCTGGCGGCGCCCACCATCACCCAGGGAGGGCTCGTTGCGGGAGCGGTCATGGCGTCCAATACGCTCTACCCCGGGACCATAAAGCTGGCCATCGTCAGCAATACGGCATTATCGGGCAACGGCGAGATCGCCGCCGTCTCCTTTGCAACGGTCGCCGGGGCGGGAAACGCCTCCCTGGCCTCGGTCGAGTTGATCGACAGCACCGGCGCGCCCATGCCCTGAGCCGGCGGGACACCCCCGGCAGCAAAACGAGCGGTCCAGAGGCACCCGGAAGCGATCCGGGTGCCTTTTTTCGTGCCACACCACGCTATTTAATGAAACGAGCGGTTTGTGTTACTTTTTTTACCACCCCACAATAGTGTTAATTTTTTTAACATACTGAAATTACGATTGAAAAATATGTTTGCCTGGGATACAACAGGTACCGCACTTTCATGAAATGCACCTTTGCTGCACATTTGCCGTCGGGCGCGACGGCGAACTGGCGCTCTTTGTGCTATGGCACCATCAGGGAGGGTGAGGATGGGAAAGATCGTTACGAGGATACGGGCCGTTCTCATGGCCGCGGGCACGGCATGCCTGCTTGCCGCGTGCGGCAGCGGGGATGGCGGTTCCACGGCCGGCGCCCCGGCGACCAGCCACCTGTCCATCGCCGCTTCGGGAAACGGCGTCTATGTCATCCAGGGCACGAACCTGAGCAGCGTTGCCGCTATTGAGCTGACCCTCCGCTACGACACGGCAAGCATGTCGTCCCCCACCGTGGCCTTGGGCTCTTTGGCCTCCGGGGCGATGTTGGCGACCAACACGCTCACCGCCGGCACCATCAGGATCGCCATGGTCAGTAACAGGGCGGTATCCGGCAGCGGCCCCGTCGCCACCGTATCCTTTGCCACGGTCACGGGAGCGGGGGGCATCGCCATATCCTCCTACAGCATGATCAACAGCAGCGGCACCGGCCCCGGCACCCCCGTTCCCAGTTCCCCCCCTAGCACCGGCACCCCCATTCCCAGCGACAGCGGCGGCACCGGCAGCACCAGTACGCCGGTGCCACCAAGCTGAAAGGCCCGCCACGGGGCCGCCACCGGCAGCAGGCAATCCGTCCCGAAAAAACAGCGGCGCACAAAAATAGCTTGACATGAAACCGGCAGTGCCCTTACACTTCGGGCCTCGTAAAGGGGAGTAGCTATCAACCGGAGACATGGTTGATCCCGTGTTCGTCAACACAGCCGCAAGGCTCGGACCGGGAACGATATCCATCGCAAGCAAGACCTTTATCCACCGTATTCCTATGCCGTGGGTAAAGGTCTTTTTTTATTTACCCCGGCGCAGCCTGAAACGCCGGAGGTATCATGTACGCACGATCTGCCCGCAATCACCCCCCACCCTTCCCGCCGCATCATGCCGCTGGCCGCCATGGACCGCGCCCCCTGCCGCCCTTCCGCCGGGGATCTCTTCGTTCGTCCCCCAGCGGCCGGCGGCCCGGTGCCGTCCCATGCCGGCCGCCACGCCAAGGAGGCGCGTAACGCACGGCCCGAGTCGTCGGCGGCCCGCAGCCGCCGGCACGTTCACCCCCGTTTTCCTCCGGAGTTTCCCCGGCGGAGACTACCCTGCAAAGGAGAAAATCATGTCATACCCAAGGAATGCGGTCACCAGGGACCCGAAGCCGTCCAAAAGGAGCCTGAGAAAGAAAAAGGAGAAGACCGAGCAACTGCAGAATATCATTTCACTGCGCATCAACGACGACGAGAAGAGGGCGCTGGAAAAGCTGACAAAGTCCACGTCCAAGAACATTTCCGAGATCATGAGAGAGGCGATTGCCCTGTGGAGCCAGAACCGGCGCAAACTGTGCCTGGACTGACCACGGAAACAGCAACCCAATAAGGAGAGCAGAATGAAGAAACATCTTGTCAAGGCGGGCGCCATTACGGCGGCCATACTGTTCCTGAGCATCACCGCATTCGAATTCAACGCCGATGCCCGGGCCGGCGGGGGCCGTTCCTACGGCGGCGGCTCGCGCAGCTATTCCCGGTCCGCCAGCCCCTCTCCATCGTCCAGCTACGGCCAGACGCGGCAACAGGCCGCGCCGGCGCCCGGGCCTTTCCAGCAACAGCAGGGAGGCGGCTTCCTCAGGAGCATGGCCGGCGGCCTCGCCGGCGGCATGCTGGGAAGCATGCTGTTCAGCAGCTTTGCCGGGGCGGGATCGGGGGTCGGCGGCATGGGGGGCGGAGGCATCGGTCTGGTGCAGATCGCCCTTTTGGCGGGGGTCGGCTATCTCATCTACCGCTTTATCAAAAAAAAACGGTCCGGTAGCGCAGTCCCGTTCTCCCGGCAGGACGGGTACGGGCAGGGGACGGTAATCCCCCTGCCCGGCGCGCAGCAGGACGGCCAGCCGGCAACGGACGATCCGGGGACCGGCCTGTCCCATATCCGTCGGATGGACCCCGCGTTCGACGAGAACCGCTTCGCCGATGCGGCCATGGATACCTTCTTCAAGATCCAGGGGGCGTGGATGAATCGCGGCCTGTCGCCGGTGGCCGGTCTTTTGACCGATGAGATGAAGGGGATCTTCCAGACCGATCTGGACCGGCTGCTGCGGGACAAGCAGATCAACCGGCTGGAGAATATCGCCGTCAGGGAGGTGCGGATCGCCGAGGCGTGGCAGGAGGCGGGACAGGACTATATCACCGCTTCCATCTATGCGAACCTGCTGGACTACACCACCGACGAAACCACCGGCGCGGTGCTGTCCGGCAGCAAGGTGGAGCCGGTCAAATTCGAGGAGTTCTGGACCTTCACCCGGCCGGTGGGCGCCAATCCGTGGCGCCTGGCGGCCATCAACCAGGCATAGCCGGCCTGCGACAACCGGGCACGCCCCCGCCGCCACGGGAGGGGGCGTGCCCCAACAGAGACGCCGGCCGGCTTTCCCGGCACAGCCCTCCCCCGGCCGGTTTTCCTCCCCTGCGCCCTGCCCCGCCGCAGCACACGACGTCCCGCCCGGCATGCTCATTTCATACACAGTATGCAAAGACCGGGGAAATCGACCACCCCATCTTGCACGCGCCCTGTTATTACACTAAGGTTATGGCGCCTCATGAACCGGAACGGGAGGGGTCAAAACATGAAGAAGGTGATTGTTGTCGCGATGTTGGTCGCTTTTTGCACCGCCGCGGTCGGTCCGCGAAAAGCCGCAGCCAACGACGATGACCGGAGGATCGGTCAGGCTGCGGCGTATGGTGCCGCCATCGGCGTCTTCATCGGGCTTCTCTGGTGGACGCTGTCGCCCAAGCATGGACCGGAACGGACGGATGTGCGGCCGGGAGCGGGACATGCCGAAACCGACCACGGCATCGTCGCCGAGAAATTCGCCGCCAATACGGTGAGGGACCCCGAAAACAGCACCGTCTGGAAGTATGCCGTTCATTTCAAATTCTAGCATTCCCCGCCGGCAGCCGTAGCGCCCCTCACGACTGCCGGGTCCCACCCAGCACGCCCCGCATTTTTCCCTGCAATTCACCGGGTGACGCCGGCCCGTTGTACCGGCCCGCCCGTCAGTACTGCTTGATGGCGATCTTCCCGGAAATGGCTTTGCCCGTCTGATCCACATAGGTGGCGTCCGTCACCGCCAGGGTGCCGACGAGGGTGCCCTGCACGGTGACCTTGGTCTGGTTGATACCGCTCAGGTCCACGACGGCGAAATGGACGCTCGTGCCGTCGCCGGCCGCGGCCGAGGTCTTGCTGCAACTGTAGGAGGGGGTAGACGGGGTCTGCAGCCCCTGGAGCACGAACTGGGCCCCCCGGGCGCCCGAGCTGTTGATCGTCAGCACGACGGATACCGCCTGGCCGGTGGCGGCGTCAACCGCTGCGGGTTGGGCGGATACGTACAGGGACGCGATGAGGGTGAGGACGAAAAGGAGCTTCTTCACGGGATACCTCCATGGGGTTTTCCGTTTTTGTTTGTACGGGGACGGCGCGGCAGAGGCGGGCAGGTTGTTCCAACCCCGAAGGAACGGTGCTTTACAACATTACGATAGGTCCATCATAGGCCCTGCGGCTGGAAAAAAATGTGAGAGCGCGCACATTTTTTCACGTTGGCCGAGCCGTGGCGCCTCCACCTCCCCCTGCGGCCGGGACGATTGCCCGGCGCGGTCCACCCCGCTCGTGGTGCGCGGCAACCGGTCGCACCCCCACCCCCCGAAAAGATTGCATTTTATTAACATATTGGAATTATTGTTGAAATTTATGTTCTTCCGGAGTACAACCGTACCAGGTTCTCAGAAAAACGGCGCGCCCGGCCACCGGCAGCGGAAGATTGCCGCGGGCGGGCGGAGACGGCGGCACGGGGCACTGGCCGCTTCATCCCCCGGGGTGGCGCCGTGGCGCAGCGAGCTGACCCGGCACCACCGCCGGGGCGAAAGGAAGGCACGGGAATGAAGAAGACAACGCTCATCACCGGATGTTCGTCGGGCATCGGCAAGGCCGCCGCGCGGCTGTTCGCCAGCAGGGGGTGGAATGTGGTCGCGGCCGTGGGCCAGCCGGAGGGGGGAGCGGGCCTGAAGCGGCTGGACAATGTGCTGGTGGCCCACCTGGACGCCCTGGACCGGGACAGCATCGACCAGGCCATCGAGGCCGGGATCGGGCGGTTCGGCAGGATCGACGCCCTGATCAACAATCCGGGGCACGGCCGCTACGGCATGTTCGAGGCGATCCCCCGGGAGAAGATCCATGAGCAGTTCGACGTCACCCTCTTCGGCGTCATGGGGGTCACCCGGGCCCTGTTGCCCCATTTCCGGGCCAACGGGCAGGGGTTGATCATCAACACCAGCTCGGGGGCCGGCATCTTCACCCTGCCCATGACCTCCCTCTACTGCGCCAGCCGGCTCGCCCTGGAGGGATTTTCCGAGGCGCTGGCCCGGGAACTGGCCCCCCAGAACATCGCGGTCAAGATGGTCCTGCCCCACGGCGGCGCGGCCGGGGTTGAGAATCCGGCCCGCCGGGGCGATGGGGAGCTGCCGCGCAGGGACTACGACGACTTCGTCAGGCGCACGAACGCCGCTTTCGCCGCCATGTCCGCGGCGCGGGCGGTCAGCGCCGCCGACGTTGCCCTGGCCCTCTTCGAGGCCGCGACCGACGGCACGCAGCGCTTGCGCTACCTGGTGGGCGCGGACGGCGGGGGAGCCGGCAGGGACGGTGCGGCGGCCACGGCCAGAGGCGCCCGCACCACCTCCCGGAAGCGCGTTCCTGCCCGGAACGAGGCGGCGGTCTAAGGAACGAGCGGGGATGACACCACAAGCATTGGCGGGGAATGGGCCGGCCGCTGCAATGCCGCAGGCGCATCCGGCCCACCGCCATGGACAATCTTCCCCAAAGGTGCGTTAAAAAAAGTAACATTGCGCACCCAAAGCCAACTATCTGTATTTGCTGGCAATAACAAAAAGTGTTAAAAAAATCACCATTTCCGGAGGCAATCCCAAACAACTGATTTATCGCTACAATATCGGAAAGTGTTAAAAAAACTACCACTTTCGTCCCGCAAAACCGTCGTTCTCCCCGCCCCGCCGCACCGGTGCAACTACGCAAGATTTCATAACATATGCACATTAATCACACTTTATTTTTGGTATGAATATTGATTATCCATCCCAGAGCCTGCCGGGATGCCGCAGAGACCGGTTGTGAGCCCCAAAACCGCACATGGGCGCCCCCCTCTGGGCACCGGCGCTCCGGTGAACGCCACAACCGTTCCCGACGCGCTGCGGCGTCCCGGTGCCGCCTCACGGAAGGGCCCGGCCGCACAATAACGTGATACGCACACCGCCCACACGAAAAAAGGAGAAAAACAGATGTTCGACAACCTTCGCATCGGCACGAGGCTGATAGCCGCATTCATGGTCGGGGCGCTGATCGCCGCCACATTGGGTTTCATCGGCATCAAGAACATGCGCCGCATGTCCGCGAGCGCCGACCAGATGTACGACAACATGCTGGTGCCCCTGGGGGAACTCTCGGCGACGGCCGTCAAGTTCCAGCAGGCGCGGCTGATCATGCGCGAGGCCATGGAGGCGACCGACCCCCGGCAGCAGCAGGCCCTGATCGAGGAGCGCGCCCGGCTGCGCACCGGCATAACCCAGTGGATGGACAGCTTTGAAAAACGCATCACCAACGAGGAGACCCGGAAACTGTTCGCCGAATTCAAGGAGGCGAACAGGGCCTACGGCGACTGCATCGGGAAAGTGCTCGCACTGGAAAAGAGCGGCGACAAAGCTGGGGCCACGGCCGCGTTCTATTCCGACGACACCAAGAAGGCGGCCGCCGGCCTGCAAAACGCCATCGACCGGATGATCGAGGCCAAACAGCGGCAGGCCCGGGCTTCCACCGCGGCGGACCGGGCGGACGCCACGGCCAGCACCCGCTACATGCTGGCCATGATCCTGGCCAGTGTCCTTTTGTCCATCGGCCTCGGCCTGTACATCGCCCGCTCCATCACCCGCCCCCTGGGCCGGGCGGTTGACGCCGCCAACCGGATTGCCGGCGGCGACCTGACCGTCACCATCGCCGCCTCGTCGCGGGACGAGACCGGCCAACTGATGGCCGCCATGGGGAACATGGTGGAGGAATTGCGGGCCATGGTCGCCCGGATCGCGGCCATCTCCTCCAACCTGGCATCCGCCTCCCACCAGCTCCATTCCGCCTCGACCCAGATCGCAACCGGCGCCGAGGAGGTGGCGGCCCAGGCGGAAACCGTGGCCACCGCCAGCGAAGAGATGGCCGCCACCAGCAACGACATCGCCCGCAGTTGCGGCATGGCCGCCGACGCCTCCCGCCAGTCCGCGGAAGCGGCCACCGGCGGCGCCGCCATCGTCCAGGAGACCATCAACGGCATGCACGTGATCGCCGACCAGGTCCGGACCACCTCCCGGACCATCGAGGCCCTGGGGGGGCGTTCGGAACAGATCGGCGCCATCATCGGCACCATTGAGGACATCGCGGACCAGACCAACCTCTTGGCGCTCAACGCGGCCATCGAGGCGGCCCGGGCCGGGGACCAGGGGCGCGGCTTCGCCGTGGTGGCCGACGAGGTGCGGGCCCTGGCCGAGCGGACCACCACGGCGACCCGGGAGATCGGCGAGATGATCAAGGCGATCCAGGGCGAGACCCGCGAGGCGATCAAGGCCATGGACGAAGGGGTGCGCGAGGTGGAGCGGGGCGCCTCCTCGTCGGAGCGCTCCGGCGCGGCACTCCAGGACATCCTCGACCGCATCGGCGTCGTTTCCATGCAGGTCAGCCAGATCGCCACCGCGGCCGAGGAGCAGACCGCCACGACCAACGAGGCCACGGTGAACGTGCAGCAGATCACCGAGGTCATCGGCCAGACCGCCCGGGGCGCCGAGGAAACCGCCGGCGCGGCCTCGGCCCTGTCCGGCGACGCCCGGGAGCTGGAAACCCTGGTCAGGCATTTCCGGCTGGCATAGGGAATCGGGTATGAACTACGCATTTATGCGGATTCATTGCCGGTATTCCATTGACATACCGGCACGGGGCGGGTATGTTCAGGAAAAATTCACCTGATTCGTCTGCAATCCGCTCCCCTCCTCCGGACGGGGGCGACCTCTACGAAACGGCAAACCCCGGGTAACCGGGCGACGCAAAGCTACCTGTCCAGCACTGCTGGATAGAGGGGCCGCCGAATGGCACCTGCCGATCTCAGGCGGCATAGCCCTTCAGGTCCCCTGACGGGCTTTTTTTCGCCCGGCCTCCCGGGTGCGGCCCCGTTCCCGCTCCCCCGGAGCGCACCACCTCTGCCCCCCAGCCCGCCAGACCAGTCTGGCGGGCTTTTCTCGTCCCGGTCCCGGGTGTGTACGCCGATTATTGGAAATTACTAAACATACTGATATACTCATGACGGCACGGCTGCTGACGCCCTGACAAAATCATTGTGCCAAGGAGCACGGGACAACCATGAAATTCAGGTCCAAACTGATGTGCGGCTTCGTGCTGCTGGTGATCATCACCTTCGGGTTCTACCATGTGGCCTTCCAGATGAACTCCGAGGTCATCTACCGGCTTGAAAGCGAGAAAAGCCTCCTGGGCGAAGCGAGGCTGATAAAAAACATCGTGGACACCACGAACATGAACGCCGTGGATATGGAAAAACTGGCGGTCATGTTGAGTAACGAGATCAGGGCGCGGGTGACCATCGTCGACGCGAACGGCAGTCCCATAGCGGACTCGTCGCGACAGGGCTCAAGCGCCGATCGGCGCAGGAGCCTCGCGCGGCTGCCGGAGATACAGGATGCGTTGCGCCGTGGCGTGGGCAGCGCCGCCCGCTATTCCGACACCGCGCAGACGAAGATGATCTACACCGCCCTGGCGTACAAGACCGCCAGCCACAGCGGGGTCATCAGGCTGGCGCGGCCCCAAAGCATCCTGGACCAAAACGGCGCAAAAATGCGCAGCATGTACCTCCGGGACATGCTGCTGTCCGTAACCATCGCCCTCGGCCTGAGCCTGGTCATGGCCCGGGTGCTGTCCCGCCCCCTCGTGGAAATGACCGCGGTTGCGGTCGGCGTTGCCGACAGCGGCATCTCCCGGCGCTTCGACGTCACCGCCAACGATGAAATCGGCGCCCTGGCGCGGGTGCTGAATACGCTGGGGGATCGCATCGACGCCCAGATGTCCCAGTTGGAGTTTGAAAAGGAGCGTCTGGACATCATCCTCAGGGGCATGGGGGAAGGCTTGATGGTGCTTCTCACCAACGGGACCATCATCCTGGTGAACCCGGCATTCAGGAATCTCTTCTCCTTCCAGGGCGACGAAGAGGGGAAGAACATCTCCGAGCTGGCCGGCAACGGGGACCTGCTCCAGACCTTCAACGAGATCAGCCGCTACGGCACGGAGCTCGTGCGGGAGATCCACGTCCCGGAATCCGCGACCACCCTTCTGACCCATTGGGTCCCCCTGAAGGTGGACCAGAGCGGCGAGGGGATCATCGTCGTCTTCCACGACATCACCGAACGGAAACGGTTCGAAGAGGCCCTTGCCCGCTCCGAGGAGAAATTCCGCAGCGTCGTGGAGTGCACGCTGACCGGGATGCACTTCTTCACCCTCGAAGCCAACGGCGACCTGGTGCTCACGGGCGCGAACCCGGCGGCGGACCGCATCCTCGGCATCTCCCACGTGCCGCTGCTCAACAGGCGGGCGGAGGACATCTTCCCGCTCCATATCGGAGAGGAGCTTCTGGAGATCCACCGCAAGGTCGCCGACGGCCAATGGGGGCCCCAATCCTTCGAGCAGCGCGTCCAGGACCAGGGAAAAACCAGCTACTACGCGGTACGGGTCTACCGGATCGGGGTCATGGCCATCGCCGTGGAGTTCACCGACATCACGCAGCAGAGGGTGCTGCAGGATGAACTCCGGGAGCTTTCGGACCGGGACCCGCTGACCGCACTGTACAACCGGCGGAAACTCTACGAGTTTCTCACCTTCGAGTCCGGCAGGGCCAAACGCCACGCGCGGCCGCTCTCCCTCATCCTGTTCGACATCGATTTCTTCAAGGCCATCAACGACACCCACGGACACCACCGGGGCGATGCCGTCCTGGTGACCATCGCACAGGTTGTTGCCGCCATGCTCCGGGCCACGGACATCTTCGTCCGGTACGGCGGCGAGGAATTCATCGTCGCCTGCCCCGAAACGGACGGGGAAGGCGCCGCCGTGCTCGCGGAAAAGATCCGCGGCGCCGTGGCGGGGCATTCCTTCGAAGAGGTGGCGCAGGTAACCATCAGCGCCGGGGTGGCACAGCTCGGGGAGAACGACGGCATCGAGGCCTTCATCAAGCGCGCCGACAACGCCCTGTACCGGGCCAAGGAGAGCGGCAGGAACCGGGTGGTGTACGCGCCGCCGGAGTAGCGCCGGCGGCCGCCGCGGCGCTGCGGAGAATGGCGGAAGAACCGGGGGCTTTCGGGCGGGGAGGCCGGAACCGGCCGCTACCGGGAGAACGGGGAGTGGGAATGGCGGGCCAGGAACTCCATGGTTTCGTCGGCGGGGAGCGGGCACGACACCAGGTACCCCTGGATCTCGTCGCATCCCAGGTCCCGCAGGTAGTCCAACTGCTCCGGGGTCTCGACCCCCTCGGCCATGACCCGCATATCGAGGCTGTGGGCCAGGGAGATGATCGCCTGGGAGATGGCGGCGGACTTCTCGTCCGTGGTGACCGCGCCGGTGAAGGTCTTGTCGATCTTCAGCTTGCTGATGGGGAACTGGTTCAGGTAGGCGAGGCTGGAGTAGCCGGTGCCGAAATCGTCGATGGCGATCTGCACCCCCTCGGCATGCAGGGTGTTGAGGGCAGCCACCGTAGCCGTGCTGTTCTGCAGCAGGGCGCCCTCCGTTATCTCCAGTTCCAGATAGCCCGGCTCCAGGCCGGTCTCCTCCAGGACCGAGAAGATCCAGGGCACCAGATTGTCGGAGTAGAGCTGGGTGGGCGAGAGGTTGACCGCATACCTGACCGGCCGGCAGCCGGAACTGCTGCAGGCCAGGTGGTGCTCACAGGCGGTCCTGAGCACCCATTCCCCCAGGGGCGCCATGACGCCGATGTCCTCGGCCAGCGGAATGAACTGGTCGGGAGAGATGTTCCCCAGGGTCTGGTGCTGCCAGCGCGCCAGGGCCTCCACCCCCACGACCCTTCCCCCCTGCAGGTCCACCTGGGGCTGGTAGTGCAGGGCAAAGTCCCGGCGGCTGACGGCGCGGCGCAGGTCGTTTTCCAGCAGGAGCCGGCCGAATTCCGATTCGTAGCTCTGGGGGGAAAAGAAGCGGTGGGTGTTCTTCCCGAAATCCTTCGACTTGAGCAGGGCGGCATAGGCGTTTCTGATCAGGGCGTCGGCGCTGTCGCCCCCTTCCGGGTAGAGGCAGCTCCCCATGTTGGCGTTGATGACCAGTTCCTGGTCCGCCAGCAGGAAGGAATCCGCCATGGCGGCGAAAACGCTCTCCACCACCCGCATGACGTCGTCCCGGCCGCCGATGCCGGGCAGGAGCAGCAGAAACTCGTTCCGCCCCGGCCGGCAGAGGGTGTCGCGGGGCGCAAGGCAGGCGTCCAGGCGCACGGCGGCCTCCCGCAGGAGCGCGTCCCCCACGAACTGGCCAAGGGTATCGTTGATGAGTTTGAAACGATCGAGGGCGAAGAAGATGACGGCAAGCTTGCCGCCGTTGGATTTTGCCGAGAAAAGGGCGGTATTCAGGGTGTCGTAGAACATGGAGCGGTTCGGCAGACCGGTCAGGCGGTCCGTGAAGGCTGCGCCGTGGCTTTCGCCCCGGTGCCGCATCTTCGTTACCGTTTCCTCCAGGAGAACAACCCGGCCGCGCAAGGCGTCTATCTCTTTTTGAAGCTGCCGCCGCGTCCTGCTCGCATCGTGCATTAAAGGGTCCCGTGTCGTCATTGGTGGTGAACAAAAACCGAGCAGCCAACGCCGGTAAGGTGCCGCAGGCGCACCGATCCGGCGAACGGCGCGTCCTGGCAGGAACCGTGTACTCTTTATACCATTTTCGCGATAACTACAAGGTGTAAGAGAAGGAAAGAATGTGGCAGGCCCCGAAACGGCCGGCGCCCCGCGACAACCTTTTCCGTCGGGAATTTGGTTGAAATGGCCGGAAACCTGATAGTATAATCCCTTCATCTCACCAAACGGACGCACGACCATCGGATACCAGCCTATGCCGCTTTGCACCTGGAACAGCAGCTACAACCTCGACGTGGGGATCATGGACGAACACCACCGGCGCCTGGTGGAACTTCTCAACGCGGCCTATGACGCCATCCAGTTGAACGACACCCACGGCATGGCGCGTATCGTCGCCGAGCTCCTCGAATATGCCAGCTACCATTTCGGCACCGAAACCGGCCTGATGCGGCAGTGCGCCTACCCATCGCAAGAGGCCCACCAGGAGCAGCACAGCTATTTCTTCCGCCATATCAGCGACCTGCAGAGCCGGCTCCACGCCCGCGAGCCGCTGCACAACCTGGAGATCGTGATTTTCCTGAAGGAATGGCTGATGCAGCACATCCTCGTGACCGACCGGGAACTGGCCGCCCACCTTGCGGGCGACATCCCGCCTGCCCAGGGCGGCACGCCGCCGGGCCGGCGCTCCGATTTCCCCTCCTCCCACGACGCCCCCTGACCGACCCGCTTCCTTCCCCACGGGTCAGGGCCAATCAATTGCAAATGTAAACAAGATTGCAATCGACAGGCTTTTGTCATATAACGTGCGAAAAATCATCATCAGGTACGACACATCACGTTTTTGCTTGGGGCCCCCGGCGCGCCGGTTCTCACTTCAAGCGTTTGGGGCCAGGTTCACCTCCATATCCTGGCCCCTTTTTTCATCCTCCCCCCCTGCCGCACCGCCGGCGACCACAACCTGCCCGGATCGGGAAAAATATCCGCTTGCAATACCGGGCAGAATCAATACTATTGACTCCTCGACCATCTCCACGGGACACCAGGGCTGGCTACTATGGGCATATATCTGAAAAGGACCGCACCCGATCCGGATTTCGACCGGTTCATGGCCTGTTTCCTCCATCCGGAAGGCGCGGCCGCCAAACCGAACCGGGTGATCGCCGTCGAAGGCGTGACCGGGCACCCGGACCCTCTTACGGAGGTTCAGCAAAAAATCATTACGGCGGCGATCTCGCTCATGCACGCCACCGGGGATGCCGACCCCCGGCAGACCTCGTACGCCATGGAGATCGGCAGCTTCATGGAGGCCTGCGCCGCAGACCGGGAAGCACCGTACGCCTCGGCGGCCGACGAGATCGAGAAGATCCTCAAAAAGGGGGTCTGGCTCGTGGACAAAAGCCGCAAGAGCCTGACGAGGACCGCCTGGTTCCAGTCCATCGAGTATGCCGGCGGCAAGATCGTGTTCCAGTTTGCCGACAAGATCCTCCCCCTGGTGCTCAGGTTTGTCCCCGGCGCCGCCGACGGCAACCTGGTCAAGGGGATCCAGTACAAGGGGCGGCATACCCTTGCCGTGTTCAACGTGATCTGGCCCTGGCGGGGCAAGGGGGTGACCGAATACTCCATCTCCCACCTGATGCAACAGCTCGCCCTCGAACATACCCGCTACTCCTACGGCCAGTTGAAGCTCCGGGTCCTGGAGCCCTCTTTCGAGGAGATCTATGCCTGGGACGACGCCATCTTCATCCGCTTCGGGCCGACCTTTTCCGGGCGCCGGGTGGAAAGCGTCTGGTTCGAGGTAACGGCGGGGGACGAGGCCCGGCAACTGCGGGAGAAGGAGCCGGCATTCAAGATGGCCCTCCCGGAGGAAAGGCCCGCCCCACCGCCCTGAGAGCGGACCACCTCTCTGCCGCCCCCGGGACGGTAACAAGCCGGGGCCGGCGTGCAATCCTGGAGCACTCCACCGCACGACACGGCACAACCGAACGCAACGCCCTTTCTTTACTGCATTTTTATCCAACCTATCCCGCCTGCACTCGCACCGGTTCCCCTCTCGTCATTTTTTCAAATTGAGAGCAAATTCTCAAAACAAGAACCCCTTCCGCTCCCCCGCCACAGCAGATTACTTTTATTTCAACAAGTTATAAATCATACCTCCGTCATTCCCCCTTGGCCTGTCGATTGCAATTGTATTTGCATTCGCAATCGTCACCATGGTACCGTAGGCCGTCACATACCAGGGCCGCACCAGGCGGGCCATCAACCGGAAGGAAGCCGCATCGCATGGAAACGAGAGAGTTCGACGACTACGTGGAGAAGAGCGGGCAGGCGTTGACGCGGGATTCCGTGAATTGTCTGCAGATGAACCTGGGGTACGTGTGCAACCTGAGCTGCCGCCACTGCCATGTGGAGGCGGGGCCGCACCGCAAGGAACAGATGGGGCGGGAGGTCATGGACGACTGCCTGCGCTTCGTGAGGCGGGAGGGGGTCACGGTGGTGGACCTTACGGGGGGCGCGCCGGAAATGAACCCTCACCTGCGCTACCTGATCGGGGAGTTGGCAAAGATCGCCTCGGTGGAAACCATCCTGCTCCGCAGCAACCTGTCCGTGCTCGACGACCCCGAATACGTCTCCCTGCCGGATTTCCTGCTGGAGCACAACGTGGACATCGTCGCCTCCATGCCCTGCTATCTGGAGGAAAACGTCACGGCTCAGCGGGGCGGCGGCGTCTACGAGGCGAACGTCCGCATCCTGCAACGCCTGAACCGGCTCGGCTTCGGCGGCGCAAGCGGTCCGAAGCTGCACCTGGTCTACAACCCGGGCGGCGCGTTCCTGCCCGGCCCGCAGCCGGCCCTGGAGGCCGCCTACAAGGAAAATCTGGAAAAAATGTTCGGCATCACCTTCAACAGCCTCTACACCATCACCAATATCCCCATCGGGCGGTTCAGCCTGGACCTGGAAAACCAGGGGCGCCTGGCCGCCTACCGGAAACTGCTGGTGGGCCACTTCAACCCCGACAACCTGAACAGGGTCATGTGCCGGAACATGATCAGCGTGGATTGGCAGGGGCAGGTGTACGACTGCGACTTCAACCACGCCCTGCAACTGCCGCTCGACGCGGCCGTCAGCCACATCGGAACCGCGACCGGCGCCGGGCTGATCGGCAGGAGGGTGATCACCGGGGAACACTGCTTTGCCTGCACCGCCGGGACGGGGAGCAGTTGTGGAGGAAGCCTGAGTACATAAACCGAGGCGCCGCACCGATCCGTTATTCTTATTCTATGAAAGCAGACCAACAGACCTGAAATTCCGGGAAGGAAACCATGAAAGCAAAGCTTGATGCCCTGACAGCGGTAAAAGAGTACTACGGCAAGGTTCTGACCGGAACCAAGGACCTGCAAACGAGCGCCTGCTGCTCGACCGAATCGTTTCCGGCGGCGCACCGGGCGGTGCTGGCCGAGATCGACGAGGAGATCCTGGACAAGTTCTACGGTTGCGGCTCGCCGATTCCCCCGGCCATCGAGGGGTGCACGGTGCTGGATCTGGGGTGCGGCTCCGGCAGGGACGTCTACCTGGCCTCCAAGCTGGTCGGCCCGGAGGGCCGCGTCATCGGCGTGGACATGACCGACGAGCAGTTGGCCGTGGCCCGCAGGCATGTGGCGGGTCAGACCGAACGCTTCGGCTTCGCCGCACCGAACGTGGACTTCCGGCAGGGCTACATCGAGGACCTGGCCGGCTGCGGCATCGCCGACAATTCCATCGACCTGGTCATCTCCAACTGCGTCATCAACCTCTCCCCGGACAAGGAGCGGGTCTTCTCCGAGATCTTCCGGGTCCTCAAACCGGGGGGGGAGCTGTACTTCTCCGACGTGTTCGCCGACCGCCGCCTGCCGGAGGAGCTGAGAAACGACCCGACCCTGTACGGCGAATGCCTGAGCGGGGCGCTCTACATCGAGGACTTCCGCCGCCTGCTCCGTTCCCTGGGGTGTCAGGACTACCGCACCGTGTCCAAGCGGGGCATCGCCATCGACAACCCGGAGATCGCCGCCAGGATCGGCCAGGCCATTTTCAGCTCCGTCACGGTGCGGGCCTTCAAACTGGCCTGCCTGGAGGACATCTGCGAGGATTTCGGCCAGGTGGCCTACTACAACGGCACCATCCCCGGCTGCCCCCACTCCTTCGACCTGGACGACCACCACACCTTCTTCACCGGCAAGCCGCTGCTGGTGTGCGGCAATACCTCCGCCATGGTGCAGGATACCCGCTTCGGCAAGCATTTCACGGTACGCGGCGACCGCTCCGTCCACTACGGCGCCTTCCCCTGCGGCCCCGCACCGGCGGCGGCGCCGGCAGACGCCTGCTCCGGCGGCGGCTGCTGCTGAACGCCGCCCCCAACCGGAACGAACGTCCCCGAAAGGATTGGACCGTGAAATATACCCACGAGTTTATCGGCGAGCTCTTCGGCACCTTTCTGCTGGTGCTGATCGGCTGCTCCTCCGTCGCCGTATCGGTGCTCTTCTCGGCCCATGCGGGCCTGTTCCAGGTCGCCATGGTGTGGGGGCTGGGGGTGACCCTCGCCATCTACGCCACCCGGCACCTCTCCTGCGCCCACCTCAACCCGGCGGTCAGCATCGCCATGGCGGTCAGGCGCCGCATGTCCTGGGACCGGCTGCCGGTGTACCTCTGCGCCCAGTTCCTGGGTGCGTTCATCGCCGCCGGCCTGCTCTACCTGCTCTTCGCCGATTCCATCGCCCATTTCGAGAGCATCAACGGCATCGTGCGCGGCACCCCGCAATCGGTCAAGACCGCCCAGATGTTCGGCGAGTTCTATCCCAGCCCCGGCGCCGGCCCGGCGGCGGCGGTGTCCCCCCACGCCGCCTTCCTCGCCGAAGCGGTGGGCACCTTCATCCTGGTATCCATGATCTTCGCCCTCACCGAGGGGTGCAACCTGGGCAGGCCGTCCGACACCGTCAGCCCCCTCTTCATCGGCCTCACGGTAACGGCGCTCATCTCCATCCTCGCCCCCCTCACCCAGGCCGGGTTCAACCCCGCCCGCGACCTCGCCCCCCGCATCTTCGCCTGGATGACCGGCTGGGGCGCGGCGGCGTTCCCCGACGCAGGGTTCGGCTTCATCACGGTCTACGTGCTGGGACCGATCGCGGGGGGCGTTGCGGCATCGGCCCTGAGCTACACCATCGAGCCGTTCATGAAGGCGAAGCGTGCCGCCGGCGACACCTGCTGCTGCGCCGGCGACGACGCCGCGGCGGACGGCGCGCAGCCGGCGGCCGAGTAGGCCCTAAGGCACGCTCTCTTCCCGGAACGCAGCGCCCTCCGAAGGGTTATAACCCCGCGGCGTATACACGAAAAACCCGACGGCGCTCCACGGCCGCCGGCTTCCTCTTTTTACATGGCAAACGATACATCACCACAACGGCAAACCCCTGCCGGAACAGGGGGATACGCCACGGGCAATAACTGCGCCGACACAACGCAACCTATTGAAAACAGACGATATAATACAGATTACACAACGTTAATTTCACTTGCACCCGATAACGTCAGCATCTATAGTTTTCCCGCAACGGACCATATCAACAGGTGAATTTGCCGAATAACAACGTAAGGAGGGTTCTATGGACCAGACGACGACGGAACTCGAAGAGCTTCTGAAACAGAAGCATCTGACCGATCCGGAACTCCTGGAAGCGGCGGAGCGTGCGGAAGACTTCCGGATTCTGCCGGACGCAACGGTAGTCAAAATCGGCGGCCAGAGCTTGATCGACCGGGGACGGGCGGCCGTCTACCCCCTGGTGGACGAGATCGTGGCGGCCCGCAAGGACCACAAGATGCTCATCGGCACCGGCGCAGGGACCCGGGCCCGGCATCTCTACTCCATTGCGGCGGGGCTCAACCTGCCGGCCGGCGTCCTCTCCCAGTTGGGTGCCTCGGTGGCGAACCAGAACGCCGCCATGCTGGGGCAGTTGCTCGCCAAACACGGCATCTCGTCGGTGGACAACGCCGCACTGTCGGCGGTGCCGCTCTACCTGGCCGAGGTGCACGCGGTGGTCTTCAGCGGCATGCCCCCCTACGGGCTCTGGATACGGCCCTCCGTGGACAACGTCATCCCCCCCTACCGCACCGATGCGGGCTGCTTCCTGGTGGCGGAACAGTTCGGCTGCAAGGCCATGGTCTATGTGAAGGACGAGAACGGCCTGTACACCGACAACCCCAAGACGGCGAAGCACGCGTCCTTCATCCCCAAGATCTCGGTGGATGAGATGAAGGCCAAGGGGCTGCACGATTCGATCCTGGAATTTCCCATGCTCGACCTCCTCAAGGCGGCCCGCCATGTCCGCCAGGTCCAGGTGGTGAACGGCCTCGTCCCCGGCAACCTGACACGCGCGCTCGCAGGCGAGCATGTCGGCACCATAATAACTGCAGACTGAGGGTACTATCATGAACACTACGCCTGATACCATCAAACACGTTGCCTCCGCACTCGCCCACCAGACCCTCCTCAACGGGGCGATCACGAATCCCGTGGCCGGCGTGCGCCCGATGCAGCTCCTCCCCTGGCTGCACGTCGTGAAGATCGGCGGCCGCTCCATCATGGACCGGGGCCGGGATGCGATCCTGCCCATGGTGGAGGAGATCCGCAAACTCCTGCCGGAACACCGCCTGCTCATCCTGACCGGCGCCGGCATCCGCGCCCGCCACCTCATGAGGGTCGGCCTCGACCTGGGGCTGCCGGTCGGCTCCCTGGCCCCCCTGGCCGCGAGCGACGCGGGGCAGAACGGCCAGATCCTGGCGGAACTGCTCGCCCAGGATTTCGTTTCCTACGTGGAGAAACCAACCATCTCCAGCCAGCTGGCGATCCACCTGGCCGCCGCCCGGGCCGTTGTGGGCAGCGCCTACCCGCCGTACCACCACCATGAGTTCCCGACCTCCCGCATCCCGGTCCACCGGGCCGACACGGGTGCGTTCCTGCTGGCGGATGCGTTGGGGGCGGCCAGTCTCACCATCGTGGAGGACGTGGACGGCGTGTACAGCGCCGACCCCAACGGCCCCGAGGGCAAGGACGCGCAGTTGATCGGAGAGGTGAGCTACGCCGATCTGGCGAAGCAGCCGGGCACCCTGCCCGTGGACCGCGCGATGCTGGAGATCATGGCCAACGCGCGCCACATCCACAGCGTGCAGGTCGTCAACGGCCTGGTGCCGGGCCGGCTCACGGCAGCGCTGCGCGGGCAGCACGTGGGCACCATCATCCGTACCGCCGCGCCGCGCCCCTGACGGGGTGGCGGACAAGGGACCGACCAAGGCGTCACCGCGGGAAACCGCCGTGACGCCTTTTTTTGTCCCGGCGGCCGGCATGGCCGTGGCTGGGGCCGGCGCGACGCCTGCGGGCGCGGGGCAAAAATTTTCCGGAAAAAGCGGAAGCGTGATCCGCCTTGTGGTATACTAAACCCAAATCCTGGCCAACCGACGTGGCACGGCCCCGGGCTCCCCACGCTCGGGCCTACGGCTCCCGGGGTCCTTACCTATATGCTATTCAACCATGGGACAGCAGCACAGGAGGTGCCATCATGAAAGTAAGCGCACGCAACGTATTTGCCGGCACAGTCGCCGCCATCACCACAGGGGCGGTCAATTCCGAGGTCGTCCTGACCCTCGCGGGGGGCGCCCAGGTGGTCTCCGTGGTCACCAACGGCGCCGTGGCCAACCTGGGCCTGGCCGCGGGCAAGAACGCCTATGCCATCGTCAAGGCCAGCTCCGTCATTATCGCCACCGATGTCAAGGCCGACAAGATCAGTGCCCGCAACACCCTCACCGGCAAGGTCGCCCGCATCGTCGACGGCCCGGTCAGCGCCGAGGTGGATATCGAAATCGCCGACGGCACCGCCGTCAGCGCCGTCATCACCCACGGCAGCGTCAAGAGCCTGGGATTGGCCGTGGGAGGTACCGCAACCGCCATCATCAAGGCGTCCAACGTCATCCTCGCGGTGGACTGACCGCCGGGACGACATGCTTCAGGGGCAGCCTCCACGGGGGCTGCCCTTTTTCATGCCCGAAACCTGCCCACGCCCGAAGGCGCATGCCGTCCGGCCGTCATTGCGCCTTGCGCGAACACGGTGCGGGGGGTATGATGTCCCCTTCGCCCCGCGCGACGAGCATCAATCGGCCCGGGAACACCGCTCACGCGACGGCGCGCCGCCGGCCCGACCGAGAAGGAAGAAACAACCATGCCCCAGGAACTCTCCCCCGTTGTCTGCAAGAACTGCGCGCTGCTCCTCGTGCGGCGCTGTTATGGAAAACATTGGTGGTTCCGCCTGATCCGCGAACCCCTGGTGTGGGGCATGCGCCTTTTGTCCCTCTGCCACGGGATCGACGCCCGCAGGCACGTGGTGAGCAATCCCGAATGCCACGGCTGCGTCCGCTTCATGAAGGCGGAGCTGGAGGAGAAATCGCCCACTTTCCGCTTCCTCAACGACCGCATCGGCCCGCGCTTCGGCGCCATGCGCAACGCCATGCTCACCCAGGCGGAACTGGACGAAGCCAAACGCCGCGCCAGAGAGATGATGGAACCCGGGCGCCGGGGATAGGACACCGCCGGCAACGGCGCCGCACACGGCACCCCGCGGACCACCCGCCGCCATCTTTATCACTTCGATAACGGCCGTATCAAAGTGATATTGCCGCCTTGGGGATCAGGGCACTCCGGTGCGACCAGGCAACCGGCGGCAGGTTTGTTTGGCGGCCATCGATATATATAAAAATATATAACGATAGGGACGGGGAGGCGGCACGGGCACTATCTAAGCCACGGCTCATGAAACGAATGCCATGTCGTGGCATGCATCGTGCAGATATTTGCTTGCAGCCTGCAACGGAGCCGACCGGCGCGGGGCCCATGCCCCGCACGCGGCGCAACCCGCCCCAAAGCCCGGCAGCGGCCGGCCGGGGCGTGCCGCCGCCCCCCGGGCCGCCACATCACCCCGCTCGCCAAAGGAGCAGCGCAATTATGGCAATGCACTTTCCCGAAGAATTACTGTTCGGAATCCCCGAAATAGATGGACAACACCGCGATCTTTTTGATATGTATAACGAATTTTCCGATGCCGTGGACAAGGGCCGCGGCCCGGAAGGGCTTTCCCTGCTGTTTGACCGCCTCGAGGGGTTTGCGGCCTACCATTTCAGGTGCGAAGAGCGCCTGATGGTGAAAAGCGGCTACCCCCAGAGGGAGGAACACCTCCAGGAGCATACCCAAAGCAACGAGGTGCTGAAACAGTACAAGGCGGCCATGGACTCGGCGGGCGTGACCCGGGAACTGCTCCTGTCCATCAAGCGCCACCTGATCCGGCTGCTCATCAACCATACGAGGCGCGACGACCTGCTCTTGTGCCGGCACCTGCTGACCGGGCAGGCGGCGAGCGGCCCGGACGTGCCCCCCACGGCGCAGATCGGCGAAATCCTGGTGGACGCGGCGTTCATCAGCCGCGACACCCTGAAGGCCGCGCTGGCCCGGCAGCAGGAGGGGGGCCGCACGCTGGGGGAGGTGCTGACGGACATGGGCGCGGTGACGGCGGAAGATATGGTCGAGGCGTTCGCCATCCAGCGCGGGCTCCTGAAAATAAACCACGGCGGCTCTCCGGCGGACTGAAGAGCATTCACCCCTTGCAGAAAACGAGGAATACGAGATTGGATTCGATTCAGACCATGATCACGGGAAAGACCAGGCTGCCTTCGCCCCCCTGATTTGCCTCAATATCCTTGAGCTGGTGCGCAAGGACGATTTCACCTTCCAGGACCTGGCCCGGGTCATCGGCGCGGACCCCTCCCTGACCGCAAAGCTCCTGAAGGTCGCCAACACCCCCTACTACAACCTCTCCGGCACGGTCACCAGCGTCGAGAAGGCGGTTGCCATCCTGGGGGTGAACATCGTCAAGATCATCGCCCTCTCCTTCGTGGTGTACGACGAGTTCCAGGTGGAGGAGGACGGCTTCTTCGACATCGACCTCTTCTGGCGCCGCTCCCTGACCTCGGCCGTGGCCGCCGAACAGATAGCCACTGCCCTGACCGGTTCGGGCGGGGACCTCTTCCTCATCGCCCTGCTCCAGGACATCGGCGCCCTGCTCATGCGCAACTGGCGCCCCCAGGAGTACCACCGGCTCTGCCGGATCGCCCTGGACGGGCACACCCCGCAGCACCACCTGGAACGCGACCTCTTCGGGTTCGACCACCAGACGGCGGGCGCGGAGCTGTTCAAGAGCTGGAGCTTCCCCGAGGCCATCTACCTCCCCATCGGGCACCACCACAGCGGCGACGACGCCCCGCCCGCCTGCCGCCTGCACATCGGCATGCTGGAGGCCGCCAACGCCATCTCGTCCTTTTACAGCGACAGCCACGACGTGGCCGGGATCGCCCGGGCCAAACACCTGCTCACCGCGGACCTGGGCCTCGAGGAGCATGCCGCCGACAGGCTGATCGAGGGGGTGGCCCACAAGAGCGGGGAGATGCTCTCCGCCTTCGGCATCGGCGGCGCGGCCATGAAGCCCCTTTCCCAGATCCTGCAGGAAGCCAACGAAGAACTGGGCGCCATGTACCATTCCTACGAGATGATGATGCTGGAATTGAAACAGGCGCGGGCCAAGGCCGAGGCCCTGGCCCGGGAGCTCCACGAGTGCAACGAGCGGCACCGGGAGATGGCCTACAAGGACGACCTGACCCAGACGTACAACTACCGTTACTTCCAGGAGGCCCTGGGGCGCGAGATCAGCAGGTCCCAGCGCTACGGCCGGGAATTCTCCCTCGTCCTGTTCGACCTGGACCAGCTCAAGGAGATCAACGACACCCACGGACATCTCGTGGGGAGCCAGGTGCTGGTCAACGTCAGCAGGCTGGTGCAGAAGAAGGTGCGCACCACCGACATCTTCGCGCGCCTGGGGGGGGACGAATTCGGCATCATCCTGCCGGAAACGGACGCATCGAGGGCAGGCGTCGTCGCCGAACAGATCCGGCGCTCCATCGAGGCTTCGGCCGGAAGCATGGCCGCCACCATCAGCGTCGGCGTGACCTGCTACCGCTCCGACCACGGGGATTGGGACAAAAGGGTCATCTTCAACAAGGCGGACGAGGCCCTCTACACGGCCAAGAAAACCGGCAAGAACCGCGTCCACGTGGCGTAGCCGCGCCGGGCGGACGACCGGACAGGGAAAAAGAAAAGGGGCGGCCCGTGCACGGAGCGCCCCTTTTTACTGCCCGTCCCATCCCGGCGCGGCTATTCCATCTCCACCACCAGGCTGATCATGAACGGTTCGCCACCGCAGTGGTACCGCAGGGCCAGGGTATCGGCCAGGGAACCGGAGGCGATCTCGTATTCCCCGCCGGTGACCACGGAGGGGGTGGACAACCGCACCTCGTGCCCCTCCCGGGAGAGGTGGTGCTTGAAGGAGCCGGCCACCATGTTGGCGATCTCGCCCAGGGCGTCGTTGACATCGTCATCCAGTTCGGTGACCTCCATGCCGAGCATGCCGGAGGTGAACCTGAGCGCCAGGGTCTGGGGGACGTGCAGGCTCAAAAGGCCGTTGAACAGCCCCGCGAACCCCACCATGGCGGTGACGGAATGGCTGAAGTGGGTCGTGGGGTCCGCCAGGACCGGTGCCGCTGACAGGTCCTCGATCCCCACCATGGTCGTGAAGATCCCCTCGATATCCTGGTGGAACTTCGCCACCAGCGTCCCCTCATCCGTGCCCAACTGCTCATAGATCGCCGCATTCAACGACATGGTGGCCTCCTCGCCGGACAATGCGCTCGCGGCGCATTCGGTAGTGCGGATTTGGCAACGGGGGCAGGAGCGCTTTCCCGCCCCCCGCTTCCGCTCCCATTATATGAGAATCCATCAATAAAGCAAGGAAGGACACCACGGCAACCGCGAAAATGACCGCCACGGCAGGTGAAGCGGCCGGCGCGGGAGACCTTCGCCCCTGAGCGGCCGCCCCCGTTCACCTTTCCCGGAAATATGAAATTGTGGGAGCCCCGCACACGGAGCCATTGCCAAATCGACGATTTCGGCTTACTCTGGTCCCTCCGTCCCGGCAGGCCGGGAGACGATCTCCGGCGACCACACGGTTCACACCCCTTTTTGGAGGAAGCATATGCGCAACCTGCTCTGGCCGGTTCTTCTCATGGCACTGCTCTCCGGCTGCGGCTGGGACGGGACCGCGTCCCGGGAGAACGACTTCACCCCCCTCACCGCCATCACCATCACGGCGGATTACTCCACCATCGCCCTGAACACCTCCACCAGACTCAAGGCCACCGGCAATTACTCGGGCCTGTTCACCCGCGACATCAGCGACAAAGTGACCTGGACCAGCGGCAACACCGCCGTGGCCGCCTTCGCGACCGCGGCCACCCCGAGCCGGGTGACCGGCACGGGAGCGGGCACCGCCGTGCTCACCGCGACCCTGGGAGGCGTGTCGGCCACCAGCACCATGACCGTAAGTTCGGCCACCGTCACCACCATAACCGTCACCCCCGCCGCCCCGACCCTCGCCAAGGGCTTGACCAAACAGTTTACGGCCACCGGCACCTTCTCCGACGCCACCACCCAGGACCTGACCTTCGATGCCGCCTGGAGTTCCAGCGATACGGCCGTGGCGAGCATCAGCGACACCGCTGACGACACCAGGGGCTTGGCCACCGCCCTGGCCGCCGGCA
The DNA here is from genome assembly GCF_008330225.1 of Geobacter sp. FeAm09. NCBI lineage: Bacteria > Pseudomonadati > Thermodesulfobacteriota > Desulfuromonadia > Geobacterales > Geobacteraceae > Geobacter > Geobacter sp. FeAm09. The sequence goes on along the minus strand of NZ_CP042466.1, from coordinate 951,579 downwards.
CCACGACCATCAGCGCCACCTTCGGCGGCATGAGCGGCACCACGCTCCTCACCGCCACGGCGCCGGTGCTCCAGTCGATTGCGGTCACGCCGGCCGCCCCCTCGGTCCTGTCCCTGTCCAAGACCACCTTTACGGCCACCGGCACCTATTCGGACGCCACCACCGGCAACATCACGAGCCAGGTCACCTGGGGCTCGTCCACCCCCAGCGTGGCGCCCGTCCCCACCAGCGGCAGCACCGTGACCTCCGCCCCTGGGACGACCTCCATCAGCGCCACCCTGGGCGGCATCAGCGGCACCACCACCCTCACGGTGACGGGCGGCACCCTGACGGGCATCAGCATCTCCCTCGCCAGCCAGACCCTGGTCAAGGGGACCAGCGGACGCATCAGCGCCACCGGCGTCTTCAGCAACGGCAGCACGCGCGACATCACCGGGGCGCTCACCTGGACGGTGGACAACGCGAGCCGCGCCTCGCTGACCACGCCGTCGGGCAATGTGATGTGGGCCAGCGCCCTGGCGAGCGGTTCCGTGACCATCACCGCCGAATCGGTCTCCAAGAGCGCCACGGCCACCCTGACGGTCACCGCCCCGTCCCTCAACAGCCTGGCCATCTCCCCCACCAGCCTGAGCCTGACCGGCGGGACCACGGGCCGCTTCACCCTGACCGCCGTTTTCAACGACGGGACGAGCCAGGACGTGACCGACACCACCGCCTGGAGTTCCGGCACCGACACCGTCGCCACGATCGGCACCACCGGGCTGGCCAGCGGCCAGGTCAGCGCCGCGGCCGCCGGCACCGCCACCATCACCGCCGAATATGACGGTACGAGCAAAACGGCGACCGTCACGGTCAAGGCGAAAACCCTCAAGAGCCTGGCCATCAGTCCGAGCACCACCACGAACCTGACCATCGGCTCCGCCACCGCCTTCACCGCCACGGCCACCTATACCGACGCCACCACCGCGGACGTGACCGGGGACACGGTCTGGACGACCGCCGACGCCAACGTGGCCATCCCGGCGGACAGCCAGCAACTGCAGGGGCAGATCATGGGGGTCAACAGCGGCTCCACGACCCTGACCGCCACCTTCGGCAACAAGACCGAGACCGTGACCGTGACGGTCAAGGCGCCCTAGCCGTGGGGTCCGGGCCGGCACCTTTGCGCGGAAACCCTGCCGCAGAGCCGCAGCGGCACCGGGAAAAATCGCCATCGGGCGGGGGCACCCCGCCCCTGCGAGGCCCCGCTGGTGCAGCCCGTTCGTTTCGTTACGTCAACGGCGCGGAGACACATACTTAATTTTCTTTTTATGGATGAGGGAAGGAATATGATGAAACGAATCGGCCTGATGATCATCGCCCTCGGCCTGCCGCTCGTGCTGTGCGGCCCGGCCCGGGCACAGCACGCGGGCCCCTATGGGGGGGTATTCCTGGGGGGCAACGCCCTCATGTCCGCCAAGGGCTCCGACAGCCAGGGGGATTTCAGCCTCAAATTCGACCCGGGCCTCATGGGCAGCGCCGTCCTGGGGTGGGACTTCGAGCCGGGCAATACGGCGGGCGAGGGACGCATCGAGCTGGAATACAGCCACCGGAGCAACCGGCTCGACAAGGCCACGTTTGCCGAGGGGAGCGTGGCCGCGAGCGGCAACGTGACGGCGGACAGCCTGCTGCTCAACTTCTACGGCATCCTGTTCGGCGACCGGTCCTGGTCCCCCTACCTGGGGCTCGGCCTGGGGGCCGCCCGCATCGAGGCCTCGGACCTGCGGGTGACCGGCCAGCCCTTGAGCGGCGACTCGGCCTTCACCTTTGCCTACCAGGCGGGGCTGGGGGTCGATTACGCCCTGTCGGACCACCTGAACCTGGACCTGGGGTACCGCTTTTTCGGCGCGGTCCGCCCCAACCTCAGGGAGGCCGACGGGACGGATTTCCGGATGGATTATTACAACCACAGCGTGGTGCTCGGCCTGCGGGTGGGGTTTTGATGACGTAGAAATTGCTGCTGCCTGACCACCCCCAACCCTTTAAGGTCTTAAAGGGCTGGGGGTGGTTCACTCTGGTCTCCCCTCCTTGATAAGGGGGGGCTGGGGGTGGTTGATAATAGCGCCATCCCAATTGTCACTTGCAACGCGGCATGACAAGCCCCCTCCCCCCAAAAAATTCACCGTCCAATAGTAAAATACCGCGCCTGGGGATGGTGGAACACCAGGGCCGAGACGCTCGCCTCCGGGTCCATCATGTGCCCCTCGGTCAACTGCATGCCGATCTGTTCGGGGCGGAGCAGGGCGAAGATCTTCTCCTGATCGGCCATCTCGGGACAGGAGGCGTAGCCGGGGGACACCCGGATGCCGCGGTACCCGCCGTCCATGATGGCGGCCACGGACAGGGCCGGGTCGTCGGGGATCCCCCAGGCGTCCCGGATGCGCCGGTGGACGAACTCGGCCGTGCATTCGGCCATCTCCAGCGCCAGGGCCTGGAGCAGGTGGGACTTGAGGTAGAGCCCCTCCCCCTTCCAGGCCTCGGCCTGGCGGCGGACCCCGTCGCCGGCGGTGGTGACGAACAGGGCCACGCTGTCCCGCTCGCCGCTGGCCACGGGGCGCACGTAGTCGGCCAGACAGAGGTGCTCCTCCCCCGGCTGGCGGGGGAAGGTGAAGCGCATGACCTCGGTCCCGGAGCCGTCCGGGTCGTAGAGGATCAGGTCGTTCCCCTCCCCGGCGGCCGGGTAGAAGCGGTAGAGGGCGTGGGGGCGGATCAGCCCCTGTTCCCGCACCAGGTCGATGGCCTCCTGCACCTCGCCGTGCAGCTTGAGCGCCTTCTCGTCCCGGGCGGCCAGGAGTTTCTCCAGCGCGCCGGTCAGCCCCAGGTGCTTGCTGTAGAGCATCTGGCGGTTGATGTAGGGGAGCACGTGGTCCAGGGGGATCTCCCGCAGGATGTGTTCCTGGAAATCCGGGACGGCCGGGAGCGGGCAATCCGCGGCCGTGGCCGAGCGGGCGGTGGCAGGGGCCGCCGGTGCGGCGACGGGCCGGGCGGCGGCCTCGCGGCGCGACTCCTCCTGGCGCTGCGCCAGCTCCTGGAACAGCACGGGGCGCTGGGCCGGGTCGCTCAGCCGGTTGGCGATGTCCAGCCCCTGCATGGCGTCCTTGGCGTAGAGCACCGGGCCGCCGTACTCCGCGGCGATGCGGTTGTCGGCAAAGCGGCGGGACAGGGCCGCCCCACCCACCAGAAGGGGCGCCTCGACCCCGGCAGCCTTCAGGTCGGCGGCGGTGACGGCCATCTGCTGGGCGCTCTTGACCAGAAGCCCGGAGAGGCCGATGAAATCGGGGTTTTCCCGCCGCGCCGCGGCGATCAGCTCCTCGGGCGGCACCTTGATCCCCAGGTTGACCACCTGGAAGCCGTTGTTGCCCAGGATGATCTCCACCAGGTTCTTGCCGATGTCGTGCACGTCCCCCTTGACCGTGGCCAGGAGCAATTTCCCCTTGGCGGCGCTGTCCGCCTTCTCCAGGTGCGGTTCCAGGTGCGACACCGCGCTCTTCATGGATTCCGCCGACTGGAGCACCTCGGCCACGATCAGCTGGTTGTCGTTGAACAGCCGCCCCACCTCGGCCATGCCGGCCATGAGCGGCCCGTTGATGATGTCCAGCGGTTTGTCGCCCCGGGCCAGGGCCTCATCCAGGTCCGCCGCCAGGCCGTCCTTGCTCCCCTCCACGATGTAGCGGGGGAGACGCTCGTCCAGGGAGAGGGCCGCGGCCGGTATGCGGGGCGCGGCAACCCGCTCGCGGAAATGGGCGGCAAAGGCGGCCACCGGGTCGCTGCCGCGCCAGAAGAGCAGGTCTTCCGCCAGTGCCAGCTCCTCGGGGGGGATGGCGGCGTAGCGTTCCAGCTTCTCGGTGTTGACGATGGCGTAGGTCAGGCCGGCCTTGACGCAGTGGTGCAGGAAGACCGAGTTCAGCACCTCGCGCCCCGCCTGGGGGAGGCCGAAGGAGACGTTGGAGATGCCCAGGATGGTGCTGCACCGGGGAAAGGCCTCGGTGATCAGGCGCACCCCCTCGATGGTCTCGCCGGCCGAACCGATGTAGTTCTCGTCGCCGGTCCCCACCGGGAAGACCAGGGGGTCGAAGATCAGGTCCTCGGGGCGCAGGCCGTAGCGTTCCACCAGGAGGTCGTGGGAGCGCCGGGCGATCTCCAGCTTGCGTTTGCTCGTGACCGCCATGCCGTGCTGCGGGTCCTCGTCGATGCACCCCACCACCACGGCGCCGCCGTAGCGCTGCAGCAGGGGCGCCACCCGGGCGAAGCGTTCCTCCCCCTCCTCCAGATTGATGGAGTTGAGGATGGATTTCCCCTGGAGGCGTTGCAGGGCCAGTTCCATCACCCGGGCGTCGGTGCTGTCGATCATGACCGGCACCCGCACCTTGCGGGGGAGGAAGCGGAGCAGGCGCTCCAGGTCGGCCGCCTCGTCCCGGTCCGGGTTGGCCACGCAGACGTCGATCACCTGGGCGCCGCCCCGCACCTGGGCCCGGGCGATCTCGCTCCCCTCCTCGAACTGTTCGGCGACGATCAGGTTCTTGAAACGGCGCGAACCGATGACGTTGGTCCGCTCCCCCACCAGCACCGGCCGCACGTCCTCCTCCACGAACAACGGCTCGATCCCGGCCACGACCCGGCTGCGTCCCGTGCCGGGGCGACGGGGCGCCTTGCCCGCCACCATCCGGGCGATGGCCGCGATGTGGGCCGGGGTGGTGCCGCAGCAGCCGCCGACGATGTTGAGCCACCCCTCGTCCACGAACCGGGCCAGCTTGTGGGCCAGGGACGCGGGGGTTTCGGCGTACCGGCCGTGCTCGTCCGGCAGCCCGGCATTGGGGTAGACCGACACGTGGCAGGCGGCCAGCCCCGCCAGGGCCCGCAGGTGGTCGGTCATGAACTCCGGGCCGGTGGCGCAGTTCAGCCCGATGCTGATCATGCCCAGGTGGTCCTCCAGGTGGGCCAGGCTGGCGTAGAGCGCCTCGGCCCCCTGGCCGGCCAGGGTGGTCCCGCTGGCCTCGATGGTGCCGGAGATCATGAGCGGCACCCGGCTGCCGTGTTCCCCGAACGCCAGGCGGATCCCCTCGGCGCCGGCCTTGATATTGAGGGTGTCCTGGGCGGTCTCCAGGAGCAGGAGATCGACGCCGCCGGCCAGAAGCCCCAGGGCCTGGAGCCGGAAGGCATCCACCAACTGCGGGAAGGTCACCCCGCCGGTGACGGAGATGGTGCGGGTGGTGGGCCCCATGGAGCCGGCCACCCAGCGCGGCTTCGCGGCCGTGGCCACGGCGTCGCAGGCGGCCCGGGCGAGCCGGGCGGCCTGGCGGTTGAGCTCGAAGACCTGCCCCTCCAGGCCGTACTCGGCCAGGACGATGTCGGTGGCGCCGAAGGTATTGGTCTCCACGATGTCGGCCCCGGCCGCCAGGTAATCCCGGTGGATGGCGCTGATCACGTCGGGGCGGGTCAGGGTCAGATGCTCGTTGCATCCATCAAAGGCGGGGCCGCCGAAATCGTCGGCCGTGAGGCTGTGTTCCTGGATCTGGGTGCCCATGGCGCCGTCCATGACCAGGATGCGTTCGCCAAGGGCGGTAATGATCGAAGGGGACATGCGGGGCTCCTTTACGCGGAGGTATGGCCGCAGGGGGCGATGCAATACGCCCCTGCGGGAAGAAGACGTTATAACACAAATGGGACCTATAAGTCTTTATCAGACCCATACGTCCCATTTAGTGCCCCTGCCCTACGGCCTTTTTACAGTTTGAACTGCCCCACCAGGCGCTGCAACTCCTCGGCCAGGGTGGAAAGCTGGTTGGCGGCGATGACCGACTCGCTGGCGCCGCGCGCCGTATGCTGCACCACCTCGTTGATCTGCTGGATGTTACTGCTGATCTCGCTGGTCGTGGCGGTCTGCTCCTCGGCGGCCGTGGCGATCTGGCTCACCTGCATGTTCACCGCGTTGATCTGCTCCAGGATCGACTGGAGCGCCGCCCCCGATTTGGCCGCTTCGCTGGTGCCGCTCTCCACCTCCCTGACCCCCTCTTCCATGGCCCCTACCGCGCCCCGGGTCTCGCCCTGGATCGCCTTGATCATCTCGCCGATCTCGCGGGTCGCCTTGGTGGTCCGCTCCGCCAGCGCCCGCACCTCGTCGGCCACCACGGCGAAGCCGCGCCCCTGCTCGCCGGCACGGGCCGCCTCGATGGCCGCGTTGAGCGCCAACAGGTTGGTCTGGTCCGCGATGTCCTCGATGGTCCCCACGATCTCGCCGATCTGGTCGCTGCGCGCCCCCAGGCTCTCCACGGTCTTGGCCGTGCTCATCACCCGGCTGGCGATGCGCCCCATGACCTGGACGGTGTTCTCCACCACGCCCGCGCCGCTCTCGGCGGCCTGGCTGGACTGGTGCGCCCCCGATGCCGCGTGGTGGCAATTCTGGGCGATGTCGCCGCTGGTGGCCGACATCTCCTCGCTGGCCGTGGCCACGGTACCGGCCTGGGCCGCCATCTGCTCGGCCCCGGTGGCCATCTCGGCGGCGGTGGCGTGCAGCTCGGACGCCGCCGAAGCGACCTGGGCGCTGTTACCCGCCACCATGGAGATGATCCCGTGCAGTTTCTCGGCGGTGCCGTTCACCTCGCGGGCCAGCATCCCCATCTCGTCCTTGCTGACGATGGCGGACCGGATGGCCAGGTTGCCGCCCGCCACCTCGCGGAGGGTATCCAGCACCGCCTGGAGCGGGCGGGATACGGAGTTGGCGATCAGGTTGCCCCCCAAGAGGGAGACCGCCGCCACCAGGGCCACCACCGCCAGCAGCACCAGCCGGATGCGCCGGAAATTATCGCTGCTGTGCCGGTAGGTGTCTTCGCCGCCCTTGATGTTGTCCGTCACCATATCGGCGACGACCTGGGCCGGCTTGGCGTACAGGGGGGCCACCTTGCCGGTGGCGAAGGTCAGGGCCGCCTCTATGGCTGCCGCGTCGCCCGAGGCGTGGGCGGCCTTGGCCATGTCGGCCAGCTTGGTGCCCTCGACCGCATAGGCCTCGAACCCCTGGCGGAAGGCCCCGATTTCTTCCTTCTCCTTGGCATCCAGATCGGTCTTTTCCACCTCGGTCAGCTTTTTGCGGACGTTCTCGATCTGGAGGGTAAAGTCCTTGCCCTTTTCGCCGATCTGGGCCGCATCCTTGAGCGCCAGCATGTAGACCACGTCCAGGCGCATGGCCAGGAAGCCGTTCTTCAAGTCCTGCAAGAGCGCGGTCTGCTGCATGCCGTCCTTGAGCTCCGCCTCGTCGCCGTTCATGCGCGACATGTTCACCACGCCGAAGCCACCCACCAGCACCAGCGCGGCACAACTCGCCAGCACCAGCGTCATGATCTTCGCTTTCACCTTCATATCCGTCCACACGCTCATCTCAACCTCCACGGTTTTATGATCATCACGCACGTTCCCGAACCGTTCCTGCCCATTATGGTCAGCAATTCGCGCGCCAAAGATGCAAGACAATTTTATCTAAATATTTTAGTAATTTGCAAAGTGTACATGCTGTATACATGTGCGACTGAAATTGCCTGGCCGGCCCAGGAAAACCGCAAAACATATGGAAATTGCGCGTATTATTAGAGGCAACCAATGTCCCTCCCTGCAAAAAATGTCGCAGGGGTTGCCCATCCTGCCCGGCCCGGACGGGACCCGTCCGTCTGACGGCGTATCAAAATGCCACAAACAGGAGGGACGGGAGGTTGCACCATACTATTTTTACCTTACAATAACAACATGTTATAGGGCCGCATCAAAAAGTGTTACTTTTTTTAACACCGCCCAAAAGTGTTAAAATTTTTAACATACTGAAATTGCTGTTGAAATATACCTTTTCCTGGGGTAGAAGGGTGTATACTCGTTCTAATGAGGACACGGGTCCGGCCGGTCACTCCCCTCTGCACGCCGCGTTGCAGTGGCATGTGGCGCGCCGGCCGGGAAGAGACGATCAGTCGGAGGACAAGAGAGAGCGCCATGTTCGGAAAAATCATCATCGCCATACTGTTGGGTATCTCCTGTGCATCGTTGAGCGGCTGCCTCCACCGGGGCAACGTCGCTCCCGGGCCGGCCGGGGCCGCCGGCACTGCCGCGGGACCGACGGCGGCCGCGCCCACCATCATCAGCGGCACGGTCCTGCGGGAGGACCGCGTGACCCCCGTAAGCGACGTGCATGTCGTGCTCAGGAAAAAGACGCACGAAGCGCCGCCGTCGAGCGCCTACACGGACCATATCGGCAATTTCAGCGTGACGGAGCCGTTCGACCGCGGCGACTACAGCATCGAGATCGATTCCCCCGAATACGTGGGCGGCAAGACCATCCTGGTCGAGCCGGGCAGGGACAACTGGCACGAGATCATCGTCTACAAGAGGTGACGGCGCCCGGCGGTCAGCCATCGTGGCCCCGTGCGCTTCCGCATTGACGGAACAGGCTCCGTGTGGGAGAATGGCGTCGTACCCAGGGGACATCCTCCCCCTCCCGACGGAGACCCGCCATGGATGAGATCCAAAGCACGTACCGGAAGAGAAGAAACATCTACCTCGCCATGATGGCCGCCATGGTCGTCCTCGCCGTCGTCTTCCGCCTGACCGCCGCGCCGGGCGACCATGGCGCCAATCGCACCAACCTGCTCAAGTTCGCCTCCCTGGCCGTGATCATCCTCGTCGCCCGGAACGTCTTCCGCTGTCCGAACTGCGAGGCGCCCCTGGCCCAGGTATTCTATTCATCCCTGTGCAAACCGCGCCGCTGTCCCACATGCCGGGCGCTGCTGCGGGAGGAGTGAGGGACCTCCTCCCGGGCGCAGGGGACACCCAGAGGCCTGCCCATGTTCATCTTCTGTCTCGAACTCCACCTGGACCTGCCCTCCCGCTCCCTCAAGGAAAAACGCGGCATCGTCAAGAGCATCCTGGGGCGCTGCCGCAACCGCTTCAACGCCGCCTGCGCCGAGGTCGGCCGCCAGGACGCGCCGGGCGCGGCGGTGCTGGCCTTCGTCACGGTCGGCCCGGACAAGCTCATTGCCCGGCAGGTGCTGGAGCGGATCGAGGAGTGGCTCTACGAGGGATGGCCCGACGTGGAGATCACGGCCGCGGACATAAGCCTGGTGTAAAAACCGCCCCCTCCCCCCGCCACATAAAGAGCTGTATTGACACTGCGGTTCATGCAAGGTATATTTAAATCTTATTTCAAATACTTATATTGCATGGACCCCACAGCGGGGCCAGCCGGACCAACGACCCCCTATGCCCCATCAACCTGCCGATAATCAGGGCCAACATACGCTGACATACCTGAGCAAACTGGGATCGAACCTCCTGGACGTGATCGTGAGAAGGTTCTCCAACCCCCTGACGGCCCGTCGGAACAGGTTTATCCTCCTCGTGACGACCGCCCTCCTCCTGACCCTCATCCTGCTCCCGGGGCAGCGGTTCCACTCGGCCGAATTCAAGCCGGGGGACATCGCCACCTCCGACATCCGCGCCCCCCAGGACTACCTGGTGGAGGACCACGCCCTGACCGAGCAGCGCCGCAAGGAGGCGGGCAACAGCGCGCCGGTGGTCTACAACGTGAGCGACCGCGTCCCCTCCTACATCATCGGCAAGCTCGAGCAGGTGGTCGGCGCGGTCCGCAAGGAACGGGCGGCCAAAAGCCAGAAGAGCACCGACGCGTGGCGCGCCCTCCTGGTGCCGCTTCTGGATACGGAGCTGAACGAGGCGGAGGTCCACGCCTTCACCCACATCGCCGCGGACAAGGTGTTTCTGGCCGACGCCGGCCGCATGGTGAACGACCTGTACCGCCGCCGGATCGTCCTGGACGGCAAGGCCTTTCAGACCGACACCAGAAGGGGTGTGGAACTGATCAACGACAACGGCCAGCTCGTGGAGGACAGCGACGTGGCCCTGGAGTTCACCGAGATCCGTGAAGCCCGCAGGCTGGTGCTCTCCTGGCAGTTTTCCGGCCAGAACGACCGCACCGACGGGAGCGCCATCGCCCACGTGCTCGCCCGCATCCTCCTGCCCAACCTGTTCTACAACCGCGAGGCGTCGGAGGCCCGGGCCAAGACGGCCATGGAGACGGTCAGGCCGGTGCTCTTCAAGGTCCAGAAGGGCGAGATGATCGTCCGGATCGGGGAGCGGATCAGTCCCGAACAGGCCCACAAACTGCAAACCATCTTCCAGGAGAACCGGGGCGGCAGCCGCCTCTCTTCGGCCGTCGGCATCTTCGCCCTGATCGTGGTGCTGTTCTATTTCCCCTACCGTTTCGCCCTGAAGAACATCCGCAAGTTCAATCCGACCAACAAGGACATCCTGATCATATCGCTGTTGATCATCGGCAGCTTCCTGCTCTTCAAGATCGCCATCCTCATCACCCACGGCCTCGGCCCGGTCTTCCCGGACATCGACACCGCCTCCTTCTTCTACCTGTTCCCCTTTGCCGCCGGCCCCATGATCGTGCGCATCTTCATCAACTCCGAGGTGGCCCTGGTCTATTGCGCCATCCTGGCCCCGCTTTTGGGGATCATGTTCGACAGCAACATGACGGTGGTGATCTACACCCTCCTGGGAAGCATCGTGGGGGCCCACGGGGTGCGCCAGTGTTCCGACCGGAGCACCATCTACACCGCCGGCCTCAAGGTGTCGGTGGTCAACCTGGCCATGGCCCTCGCCTTTCAGACCTCCAGCGCCACCCTGTTCGGCATGCAGACGCTCTACGTGGTCTTTTTCGCCCTGGTGAGCGGCGTGTTGAGCGCCGGGCTCGTGTCCGGCTTCATCCCGCTCATCGAGACGCTGTTCCACTACACCACCGACATCAAGCTCCTGGAACTGGCCAACCTCAACTCCCCGCTCCTGCGGGACCTGATGGTGCGCGCGCCCGGCACCTATCACCACAGCGTGGTGGTGGGCAACCTGGTGGAGTCGGCCGCCGAGTCCATCAACGCCAATCCGCTCCTGGCGCGGGTGGCCGCCTATTACCACGACATCGGCAAGATCTCCAAGCCGCTCTATTTCGTCGAAAACCTGGGGGGGGAGGAGAACCGCCACGACAAACTGACCCCCAGCATGAGCGCCCTGATCCTGATCTCCCACATCAAGGAGGGGTCGGAGCTGGCCCGGGAGCGGCACCTGGGGCAGCCGATCACCGACATCATCCGTCAGCACCACGGCACCGGGCTGATCAAGTTCTTCTACGACCGGGCCAAGACCCAGGCCGAGGCCAACGGCCAGACGGTGGAGGAGAAGGACTTCCGCTATCCCGGCCCCAAACCCCAGACCCGGGAGGCCGGCATCGTCATGCTGGCCGACTGCGTCGAGGCGGCGTCCCGCACCCTGGTCAACCCCACCCCGGACCGCATCCAGGGGATGGTGCAGAAGATCATCAACAACATCTTCATGGACGGCCAGTTGGAGGAGTGCGAACTGACCCTCAAGAACCTCCATGAGATCGCCAAGAGCTTCAACCGCATCTTAAACGGCATCTTCCACCACCGGATCGACTACCCCGAGCCGGCCTACAAGCGGAGCAGCGGCCAGAAGAAGGCCGAGCATAAAACCGGCGAGCACGGCAAGCCGGGAAACGGAGACCACGCGAGTGCAGATACAGCTGAACAACCGCCAGAGACGGCACCGGATCATGGCGCCCCGCCTAAGAAAGGCGGCGGAGAGGATCTTAAGCGCCTTGGCATGTCCTGACGAGACCGAGCTGTCCGTCTCCATCGTCGGCGACCGCGCCATCCGCGTCATCAACCGGGAGTACCTGGCCAAGGACCGCCCCACCAACGTCATTTCCTTCTCCCTCCAGGAGGGGGAATTCGCCGGCATCGCGCCCCACGCCCTGGGGGACGTGGTCATCTCGGCGGACACCGCGGCCCGCGAGGCGGCCGAGGGAGGGATGGAGACCTTCGACCGGCTCTGTTTCCTGCTGCTGCACGGCATCCTGCACCTGCGCGGCTACGACCACGAACGGAGCGGCGAGGCCGAAGCGGCGCGAATGGAAAAGAAGGAGAGGGAGTTATTCAATCTTCTGAAGAAGGAAGGGTTCCTGAACCCGTAAAGCCCGACCGGTTCATCGATTCGGTCAACTGCGCCATCGAAGGGATCATCCACGCGGCTCGCGCAGAAAAACACATGCGCAACCATTTCATCGCCGCCGGCGTGGTGCTCCTTGCGGCCCTCTTCCTGCGGGTGACCCCCCTGGAATTCGCCCTGCTGGCGCTCTCGATCCTGTTCGTGCTCTTCGCCGAACTGATCAACACGGCGGTGGAGGCGGTGGTGGACCTGGTGTCCCCCGGCTACAACCACCTGGCCAAGATAGCCAAGGACACGGCGGCCGGCGCGGTCCTGGTGGCCGCCTGCGGGGCCGCCATCATGGGCTACCTGATCCTGGCCAAGTACATCCTGCCGCCATACGGGGAGGTTCTCGCCATGTTCGGCGCACCCTCGGACATCGGGACCATGGTCTCGATCCTGATCGTCATCATCGTCGTAATCATGCTCAAGGGGCTGATCGGCAAGGGGACCCCCCTGCACGGCGGCGCCCCCAGCGGCCATGCCGCCGTGGCCTTCTCCATCGCCACGGCGGCCTCGCTCAACTCCCGGGACCCGCTGATCTCGCTCTTGTCCATCGCCCTGGCGCTCATGGTCAGCCACTCCCGGCTGTTCATGCGCATCCACACCACGGGCGAGGTGGTGGCGGGCTCGTGCCTCGGGGCGGGGCTCACCCTGATTGTGTTATTTTTATTCAAACTGCTCGGATAACTATACAAAGGTTGGTCAAAAATAGTCAGATCGTCTCACCCGGAGAGAACCCTGAGGAGGCGTAGCAGGCCTACTCCGCCGAAGCAGCTTTGGCTGCGAAGGCCGGGCGCTACGCCGCACGAAAGGGTTTTCGAGGAAGGCGGCGAGATGGCTGTTTTTCACCAACCTGCCGAAGGAGGGGAAAGAAGTGGAAGAAGGCGGCAGTAAGAAGTCCGGTTTCATCGACCTGGTAACCCGGTTCGTGACCGGACGCAAAAAGATCACCGAAGAGGAGATCCACGACTTCATCGAGGCCACCGAGGAGGAAGGGCTGGTCAACGAGGAGGAGAGCGAGATGATCCGCTCCATCTTCTCGCTGCGCACCACGGTGGTGCGCGAGATCATGGTCCCCCGCACCGACATGGCCTGCGTCAATGTGGAGGCCGGCATCCCCGAGATGCTGGAAACCATCATCGCCTGCGGCCACTCCCGCATCCCGGTGTACGAGAACACCACCGACAACATCATCGGTCTGCTCTACGCCAAGGACCTGCTCAAATTCTGGGGCAACGGCCAGGAGCAGCTCCAGGTGCGCACCATCATCCGCCCCCCTATTTCATCCCCGAAACCAAGGACCTGGAACAACTGCTCCAGGAGTTCCGGCGCAAACGGGTCCACCTGGCCATCGTCATCGACGAGTACGGCGGCACCTCGGGGCTGATCACCATCGAAGACCTGCTGGAACAGATCGTGGGGGACATCCAGGACGAGTACGACCGGGAAGATGAACTCTTCGCCGTCAATAGCGACGGTTCCATCACCGCCGATGCCCGCATGCCGGTGGAGGACCTGGAGGACCACTTCGACGTGGCGATCGAACGGGACAAGTTCGACACCGTGGGAGGCCTGATCTTCCACCTGACCGGCAAGATCCCCGCCATCGGCGACACCATGGCGGGGGCCGGCCTGCACCTGACCATCCTGGACGCCGACGAGCGCAAGGTGAAACAGGTCCGCATCGCACGTCTGAGCCCGGCAGACGGCAGAGAGCAGGGTGACGAGTGACCTCTTCCTCCCTGCGGACCCGACTGGCGGCGTGCTTCGACCGGCCCGGGCTCTTTGCCCTGGCCTCCGGCGTCCTGATCGCCCTCTCCTTTCCCACGGCCGGGTTTTCCTTCCTGGCCTGGGTCGCCCTGATACCGCTCATGATCTCCCTGGAAGGGACGTCCCCGCGCACAGCCTTCCGCCTGGGCCTTACCTGCGGCCTGGCCGCCTACGTCCTCATCCTGTACTGGATCAATATCGTCGTCACCCACTTCGGCCACCTCCCCTGGGCGGTCAGCATCCCGCTCTACCTCGCCCTGGCGGCCTGGCTGGCCCTGTTTTACGGACTGGCCACCCTGATCGCCCGCTATGGGGAACTGGGGGGATCAAGCCGGTCTTCACCCTGCCGGTGGCCTGGGTGGCCCTGGACTTCCTCCGCTCCTTCCTGCTCACCGGCTTTCCCTGGGCCATGCTGGGGCACTCCCAGTACCGCGTCCTGCCGCTGATCCAGATTGCCGACTTGAGCGGCGTGTACGGCATCACCCTGCTGATCGTGCTGGCCAACGTGGTCCTGTACCGGGTGCTGCGGGCGGTTTCCGGGGCCAGCGTCCCCTATCCCGCCAAGAGCGCCCTGCTGCTCCTGATCCTGTTCGCCGCCACCCTCTTCTATGGCTTCAGCCGCCTGAACGGGCTGGACAAAAGCGCCGCCCCGCCCCTCAGGGTGGCCCTGATCCAGGGGAACATCGATCAGGACGTGAAGTGGAGCCCGGCCTTTCAGGGGCGGACCATGGATATCTACGAACGGCTCACCCGCGAGGCCGCCCGTGGCGGGGCCGATCTGGTGGTCTGGCCGGAGAGCGCCGCGCCGTTCTTCTTCCAGGACGAATTCCGCCAGGCGGAGCGCATCCGGTCCCTGGCGCGGGAGATCAACGCCTATGTGCTCTTCGGCAGCCCGGCCCACGAACTGCGTGGCGGCACCCGCACCTTTCTCAACAGCGCCTTTGTCGTCGCCCCCAGCGGCGAGACCCGCGCCCGGGGTGACAAACTGCACCTGGTGCCCTTCGGGGAATACGTGCCGCTCAAACGCCTGCTCCCCTTCGTCAACAAGCTGGTGGTGGGCATCGGCGACTTCTCGCCCGGCGAGCGGGCTACACCGCTGGACGTGGGCAAGAGCCGGGCGGGCCTGTTGGTCTGCTACGAGGGGGTGTTTCCCGAGCTGGCCCGTGAGTACGTGAACAACGGCGCCCGCCTCCTGGTGAACATCACCAACGACGCCTGGTACGGCCGCTCCTCGGCCCCCTACCAGCACTTTTCCATCGCGGTGTTCCGCGCCGTGGAGACCCGCACGCCGCTGGTCCGGGCCGCCAACACCGGCATCAGCGCCATCGTCGATCAGAACGGCCACATCAGCGCCATGAGCGGCATCTTCCAGGAAGCGGTGTGCACCGGCGAGGTCCAGCCGGGCAGCGGCGATTCCCTGTACCTGAAAATAGGCGACGCGCCGGCCTGGTTCTGTGCTATCCTGTCCTTGGGCGTGGTGCTGTTCGCCCGGTTCAGGCGAGAGAAGCGGTTAGAGCGGAAAGACTGACATCTGCCACAGAGACACGGAGACACAGAGGTTCACAGAGAAAAGCAAAAGGCGTCTTCAGGGTAAAACCATCGTCGGGAATCGTTGTTTTTTTGCTTGTCTTACTCCTGGTTTTCTCTGTGTCTCTGTGTCTCCGTGGCAGGTGTGCTTATAATAATCATCAAGGAGTACGAGAACATGTTTCGTGAAGAAGTGGCAAGAATGCAGGACTTTGAGGAACGGATCGCCAAACTTCGGGGGTCTCTTTGACATAGATGCCAAACGGGAAGCGCTCCAGGAGATCGAATCGCTGATCGCGGCACCCGGATTCTGGGATGCCGTGGACAGGTCCCAGGAGGTCCTGCGCAAGCGCACCGCCCTGGAAAAGCTCCTCCAGAGCTGGGACACCCTCGTCCGGCAACTGGACGACGTGCGGGTGATGATCGAGTTGGGCGAAGAGGCCCAGGACGAGGAGACCCTGGCCGAGGTGCGGGAGATGAACGAGCGCCTCCGACAGGGTGTGGAGGCGGCGGAATTCCAGCGCATGCTCTCCGGCACCCATGACCGCAACTCCTGCTTCATCTCCATCAACCCGGGGGCAGGGGGGACGGAATCCCAGGACTGGGCCGAAATGCTGCTGCGCATGTACCTGCGCTACTGCGAGAAGAAGGGGTGGAAAACCGCCATCACCGACTACCAGGCCGGGGACGAGGCGGGCATCAAGTCGGCCACCTTCAGCGTCGCCGGCGAGTACGCCTACGGCCATCTCAAGGCCGAGGCGGGCATCCACCGCCTGGTGCGCATCTCCCCCTTCGACAGCAACGCCCGCCGCCACACCTCCTTTGCCTCGGTATTCGCCTTTCCCGAGATCGAGGAGGAGGACATCAGCATCAAGATCGCCGATTCGGACCTGCGGGTGGACACCTACCGTTCCAGCGGCGCCGGCGGCCAGCACGTCAACACCACCGACTCGGCCGTGCGCATCACCCACCTGCCCACCGGCATCGTGGTGGCCTGCCAGAGCGAGCGGAGCCAGATCCTCAACCGGGCCACGGCCATGAAGGTGCTGCGGGCCAAGCTCTACGAGCGGGAGGTGGAGGAGCGCACCGCCAAGGCCTCGGAGATCGCCGCGGAGAAGAAGGAGATCGGCTGGGGGAGCCAGATCCGCTCCTACGTGCTCCACCCCTACAAGATGGTCAAGGACCTGCGGACCGGGGTGGAATCGGGCAACCCGGACGCGGTGCTGGACGGGGCCCTGGAGGATTTCGTGGTGGCCTACCTCATGGGGGTGCGCCGCCAGACCGCCGACGCGGAGTAGCCACGGCGGGGAGGTCCGACAAAACAAAGCCGTTCTTCCGGGGCAACCGGAGAACGGCTTTGTTCTTCCTGCGGGTGGTGGTATGGGGGCCGCGTGCTACACCCGGGCGCTCACCGAGGAATCGGGACGCATCATGATGTCCGCCATGCGGGCCAGCATGACCGGCGGCGTCTGGTACACCAGCGCGTTGGCGCTGTCCATGAACCGGATGCGCAGGTCTCCCTTGTCGTTGTAGGAGAACACCACCGCGCCGATCCGGCCGATCTCCTTGGCGCCGTCGTTGGTCGTGTCTTTTCGGGTCTTGCCCTGGAGGGTCACCGTATCGCCGACCAGCGTGGCGGTCGAGCCCTTCGCCTCCGTACCGGCCGTGCGGCTTTCCCCAGCCGTGGCGGCGGCATCGCCCCCGCCCGAGGCCGAACCGACGACCATGGCCGTATCGGCCACCGTCACCGCCCCGCCCAGCGTTACCGGGTCTGTCGTCATGATATCCCCCTTCTCCACAAGGGCGCATTAGCCATATTACACAATAATTTCCTTTTGTTATATTACCCCTAAAACAGCGTTTACGCAAATGATTTATTTTTCGGCTTCGGGAAGAACCGTTGCCGCAGAGCTGCGCCGCCGGCGACACGCGGCCGTTCACCGGGGGGCCGCTCCCCGGGCCGTCCGCGGCAAAGCGGCGCCGCGACGCCGCCGGGACAAAAAGTTCTTTACTCCCGGCGGCCAATTATGGATACTGGTGCCATTCAACCCTTTTCATCACGTCACAAACAAAAAGACCGTCTTCGAGCCATGTTCTCTACCTGCAAACCAGCCATCGCCGTCCTGTTCGCCATCTTCCTCCTTTCCAGCCCGGGTTGCGGGCACGCCGCCCCAGCGGGGCTCAACCGCCTGGGGTACGCCATCCAGATGGGCGCCTTCGCCGACGTCAAAAACGCGGAGCGCTTTACCGACACCCTCCAGAAAAAGGGGATCGAGGCGTTTTACTTCCGCAAGGACAACGGCATCTACGCCGTGCGCTTCGGCGATTTCGCCACCAGGGACAAGGCCCGCGCCGCGGCGAAACGGCTGGTGGCGGACCGGCTCATCGGCGGCTACTACATCGCCCCCCCAACGAGATCGTCTTTGCCCGCCCCCGGGACCCGGAGTGGCAGAAACCGGCCGGTGAAGAGATCACCGCCCCCGTGCGACCACGGGCGCCAAAACGGCGCGGGACAAGGGCACGGCCCGGACCGGCAAGGTCGCGGAGGGGGGGCGCCAGAAACCGGCGCGGGGCGACCGGGACATGGGCGCCATCGCCGCCCGCACCGCCGAACGCTTCGTGGGCATCCCCTACCGCTGGGGCGGGGAGAACGTGGTGGACGGCATGGACTGCAGCGGTTTCGTGCGGGCGGTCTACAACCTGTGCGGCCTCAGCATCCCCCGGACCTCCCGGGACCAGTTCAAGGCCGGCGACCAGGTGGCCAAGGATGACCTGCGGGACGGGGACCTGCTCTTTTTCGGCTCCTCCACCGACAGCATCAGCCACGTGGGCATCTACGTGGGGAGCGGCAAGTTCGTGCACGCCCCCCGCCGCGGCGAGGACATCAAGGTGTCGGCGGTGGACGAGAGCTATTTCGAGCGGCGCTTCATCGGGGCGCGCAGGTATTTCCAATGATTCTCAAGCGATAATTCGGAAAGACTGACATCCGCCACAGAGACACGGAGACACAGAGAAAACCAGGAGCAAGGCAAGCATAAACAAAGACTCTTGATGACGGTTTACCGCAATAAAACTTTTTGCCTTTCTCTGTGTACCTCTGCGTCTCTGTGTCTCTGTGGCAGGTGTCAGCCTTTCTCCGGGGTTATGCGCGCATAACGTTATACGACCACGAGGTTTTACCATGGCATTCATCAAACCGTTCCGGGCCCTGCGCCCTCCCAAAGAACTGGCCGACAAGGTTGCGGCCCTCCCCTACGACGTGATGAACGTGGAAGAGGCCCGGCGCATGGCGGCCGGCAACCCCAACAGCTTCCTCCACATCTCCCGGCCGGAGATCGACCTGGCCGCCGGCACCGATCCCCACGACGAGCCGGTCTATGCGCAGGGGAGGCAGAACCTGGCCGACTTCGTCCGGCGCGGCGTCCTGGTCCAGGACGACCGGGAATGCTTCTACGTCTACCGCCAGCGCATGGGAGAGATCACCCAGACCGGCCTGGTGGCCTGCACCAGCGTGGACGACTACCAGTCCGGCGTGATCAAGAAGCACGAGCTCACCAGGGCCGACAAGGAGG
Source organism: Geobacter sp. FeAm09 (assembly GCF_008330225.1). NCBI lineage: Bacteria > Pseudomonadati > Thermodesulfobacteriota > Desulfuromonadia > Geobacterales > Geobacteraceae > Geobacter > Geobacter sp. FeAm09. The sequence goes on along the minus strand of NZ_CP042466.1, from coordinate 932,611 downwards.
ACGACCGGGTCAGGCACATCGACTGCCTGGACGCCAACGACGAGCCGGTCTTCTACCTCTCCCGCTCCAGCGCGGAGATCGAGGCGCTCATCGCGGGGATCGCGGCCGCCCCTCCCGAATACGACTTCACCACCGACGACGGGGTGAGCCATACCCTCTGGATCGTCGCCGACCCGGCGCTCATCGGCCGGCTGACCGGCCTGTTCGCCGCCATCCCCCGCCTGTACGTGGCCGACGGCCACCACCGCAGCGCCGCCGCCGGCCGGGTGCGCGAACTGCGCCGGGAAAAGAACCCGGGACACACCGGCCGGGAGGAGTACAACGTCTTCCTGACCGTCATCTTCCCCGAGACCCAGCTCAACATCATGCCCTACAACCGGGCCGTCAAGGACCTGAACGGCCGCACCGCGGCCGAATTCATGGCCCGGGTGGAGCGGGACTTCACCATCCTCCCCTCCCCGGTCCCGGTCGTGCCGTGCGAGCGGCACCAGTTCGGCATGTACCTGGAGGGGCACTGGTACCAGCTCCATGCCCGCGACGCCGTCGTGGACGAGTCGGACACGGTCGGCCGCCTGGACGTATCGATCCTCCAGAACCACCTGCTGGACCCGGTCCTGGGCATCGGCAACCCCCGCACCGACAAACGCATCCATTTCGTGGGCGGCATCAGGGGGAACGAGGAGTTGGCGAAGCTGGTGGATTCGGGCGAGCATGCCGTGGCCTTCTCCCTCTTTCCCACGTCGATCCGCGAACTGATCGAGCTGGCCGACCAGGACCGCATCATGCCCCCCAAATCCACCTGGTTCGAGCCCAAGCTGCGCAGCGGCCTCTTCGTGCACCTCCTCTCCTGACGGGACGGCCATGTTCCGACGGGCGGCGGCAGCGATCGGGGAGGCGGAGGCGATCATCATCACCGCCGGCGCCGGCATGGGGGTCGATTCCGGCCTGCCCGACTTCCGCGGCGACCAGGGGTTCTGGCGCGCCTATCCCCCCTACGCCCGTCTCGGCCTCTCCTTCGAGGAGGCGGCCAACCCCGAACATTTCCACCGGGACCCGGCCTTCGGCTGGGGCTTTTACGGCCACCGCACCACCCTGTACCGCGCCACCGTCCCCCACGAGGGTTTCGCCCTCATGCGGGGGTGGATCGAACGGAACCGGGCCGCCTCCTTCGTGGTGACCTCCAACGTGGACGGCCAGTTCCAGAAGGGGGGCTACCCGGAGGAGCGCATCCTGGAGGTGCACGGCTCGATCCACTGGCTGCAGTGCACCATCCCGTGCAGCCGGCGCATCTGGGCCAATACCGGGGAGATTCCGGTCAACCCCGAGACCATGCGGGCCCGCGCCATCCCCCGCTGCATCGCCTGCAACGCCGTGAGCCGCCCCAATATCCTCATGTTCGGGGACGATGCCTGGCTGTCCGAACGCACCGCGGAACAGGAACGGCGCTTCGACCGGTTCCGGGAAGAGAGCCGCGGCCGGCGCACCGTGGTGATCGAGCTGGGTGCCGGGCGGGCGCTCCCCACCATCCGGCGCCTGTCGGAACGGCTCGGCGCCCTGCCCGGCACCACGGTCATCCGCATCAACCCGCGGGAGGCGGAGATCGACGCCCCCCACCTGTCCATCCCCTGCGGGGCCCTGGAAGCGCTCCGCAGGATCGGGGCCTGCCTCTGACGCCCCCCCGCCCCATTCACTCTGGCTATTTTCTCTCATTAAGGGTATAAAACGACCTGAAGCAGCAACCATCGTCCCCAGCGAAGGAACCGCCGATGTTCAAAACAAAGCTGTCCGAAGACACCCGTTACGCCATCATCTTTGTCTGCATCGCCTTCCTGCTGCCGCTCGTCTTCTTCGCCCTCAACCAGTACTTCAAACAGAACGAAACAACGCCCCGCTCCCCCAGGGATACGCAGACGACCGTGGTGGTCTCCGAAACCGACAAGGCGGACATCATCGCCAAGGCCACCGCCAAGCCGGCCGCGGATGCCGTCCGCGAGGCGGTAAGCCAGGGGGACTACTCCACGGCCCATATGCAGCTGAGCAAGGCGCCCAAAAACTCGCCGGAATACGAGGAGCTGCGCAAGCAACTGGCCGCCATGCCCCAGGCCCGCAAGCTGCCCGGCATCAGGAAGGAGGCGGACACGCGCCAGAGCCCCCTGCGCTACCTGGACGAATCCACCCCCCGGGACCGGTTCAGCGACGGGCTTTTCCTCTACCTGGTGGAGGTGTCCGGGACCGTCTGGCCCAAGTTCTGCATCCAGTCCGTGGGCAAGCGCCCCCTGGACATCACCGGCTTCAGGATCAAGGCGGACGCCAGGACCTTCACCCTGCCGGCCACGGCCGTCAAGCAGGAGAAATCCCCCGGCAAGGTGGGCGAGTATTTCGACACCCCGGTGGACCAACGCACCTACGACATCATGCGCGCCCTGATCAAGGCGCGCACGGCGACCCTCACCTGCATCGGGAAATCGAGCGAGCGGGTACGGACCATTACGGAGCAGGAAAAGAAAGGGCTGGACAGGATGATGAACGCCTACGCCACCCTGGGGGGGAGCTTCGCGTTCGTCCAGCATTGATGCGGGGGCTTAACCGGTAAAAAGCAAAAGACACATCTGCCACAGAGACGCAGAGACACAGAGAAGACCAGGAGCACGGCACACAAAAACAGCGAATTCCAACGTTGCTCTTCCCCGATGATGTCCTGCTTTTCTCTATGTTTCTCAGCTTTTCTCTGTGAACCTCTGTGTCTCCGTGTCTCTGTGGCGGATGTTGAATGTGCTGTTCGTACTTGTCATTCCGGGGCTGGTGCAGCCTTCCCCATCTCCCCCCCAACGCCTGGTAGAGCGTCATGAGGTTCTTGAGCCGGTTCAGGCGGTTCGCCGCCAGGCTCTTTTCGGCGCTGCGCCGGCTCTCCTGGGCGTCCAGCCAGAGTTGCACCGCGGTATAGCCGGCGCGGTAGCGGATCCCGGCCAACTCCTCGGACCGCTGCGCCAGCGCCAGCGCCTCTTCCAACCGTTTCCCCTCCGCTTCATACTGGGTGCGTCCCGCCAGGGCGTTCTCCACGTCGCTCAGGGCCGCGTACAGGGTCTGCCGGAACGAGACCACCGCCTGCTCGTACTGGGACTCCGAGATCTTCACGTTCAACCGCATGGTGTTCCACTGCAAAAACGGCAGGGTCAGGCCGGCGCCCAGGGCGGCGACCGGGTTCTGCAGCACGTTCGCCAGGCTGGTGCTGCTGCTCCCCAGGCTGCCGGTCAGGGTGAGGGCCGGATAGTAGCTGGCCCGCGTATTGTCCACATTTGCCAGGTATTCCTTGAGGCGCAGTTCGGCGGCGTGCACGTCGGGCCGCTGCCCCAGCAGGCTGGCGGGCAGGCCGGCCTCCACGGCGGGCAGCGGGCCGTCCGGGAGCCGCTGCCGTTCCGGCACGCTGTTCTGCGGCGCCTGGTCAAACAGGATCGCCAGGGCGTTGCGCGCCTCGGCCCGCTGGCGCAGGAGCGAGGCCAGGTCGGCCTTCTGGGTGGCCACGGTCTGTCGGGCCTGGATCAGGTCCAGGCTGGAGACGGCGCCGGCCCGGTATTTCACCTCCACCAGCTCCAGGGTCTTTTCCGCATAGGCGATGCTCGCCTCGCCGAGGGTGATGAGCTGGTTCAGGTAGGCGACCTGCCAGTAATCCGCCGCCGTGGTGCCGATGAGCGACAACGCCGTGCTCTGGCGGTCCACCTCCGTGGCCTCGGCCTCCCAGCGGCTGGCGTCCCGCGCGGCGGCAAGCTTGCCCCACAGGTCCACCTCGTAGCTCAGCGACCCGGTGATGCTGTGGGACTGGGTATCGGCGTGGTTCTTCAGGTCCCGGCTGATGCTGCTGCTCCCCTCGACGCTCACGGAGGGGGTCAGGTTGGTGTTGGTCAGCCGGGCGGTGAGTTGGGCCCGGCGGACCTTGATGGCGGCCACGGCCAGGTCGTTGTTGGTGGTGAGCGCCCGCTCGATCAACTCGTCCAGCAGCGGGTCGTTGAACCCCTGCCACCACTGCTTCCCGGCGGCCACCGCCGTGCCGGTGGTGGTCGCTCCCTGCCACTGGCGGGGCAGATTGACCTGGGGGGGCGCATAATCGCTGCGGGGCAGCAGGCTGCACCCCCCCGTCATCAGGGCGGCGGCGAGCAGCAGGGCCAGCGCCCGGCAGTGCGGCGCGCGGTATCGGATCATCATGGTCGTTACTCCCGTGCCAGCGCTTCGATCGGGTCGAGCCGGGCGGCGTTGCGCGCCGGCAGGAAGCCGAACATGACCCCGATCATGGATGAGCAGAGAAATGCCGAAACGATGGAAAAAATGGAAAATTTCATGGTGAAGCTCGTGACGAACATATGGAAGACCACCCCCACGCCATAGGAGAGCACGATGCCGATGGAGCCGCCGATGAGGCAGACCAGCACCGATTCGATGAGGAACTGTTGCATGATGTCGTTCTGCCGGGCGCCCACCGCCATGCGGATGCCGATCTCGTGGGTGCGCTCCGTGACCGAGACCAGCATGATGTTCATGACCCCGATCCCCCCACGATGAGCGAGATCACGGCAATGGCCGAGATCATCAGGGTGAGGGTGGCGGTGGTCTTCTTCACGGTCTTGAGGATGCTGTCGCTGCTGTTGGTGTAGAAGTCCTTGATGCCGTGACGCTGCTTGAGCAGCTTGATGATGCTCTGCTCGGCGATCTGGTTGGAGACCCCCTCCCGCACCCGGACCGTGATGGAGCTGAAGTAGGTCTGTCCCAGAAGCCTGCTCATGGCGGCGCTGTAGGGCATCCAGATCTCCAGGTTCTGGTTGTTGCCGAAGGCGCTCTCCTTCTCCTTGGTCACCCCGATGACCTGGCAGGGGAGCGTGCCGAGGAAGAGGATCTTGCCGATGGGCTCTTCCCGGGGGAAGAATTTTTTGCTGGTGTTCTGGTCGATCACCACCACCTGGGCCTGCCGCTTCACATCCTCGGCGTCGAAGGCCGCCCCCTTGGCGATCTCGTAGCCGCGCACGCGGAAGTACTGTTCGCCGACGCCGCTGATGGAGGCGCTGGCCTTGATGTTGCGGTAGCGCACCAGCTGGCTGCCGCTGGTGCCCGGGGTGGCGCTGTCCACGTAGACCTGGGACCTGAGCGCCTCCATGTCCGCCGGCACCAGGGTGTAGATGCTGCCGGCGTCCTCGTCCCCCCAGTCGTTGCCGGGATAGATGTCGATGACGTTGGTGCCCATGGAGCTGATGTCGTTGATCACCTTCTGGCGCGCCCCCTGCCCCAGCGCCACCACCGAGACCACCGAGGTGATGCCGATGATGATGCCCAGCATGGTGAGGAGCGTCCGCATCCGGTGGGAGGCCATGGCGATGAGGGCCATCTTGAACGCCTCGGCGAACCGCCCCCAATGGGCCTGGAGCGGGTTGCCCTCCCCCTCGGCGCGCTCTTTCTCCGGCAGGGAGGTCTTCTCCTTGGCCGGCGCCTTCGGGTTGGGCTGGTCCCGGATGATCTCGCCGTCGCTGATCTCGATGATGCGTTCGGCGTTGCCCGCCACCTGCATGTCGTGGGTGACCAGGATGATGGTGTGGCCCCGTCCGTGCAGTTCGTGGAGGATGTTCATCATCTCCTGGCCGCTTTTGCTGTCCAGGGCGCCGGTGGGCTCGTCGGCCAGGATGACGTCGCCGCCGTTCATGAGCGCCCGGGCGATGCTCACCCGCTGCTGCTGGCCGCCCGAAAGCTGGTTGGGACGATGGTCCACCCGGTCCCCCAGGCCGAGGCGCACCAGCAGTTCATGGGCCCGCTCCCGGCGCGGGGCCTTGGCGACCCCGGAATAGACCGCGGGGATCTCGGCGTTCTGGGTCGCGCTCAGGTGCGGCATGAGGTGGTAGCGCTGGAAGATGAAGCCGAAATATTCCCGCCGCAGCCGGGCCAGCTCATCCCCGGACAGGGCGCCGGTCTCCTGGCCGTTGACCGTGTAGCTCCCCTCGCTGGGGCGGTCCAGGCATCCCAGGATATTCATCAGGGTGGACTTCCCCGAGCCGGAGGCCCCCACGATGGCGACCATCTCCCCCGCATGGATGGCCAGGTTGATCCCCTTGAGCACCGGGATCTCCTGCCCGCCGGTGACGAAGCTGCGCCCCAGCCGGGAGAGTTCGAGCAATGGCCGTGGCATGGTCAGCGCCTCCCCCCCGGCGGCGGCCCGCCGGGATGCTGGCTGGTGGTGGTCGCCGGCACGGAGGTGCTGTCCCCCACCACGACCTTGTCCCGCTCCTGCAACCCTTCCAGCACCTGGGCGTAGACGCTGTTGTTGATGCCGACCCGGATGGTGCGGGTTTCCGGCACATCGTTGCGCAGGAGCCGCACCGTGTAGCGGCCGTCCTTGAGCTTGTCCCCCAGGGCCGAGGCGGGGATGCACAGGGCGTTCTTCGCCTGGTTCAGCACGATGGACACCTGGGCGGTCATGGAGACCCGCAGCTTGTTGTCCGGGTTGGGGACCTCGAACAGACCGTAGTAATAGATCGCCGACGAACTGGTGCTGCTGGAGCTGCTGGAACTGCTGCTGGAGCTGCTGCTACTGCTGGTGCTGCTGGAAACCGGTCCCGGCTCTATGGCCCGCAGCTTGCTGTAATAGCGGGTATCCGCATCCCCCAGCAGGGTGAAATAGGTGGTCAGGCCGGGCTTGACCCGCATGACGTCCGCCTCGGAGATCTTGGCCTTCACGGTGATGGTGTCCAGGGTGGCCAGGGTGATGATGGTGGTGGCCGTCTGGGTGGAGACCACGGTCTGCCCCTCCTCCGTATCGATGGAGATGACGACCCCGTCGATGGGCGCGCTGATCTGGGTGTACCCCACGTTGGCCTTGGCCGTGTCCACGGCGATCACCGCCTTCTTGATCTGGGCATCCAGGGAGGCGATGGTGTGGCGCGTACTGTCCAGCGACGCCTGGGCGCTCTCCAGGTCCGCCTGGGAACCGGCATCCTTGGCCGCCATCTGGCTCTGGCGCTGCCAGGCCAGGGTATACTGTTTCAGGAGCGCCTGGGAGGAGCGCTTCTGGGCGCGCAGGTTCTCCACCTGGGCCTCCGCGTCTTTGAGGGAGTTCAACTGGGTCACCGAGTCGATCTCGGCCAGCAGCTGCCCCTTCTTGACCTTGTCCCCCAGGGCCACGTGCAGCGTCTTCAGCTGCCCGGACACCTGGGCGCCCACCTCGACCGTCTTGAAGGCCTTGAGGATGCCGCTGGCCAGCACGCTCTCCTCGATGTCCATGCGGGCGGCGCCGGCGGTGACATAGGTAACCTTGGGCGTGGCGAAGAAGAAATGCCTGACCAAAAGCACCGTGCCCGCAAGGAGCACGACGATGCCCAGGGTGATGATAATCCGATTACGCGCTGTCTTTGTCATTGAACCGATCCGTTTCTATGCCCGGCCGCGAATGGCTGCCATCCCGGCCAGGGAAAATTTCACCACATGGTCTGCAAACGCTTCCAGGTCGTCCAGGGGGCCGCCCTTGCCGCCCCCGCGCCTGTTCTTTTCCATCAGCAGCGGGTTGACGCACATGCCGACGATGCACACCTCGCAGAACTGCACCTGGACGTCGGAAGCGCGGGGCCCGAGCAGTTCCCGCACCACGGCCAGGGTCTTGTCCCGCAGGGGGACGAGCTCCGAGCGCATGATGTCCTCCAGAAGGCCGGTGGGATTGGTGAGCTCCATCTGGGCGATGGCGAAATCCCGGCAGTTCCCGTCGGCGATCCGCGCCATGATCGCCGCGACCTGCCCCCGCAGCCGCTCCTCGGCCGGCGCGGCCGCGGTCACCCCCCCATCGGGGGGATGCGCCTTCATGGCCTCGCCGAAGGCGTGGAGCCACGCCTCCCGGTACAGGGCCTTCTTGCTGCCGAAATAGTAGTTGACGGCGGAGATATTGGCCCCGCCCCTCTTGCAGATCTCGGCCACGGTCGCACCCCGGTACCCCACTTCCGTGAACACCGCGGTTGCGGCATCCAGGAGTCTTTCCCGGGTCGTGACGCTGTCTTTTTTAGTCATGGCGCGCCTCGACACATGTTTTAAACAAATGATTTAAACATTAATTTAAAATGATCATTTAAAACTGTCAAGGGATTATTGCGCCGGCGGTGAAAAGGCGTGGGGGCCCTCGCGGGGAGAACGGCGCGCACACAGACTGAGAAACAGGGCGCCCGCTCCGTTATGAGCCAACGAAGCGGGCGCCCTGCCGTGGTGTATGGATCAGTAACAATAGGAGCCTTCGCTGCCGCCCGGGCTCTCCTCTTCGTACGGCAGGGCGAGATACCGCCAGGTGCCGACGCGCCGGAACAGCAGTCGGATCGGCGTCCGGGCCTCGTGGGCGGCCAGGGTCTCCGTCAACTCCCTGATGGTCCTGGTGGGCCTGCCGTCCACCTCGGAGATGATGTCGCCGGTGGTCACCCCGGCCAAGTCGGCCGGGCCGCCCCACCTGACCGCCATGACGATGATCCCCGTCACCAGCTCCATCCCGCTTCGCAGGGCAGAGACCTGGTCTATTTCCGTGACGGCCATGCCCATGATATCGAGCCGGGCCGGGTCTGTTTCCCGCACGTATTCCCTCTGACCGAACAATGCCATCGCAGCCTCCCGTGCCGCCGTGTACCCGCAGAATCGGGGCGTGCCGCCTCCCCTGCCCGGCGGAGGCGGCACGCCTTGGGTCACCCTATTTCCGTTCCTCGGCGGGACCGGGACCGGGGCCCGGCATCCGATCGCCGTCTTTCCCAGGGCCGTCATCGCAGGGGGGCGGCGGCATATGGCCCGGTCCGTGCCCGCAGTGGCACCGGCCTTCGGGCCCCTGGCCGCGCTGGGGAGGCGGGGGCGGGCATTTGTCGGCAAGGGCGCGCTGCTCCGGGGTCAACAGGGCGTTGACCTGGCTGCGCGTCCGCTCGAAGGCGACGACCAGCTCCACCTCGGTCTGGGCCTTCTTCGTTGCAACGGCGCGGACGGCCGCCTCGTCGAAGGTCGCGGCATGGGCCGCATCGCGGAGCTGCTTGTGGTATTCAGCCATCTTCTGCTGCAGGGGCGCATTCTTTTCCCGCTCGGCCGCAAACAGCGCCTTGATCTTCGTCTGCTGCTCAGCGGTCAGCTTGAGCCGTTGGGCCATGTGGGCGACCATCTCCTCGGACGGAGGCGGCGGCATCATCCCCGGCCCCCCCATGCCCCGCTCGTCCATGCCCCTCGGTCCGCCTTCGCCGGCCGCTCCGGCCCAGACGCCATTGGCGCCGATCGCCGTCGCCGCCAGCAAAACACCTACCATGATCTGCCGTTTCATAAGGATTCTCCTCTCGTTCCTTCCTACCATTCTTGGCTGTTATGGACTGCCGTTTCAATTCTTCGGGGGCGGCGGCGCCCCTTCGGGGGCCGCCGCCAGGGTATCCTTGAACTTCTTGCAGGTTGCCTTGATCGTGTCCCCGCGGGGGGTGACTATCGTCACGGCGTCCCCTTCACTCTTCCCCTTGCAGGCGTCGAACGCCTCCCGGGGGGGTCCCGGCGCTCGCCGGAACTGGGCCCCACACTGGCCCACGCCGGGGCCGAAACCACGATCCCCGCCACGAGCAGGGCGCCCGCCCGTTTCATACCACGTATTCCCATCCTTCGCTCCTTTCCGCGACCCGTTGTCCTGCACGGAATAAAATCCGCCCGTAACCATGGAAAAAAGCTAACAAGCCAATATGGTCGAAATATGTAACAATTATGAAAAAAGCGGGCATACAATTCTGAAGGTGGTCCTTGCCCGCGGTTTGTGGTAATAATCAGGCCAACCGGTTTAGTGCCGACGCCGTTTGTCCGGCAAAACGACGTATCAGACAAGGGGATTCCGAGGTTCATGAAGATCCGCATCGCCTACCGCCTCTTCCTGGTGATCCTGGCGGCCGCCATCCTGACCGTGCTCAGCACGTTCTTCATCATGCAGTGGACCGTGGAGCAGGGGTTCCGGCGCTACCTGCACAGCGTGGAGCAGACCCAGTTCGCCCGGCTGGCGGTGCGCCTGGAGGCGGGCTATGCTGCCCAGGGGAGCTGGGATTACCTGAAGAACGACCCGGAGCAGTGGTTCCGGCTCCTCATGGAGACCTTTCAGCAGGGGCACCCCCGCCCCCCCGAGGAGAGGCCGAAGGGCGGCCCCCACCTGGGCGAGGGAGGCCGGGAACCGCGGCAATTCCCCCCGGACCACCTCCCCCGGGAGATCGGCCGGCTGTTCCTCCTGCTGGACGCGAACAAGCACCCCATCTTCGCCCCGCCGGAGACCCCGGCCGACGCGACCCTCAAACCGCTGCAATACAACAACAAGACCGTGGGCTACCTGGGGTTCCTGCCCCACAAGCGGCTTCCCGACGACTTCCAGCGCCGCTTTCTCAAGGACGTGCAATCGGCCTTGAGCCTCATAGCCGGCACCATCGTACTCTTGGCCGCGGGGCTCGCCCTTCCCCTGGCAACCCGCCTGGTCCGGCCGATCAAGGCCCTGGCCGCGGCCACGGAGCGGCTTGCGTCCGGGGAGTACGCCACCCGGGTGCCCATAGCGTCGGCGGATGAACTGGGCCAGCTTGCCCGGGGCTTCAACTCCCTGGCCCTGACCCTGGAAAAGAACGAGCAGACGCGGCGCCAGTGGGTGGCCGACATCTCCCACGAACTGCGCACCCCCCTGGCCATCCTGCGGGGCGAAATCGAGGCGGTTCAGGACGGCATCCGCCCGGCGACCCCGGAGGCCATCGACTCCCTCCACGGGGAGGTCCTGCGCCTGGAACACCTGGTGAACGACCTCTACCAGCTCTCCCTCTCGGACGTGGGCGCGCTGACCTACCGCAAGGAGGAACTGGAACTGGATGCCCTCCTGACGGCGGTGCTCGCCACCTACCGCCCCCAGTTCGCCGCCCGGGAGATCACCGTGACCGCCGCCATCCCCCGGCAGGAAAAGGACGTGGTGTTCGGCGACCCCGAGCGCATGCGCCAGCTTTTCGCCAATATCTTTGAAAACGCCCTGAAATATACCGATCCGGGCGGCACGATCGCCGTCCGCCTGACCTGCGGGACGGAACAGGCCGTCATCGACATCGAGGATTCGGCCCCCGGCGTGCCCCCCAGCGACCTGGAGCGGCTGTTCGAGCGGCTCTACCGGGTGGAGGCCTCCCGCAACCGGGCCGCCGGCGGCGCCGGACTCGGCCTGGCCATCTGCCGCAATATCGTCGAAGCCCATGCAGGGACCATTACCGCCCACCCCTCACCACTGGGAGGGGTCTGGCTCAGAATAGAACTACCGTTGACGGGGAGATGCTGATGAATGGAAAGATACTGATCGTCGAAGATGAAGACAAACTGGCGGCCCTGCTGCACGACTACCTGCAGCAGAACGGCTTCGAGGCCCACCGCCTGGGCAATGGCCTGGATGTGGTCGCCTGGGTGCGGGAGCACGCACCCACCCTCATTCTCCTGGACCTGATGCTGCCGGGCCGCGACGGCATCGAAATCTGCAAGGACGTCCGCACCTTCTCCAGCGTGCCGATCATCATGGTCACCGCCCGCGTCGAGGAGATCGACCGCCTGCTCGGCCTCGAACTGGGGGCCGACGACTATATCTGCAAGCCGTTCAGCCCCCGGGAGGTGGTGGCGCGGGTCAAGTCGGTGCTGCGCCGGGCCGGGAGCGAACAGACGATCCAGGCGGAAGGACTCATCCTGGACGAGTCGCGTTACCGGGCCACCCTCACCGGCAGCGACCTGGAGCTTACGGCGGTGGAATTCAAGCTGCTGCAGTTCCTGGTCGCCAGCCCGGGACGCATCTACAGCCGGCAGCAGCTCATGGACCAGATCTACCACGACCAGCGCACCGTGAGTGACCGCACCATCGACAGCCACATCAAAAAGCTGCGGAAAAAGATCGCCAACGTGGCCCCCGATGTGGAGCTGATCCATTCGGTGTACGGCGTGGGCTACAAATTCGAGGTACTGTAACCGACCAGGCCGGCCGGATCAGACAACAACAAAAACCCCACCGTGACGGAGAGCCGCGGTGGGGTTTTGCGTCAGCGGCGCCGGCGATGATCGGGCAAACCGAAAAAACATGTGCCACGGAGCCACGGAGACTCGGAGGAACGTCGAAAGCAGAGGGATATACATGTTTTTCTCTGTGTGCGATGTTCTCCGAGCCTCTGCGGCTCCGTGGCCAGAGTGCCGTTTCAAGGTCGCGGGAAGAGCCCTTCAGTAGGCCCAGTACGGCCCGGTCCCCAGGGTGGAACCCGTCCCCTCGATCCCCACGTAGACGCTCCTCCCCAGAAAGAAGGGCAAGCCCCAGTCGAAACCGCCGCTCATGCTCCCCCCAAGGGCGGGGAACACCATGTTGGAGGAGTTGAACATGGTGACGGCGTTGCCGATCGTGAAGGAAACGGTGCCGGTGGACGAGCCGTCATACCCGGCATTGACGGCGCTCAGGCTCGTGTTCGTGGAGGGGCAGAACCAGCCGGAATAGCCGGAGACGGCACAGGCGGACAGGAGGCTCGTGGCCGGGAAGAACAGGCCGTTGGAGCCGGTGTCCAGAAAGCTGTAATAGGTCGTGCCGTTGTAGGTCGTGCGGAACTCGGCAGACGAGTCGGCAGGGTACGTGGTCACCGACGAGGGGACGTTGTTGGTCTGGGTGCCGATCCCCAGGATGAGCGAGCCGGTGGCCGAGGCGGCTCCGGCCGTGGCCACCGTGGGGAGCTGCACGATCACACCGTTGTTGTCCACCGGGAGCAGCGCCACCGGGTTGGGCACCTGCTTGACGAGCTCCGCCGCGGTGGCGGTGCAACTCGTGCCGCTGCAGGAGTAGTACATGCCGTTGTTGGCCGTACCGACGCAGTCGGTGCCGCAATCCCGCGCGAACAGCCCCACCCCCAGGATGCCGTTGAAGCCCGCCGCCGTCGGGCTGGCGTCGGCGCTCCGGCAGGCCGCGGGAGCGGAGCCGAAGCTGGCGTTGATCACCTGGATCGGCATCTGGACGCCGGACTCCCCCCCCATGACCACATCCGCCGTCATGACCGGCCCCCACAACGCCGAGCCGTCGCCGAACTGGACGCATTCGGCCAGCGACCCGCCGCTGGCGCTGGCGACCTGGGTGAGGCTCACCCCGGTCAGGACGCTGCCGAAGATGCGCAGCCCGTAGCTGCCCGTATCCAGCAGGATGTCGCTGATGGTCTGGCAAGTGGAGGTGCCGGGGGTGCAGATGGTCACGCTGACGCACGGCTTGTTCACATAGGAGCCTGATGTGCTGCTGGAGCAGAGGGAGCCGTTCACGGTGATGGCGAGCACATTGCTCGCGCTGGCGGTGGTGCTGGTGGTCGTATCGGTGGTGCCGGTCGTGGTGCTGGCGGTGCCGGAGGCGCCATTGCCCGAGCCGCAGCCGGCAACGAGGGCCATGGCAACGAGGAGCGTCATGCATGCGTTACTTGATTTCATCGATGGTTACCCCCGTCGGCAGCAATGCCGGGGCATAGGCCCTCCCCTGCAGATTCCGCATGTGCCCCCATTTCTCCACAACGACCCCCTCCGACTGCACCTGCTGGCGCCGGAGCCCCCGCTTGCGCGCGGTTTGCTGCGCGGCGGCCTCATATTCGCCGGAATAGGCGCCGAGAAGCGTGGCGAGATCGGGGTGCGCCCGGCCGTTCCAGACAACGGCGAACACCACGCCGGATGCGGACACGTATTCCCGCACGGTGCTCGAATCGGACTGGAACTCCTGGACCGTGTAGGCGCTGCGGGTCGTGGTGGCGCGATGCACCGCCGCAAGGGCCGCGCGGTCCGACGCGACCGAGGCGGCGCTGCCGCCGAGGGCCGCCGCCCCCTGCCGGGGGAGAACGAGGATGCCGACGGCAAAGCCAAGCAAGGCCAATCGGCCTCGGATACTGCGTTTCATGGGAACCATCCCTTCTCCCGTGCCGTCACGGATGCCGGTGCCGTGCTCTGGGTCTTTACCGGAAGGATAGAGGAGAAGTATGGACGAAATATGCAGCAATCAGGGAAAACTGGACGCGGCGACGCCACATTGCACAAAAAAGTTTCTTTTTTCTTTCACAATTCATCCATATTTCGCGCGTACACACGATATGTATCGTGAGCAAAAGACGCCGGCGCCGCTTCCGGGAAGGGTGCGGGCCGGGCGCCCCATAATCGGGAACGGGAGACCAAAAAAGGCCGATTGTGACGAACATGTCGCCCCGACCGTGAAAGGAGTCCCCATGGACGGATAGTGCAACCACAGCGCGTCGCCAGTTGTTCCAGGCCGGAGTTTCCGGGCCGGCCCATCCCACCACGCAGGAGGTCTTCACATGTCGATTTCAGGTATCTCTTCCAGCAGTTCCAGCTACCTGGCCAAGATTGCCCAGGATTTCCAGGACATCAGCACCGCCCTCCAATCGGGCAACCTGTCCGATGCCCAGAAGGCATACGCCGCCCTCGCCTCGGACAAGGCCGCGCAATCCAGCGCAAGCAGCGCAGGCAGCGACAGCAACAACCCCATGGCCCAGGACATCCAGAGCCTCGGCACGGCGCTCCAGTCCGGCAGCCTCACCGATGCCCGGGAGGTGCTCGACAAGATCCAGCAGCACATGAAGGGCCAGGGGGAGTTCGCCCGGCAGCAGATGGACCTTGCCTCGCTGTTCTCCACCGACTCGGCCGGTTCCGCAGATTCGACCGGCGACACGGGTTCCGCGGACACCAATCCCCTGGCGCAGGATTTCCAGGCCCTGAGCGCGGCGCTGGCGTCGGGCAGCCTCTCCGACGCCCAGACGGCCCTGACGGCGCTCCAGAAGGACGTGTCGGCGCAGAACGGCGGCCAGAGCGACGACCCGTTCAGCCAGGACCTCCAGAGCCTGGGCGATGCCCTGCAATCAGGCAGCCTCACCGATGCCCAGCAGGTGTTCTCCCAGATTCAGGACAAGCTGTCGTCTCCGCCGCCACCGCCGGGCGGGGCCCAGGCCTCCCTATCCTCGACCGATACCCGGGATACCGTGGCCCAGACGCTCCAGGCGCTGCTGGATGCCCTGAACAGCGCTTCCTCGTCGTCCACCACGACGGACACCGGCAGCGACAGCTCCGTCTCCAGCCTGCAGGCGCTCCTCGGTTCGGCGCTGAAAAACTACCTGCAGCTCAGTTCCAACAGCGATGCCTTCCGCGCGGAAAACACCTCCCAGATCTCGTCCGCAACCGTGTAGGCAGAGCGTCATCAACCGGCTGGCCCTCATTGAGGAAGCCTGACAGGAATGCCGACCGACCGAGGCATTTGCAATTCTGAATACGAGATGGCAGACAGAAGAGGCGGGTAACAAAGGAAACCAGGGGGCCGGATCCAGCGATCCGGCCCCCTGGCGCGTCAACGGCCTAAAAATTGGAGGAGAGGTTCCTGTACAGTTGGGATTGGCGGTACTTGTCGAAAAACGGGGGCATCAGCTTGAAGTGCCGCCCCACCATCTCGATCTCGTGCTGCTCCCGCATCTTGCGCAGCACCCTGGTTACCGTTTCCCGGGTGATCTGAACCCGGTCGGCGATGCTCTGCTGGGAGAATACGGAGTTTATGATGATGCCGTGGCTGTTGCGGGTCCCCAGCGTCGCGCTGTAGTGCGCCAGGGTGGCCCTGATCTTCGACTCGGCATCGTTGATCCCGATGACGTTGTGGAAGAGCCAGCTTTCCCGCAGGCGGCGGCACAGCACGGTGATGACCTGGCGCAGCGCCTCGTTGTTGTTCAGGAAAAACTCGTCGAACGTGGCCTTCGTGATCAACAGGACCTTGCACGGCTCCACGGCAATCACCGTGGCAAAATCGGTTTTGCCGTCCAGAAGCCCCATATCGCCGAAATAATCGGCCCGGTGGCGGAACGCCATGACCCGCTCCTCGCCGCTGCTCGACAGCTCGACGACCCTGGCCCGCCCCTTCAGAATGATGTACATCTGCTCCAGACGTTCGTCGGCATGGATGATGATCTCATCCTTGTGATAGCTGTAGATTGCGGTCTTTTCCAGCAGTGCGGCGATCTCCCGGTCGGAGAAGCTGCCAAACAGCGGGACCTCCTTGACGATCCTGGTTGCCAGTTCCGGGTCAAACGCTCTTCTGATCATCATACGCTCCTTATCCGGGCCTCCCGCCTCGGGAGGGAGCCCTGGGGTGCCGTTTGCGTGACATCGTACTCACGATACCAGTATAGCAAATTTTTGCCGGTTGGCGGGGCGGGTGACAGCGGAGGGAATGCCGCGCGGGGCGCTCCCCGGCGATTCCGGGGGGCCCCGCAGGAGGGGAAATCTTTTCGCCGAGGCGCCGGTCAGGTCATATCCTGGGCCTCGTATTCCTTGAGTTTGCGGTAGAGCGTGGCCAGGCCGATGTTCAGCTCGCTGGCGGCCTGGGCCTTGTTGTCCCCCACCGCGTGGAGCACCCCCAGGATGTAGTCCCGCTCGATCTCCTCCAGGGGACGGATGCAGCCCGACACCACCGGCTTCAGCAGCATGGCCCGCAACTCGCACGGCAGGTCGCTGATGTCGATCTGGCTGTCCTGGCACATGGCCACGGCGTACTCCACGGCGTTCTGCAACTCCCGCACATTGCCCGGCCAGTCGTAGCGGAGCAGTTGGTCGGCGGCGTTGGGGGTGAACCCGGTGATGGGCCGCCCCTGGCCGTGGGCGATCTTGGTAAGGAAGAAACGGGCCAGGGGGAGGATGTCCTCGTTGCGCTCCCGCAGGGGGGGGACCTGCAGCTCGATCACCCGCAGGCGGTAGTACAGGTCCTGGCGGAAGCGGCCGGCGGTGATCTCGTCCGCCAGGTTGCGGTTGGTGGCCGCCACCACCCGCACGTTGACGGGGCGGGACTTGTTCTCGCCCACGCGCCGCACCTCGTGCTCCTGCAGGGCGCGCAGCAGCTTGACCTGCATGCCGGGGGACACCTCGCCGATCTCGTCCAGGAACAGGGTCCCCCCGGCGGCCGCCTCGAAGAGCCCGACCCGGTCCTTGTCCGCGCCGGTGAAGGAGCCCTTGGCGTGGCCGAACAGCTCGCTCTCCAGGAGGGTCTCGGTGAGGGCGCCGCAGTTGACGGCCACGAAGGGGCGGGCGGCCCGGGCGGACTGGTCGTGGATGAAGTGGGCCATGAGCTCCTTGCCCACGCCGCTCTCCCCGGTGATCATCACCGCGGAATCGACCTTGGCCACGCGCCAGGCGATATCAACGGCATTGCGCATGGCCTGGCTGCGGGTCATGATGAGGGGCGGGGTATCGACCCCTTCCAGGAAGGCCAACTGCTTCTGCCGTTTTTTCAGCTTGTTTTCCGTGCAGCGGAGTTTGTCGCTCAACTCCTTCAGCAGTGCGGCAGACGACTCCATCCGGTAGTAGACCAGGTGGGGCTCGACCTCCGGCCCCCAATTCTCCTTGTAGCGGGCCGTGACGTGGCAGGTGGCGTCCCCCTTGCCGCGGCACTGGTCCTCGATGAAGACGACCTCTTTCCCTTCCACGTAGGACGAAAAACCGCTGGCAAACCCGACCTCCGACCAGCAGACCGGCTCTTCGGCCCGGCCGATGTGCAGCAGGTGCTGCTCCGCCTCGTAGCAGTCGTCCCAGACGGATTCGATGAGCGGCCTGCCCCCCGCCCCGTCGGTACGCGTATTGTGATGGACCCCGGTCAGGCCGGTCAGCGAGTGGAGCCTCGAACCGGCCGAGTCCTTCGAATCCTTCCACACCTCCGGCATGTTGAGGCGGATGTTCATGGCCGTGCGCCAGCCGTTGGCATAGCCGAAGCGGGTGAGGATGCTCCGCGCGGCGAACATCCCCAGGGTATCGATAAGCTCCTTGCGCAACTGCCCCATGGCGAACGCGTTGAACAACAGCGCTCTCTCGCCCAACAGCTCGATCACGCCCCCCTCGGGATTGAAGGAAAGCAACTCCCGCAAGTCCAAATCGCCAAGTTTCATCATGCCTCCCCTTGTCGTTTCCGCTCAACGCCACACCGCAGCCGGCCGCCGACCGGCTTATGTCCCCTTACCTGCCGGGGCGCCGCAAAGATCCGCCTTTCCTTCCTCCTTCACCACGGCGGGCCGCCGGTACCGGCGCGGGGCCCGCGGGAAAACGGGGCGATACGCGCCTGGATCGGCCGAATAGTTCCGCGCCGTACTGTGTCGCCGATGACTCCGTGATGGTGCTCCCCTTCCCCGTCATATTCGATGAAAAGTATGTACGTTTATTACTTGCAAAGTGCCATAGGATTGTCAACCTCGGCGGGGGCGCCGACAGGAGCCGGGAGGGGTGGAACGATGCGTGGCCGTTGTGTATACATCATGATACATGGAGGATGGGGGGGCTGGATGGCTCTCACACTGAAATTGCGGCTAGTCGGTTTCAATCCGGAGACTCCTGACGACGGATGCCTGTTTCCGAGTGACAACGAGTTTATGGCGGCACCATGCGCCCCGCTTGAGCATGCGGCAGCGCACCGGCGCCGCGCCGGGGACACCTCTGCGGGGCGCGCGGCTCACCCCGGCGGCCGGGCCGCGGGACGGACCGCGAACGCCGGGATGCCGTTACGGCAGATCTTCCCGCTTGTTTGCGATTATCTTGAACTGATAGCTGGGGTTGTTGATGACCGTCGTGGTGGCCACAAAGCTATCATTTTCAATATCTCCATAGAATATCAGGGAAAATTTGTCGATATCGCCGAATACCGAGATGCTCTCCGGGTCAAAACGAATGATATTGACGTTTCCCTGTATCTGCTCTCCCTCAAGTTCGTAGGTCCCGGTGTAGTAATAGGCCTCATCCCCTCCCAGGAGCCGCCCATTGCTGAATACCAGTACCCCTTTCCCGGAGAGGTTAATATTGGAAATAACCTCAACGGTCCACAATCCATCAATCATCTTCAAGCCTCCATATATGTAATCGCACGGGATGCGACTAGAGTCCCGGAGCGGTTCCGGTCTTTTCAAGCTGTTCCGTACATGATTCTGCTGGTGCCACGCATCAAAGGACGGCGTAGAATCATTGAGCACCTCCCCGCCGTGCCGATGTCTTACGGGCAAAACAGATATATACCTGATCAGAGCGACGGAAACCACGGGAAATAGCACGGCTGGATGACGGCGGCCGGGCGTTTCCGCGCCGCGACTGACATCCCGTCCCTGCCAAACGGAACCGGTGGCCCGGGAAAGCCCCCTTAAGAAGGATGCAGTGAATGTGCCATTGCAAAAAACCGAATAACCCCCTGTGATTATACAGGAGAATAGCCGTAAGGCTCAGCGTCGGAACTTTTATTTTGATAAAATCATTATCAAATTGATCAATCTATCAAATAGCGATCCCATGGGCCATTACGACAAAAGCCGCCCGTCGGCACTCGGCAGACAAAGGCGGCTTTCATTCAACCTGCATGGTTTTCCCCGACACGGGGACGACTCCCCGAAAGGCCGTGCGGTGCGGCACGATTTTAGCCGACAAAGCAAGGACGTCCCCTGTCGGCGACGTCATCCCCCTGGCACGTCCCTTCGCCCCTCCCCCTATCAGAGGTGCACCTTTGGGTTGTGGCGGGTGATTACGCCGTAACGGCACGTCCCGCCGCAGAATCGTTGGACCAGCTCCATGGTTTCGCGGCAGATCTGTTCCACCTCTCCGGGGGAAACGGGGGGGAGCCCGTCGATATTGAATTCGATGGCCGTGGTTTCCGGCAGGGTCAGGGTGTGGTTGGCCTGCCGCCAGCACCAGCGCCTCGTGAGAACGGCAGCCCCTTCGGCAAAAATGATCTCACCCGGGACCGGATGTTCCACCTGATCCGAGCCGAAAGCGATGAACTCCTCTTCGCCGCTGGCCGTGCGCAGGACCATATCCCGGGTGACCACATCAATGGCATGCCCCCCCATGGAGACCAGGTGGCGGAGGGAGAGGACGTTGCCGATGTCCACCAGAGCGTTGATGCACGGCAGCTCCTGGTTGCGCAAGGCGCGCCGGGCCATGGCCTCCGTCGAAGGACGATACTCGCTGGCCTTGATCCCCACTTTTTTGAAAGCGTCCCGCCAAGCGGCGATCCGGGGATGGGCCGTTATTTCCGCCGTGCCGATCTGTTCACGCACGGAACCCTCAGCCTCCCTGAGCAGTTCGACCAGCGGGGCGGGCGAAACGCCGTTGACAACGTTGTGGGCAACCACAACCCCACGGACATAATCGGGGAATCGGGCGAATATTTCATCTGAAACCGTATTGAACAGTTCGGGCATCTCCAACCTCAAGACATGATCTGGACCCCGCAGGGGTCGGATTGTTATTATACACGACTTTACCCCCCGCACCATACCCGGTGCCGTCCCTCCTCGTATACATCACCACCTCCCGCAACCGCGCCTGTCTGCCCCGGTAAAATTAATCACAACTGCACCTGTTGTCAGGGGCAGTTTTCCCCTATGCTGGTTCTACAGCAAGGATTCGCAAACGCCAGCGGTCACATGAGCCGGAAATGCGACGACTCCCCCATCGCGCGGGACACAAGGGGAATCAGGGACTGCCCTGCCATGCCTGAAGCAGGAGCCGGATCCCCTGCTCGATCTCGTCGCCGGTCATGCCGCCGAAGCCGAGCAACACCATGGGTGGACCGCTTGGGGGCTTCGCGCAGGTCGCAGAAAAGGGAAACAGCCGTACCCCCTTGCGGCGGGCCCGGTCGATCAACTCCGCTTCGTCCGGGCCGTGCCCCAGGAGCTGTACGGCCACGTGGAGGCCGGCCCCCTGACCGATAATGGCGGCCTGGGCGTCGAAGTGCCGTTCCAGGGCGTGGAGCAGGGCATCGTGTTTCCGCTTGCAGATGATGCGCATCCGCCGGATGTGCCGCTCCCAGTGCCCCTGTTCCATGAACGAGGCCAGGGTCTTCTGCTCCAGCAGCGAAACGGTGGAAAAGTAATGGCCGAAGCGTTGGCGGTATGAGGCGAGCAGGGTCCGGGGCAACACCAGGTAGCTCACCCGCAGAGCCGGAGAAAGGATCTTGGAAAAGGTCCCCATATAGACGATGTTCCCGGACGGGCGGAGCCCCTGCAACGACGGGATCGGCCTGCCGTGGTAGCGCAACTCGCTGTCGTAGTCGTCCTCGATGATCATTCTGTTGCCCACCGCAGCCCATTCGATCAGTCGCAGCCGGTTGGCCACCGGCATGACATATCCCATGGGGAGTTGGTGGGACGGGGTGACATAGGCGACCGTACCGTCACCGGACTGGAGGGCGTCCAGATCGAGCCCCCCCGGTCCGACCGATAGGGGGAGGACCTGGTAGCCATGATTGCAGAAAAGGGAGCGGGGCAACGGGTAACCCGGGTCCTCCACCGCTACGGCGGAGTGGTCACCCTTCAGCAGAACGGCCACGATCTCCAGGCTTTGCTGCAGGCCGGCGCAGATCACGATCTGCTCCGGGTCGCACATCACGCCCCGGGAACGCTCCAAATAGGCGCGGATGGCGACGCGCAGTCCCCAATCCCCTTGGGGGTCGCCATAGTGGGTCAGTTCGCGGGCGCAGCTCCTCAGCGTTTCCAGAAACAGCCGGCGCCAGAGCGCGACCGGAAAACTCGCCGGATCGAGCCGGGCGGGGTGGAAGTCAAAGGCGCAGGATTGTGACGATTCCGGGAGCGGGGTACGCCGGGGGAAGACGGGAGCGAGGGAGCGGGGCGCAAGCTCGCTGTCCAGGGTCGAGACAAAGTAGCCGCTGCGCGGCCTGCTGTAGAGGTACCCCTCACCGTACAGCTCCAGGTAGGCGTTCTCCACCGTAGCGCGGCTGACGGCAAGCTCGACGGCAAGATTCCGGACCGAAGGGAGACGGCTGCCGGCCGGCAACTCCCCCGACAGGACCTGTTCTCTGATCTGGTGGTACAATTGCCGGTACAGGGGAACCTGGTCATGGAGGTTCAGGATGAACATGACACCCCGCGCGGATCAAGGATGAGTTGCACCATAGGGACAGCAGTATACCCCATCCCTTTCGGAGGCGGCAAAGGGAATCTCATACCAAACGTAAGGAGGATGCAGCAATGATTCCGGAAAAATTAGCGGAAGTGATGAAACAGGACGGAGTAGTGGCTATCGCCACCCTGGGCCCGGACGGCCCGCACATGGTCAACACATGGAACAGCTATCTGATGGTATCCCCGGAGGGGCGGCTCTTGATTCCGGCCGGCTACATGCAGCGTACGGAGGCCAACGTGGCCTACAACAACCAGGTGCTGATCACCCTGGGCAGTTCCCGGGTGGCGGGAAAACAGGGGCCGGGTACCGGCTTTCTGATCAAGGGAACGGCGAATTTCGTCACCTCCGGCCCGGATTTCGACGTGATCAAGGCCCGTTTTCCCTGGGCTCGGGCCACCCTGGCGGTCACCATCGCAGCGGCGGACCAGACCCTGTAGGCACGGCCTGGCCCCTTGGGGAGGGGACTTTTTGCCTATCCCCGGTGTTGTGCCATTTGCGCTATAATGGCAGCAGGAGGTACGCAGCAATGACGACCTGCCGCCAAAGACAGCCGCACGAACTGCACGGCATCACCATCGCTTTCATCGGCCTGCTCCTCCTCACCGCCTGCTGCCTAGCCGGACCACTGCTCATGGTTCTGGTAAGCCGTTTGTGGTGAGTGGGAGATGGCCGGATTCGAGAGAAAGGGGTATGCGCTGTGACTCTCGGCTGTCAGCAAGGCCGAGAGAAGAGCCACCCCTTTCTTTCATTTCATGGGGCTGGAGGCAAGCCCCTTCACCCTCTTTTCAGGGAAGGGCTTCCCGGAGAACGCGGTTGTCCATTACGTGCCCACCCACCGTTCGAATATCCCCATAGATACAATCAAGAGCCAGCATTTGTCACGTACGACGAAACGGTGAAGCTCTTTCCGGCGGTGCCGCCGGAGTAGCTCAAACTGTTGACATACAGCCCGTTGAAGACGGTGCCCGCCGAAGCGGTCCCCCCCGTATAGCGCGTGTACGTTGTTCCGGCTGTGATGTTGGGAGAAGAAAGGAGCATCGTCTCATACGACTGGGGTATCGTGAAGGCGAAGACGACCGTGCCGTCTGCGGCCTTGAGCGCCATGGTCGTCCCTTTGGTCCCGCTGCCGAGGATCACGGAGTACTGCTTGCTGGTGCTTGCGGTCGGCGT
This sequence comes from Geobacter sp. FeAm09, assembly GCF_008330225.1. Classification (NCBI taxonomy): domain Bacteria; kingdom Pseudomonadati; phylum Thermodesulfobacteriota; class Desulfuromonadia; order Geobacterales; family Geobacteraceae; genus Geobacter; species Geobacter sp. FeAm09. Next base: position 909,493 of record NZ_CP042466.1, on the reverse strand, counting down.
GCTCGTCGTACCGCCGATACCCACAAAGGTGCCGCCGGTAATGGTAAAGGTATTCTGGTCGCAGTCGAACGCCGCTTCCGGGGCGGACGAACCGATGGCTACGATGACGCCGCCGGTGATGGTCAGGGTGCCGTTGGAGTCAATCGCGTCATTGGCCGAACTGGCGCAGTAAAGATAGCCGCCGTTGATGACGATGGCTTTTCCGGCGTTCAGGGCATCGTCGGTGGTGCTGATGGTCAGATAGCCGTTGTTGACGGTGAGGTTTGTTTTCCCCTCGATTCCCTCGGGGCTGCAACTGACGGTCGTGCCGCCGCTGGTGTATTCATAAGGGGTGCCGGTAGTGGTCACCGTGATGACGCCGTTGTTGATCTCCACATAGGGGGACGGGTCATCCGAGGTATCGGTCGTGGTCGCATCCTCGTCGATGTCCCACCCGGCTGAGATTCCCTTGCCGACGGAGGTCACGGTGAGGTAGCCGCCGTTGATCACCACATAGCCCTTGCCGGCCCCGGTGCTTTCCGAGCCTTCCACCTTGATGCCCTTGCTCTCGTCCCCCGTCGTGGTGCCGGTGGCGGAAACGGTCAGGATACCGTCATCGAAGATAAAGCCGTTCACCGAGCGGATGGCGTCCTTTGCACTCACCGCCACCGTGAGCGTGCCGCTGCACACCCGGACATAGTCGTTGCTGAAGATACCGTGCTTGTAGCTCCCGGTGACCCCCAGGATGCCGCTGCCGCCGAAGACCATCGGCCCCTTGCCGTAAAGCGCCGCCTTCATGGTCATGCTGCGGGTGGCCGAATCCGCCAGGGTATTGGTCGTCCCCGCTGCCGAGACGATGAAAACCTTCTGAGTCGATTCCAGGTCGAGGGCGGGACCGGCGGTGCCGGCGATGGCGACGCCGTTGAGGTAAAGTTGGTAGGCGCTGCTGCTGGACACCGTAAGGGTGCCGTTCAACTGCCCCGAAAGGACATACATGACGTTGGTGGCCACCGTTGAACTGATGGTTATGCCGTAGGTGGTTTTGGTAACGGCAATACTCGTTCCGCCCGAGGAGAGCAGCGTCACTCCGTCGGTGGTAATGGCTTGGGCAGTACCGGAAGAGAGACGGGCAGTATTTGCCGTAAAATCGATGATGACGGTGGTATCGAACGTGGTATTCGTGACGAGGTCAGCCGCGCTGTAAGTGCTTGCCGTTGCCGCGACCGAGACGGCGTATGTCGAAGTGTCGATGGCGGTCGAGGCGGCTGCCGTTACGGTCACGGTCACAGTACTTGCGGTGCTGGACGCATAGACCGCCGAGCCGCCGTAGGCGGCGGTCAGGGTGTGGGTTCCCACACTGAGGGCGCTTGTGGCCAAACTGGCCGTACCGGAACTGATGGTTGCCGTTCCCAGGGATGAGGTGCCATCGTAGAAGGTCACCGTGCCGGTGGCGTCAGTGGGTGAAATGGCCGCGGTGAGAGTGACGCTGGCGCCGGAGGCTACCGTGGCCGCAGATGCCGTCAGCGTGGTCGTGGTGGAGGTCGTACCGCCGGAGGCGTTAGTCCCACCTCCGCAGCCCGACAGGCCGAATAAGGCCAGTATGAGCGTTGTGATGGTAGCCGCGTACGTCCCGATAACCGGTAGCTGCCGTTTTGCCATGATCACCCCCTGACCTCATTTGCACACCGTGTTTTCCTACTGGGCATTCCCCCGATTCGCATCCAGGAACGAGGATGCACGCCGAGCCCCTCATGGCTCGGCTAAACCTAGCGGAAATAGTATCCCTGAAAAACATGTAACAACTGTGGAAAAAATGCGGAATGGCCAGGTGATCGGGGGCCCTTGCTGCGGTTCCTCGTCCTCTGTCCGAGGCTGCCACGCCGTTTTTCAGCACGGCGGTGCAGGCGCAGCAAGACCGAATTCGAGGAACAGGAACGCCGGCAGCGATCAAAAGATCCAAACTGCCGGCACGAACCAATGGTGCGGGAAACAGGATTCGAAGTTAGCCAGATAAATGATTTGTTTCAGGTCGAGTCTCAACAATACGCAGTAATATTATACTGTTAACAATTGTCACCCCTGCGGTTGCCGTCAAAATATTTGCAGAGATTTCGTTACGATTACAAGCCAACCTGAAAAAACTCAGCAAAAGAACGATGGGGTGACTTTATTCTCAAAAATTTCGTCATGCCGCCTTTCTTGCCCGATACGCCTCGGTCCTTTCCATTTTGCTGCTCCGCAACAAATCTTTTCTGATGGTGTCACCATCCGGCGAGTTGGCGAGATGCCGAGCTTCTGATTGGGTAAGGCAGTCGAAGGCGCGACCAAGGTCTTCTTGCCACCACGTTTCAAGTTTGGCTCCCAATTTTCCCCTCAATATCTGCAATTGCGCTTCATCTAACAACAGTTTGGCTGAATACGGTTTCCCAGCCAAAAGATTACTACAAATCGCTGACGCTTACGGTTATATCGATAACAGAGCCATCCTTCATAAAGCTGTACAGTGCGGCAGCATCCTTATCGCTGGTGGTTATAACGGCAAAAGTACGTTCGGCATCAGGATAGTCGGTGTTATGGTCTATCCATGTCCCGGAGTTCAGGTAGCATTTACTGCTGCCCACGTTCCGATATGAAGGCACATGGGTATGTCCGAACACAACCACATCCACCTTTTCAGCCGAATTTTCCAGATACTGCGCCTTTGCCTGCCCGAAAAAGGACTCGGGCTCGACGGCTCCGGATACCGCCTCAACGAAGCTGTTGGGAACCTTGACCTTGTTGAGCTTCTGACGCTCGGTCCAGGTACGTTGAATGTTCTTAAACAGCACGGGCGCTGAAATCGTTCCGTCGTTCTGCTGCGCCGGATAGAAATCCAGATACGTATAGGCATCGTTGAACCCGGAGATGCGCATGTCGAATATCTTTGCGTCGAGGCTTTCCTTGGGCGTCATCTGCATGGAGATCTTTTCGAGAGTCGAATAATACAAATATGCACCGTACTGGTCCGTGTCGCTTTGGGCGGGTACGTTCTTCACCTCCGGCAGATTCTTTGCAACCGTCGGACGCCCTTCCAACACCCATGTGGCGGCATAACGGGCGTAAAAATAGCCGGCAGGCAGTATGGTATTCCCATTGCCGCACAACTGTGCGTTGCTGATCGTGTCCGGAGCGGAAAACATATCGTACCGGTGCCCATGCTCGATCACGATCTCGTTTCTGTCGCCGGTATAATAGGCGCCAAGCCCCTGAACACCGTCACTGGCCTGAAACAAGCGGGGAAGCGCTTTCTGTAAAATGCCCGCCTTCAGCGTCAGGTCATGGTTTCCGGGCACATAGACCAGCTTTACTCCGCTGTCGATCACCTTGTTCAATTCGTCGAACACGCCCTGATTGTTTGCAACCACCTGCCGGTAAAACTGGGCCTGGTCAGTATATACGGGATAATAGACGGGCAAAAACCACTCGTCCAGGAAATCGCCGGCTATCACCAGTTCTCGCACGTCCGTAGTTTTTTGCAGGCGCTGCAGGAAATTGATGAGCAGCGGGCGGTTTTGCACGGTTTCACTATACCCGTCGGAGATGCCGAGGTGGAGGTCGCTTATGACGACGATCTTGTTCCTTGAACCACCGGCATTCCACAAGGGTGCGGCACCAGACACCGACGGAGCGATAGATGCGCATCCGGCAGTGTGCAGCGCCACAAAGCATGCGCCTGCGCCGGCGCTGAGCGTTTTCATAAATTTTCTTCGGGAATAATTCATGCTGGACCTCCGACAAGCCAATGCCGTCATGTAAATTTGATCCCATGAATATCGCGAAAAAAGGAAAAAATGAGTCTTTACACTTAAAAGACTCATTTTTACACCCCAAAACGTTAGCGCCGTGATTCAACTCCCGACGACCAGCATCTTCCGGGCTTTCACACCAAAAGACGCACCCGGAACAGGCCGTTTTCGATGTCATACAGCAGTTCGCCGTCGTATTTTTTTGCAAAGGCGGCGACACTCCTGCTGCCGATGCCGTGGCCTTCGCGGCAGGCGATGGGATGGCCGCTTTCGTCAAGTGCGGTATCCCCCTCACAGGGGTTTTCGATTTCCAGCAGCAGCCGTCCCACACTTCGGCAGGTGAAGCGGATCGAAGGGGCTCTATTGTGCGGCAGGCGTTCACAGGACTGAATGGCGTTTTCCATAAGGTTTGAAACCACCATGGAAAGTTCCAGCGCGTCCACAGCCAGGTTGCCGGGGACATCCAAAGTAATTTCCGCCGGTATGCCCGCCAATTCCGCAATGCCCGCATAGTGGCAGACAGCAGCGTTGACAGCGTGGTTCTCACAGTAAACCCTGCTGATCTTCGGTGCAGCTTGATTTTGACTTTGCAGCAGCGCGGCGGCCTCTCCGGTTTGTCCTTGCTCTAAAAGCTCCAGAATCACATTGTTGAAGTGGCGGCGGTCGTGGGCGGTGCGGCTGTTTTGTGCCGACACCTCCTCCATCAATTTAAGCCGTTCCGACATGCCGTCCGCCGCCAATTGGAGATATTCCCGTTCTGACTGTGCAGTTCGGTTTTCTTCGCGCATTGCGTATTGCTTTGTTATAGTTTTAAGAGAGTGGATAATGGCAACATATACCGACAAGCCCAGAAGGATGAGAAAAAAAAGGGGCAAGTAGTTATTGGTCAGCATTTCTTCAATGTCACCGCCGAAAAAATACCCTAAAAAGCAAACAAAGAGCGCAGCAATGGGCAATATGTAGATGTGCCAATAATCCAGCACGTTGCGATACAGCTTGGACACCCACTTGTGGAATACAAAAATAATAACCGAAAATAAAATGAGGCGTAAAAAAACATTGCCGTACTTCGGATTTGGGAAAATGCCTCTGAAGGAGTAGCTTAAAAACACCACCGCAGCATAAATGTTAAGCATGGTAATATAGCTGAAGCACCACTGCATGATTTTATCGGTAAAAAGAGGCTTCAGGGTAATTCCAATTACAATCAGCATCGCAAGGTCAACGTAAAATACGGCGGTGTAGTTTCCGGAAAGATAGAAGTAATAGTTGGCACTAAGATTTCCAACCAGAATAACAGCCGTTGCAAAAACATACGCACCTTTGTTTTTATATTTTGGCATTGCCATGGTGCAAAGCAGAAGTATCAGCATAACATCGGTGATTACCGCCCGCAGCAAGTCGGGAAAATGCCGTATCATCTGTTCCCCCCTTTTGCCGTCAGGTAATCCATATAGGCATCCCGCACAGCCGGGTATCGCTTTGCCGCAATAGGAACGAGTTTGCCTCCGTAAAGAGTGAAGCTGTCCTTGGCGAAACGCTCCACTCGACGCATGTTGATTACAAACGAGGTGTGGCATTGCAGAAAATGCCTGTTCTGCAAAAGAGGCGCGCAGTATTCCGAAAAATTCTCCCTAAAGCTGCGGCTGTACACCTCCTCGCCACTCATGATGCTAAAAATGACGGCGTGACGGTGGTACTCACAGCACGAGATGTTCGACAGCTTGATCACCCGCAGACCGTCGGCAGTTTTTACGGTAAAAGGTTGCTCATCGGCGAGGTCCGCTTTAGAGAGGGCGAGGGGCAGAGTATCAAACAACTGCTGCTTGTCGATTGGTTTAATGAGATAATTGATGGGGCTTGCGGCGTATGCCTGCAAGGCAAACTGCGGCTCGGTGGTGGCATAGATGATCTGCGCCTCACGGTCGAAACGGCGGATTTCTTTGCCTAATTCCAAACCACTGACCATGGGCATAACGATGTCCAGTATGTAAAGATGAAAGCTCTCTGCCTCAATGGCTGTCAGCAGCGCATCCGGATGGGAAAACCCTGTCACTTCGGCGTCAAGACCGTTTGTGGACAGGTACTGATTGGTCAGCGAGACAAGACCTTGAAGGTCGCCCGGTATATCGTCGCAAATCGCAATACGAATCATCGACTCATTTCACCACCTTGTATGACAAAAATCAAGTCATACCCCAAAACGGCCAGCGGACGTATAACTTTTATCAGGCATATTTCAGCGGATTGCTGCAACAAAACAACAAAAATAAAGGACCTAGCCGCTAGCAGCTAAGTCCTTTATTTTTGTTTGGAGCGGGAAACGGGATTCGAAAATATCAGAAGAATTGATTCAGTTCCAAATATAACATTAATTTCATACAATTAAACCCACCTTCCATCAGTTACCAGTCCAGTTTAGTCCAATCAATTTCAACCCATTCTGACCTGCTCAGGGGCATAGCGGGGACAGTAAACAGGTCAACAGTGTTAGAGGAAAGTTCCAGAGACAGTATATAAAACTACTGGTTAATGCGTATACTATTCCCGGAACGCCGAGTTATCATACCCCAGCAAATGTGTCAAATTCTAATCACCGTACTACATTGGCAATCACCGGTCCCGTCATTTTGTTGTATGGAAGCAGTGGCAGGAAATCTGGCTTACCTCACCGCCCCCAGGTTCACCTTGATGTTACCGGTCAACGTTACCGTGCTCTTGCTCACCGGATCGTACCCCACGGCCTTTACCACCGTTACCGGCGCCCCGGTCTTCAGGCCGCCCAGGGTGATACTCGTGTTGGCGGCAACGGTGCAGGTCAGGCGGAGAAACTCGCCCGAACGGTAGCTGTTGCTCGTGGTCACCATGCCCAGGATAACCTTGCGCGTCGTTGCCGAATACGTGCCGAAGGCCAGGTTTGTTCCGGTCAGAGCCGAGCCGGGGGTGACCGAGTCGGTCGCGATCGGGCCGGAGGCGCCGGACGCGGTGGTTACGCTCATCCCCTGGGGCAGAGTAAGACTCAGGTCGATGCCGCTGAGGGGAGCGGCCAGTTTTGCCGTGCTCATGGCGGTGAAGGTAATGGTCGCCTTGCCCGCCGGGAACAGGTAGCTATCCGTGATCGGGGCCGGGCCGCCGTCACCATCTCCGCCGCAGCCGTACAGGGCCAGCAGCGCAAGCCCCACGCATATCGGTTTCAGGTACTTCTTCATGGAATTATCCTCCTTGATAGTTTCAGGTTTCATTGTATCAGCCCCACGGCCATGCGCAGGATCACGATTGCGTCTTCGATATCGACCTTGCTGTCGCCCACCGATACGCCGTTCACCATGGGTGCCACATCCAGGCGCAGGGTCTGGTCAGCGGTGGGGGCGATGATACCCACGGACATCTGCAACGCCTGCAAGGCGTCCACGATGGTGAAATTCGGGACCGCCCGGATGATGTTGCGCTGTACCGTCAGACTGTTGTTGTTCTGATCGGCGCCGGTAACCGACACCTGGTAGACCTTGTCGCTGCTCAAGGCCAGCAGTTGCCGGAAGACTCCGTTCGTCACCGTGGGTGTGTAGCTTTGGCCGTCCATGGTGATGGTGATGCCGACCGCCGTGGTGTTGTCCGTGACACTGCCGACCAGGGTGTACGAACCCAGGGGAGTGCGGATGTCCGTGGCCGGGTCGGTGACGGCCAGGGAGAAGGCGGGCTGGTAGCTGACGGTCCGCTTGGCCTCCACCGTCTGCCCGGCGCTGGTGGTGGCGAATACCTTGATGGTGTTCATGCCGGTACCCAGAGTTGCGGCAAAGGAGTAGGTAGTATCGGTCTGGCTGGCTGTTTGCGGGGTGGAGCCGTTGACCGAGTAGGTGACTGTCGGCGTTGTGGTGTCCTGGGCAACCTCTTTGGCCGTTGTCTTGGTCGCACTGTTGAGCAGTTCCGCAATGGTGCCGGTCACGGTAATGGTCTGTTGGATGACGATGCCGTTGTCCGGCGGATAGGTGACCGTCAGTATCGGTGCCGTGCTGTCCAAGGTGATGGTGCGGCTGTCGGTGATCGTATTCCCGGAGATGCTGGTGGCGATGACCGTGACGGTATTGACCCCGGCCTTCAGTTGTACCGGGTAGCTGAAGCTGCCGTCGGAGTTGACGGTGACGGTGGTGCCGTTGACCGTAAGTGTCTTGAGGTTGGCCGGATTGGTGATCATGCCGCTGATATTCTGGGTGGCTTCGGTGGTGGTGGCGCCATTGGAGAGAGCCGACACGGTCAGGGCCAGCGGTATGGCGACGGCGATCTCTTGTGTCGTCTGGACCGCCGCGCCGTAGTTGGCGTTGCCCGTTTGGTTGGCGGCGATGATGCAGGCGCCGGCGCTAACCCCCGTGACCGTCGTGCCGCTGATGGTGCAGACGGCCAAGGTGGTGGAACTGAAGGTGACCGCCAGGCCGGAGGTGGCCGTGGCACTCACGGTAGTGACGCCACCCACGGCCAGGGTGGCTGGGCTGAAACTAATGGCGCCGATGCTTTGGCCGGCTCTGGCGTAGGTAAATTGATCCGCTACGCCGGTAGCGCTGGTTCCCTCCGGTGTCGTTACAGTGATGTCAACCGTGCTCACCGATGAAGCAGGCGCGGTGGCGGTGATCTGCGTATTTGAGTCCACCGTGAACGATGTTGCTGCAGTACCGCCAAAGGTAACGGCCGTAGCCCCGGTGAAACCGGCGCCGGTAATGACAACACTTGTGCCGCCTGTTGTAAAACCGCCGGAAGGAGCTATGCCGGTAACGACTGGTCCCAGGAAGATAGAGCCGGTGGTTGTGAGAGTATTGTAGGTACCGCCATAGTTAAATATCGGTGCTGATGAGGCGGTCCCGTCATAACCTCTGACGGCGGTACCATATGATGTGCCGCCAGCGCCACCGGTTGCGGTGTGCCCGCTGGAAGTCACTGTCGCCAAATCTACAACCACTGTCCCCAAATTAATAAAAATCACCGGACCGGCGGCAGCGCCGCCGCCACCACCACTGGGCCCATTACCGCCGTAACCACTTCCGCCGCCGCTTATGCCGGAACCGAGGGAACCGCCCGGAGTACTCGTATTAACCCCACCGCTTCCGCCAGCGCCACCGCCAGGACCGCCTGCTCCGCCACGTGTACTGGTACCGGTCCCGCCACCGCCGCCACCAAAACCACCTGCGCCACCAATTCCTAAAGGTGCACCGCCGCCGCCACCACCAAAGCCTCCAGCGCCGCCAGCCGTGCTTGCAGGGCTGCCCCCGGCAGTATTGCCAGCATAGGCTGCACCACCAGTGCCGGCTGTTCCCCCACCAAGAAGTCCACCACCGCCGCCGCCACCCAGACCACCATTGGCGCCATTGGTGCCACTGGTAGTATTTGTTCCAGCGCCCAGCACGCCGCCACCACCAGGCGCGCCAAAGTTGCCAGTGCTGCTTCCGCCGTCCCCGCCGAGGCCACCGCCGCCACCACCAGGCGGGCTCGAGCCAAAAAAGTTTCCACCGTTACCGCCAACTGCGCTCATGTTGATGAAATCGACATTGGTAATCGTGACGTTGGCCGTTGCTTTGTTGACGAACAGACCTGCGCCAAGACCTGCGCCACCACCGCCGCCGCCGTCACCGGTACCGCCGTTGCCTCCCTTGGCCTTGGCGTTTTGGAGCTTCAGGTATTTCAGCACCACGGTGCCTGAATCTACAAAAAAGACGCGGTAAAGGTTATTGCCATCGATGGTAATATTGCCTGCTGTGCCACCATCGATAGTCAGATCGCTCGTTATTGCAGGCAAAGGACCATTCAAAAGGATGGTCGCAGGTCCGCCGCTAAAGGTAATGGTATTGCTACCACCAGCTGTGTTGGCAGAATTAATGGCATCACGCAAATCTCCTGGGGTCCCCCCGCCGCTTCCTGCCGGAGTGCCGGCGTTTGTGTCGGCAAACACATTAACGACATAGTTGCCTGCGTATGCAGTAGCACAAACATTAGCCAGCATGAACATCATGATAATTAAACGGACACAAAATTTCATCTATAGCCCCCCGTTCTGTCATGATAAAATTATCTCAGACGTAAACATGTCAAGTCACAACAACGATTAGATGTCACTAGCGGCCCAACATTTAATTTAATAAAATAAGCTTTTGCCAAGCGGCGGTTGTGTTGACCCGCTTGGTTTGGATGTGTAGTAAATGCTTGTGCCGGATGTTCGTAAAATAGTAATCTCTGTCCGGCTTTGGTTCCAACCGGTTGCGCCTTTTTCAACAGTATCTTGGTATAACCAAGTGTCGCCATGCTTATATATTGGCGGATCAATTGACTCTGCAAAACTTGTCGATGCAATGAGAGGAAAAGCTAAGGTCAGTAGTACGTTATTCACGCGTTATCTTTTCTTTGAAAAGTGAGGTTCGGGCCCCTAGTTTTATTGTCTTATGGACCGAATTCCAAGGATATGATACGTAATTATTCCGCCCTTCAATCTCGGCCCCGTCTTGTGCAAACATAACGAACACCAAAACACACCCTCCCACTGTCCTACATCACAAAAACGCACTTTTCAATGTAATTTCGTAGTGTTAAAAAATTGACATTCAACAAGAATTCTTTCCATCCTGCTATTTTTACGCAATAAAGTGCATAAATTAAGCATATCATTTCGATATATTTTTTTGATTGTGACGCAGACATCGGCATGGCAACAGCTTTGAAAAGAAAGGCAGCGGAATGCGGGGGGAGTCCGGCGCAGGACGCAAAAAAGCCAGGCTTTTGGCCTGGCTCGTGCGCTCTAAATGGAGCGGGAAACGGGATTCGAAGCCATTTTCAGAGGTCAGTCGAAACCGTGCCTATTTTACTAAAACAACAATATATTAAATAGTTATATCTTCTTCGTCGGCTGATTTTCGTTTGCAAACGTTCAGCAGAATGCATTAAATACTAAGCTTTTAGTCAAAGCATTGTCAAAGTCTTCGATCAAACAACTTACTCGCATGCAAGCCGACATTAGCAGGGGTGATGTTCTGTCAGAGGTCCCAGCATGTCGTTGCTCCCTATATCCAGTGCCTTTTTTTCCGGCCAAACTCAATCCCGAGTTTTTCCATCCGCGTCCTCAGGGTATTCGGGTTGATGCCCAATATCTGTTAGCGGGCTTACAATATTGACCCGGATGGGCGTCTAAACATGACCCACCTACGTTGTAATTTTAACAAGCTATAATGTTTGCATGGGTCAACAATAGCACCCATGATGGGGTAATCAGTTATACCCGCTAACATTGAGTTCGAATACCCTTCGAAGGAACTCATCGAGGGTCCTGATTTGCCTCATTCTTCCGCTAGTCGTACCAACCCTCTCAAAGTGGCATCAAGGCGACTGCATAGCTCATCTGTTTGGCGAAGCTCACACTCCCAAACAATGATTACTCGCCAACCAAGCTGCTCCAAATCGGCCTTGACCTTATTGTCCCGATTAATGTTCGATTCGAACTTAACATGCCAGAAATCAATTCTGGACTTTGGAATATAGGCAAAGCGACAGCCTTCGTGTCTGTGCCAGAAACAGCCGTGAACTAAGACAACTGATTTGTAACGAGACAAAACGATATCCGGCCTGCCAGGCAGGTCGGTTCGGTTAAGGCGAAATCGATAGCCCATGTGGTGAAGCAGAGAGCGGACAGCACGTTCAGGTTTAGTATCACGCCCTTTGATACGGGACATGATTTCAGAGCGTTTCGCTGACGTGAATATATCAGTCATACCTGAGGACTGAACCGTCAAATATGGCGGTCGCTGCGGAAAGTGATCTCCCAGATATTGGAACATACCAAGCATTCATCCGCCTATCCCAGGAGCGTACTTCTCTAAAGACATCCCACGGCAATTGATGAATGGTTTTTAGATGCCAAGCATCTGTCAGATGCGTAATGAGCAAATACTCAAATAGCTGCTTGTCTGGATTTTCTGAGTCAGGGTATACGGTTCCAGTTTTCTTACCCTTGCAGATGGTTTTGATCGAGTAGCGGTCACCGTTACGTGATAGAGCGTCAACATTCTTTGTCCCAGTTGGAGCTTTCTGAAGTTTGGGGAGCCCTGTAGTCGTCTTGAAATACTCGATAGTAAGTACTTCTCCAACTTCTCCAACAGAAAAGGCTATCTTGCGTGTCCGCATCTCTGCATCGAGATTTGCACGCAGCAGTAGGAGGTCTTCATCTGCCATACCACTGAGTGTAAAAGCTGAGCCGGTGTTATTTGTAAACATCGTGTCCTTCCTGATTACTGGGAGGTTTGAACTCACATTGTCGCGACCAGGGTCATAACTGCATCGGGTTCCATAATGGGGCACGCTGCTACATTTATGGTGTAGTTTACTGCCACGACTCCTCGTGGTGGAGTGTAGTCATCTGGTAACCGAGGAAACTGACCCTCCACAGCAAAAACATTCAAAGCTCTCAGGTTAAATTTCAGCAGCGTACCTGACTGTACAAGGCCATCATGCCAGCCTAGATCTACCATTTTCCTCTCGAAATCATCAACAGCTGATAGACTTTCAGCCAAGGCTGCTATGATATCCTCGCGCAAAGTTGCAATGGTAAATTCACCTGCTACTGAACGTTCCAGCTGAATGCTTGCGAGAAGAAGTCGTTTGCCGTCTGGAACCCTCAACTGATCCAACCGGGAAATTTCATGTTGGTCCATCGATCTCGTGGTGCTCTTAACTTCGAGATGTAACTGCTCTCCAACAAAGTCATGTCGTTCCGCCAGCGGGCCGCTCCATTGGAAAGCAGCTTTATAACCGATCCCTGGGATAATGATTCGGTGCATTACTATCAGTTCCCCGACAAGACCGATCTGCTTGTTTTCGCTTATTGCCGATCCAGCACGAGCAAATGCCTTACGAATTCTTTCCAGATGATCCGCAACAACCTGGACAGGATGGCGTCCGTCCACACATCCGGATATGATCGCATCAAAAACTGGATTGATGACTGCTTCCAATGAAGCATCGGCGGCTACATCTACAACAAGACAATCAATGTCCACGTAACGTATGGTTATGTTGTTAAGATCAGGAGGAAGTGGGATTGACTCATCCGGGACGTGAATCATCAGATGCAGCTTTGCGTTATCATCTACAGCGAGAGCACACGAAGTCTGTTGGCCATTATTGGTGATGTATTCGCGAATGATCTGGTTGCTGGAAAGCCCTTCCCGGAGGTTAGCCCAGGCGTCAGCAGTGACCCATTCAGCCACGTGGCACCCCGCTATTGACGAAGTATGTTTCACCGTCATCTCCGGTCTTAGGCAATGATGCTGCAAGAGCTATTACAGTTTCGGCCGTGACACCCAAAGGGATCGGATCCAGAGGATATATCAAAAGTAATCCGTTTGATGAGGAGCGGTTAGCCCGCATTGCATTGGCGTTATATGAGTTACCCTTCCGGTACAGTTCTGGCCCACCTGGCAGGTCAACTCCCTCGTGACGAGGATCAACGAGAATTCCAATACCTGAATTGCCAGTTGGTTTACGTTTTACTAAACCGTATGACCTGTCTCCAATGACCGTTTGATTTTGCCGGTCGGGTGAGGCCACGAAAATAGTCCATTTTTCAAGCTCGCCAACTGCAACGCGCTCTTCAATCCATTCGGCAAGGTCCTCGCTGTTGAATGCTATTGCATCAGGATGCCCCTGAAATGTCCGAAGATAAGTAGTTATCGCTGTAGCGTCGATATCAAAGGCGATGGCACCACCATGACGATTTACTGTTGGAGGGTGTTCTGACAGAAGTCTTGACGTTGCATCAATATTTCTGCGTAGGATGGAAAGATTTGACAGGGGTAATAAAATTGTCTGCGGGCATTGTGCAGACCATGTCCGCCCCGAATGATCAGCCATGCGACTTTTTACGTTACTGGTGAGCAATAAGTGGCTATGAGCTCTTACAGCTACCTGCATCTGGTCTGGTCGTTTTCCAGCTTTTTCCAGTCGTAGAATGCTGTCCCGAAGACTTTGTTCGACTACCGCAAGTTCAACAAACCAGTCCGCGATGCCTTGAGTCGTCCAGATGCGAATGAGGTCACCATACCCGGACCGGAATCCATACCAGCGGCACATCTGTAGCAGGGCATCAACGGTAGTTGTGGTGCGTATGAAATAGGCTATTGTCAATCCTTCCAGTGTCAATCCGCGTGACAAACGATTTCCACCGACAGCTATGAGATGACAGGATGGGCGGTCTTCATAACGCAGATTCTCACCTGTAGTTGAATTCAGAATCGCAACATCTTCGATGATTTTGAGGATATGAATCGCTTTCTTGATTATATTTTCCTCAGTTATGCCATCGGGAAGCGCAAACCTGCCAAAATCCTTCAGTACTGACCGAATGGGATTCAGCATTGATCCCGACTGGACTTCCTCGCTCATGCGCCAAGCGCGTAATTGAGCCCTTATGGCCTCTCCAATACGCATTTGGTCTTTCTGTTCATGTGACACGTGGACAAGCATCGTGTGCGGCTTGTCTGTGATCCCCCTGAAAGTTCTTATCGCGCCGGCGATGCAGAATGCCAGAAGGGCATCGCAAAGGCTCTGGGGTAACTGCTCCTGGTTCCGGACTACAATCGGAGTACCTTTCCTCCTCCGCTTTGGACGCAAATTAAGCACGTCCTCGTCAGCAACAGAACGTAAGACATCCATTTCAGCAGCAGCAGGTCCAAATAATTCTTCAGTCCCCGTGTATCCTTCTGGTCGAGGAAGTTGAACAACAAAGTCGCGAGGGAACAGGTCATGTCCTACCTCACGATCAAACGCTTCTGGATTGATGAAAAGGTTGGCAAATGGGGTTGCTGTGTAGGCCACGTATGTCGCACGGGGGCATTTGTTCAGAATGGAACGTATAAGCGCGTTAGTCCGGGTTGGGGCTGTGTCTGGATCAAGTTTCTCATCAGTAAGCCGGACACTACTGACGGTTACGTCGCGACGATTGCCCTTCGTGTTGATGGAGCCCTGATCGGCTTCATCATCTACAAGGAGGAGAGGAATATCTTTCATCCTCTCACCGACAATAGAGAGCCAACTGCTGATTCTGTTCAGAACTGGTACGATCTTCTTGGCAACAACTAAGACAGTCCCACCAGTGCCGAATCCATCAGGATTAGGTGGTATCAAGAAGTCATTGTCGTGATCTGTCAGGGTGGTCCAGTTCTCCCCGATCTGCACCAGTTCTTTGTTCAGCCGTTTCTGAGTTTGTTCACGTAAGGAGTCGTGGATGCCTGAAAGGACGATAATCAGCCTGTATCCAACATCTGAAGCTCGTGCTGCCAATGCAGTGAAATTTGCGGTCTTTCCACTTTGGACGTAGCCCACGACCAAGCCACGGCACTGGAACTCCGAGCGTGACACAGGGACCGTCTTGCTCAGAATCCTCATGGACTCAGCCGCGACACTGTCCACTTGATGTGGTTTCCATGCTGGAAGTGATCGCAAGTACTCCTCATGACGCGACCAGTTCCGCCATTCTGCCCCATCGGTCCATGAAGGGACTGGGGGGCGGATTCTGATTATGTTAAAGACATCAGGCATTAGCTTGAACATCCAGCGTGTCAAGGAACTCGGCGAGTGCTTTTTTCGCTTCCGAGTTGTTCTCTATGGTTTGAACCAAAGACACCAGTGGTAAGAAGTTCTCGTTTACCTGGATCATCGTTTCTTTCAGGAACCCCTGGCTTTTTTGCCATTTTCCTTCCATTGCAACTATACGGAAAATAACTTGATCTGCAGGGGCAGGAGTCGGACGCCTGGATCCACCTGTTGTCACATTTGCAGGTGTCGGCGGTTGTGGGCCACCTGTTCCTCCATTCGGCGACGGTGTAGGAGCATTATTCTTGTCATTGGGAGTTGGCTTCTGTGGTTTGGCAGGCTTTTTGTCATAACGGCTTCTGGCATCGGCGCGTCCCTCTTTTACTGCCTCCTTTATCGCCTCTCGTAGTCTTACCGATAACTGAACTTCACGTTTCGATATATTGACCTTCATTGCATCATCTGCATCCCGTTCAAAATCAACCGCCACCCTCAGTAGTTTTGTGTGCTCGTCTTCAGCAAATACGCCACACCAGCCTCCCCACTTGATGAGCCGATCTAATCGATAAAAGTATAGGCCTTGGTTCTCGTTCATTCTTCCCCCGAGAGATAGCCTTTCCAGCTCTGACCTCACTGCAACCTCGCCCTCCTGGGCATGATGCTGCTTTATTTGCTCCTCGGTCGGGAGAACGTGCGCTTGCAAGGTGATTTTTGCAGGTGGGGTCTTATCACCTGTTTGACACTCTATCTGTTTTTGGGCATGTTGCTTTGTCAGTGGATGCAGCAGGGGGTTGTTTGGCGTCACATGCACACCATTAATCATGATGGCGACTGGATTATGTCCACGTGCATCCCCCGTCAGGAATCGGTGGAAAACCAGTCCCAGGTGCTTGTGGACTTCAGCGACTTCAACATTATATGGATCAACACCTCTGACAGCTGGAGTTTTGGCAGGGGGACGCATGTTAGTTAGTAATACAGATGTACCTGCAACACCACTCAGTGTGGCGGCATACATATATTGTTCCGGGATAGGATCGTCAAGTACCGCCCATCGCCCCGTGCGTTCCAAGTGTTCCTTATCCCATGTGAGATTGCTCACCACTCCATTCTTCTTACTCATAACTGTCAAAGTGTCCGCCTGAGACCAAGAAGCTCCCTTCAGTCCGAAGCCATACCGTCCCAGATTACGGGGGTCATAGGCCCGTCGTTTGCCTACAATCATTGCTTTCCGAAGTTCCTCCGGTGACATCCCATCGCCATTGTCACGAATGCACATCCATCGACCACCATTGTTCGGATTTGGGAAAGTAATATCAATAGATGTGGCACCTTCAGAAATGGCATTATCCACAAGATCAGCAATAGCAGACTGGAGGTCATGTCCTGCGTTGGCAAGCATATGAAATGTGCCCACCGGATCCGGTGCCATGTCATTTTCATTATCATCTTTTTTCAGGAACATACCAGGGGCCTCCTCGAAAAGATCGGGGTAATGAGAACCAAGTACTCTGCGAACATGGGCACACTCGTCACCATACAACGCTATCATGCTGGCTGACGCCAATCCGCCACTTTCAGCGTGATCAAGTATAATCCTATACGATGGCGCGGTATTCGGAATGACCACCCATGAGGCCTTGGCAGGAGTCACGCCTGCATCAACAGTCATCGCGAACAAACACCCAGGCTCGACAAAGTTGTAATAGTCGCTCTTCGGGCAGTTACCTTCGAAGCGCCAGTTTTTATCCTGCCTTTTCAACCATTGTTGAACTGTATCAATGGTGGACGCGTCCTGCTGGTACGTACAATCAATGAGAATCTTATCCGTATCTTTTGCAGATGGAAAAACGCGATCAACGACATCACCGTCAAAGTTCACGGCACGTTGTTTTGATCCTTCTTTTCCTAATTTCCGGTAGGCATGGAACATACCCAGCTCAGAATGTTGTAACCTTCTCAAGACGGTGAAAATCACGTGGTTCCCTCCGTTATTTGTATTAGAGATTGTTCCAATTCCAACAAACGAACCCTGATGTCATCATCCACAGGAGCACCTATCGTAGATTTCATTGCAACAGCCAACGCATAGGCGAATAGTGGAGGCACAGCATTTCCAATCTGTTTGAAGGCGGGATTCATTGATCCGCAGAATTTAAAGCCGTCTGGGAACCCTTGGAGTCTTGCTGCTTCACGGATAGATATTGTTCTTGCTTGTGCCGGGTCAAAATGGATATGGGAGTACGAATCTTTACCTAAATGTGCTAACAGCGTGCGTACTGGTTTCTCAGCTTCAAGGACCCACCATTTGTTCGGGAATTTGTCTTTGTCATACGGAATGCGCCAACTCTCCATAAAGTCTTTGACATCCGGGTTCCGGTAATCTGTCGAAAGACCACGTCTGCTTCGGTCCTGGAGCCAAGCTGAAATCTTATTTTCAACGTGCTGCCATATCTCCGGATATTCCCACCCATTTTCCAACTCAGCAAAAATCTTATAGTCGCGGGGTAGAAATCGTATTACATGCCCCGTTGTGTGGTCAGTTGTACCAAAACCATCCCAATGTCTCATGAGGCGTGACCATTTCGTCGTCGGCTCCTGAGAAGTGTAAATGCACGGTTCAGCAGGATCTTTTCGTCCGCGTTTCAAGTGCCCCTTCTGAAAGAGATTCAGAGCATATATCGAGGGCAAATCAGCAAGAGCTTCGCGTGCAGTTGTTGCCGCGGGAAGTGTCGGGGATGGATCAGATATATAAACGTGGTGATCTGAACCATGGCGGATTAATACCTTTCTGGCGGTGTTTTTTGTGCCCTCGTACCCTCTGGGGAGAACAACATGATGTGTCGGAACGGGAAATTGTGGAATTAAGCCCGTTTCTCTGTGATACCCAACAAGGATCATTCGTTCCCGAGTCTGGGGGGTCCCGTACCAAGATGCGTTTAACAGGGTATAACGAACTTCATAACCTTCATCGGATAACGATCTGGCAATAAGTTCGGCAACATTTATGTGACCGTGATTAAGGATATCAGGCACATTTTCCATTAGAAGCGCTATAGGCCTTGTAGCTCGCACATACTCCACGTATCGCCGCCAAAGACTTACTCGCCCATCAACGAGAAAAGCAAAATCAGCTGTTTCTTCGGCGCGACGGTATGCTTGTTCACGCAATTTTGCACGCCCAACTCGCGCAAAAGCTTGGCATGGGGGGCCACCTACAAGAACGTCTATCTGTTGGTCAACGGCCCCAGTAAGCTCTAGGTCGGCAAAAATGGTTTCAGGATCTTCAGTTGTAATATCTCGCGCGACATGATGCTGTCCAGCTAATGCGCTATTGCTATCAGCAATATTCGTCCGATGTGAAGCTGCGGCCCACTCATCAATTTCTACAAAGGATACAGGTGAAAAGCCCGCTGTTAGGAAACCGAGGGAGATACCTCCACACCCTGCGAAAAGATCCATGTAGCGAATTGCCCCTCCTGCACGAATCCTAGCCAACTTTTCTATGATTATCGACATTTGTTAACTCATTGTTTTGTCAGAGACAAGGATAACCGCTCCGGTATTCTTCACGTCAAACTCAATTCAACGGCTCCGGTCTCGGCAAATTTTATCAGCATTATTAGCATGTTGCAATTAGCCACACATACCAGATTTTTGGCCAAATATCCACCTGAATCAATTTTTATGATTAATTTTCATGACATGAAGATTCATAGTACCAACCTGCTGGGATAAAGATTGCTGATAATCCCTATAGAGGACAAACGCGCGGTCTCAACGCAATGCGCTTTTCGGAACTGCTCAGATAGTTGAAGTGGCGCGGGAAAGTTTGGGAATCAGGGAGGAGGATTTGATCTGATGAGATTACAGGCAGGGGATGTACAACCAAAGAAACATCTAAGGAATACACAGGCGGACGGTTGCAAGAGGAGCCAACACGATTTTCTTCATGTGTCCTCTGCTTAGTTTGGCATACGCCTCATGGTGCTGGTTTATAATGCTAATTTGCATGGAATACCAATAGCTTGCCATGCCGTATAGTTGTAATTGCCACTTGATTCCTGTTGTTGAGTAAACCTTAACTTTATAATCGCGTTGCAGTCGGAATGCATATAAGCTGCTGTTATGATTAACTGATTTTTTGCGTTTTCCTTCCCTTTGATCCAGTCTGACTTTAGCGGTTCCTTCTCCGAACCATTGGAGACGGGGATTCTCCCCTTGTATGTCTCTGGCCATGTTTCATATTCCGCAGCACGCTTCATGGCCTCGTCATATGCCTGTTCATGCTTCTTGACCTCAGGATCGCACTTCTCACAAATTCTTCCGACAGAAGTGGGATACGGCCTCAGAGACCAAGTGAGACCTTCAAAGTCAGGGATATCGCGTGAAGTATCTTTATTAACCCCACAGCCGCAAAGAGCGCATTTTTTATTTCCGATGAAGATCGAAATTGCAATTGCAATGATTACAAAAACTAAACCGCTCGGCCCAAACAGCCCACCAGCAAAGACAGCTAATACAATCCACAAGAAGATGGCACCTAGCACCTTAGCAGCGCCTTTTGGTTGAGCACCAGAGGCATCAAATCCGTATTCTTGAGCCACGTATCCTCCTAGTCTTGCTCAGTAAATGGTTTCAAAACTTCTTTATTTTCGATATGTTCATAGTGTTGCGAACCCAATGGCGCATCTATTTGCTGGCTTGCGACAGAAGGAACTCTCGATGGTGTTTGTTTTCAATGCCTGTTTTTGAGGGCGACCAGCAGCAGGTTGCGACAGTCAAGAGATTTGATCTCTAGGTCGCAATGGTAGATGACTCTCGTGCCGTCGGCGTGTGTCACCCAATAGATCGGATGTCCGCTACGGCTGACTTTATCGAAGCACCGGTGCTACCGCTGGTGAATCCGGAGCTAATGCCTACCAGCATGCCGGTGGCAGCGCTACTGGCGAGTGCGCCTACTTTGGCTGCTGCCATGCCCCCGCCTTCCAGCACGGTGGCTACGGCAAGATTGCTGGTGCCGCTGCTGGGCGCATCCTTGGTGTAGAAGTATTCATAGATACCTGCTGCCGCGCCCGATTTGATCAGTTGGTCAACATGAAGTTGGGGGTAGGTAACGAGCATGTACTGTGCCCTTATCAGTGACGGTTCTTCAATGCTGCAATCAATCGCGCACGACAGTCAAACACTTCAACGTTCCCGCAATGATAAACAGCTTTCTTACCATCTGGGTACAGAACGTCGTAAAGCGCATGCTTAATGTCGAACGAGCTGTTTGTGACCGAAGCGGAGTTTGTTGTTCCCATGCCTTGGAGCATGCTGGTTACTACGCTGCCAACGCCAGGGACAAACTGAGCTACCGTTATTACCCCGCCAACGAGGACGGTGTCGCCGACAGCACCTATACCAGACGTAGACTGCACAGTGAAGAATGATTCCCTGACCGCAAATACAGCGCCAGAGTCCTTCACCTGAGCGACTTGAAGGGCTGGGTAGGTGACGAAATCATATTCGGGACGGTGGCTCTCGAACCCGCTGTAGCTGTAAGGTATCTCAGAGGCAATTTTTACCCCTGGGATGTCTGGTGGCCAGTTTTCCTTGTATTTCGGAGGCAGGTTCACTTTTTTGTTGTCAATGAACAGAATCGGAGTGGACACCGGGATGGTAGCGAACGATTCGTTATTGATAACCAACGCAGGGATGGTATCTCTTGAGCCGGTTGCGCAGCCTGCAATTGCCACAATTGCTAGGGCGATGCATGCAAATATGCTCTTTTTCAATGAATTCTCCAATTGCTCCGAGTTGTACCGTTCAATGTGCTTATTAATCTTCGAAGAACATCCTTTGGGTAACGCTTGTATTGAAATCTCCTGCCCAAATAGATCTTTCGTTAGTAGCCATCATCGGTTCCGGTTCAATCTCTTCATTAACGACCTTAATGGAACTGTCATCAAATTCATACTTGGGGTATGGCTTAGCATTAAACGCCCTGATCAGAGCAATGGGGCCGATTATTATAGTTCCCAGGATAACTAGTGCAAAACCACCAGCACCAAAAAGCCCACCGATAAGCACCAGTGCAAAAAGCCAAATGATGAAGTATCCGAAAAATTTTGCCAACTTTGAAGGTCCCATATCACTTCCCTCATCCCGGATCAGAGTCTTATTGTGGATGCCGTCCAGGCCGGTTGTTCTCAGTCTGTTTGATGAACTGCAGCATGTTTTCATTTCGTTTATCTTGCCGCCCTGGCGGTGATTCCTTCCTGATCTCAGTCATCTTTGTATCATGTATGTTGTTAATGAGCAAATATAATATGTACTATTGTCTAACTTTTTTACAAAATAATTTTCTACTTTTATCTGTTAATATTGAAGCTGGCTTAGACTATTCTCTAACCCATGGAAGACATGGGAAATGAAGAAAAAGAGTTTTTAAAATTGTTGGGGTATCGAGTACGCGACTTCCGAAAAGCTCACGGAATCTCACAAGAACGACTTGCCGAATTAGCCGGAGTCCATCCCACATACATTTCAAACATCGAGAATGCCAAGGCTAATGCCTCAATCGGCATTTTTCGCCGCATGGCAATCAGTCTGGATGTGCCGCTACCTCAGCTAATTGATATTAATCAAGCAAAGGTAGAACGAGATGACCTTATGATGGCATTAATGAAAATCAGGAGTCTCAGCGAGAAAGAACAAAAAATATTCCTTGCAACAATAAAAGGTCTTCTGACTGGAATCAAAAAGTAAACTCCCCACCTTCCATCCTGATTCATTTCAGCGACATGCCGACAATCTATGG
The DNA here is from genome assembly GCF_008330225.1 of Geobacter sp. FeAm09. Lineage (NCBI taxonomy): Bacteria > Pseudomonadati > Thermodesulfobacteriota > Desulfuromonadia > Geobacterales > Geobacteraceae > Geobacter > Geobacter sp. FeAm09. The sequence continues at coordinate 887,365 of NZ_CP042466.1, read as the reverse complement.
CCTGGAGACAAGGCGGGCATACAGAAACTGCGTGAGTACAATCAATTCACGGCTTGCCTCAACCAAGCTCAGGACATTTGCCTGTCTGGTCAGTGTGAATCGGCTACAAGTTAACCCGACATCGGCGTCCGGGCTGACCTTTTCACTGAGGCGCACCCCTATGAATCGATTTTTTTCTGCTCTGTAAGCCTTGAGCCTACTCGATTATTGTTGACATTACGTACTTTTACGGGCTGGTAGAGGGGATTTTGAGGTTGAAATTCTGCGAAAAACCCGTATAGTGAAGATACCTTTCGTCTGCGAAACTTTCTGGGTTCTTGACCCCGCAGATTATCTCCTCTTGGAGAGTCGTTCCCGGCCATTATATGTCTCGGCATATCGCGCCAGGGATCTCAATTCAGAATCATCAAAGGGAGTAGTGCGCCTACAGCACCTCAAGCCCACCCAAAATTGACTTCGTTCAGTCCACTTTAAAAAGCTATCGAACAAAATACGCATTGGTACTGACCGTCGGATATTCCGACGATTTCAGATTTGCCAATTCATAAATTCCAGGGTTTTCACTAAGCAACTTAGGACATATTGCCCTGAGTTTATTGCTTATCAGTTAGAGCCTGGTTGCTACCGACGGAGGCTCACTTGTTATAGTTAACGCATACCGATTGGATAAGGGATTTTGATATACCTTTCCTGGTTTTCCGTTTGAGCGCTTTGGCGATTTCCGCATAACTCATCCCTGTTTCCCGCAGCTTTATGATCTCGGGCATGAGGGTTATGAGCAAGTCCGTTTTGGGACTTTTTTTGTTTTTGCTGCTTTTGGCAGATGCCGCCCTTCTGGCGGCAATCTCTTCAAGCGCATCGCTTGACTTCAGTCTTGGTTGCCTCATCTTCTGGATGGCAGTCAACAACGACTGTTCTTCTATCTCGGGTGAATTCTTCGCATCGACATTCGCCGTAGCCCGCAGCCTGTTCAAGGTTTCCCTTCGTAGATTCATCGCCAACCTGAAAACCTCAATACGCATGGCGGCCGTTTGCCGGGAAAGCCATGCCAATCCCTTTTTCGTCACTTCATCTGACAGTATCATTTTTTTGTCCTTTTTTTGTCCAGTGAGAGTGTCCAACACTCTCACTGGACAATAGGTCGTTGGGTGTTGTGAATTCACAATAGGCGCGGAGTTGCGCCATGTCAAGTTAGCCGTTTTGTCGTCAGACAAAACGGCTAACAAGTCACTTCAATTCGCAGAAATCGCGTCCTCCCATGTGTCGAATTCGCAACCTCGCCGGCGAGGTTGCCGGCCCGGCTGACTACCGGGCCGTGGCGGTTTGCCGGCAGAGCAGCAGAGGTGAAGCCTTCCTCGTCCCACAAGGGACAGAACAGGCTGGTTCTTAACCCGTCTTCCGCCGCCTGTCGGGTCTATAAATTACAGGCAGAAAGGGGGTGCACATGCGTGGAAACTTTAATTCTCAAGTTGGTAGATTATTTCAAGAAATTAATGGTGTTGGAACATCAAAATTTGCCGACAAACAAGAAGCCCGTTCATACCTGATGGATCGTGGGGAATCCGCAACTTCGAGTGCCGTAGCAACCCTAACAAGCATCCACAACAACGGCACCAATGAAGGGTATTTCGACAAATGCGTGGAACTTGCCAAATGGGCGCGCGAAGTTGATGGAATCAAGGACGTTGAAAAGATAACCAGCGCCCATGTTGCCGCTTTTTTGGCCGAAAAAATTGATCTCGGGGTTTCTCTGAGCCACTGGAATGGTTATTCCGCGGCCTTCAGCAAGCTTGAGCAAGCCCAGGTAAAATTCTCCCAGGCAGTACGGGGGGTTGAAAAAGATTTTAGTTATCGCGCCGCGGTAGCGGCGCTCCGGCCAGAGGCGCGAGCAGAATTGCATAGGTTCGAGGGGACGAGGAACTATTCTGACCCGACGTCTTTGATTGCGGCCCTGAGAACAGACATCGGGCGGTTGGCTGCGGAGATACAACGCGAGGGGGGCCTGCGCATTACCGCTGCCAGCCGCATTTCGCCGGATCAGCTGAAAGGACTGGTAATAGATAAATACACGGGAGAACTGCGCGGACAGATAGAGTACATATGTAAGGGTGGCGCCGTATTGACCACCACGGTGTCGCAACACGCCTACTCCGCACTGCAAAGCCATATCTTGAAAAATGGAGAGTTCGCAATAGGGCACAAGGCTTATCGTACAGAGCTCAAAGCAGCTGCCGCCGCCACGAGCCAAACCTTTAATTCGTCCCACGGACTGAGGTGGAATTTTGCGCAGGAGCGTTTTTCCGATCTCTTGGGGCGTGGCGTTTCCTACGAAAAAGCCTTGGGGGTGGTCTCGGCGGAAATGGGGCACCATCGAATTTCGATCACCGAACACTATGTTTTCGGAAAATAGGAATATGATCGTATTATAGCGTCACCGGCTTAGAGCTGGCTGAGGCAGGATGACAAGAGATTCATACAGCAGTAAATCATGCCCGTAAGGCGAGATTGAGTTGATCGTTTATTGGCGTTCGGCGGCAAACTCCCACTTCGAGGTTATCAGTAGCTGCTGTACTTGTCTATAATGTTTCACATCGAACCCCCGCAGGGCACAAGCCTTGCGGGGGTTTTTGCGTTTAAGCCCCCCCAAAAAAATGGACACCCTACTGATATAGATGGTAGGGAGTTTTTTTACCACCCCCATCTGCTCCAGGGGTTCAGAAATTTGAGAAATGGCTTGGCCGAAAAACCGAATAACGTGGATAGCCTCGAAATGCTAGATTTAGGCACCTTTGCGCAAAGGATGGGTATTTGCCTAAACACCGTTCGCAATTGGCTGAGAGATGGGAAGCTTGTGGAAGGAGAGCATTACCTTCACGATGGCCGCATATACCGTTTTCCGTGGGGGCCTGAGTACGTTGCGAACTTGATGCGGGCACTGGCGCCAAAACCGGTCCCGGAAAGGCCACTCCTATCAACGAAAAAACCAAATCGGGCGCGTTTGAAATTTCGAGCTTGATGGCCCACATATGCAAGAGTATTCTTGTCCGGCAAACGAAATCAGCCGAGAGGGGGTACCTGAATATGAAAGGATCATAGGATGAAGAAGACAGTTGCAACGGAAATGAAGAAACCATGGCACAGAAAGCCCGAGTTCGGTAGCCTGTACACCATGAAAGGGTCGCGGTTCATCTATATTTCGATGAACTATTTCAAGCAGCGCCTGCGGTTCCCGACCGACCGGGAGGATACCCCGGAAAACTGGGAAGAACTCTGCGAGTTTATGGACAAGGTGGGCGAAAAAATCAAGCGCCGGACGTTCTCTTTCTCCAAATCGTTTTACTGGCTTGACGCTCGGACCAAAGAACACTTCACCCAGTTGGAAGGGAATGATTACCAGCCGGAAGCGGAACACGTCCTGTTCCGTGATTATGCAGAGGGCTGGATGGCTCGTAAGATCCCGACCTTTGCCTCGATCACCAAGCAGCGGGATTACCGGGAAGCGCTGAATTCGAGAATCCTGCCGTATTTTGGTGAGATGCCCTTCTCCAAAATCACGGCTACGGAAATCGAACTGTTCATTGACAATTTGAAGAGGAGCAAGGGTTCTCAGGGCAACCTATCCGTGAAGCGCATCAAGAATCTCCTGATTCCCATGTCCAAGGTATGGAGTGCGGCTGTCAACGATCACAACTGGTTCCTGCACAATCCGTTCGAAGGCATCTCAGCCAAGTATGATGAGATTAAGGATAAGGCCGTTCAGGAGAAGGAGCGAAAGGCGGCCTTGGCAGATGATGGTGATGAGGCGTGCTCCACGAGGGACGTGTTCCTGCTGCCGGAATGGCTCAAGCTGCTGGCCTGTGTTGATCCCCACTACCATGTGGTGATGGAACTATTGCTGATGGGGATGATTGGCAGCGAGTTGGAGGGACTGCAGAAACGGCATGTTAAGGACGTGACCATTCAGGTGAGGTGCGCGGTGGTCCGTGACAAGGACGGTAAGAGCCACCTGAAGTTCAAGCCCAAGAACTGGTACCGCAAGCGCGAGATTCCCCTGTCCGCCAAGCTGAAGAGATTGGCGGAACAGGCAGCCGCTTCATCGACTTCCAACCGGATCATCAGATTCGAGGATGACCTTGAACTCCCGGCCCAAGCCTTTCTGTTGACCATGAAGGATGGGGGACCGTTCAATTACGATTCTTTCCGCAAAACGGTCTGGGACAAGGCGATCAGGCAGGCTGGCATCGAAAACAGGGTTCCCTATGCATCACGGCATACCTTCGTACAGTGGGCGCTCTTGATCGGGGTGAACAAGAACCGGCTGGTGGACCTGATGGGACACTCGACCAAAAAGATGATTGACGAAGTGTACGGCAGGTATCGCAAGGGGTTGGTCGAGGAACGGCAGGAGATTCTGGACTACTTAGGGGATGATTTCCTGGCGCTGGAGGAGTTGCGGACTGCGTTTCCAGAGCGATACCGGCAGAAAATGGCGTTGCCTGCCATACCGCTGCAAATAGCAGAAGCCCCTGCCATGGCCATCGCTTTTGGTCAAAGTTTTGGTCAAAGTCAGGGGCTGTATCCTGATAACTACCTGAGGTAGTTGGCTATCTTATGGAGCGGGAAACGGGATTCGAACCCGCGACTTCAACCTTGGCAAGGTTGCACTCTACCACTGAGTTATTCCCGCGTGGTGAGCTTTGATTTCTACCAAAATCAGGCTCGCGTGTCAATATTTTTTGTTACTTTTTTTCAACGGCCCCCTGTTTATGGCCATTTAGTGGCGGTCGACGGCTGTAACCGTCCGGTAAACCTCGGCTAAAAGAGCCCCCCGGGCCTGCCAGGCGTGATCGTGGACCGCCTTGGACCGCACCCTCTCACCCCTCCCTTTCAGGCCCTCCTGGTCTGCCAGCAGGGCCGCGACGCGGGCCGCAAAGGCGGCGGTATCGCCCAGGGGCGCATAGATGCCCGTATCCCCCAGGATCTCCCGGTTGACCGGGGTGTCAAAGACCACCACCGGCAGGGCGCAGGCCATGTAGTTGAAGAGCTTGCCGTTGGCCTCGGTCAACGACAGCTTGGGTGAGACGGCCAGGTCCGCCGCCGAAAGAAAGAGTGGCGCCTCCCGGTAATCCACCTTGCCGGTGAAGGTGATCATGTCGTTGATCCCCTTGGCCTCGGCCATGGCCCGGTAGCGCTCCACGGGGAAGCCCATGATGAGGAACCGGGCATGCACCCCCTGCGCTTTCAGGAGCGCTATGGCGTCCAGGAGCAGGTCCGTGCCCTGGTAGGCGCTCATGAGGCCCAGGTAGGCCACCACCGGCTCATCCGGGGCGATTCCCAGGCGGCTGCGCGCCTCCTGCCGGTCGTGGGGACGGAACTGGTCCGTATCCACGCCGTCAATGACGGAGACGAGGCGTTCGGGCACCACCCCCCAGTTTGCTCTCAGGTCGGTGTACCCGGCAGTGGAACTGGTGACGATCCGGTCGGCACGGTTGTTGATGAACCGCTCCACCCAGCGGAAAATGCGGGCCACCCGGGAGTCGGCCCTGAAGAAGCCGTGGTCGATGCATTCGCCGCTGAGGCTCCCCTGGTAGTCGAAGACCAGGGGAACGCGGGTCATGAGCTTGAGCAGCCAGCCGATGGCGGCTCCTTCGTGCAGGTGGGCGTGGATGACCTGGGGGCGGAAACGCAGGCTATAAGCGGCGGCCTTGCAGAGCAGCAAAAAGTCGAGGTAGAGCTTGTGCCAGGAAGGACCGGCTTCCAGCCGGTTGTACCACGGTATGCGGGGGATGCGCAGCACCGGGATGCCGGGCAGGTCCCGGCCGATGTGGTAGGTGGCGATGCGCACGTCGTGCCCCAGGGTGCGCAGGGCGCGGGCCTCCTCAAAGATGCGCACATGGCACCCCCGGTCCGCGAAGTAGGGGGTCGGCGCCACCATGAGGATTCTCAGCCCGCCATCAGCCAAGGTTGACCCTATCCCTGATCACGTAGATCGGCTTGCCCTGGGACTCGAAGTAGGTCCGGGCGTTCAGTTCCCCCAAGAGCCCCAGGACGATGAACTGCACCCCCATGAACAGCAGGAAGGCGGTGAGGATCAGCAGCGGGTTGCGGTTCATGCTCACGTTCTCGAAGAGCTTCATGTACAGCGTGGTACCGCCGGAAAGGCAGCCGGCCAGCAGGGTATAGATCCCCCACTTGCCGAAGAGCTGGATCGGCTTGGTGGAGTAGGCCAGCAGGAACTTGACCGTCATCAGGTCCAGCACCACCCGCAGGGTCCGGGAGATGCCGTACTTGCTCTTGCCGTACAGGCGCGGGCGGTGGTTGACCGGCAACTCCGTGACCTTTGCCCCCACCTGGGAGGCCAGGGCCGGCACGAAGCGGTGCATCTCGCCGTAGAGGTTGATGCCGTCCAGCACCTCGCGGCGGTAGGCCTTGAGGGTGCAGCCGTAGTCATGTAGGTGCACGCCGGTCAGGGCGGAGATGAGAGAGTTGGCCAGCAGGGAGGGGATCTTGCGGGTTACAAAAGTATCCTTGCGCTCCTTGCGCCATCCTGAGACCACGTCATACCCCTCGTGGAGCTTTTCCAGAAGGCGGGGGATGTCGGCCGGGTCGTTCTGGAGATCGCCATCCATGGGGATGATAACCGCCCCTTTGGCCGCGTCGAATCCTGCGGCCATGGCTGCGGTCTGGCCGAAATTGCGGCGGAAGCGCAGGAGCTTCACCCGTTGGTCCTGGGCGGCGATCTCCTTCAACAGTTTGAACGAGCCGTCGCTCGAACCGTCGTCCACAAAGATGGTTTCGTAGTCGAGGGAGGTCCGGGCCAGGGCGTCACGAATGCTCCCGTAGAGCGCCGCCACGTTCTCCTCCTCGTTGTAGATCGGCACGACAATGCTCAACTCCATACTCACCGTGTCCCCCTTGTATCCAAACACTTGATATGCATTATTTTGCGGCTGCTGGCGCTGCCGGCGGGCCGGTCAGCCCCTTCACCTGGCGCAGGGTCACCTCGCCCCCCGGTTTGGGCCGCCTGCCCGGGAGGGCGCCCAGTGCCCCCCACCAGAGCCCGGCCCCATAAGCCAGGTGGATGATGGCGTAGATGAACGGCAGGCGCACGAACATCCCCAGGCTGCGAGCCCGGCCCGCCTCCCCGGCGGAAACGGCCAGCAACAGGAGCCCGTAACAGGCCAGGGGCAGCCAGAGTGGTGACACCGGGAAAAACGGCACCAGCAGCACGTAGGCCATGAACAGGGCCGGCAGCAGGCTTACCGGCCGGAGACGCCTGCTGATGACGGTCTGTTCGGCCCGGCCCCGGCCGTAGTTCAGAAACTGGCGGCAAAGCAGACGCCAGGTGGGACGTTGGCTGCGGAAGACCGCCAGATGCGGGTCGTGGACCAGCCCCTCCCCGGCATGCAGCATCCGGTCCAGGAGTTCGTTCTCTTCGTTGGGGTAGAGCCGCTCATCCAGGCCGCCGAAAGCCAAAAAACGCTCCCTGCGGAAACTCAGGTTGCACAAGATCAGCTCGCTGTCGTCGGTCAGGCGCGCCTCGCCCCAGGCCCGGTAGCGGTTGCGCATCCCGCCCCCCCCAGGGCCGAGGCCAGGGCCGCGCCGATGCTCCGTTGCAGGATGGAATCGCTGGCCGGGGTGAGGGACGGGCCGCCCACGGCCGTCACCTGCGGGTTCTCGTAATGTTTGGCGACGGTGGTCAGAAAATCGGGGGCGGTGAGGGAGTCGTCGTCCAGAAAGCAGACGATCTCCCCCCGGGCCTGCGCCGCCGCCCTGTTCCTCTGGCGGCTCGGACTGTATCCCTCGGCGACAATGATCTCGTACCGGTCACGCGGGTACTCCACCGCCGCCAGCCGCTGGGCGGCCGTCACGCTGAAACCGGGTTTGACCGGAATGATGATGGAAATGGTTGGTTTGTTCATAAAAAAGCCGGGAATAGCATTCCCGGCTCATATAACCATAGTCGCTGGACAAAATCACCTAAAATGTTGCCGAAACAACACAATAGCCTGCTACATCTTCGAGCTGCCGTAGCTGTGGAGGCCGGACAGGAACAGGTTGACCCCCAGGTAGCAGAAGATGGTGGCCGCGAAACCGATGATGGAGAGCCAGGCGGCGCGCTTGCCGACCCAGCCGCGGGTGAAGCGGGCGTGGAGAAACGCGGCGTACACGAACCAGACGATGAGGGACCAGGTTTCCTTGGGGTCCCAGCTCCAGTAGGTGCCCCAGGCGTAGTTGGCCCAGGCCGCGCCGGTGATGATGCCCAGGGTGAGCAGGGGGAAACCGATCATGATGGCGCGATAATTCAGGTCGTCCAGCACCCGGATGGGCGGAAACATGCCCATGAGGCCGCCGGCGGCGCCCCCCCCGCTCTCTTCGCTCTTGGCCTTGACCAGGTACATGATGGAGATGCCGCAGGCCACGGCAAAGGCCGCATAGCCGAGGAAGCAGGTGACCACGTGGTACAGCAGCCAGTTGCTCTGGAGCGCCGGCACCAGCGGCTCGATGCCGCTGCGCATGCCGAGCTGGGCCCAGGCCATGCCCAGCAGGGCAAAGGGAACCACGAAAGCGCCGACGATGCGGTATTTGTACTTCATCTCGATGAACATGTAGATGAGGATGATGGTCCAGGAGAAGAAGACCACCGACTCGTACAGGTTGGACAGGGGGGCGTGGCCGTACCCCATGTCGTAGGACTCCTTCCAGCGCATGGCAATGGCCAGGGTCTGGACGGCGAAGCCGGCATAGGCCAGCAGGCTGCCGGTCAGGCCGATGGCCTTGTTCTTGCTGGCGAGGAATGCGAAGAAGACAACCATGGACGCCATGTAGGCGAGCGTTGTCACGTTGAAGAGCAGTGAACTTGTCATAAACTAGGTAACCTCCGCTAGATTTTCAGGTTTTTAAACTTGTCGGACAGCTCTTCGAACTGCATCTGGAATTGAGCCTGGTTTTTGCTGGCATTGCCGTACATGCGGGCATACCCCTTGGCAACGACGATCCAGACCCGTTTGTGAGACATGAAGAAAGCGATGAACAGACCGCACACCATCAGGGTGCATCCCAGCCAGACCACCCAGACGCCCGGGTCTTTGGCCACCTGGAGCCCGGTGTACATCTTGGCGTTGGAGCCTTCGTACACGACCTGCAACGCGTCGCCCCGCTGGGCATTGGCATCGGGAAAGTCCTTGAACACGATGTAGGTCTGGGGAGCCCCACCCTTGGGGGTCACCTCGATCCTGGCGGCCGGCCCGGAGAAATTGGGCATGAACTGGCGGATATCCTGGGTCGTTTCCAGCAGTTTGAAAGCGGTGCCGTCCTTCAGGATGGTCCCCTGCCCCTCCCGCAGAGTGAGATGGTCGGCAGCCCCACCCGAACGCGCCTGTATCGAAAAGGTGTGGTCGCTGCTCTCGGTGGCCTGGCCGTAACTGGACTGGTAAAAGGTGAACCCCTTGTAGGAGAGCGGTTCGTTCACCACGACCCGGACATTGGTAAGCCCCGGGACCGGGCGACCATTCTCCAGGACCGTCAGAATGCTCTTGAACTCCTTGGGTGCGCCGGAGTCGTAGAAGGTGACGTTGAACTTCTCGCAGCGCACCTCAAACCCCAGGGGGACCTCAGCACCGCTGTTGGTCTGGATACTCGACACCCCGGTACCCTCGACGATGGCGGCGAAACCTTTATATCCGAACAGCGATCCGATGATGGCGCCGACAAAGATGACGAGAATGCTCAGATGGACGACATACACGCCCAAGCGGCACCAGGCGTTCTTCTGGGCAAAGAGGTGATATTCCCCGTCCTGCTCCGTGACGACCGGGGAGCCGAACTCCTTGCCGAGAAACGCCACCAGGGCCTCGCGCCCCTTGTCGAGCGACGCCGTAATCTTGAGGTCCTGCTTGAGGGAAAAGCCGTTGCGCAGGCTTTCACCCAATACCAGGGCCGGTTCGCTGATGAATTTGAAGACATGCGGCAGGCGCTTGATGGAACAGCAGATCAGGTTGATGCTGAAGACATACAGCAGCAGTATGAACCACCAGCTGTGATACATGTCGAAAAATCCGAGTTTGGAATAGATCTGGAGCTTTGCGGGGCTGATCTCGGCCACGTACTCCGGCGGCAGCTTACCCTGGGGCAGAACGGTGCCGATGATGGAGGTGAGGGCCAGGGATATGAGGAGGAAGATGGTGAGTTTGAGTGAACAGAAAAAATCCCAAAGTGCCTGAGCGAAGCTGCGGTTGGTGGTTGCCAATGGTCTCTCCCGATCATGGTGTCGACGGCCCGCCGCCCCGGGCGGCAGGCTCTGATGCAGGTAACTTTAGCGCAAGAACGACAAAAAATGTACTCTTTTTTTTCGGAATCGTTCCGATTTACACCACTCGCCACAAAAAAAGAGGGATAACAACAGGCTAGTGTTATCCCTCTCAAGGCTACGTTAAAACTATACAATCCCGATAATTACTTGTGGCACTCTTTGCAGCTCGTGGGGCCTTTTTTGCCTTCGGCGTGGCACCCTTTACAGTTCTTGTGAGCCCAGTCCTTGCCGAAGCCTTCGATCTTGCCCGGTTTCGTTTCGTGGCACTTCTTGCAGTTGCCCACAGCGGCAACATGGGCCTTGTGGCCGAACTTCACCCCTTTTTTCATCTCGATGACTTCAGGAGCGGCAAAGGCGGTGCCAGCGAACGCAACCAGGGCAAACAGCGCAATAACAGCTTTTTTCATCGTATTCCTCCTTGGGGAAATGGTAAAAAACCGGACAAAACTACTACAGGGCGAAAATGGATGTCAAGCAAAAACCCCTCCGGCTCAGGCCTCGCGGCCGGCCGTCTGCAGAGCGGCGTCCTTGCGCTCCACCTCGTCCTCCATCTCGCGACGGTACTCCTTCAACGCCCCGGCGAGCCCTTCATCGTTCAGGGCCAGCATCTGGACGACGAACAGCCCGGCATTCTTGGCCCCGGCCTTGCCGATGGCCATGGTGGCCACCGGGATCCCCCCCGGCATCTGCACCGTGGAGTAGAGGGCATCCACGCCGTTCAGCGCCCCACCCGGCATGGGCACCCCGATCACCGGCAGGGTGGTCTTGGCTGCCACCACCCCGGCCAGGTGGGCGGCCATCCCGGCTCCGGCGATGATCGCCCTGATGCCCCGGCCGGCCGCTTCCGAAGCCAGGGCCATGGCCTTGGCGGGGGAGCGGTGGGCCGAGGCGATATGCATCTCATGGGGAATGCCGAATTTCCGGAGCACCTCGCAGGCCTCCTGCATGACCGGCAGGTCGGAATCGCTTCCCATCATGAGCAGGACTTTCGGTGAATGTTCCGTTACTTGCATAACTTCACTCCTTATTTATTTCTGCCACAAAAAAATAAAACTTCTGCCACAGAGCCACAGAGACCCGGAGAACTTCAAAAGCTAAATGCATTCTCGGTTTTCTCCGTGCCTCTGTGGCTCCATGGCAAATGACTGTATTGACCTTACCCGCGGTCGAGCGCCTTCTTGCCGATGTCGGTGCGGTACTGCACCCCCTGCCAGGTGATGCGCCCCACCCCCGGTAGGCCCGTTCGATGGCCTGCTGCACCGTTGACCCCAGGGCGGTGACGCCCAGGACCCGGCCGCCGCTGGTGACGCACGCGCCGTCCTTGATGGCGGTGCCGGCATGGAAGACAAACACGTCCTCCAATTCGGCCGCCTTGTCCAGACCGCTGATCACATCCCCTTTGCGGTAGTCGCCCGGATAGCCCCCGCTGGCCATGACCACGCAGACCGCCGCCTTGTCGTGCCATTCGATGGTGCGTCCCTCCAGGTTCCCTTCGGCCACGGCCATGAGAACCGGCACGATGTCGGACTTCATGCGCATCAGGAGCGGCTGGCACTCCGGGTCCCCGAAACGGGCGTTGAACTCCAGGGTCTTGACCCGGCCGTCCTTGACCATCAGCCCCGCGTACAGCACGCCGCGATAGGGCCTCCCCTCGGCCGCCATGCCGTCCACGGTCCGGCGGAGCACCTCGGCCATGGCTGCATCGTGCACCGCCGGGGTTACCACCGGCGCCGGGGAATAGGCCCCCATACCCCCGGTATTGGGCCCCTGGTCGCCGTCGAAGACCGCCTTGTGGTCTTGGGCGCTGGCCAGGGGGATGATGTTTTTGCCGTCGGTGATCGCCAGGAAGGAGGCTTCCTCCCCGGTGAGGAATTCCTCGATGACCACCCGGGAACCGGCGCTGCCGAAGGCGTTGCCGCTCAGCATGTCCCTCACGGCCGCCACCGCCTCGTCACGGGTCTGGGCGATGATGACCCCCTTGCCGGCGGCCAGGCCGTCGGCCTTGACCACGATCGGCACCCCGGTTTTGTCGATGAACGCCTCGGCCTCCTCCACGTCGGTAAAGACGCCGTAGGCTGCGGTGGGAACGCCGTACTTCTGCATCAGGTCCTTGGAGAACGCCTTGCTGGCCTCGATGATGGCGGCATTCTTCCGAGGGCCGAAAACCTTGAGGCCATGTTCCTCGAACAGGTCCACGATACCCAGGGAGAGCGGCTGCTCCGGTCCCACCACCGTGAGATCGATCCCCTCGCCCCGGGCAAAGGCGAGCAGCTTGTCCAGTTCGTCCACCCGGAGGGGGACGTTCTCGGCCAGGTCATTGATTCCCGGATTGCCGGGGGCGCAGAAGACCTTCGTCACCAGGGGCGACTGGGCGATCTTCCACACCAACGCATGTTCCCGGCCGCCGCCGCCGATTACTAGAACTTTCATATCGTTGTCCCTCTTAATCCAAAAATTAAATTCTGCCACAGAGACACAGAGACACGGAGAAATTCAAAAACAGAAAATAATCAGCAGGGATAACCGGACAAAATGCTGCTAAACTGCTTTACCCCTGAATTGCCCCTTGGTTTTCTCTGTGTCTCCGTGTCTCTGTGGCGGGTTTCCCGTTTTTGCTTTAATGCCTGAAGTGCCGCATGCCGGTGAACACCATGGCGATGCCATGCTCGTTGGCTGCTTTGATGACCTCTTCGTCCCGCACGCTCCCCCCCGGCTGGATGACGGCCGTGACCCCGGCCTCGACGGCGGCGTCCACCCCGTCCCGGAACGGGAAGAAGGCGTCGGACGCCAGCACCGTCCCTTGGGTGGGCAGCAGGGCCTTCTGCACGGCGATCTTGGAGGAATCTACCCGGGACATCTGGCCGGCCCCGATCCCCACGGTCTGGTCCCGGTTGGTAAAGACGATGGCGTTGGACTTGACGTGCTTGCACACCCGCCAGGCAAAATCGAGGGAAGCATATTCCGAGGCGGTCGGGGTGCGCTCGGTCACCACGCGGCAGTCGGCCGCCCGCACCATGCCCCGGTCGCGTCCCTGGACCAGCAGGCCCCCCACAACCTTCTTCAGGTCGTACCCCCGGGGCTCGTACTCTCCCAGAAGCGGCACCTGCATCACCCGCACGTTCTTCTTGGCCTTGAAGATCTCCAGGGCTTCGTCGCTGTAGCCGGGGGCGATGACCGCTTCCAGGAAGGTGGAGGCCAGCTCCCGGGCGATGTCCGCGTCCACCTGGCGGTTGAAGCCGACGATGCCGCCATAGGCCGAAACCGGATCGCATTCCCGTGCCTTGAGGTAGGCGCTCAGCGGCGTAGCGGACAGGGCCACGCCACAGGGGTTGGTGTGTTTGATGATGACCGCCGCGCTCTGCTCGAATTCCTTGACCGTCTCGATGGCGGCATCCAGGTCGATGATGTTGTTGAAGGAAAGCTCCTTGCCCTGCAACTGCACGGCGTTGGAGACGCACGGCTCGGCGATGTCCTTCTCCACGTAGAAGGCGGCCGACTGCTGGGGGTTCTCGCCGTAGCGCAGGTCCTGGGCCTTCTTGACCTGGATGGTGAAGGTGGCCGGATACTCCTGGGGCTCCTCCCCGAGACGCGCTCCCAGGTAATTGGAGATGGCGCCGTCGTAGGCGGCGGTGTGCTGGAAGACCTTCACCGCCAGGCCGTAGTTGGTGGCGGCGGAGACGGCCCCCTTGGACTCCTTCATCTCCTCCAGGACCGTGGCGTAATCGGTGCAGTCCACGATCACGGTCACGTCCGGGTAGTTCTTGGCGGCCGAGCGGAGCATGGTGGGGCCGCCGATGTCGATATTCTCGATGGCGTCCTCCAGCAGGCACCCCGGTTTGGCCACGGTGGCCTCGAAGGGATACAGGTTGACGACCACCATGTCGATGTTCTCGATGCCGTGTTCCTTCATCTTGGCCACGTGGGCCGGATTACTGCGCATGCCGAGCAGGCCGCCGTGTACCTTGGGATGCAGGGTCTTGACCCGGCCATCCAGCATCTCGGGGAAGCCGGTGAACTCGGACACGTCCTTGACGGTCAGCCCCGCCTCGCGCAGCAGCTTGGCCGTGCCGCCGGTGGAGAGGATCTCCACCCCGTACTCGGCCAGTTGCCTGGAAAATTCGATGATGCCGGTCTTGTCGGAAACGCTGATAAGCGCCCTGGTGATCTTGGCCATTGGTAACTGCTCCTTCTCTATCTCAAATTGGTAATCGGAAAACCTCAACAACTTACACCTGCCACAGAGACACAGAGACACGGAGAACGTCAAAAGCCAAAACGGTTTAGGACAAAAATCTTGGTTTTCTCTGAGTCTCTGTGTCTCTGTGGCAGAATTTACGGTTTTATCTTGTTTGTGCTTACGGCTGCGGGAAATCTATATGCCGCATGAACATGCTCTCGAACAGCGGCGTGCCCGAGAGCGGCACCACCCGGCACCGTTTGCCGAGCCGTTCCACGGATTCGAAACCGTCGCTCGCCGCCAGGGCCCGTTCCACGCCGACCAGCGCCCCTTCGGGGGTAAATCTCGATTTTTGTACCATGCCTTCGTCGAAAATTCCAATGGTTTTAAGCCACGAGGGACGTAAAACGGCACCGAAGGAACCGGTCAGGAGCACCTCGCGCAGGCCCGGCAAAGGTATGCCGGCGCACTCGGCCAGCACCTCCATGCCGGCCCGGATGGCACCCTTGGCCAACTGGATCTGGCGGACGTCTCCCTGGGTGAGGAACAGTGCTCCCCGGGCGTCCCGGTGGATGACAAAGGCGCTCTCCCCCTCCTGTTCGACCACCCGCTGCCCCAGGTTCGAGGGGATCTCGACGCTGGTACGCAGCCGCCCCCCCGCTTCCAGAATCCCGTGGCCCAGCAGTTCCGTGACCAATTCGATGGCGGCCGAACCGCAGATGCCCACCGGCTCCCGGTTGCCCAGGGTAGCGATCCTGACCCGCTCCCCTTCGATGCGGATGGCAGTGATGGCCCCCGGCAGGGCGGCCATGCCGCAGGAGAGGTTGCCCCCCTCGAAAGCCGGCCCGGCGGCGGCCGAGGTTGCCCAGATGGTGTCGCCCGCGGTCAGGGCCATCTCGCCGTTGGTCCCCAGGTCCAGACAGAGGGTGGCCTCTCCCGGTTGGGCGCCGTAGAGGAAGGCGATCGTATCCCCCCCCACGAAGCCGCCCGGCATGGGAAAGAGATACACCGGGGCCGCGCCCTCCCACCCCAACTCCGCCGTCGTCACCTGCCTGCCGCCGCTGAACAGGGGGCGGTAGGGGGGAAAGGCCAGGGTCTTCACCGGCAGCCCCAACAGCAGGTGCTGCATGGCCGGGTTCCCGGCGATGGCGACCTGCCTGACCCCACTCCACGGGACGCCGCACTCCGCGCACAGCTCGTGGGCCAGGCGCCGCAGTTCGGCGCGGATCAGGGCGGCCATCTCCTGCAACGCCCCGTCGGAGTGCACGGCAGCGTCCAGGCGCGACACCACGTCGGCCCCGAAGCGGCGCTGGGGGTTCATGCCGCCGGTCATGGCCAGCCGCTTGCCGACGGCGCGATCAACAAGCGAAACGGCCAGGGTGGTGGTCCCCAGATCCATGGCCAGGGCGTAGCCGGCCATCAGTTCATCTCGATGGGGTGGGATTGCCGGGGAAGCACCTCGCCTACCTGGCGGGCAAAGATGCCGCGTTCTCCGGCCTGGGCCAGGAACCGTGCCGCATCTTCATGGCTCAGGGCGATGAGGAGCCCGCCGGAGGTCTGGGGATCGAAGAGCGGCAGCAAGGCCTCGTCGCGGGTGTCCCGGCCGCTCACCAGGGGGGCGTAATGATCCCGGTTGCGGTAGCAGCCGGCCGGCACCATGCCGTCGCCCACCAGCCCGGTCACGCCGGACATGAGGGAGATGGCGTCGAGCCGCAGGCGGATGGTCACCCCGGCCCCGCGGGCCATCTCGCTGCAATGGCCGATCAGGCCGAAACCGGTCACGTCGGTGGCGGCGGAGGCGTTGCATTCCCGCATCAGCTCGGCGCCCGCCCGGTTGGAGGTGGTCATCCAGGCAGAGGCCGCGGCCACCGCCACCTCCGGGGCCATTTCCCCCTTGACGGCGGTGGAGATGATGCCGGTGCCCAGGGGCTTGGTCAGGACCAGTTGGTCCCCCGGCCGGGCGGTGGAGTTGCGGATGATGGCGGCGGGGTCCACCAGGCCGGTCACGGAGAGGCCGTACTTCAACTCGTCGTCCTCCACCGTATGCCCGCCCACCAGACAGACCCCGGCCTCTTTCAGCACGCTGTTACCCCCGGCCAGGATCTCGCCCAGGATCTCGCCCGGCAGGGAACAGGCCGGGAAGAACACCAGGTTCATGGCGGTCACCGGGCGGGCGCCCATGGCATAGACATCGGAGATGGCATTGGTGGCGGCGACACGGCCGAAGGTGAAGGGATCGTCCACCGGTGGGGTGATGATATCGGCCGTCTCCACCAGGGCGCACTCCGGCGCTATCCGGTAGACCCCGGCGTCGTCGGAGGTCTCGGGGCCTACAAGCAGGTTTTCGTCGCGGTACTCCCAAAGCCCGTCCAGGGCTTTCGCCAGGCCCGCAGGGCCCAGTTTCGCGGCTCAACCGGCGGCTTTTACCAGTTGCGTCAGCTTGATCATGTGGTCAATCGCTCCCTTGTAATGCATGTAACAACATAAAGAATATCCCGCCCACAACAACAGCTCACCACGGAGGATACGGAGGGGCACGGAGGAAAACAAGATTCTTAAAGCAAGGCGACCGCACATTCGAATCTAATTCTATTCAACGACGGTTAATCGCCTCGTTGTTTGTTTTTCCTCCGATGGTCCTCCGTGGTAACTACAGGCTTTTGTCCTTTAACTCGATTTCAGATAAATCCGGGGTACCCGCTTGCTGATGCCGCAGAAGATCTCGTAGGGGATGGTGCCGGCCAGGGTGGCCAGCTCCTCGGCGTGGATGCAGTTTCCCGCCCCGTCCGGGCCGATGAGGACCACCTCGTCCCCCACGGCCACGCCGGGGATATGGGTCACGTCCAGCATGATCCAGTCCATGCAGACCGTGCCGGCCACCCGGGCCCGTTGGCCGCGGATCAACGCCTCGCCCCGGTTGGTGAGGGTGCGGGGGTAGCCGTCGGCATACCCCACCGGCACACTGGCGATCAGGGTCCGTTCGGCGGCGGTGAAGCGACGGGCATAGCTGATGGTGGTGCCCGACTCCACCCATTTCAGCATGGCGATGCGGCTTTTGAGGCGCATGACCGGCCGGAGGTCCAGTTTTCCCTGAAAATCGGGCGAGGGGATGGCTCCGTAGAGCACGATGCCGGGGCGGACCAGATTGCAGCCGGCGTTGTCCCGGAGCAGGGCCGCGGCGCTGTTGGCGATGTGGACGTAACGGGGGGAGAAGCCGGCCTTGCGGGCCGCGGCCACCACCCAGGAGAAACGCTCGGCCTGGATGCGGGTGAAGTGCTGGCCCGACTCGTCCAGTTCGTCGGCGCTGGCGAAGTGGGAGACGATCCCCTCCAGGGTGATGTTGGGCAGCTTCTTCAGCTCAGCCAGGAACGCCGGGGCCTCGGCGTAGGTGATCCCCAGGCGCCCCATGCCGGTGTCGATCTTGAGGTGGACCTGGGCCTTGCGAAAGAGTTTGCCGGCCGCCTGGTTGAGCGCCTGGGCCTGTTCCAGGGTGAAGAGCGCGGTGGAGATATTGTAGCCGATGCATTTGCGCTCCTGCCCCGGATACACCCCGCCCAAGAGCAGGATCGGCTTGTCGATGCCGCTTTTACGCAGTTGTATCCCCTCGGCCAGGAAAGCGACGCCAAAGGCGTTCACCCCCAGGGCCTCCAGTTCATGGCTGATGTCCATGAAACCGTGGCCGTAGGCGTCGGCCTTGACCACCGCCAGGATCTCGGTCCGGCGGGGAATGGCAGCCCGGATAACCTCAAAATTGTGGCGCAGGGCGTCGAGATCGATCTCGGCGAATGTGGGACGGCTGTCGTACACGACCGTGATGCTCCTTGTTTCGGAATAAAGGCGAGACAGTGTCTCAGGAAGGGGTTATTACCACGTCCGGCCCTGGCTGTAAAGGGAAAGGGGGCGCCGTTGCCGGCGGGACAGTCCCCTGCCGGCACGGCCGCGGCCGGTGCCGATTCTACACCAATGTCCGGGAAATTACGGACACAAGTGTCCGTAATTTTACCCACATAATACGTTGGTTTTCTCGACAGACAAAATGTGAAAAAAATGCTATTACCATTCACACTGTCCTGTCATATCACCATAATTTCACAGATGATGGAAGCGTTCGGTGCGCACAATCGGCATCACGACGATCTACAGCAGTGCATTCAGGTACGCGGTATCACGTTCCCTATTACACTAATGCAGTACCAGGAGGTTTTGTATGAATTGGTGGATACCTTTGGTTCGCCTGTTCCTGATCGGCTGGATCGGGTTAGGCCTCGCCCTTCCGGCAACGGCCGCCGACATCGATCCCGTGAACGCTCCCAAGACGGCCGCCCTGCGGGAGATCGTCTTCATCGATGCCGCCGTTCAGGATGCACGGGTCCTGGCGGACGGGGTCCGGCCGGGACTGGAGGTTGTCCGGCTTAAGGCCGGAGGCGACGGAATGGCTCAGATCGGCGCAGTGCTGGCAGACAGGCGGGACCTGAAGGCCATTCATATCGTTTCCCACGGCGAGCCGGGCATGGTTTTCCTGGGGGCCGGTCTTTTGTCGACGGAACGCCTGGAAGGCTATGATCCGCAGATGAAGATAATCGGCAGGTCGTTGCAAAAAGGTGGGAACATCCTGCTGTACGGCTGCTCGGTGGCGCGCGGCCCCCTTGGACAACGGTTCATCGCAAAACTGGCGACGGCAACCGGGGCGGCTGTGGCTGCTTCGGTGGATGCCACCGGCTCGGCCGGCCACCACGGGAACTGGGTGCTGGAACAGCAAAGCGGCGCCATCGATACGCCGGTCGCATTCACGGCAAAGGCCCAGACCGCCTACCCGCACGTGTTGAGCACCTTCGATTTCAGCTCCTTCAGTGGCGATAACAAGCAAACGGTCGATGGCGTGACAGTTACCGTTGCCACGGACAGCGGCGGCTCGCTATCCGCTTCCAGCGGCTATGTCGTGGATACGTCCAATTCGGGCACCTATATCCGGTTCACCTTCAGCCAACCGGTCAATATATCCAGTTTCAACGTCGGTTTCGCGTCCAACAGCGGTGCCGTATCGGCGTTCACCATCCAGGGTTCCAATGGTGCAACGACGTACACCTACTCGGCCACGCCCGGGTATAGCGATCTTTATAGCGGCGGAGCCCCCACCTACACGGTCACCCCGTCCGGATGGGGTCCGGTGACCTCCGTCAAGGTAGCCCGTACCGGCGGTTCGGGCACCGTTACCTTCACGGCCGACACCATCGTCTTTACAGCGGCGGACATCGCGCCGTCCCTCTCCGCCACGGGGGGCACTCCCACCTTTGTGCAGGGGAGCACCACCGGCGCGGATCTTTATGGTACGGTGGCGGCAAACACCAATAATGTTCCGCAGGCCCAGACCTTTACCGGCGCTACGTTTACCGTGACGAATGTGGCCGATGCCACCGAATACCTGACCATCGGCGGCACCGCTATCCCCCTGACCGCCGGCAGCGGAACAATCGGGAGCGGAGGCAATTACACCGTATCCCTTTCAGGCGGCACGGCAACCGTGACGTTGACGAATCTGGGGCGGGACAACAGCGGGATGGCGGCCCTGGTCAACGAGGCCGCGTACAAAAACACCGCCGCGGCGGTAACGACCGGGGACCGTGTCGTCACGCTGGTCAATGTCACCGACAGCGGCAGCACCAGCAACAGCACGACGGTCAGCCTGGCTGCCACGGTCACCGTCTCCACCGGCACCATCGGCAGCGCCCTCTACACCTTTGACACCAATACCAGCGGCACCGCTTTCGCGGACGGCACGATCTCGGGATACGACACCGGTACGACCGGGAACCCGATCATCTACACCCTGAACGGGCATGTTTCCCCCCTGCAGATCACCCTGGCGCCATCGGACAGCAAGGCGGGGTCCAGCCAGAATCTGATTGGAGATGTCTGGGGGGATGGCGGTGACGCGCTGTCGGCCGATCCGAGCGCGACGGCCCCCACCGAGATCAAATTTGCCTTTGCAAACTCGGCGACCTTCGATTTCCAGTCGATCACCATCGGCAATAACGACAACGCCTATTCCGGGGGGACGCTCACCCTCACCTTCACGACCGACAAGGGGCAATGGACGGCAACTTCGCCGCTCGGTTCGTACATGATGAGCGAGCCCAATTTCTCCAACACCTACAATATCGGCGACGAGCTTGCGTCCGACATCTTCGCGGGCGTGAAATGGGTAACTATCACCGCGGCCAGCGGCACCCTGGATTTCAACATCAACACGCTCGTGATCAACAACATCACCCCGCCCAACCTGCCGGCCGTCACCGCCATATCCCCCGCCAACGGCCCGGTATCCGGGGGGACCGCCGTCACCATTACCGGGACCAAATTCACCGGCGCCACGTCGGTCAGATTCGGCGGCGTCGCCGCCGGCAGCTTCAGCGTGGACTCGGCAACGCAGATCACCGCCACCTCGCCGGCCGGGTCGGCGGGCGCCGTCCATATCACGGTAACGACCCCCAACGGCACCAGCGCCACGAGCAGCGCCGACCAGTTCACCTATGCGGCGGTGCCCACGGTCACCGCCGTCTCGCCGACGAGCGGCCCGACTGCCGGGGGGACCAGCGTCACCATCACCGGCACCAACCTCACCGGCGCCACCTCCGTCATGTTCGGCACCACCGCCGCCACCGGCATCACCGTCAACTCGGCTACCCAGATCACGGCCACCGCGCCGGCCGGCTCGCTCGGCACCGTGGATGTCACCGTCACCACGGCGGGCGGCACCAGCGTCACCAGCTCAAGCGACCAGTTCATCTACAAGGCGAGCCAGACCATCACCTTCAACAATCCGGGCGACCAGAACTTCGGCACCACCCCGCCCCTGAACGCCACCGCCTCCTCCGGTCTGACTGTCACCTTCTCCTCCTCCACCACCGGGGTCTGCACCGTCACTACCGGGGGGCCCTGACCTTTCCCGCCACCGGCACCTGCACCATCAACGCCAACCAGACGGGTGACGGCACCTACAACGCGGCCACCACGGTCACCCGCTCCTTCGCCGTCAATGCCGTGGTTCCCGGCGCGCCCGCCATCGGCAGTGCCACCGCCGGCAATACCCAGGCCACGATTGCCTTTACCGGGCCCGCCTTCACCGGCGGGGCGGCCATCACCGGCTATACCGTCACCTCCAACCCGGGCAATCTGACGGCAACGGCGCTCGGCAGCCCCATCACCGTGACCGGGCTCGCCAACGGCACCGCCTACACCTTCACGGTCACAGCTACCAACAGCGCGGGCACCGGCCCCGCCTCGGCCCCCTCCACAAGTTTCACCCCCAAGGGGATCCAGACCATCACCTTCGCCAACCCGGGCGCGCAGAACTTCGGCACCACCCCGACCCTCTCCGCCACCGTCTCCTCCGGCCTGGCGCCCACCTTTACCTCGTCCACCACCGGGGTGTGCACCATCACCCCCGTCGGGGTACTGACCTTTCTCACCACCGGCACCTGCACCATCAATGCCGCCCAGGCGGGCAACGCCGCCTACAACGCCGCCACCACGGTGTCCCGCTCCTTCTCCGTCAATGCCGTGGTCCCCGGCGCGCCCATCATGGGCAGCGCCTCGGCGGGCGACGCCCAGGCCTCGGTAACCTTCACCGCCCCGGCCTTTACCGGCGGTTCTGCCGTCACCTCCTATACCGTTACCACCAACCCCGGCGGCCTCACGGCCACCGGCACCGCCAGCCCGATTACCGTCACCGGGCTCACCAACGGCACCGCCTACACCTTCACGGTGACGGCCACCAACAACGTCGGAACAGGGGCAGCCTCCGCAGCCTCCAGCAGCGTCACCCCCAATCCGGGCCCCGCCGTGGCCAGCGTCGCCGTTCCCGCCAACGGCACCTACAAGATCGGCGACAACCTGGACTTCACCATCATCTGGGACAGCGTCGCCACCGTTACCGGCACCCCGCGCATGGCGCTGGTTATCGGCAGCAGCACGGTCTACGCCACCTATATGTCCGGCTCGGGCACCACCGCCACCCTGTTCCGCTACACCGTGACCGCCGGCCAGAGCGACAGCGACGGCATCACCGTCGGCGCCTTGACCCTCAACGGCGGCACCATCAGAAACAGCGCCAACAGCAACGCCACCCTGACCCTCACCGGTGTCGGAAACACGTCCGGTGTATTGGTCGATACCACGGCGCCGACCCTGCCGGCAGTGAACATCGTGGTCAACAACCAGTCCGATCCGCACAAGATCGTGCTGACGTTCAATAAGGCCCTCAACGCCACCACCATCGGCGCCGCCTCTGCCTGGGCGGCAGCCGCCAACGGCGGCGCCCCGATCTACGCCATCGCCGGCGCGGCGTTGACCGCCGCCAATCAGGTTACCCTGACCCTGGCTGCGGTAGACATCACCACTGCCGCCACCTTCATCACCGACAGCGCCGCCAACGCCCACCTCAGGATCACGCCGCCCGCAACCCTGGCCGACAGCGTCGGCAACACCTACGCCGCCGGTCAGGTCACGGAATCCGGTGCCGCCCATATCCTGGACACCACCCCGCCGGTCCTCGCCAGTGTCGGCATCGGCGCTGCCACCAGCACCGGCGGCACCATGACGGCTATTGCCAGCGAGAAGGCCAAGGGGTACTGGATCGCCGTTGCCGGCGGCGCCACGGCCCCCGCCGTGGCCCAGGTCAAGGCGGGCGTCGCCTACGGCGGCGTCACGGTCGTGGCCGACGGCACCGGGGCACTGCCGGCGGGCAGTGCCGGCAGCATCGCCCTGAACGGTTTAGCGCCCAGCACCGTCTACGACATCTACCTGGTGGCCGAAGACGCAGCGGGCAACGCCACGGCTGCGGTCGCCAAGGCCGTCATTACCACGGGTGCGGCCCTGAAGGTCTCGACCCTGCCCGACGGGGCGGTCACCACCGACACCACCCTCAACGTCAGCGGCACGGCGGGCACCCCGGCCAACCTCAAGAGCCTCACCATCAACGGCACCAGCGTGGCGGTGGCGGCGGACGGCAGTTTCAGCTACCCGGTCCAACTGCTGGCCGGGGCCAATGCCATCACCGTCGTCGCCACCGACATCAGCGGCACCATTGCCACCGACAGCCGCACCATCACCCTGGACAGCAGCGCGCTCCACCTGGCGGTCGCCTATCCGCCGGACAACAAGGCGCTTATCCAGCAGTCCGTCACCGTCACCGGCTCCATCGCGGAACTGCTCGCCAGCGGCACCGCCAAGATCGCGGCCAAAGCCGAGGCCGCCACCGCCGCCGATCCAACCATGGTGGTCAGCTACAGCATCAACGACGGGACGCCCGGCACCGCCACCCTGACCGACGGGACCTATTCCTTCACCGTCGATCTCACCAGCGGCATGAACACCATCCAGATATCGGCGGCGAACGGGGCGGGCAAGACCGCCCAGGCCAAGCGCACGGTCACCTACCAGCCCGCGTTCTCCCTGACGGTCAGCGACCCGGCCAGCGACATCCGCACCCCCCAGACCTCCTACCTGCTGCAAGGGATCGTGGCGGACAACAGCGCACCGGTCACCGTCACCATCACCATGGATGGCCAGACCTACACCCCCACGGTGGACAGCACCACCGGGGCCTTCCAGCAGCAGCTGACCTTCAGCGGCAGCAAGGTCTACCAGGTGAGCGTCACCGCCACCGACGGCAGCGCCACCCTTTCCGTGCCCCGCAACATCATCACCGTGGCCGGGGCCGGATCGGCCTTTACCATCGTGGACGCCCTCACGGCGTTGAAAGCGTCCGTGGGCCTCGTCACTCCGGACCAGAGCCAGATCCTCAGGCTGGATGTGGCCCCCATGGTGAGTGGCGTTTCCGTTGGTGACGGTATGGTGGATATGGAAGACGTCATCATTGTCTTGCGCAAAGCGGTCGGACTACTCTAATCTATTCAACAATTATCCCAAGGAGGATTGCTCCATGAAGACCACCCTGAAACTCATCCTCGCCACCCTCACGCTCGCCGCCCTGTACGGCTGCGGAGGCGGCGGCAACGGCAGCAGCACCCCCACAGCGGTGGCCGACAGCTACGTCTTTCCCAGCGGCACGGCGACCATTACCTTCTCCGCCATGAGCACGGCCCAGCTGGCCGCGCCGGTCAGCGGCATCGACTTCACCGTCACCCTGCCCGCCGGCATGACCCCCACAACCGCCGGTGGCGCATCGGGGCAGATCGACAGCACGACCATCACCGCCGGCTCGGCCCTGACCGGCACCAACCTGGCCTTCGGCACCTATTCCGTATCCACGCGCAAGGCCCACCTCTCCATGGCCACCACCAGCAACAGCTACCGCTCCGGCGAGTTCCTGCGCCTGACCTGCACCGTGGCTTCCGGTACTTCCATCACCCTGGCGCAGTTCAAGGCCGCCAACGATCCGGTGACCATCATCAAGGCCGTGGGGTACGACAGCGCCACCGCCAGCACGGTGGTGCTCACCGACAAGCTCAAAGTCACCATCGGAGCGGTGCGGTAGTTCCAGGTCCGGTGCGAGCGGAACGGAGAGTTGCTTTCGCTGTCCCGTTGAGGTAATTTGAGCCGAAATTTCCCATCGAACGGGCAAAGCCAAGGTGACCTGGGGACGCAAAGCCGCCTGCCCCTCCCGGATGGTTAGGGGACACACGGAAGATTGTGTGTGACAAGGCTCGCCTTTGCTGAGGGCGGGCCTTTTTTGGGGGCCGGTCGCCGGGCTGCAACCGACGCTTGTGGAATCTGACACTGCCGGAGGGCATGATATGGAAAGAGTACGGAATGGTGCGGGTTTGATCTGTGCGCTCTGTGTGGGCGGTCTCCTGCTGACGGGAACGGCATGGGCCGACGAGGGACGCGTCATCGTCAAGTACCGGAGCGAATCCGATATCCAGGCTCTGGGGAGCGATGCGGCCCGGATGCGCACCATGAGCGCGCAAACCGGCCTGGACGTGGTAGCCAGCCGCGTCATGTCCGGGCGCATGCATGCCGTGCGCGCGGCGGGGGTGACCTCACGGGAACTGGCGGCACGCCTGGCGGCGCGGGCCGACGTGGAATACGCCGTGCCGGATGAGCGCAGGTTCATCGCCGCCGTAGCCAACGACCCCATGTATTCCCAGCAGTGGTACCTGCAGGCGGCCGAGACCTCGGCCATCAATGCCACGGCGGCGTGGGACACCACCACAGGCAGCAGCAGCGTGGTGGTGGCGGTGCTGGATACGGGCATCCTCCCCAACCACCCGGACCTGACCACCAAGCTGACCTACAACGGCAGCACCCTGTACGGGTACGATTTCGTGTCGGATACCGCTATCGCCAATGACGGCGACGGCCGCGACAGCGACCCCTCCGACCCGGGGGACTGGGTGACGGCGGCAGACCTGGCATCGTCATCGGTCTTCGACGGCTGCACAGCCACCAACAGCAGTTGGCACGGCTCCATGGTGGCCGGCATCATCGCCGCCCAGAGCAACAACAGCCTGGGAGTGGCGGGGGTTTCCTGGGGGGCGAAGATCCTGCCGGTGCGGGTCATGGGGAAATGCGGCGGCTACGACTCCGATATCATCGACGGCATGCGCTGGGCCGCCGGCCTGTCGGTCACCGGCGTGCCCATCAACAGCTACCCGGCCAGGATCATCAACATGAGCCTGGGGGGCTCCGGCAGTTGCACGGCCGCCTACCAGGACGCGGTCAGCCAGGTGCGGGCCGCGGGGGCCATCGTGGTGGCCGCGGCCGGGAACGACGGGGGAAGTGTCGGCGTGCCGGCCAATTGTACCGGGGTCCTGGCGGTGGCCGCGCTGCGCAACGTGGGGAGCAAGGTCGGTTACAGCAACTATGGGCCGGAGGTGGGCATCGCCGCGCCCGGCGGGAATTGCGGCACGTCCACGGTCTGCCAGTATCCCTTCTATTCCACCAAAAATTCGGGCACGACCTCCCCCGAGACCGACAACTATTCCGTCGCGAGCGATAATGAGATCGGCACGAGCTTCTCCTCCCCGCTGGCGGCGGGAGTAGCGGCCCTGATGCGCTCGGTCAATTCCTCGCTGCCCCCCTCGACGCTCATAAGCCGTCTCAAATCCGGCGCATCGGGCTTTCCCACGCTCTCCGGGGTGACGAGTTGCGCGGCCGTGGACCCGGCAAGCGTGAGCTTGGGAAAAAGCCCTGCGGCGGAATGCAACTGCACGACCGCCACCTGCGGGGCGGGGATGCTCAATGCCGCGGGTGCCGTCTCCGAGGCGCTACGCCCCATTGCAGCCATCTCGTCATCCACGACAGCGACCATAACGGGTGGTAGCGTCACCCTGAGCAGCACGGGCACCGTGGCGGCCGACGGGCGGACCATAGCCAGCCACCTCTGGACCACCACCGGCGGTACCCTGGCCAATGCCGACCAGGCCACCGCGACCCTCACGGCGGGCAGCGCCGGCACAACCACGGTGTCCCTGGCGGTGACGGACGACGCGGGCAAAACCGACACCGCCAGCACCACCATTACGGTCACCGCCGCGGTCCCGGGCGCGCCGTCCATCGGAACGGCCACGGCCGGAGACGCCCGGGCCATGGTCGCCTTCACCCCTCCGACCAGTAACGGCAGCCCGGCCATCGACCTGTACAAGGTGACGTCATCCCCCGGCGGCGTCACCGCCACCGGCACCTCCAGCCCCATCATCATCAGCGGGCTCACCAACGGTACAACCTATACCTTCACCGTCGCCGCCCACAACAACTCCGGCTATGGCGCGGCATCCGCGGCATCCAACAGCGCAACCCCGACCCCCGCGACCTTTACCGCAGCGGACGCCCTCCTGGCACTGAAGATGACTGTGGGGTACGTCATACCGACCCAGAGCCAGATCCTCAAGCTGGATGTGGCTCCCCTGCTGAACGGCGTTTCCGTAGGGGACGGTACGGTGGATATGGAGGATGCCGTCGTCATCCTGCGCAAGGCGGTGGGATTGATGTAATAATGACCGGAATATACCGAAGGGTGTCTTCATGAGGTTAACCCGGACCCAGGACGCGGTTCGGGACCGCCATGGGTACCGCGGGGGAATGGGGCTACCGGCAGCATACTGAAGAGCTGGCTCTGGAACAGGCTTTTTTTTCGCGATTTGCCCCACAGGGCGTGTGCTGTGGTACAATTGCACCTTATCGTTCAGGGGAGCCCTGCCGCCGCAGCGCGGCCGGACGCCCCCGGCTTGTAATGAGACAACCGGCAAAGGAGAATCGAGCATGGCACCTACGAAACCGGTCGCGGCCTTCCTGGCGGTCGCCTTATCGGCGCTGTTCCTGCCGCTGCGAATGGCACAGGCTGCCCCTACCCTTGCCGCGCCGGTCGCAACCGGCGTGAATGTCGGCACGGCTACCCTGTCGCTGCAAGCGGACGCGAGCGGCACCGGCTACATCACCCTGCTCGCCGGAAACGATACGGCCTGCGGCACCGGCGCCCAGGTAAAAAACGGCAAGGACGGCACGGGCGCAGCCGCGCTGCGCTTCGGCTCCCTGGCGCTCACCGCCAACAGTGCGGGCAGCTACACCCTGCGCAACCTGGCGGCCGCAAC
This sequence comes from Geobacter sp. FeAm09, assembly GCF_008330225.1. Classification (NCBI taxonomy): domain Bacteria; kingdom Pseudomonadati; phylum Thermodesulfobacteriota; class Desulfuromonadia; order Geobacterales; family Geobacteraceae; genus Geobacter; species Geobacter sp. FeAm09. The sequence continues at coordinate 859,323 of NZ_CP042466.1, read as the reverse complement.
CCCTTATACGGTCTGTTTCACCGCCGATGACGGCACAACCCTGCAAACCGTACCCGCCACGGCCAACCTCACCACCAAGGGGGCGCTGGCCTTTGTCAACCCGGCCTGGACGCCGGTGGGGAACATCAAGTTTTCTACCGGCATGGCATCGTTCCCCACACTCGCCTTTTCCCCGGACGGCACCCCCCATGTGGCGTACAAGGACTACGCCAGTTCCGGCAGAGCCACGGTCATGAAATTCAGCGGCGGCAGTTGGCTTGCGGTGGGCGGCTTCGGCTTCTCCGCCGGGGCCGTCCAGTATACCTCGCTCGCTTTCGCCCCGGACGGCACCCCCTATGTGGCCTATCAGGACTACACCAGTTCCGGCAAGGCCACGGTGATGGCATACATCGGCGGCAACTGGGCCCTGGTGGGGCCCCAGGGGTTCTCCACCGGGGTCGTCTATACCATGTCGCTCGCCTTTGCCCCGGACGGCACCCCCTATGTGGCCTACCAGGACGACAGCGACTACAAGATCAGGGTCATGAAGTACAGCGGCGGCAGCTGGCTCGCGGTGGGAGCCCCGGGCTTCTCCACCGGGGCGGCGGCAGACACATCGCTCGCCTTTGCCCCGGACGGTACCCCCTTCGTGGCGTACGAAGACGACGGCAACTCCGGCAAAGCCACGGTGATGAAGTTCGACGGCAGCGCCTGGCTTACGGTGGGCAGCGCCGGCTTCTCCACCGGGGCGGCGGCAGACACATCGCTCGCCTTTGCCCCGGACGGCACCCCCTTTGTGGCGTACCGTGACGGCAGCACCTCCTCCAGGGCCACGGTGATGAAGTTCGACGGCAGCAGTTGGCTTACGGTGGGGAGTGCCGGTTTCTCCGCCGGGGCGGCCTATACCCCCTCCCTCGCCTTTGCCCCGGACGGCACCCCCTTCGTGGCGTACCAGGACGACGGCACCTCCTCCCGGGCCACGGCGATGAAGTTCGACGGCAGCGCTTGGATTCCGATGGGGAATGCCGGCTTCTCCCTCGGGGCGGCCTTCTCCACCTCGCTCGCCTTTGCCCCGGACGGCGCCCCCTTCGTGGCGTACCAGGACGGCAGCAGCACCACCTACCAGGCAACGGTGATGAGAGTCTCCACCACGCCCACCGCCGTCACCGGCGCGGCCAGTGCCATTACCGCCAGCGGCGCCACCCTGAACGGCACCGTCGCCGACAACGGCTACGATACCACCGTCACCTTCGACTACGGCACCGCCACCGGTTACGGCACCACCACGGCCGCCACCACCGGCGCCACGGTCAGCGCCGGAGCGGGGGACACCCCCGCCGCCGTCGCCATCACCGGGCTCACCTGCAACACGACCTACCACTTCCGGATCAGCGGGACAAACAGCGCCGGCACCACCAACGGCAGCGACGCAAGCTTCACCACCGCCGCCTGCGTACCCGGCGCCCCCGTCATCGGCACCGCCGCCACGGCCGGCTACGGCCGGGCAACGGTGGGCTTCACACCGCCCGCCTCGGACGGCGGCGCCACCATTACCGCCTATACGGTCACCTCGTCGCCGGGGAGCATCACCGCCACCGGCACCGCCAGTCCCATCACGGTGACCGGCCTTGCCGATGGTACCGCCTACACCTTCACGGTCGCCGCCACCAACTCCGCCGGCACCGGGACCGCCTCGGGGGCTTCCAACAGCGTCACCACCCCGAGCCGCTCGGCACCCACCGCCGTCACCGGCACGGCCGCCGCCGTCACCGCCAGCGGCGCCACCCTGAACGGCACCGTCGCCGACAACGGCTACGATACCACCGTCACCTTCGATTACGGCACCACCACCGGCTACGGCACCACCACGGCCGCCACCACCGGCGCCACGGTCGGCACCGGGGCGGGGAGCACCCCCGCCGCCGTCGCCATCACCGGGCTCAACTGCAACACTACCTACCACTTCCGGGTCAGCGGGACAAACAGCGCCGGCACCACCAACGGCAGCGACGCTACCTTTACCACCGCCGCCTGCGTACCCGGCGCCCCCGCCATCGGCACCGCCGCCACGGCCGGCTACGGCCGGGCAACGGTGAGCTTCACCCCGCCCGCCGCGGACGGCGGCGCCACCATTACCGCCTATACGGTCACCTCGTCGCCGGGGAGCATCACCGCCACCGGCACCGCCAGTCCCATCACGGTAACCGGCCTTGCCGACGGTACCGCCTACACCTTCACGGTCGCCGCCACCAACTCCGCCGGCACCGGGACCGCCTCGGGGGCTTCCAACAGCGTCACCACCCCAAGCCGCTCGGCACCCACCGCCGTCACCGGCGCGGCCGCCGCCGTCACCGCCAGCGGCGCCACCCTGAACGGCACCGTCGCCGACAACGGCTACGATACCACCGTCACCTTCGATTACGGCACCACCACCGGCTACGGCACCACCACGGCCGCCACCACCGGCGCCACGGTCGGCACCGGGGCGGGGAGCACCCCCGCCGTCGTCGCCCTCACCGGGCTCAACTGCAACGCCACCTACCACTTCCGGGTGAAAGGGACAAACAGCGCCGGCACCACCAACGGCAGCGACGCCACCTTTACCACCGCCGCCTGCACCTCCACCCCCACCTTCGCCATCGCAGACGCCCTGCTGGCTCTGAAGGCGGCGGTGGGCACCGTCACCCCGACCGCCAGCCAGCTCCTGCACCTGGATGTGGCGCCGCTGGTAGGCGGCGTATCGGTGGGGGACGGCAAGATCAATGTCGAGGACGTCCTCGTCATCCTGCGCCGGACGATCGGACTGCTGTAACGGCGGAAGCCGCCTCCCGGCATCCCCGACGACGGCGGTATTGCGGCATCCGCGCCTGCCCAACAGTCATTGGGATTGACAGGAGCGGTTAAATCCAGTACCGTAGACACAATCACAAGGCCCTGGGGGAGTTCGAAAGAGCTGAGATGATTCCTTTTGGAATCAGACCCTTTGAACCTGATCCGGTTAATCCCGGCGTAGGAAAGCGGCTTGCACGACTGTTCATCCAATCCATGAACCCGGCCGCCTGTATCACAACAGCGCGGCTTTTCTATTATCACGAGGGATATGCCATGGGCGATTGCAGCAGACGGTTCCGGCTCGTCATCAACAATACGACGCACGTATTCCCGCCGGTGGAGGGGGTGTACCTGATCACCGACCAGGGAGACAACCTGGTGGAGCGGGTGCGGACCGCCCTGCGGGGCGGCGTGGCGGTGCTGCAGTACCGCGCCAAGGAGAAAAGCCGCGAAACCCTGCTGGCGGAAGGAAGCGAGCTGAAACAGCTCTGCAGGCGCTTCGGCGTGATCTTCATCGTCAATGACGATACCCGCCTGGCCAAGGAACTGGATGCGGACGGCGTTCACCTGGGGCAGGACGACGGTGCCATCGCCGAGGCGCGGATGCTGCTCGGCCCCGGCAAGATCGTGGGCAAATCGACCCACAACCTGGAGGAAGCCCTCCAGGCCGAGCAGGAAGGGGCCGACTACATCGGCTTCGGCGCCATGTACCCCACGGACAGCAAGGTCATCACCCACATGCCGGGCACCAGCGGCCTGTGCGCCATCCGCGACCGCATCAAGCTCCCGGTGGTGGCCATCGGCGGCATCACCACCAGCAACGCCTGCCGGGTGATCGATGCCGGCGCCGACGCCGTGGCGGTGATCTCGTCGGTGCTGTCGAGCCCCCGCCCGGACATCGCGGCCGCCGAGTTGAAACTCCTCTTCAACCGCACCTGCCCCCACCCCCGCGGCTCGGTCCTGACCGTGGCCGGTAGCGACTCGGGCGGCGGGGCGGGCATCCAGGCCGACATCAAGACCATTACCCTGCTGGGGAGTTACGCCGCCAGCGCCCTGACCGCCCTGACCGCCCAGAATACCAAGGAGGTTTCGGCCATCCACGGCCTCCCCCCCTCCTTTGTGATGGACCAGATCACGACCGTGCTGGCCGATATCCCGGTGGACGTCATCAAGACCGGCATGCTGCACACCGCGGCCATCGTTTCGGCCCTGGCCGAACTGCTGGCGGAGCGCTCCGCCTACATCCCGCTGGTCATCGACCCGGTCATGATCTCCAAGGGGGGCACGGCCCTGCTGGACCGGGACGCGATCCGCGCCATGCAGGAGCATCTGCTGCCCCAGGCCTACCTCTTGACCCCCAACATCCCCGAGGCCGAGCGTCTCTTGGGACGGGCCATCCGCTGCGAGGCGGACATGGAGCAGGCGGCCCGCGACCTGCACGCCCTCGGCCCGGCCAACGTGCTGCTCAAGGGGGGGCACCTCGCCGGCCGGCAATCCACGGATATCCTCTTCGATGGCTACGAATGCCGGGAATATGCGGCGGAGCGGGCCTTCACCAGCAACACCCACGGCACCGGCTGCACCTACGCCTCAGCCATCGCCGCCTTCCTCGCCCAGGGGGAACCGCTCAAATGCGCCGTGGAAAAGGCCAAGGAGTTCATCTCCGCCGCCATCCGCCTGGCCCACCCCCTGGGCAGGGGGCACAGCCCGGTGAATCATTTTGCCGCCGCCCGGCAGAGCGACCGCTGAACCTTACCATTACCCATTGATACGGAGCACGCAATGACCCAGCTTGAATACGCCCGTCGGGGCCTCATTACCGAACAGATGCGGATCGCAGCCGCAGCGGAAGGGGTGGAGCCCGAGTTCATCCGCGACGGACTGGCCGCCGGCACCATCGTCATCTGCCACAACGTCAAGCACGCCAATGGCACCCCCCTGCCGGTGGGGACCGGCCTGCGCACCAAGATCAACGCCAACATCGGCTCGTCCTCCGACGATACGGACATGCAGAAGGAACTGGAAAAGGCCCGCATTGCCGTGAAATACGGGGCCGACGCCATCATGGACCTCTCCACCGGCGGACCGGTGGACGAAATCAGACGGGCCGTGGTGGCGGAAACCACCGCCTGCATCGGCAGCGTGCCGCTCTACCAGGCCGCCCTAGACGCCGTACGGGTCAAGAAGAAGGCCATCGTGGACATGACGGTGGACGATATCTTCGCCGGCATCGTCAAGCATGCCGAGGACGGGGTGGACTTCATCACCGTGCACTGCGGCGTGACCCGTTCCACGGTGGAGCGGATGAAGAACGAGGGGCGCGTCATGGACGTGGTCTCCCGCGGGGGGGCCTTCACCATCGAGTGGATGGCCTACAACCGCCAGGAGAACCCGCTCTTCGAGCACTTCGACAAACTCCTGGAGATCACCAGGGAATACGACATGACCCTGTCCCTGGGCGACGGCTTCCGCCCCGGCTGCCTAGCCGACGCCACGGACCGGGCCCAGATCCACGAGTTGATCATCCTGGGGGAGTTGACCCAGCGCGCCCAGGACGCCGGGGTGCAGGTCATGATCGAAGGACCGGGGCACGTGCCCCTGAACCAGATCCAGGCCAACATCCAGTTGCAGAAGCGGCTGTGCCACGGCGCCCCCTTCTACGTCCTGGGTCCCCTGGTCACCGATATCGCACCGGGCTACGACCACATCACCTGCGCCATCGGCGGCGCCATCGCCGCGGCCGCCGGGGCCGACTTCCTCTGCTACGTCACCCCCAGCGAACATCTGCGCCTGCCGGACGTGCAGGACGTGCGCGACGGCGTGATCGCCTCCCGTATCGCCGCCCATGCGGCCGACATCGCCAAGGGGGTCAAGGGGGCCATGGACAAGGACATCCAGATGGCCAGATGCCGGAAAAAACTGGACTGGGAAGGGCAATTCGCCCTGGCGCTGGATGAAGACAAGGCGCGGGAGTTCCGCGCCAACTCGCCGGTTGCCGACCACGGGGCCTGCACCATGTGCGGCGAGTTCTGCGCCTACAAGGTCATGGACGATGCCATGAAGCGGTGATTCCCCGGCATGCCGTATTCACTGAACCGCCAAATATGACTTGACAAACAGGCGGCCGCGCTTAGAATTAATTCCTACATATATTAGCAATTTACTGACCATCTGATAAGCGATACTACTAAACCGCCAGCGATGACGGGACGGATAGCCTACGGGTCTCACGGAGACAGCCGGGTGCCGAAAGATCAGATCCTGGGCACCCGTATATAGTGTGGTGGTCAAGGGGGGTCAAAGTCGGTTCCGGCCGTTCTCTCCCCAGGGGAAACGGCACTAATGGGGGTGCTGCATGGGGTTTTCCCTGAATCAATCCTTGAGCCACATCGAGGTCAAAGAGCCCCATGTCGCCGAGATCTATCGTTCCTCCAACAACGTCGTCCCTTCCGAGGAGCAGTGCCAGGGGCATCTGTGCGAAGCCTATGTCTGCACCGCGCGGGAGGAGGATGCTTTCACCGCCTACGTGGCCTTCTTCGATACCGTCACCCAGCGCCCCGTCGTCTTTTCCGCCGCCAGCGATACCCGCAAGCCCGCCGACCAGAAACGTCTCGTCAACGAGGCCCTGAAGTTCACCAAATCCATGGGCTTCGACATGGAGCAGGTAAAGCTCGACTACAGTGCCGCCATGCGCCAGGTCATCATACGCGGCATCAGCGTCATGCGTCCCCCCGCCCCGCCCCGCCCCGGCAGACAGCAAGCCAGGGGCGCCGCACCGTCCATGGCGCCCCAACCGGCCGTCCAGCTGATCCCGGCCCCTGCCCCCCACGACCATACCCCAGCCATACCATCCGTGCCCAATGTCCCGTCCCCGGCGGTTGCCGCGCTGACCGCCGAGATTGCCGATCTCAGGAAAGCCCTGGCGGATAAGGAACCGGCCGAGGCTGAAACCGGGAAGGTCCCATCACCTGAGGCTGCCGCCCTTGCCGCAGAGGTTGCCGGCCTGAAGGAGGCGTTGGCGGGCATGGAGGCGGCCAAGGCCGAAGCCGAACGCATGGCCGAACAGGCCATAACGGCCATCAAGCTGGAGTTGGAACGGACCACCGCCTCGCACCGGGAACAGGAGGAGGCACTTCGGGAGGAATTGGCCGAAAAGAACACGGGGGCGTCGCCGGAGAACGACGCTGTTGCCGGGCTTCGTGACGAGCTGCAGGGCAAGGCCGAGGCGCTGCGCGCCCTCGAGGGGATTCTTGCCCGGGAGAGCGCCCAACGCCGGGAGGCGGAGGCCCGGGCGGAGGAACTGGACCGGCGCCTGGAACAGGCCGAAACGGAGTCGGCCGAGCTGCGCCGGGAATTGGACCGGCTCCATCAGGACGTGGCGGCCGAACGCTCGAGCGCCGAACAGCAGCTCTCCAGGGAGATTGCGGGCCGGGCCGCGGAGGAACTTGCGGCAACGGAGCGGGAGCAGGCCCTGCGGGACGAACTGGCGGCCGCCCGCACCGAAAACGGGGTCATGCAGGGCACCCTGAAGAACGTCATGAAGGAACAGCAGGTACTGATCAACGAGCGCGAGGCGCTCAAGGCCGAACTGGCGGTCATCAAGGAGAGCGCGGGGATTGCATGGCGGCAGGAGCGGGAGGCCCTGGAGCAGGAACGGACAGGGTTGCATGCCAGCGTCAAACGCCTGGAAGAGGGCCAACGGGAGGAACGGCAGCGCTCCGAAACGCTTCTGGCCGACAAAGAGCTCGAACTGAAGGGCACCCAGGCCGAGTTGAACTCCCTTGCGGCCAAGCTGGAACAGTTGACCGGCGAGAAGAAAGTGTGGGACACCCTTGCCGGCAATTTCAAGAAAAAGGCCCACAAGGCGGTGGAACGCCTCAAGCGGGAGAAACAGGCCCTGGAAGAAAAGCTGAAGGAACTGGAGCACGCCCCCCCTTCTCTTGCCGTATCCCCTCCCCCGCCACCGGCTCCGTCCGTGTACCCCCTCCCCGCGTCCCAGGCGCCCATAGCCATGGAGCGTCACGTGGAATCGCCATTTGCGGCCCTGGGACTGGTGGATGCCGGCCCCGGTTTTTCCGGGTTCGGCGGCTTCGGCGGCCCGTCAGTCGGAGGGGGTGGGGCCACCTTTCGCTATGCCCCGGACGTGACGGTCATTTCCTACCATGTGGCCGACGACATCGTCGAACTCTACGGTTCGGCCAACGTGGTCCAGGCCGCCCCGGAGGGGAGGCGCTCCCAGCTCTGCGGCGCCTATGTCTGCGTGGTGGAGCGGGAAGGGAAGACGACCATCAACCTCGCCTGGCACCTGATCGACAGCGGCGAGGTGCTGATCTGCCTGCCGGAAGAGCAGCCGGAAGGTGCGGCAAACTACGCCCGCGCCCTCCAGGACGCCATCTTTTACTTCGAAAGCGTGGGGTTCATGATGGACCGGTTCGAGCTGTCGCGCAATTCCCACCGCCAGATCAGGGCGCTGGAGAAGATCGGCATCTGCAGGATGGACGAACCGGTTGCCGGAGAACAGGGCGCGGGAAAAGAAAACGGGGACGGGGGGGCTATACCTGCTGCCGCGTGACGTAGGCGCTGCTGCGCTGCTCGGCAAAGGTGAGGTGGGCGATCATCGCCTCCCGGGCGGTTTCCGCGTCCCTGGCCTTGATGGCCTCGAAGATGCGGCGGTGGTGGCCGAAGAGCAGGTGATGGTCGTCGCTGGTCAGGTAGACCGCACGCCAGACGGTCTGCTGGAACTCCTTCATGGCGTCGAACAGGCTCTGCATGAGGTGGAGCCAGACGATGTTGTGAGTGGCGCGGGCGATCACGATGTGCAGGTTGGCATCCAGGTCCTCGGAGGGCTTCAGGCCGTCCAGGTTGCGCTCCATGCCGCCGATGATCTCCTCCATGCGCCGGATATCCTCGGGCAGCGCCCGCTGGGCCGCATAGTAGGCGGTCCAGGATTCCATCCCCTTGCGCACCTCGATCACGTCCAGCGCCCGCTCCTGCTCCGACCGGATCAGATCCGAGAGCGGATTTCCCCCCGGCATCTCCACCAGGGACAGCACGACCGTCCCCCCTCCCTGATAGGACATGACCAGGCCGGCCGCAGCCAGAATATTGAGCGCCTCGCGCACCGACGGGCGGGATACGCCGAACATCTCGGCCAGTTCGCGCTCGGGGGGAGCTTGTCGCCGGGGGAGAATTCCCCCGCCAGGATCGAGGCGCGGATCTGCTCGGCGATCTGGGCCGAGACCTTCTTGGGTTTGATAGGCTGGAATTTCATGGGGGTCCGATCACAAAAACCAAAATCCGCCACAGAGACACGGAGACACGGAGAACGTCAAAGCCACAGCCTATTTTGCAGGGATGAGCATGAACTGTTTATCCCTCTGCTTCTGGTTTTCCTCTGTGTCTCCGTGTCTCTGTGGCAGGTGTGAAGTTGAGATTCTTTCCGTTTGTAAAAAGGGGTGCCGTATACGGCCCCCCTTCTATCTACTACAGATGACACAGCTTTGCAACCCTGCCGGTTCAGACAGCCCCGTCCAGACTGCGCGCCAGAAGCTCCGTCACATGCACGATCCCCACCTGGGGCAGATGTTCCGCCAGCCCCTTCTTCAATTGCAGCAGACAGCCCGGATTGCCGGTCACCAGCAGCTCCGCGCCGGTGGCCCGGATGGTGTCGATCTTGCGCGTGAGGATGCGGTCGGCCATCTCCGGCTTGGCGATGTTGTAGGTGCCGGCGCTGCCGCAGCAGGCGTCGGCCGCTTCCAACTCGCGATAGTCCAGCCCCGGGATCAGCCGGAGCAGGTCCCGCGGTTCCCGGCGGATACCCTGGCAGTGGGCGATGTGGCACGGGTCGTGGTAGGTGACCGTCAACGGGAGCGGCTTGAGCTTGGCGCGCAACTCCTCCCGGTGCAGCGCCAGGACCTGTGAAATATCCCGCACCTTGGCGCTGAAGGCCGCCGCCTCCGGGTCCCCCTCCAGGTGATGGCCGTAGTGCTTCAGTTCGGCCCCGCAGCCGCCGCAGTCGGTGACAATGAAATCCGCCTCGATCCCGCCGAAGATGGCCACATTGCTGCGCACCGCCTCCTTGAGGCCCGCCAGGTCCCCGGACAGCATGTTGGGCGCGCCGCAGCAGACCTGGTTGCGGGGGGTGACGACCCGGTAGCCGAGCTCGGAAAGCAGCCGGACGGTCGCCCGGCTCGCCTCGCTGAAGATCAGGCTCATGACGCATCCCAGGAAGAAGGCGACGGTACCACGCTCCTCCCCCCGGGCCGGCGTGACCTCGTCGATGACTTGGCGCAACGGCCGGGCGGGCAGGTTCGGCAACAGCCCCTCCATGCGCTCAAGCTGCTCCGGGAACAGCTTCATGACCCCCAGCTTGCGCACCAGTTTTTGCAGGCCGGTGCGCTGGTAGAGGCGCATGGGGACCAGAGACGCCTCCAGACGGTCGGGGTGGGGGACCAGCCGGCGCAGGATCAGCTCTTCCATGAAGGAGAGCCCCTCCCCTCCCTTGCGCTCGCAGGTGAATTCCGCCACCAGCTCGCCGGCATTGACCCCGCAGGGGCAGGCCGAGGCGCACGCCTGGCAGTCCAGGCAGAGGGAGAGGTATTCCAGAAGGCGCTCGGACTGGTCCAGTTCCCCTTCCTGAAGCTTGCGTATCAGCGCCACCCTCCCCCGGGGGGAGGCGGTCTCCAGGAAGGTCTCCTTGTAGGTGGGACAAGAGGGGAGGCACATGCCGCAGCGCATACAATTTATCAGTTTTACGTAGTCCATTGATAAGAACCTTTAAACCTTTTACACCTGCCACAGAGACACAGAGACTCAGAGAACGTCAAAACAAAAAACAATTTTCTTCCGGTTTTCTCTGTGAACCTCTGTGTCTCCGTGTCTCTGTGGCAGACGTTACGATGTTAAAACACCTTCCCCGGATTGAGTATCCCCTTCGGGTCGAATGCCTGCTTGATCCCCCGCATGACACGAATCCCCGATTCACCCACCAGCCGCGGCAGGTAGCGCTTCTTGGCCAGCCCCACCCCGTGCTCGCCGGTGATGGTGCCACCCATGGCGATGGCGGCGTCGAAGATCTCGTCGAAAGCGGCATGGGCCCGGGCAATCTCGTCCTGGTCCCGCTCGTCGGTCAGACAGGTGGGGTGCAGGTTGCCGTCCCCGGCATGGCCGAAGGTGCCGATGGTGAGATGGTGCTTGCGGGCCGCCGCCTGGATGACCTCAAGCATGGGCGCGACGCAGCTGCGCGGCACGGTGGCGTCCTCCAGGATGGTGGTCGGCTTGACCCGCGCCAGGGCCGACAGGGCGGTGCGCCGCGCCGTGGCCAGCTTGAGCGCCTCGTCGGCGTCCCGAGCGGTCTGGAAGAAGGAGCAGCCGTGGCGCCTGCAGATCTCCTCCACACTGGCGGCCTCCTCGGCCACCACCGCCGGGTGGCCGTCCACCTCGATCAGCAGGACCGCATCCACGTCCAGAGGGAGCCCCACGTGGGAATAATCCTCCACGCACTTGATGGTCACCTTGTCCAGGAACTCCAGGGTGGCCGGGATGACCTTGGCGGCGATGATGGCCGACACCGCCAGGGCGGCCTGGTGCAGTTCGGGGAAGTGGGCCAGCATGGTGGTCTTGGCCCGGGGCTTGGGTATCAGCTTGACCGTGATGGCGGTGAAGAACCCCAGGGTGCCTTCGGAGGAGACCAACAGCGGATTCAGGCTGTAGCCGGCCACGTCCTTCACCGTCTTGCCCCCGGTACGCAGCAGCTCCCCGTCCGCCAGGACCGTGGTGAGCCCCATGACGTAATCCGCCGTCACCCCGTATTTCAGGCCGCGCAGCCCGCCCGAGTTCTCGGCCACGTTGCCTCCCATGGTTGAGATGTTCATGCTCCCCGGGTCGGGGGGATAGAAGAGGCCGCGCCCCTCCACCTCCCGGTGCAGGGTGCTGGTGATCACCCCCGGCTCCACCGTGGCGGTCAGGTTCTCTTCGTCCACCTCCACGATGCGGTTCATGCGGCTGGTCTGCACCACCACCCCGCCCCCCGAGAGGGAGCCGCCCGACAGGTTGGTGCCGGAGCCGCGCGGGGTCACGCTGATCCCGGCCCCATGGCAGAGGGCCATAATGCGGGCCACCTCTTCGGATGTGCCGGGCAACAGGACCACCCCCGGCCTGCTCTCCAGTTCGGGCGTGGAATCGTAGCCGTACACCGCCAGGGATTCGCGGTCGGTCAGGGCATACTGCTCGCCGACCACGGCCTTGAGTTCGTTGATAAATGATTGTTCCATTGGTTCCTCTCTTGAAGCAATCCCCTCACCCGGCCTTCGGCCACCCTCTCCCGGAGGGAGAGGGCTGATTACCTTCTCCCAAGGGGAGAAGGTGCCCCAAAGGGGCGGATGAGGGGGATTGCTACTCGTTACAAAAACTACAGAGCAATAGACACTACGGTATCATCCACGAAAACACATAGGCTTGCAAGTACACAATCACCCCCACCACCACCGTCAGGAACAGGGAGTGCTTGAGGGTAAAGCGGAACAGGGTCCCCTCTTCCCCCACCATGCCGGTGGCCGCCGTAGCCACGGCCAGGGATTGGGGGGAGATCATCTTGCCCATGACCCCGCCGCTGGTGTTGGCCGCCCCGGTCAGGATCGGGCTCAAACCGAGTTGTTCGGCCGTTGCCTTCTGCAGGCCTCCGAACAGGACGTTGCTGGAGGTGTCGGAACCGGTCAGGAAAACCCCCAGCCAGCCGAGGAGCGGGGCGATGAAGGGGAACCAGTGGCCGGTCTTGGTGAACACCAGGCCCAGGCAGTTGGTCATGCCCGAGGTGTTCATGACATAGGCCAGGCCGAGCACCGACGCCACGGTAACCGCCGGATAGCGCATGTCGTAGAGGGTTTTGCCGAGGATGCGGAAGGTATCGCCGATGCCCACGCCGCAGATCAGGGCCGAGAGGAACGCCGCGATCAGGATGGCGGTGCCGGCGGCCGACAGGAAATTGAAATTATACTTGGCGGCCAGCTTGATGGGCAACTGGTCGGCCACGGCCTTGTCCAGCGGCTTGAAGCGGTCTTTGGGCACCGCGTTGACCTTCACCAGTTCCTTGCACAGTTTCTGGGTCTCGGTCATCTTCTTGGCAACCAGGTCGCAGCTCTTCAGCCGCTCGTCGCTCAGGACCGCCCCCTTCCCCGCCAACCCCTGCTCCACCGGCACAAAGGCATCCTCAAGCCCCTTCAATTCCTTCAGTTTGGCCGCCAGTTCCATCTGCTTCGGGTCGGCGGGGGAGAGCTGGGCCACCTGTTTGTCAATCTCCTCATTGACCTTGGCGATCTTCTTCAGCCCGTCTTCCGGTTTGGAGACCTTCTTGACGATCTGGTTGTGGAGCCCATCCACCGTGATCAGGACGGCGCTCTTGTCCAGCACGGCCTTGATGGAGGGGATGCCCCACAAAAGCACCATGACGGTCAGCGCCAGATACGGCGCCCAGGCCCGGAAGACCTGGCCCGCGGTGTAGTTGTGCTGTTCCCTGGTGGCGTCCCCGGTCTCGTGGTCGAAGGTCCAGACCTCCTTGGGGTGCCAGACCTGCAGCAGGAGCACCAGGGCCACCATGGAGAGGAGGGAGGCGGTGATGTCCGGGAGGTACGGTCCCAGGTAGCTGGCGGTGCCCCACTGGGCCAGGGCGAAGGTCGCGCCGCAGACGATGATGGCCGGCAGGACCTCCAGGCTCTTCTTCAGGCCGACCATGATCACGATCACATAAAAGGGGATGAACAGGGAGATGAACGGCAACTGGCGGCCGACCATGGTGGAGAGTTTCATGAGGCCGGCATCGTCGTACCCCATGACCCCGGCCAGGGCCACTACCGGGATGCCGATGGCGCCGAAGGCCACCGGCGCGGTATTGGCCACCAGGCAGACGCCGGCGGCATAGAGCGGACGGAAGCCGAGCCCCACCAGGGTGGCGCCGGCAATGGCCACCGGCGTGCCGAAACCGGCCGCCCCTTCGATGAACGCGCCGAAGCAGAAGGCGATCAGGAGCGCCTGGAGCCGGCGGTCCGCGGTCACCCCGGCCAGGGAGGCCCGGATGATCTCGAACTGCCCCCCCTTGACGGTGAGGTTGTAGAGAAACAGGGTGGTGATGACGATGTAGAACACCGGGAACAGGCCGAAGGCGACGCCCTGGCCGAAGGCCAGCCCGGCCAGCTTGGCCGGCATCCCCCAGACGACGACGGCGATGGCCAGGGCCGAGACCACGGCCAGGGGCCGGCGATGTGGGCCTTCATCTTGAGCACGGCCAGACAGATGAAGATGACGACGAGCGGGACGGCGGCCACCAGGGCCGACATCCCCAGGCTGCCTGCTACGGGGGTGTAGGTCTGAATCCAGGGCATGGCAAACGACTCCTTCCTTGCGCGAGTATGGTATGCAAACGTTCTCTGAATGGCATCATCTGTCCGCCTGTCCTGGATGTTTGACGGGAGCGAACAAAAATAAAATCAGGTTTTGTAAACTTGTATTACCAATTATATTTTTTGAAACTTCCTGTCAACGGTTTTTTGTATCAGCGCACAAAGCCTGTTGACAAGCGAGGTTAAGATGAATTAGCTTTAGATATAATTTGGTTTTACAAATTTTTAATCCCGGGACACAGAGCGTTTTCCCGACGGCAACGGCGCCAGGGACGGCCGCACATAAGGAGACCGTAACCATGTACGAACAATTCAAGGCCAGGGCCGAAGGGGTTGGTGCGGAGGTCTACCGTTTCAAGGACCGGGATGGGGCTCTGGAGTTCATCCTGCCGTTCCTGCACAAGGAGGGATGCGCCGGCGTCCCGCACCCCTGCGCCGTCTGGGCCGAGAGCCCGTTCCTGGAAGGACTGGACCGGGAGCCGCTCCGGGAGGTGGCCGGCATCAGGTTCGAGTTCGGCCGCGAAACGGCGGCCGACGCCCGCATCGGCATCACCCAGGCCGAGTGGGCCCTGGCCGATACCGGCTCCCTGGTACAGGACCAGACCGCCGTGGAACAGCGGCTGGCATCCTCCCTGACCGACATCCACATCGCCCTGGTCCCCACCGGCAATATCCTTCCCGACAAAACCGCCCTGCTAACCAGGATCAATCCCAGGACCAGCCGCTATATCGCCTTTATCACCGGCCCGAGCCGGACCGCCGACATCGAGCGGGTGCTGACCATCGGCGTCCATGGCCCGGAACGGCTCGTGATCGTCTGCGTGGATGACATGGAAGGAGCGGCCCGATGAACAAGGAATTCAGGGAATCCATCGGCAGGGCCGTGGGGAACGCCACCCTCACCGGCGCGTTGGGGAAGTTTTCCGAGGCCTACAAGGTCAACCGGGCCAAGGCCTACGAAGGGATCGATTTCGAGGCGCTGCGGGGCGCCATCGCCGAGCGCAAGTCCCATGCTGCCGCCAACCTGGAACTATTGGCGGCGACCTTCGCCAAAAACGCCGAGGCCCTGGGCGCCAAGGTCTTCCGGACCACTGACCCGGAAAAGGTGAAGAAATACATCCTGAAGGTGGCGCACGCAAACGGCGTGAAAAGCGTGGTCAAGTCCAAGTCCATGGCCACCGAGGAGATCCACCTCAACGCCTGCCTGGAACAGGCGGGCATCGCGGTGGGCGAGACCGACCTGGGGGAGTGGATCATCCAGCTTGCCGGCCAGAAGCCGTCCCACATGGTCATGCCCGCCATCCACATGACCAAGGAGGAGGTGGCCGACCTCTTCAGCAAGGAGGTTGACGAACGGCTGGAGAGCGACATCCCCCGGCTGGTCAAGGTGGCCCGCAAGGAGCTGCGCGCCAAGTTCCTCGCCGCCGACATGGGGATCTCGGGCGCCAACATCGCCGTGGCCGAGACCGGCAGCATCGTCCTGGTCACCAACGAGGGGAACGCCCGGCTGGTCACCACCCTGCCCCGGGTCCACGTGGCCCTGGTGGGGATCGAAAAACTGGTGGAGAAGTTCGACGACATCGTGCCGATCCTGACGGCGCTCCCCCGCAGCGCCACGGCCCAGCTGCTGACAAGCTACGTCTCCATCATCAGTGGCCCCGCGCCCACCACCGACGATTCCCCCAAGGAGTTGCACATCGTCCTCATGGACAACCGCCGCAGCGAGATGGCCGGCGACCCCAAGTTCAAACAGGCGCTCCAGTGCATCCGCTGCGGCTCGTGTCTCAACGTCTGCCCCATCTTCCGCCTGGTGGGGGGGCACGTGTTCGGCAGCATCTACACCGGCGGCATCGGCACCATCCTCACCGCCTGGTTCGAGGAGTTGCAGAACTCCGAGGATATCCAGGGGCTGTGCATCCAGTGCGGCAACTGCAAGGAGATCTGCCCCGGCAAGCTGGACATCCCGGAGATGATCATGGAAATCAGGCGGCGCCTGGTGGTGGAGAAAGGGCAGCCCTTTACCCAGAAGGCGATCTTCGGCATCGTCAACAACCGCTCGCTCTTCCACGGCATGCTGCGGGCCGCCGCCATCGCCGGCAAGCCGTTCACCTCGGGCGGCTTCATCCGCCACCTCCCCCTGTTCCTGTCGGATCTGACCGATGGCCGCAGCCTCCCCGCCATCGCCGCGGAGCCGTTCCGGGACCGTTTTCCCAAGATCGAGCAGCCCGACGGCTGCCGGGAAACGGCCGTCTTTTTTGCCGGCTGCCTGATCGACTTCGCCTACCCGGAGATGGGAGAGGCGCTGGTGAAAATCCTCAACAAGGCCGGCATCCGGGTCGTGTTCCCGGAAGGGCAGACCTGCTGCGGCGCCCCGGCACGGTACAGCGGGGCCTACGAGGTGGCGGCCGACAACGCCGTGGACAACATCGAGGCCCTGCTGGCGAACAAAGCGGACTACGTGGTCTCCGCCTGCCCCACCTGCACCGTGGCCCTGGCCCACGAGTTCGGCGACACCCTGGAGAGCCTGGGCCGGAAAGAATGGCTACCACGGACGAAAGAGCTGGCTGAGAGGACCGTGGATTTCTCCACCCTGGTGAAACGGCTGGTGGACGCGGGGCGGCTCACCTTGAAGGAGGGGCAACGGCTCGGTGCCATCACCTACCACGACTCCTGCCACCTGAAACGGACCCTGCGGGCCACGGAACAGCCGCGGGAGCTGTTGCAAAAAGCGGGCTACGAGCTGAAGGAGATGTTCGAGTGCGACATGTGCTGCGGCATGGGCGGTTCCTACTCCATGAAGCTGCCGGAGATATCGGCGCCGATCCTGCAACGCAAGCTGCACAACATCAGGGAGACCGGCGCGCCGATCGTAGCCATGGACTGCCCCGGCTGCGTCATGCAGATCAGGGGCGGGTTCGACCAGGACCGGGCCGATGTGCGGGTGAAACATACGGTGGAGTTGTTGGCGGAGGTAGTGGAAAGCTAGCGCGGAGTTATCAGGATATTGCGCAGGTAACAAGAGGCCCGCTTTCGTTTGGTGACGAAAGCGGGCCTTCTGCAATTACGGCCTTTCCCGGTGGATTTCAGTTTGCAGTTTCGCAAAATTTGCGTATATATCGATAGCATCTTCTCCATCACAAGGGCACGAGGCAACGGGCAGCTCCGGATCGAGGCGCCACAGCGCCTGCCGGCACTCTTCAGACAGCAGGAATCAGTCTGATTTCCGCCGCACAAAATCTTTTACAGGCCCACGGAGCGCGTTTACATGAATCTGCTGTACACCTTCGACCTGCTGGGCACCGCCGCTTTTGCCGCCTCGGGAGCGCTGGCCGGGATTCGTCGGGATATGGATGTCTTCGGCGTGCTGGTTCTGGGACTTGTCACCGCCATCGGCGGCGGTACGCTACGCGACGTGCTGCTGGGCGATACCCCGCCTTTCATCTTCAAGGACGAGACCTACCTCTACCTTTCGGTCGCGGTTTCCCTGTTGGTATTTCTCTTTCACCGCCGGCTCACGTTTCTCACCCACCCGCTGACCTACTTCGATGCCGTCGGCCTGGGCACGTTTGTAGTGATCGGCACCCACAAGGCCATTGAATTCAGGCTGGGATTTTTCGGTGCCGTCATGATGGGGGTGATGACGGCCACGGCCGGGGGCATGCTCCGCGACCTGCTTTCCGCCAAAGTGCCGATGATTCTGCATAAGGAGGTCTACGCCTCTGCCTGCCTGGCGGGGGGAGCCTTGCTTTACGTGCTGCAACGGAGCGCAGTGCCGCCGGACGGGGCCGCGCTTTTTTCGGCCTCGACCGTGATTATCCTGCGCCTGCTGGCGGTCAGATACAACTGGGCGCTGCCGCGGGCGGCAGACAGGACGCACTGAATGCACACAACGGGCAACACCGGCGTGCTCTCAAACGTCGGCCTAAAAACCGAGTTACTCCGCAGACAACAAAGGGGCGCTGCCTGCCGGCAGCGCCCCTTTTCAATCATCCGGACCAAAACCCCGGTCAGTTCCCTTCGCTCTGCGCTTTCAGCGCCTCCATCTGGTAATGGGCGCGCAGGGCGTCGGCGATCTCGGCCATATCCCCCGCCATAATGGAATCCAGGCGGTAGAGGGTCAGGCCGATGCGGTGGTCGGTCATGCGCCCCTGGGGGAAGTTGTAGGTGCGGATGCGCTCGCTACGGTCGCCGGAACCGACCTGCTGCTTGCGGTCGGCGGCCAGCTTGGCGTTCTGTTCCTGGAGGATGGTGTCCAGGATACGGGTCTTCAAAACCTTCATGGCCTTGGCCCGGTTCTTGATCTGGCTGCGCTCCTCCTGGCAGGCCACCACCGTGCCGGTGGGAAGGTGGGTGATGCGCACCGCCGAGTCGGTGGTGTTGACGTGCTGGCCGCCGGCGCCGGAGGAACGGTAGACGTCGATCTTCAGGTCGGCCGGGTTGATGTCGATGTCCACGTCCTCGGCCTCGGGCATGATCGCCACGGTGCAGGCGCTGGTGTGGATGCGCCCCTGGGCCTCGGTCTCGGGCACGCGCTGCACCCGGTGAGTGCCGGATTCGTACTTGAGCTTGGCAAAGACCCCCTCCCCCTCCACGGAGGCGATGATCTCCTTGAAGCCGCCCCGCTCCGACTCGGAGGCCGAGATGGTCTCCACCTTCCAGCGGTTGGTGTCGGCAAAGCGGGAATACATGCGGAACAGATCCCCGGCGAACAGGGCCGATTCATCGCCGCCGGTGCCGGCCCGGATCTCCAGGATGACGCTCTTGTTGTCGTTGGGGTCCTTGGGGAGCAGAAGCAACTGGATATCGGCCTCCAGCGTTTCCTTTTCCGTCTCCAGGTTCTTCAGCTCCTCCTCGGCCATCTCCTTCATGTCCGCATCGGACAACAGCTCCCGGTTCTCCTCGATTTCGGCCAGCACCTTGCGCCAGCGACGGTAGGCCGCCACCAGTTCGCTCAGGTCGGCGTGCTCGCGGGAGAGCTTGCGGAATTCCGGCTGGTTGGATATGACCGCAGGGTCGGACAGCAGCGCCTCCACTTCCTGGTAGCGCCGTTCAAGTTCTTCTATCTTGTCGAACATTTTTAAAACCTCAATCGGGTGTGCCACGGAGCCGCAGAGATGCGGAGAAAAGCGGGAGAAGAAAAAACAAATGAACCTAATGCCGTGTCTTTGACGTTCTCTGGGCCTCTGTGGCTCCGTGGCGGATTATTTTTAAACTACACGACCAAACGGTCGTCCGAGTATCCGGCGTTCACTTCCAGCGCCTCGTTGATGGAGCGGATGGCCACTTCCAGTTGCCGGTCGTCCGGCTCGCGGGTGGTGAGGCGCTGCAGGGCCAGTCCGGGGGCGATGACCAGCCGCACCAGGGGGTGGCTGTCGTTCTTGGCGCTCCACTTGAGGAACTCGTAGGAGATGCCGGCGATGAGCGGCAGCAGCACGATGCGCGAACCGGCCTTGAGATAGAAGGGCCAGAGCTTGGGGATCAGGGAGAACACGGCGATGCTCACCAGCATGACGATGAGGAGGAAGCTGGTGCCGCAGCGGGGGTGGAGGCGGCTGTAGCGGCGCACGTTTTCCACCGTCAGTTCCTCGCCCGCCTCGAAGGTGAAGATCGATTTGTGCTCGGCCCCGTGGTACTGGAAGACCCGCTGGATGTCGTTCATGCGGGAGATGCCCCAGATGTAGAGCAAAAACACGATCACCCGGATCACGCCGTCCACCAGGTTGAAGACGATGTTGTTGGTGCCGATGACCGGCGTCAGCAGCTTGGTCAGGTAGAGCGGGAACAGGAAGAACAGGCAGATGCCGAAGCCGAAGGCCACGGTCATGGTGCCGGCCATGGCCCAGGAGGAGAGTTCCCCCTTCCCCTTGTCCTTGTCCCCCTCTTTCTCCTCTTCGGTCATGGCCTCGTTGGCCGAAAAGTTGAGCGCCTTGATGCCGATGATCAGCGAGGTGAACAGGGCCACCGCACCGCGCACGATGGGGAGTTTGACCACCGGGTACCGTTCGGAGAGCGGCACCACCAGTTCACGCTTGACCACGATCTCGCCGTCGGGACGGCGTACGGCGATGGCCATGGAGCGGGGCGCGCGCATCATGACGCCTTCGATAACCGCCTGGCCGCCTACATTGATCTTTTCCATAGTACCTTTCTTTGTACGATCCAATCTCAATGGGGAAAATCTTAAAATCTGCCACAGAGACACGGAGACACAGAGAACATCAAAGGCAAAACAAATTTTACATCGGATGAACAGGATGAAAGGGGTAAAACCTTAAAAAACGGTTACGGGTAAAAACGTAAAGATTTTTATCCTGTTTATCCTGTTCATCCGATGTAAAGAACAGCTTTGTTTGTGCCCCCTGCTTTTCTCTGTGTCTCCGTGTCTCTGTGGCGGATGTTAATTCTATTCAAGTGTAGCGAAGAACTCCCGAACCTCGGCGGTCTGGCCGCAGCAGAACTGCCCCTCCGGACAGGGGCCTCCCACGCAGCCCGGTCCCGCGTCGCGGAAGATGATCGGCGCGGCCTTTCTCACCAGCCTGAGCATCTCGATGCTCATCTCCCGGATCTCCCACTGGGCCCGCTGGCAGCAGCGCAGGGCGAAGAAGTGCAAAAGCTCCCGGGCGTTCATGGTCATGATGATCTTAGTCTCGGTGGCGTTGGGCAGGATGTAGCGGGCATCCTCGGGAGGGATGCCCAGGTCCACCAGTTGGGCGTACGCCTTGTGCACCGTTTCGGACATGAAGGCGAAGATCTGCCGCGCATCGGCATTCTCCGCGATGCTGTCCGGCATGATGGAGGTGAACTCATCCTTGTGGGACACGTAGCGCTGGGATTGCTGGGAGAAGGAGGCGATCCGGTGGCGCACCAGTTGATGGGTGGTCACCCGGGAGATTCCCTCCATGCCGAAGGTGAAGGAGATGTGCTCCAACACCGAGTAGTGCCCCAGGGACATGATCTTGTTCAGGAACTTCTCGATGTCCGCCGATTCCAGCTTGTTGCGCAGTTCGCCGATGGACGTGGGCGAATAGCAGAGCCGGGCCGCCAGGGCCACCGTCAATTCGGGATTGGGGGTATGTTCGATCAGGGTTACGTTCATAGTGTACCGCCGGATTGGAGAGTAACGTCGCCAGGATACAAAAAAGGGGATTTGCCTGACGACAAGATCCCCTCAATGCATTGAACCGATGGTGTACTAAAGCTGGCCGTAACGCTTCTTGAACCGTTCGACACGACCTGCAGTGTCCACCAGTTTCTGCTTGCCGGTGAAGAAGGGGTGGCAAGCGGAGCAGATCTCGGTATTGATCTCCTTGTTGGTGGAGCGGGTCAGGAACGTGTTGCCGCACAGGCATTTCACGGTCACCTCGGAATACATTGGGTGGATACCTTCTTTCATCTTCTCTTCCTCCTCGGGGATGCTTCTCAGTCTCTGTATAAAAATGGATGTCGTCGGCGGGCACGGTCGCAAATTATAATCGTAATGATTCGAATTCATTTTTGCAACACTTTTTTCAACCCCCATTCCGATTCAGGAAAGGAGGCTTTTCCGACGCGCCCTCGGGCCGCGCACCGCCTGGCGAGGCCAGCGGCCGAAGTCACAAGGCACACGCGAAGATTGACGCCCCATGGGCGGAAAAAAGCCCTTTCCGGGCGGAAACTATTTGCTCATGGAGTCCAGGAAGTCCTGATTGCTCTTGGTTTCCGAGAGCTTGTCCAGCAGGAACTCCATGCTGTCCACCACGTTCATGGGATGCAGGACCTTGCGCAGGATCCAGGTGCGGTGGAGCGCGCTCTTCTCGATGAGGAGCTCCTCCTTGCGGGTGCCGGACTTGTTGATGTCGATGGCCGGGAAGGTGCGCTTCTCCACCAGCTTGCGGTCCAGGTGCAGCTCCATGTTGCCGGTGCCCTTGAACTCTTCGAAGATGACCTCGTCCATCTTGCTGCCGGTATCCACCAGGGCCGTGGCGATGATGGTCAGGGAGCCGCCCTCCTCGATGTTGCGGGCCGCGCCGAAGAAGCGCTTGGGCTTGTGCAGGGCGTTGGAGTCCACGCCGCCGGACAGGATCTTGCCCGAGGGGGGGATGACGGTGTTGTAGGCGCGGGCCAGACGGGTGATGGAATCCAGCAGGATCACCACGTCGCGTTTGTGCTCCACCAGGCGCTTGGCCTTCTCGATGACCATCTCGGCCACCTGGACGTGGCGCGTGGCCGGCTCGTCGAAGGTGGAGGAAACCACCTCGCCCTTGACCGAGCGCTGCATGTCGGTCACCTCCTCCGGGCGCTCGTCGATGAGCAGGACGATCAGGTACACCTCGGGGTGGTTGGTGGCGATGGAGTTGGCGATGTTCTGGATCAGCATGGTCTTGCCGGTGCGGGGCGGGGCCACGATCAGGCCGCGCTGTCCCTTGCCGATGGGGGCCACCAGTTCCACCACCCGCATGGGGAGGTTGTCGCCGGCGGTTTCCAGCTTGAGTTTTTCCTGGGGATAGAGCGGGGTCAGGTTATCGAACAGGATCTTGTCCCGGGCGACCTCGGGGGGTTCGAAGTTGACCGACTCCACCTTGAGCAGGGCGAAATAGCGTTCCCCCTCCTTGGGGGGGCGGATCTGGCCGGAGACCGTGTCGCCGGTGCGCAGGTTGAAGCGCCGGATCTGACTGGGAGAGACGTAGATGTCGTCCGGCCCCGGCAGGTAGTTGTAGTCCGTGGCGCGCAGGAAGCCGAAACCGTCCTGCAGGGTTTCCAGGACCCCCTCGCCAAAGATCATGCCGTTCTGCTCGGTCTGGGCGTTGAGGATGGCGAAGATCAGATCCTGCTTGCGCAGGCTGGACGCGCCCTCAATGTTGAGATCACGGGCGATGGTGTTGAGCTCGTTGATCTTTTTGCCTTTAAGTTCTTGTAAATTCATCGGTTCTCCTGCGTGCAACGCGGCACGTGCGTGCGGCTGTGGGGTAAAATGGGGTGCAATGGGATCTCGGGGATTATCACTATCATCACACTGGCGCCAATTCGGAAAAAATTGACCTCAAATGCGGCTCTGGAAGGAACGTGCCGGGGCAGGAAACTTCCTACATAAATTGAAAAATAGCTAAATTGGTTAAGGATTCACTCGGAGATTCATACAAAATGTTACGTAAACGGGATTTTGCTTTTATATGGGGTCGAGTCTTTTCTTCTCGAAGAAACGATGTTAGCAGGTTTTAAAAACGTTAGCCTTAAAATCTCGGCCTTGTCAACAAGAAAATAAACGGCAAACCTGCTTATTTCTCCGTTAATTGTCTTGACCCCGGCGCGGGGGAGGCACCATAACAACAGTAGAGCCATTCATACAGAAGCCCCCTGTGCAAAGACTGGTGCCTGCAACAAAGCTCCCTTGAACCGGCCCCGTTCCTCCGGTGGCCCTCGATCCGGACCGTCACCGGCCTGGTGGAGCCGGAACATTCTCCGTGGCGCCGATCGCCACCCCGTCCTTATCCATATCTCCACTGCCCCCTGCCACAGGGTCTATCCCTGTGAATTACCTGCGGTGCCCCGATGCTCATCCTTGACCCGCGCCCCCAGACCTGCTATTTTAACGATTCTTTTTAATTTTTTCCCCTTTTGGAGGCATAATCGTGACATTCCAGGATCTTATCCTCTCCCTGCAAGGTTACTGGGCCAAGCAGGGGTGCATCATCCAGCAGCCCTACGACACGGAAAAAGGGGCCGGAACCTTCAACCCGGCCACCTTCCTGCGGGTGCTGGGACCCGAGCCGTGGAAAGCGGCCTACGTGGAACCCTCCCGCCGGCCCACCGACGGCCGCTACGGCGAAAACCCCAACCGCCTGCAACACTATTACCAGTTTCAGGTGATCCAGAAGCCCTCCCCCATCAACATCCTGGACCTGTACCTGGACTCCCTGCGGGCCATCGGCCTCGATCCCGCCAAGCACGACATCCGCTTCGTGGAGGACGACTGGGAGTCGCCGACCCTGGGGGCCTGGGGCCTGGGATGGGAGGTATGGCTGGACGGTATGGAGATCACCCAGTTCACCTACTTCCAGCAGGCGGGCGGCATCGACCTCAAACCGGTTTCGGGCGAGATCACCTACGGTTGCGAGCGGATCGCCATGTATCTGCAGGGGGTGGACAACGTCTACGACCTGGAGTGGACCCAGGGGGTGAAGTACGGCGACATCCACCATGAGAGCGAGGTGGAGTTCTCCCGCTACAACTTCGAGGAGGCCGATGTGCCGCTTTTGCTGGAACAGTTCACCAAGTATGAGCAGGAGTGCATCCGCCTGGCGGAAAAAGGACTGGTGCTGCCGGCCTACGACTTCGTCATGAAATGTTCCCACACCTTCAACCTGCTGGATGCCCGCGGTGCCATCTCGGTCACCGAGCGCGCCTCCTACATCGGCCGGGTACGCAACGTGGCCCGCACCTGTGCGGAAGAATACCTGCGGATGCGCGAGCGTCTCGGCTTCCCGCTCCTGAAAGGAGGTGCCGCACGATGAGCGCCAAAGAACTGTTTCTCGAAATCGGCACCGAGGAGATCCCGGCCGGCTTCATCCCCCGCGCCCTGGCCGAAATGGAGGCCATGATCAGCCGGGAGTTGACCAATGCCCGCCTTACCTTCGACATGGTGCAGACCCTGGCCACGCCGCGCCGCCTGGCGCTGGTGGTCAAGGGGATTCCCTCCCTGCAGCCCGACGCCGAGATCACCGCCACCGGCCCCTCCGTAAAGGCGGCCTACGACGCCGCCGGCACACCGACCAAGGCGGCCGAAGGCTTTGCCAGGGGACAGGGGGTGGATGTCTCGGAGCTTGCCACCGTGGTCACCGAAAAAGGGGAATACCTGGCGGTGACGAAAAAGGTGACCGGCCGGCCGACCCATGAGCTTCTGGCCGAAATCCTGCCCAAGCTGATCGCCGACATCCCCTTCAAGAAATCCATGCGCTGGGCCGACCTGGACGTGCGTTTCGCCCGGCCGATCCACTGGATCGTGGCCCTGTTCGACGGCATCGTCGTGCCGTTTTCCTTCGGCACCGTGGAGAGCGGCACCCTGTCCCGCGGTCACCGTTTCATGGCCAACGCCACCTTTCCGGTGAAGAACTTTACCCACTACCTGGAGGAGTGCGAGCGGCACTTCGTCATCCCTGACCCGGAAAAGCGCAAGGAGATCATCCGCCGCGAGGCGCACCGGGTGGCCAAGGCCGCCGGCGGCCACCTCCTGCCGGACGAGGAGCTCCTGGACCAGATCGTCTACCTGGCCGAGTATCCCAGCGCCGTGCACGGCACCTTCTCCCCCGAGTTCCTCAAGGTGCCCAAGGAGGTGTTGATCACCTCCATGCGCAGCCACCAGCGCTACTTCTCCATCGTGGACGACAACGGCAGGCTGCTGCCCGGCTTCATCACCATCAACAACACCCTGACCGACGACCCGTCGGTGGTGGTCAAGGGGAACGAGCGGGTCCTGCGCGCCCGGCTCTCCGACGCCCGCTTCTTCTTCGAGGAAGACCAGAAGGTCAAGCTGGACGACCGGGTTGAGGCGCTCAAGAAGGTGGTCTACCAGCAGAAGCTCGGCACCTCCTTCGAGAAGATGGAACGTTTCCGCAGCCTGGCCCAGGGACTGGCACAGCAGCTCAACCCGAAGGTCTTGGAGCAGACGGCGCGGGCCGCCTGGCTCTGCAAGGCCGACCTGGTGAGCGGCATGGTGGGTGAATTCCCGGAGGTGCAGGGGATCATGGGGCGGGAGTACGCCCTGCTGGAGGGTGAGGAGCCGGCGGTGGCCAGCGCCATTGCCGAGCATTACCTGCCGATCCAGGCCGGCGGCGAACTGCCCGCCTCGGACATCGGCGCCTTCGTCTCCATCGCCGACAAACTGGACACGGTCTGCGGCTGCTTCAGCGTGGGCCTCATCCCCACCGGCGCCGCCGACCCCTACGCCCTGCGGCGCGCCACCATCGGCATCATCGCCACCATCCTGGACAGGGGGTACCGCCTTTCCCTGTCCGCCCTGATCGGCCAGGCGCTGGACCTGTTGGCCGCCAAGCTGACCCGCCCCAAGGAGCAGGCCGCCGCCGAAGTCGGAGAGTTCTTCCGTGGCCGCTTCGTCAACCTGCTGGCGGGCGACTACCCCCCCGACGTCATCGAGGCGGCGGTGGCAGCGGGCTTCGACGATCTGGTCCAGGTCCGGGACCGCATCGCGGCCCTGGCGGGATTCAAGTCCCATCCCGATTTCGAGCCGCTGACCGGAGCTTTTAAACGGGTCGGCAACATCATCAAGGAGGGGGTGGATGCGCCGGTGGACCCGGCCCTGTTCCAGGACAGCGCGGAAAACGGCCTGTACGCGGCCTTCCAGACCGTGAAGAACTCGGTGGCGGCGGGCATTGCCGACGGCCGCTGGCAGGAGGCCCTGGCCGAGATCGCCACCCTGCGCGGCCCCGTCGATACCTTTTTCGACAAGGTCATGGTCATGGCCGAAGACGAGCGGGTGCGGGCCAACCGCCTGGCCCTTTTAACGGCCATCGCCCGCATGTTCGGACAGGTCGCCGACTTTTCCCGCATCGCATAGCTGCCGGCAACCACAAACAACCTTCCCTCCCTTGACGGGAGGGAAGGAGATCGCAGTCAACCACCTGTAACATACTGGCATCACTGGCAACGGCGCCGGTGACAACGCGTTTGAATACTGCAACCATTCCTCAAGGAGCCTGGCACCATGTCATTTATTGTACGCGTCATCATCGGCAACACCATCGTCATCCTGTTGGGCGTAGCGGCCATGGTCACTCTCAATACCGGGAACGCGCTCTGGCTCGACATTCTCTTCGGCCTGGCCATGGTGGCCGCCACGTCGATACTCCTCGGCATCATCAGCAGCCGTACCTTCAGCCCCCTGGCCGGTCTGGTGGCCGGACTCGAAAAGGCCGCCGCCGGCGACCTGTCGGTGCGTGTGGAGGTCTCAGGCAACGGTGAACTGGGCCGCCTTGCCGTTGCCTTCAACAGTATGATGGCCGATATGAACAAGGCCATGCGGCACTTCTTCTCCGTGGCGGACCTGGTCCGGGGCTCGGTGGAGATGGTCAGCTCCACGACCCAGTCCATGGTCCTGGCGGCCGAGGACGTGGCCCTGCAGGCCGGCACCATTGCCACCGCCAGCGAAGAGATGTCCGCCACCTCGGGGGACATCGCCCGCAACTGCCTGTTTGCCGCCGAGAATGCCCAGAAGGCCACGGATCAGACCCACAGCGGCGCCCAATTGGTCCAGAACAGCGCCCGGCTGATGGACAACATCGCCCAGCGGGTCAACGAGTCGTCCGGCACCGTCGAGGGGTTGGGCCAGCGCTCCGACCAGATCGGGGCCATCGTCAACACCATCCAGGACATCGCCGACCAGACCAACCTCTTGGCGTTGAACGCCGCCATCGAGGCGGCCCGGGCCGGGGAACAGGGACGCGGCTTCGCCGTGGTGGCCGACGAAGTGCGGGCCCTGGCGGAACGCACCACCAAGGCGACCAAAGAGATCAGCGCCATGATCAAGTCCATCCAGGAAGAAACCCAGGCCGCCGTCGGCTCCATGTCGGAAGGGGTCGGAGAGGTGAAGCGGGGCACCGCGGAAACCGCCCGCTCCGGGGAGGCACTGGAGGACATCCTCAACAGGATCAACGAACTGACCATGCAGGTCAGCCAGATCGCCACCGCGGCCGAAGAGCAGACCGCCACCACCCAGGAGATCACCAACAACATCCAGATGATCACCGACGTGGTCAACCGCAACGTGGAAAACGCCCGGAGCACCACCGCAGCCACGGGCAAGCTGGCGGAGCAGGTGGAGGAACTGCACACCCTGGTGGGGCATTTCCGCCTCGCCAAGGTCCTGGAGTGGGACCAAAGCTTCGCCACCGGGATCAGCCTCTTCGACCAGCAGCACCAGAAGCTGTTCGACATGGTCAACGACCTGCACGACGCCATGCAGCAGAAACGGAGCAAGGAGGCCATCGGCTCGATCCTCGGCCGCCTGATCGAATACACCGCCTCCCATTTCGGTGCCGAGGAAGAGGCGTTCCGCACATCCGGCTACCCCGAAGAGGCCCAGCACAAGCAGCACCACACCAAGCTGGTGGACCAGGTGCTGGACCTGCAGCGGAAGTTCAACGCCGGGGAGACGCTGTTGACCCAGAACGTCATCGAATTCCTCCAGGACTGGCTGATCAACCACATCAAGGGTGTTGACCGGCGGTACGGTCCCCACCTTTCGGCGAACGGGATAAAATAAATGATAGCGATCATCGACTACGGCATGGGCAACCTCCGTTCCGTCCAGAAGGGTTTCGAGAAGGTCGGCTTCGAGGCGGTGGTTACCGCCGACCCCCGCGTGGTGCTGGAGGCGGAAAAGATCGTGCTGCCGGGGGTGGGTGCTTTCCGCGACTGCATGCGCAACCTGGAGGCCGCCGGCTTCGTGGAGCCGATCCTCGCGGTCATCGCCCAGGGGCGCCCCTTCCTGGGGATCTGCGTCGGCATGCAACTGCTCTTCACCGACAGCACCGAATTCGGCCTCTACAACGGCCTGGGGGTAATCCCCGGCCACGTGCTCCGCTTTCCCGAGGGGATGCGGGACGGGGGCGAGGAACTCAAGGTGCCCCAGATGGGGTGGAACCAGATCTCGTTCAAGCGGCGCCCCCCCGCCTTCGAGGGGATCGCCGACAACGCCAACGTCTACTTCGTGCACTCCTACTACGTGAAGCCGGACGATAACGGCGTCATCGCCACCACTACCGACTACGGCATGGAATTCTGTTCCTCGGTCTGGAAGGACAACATCGTCGCCACCCAGTTCCATCCGGAGAAATCCCAGGACGTGGGGCTCACGATCCTGCGGAACTTTGCCGCGATGAAAGATTAACGCCTAAAATCTGCCACAGAGACACGGAGACACCGAGAACTTCAAAGTCACAGACAATTTACAGGGATTTACAGGAACAACCTAAAATCTGATAAGACAAAAATTTAGAGCTTTTATCCTGTTCATCCTGTACACCCCCGTAAGTTTGCTTTTTCCCGGTTTCCTCTGTGTCTCTGTGTCTCTGTGTCTCCGTGGCAGATGTTTGTTTATGAGAAAGGTACCCATGATCGTCATACCCGCCATTGATCTGAAAGAAGGAAAATGCGTCCGCCTCGAACAGGGGCTGATGGAGAAGGATACGGTCTTCAACGACGACCCGGCCGCCCAGGCCCTGGATTGGCAACGCCAGGGGGCCGAACTGCTCCACATCGTGGACCTGGACGGCGCCTTTGCCGGCGAGCCCAAAAACCGGGCCGCCATCGAGGCCATTGTCGGGGCGATCACCATCCCGGCCCAACTGGGAGGCGGCATCCGCGACCTGGCCACCATCGAAGCCTACCTGGCCCTGGGGCTGTCCCGGGTAATCATCGGCACGGCCGCCCAACGCAACCCTGACCTGGTGAAGGAGGCCTGCGCCCGCTTCCCCGGTCAAATCGTGGTGGGCATTGACGCCAAGAACGGCATGGTGGCGGTGCAGGGGTGGGCCGAAGTGACCGATATAAGCGCCGCCGACCTGGCCCGGAAGTTCGAGGGGTTCGGGGTCGCGGCCATCATCTATACCGACATCAGCCGCGACGGCATGCTCCAGGGGCCCAACCTGGAGGCGACCAGGGCCCTGGCCGAAGCCGTCGCCATCCCGGTGATCGCTTCGGGCGGGGTCTCCCGCCTGGAGGACATCAGAAACCTCATGGCCATCGAGAAGAGCGGCGTCACCGGCGTCATCACCGGCAAGGCGGTGTACACCGGCGCCATCAAGCTGGCCGAGGCGATCGCCGTCACCAAGGGAGAGGCCTGACATGCTGACCAAACGCATCATCCCCTGCCTGGACGTCAAGGGGGGCCGGGTCGTCAAGGGGGTGCAGTTCCTGGAGCTGCGGGACGCCGGGGACCCGGTGGAGATCGCCGAGATGTACGACCAGCAGGGGGCCGACGAGTTGACCTTTCTGGACATCACCGCCTCCAGCGACGAACGTGCCATCATCATCGACGTGGTGCGCCGGACCGCCGAGCGGGTCTTCATGCCGCTCACCGTGGGAGGGGGCATCCGCACCGTGGACGACATCCGCCGCCTGTTGAACGCCGGGGCCGACAAGACCTCCATCAACACCGCCGCCGTGCAGCGGCCGGAATTCGTCCAGGAGGCGGCCGAGCGCTTCGGCTCCCAATGCACCGTGGTGGCCATCGATGCCCGCCGCGTGCCGGGAGAGCGGCGCTGGGAGGTCTATACCCATGGCGGCCGCACACCCACCGGCATCGATGCCGTGGAATGGGCCGTAAAAATGGAGCAGTACGGCTCGGGAGAGATTCTCCTCACCAGCATGGACCGGGACGGCACC
This sequence comes from Geobacter sp. FeAm09, assembly GCF_008330225.1. NCBI lineage: Bacteria > Pseudomonadati > Thermodesulfobacteriota > Desulfuromonadia > Geobacterales > Geobacteraceae > Geobacter > Geobacter sp. FeAm09. The sequence goes on along the minus strand of NZ_CP042466.1, from coordinate 828,742 downwards.
AAGGACGGCTATGATCTGGAACTGACACGGGCCATCGTGGATGCGGTATCCATCCCGGTCATCGCCTCCGGCGGCGTGGGGAACCTGGAGCACCTGTACGACGGCTTCGTGAAGGCCGGGGCCGGGGCCTGCCTGGCCGCCTCCATCTTCCACTACCGGGAGTACACCATCGGCGAAGCCAAACAGTATCTGCACGACAAAGGAGTGGCGGTACGCTTATGAACGAACGCGACGACATCATCCAGGCGGTGTACCAGGTCATCCTGGACCGCAGGAACAACCCGACCGGGGACTCCTATACCGCATCCCTGATGCACAAGGGGATCGACAAGATCCTCAAGAAGGTGGGGGAAGAGGCGACCGAGGTGGTCATCGCCGCCAAGGGGGGCAAGCGCGACGAAATCGTCTACGAAACCGCCGATCTCGTTTTCCATCTCCTGGTCCTCCTGGGGTACTGCGACATCCCCCCGAGGATGTCTACGCCGAACTGCGCCGGCGCTTCGGCACGTCGGGGATCGCGGAAAAGAACTCCCGCCCCGCCTGAAATCCATAAAAGCTCACATCTGCCACAGATGCTACGGAGACGCAGAGGAAAACCAAAGGTGTCGGCAGGTTTCCCTGAAATGAGGTCGCACCTTTGACGTTTCTCCGTGTCCCGGCGTCTCCGTGGCAGATGTCGATTTTTGCCGCTGATTCATTAGTGACTTTTATATTGACAATGGAATATTTGCTGTTAAGATAACACTCTTGCAAATTTCTCCATAACGGCGCCGTACGCATCAGGATTTACCACTTTACAATGAGGGGGGGGATTATGGATGCCAGGAGTAAAGATCAAGGAAAACGAGCCATTTGAACTCGCCCTGAAGAAATTCAAGAAGCAGTGCGAAAAGGCGGGGATTCTTTCGGAGGTTCGCAAACGCGAGCACTACGAGAAGCCAAGCATCAAGCGGAAGAAAAAGGCGATCGCCGCACGTAAGCGCGCCCTCAAGAAACAGCGTAAGATGGTAGATTAGGACGAGCGACGAACATGACACTCAAGGAACAACTTGACACTGCGATGAAAGAGGCCATGAAGGCGCGGGACGACCTGCGCCTTTCGGCTGTCCGCATGGTCCGCTCCACGATCAAGAACCGCGAGATCGAACAACAGCGCGAGTTGGACGACCAAGGGGTCATCGAGGTCATCTCGTCCATGACGAAACAACGCCGCGAGTCGATCCGGCTCTACGGCGAGGGCAACCGTCCCGATCTGGTGGCGAAGGAGGAAGCGGAGCTGGCGGTTCTGCTCGGCTTCCTTCCCGCCCAGCTGACCGGCGACGAGATCACCGAACTGGTGGCGCGGGTCATCCGGGAAACAGCAGCTCAGGGCATGAAGGACATGGGCAGGGTCATGAAGGCCCTTACCCCCCTGACGGCGGGCCGGGCCGACGGCAAGGCCGTCAGCGACACGGTCAGGCGACTGCTCTCCTGATGTGCCTGCCGGTGGTTTCCGGTGATCGAAGTTCTGTTTTCTGTTACACGGAAGGGGCTATCTTTTGATCGCCCCTTCCGTGTAACAATTGCCTGTGCAATGACGTCTGTATCAATCAGGAGCAAGGTGACGCCCCCCCCGCAGGCATTAAGCGCCGGAAGGCCGCTCACCGACTGATATCTCTGCCCGACAGCCGGCACATGGTTCCCCGATGAATGCTTTCAACATCATTATCCTGGCGGTTCTCCTCTTTTTTGCCCTCAAGGGACTGGCTCGCGGACTCGTCAACGAGGCGTCCTCCCTGGTCGGGCTGATCCTGGGCGCCTGGCTGGCGTATCATTTCTATCCGGCCGTTTCCCAGCCGATACGGGCCGTTACGCATCTGCCGGCACAGATTTGCTCCTTTCTGGCCTTCATCCTGATCCTGCTGATAACGGGCATCATCGTCCACGTCGTCGGCAACATCGTCACCACCGCCCTGCGCCTCGTCATGCTGGGGGGGCTCAACCGGGTGGGCGGCCTGCTGATCGGGACGGCCGAAGGGGTGTTGCTGCTCAGTCTGCTGTTCAGCACCGCCACTGCGGGCTTCATGCCGGAAAAACTGAAGACCAGGATCAGGAATACGGAAGCGGCCAACCTGCTGGCACAGACGGGCGACAAAATACTCTCGCACTGGCGGAGTGGAGCCACCACACAACAATGATCCCCGAAGAAAAGGTGCGGGAGGTCGCGGAACGCGTCTCCATACTTGAGGTTGTCTCGGATTACGTCCAACTGAGACGCGCCGGGGCTAATTATGTGGGGCTGTGTCCGTTTCACGGGGAAAAGACGCCGTCGTTCAACGTCAACCCGGCTCGGGAGATCTTTCACTGTTTCGGCTGCGGCGAGGGGGGCAACGCCTTCTCCTTCATCATGAAAATGGAGGGGATCGGGTTCCCGGAAGCGGTCAAACTGCTGGCTCGGAAAGCCGGCGTCGAAATCGAGGAGCGGCAGTTGACCCCGGCCGAACGGCACGCCCAGGACGAGCGGCAGCAGTTCCAGCGGATCAACGAGCTTGCCGAAGAGTATTTCCGGTCGGTGCTTCTCAAAGACCCCGCGGGCCAGGTCGCCAGGAATTACCTGAAGGAACGGGCCGTGGACGAGGCCCTGGCCGCCGATTACCGGCTCGGCTTTGCCCCGGACCGGTGGGACGGTCTGGCCAAGTATCTCAAGGCCCATGGTGCGGACCTGGAAAATGCCCGAAAGCTGGGTATACTACGTAAAGGGGACAACGGCTGGCACGACCTGTTCCGCAATCGCCTGATCTTTCCGATCCGCGACCACAAGGGGCGCGTCATCGCTTTTGCCGGGCGGGTGCTGGATGCCTCGCTCCCCAAATACATTAACTCGCCGGAATCGCCGCTGTATCACAAAAGCGCGGTGATGTTCGGCCTGGACATGGCCCTGCCGGCCATCAGAACCGAGAACAGCGTCATCATTGTCGAGGGGTATTTCGATCACCTGGCCCTGTACCGGGCCGGGATACGCAACGTGGTGGCCACCTGCGGCACCGCGCTGACGACGACCCATGCGGGGCTGATCAAGCGCCACGCGGCAAAGGTCTACACCCTGTTCGACAGCGACGCCGCCGGCCTCAAGGCGACCTTTCGTTCCATGGAGCTCTTTCTCGACCAGCGCATGCCGGCCTACGTCATCACCCTGCCCAGCGGGGACGACCCGGACAGCTTCCTGGCCAGGAACCCGCCGGAGGCCTTCACGGCCTGCCGGGACAAGGCGCGGCCCATATTCGACTATTTCGTCCGCTCCCTGCTGGTCCGCATCCCGCCGGACAGCGTGGACAACAAGGTACGGGTCATCGACGAGGTGATCCCCCGCTTCAGGAAGATCGCCGATCCGGTGGAGCGGGACCTGTACGAGAAGGAGATTTGCCGCCTGCTGGGCATCACGGTGCATGCCTTCCGCAAGCGCCAGGGAGGGATGGCGGTCACGGCGCGGGACATGCCCGCCGGACAGCACCCCCCGGCCCAGCAGCGAGACCGCTCCCAGGAGACCCTGCTGGCCCTGGTGATCAGATATCCCGAGGCGCGGGGCGAAATCCGGGAATTCGGGGTGGAGAACCTTTTCGAGGGGCCGCACCGGCAGGTGGCCGAAGCGGTACTCCTGTCGCTCGACACCGGCGACGATCCGGTTGATGTGCAGAACATCCTGGAACGGCTGGACGATCCCGACCAGAGGCGAATTCTCTCCCAGGTGCTCGTGAGCGACGACCACCTGGCCGATATAGACTGGCGTACGGTCCTTGCTCACTACAAGCGCACCAAAGAAAAGCGCGCGCTCCACTCCATCCGCGACATCGCCGCACGGCTGGCGGTTCTGGATCCGGACAGCGAAGAATACCGGGCGCTTTTGCAGCAGGCCGACGCCCTGCGTACCAGAAAATCGAAGCTGTAGTCCACGGGCTGCATTTGAGGTGAAAAATGGCAAAGAAGAACATGGACGATGTGAAACAACTGATCGATCTCGGCAAGGAAAAGGGGTTCCTCACCTTCGACGAGGTCAATGACATACTCCCGCCCGATATCGCCACCGAGCAGATCGATGACGTCATGGGGATGTTCGGGGATATGGACATCGAGATCGTGGATTCCGCCCAGAAGGTCAAGATCCCCAAGATGAAGATCGACCTGGAAGAGGACGAGGACATCGAGGGCGAAGCCGAAGAGGTCGAGTTCGAGCCCGGCTCCATCGGCAGGACCAGCGACCCGGTGCGCATGTACCTGCGCGAGATGGGTTCGGTTTCCCTGCTCACCCGCGAGGGGGAGGTGGAGATCGCCAAACGCATCGAGGACGGCGAGCGGGACGTGGCCGGCATCATCCTCAACACCCCCATCACCGTGCGCGAGGTCCTGCAGTTGGGGGACAAGCTGCGCAAATTCCAGATGAACGCCTCCGAGATCAGCAAGGAGGTGGAGGAAGAGGAGCTGGAGGAGGACGAGGAGGACGTGCAGAAGACGCGCATCTTGGCGATAATCGATGAGATCGCCGCCCAGGATCAGCTTCTGGCCGAACTGGCCGAGCAGTTGGAGGCGGCCAAGTCCGCCGCCAAGAAGAAGGAAATGGAGAAGAAGGGGCGCGAGGCCAAGGAACGGCAGGCCGAACTGCTCAAGTCCCTGCGCCTGAAGGACCGTCACATCAACAAGGTCGCCGAACGCCTCAAGGAACTCTCCATCAAGGTGGAGAGGCTGGGGACGGAACTGGCCGACCTGGAGACGCTCATCCCGGCGGACAAGCTGAAAGCCCTGGTGGACAAGCTCCACCAGGAGGACGAGAAGGCCGTCGCCGAACTCAAGAAGCTCAAATTGGGGGCCGAAGAGACCCAGAAACTGGAAAAACGCCTGCGCAGCGCGGCCCGCAAACTGCAGAAGGTGGAGCAGGAGTCCGGTTTCAAGGCCAGCGACCTTTCCACCGCCCTGAAGGCCATCGAAGAGGGGGAGGCCAAGGCCCGGATCGCCAAGTCCGAGCTGATCGAGGCCAACCTGCGCCTCGTGGTCTCCATCGCCAAGAAATACACCAACCGCGGCCTCCAGTTCCTGGACCTGATCCAGGAGGGGAATATCGGCCTGATGAAAGCGGTGGACAAGTTCGAGTACCAGCGGGGCTACAAGTTCTCCACCTACGCCACCTGGTGGATCCGCCAGGCCATCACCCGCGCCATCGCGGACCAGGCCCGCACCATCCGCATCCCGGTCCACATGATCGAGACCATCAACAAGCTGATCCGCACCAGCCGCCAACTGGTTCAGGAGAACGGCCGCGAGCCCTCCCCGGAGGAGATCGCCGAACGGATGCAGCTGCCCCTGGACAAGGTGCGCAAGGTGCTCAAGATCGCCAAGGAGCCGATCTCCCTGGAGACCCCCATCGGCGAGGAAGAGGATTCCCACCTGGGGGATTTCATCGAGGACAAGGCCGTGATATCGCCCATCGAAGCGGTCATCAAGGCCAACCTTTCCGAGCAGACGGCCCGGGTGCTCTCCACCCTGACCCCCCGCGAGGAGAAGGTCCTGCGCATGCGCTTCGGCATCGGCGAGAAGAGCGACCACACCCTGGAAGAGGTCGGCCAGGATTTCGAGGTCACCCGCGAGCGCATCCGCCAGATCGAGGCCAAGGCGCTGCGCAAGCTGCGCCACCCCAGCCGCAGCAAAAAACTCAAGAGCTTCGTGGAGTAACTGCCCATGCGTCGATCAGCGATCACCTCCCCCATCATCCCGACGCTGGCGCTTATCCTTCTGCTCGCCGGGGCGTTCTGCGCCCCGGCGGCAGAGCTTGACGACTCAAACCTCTTTGTCGAGGCCTTCACCGCCTACCAGAAAAAGGATTACCTCCTGGCCATCGACAAGGTCAAGCAGCTTACCCAGGTCTTCCCCGACACCCCGCTCAAGGACGTATCCCTGCTGCTTCTGGCCCGTTCCGGCCTGAAATCCGGCGACAATACGCTGGCGGCCCGGACCGTCAACCAGTTCATCGGCGAATTTCCGGCCAACCCCTTGCGGTCGAGCATCGAGGACGATCTGCTCGCCCTGGGAACGCGCCTGCACAAGGGTGAAAAACTCGCCGAGAACAGGACGCTGCACCTGGCCGCCGTCAAGGTGCGCAACGAGCAGCTCGCCGTCGAGCGGGCCATCGCCGAGAAACAGGAGCAGGAGCGCCTGGCCCGGCTCAGGGCCGAACAGGAGCGCATCGCCCGGGAGAAGGCCGAACTGGAGCGCCGCGAGCGGGAACGGATTGCGGCTGAAAAGGCCGCCAAGGAGGCGATCCGCACCGCCACCGCCATCACCGTGGAGAAGAGCCGCATCGCCCTGGCGGGACAGGACGGGGCCCTCCCCTTCGAGATCGCCAACAACACCAAAAACAGTGAGGAGTACCTCCTGGAGGCCAGCGCACCCGCGGAATACGGCGCGCACCTGTCGGCCGAGGCGGCGCCGGGCGCGGCAACCGACCGGGTGACCATCGGGGCGGGGCAATCCTTCAAGGGGGTCATCTCGTTCCACGTCCCCTCCGACCGGGTGGACGGCGAACGGAAAAACATGGCGCTCAAGGCGGTCTCCGCCCGCTTCGGCGACGTGGCCCTCACCAGGGATACCCAGGTGACCGTCGCCGCGCCGCTGGTGCGTGTGGTCGCCCGCCCGGCCAGCCAGTCCATCGTCCCGGGCGGCCAGGTCCGCTACCGCATGACGGTGCTGAACATCGGCTCCCGGACGGCCCAAGACCTGACCGGACGCCTGATCCTGCCGCCCCAGTTCGAGTTCCCGGATGCAGAGAACCCCCAGTTCCACCGGGAAGCAGCCGACACCCTGTCGTTCAGGATCGACCCTCTGGAAACCGGCAAGATGACGGAATATTATCTCAATCTCAAGGTACGCGGCGACAGCGCCATCGGGCAGGAGGTGCGCTGCCGGGTGGAGGTGTTCAACGGCCAGTTGCAGCGCAGGGATACCTTCGCCTCAAGTTCCGCGACGGTGCAGGCCAACTAACCGCGCAACAAACTTAAGAGCACGTAACGCGAACGGCCTCCGGGATATGCATCCCCGGAGGCCGTTCGCGTTACAGAACCGAATCACTCCACTCCAGCCCTTTGCCGGGGCAAGCGTGTGGCTCGGAAACGGCGTACGAGCATGGGCACGCCGAACATGGCGCCGAGGACGATCAGCATGGTGGTGTTCGGGTCGTGAAAGTACGCATTCAGACGCAGGGTCGTGAGCGCGATGACGGCGAAGTAGAGCAGGTCGCCGGCGATGGCACAGGCCCACCCGGCGAGGAAGCCGTAGCCGGCGGCCAGCGCCGAGGCGCGCCCGGTCATGGGATCGACACCAAAAGCGATCATGACGAACGCAATGGGGCCGCTGCCGCTGAAATGTGCCACGCTACGGGCCGTTGCGGCCTTGAGTGCTTGGCCGAGCCGGGCCAGGAAGGGAATTTTCCCGCACACGGCGGTGAGAAACCGCAGGAGCGGTTCGAAAGCAAGGGCCAGGACCAGATCCGAAACCAGGTAGAGCAGCGCGGTGACGGGCCAGGCCATCCCCTTGGCGCTGGCGAGCATGACGCCGGCAGGGATGCCGCCCCCCACGGGGAGGAGGAACAGTTTCAGCACCGGCAGCATGGCGGATGGGGACGGGATCTGCGCGGACAAAGGGAATGCGGCCATGGGAACCTTACGGGGCGATGCCGGCACTGGGACGGTGGCGGGGGCTCATGCCGCTACAGCACCACCAGATTGTCCCGGTGGATGATCACATCACCGTAGTGATACCCCAGGATTGCGTCGATCTGGCTGCTCTTCTTTCCCGCCAGCCGGGCCGCTTCGGCGCTGGAGTAGTCCGACAGCCCCCGTGCGAACTCCACCCCGTCCGGCCCGCAGATCCGCACGCACCCCCCCCGTTCGAAACGCCCCTCGACCCGCACCACGCCAGACGGCAGCAGGCTCTTGCCCCGCTTCAGCAAGACCTCCCGCGCCCCCTCGTCCACCACCACCCTGCCGGACGGTTTGAGGGTGTAGGCGATCCAGTGCTTGCGCCGGTTCAGCCCCACGGCGGCGGGGAGGAACAGGGTGCCCACCTCGTCCCCCCGCAGGGCCGCGGCGATGATCCCGTCGCGCTTGCCGTCCACCATGATGGTGGGGACGCCGTTCTTGCCCGCCTTCTTGGCGGCCGCCACCTTGGTGGCCATGCCGCCGGTGCCGACGGTGGAGTCGGAACCTCCGGCCGCCCGTTCCACCTCGCGGGTGATCCCCTTCACCAGGGGTATCAGCCGGGCTTCCGGGTCATGATGGGGATCGGCGCTGTAGAACCCCTCGATATCGGTCAGGATCAGCAGCAGGTGGGCCTCGGCCACGTTGGTGACCAGGGCCGACAGGTTGTCGTTGTCCCCGAACTTGATCTCGTCCACCACCACGGTGTCGTTCTCGTTGATCACCGGGATGATGCCGAAGCCCAACAGGGCGTCCATGGTGGCGCGGGCATTGAGGAAGCGCTGCCGGTTGACCAGGTCCTCGCTGGTCAGGAGGATCTGGGCCGCCTTGAGGCCGTGGGGCTCCAGGGCCTCTTCGTAGGCCCGCATGAGGAGCGACTGGCCGATGGCCGCCGCCGCCTGCTTGTGGGGGATGGTCCGGGGCTTTTCCGTCAGCCCCAACTCGCTCCTGCCGGCGGCGATGGCGCCGGACGACACCACCACCACCTGCAGGTGCCGGTTGTGCAACGTGGCGAGATCGCGGCAGATCCGCCCGATGACCGCCAGGTCCAGGGCGCCGTCGGCATCGGTCAGCACCCGGCTGCCGATCTTGATCACCACCCGCTTCACGGTTTTCAAAAGCTCTTTACGCATCATCAATGTCCTGAATCAGTAGGAAATTTGCCACAGAGGTGCGGAGAAAATCAACATCTACCACAGAGACACAGAGACACAGAGGAAATCAAAATCAGAACCTGTTTTACATGGATGAACAGGATGAAAGCTGAAATCAATTGCGGGTAAAATAGAAGGTTATTTATCCTGTTCATCCCCTTTATCCGATGTAAATCTGTTTTTCTCCGTGAACCTCTGTGTCTCTGCGTCTCTGTGGCGGATTTTGATTTTACCCAGTGGCTCCGTGGCAAAACCGCCGTCGAGAATCTATCCCTTATCCGCCCACAACCGCCGGGCGATCTCGTCCAGCAGCGCCTCGACCCCCTCGCCGGTGGCGGAGGAGATGGGGAAGACCTTGATCTTCCGCTCCTCGAACCACCCCCTGATCCCGGCAAGCTCTTCCCGGGTCTGGGGGAGGTCGGTCTTGGTGATCACCACCACCTGTTCCTTGGCGGCCAGTTCGGGGCTGAACAGGGCCAGTTCGCGGCAGACCGCCTCGTACTCGGCCAGGGGGTCCCGCTCCGGCATCCAGGAGATGTCCACCAGATGCAAGAGGATGCCGGAACGCTCCAGGTGCTTGAGGAAGCGGTGCCCCAGGCCGGCGCCGGCGTGGGCCCCCTCGATGATGCCCGGGATGTCGGCCACCACGAAGGAACGGTAGTTCTTGTACTCCACCACCCCCAGGCTGGGGACCATGGTGGTGAAGGGATAATCGGCGATTTTGGGGCGGGCGGCGGAGATCTTGCTGATGAGGGACGACTTGCCCGCATTGGGGAGCCCCAACAGCCCCACGTCGGCCATGAGCTTCAACTCCAGGCGCAGCTTGCGTTCCTCCCCCTCCTCCCCCGGCTGGGCGAATTTGGGCGCTTTGTTGGTGGCGGTGGCAAAGCGGGCGTTCCCCTGCCCTCCCCGTCCCCCCTTGAGCAGGACCACCCGTTGCCCGTCCTCGGTCAGGTCCGCCAGCGGTTCGTCGGTCTCGGCATCCTTGACCACCGTGCCCACCGGCACCCGGATGACCAGATCCTCCCCTCCGGCGCCGTGGCGGTTCTTGCCCATGCCGTTGTGCCCCTTTTCCGCCTTCTGATGCGGCCGGTGGCGTAGTTCCAGCAGGGTGGAGAGGCCGGAGGTGGCCACGAAGATCACGTCCCCCCCCTTGCCGCCGTCGCCGCCGCTGGGGCCGCCGAACTCGATGAACTTTTCGTGGCGGAAGGCGACGCAGCCGGCGCCGCCATGCCCGGAGGCGGTGAACAGGGTTACTTCATCAATGAATTTCATGGTCTACTTTCCGTCCAGCCAGGCCTGGACCGCCGCAAGGCGCGCGCCCCAGGCGTCGGCCAGGCGCTCGTTCAGGAATGCACTGAGGAGACTGTCGAAGAGCTGAACGCCCTGTTCCAGCAGGAACATGCGTTCGTAGAAGACCGCCTCCCGCTCGCTCATCTGGTCCACGGTGGCGTCCTTTTCGATGCGCACCTGGGGGCACTTGAGGGAGGCGAAACCGAAGGTCTCTCCCTTGAGGGTCAATCTCCAGGGGTTTTCGTCCTTTTCCATGCAGATGGTGGCGCTGGTGATCCTTTTCCCCCCCTTGAGGGCCGAGATCGCCTCCAGGTAGCTGTCCTGGGAACCGGAGACGGTGACCTTCTGGATGCTCCCCTCCTCGCTTCCCCCCTGAAACTGGATCCGGTCGTCGATCCAGGCGGAGAACCGCTCGCCGGTGCCGAAATGCCCCGGACGGCTGACGGAGAAATCCCCTTCGCCGTTGACCCCCCGCTGCAGGAGCCAGAGGAGGAAATCCCACCCCAGCCACTGGTTGTCGCGGATCTGGGCCGCCACCGCATCCGACCCGGCCAGGTTGGCGGCTTCCAGCTTGTCCAGCATCTGCCCCTCCACCAGCATCCGGGCCCGGGCAATGGGGTGGACGATCACCGGGCTGAACCCCTCGAAGGTCTTGCGGAAGAGATCCTCGAAGCGCTCCAGCACCTTGGTCCCCAGACTGAACAGGGTCAGCACGCCGCTTTTCAGGTCCCAGACCACGTCCACGCTGGAGGGGACCGGGAGCGACTTGGTCAACAGGTGCAGTTGCACCTGTTCCTTGATCTCCTCCCGTTTCTTTTTGGGCGCCCGGCGCAGGTTGGGGTGCTGGGCCAGGAAGGCTCCCTCCTCCCGGCCGGTGTGGGATTTGAGCAGGGCGGCCGGCACCTTGCGCTGGTCGCGGCGCAGGGAGAATACCAAGTAGTTGTCCCGCCAGAAATCGGAGGGCGCCTCGAAGGCGGCGTTATCGGGATGATCCACCAGGGTCCATCCTTCGGAGGATTCCTCGGCGGAGTTTTCGATGGACTGGAACCCGCGGGCGGACAGCTTTTCGGAAAACCACTGGAACTGGTCGCTCTTCGGCAGGTCGCCGGTTATGGTGTACTGGGTGATGCTGACGGTGTTGGCATAGACTCCCATGGTGCAGGTGCATCCTTTCCTTGACGGACGATAACTTAAACGGTCGATCAGTATGCCATATTTTTGCCGGTTATGCCATGGGGTAATCGGGCAGCGGGAACGCCGGGCGGCTAGGCGCCGGCGGGGCCGAAAGCCCCGCATCCCCGAGGACGGCTCCCCCTACCTCCCCAGCAGCCTGCCGTACTCGGCGCTATCCAGCACCGTGCGCCAGTGGCCGGTCAGCTTGCCCGCCAGGGTTCCCCCCCAGAAAAGCAGTACCACCAGCAGGGCAAAGACGATGCCGGGGATGGCGAACCGTCCTGCGGCGCGCATGGAGAGCGCGCTCTCCACCCGGCAGTGGCTGACGCAGCGCCAGCAGCCGATGCACTCGGGGGAGTTGACGCTCTGCTTGTGCATGACGTCGATAGCGGCGGGGCAGACCTGGTTGCAGACCCCGCAGGAGACGCAGCGGCTGCTGTTGCGGGTGACCCTGACCGGTGAGAGCAGGGCCACAAGCCCCAAGAGCGCGCCGTAGGGGCAGAGGTAGCGGCAAAAGGGGTTGCGCAGGATGATGGAAGCCGCCACCAGCACCAGGATGATGACCAGGGCCGTGGAGGAGATGTGCAGGAAGAAGTCCAACAGCCGCACGTCGGCAACCTTGTGGTAGTCGGAGAGGATGAAGTCGCGCAACGCCTCGGCCGGCATGGCGATGGCGATGGAGTAGATGAAAAAGGCCATCAGCAGGTATTTCAGGCCGCGCAGGGTCACATCCAGCCAGCGGGGCAGCCGGAGGTTGCGCTTGAACCCCTTGAACCCTCCCTTCCAGGAACATTCCGAGATGGTGGCCACCGGACAGATCCACGAGCAGAAGGAGCGCCGCAGCAGCAGGGACACGCCGAGTATGGTCAGGAAGATCACCACCGCTGCCGGGTGGATCGGGTTGATGCCCAACCCCTTGAACCAGCCGGCCAGGCCCAACAGCCCGGAGATGGGGAGGAAACCTTCGATGCCGTCGGGACGCGGCACGGGGGCGGAGGCGCCGCCGACGCGGAGATAGTGGACGAACTGGTAGAACCTGAACCCCAGCCAGAGCATGAAGCCGAGAAAGCAGAACTGGACCAGGATACGGAGCGGCTGGACGTAACGAGCGGACATGATGACTCCCGGGGGATGAAACGAGAAGGGCGGGCCCTCGGCCCGCCCTCTCCGTCGCTATTTATTGGTCGATTCTTACGGCAACGTAGTAAATCGCGCCGTCGGGTCGTTTCAGAAGCAGGCGGGCCACGTCGCCCTTTTTCAGGGCGGCCGCCGCGGCGGTGTATTTCTCCTGGGTGTCCGGCCGCTGACCGTTGATCTCGACGACCATGTCGCCGGCGGAGATCCCCGCCTCCTCGGCGGGGGAACCGGGTTTGACCTCGCTGACGATCAGCCCCTTGCTGTCCCTGATTCCCAGGCGGGAGGCTAACTCCTTGGTCAGTTCCTGCACCACGATGCCGATGGAGGCGCTCTCGGTGGTGCCGGGGGCTGCGGCCTGGGCCTCGCCGTCCTTCAGACGGGCGATGGTCACCCCGACCTCCTGCTTCTTGCCGTCACGGAAGATCACCAGCTTGACCTTCTTGTCGATGGGGGTGACCGCCACGTAGCGGGGGAGCTCATTCCCTTCGGTGATCGGCTTGCCGTCGTACTCCAGGATGATGTCGCCCGCCTTGAGGCCGGCCTTATCGGCCGGGGTGTCCTTCTCCACGTTGGCGATCAGGGCCCCCTTGTCCGAATCCAGGCCGAAGGACTTGGCCAGGTCTGCGGTCAGCGGCTGGAAGCGGACCCCCAGATAGCCCCTGGTGACCTTCCCCTTGTCGCGCAGTTGGGTCACGATGTCCTTTGCCATGTTGATGGGGATGGCAAAGCCGATCCCCTGGCCCCCGGCGATGATGGCGGTATTGATGCCGATGACCTTGCCGTTGACATCGAAGAGCGGCCCGCCGGAGTTGCCCGGGTTGATGGAGGCGTCGGTCTGGATATAGTCGTCATAGGGGCCGCTGCCGATCACGCGCCCCTTGGCGCTGACGATCCCGGCCGTGACGGTCTGGGCCAGGCCGAAGGGATTGCCGATGGCCATGACCCACTCCCCGACCTCAAGGTTGTCGCTGTTGCCCAGTTCGGCAACCGGCAGCTTCTCCTTCTCGCTGATCTTGATCAGGGCCAGGTCGAGCTTTTCGTCGCTCCCCTTGAGCTCTCCCTTGATTTCCCGGCCGTCGGAAAGCTTGACCATCACCTCGTCGGCGCCGCTGACCACGTGGTTGTTGGTCAGGATGTACCCTTCGGCGCTGATGATGAAACCGGTGCCCAGGGCCTGTTCACGGCGCGGCCGCTGTTGGGGCGTCTCGTCGAAATAGCGGCCGAAGAAATCGTCGAAGAAATTGTTGAAGGGGTTCTGCTGGAATTGGGGGTGCCGTGCGCGTTGCCGCGGCTTGATGTTCTTGGTGGTCCGGATGTTGACGACGGTCGGCTTGAGCCGTTTCGCCAGCTCGACAAAATCGGGACCGATCGGCTTGGCGATGGACATGGCCGGGATTGCCAGGGCGGCAATCAGGCCGGCGACCAGAAGACGGACAGTGGACACGAATGGTGTGGACATGTTCTGACCTCCGATATTTTGCAGGGTTGACAACTGACAAGGGCGGATCGTCTTACCAGCCACGACGCCGCCCTTGATCCGTTTTCCTGAAAAATAATCCATCGACCGCCAAAAATCAAGTCTCCCCTGCTACCCCTCCCGCAGGATGTATCCCTGCCCGCGCACGGTGTGGATCAGCTTGTTGGCATAATCCTTGTCGATCTTCTTGCGCAGGTAGTTGACATACACGTCGATGATGTTGGTAAAGCTGTCGAAGGCGTAGTCCCATACGTGCTCGGCGATCATGGCCCGGGAGAGGACGGTGTTGGGGTTGCGCATCAGGTACTCCAGGAGGCCGTACTCCTTGGACGTCAGGTCGATCTCCTTGCTGCCGCGCCACACCTTGTGGCTGACCGGGTCGAGCCGCAGGTCGGCGAAACGGATCTCGGCGCCCCGGTCCTGCTCGCCCCTCCGCAGAAGGGCACGGACGCGGGCCAGCAGTTCGGCAAAGGCGAACGGCTTGGTGAGGTAGTCGTCGGACCCGGCGTCCAGGCCGGAGACGATGTCCTCCATGTTGTCCCGGGCGGTCAGCATCAGCACCGGCACGCGGTTTCCCGCCTCCCGCAGCTCCCTGACCACCGTCATGCCGTCCTTCTTGGGCAGCATCATATCCATGATGACCAGATTGTAGTCGCCGTCCCGGGCCTGCCTGAAGCCATCGAGGCCGTCGTAGGCCACCGCAACCTTGTAGTTGTCGTCCTCGAGGCCGCGCTTGATGAAGCTGGCGACCTTTTTTTCGTCTTCAACCACGAGAATGTTCATGTTGCACCTCCCATATAGTATCGACCCGGTACATATAACGTGGAAAAACGCGCAGGAGACCCCTTCAATAGAGGGGCGGCTCATCCCGGCGCCGCATGATCTCGGACGCCGACTCCTCCACCGATTTGTTGGTCACATCGATGGTCATCCATTCCGGGTGCTGCCGGTACAGTTTCCTGCAGTACGCCACCTCGTCCTCCACCTGCTGATAATCGGCATAGCTCCCGCGGGGACTCTGCCGCATGTTGAGCAGGCGGGAGGTGCGGATCTCCACCAGGCGCTTGGCGTCGATGATCAAACCCACGATCTTGGTCTGGTCGATCTGGAACAGCTCCACCGGCGGCTCGATCCCCTTCACCAGCGGCACGTTGGCCACCTTGTACCCCTTGTGGGCCAGATACATGGAAAGAGGGGTCTTGGACGACCGGGAAACCCCCACCAGGACCAGATCGGCCTTGTACAGGTACCGGGGCTCCTGGCCGTCGTCGTGCTTGACCGTGAAATCCACCGCCTCGATCCGCTTGTGGTAGTCGGTGTCGATACGGTGCAACAGGCCGGGAATCTCCCGAGAAGGGGTCCCCAGATAGCGCGACAGGTTGTAGATCAGGCTGCTCAGCAGGTCCACGGCGATAAGGCCGTGCTCCTCCGCGACCCGCTCGACCGCCTCGGAGAGGTGCGGGTCCACCAGGGTATAGACCAGCATCCCCGGTTCGCGCACCACTATGGCCAAGGCCTGTTGCAGATCGTTCTGGGAACGGATCTGGAACACGCGGTTGACCTTGACATCCTCTTCGTAGAACTGAGAAAGAGCCGCCTTGATCACCCGTTCGGCCGTCTCGCCGGTTGAGTCGGAAAGGACGTAGATCGTTTTCATTATCTCGCCGCAACCTTGCCAGTCTCATTAGTTTAAAGACGATTTTTCTAATTAAATATAGCCAGCACAGTAATATGTCAAGAGTTTTTGTTTACGAAAATAATCTTAATAACACTTTACATATGGGGTGTTTGATTATATTTTGTCTAGTTGCGGTATATGGACCGCAGGGATGGTCCGTGCCCCGCTTTTTGCCGGGCGGGCCCGGGACGGCCATGGGGATACGGGATAGGGGTGTTGCATGGGGATTGCCGAGGATTTCACCACCCTCGAACAGATGCTGGCCGATCTCGTCCTGCGCTACGAGCAGTATTTCTCCGGCCTGGAGAAACGGGAGCCGCTCCCCCTGCGCGGCGAGGTGGAAAAGGCCGTGCGCCGCTATACCGGCACGCCCATCAGCAACACCATGCTCAAGCACAAGTTCGCCACCCTGGTCGCCCGCCTCAACACCTACCGGGAACACTGGAACCGCATCCTCCGGCTCATGGAGGAAGGGAAATATTCCCGCGACCGCTTCATCAGCGACCTGCATCAAAGACAGCGGGGCTCCGCTTCGCCGGCAAGGTCCGGGGCCGACCGGCTGGGGCCGGCCGGGGCGGACAGCCAGGTGGAACGGGTCTACCGGGAATACTGCGAAGCCCGCAAAAGCTGCAACCTGCCGACGGACACCATCAGCCGCGACCAGATCCGGGCGGCCATCGAGAAACAGAAGCCGGCCATCAAAGGGAAACTGGGGACCGACGACCTGGTTTTCCGGGTGGTGGTGGAAAACGGCAAACCCAAGATCAAGGCCGGTCTGAAAAAATGACCCGGCGGACAGGCGCGCCGACACGCGGATGCTGACACGGCGGCACGGCGAAGCGTCTCCCGCGCACGACGTTTCCAACGAGCCGACGCCAGCATGACCGCAGCAAACCGCCATGCATGATGGTACCCCCATGACCTCTCCCCAAACAAACTCCCTGCCGTCCCAGTTGGTCGATTGTCTGGCCGCCCTGCGCAGGGGCGACCGCCGCATCGTCCTGACCGGCCTGAAGGGGTCCGCAGCGGCCTATGTGGTTGCCGGCCTGCTCGGCGCATCCCCCCGGGGGCTGCTGGTCATCGCCGCCGACCAGGAGGCCGCCGACGAGTTCAGCCGGGAGTTGGCCTTTTTCGGCAGCGACACGCCCTCCCTCTCCTTCCCGGCCTGGGACAGCGCCCCCTTTGCCGCCGCTTCCCCCCACCCCGACATCTCGGGCGCGCGGCTCGACGCCCTCTCCCGCATGCACGGCAACCAGGCCAGGGCGGTGGTGCTGCCGGTGGCGGCGGCCCTGCAAAAGGTCCTGCCCCGCGCCGTCTTCAACCAGGTCGCCTGCTACCTGGTGGCCGGCGAGGAGTTCGAGCGGGACGAGCTTTTGGGCAACCTGATCAGGCTCGGCTACTCCAGCGTCCCCCTGGTGGACGATCGCGGCACCTTTGCCGTCCGGGGCGGCATCCTGGACATCTTCCCCCCCAACTTCAGCACGCCGGTCAGGATCGAGTTCTTCGGCGACACGGTGGAGACCATGCGCGCCTTCGATCCCCTGACCCAGCGCTCGCTCCAGCCGGTGGAGGAACTGGTGCTGCTGCCGTCCCGGGAACTGCTCCTCACCGACGAGGTTCTGGACGCAATCGCGCCCCGGCTGAAGCAATGCTGCGACGACCTGGACATCCCGGCCGACCGGCGGCGCCTGATCCTCGAGGATCTGCGCAACGCCGTCTACTTCCAGGGCATCGAGTACCTCCAGCCGCTCCTGCACCCCGGCCTGGAGACGATCTTCGACTATGCGCCGGACGCTCCGGTGGTCCTGCTCGACCCCGAGGCACTGCGCGAGGCCGCGGCCCGCTTCGCCGACGAGATCGCCGCGGGCGAGGACAAGGCCCGCGCCGCCCGGGTTCCCCATTCGCCGCCGCAGGAGCTGTACCTGGACGCCGGGGAACTGGACGCCATCATAGCCGGCAAAAGCCGCCTGGAGCTTTCCGGGCTGGCCCTGGACGACGGGGGAGAAGCCACGACCATCGCCATCCCCTGCGAGGACAATACCGGCCTGCGGGTCTCCGTCTCCAAGGAGACCACCCACGCCCTGGCCCCCCTCTCCCAGACCCTGCGCGGCTGGCTCGACCAGGGCTTCCGCGTCCTGGTCGCCTGCCACCAGCGCCCCCAGGCGGAGCGGCTCAAGGAACTGCTGGCCCCCTACGCCATCCCCTGCATCATCAGCGAGGCGACCTTTTCCGAGACCGTCGCCGCCGCCCCCGCCGCCGTAACCATGGTCCTGGGGGAGATCTCCCGCGGCTTTCGCCTCCCCTCCTCCCGCCTGGCCCTGGTGGCCGAGGAGGAGCTGTTCGGCAAGCGGGTCAAGCGACGGGGCATCTCCGAGGTACGCAAGAAACAGATCCTGGCCTCCCTGGCCGAGCTCAAGCCGGGCGACTACATGGTGCACGTGGACCACGGCATCGGCCTGTACCGGGGGCTTCAACACGTCAACATCGCCGGCATCGGCGGCGATTTCCTGCTCCTGGAGTACGCCGGCGGCGACAAGCTCTACCTCCCCATGGACCGCCTGGGGCTGGTGCAGCGCTACGTAGGGCCCGAGGGGAGCCAGCCCACCCTGGACAAGCTGGGGGGGAGTTCGTGGGAAAAGGCCAAGGGCAAGGCCAAAAAGGACATCGAGGAGTTGGCCGGAGAACTGCTGGAGATCTATGCCAAGCGCCAGATCTGCGAGGGGTTTTCCTTTTCCCCCCCGGACGGGATGTACCGGGAATTCGAGGCCTCCTTCGCCTGGGAGGAAACCCCGGACCAACTCTCCGCCATCCAGGACGTGCTGGCCGACATGCAGAACTCCCGCCCCATGGACCGGCTGGTGTGCGGCGACGTGGGGTACGGCAAGACCGAGGTGGCCCTGCGGGGCGCCTTCAAGGCCGCCCTGGACGGCAAGCAGGTGGGCATCCTGGTGCCGACCACCATCCTGGCCCAACAACACTACGAGACCTTTCACGAGCGGCTCAAGGAGTACCCGGTCACGGTGGAAGTCATCTCCCGCTTCCGCACCCCCAAGGAGCAGAAGGAGATCCTGGAGCGCCTCAAGAAAGGGGCCATCGACATCATCATCGGCACCCACCGCCTGTTGCAAAAGGATGTGGCCTTCAAGGACCTGGGGCTTCTGATCATCGACGAGGAGCAGCGTTTCGGGGTGAAGGACAAGGAGCGGCTCAAGGCCTTCCGGGCCGTGGTGGACGTCATGACCCTGACCGCCACCCCGATCCCCCGCACCCTCTACATGTCCATGATGGGCATCCGCGACCTGTCCATCATCGACACCCCGCCGGTGGACCGCCTGGCCGTCAAGACCTTCGTAGCCCGTTTCTCCGAGGAGTTGATCCGGGAGGCGGTCATGCGCGAGCTGCGCCGGGGAGGGCAGGTCTTTTTCGTCCACAACCGGGTGCAGACCATCGCCAAGCGCCTGGAACAGCTCTCGGCCATCGTGCCCGAGGCGCGGATCGGCGTGGGGCACGGCCAGATGAACGAACACGACCTGGAAAAGGTCATGCTCGGCTTCATGCATGGGGAGACCAACCTGCTCCTCTGCACCACCATCATCGAATCGGGCCTGGACATCCCCAACGCCAATACCCTGATCGTGGACCACGCCGACAAATTCGGCCTGTCCCAGCTCTACCAGTTGCGGGGCCGGGTGGGGCGCTCGACCCAACGGGGCTACGCCTACCTGCTCGTACCGGGCGAGGGCTCCATCAGCGGCGACGCCCGGGAACGCCTGCGCATCCTCCAGGACATCTCCGAACTGGGGGCCGGCTTCCGCATCGCCACCCACGACATGGAGATCCGCGGGGCGGGCGACATGCTGGGGAGCCGCCAGTCCGGCACCGTGGTGGAGATCGGCTTCGAACTGTACAACCAGATGCTGGAGGAGACCATCTGCCGCCTGCGGGGCGAGGAGATGACCGAACGGGTCGAGCCGGAGATCAACCTCAAGGTGCCGGCCTTCATCCCCGAGGCGTACATCAAGGATACCGGCCAGCGCCTGGTGATCTACAAGAAGCTGACCCAGGCCGAGAACGAGGAAGACGTGCTGGACGTGCAGAACGAGGTCAGCGACCGCTTCGGCACCTATCCCCTGGCCACGTCCTACCTGTTCGAGATCATGAAGCTGCGGGTCCTCCTGAAGCGCCTGCTGGTTCGGCAGATCGACTACGACGGCAAGAACATCGTCGTTTCCTTCCACCCCCGCACCCCGGCCCCGCCGGACACCATCATCGCCATGATGAAAAACGAACCGAAGCGGTACCAGTTCACCCCCGACTATCGCCTGGTGGCGGCCATCACCGGCAGCGCCTTCGAGGACATCCTGGCCGCGGCCCGCACGCTGCTGCTACGCCTGCTGCCACCCGCCCCGCCTCCTTAATGAAAAATAATGACGTCCCGTGTTGAATTCTCGGGACAAACAGGATATACATTATCCCTTATCGTTTCCAACGCACACATATTCCGCACCCTTGCAGGACCCCGCCAATGAAAAAAGATCCAGCCAGCCCCATAACCCTGAAACGTTTTATCGTCATCGCCAGCCTGGCCGTATCATGCATCAGCTTCCTGATCGTCCTGGCCGTCAGCACCTACATCTACAAAAAACAACTCGAGAGCTCCCTGGGGCACCTTTCCAACTCCATCTCCCAGCAGATCTTCACCTCCATCCACCAGGGCATGGAACAGGGCTGGACCCGCGCCGACATAGAAAAATTCCTCGCCCGGTTCCGCCAGGCATTTCCCGAAACCTTCACGGCCGCGGTATTCCGCAGCGAGGCGATCAACCGCCAGTACGGCACCGCTTCAACCGAGATCACGGACGGCGAGGCCCAACAGGTATTTGCCGAGGGCGCGCGCCACTCCCGGCGGGACGGGGACCTGGTCAGCCAGTACTATCCCTTCAAGGCGGAAGAAAAATGCCGGACCTGCCACCTGACCGCCCGCGCCGGGGAGGTTCTGGGGGTGGTGAAGGTCACCGAGGACTTCCGCGCCATCCGGCAGAAGGCGATGCACGACATCTTCGTCATCTTCGCCCTGTTCTCCCCCCTCCCCGTGGTGATGTCCTTCCTGATCGCCGGCTATGTCAACCGCCGCATCGGCACGGCGGTCCAGGCGCTCAGCCACAAGGTGCGGACCGTCAACCGGGTCACCGACCTCACCACCCTGGAACTGGAGAACCAGCACACCGGTTTTGCCGAGCTGGACAACATCTTCGGCGAGTTCGGCAAGATCGTGGAGCGGATCAGGAACGTCGCCGTGGGCAAGGAGATGCTGGAGTTCGAGATCCAGGTCCTGGAACGGTTCATCATCACCTCCGAGTCCATCAAGGACTGGAAGGAGCGGGTCGGTTACCTTCTGACCGAGGTCGGCAAGGTCATGCAGGTCTACACCATGTTCTGCATCTTCCAGGTGGATGACGAGATCTTCGATATCGAGATCTTCTGGAAACATCCCCCCACCGCCGAAACCAGGGACGTCATGGAGGAGATCATCCGCGGCAGGATCAGGGAGGAACGCGTCCAGATCGACATGCCGGCCTCCATCAAGGTGGTCCACAACATCGTCGGCAGCCAGGACTCCCCCCTCCACCTGGACCGGGTCGAGATCGAACTGCAAACCAAATCCCTGCTCCTCAAGGCGCCCCAGATCGGCGGCGTGGTCGGCATCGGCTTCCAGTCCAAACTGGCCACCGACCCGATCCGCTCCCTGGTCATCGACAGCATCCTCACCACCATGCTCAACGTGGTCGGCTCCATCAAGGCCATCTACAAATACACCAAGGACCTGGAGTACTACGCCACCCGCGATCCCCTGACCAACCTCTACAACCAGCGCGTCTTCTGGGAACTGCTCGGATACGAGGTGGGACGCGCCGAGCGGCACGGCTACAGCTTCGGCCTGCTGCTGATCGACCTGGACAACTTCAAGTACGTCAACGACACCCACGGCCACCTCTTCGGCGACAAGTTCCTCACCAGGGTCGGGGCCACCATCCACGAATGCCTGCGCAAGGGAGACATCCTGGCGCGCTATGGCGGCGACGAATTCACCGTCGCCGTCGTGGAGGCGGACAAGGAGCAGGTCTACATGGTGGCGAACCGGATCAGGGAGGCCCTGGAGGAGATGGCCGTGGTCTCCGCGGACGGCACCACGGTCCACGGCACCGCCTCCATCGGCATGGCGATCTTTCCGATCCACGCCAAAAACGAAAAGGACCTGTTCATCTTCGCCGACAACATGACCTACAAGGCCAAGAACGCGGGGAAAAACCGGCTGATCGTCCCGACGGAAGACGATGTGATCGAGGCTTTCAAGAAGAGCGGCGAACTCTCCCGGATGCTCATCAAGGCGGTGGCCGAAAAACGGGTCACCCCCTATTTCCAGCCCATCGTCGCCACATCCGATGGCACCGCCACCTGCCACGAGGTGCTCTGCAGGATCGAGATCGGGAACGAGGTCCTGCCTGCGGCGGAATTCATCGAGATGGCCGAAGCCCTCGGCATCATCAGCAAGCTGGACTACATCCTCATGGAAAAGGTCTTTCAGAAGGCCCGGGCGGAACGGTACGAGGGGATGCTCTTCATCAACCTCTCCCCCAAGTCGCTCATCCTCAACGAATTCATCCCGACCATCATCAGGCTGACCCGCACCTACGGCATCGACCACGAAAAGATCGTCTTCGAGCTGACGGAACGGGAAACCGTCAAGAACATGACCCTCCTGGAACGCTTCGTGGAGGATCTGAAACTCGAAGGCTTCAAGTTCGCCATCGACGACTTCGGGTCAGGTTTTTCATCATTCCAGTACATCCGACGGCTGCCGGTGGATTTCGTCAAGATCGAGGGGGTCTTTGTGCGCAACATGCTCCACGACCCCAAGGATATGGCCTTCGTCAAGACCCTTGCCGTGCTGGCACAGGAGTTCGGCATCCAATCGGTTGCGGAATACATCGAGAACCCGGAACTGTTCGAGGCGGTGCGGGAAATGGGGATCGACTTCGCCCAGGGGTACCATACCGGCATGCCGACGCCCGGCTTTGTGGAGCCGCCCCGGATCGGGTGAAAAGCCGCCTGGCGCGGCACAAAAAGAGTTGCACACCCCGCTTGGTGTATGGTATTTTTTTGAAGTTTTCACTAACTTCATCCCCCCAATAGATAAAGGAGATTCCGTGAAAGTTATCGCCAGCACCAAAACCATCGCCGCAGCCCTCTGTCTGGCAGCCCTGTTCGGCTGCCAGAAGGGGTCAACAGGAGCACCGTCGGAAACCAAGAAGGAAGGGCCGGTCGTGGCCGAGGTCAACGGCAGCACCATCACCACCGGTGACTTCACCCGCGAGTTGAAGAACCTCCCCGAGTACCTCAAGAGCATGGCCGACACCCCCCAGGGGCGCAAGGAAATGATGGACACCATGGTGATCCGCGAGTTGATCCTGCAGCAGGCTGCCAAAGACGGCCTGGACAAGAGCCCGGAGATCGACGAAAAGCTGGCCGACCTGAAGAAGCGCCTGATTGTGGAGGCGTTCCTGAAGAAAAAGGTCGAAACCGACGCCAAGGTTTCCGACGAAGACCTGAAAAAATTCTACGAGCAGAACAAGGATAAATTCAAGACCGGCGACCAGATGAGGGCCAGCCACATCCTGGTCAAGACCGAAAAGGAAGCCAAGGACATCCTGGCCCAGATCAAGGCCGGCGGCAAGTTTGAAGAACTGGCCAAGAAAAACTCCGTTGACTCGTCCGCGGCACAGGGCGGCGATCTGGGGTGGTTCGGCAAGGGCTCCATGGTGCCGGTATTCGAGAAGGCCGCCCTCGGGCTGAAAGAAGGCCAGGTCTCCGACGTGGTCAAATCCGACTTCGGCTATCACATCATCAAGCTGACCGGCAAGCGCGCCGCCGGCGTGCGCCCCTTCGAAGAGGTCAAGGACCAGATCAAGGCCGCCATCATGCCGAGCAAACAGCAGGAGGTCTTCCAGAAGATCAAGGACGAGCTGAAGAAAAGCGCCAAGATCAACATCAAGGAAGACGTCCTGAACACCATCGGCGGCGCCAAGGGCGACGGCAAACCCGCCGCTGCTCCGGCTGCCCCCGCTGCCCCGGCCGCCCCCGGCAAATAGCCACCCGTGACCGGCCCGGACCATTACCCCGTATCATTATTCCAGTAACGGAAAGGGTGGGCTCTGCCCGCCCTTTCTCGTTTTCCCTGACGAAAGACGACCCATGCCCATGAGACGATACACCTGTGCCCTGTTGCTCATCTCTCTGTTTCTGGCGCCCGCAGGCGCCCACGCCAAGGTCATCAACGCCATTGCCGCCATCGTCAACGACGACATCATCACCCTATACGAGATCAACCGCGAGGCCCAGCCGGCCTTGCGCGAAGCGGACCAGAAATCGCCCCTGGACGACGCCGGCCGCAGCAAGATCCGCCACACCGTCCTGGACCAGTTGATCGAGAAAAAACTGGTGGAGCAGAAGGCCAAGGAACTGAACATCAAGATCGGCGACGACGAGATCCGCCAGGCCATCGAGGATGTGAAGCGGCAGAACAAGATTCCCTCCCAGGAGGCACTGCTGGGCGCCCTGGCGAGCCAGGGCATCACCTACGACCAGTACCGGGCCCAGTTGCAGGAACAGCTTGAACGGCTCAGGCTGGTCAGCATCGAGGTGCGCTCCAAGATCCAGGTGGGCGAATCCGAGATGCGCGACTACTACGAGGCCAACCTTGCCAAGTACACGGAGGAGGAGAGCTTCCATGCCCGGCACATCTTCTTCCGTATCAGCGACAAGGCCCCGGCCGAGGAGATCAAGCGTGCCATGACCACCGCCCTGATGGTGCTGGCCGAGGCCAAAAGCGGCAAGGACTTTGCCGGGCTGGCCAAGAGCTACTCGGAGGACCCGGCGGCCCGCAAGGACGGCGGCGACCTGGGGGTGTTCAAGAAGGGGGACATGCTGCCGGAACTGGAACAGACCATCATGGCCCTGAAGTCGGGCGAAGTGAGCGAGCTGGTCTCCACACCGGCCGGATTCCACATCATCAAGCTGGAAGAGCGGATCAAGGGAAAGGTGAAGCCGTTCGAGAGCGTCAAAAACGAGATTGAGGACACCATCTACCGGAAAAAGTCCGAGGACCGCTTCAGCCAGTGGGCTAAGGAGTTGCGCAGCAAGGCCAGCGTGGAAATCAAGGATTTACAGGGGCTTTTGTAGGCGCTACCGTTGGGTGATGTAAAAATCAGAACAGCCGTTCTTCCTGATGGGAGAACGGCTGTTTGCGTTTAATGTGGAGAGTGAGGACGCGAGCACTGCCCGTAACAGAGGGGAGGAAGTAAAGGCGACCATGCCGGGCGGATCTCAATCCTCACCGGACCACCTTGCGGCCACTTTCCCGGCATCCTCAGCGGATTCGACCACCACGGACGGCCTTGAGTCGGTTAGTGATGCACTGATGGCCTGTTTGACCTCGGCGGTCCAAGCCCACCGTTGATGTTTCGGCACCGATTCCACGGGGATCAGCATGGCACTCACCTCCCCATAAACCATATCACAAACAACGATTAGGGGGCAATACCCACTTACCCAATAACGCCATGACACTCAAACCGTAGTCATTTATACAATGAAAGGCCTGATAATTCGCCCCGCCTACTCCCTGCGCCGCAGGTATCCCAGAAACTCCTCGCAGGTAAGCTGCTTCTTGGACACCAGGTTGGCCACCTCCCGCGCCATGGCCTTCTTTTCCCCCTCCTTCATCTCGTCCTTGAGGAGCACGAACAGGGGAGTATTGCGGCTGTAAGGGAAGAGGCGGATCTTCTCCAGAAGCTCGAAGGCCGACATGTCGGGGAGCATCAGGGTCGTGAAGGCCAGGTACTTGGGCCTGATGGAGATGAGCGCCATGGCCTCCTTGCCGGTATACCCCTTGACGATCTCGAACCCCACCGATTCCACGGCCTTGGCCAGCTTTTCTTCCCCCGAGCGGGAGACCACCAGGGCCTGCAGGTCCCAGGTCTCGGCCTCCTCGGTCAGGCCGTACACCGCCAGCCGCTCCAGGAGGTAATGATCATCCACCGGCAGGGTGAAGAAGCCGGCCACCGGGAAAACGCCCCCGATGGCGCCCTTCTCGCTCAAAAACACCGGCAGGATGGGGATGTTGCGGGTTGCCGGATCGCTCTTGAGCTGGCGGAGCAGCCCCCAACCGTCGTCGGAAAAGGGGGAGATGTCGAGGATGATGCCGAGGGGACGGCCCGAGGCCACGTTTTCCAGGTGCTCCAGGCGATTCTTGTAGCCGCCGCTCCCCAGGTATGCCGTCAGTGTCTGCCCCCGACCGCTCTCCGCTTGCACTCCCAGTATCCACAGTTCCCGATCGGTGACGGCTTGTTGTGACATGACCACTCCTGTTCGCTCCGTTCAAGTGAAATGGAATTCTTTCCCTGCCACTCATTGTAGGATAAAAAACAGCTAATGCAACTCCGGTCAGGTACCGGAATAGCGCTCCAGCACCCGCTCGATGATGTTGGTGGTGGATTTGCCGTCCACGAACGCCACCAGTTCCACCCTGCCGCCGTAGGCCTCCACCACATCCTTCCCCACGACCCCGTCGGCGGTGTAGTCCCCCCCTTGGCCAGGATATGGGGCTTCAACGCCGTGATCAACTCCAGGGGGGTGTCCTCGTCGAAGAGCACCACGTAATCGATGCAGTCCAGGGCCGCCAGGATATGGGCTCGTTCCTCCTCGCCGATGAGGGGGCGCTTGGGGCCTTTGAGTCGGCGCACCGAGGCGTCGCTGTTGAGGCCCAGCACCAGGATATCCCCCAGGCGGCGCGCCTTCTGGAGGTATTTGACGTGTCCGGCGTGCAGCAGGTCGAAGCAGCCGTTGGTGAAGACGATTCGCTTGCCGCTCGCCTTCTCGGCCTCGATGATGGCGGCGAGCACATCCCGGTTCTTGATCTTGGCTTCGCTGTCGTGGTGGCCGAGCGCCACGGCATTGACGATCTCGGCCGGCGCGACCGTGGAGGTTCCCAGCTTGCCCACCACGATGCCGGCGGCCACGTTGGCCAGCCCGGCCGCCTCGGCCATGGACAGCCCGGAGGCCATGCCCACCGCCAGGGTGGCCAGGACCGTGTCGCCGGCACCGGAGACGTCGAACACCTCCCGGGCCACGGTGGGGATATGGACCGCTGCGCCGTGGCGGGTGAAGAGCGACATCCCCTCCTCGCTGCGGGTGATGAGCAGGTGCTCCAGCCCGGCGGTCTCCATGATCAGCCCGGCGGCCCGGGCGAGGGAGTCCACATCGCGGATGGCCACCCCGGAAGCCACCTCGGCCTCCTTGCGGTTGGGGGTCAGGATGGTGGCGCCGTGGTAGCGGGCGAAGTCCGCCCCCTTGGGGTCCACCAGCACGGGGACGGCGGCCGTGGCGGCAGCGGCCACGGCGGCCTCGATGACCCGTTGGGTCAGCACCCCCTTGCCGTAATCGGACAGCAGGATGACGCCGAACGACCCGGCATGGGCGGCCACCCAGGCGCAGACCTGTTCTTCCACATCCGGGGGAGGGGGGTGCGCGATTCCCGGTCGATGCGCACGATCTGCTGGTTGGAGGCCACCACCCGCGTCTTGCGGCTGGTGCGCCGCCCCGGATCGCGGAACACGGCCTCCGTGCCGGCCGCCTGGCGCCGGAGGGCCGCCAGCAGGGCCTCGCCGTTGTCGTCCTGTCCCACGACCGAGCAGACCGCCACCTGCGCCCCCAGGGCCCGCAGGCTGTTGACCACATTGCCGGCGCCTCCCAGGCGCACCTCCTCGCGCAGCACATCCACCACCTGCACCGGGGCTTCGGGGGAGATGCGCTCGGTCTTGCCCCACAGGTATTCGTCCAGCATCAGGTCGCCCAAGACCAGGCATTTGACGGTGCCGATGCGATTAAACAGCGATTCCAGCGATTTACGGTCCACGAAAACTCCCTGTATCAGGATCAATGCTTACAGCAGGCACTCAAGTTTCAGAATCGTTCTCTCACAAAACTCACAAAGGCACAAAGAAAACCGTAAAGGCGGACAACCGCCACAAGACGCAGAGGCACAGGGAAAGGCACTTTTTCTGGTTAAAACCATCATCACACGCCGTTGCTTTTTACCTGCCGTACTTTTGGTGTTCTTTGTGCCTTTGTGAGCTTAAGCGAACGCCAGTGAGCGGGTGAGAGATAGCCGTTGACGGTGCAATCATGCCGGTCCCCGCCCCCCCATGGTCTCCAGGATCTCCCGCCGCGCTTCGCCGATGGTCAGGGGGAGCCGCTTGAAGGGAAGCTGGTCGTCGATCCTCAGCCGGTGGATGAGTTCGGCGATATAGGGAAGGCGCAGCTTGACGTGCGCCAACTCCTCCGGGGAATGGAAGACCTCCTCCGGCGTGCCGCTGCGGATCAGCCCTCCCCTGCTCAGGACGTGCAGGCGGGAGAGAAAGACCGGCACCAGGTCCACGCTGTGGGTCGCCATGACGATGGTCACCCCCGACTCCCGGTTCAGGCGGGTCAACAGCTCCATCATCCGGTGCTCCCCCATGGGGTCCAGGCCGGCGGTCGGCTCGTCCAGGAGCAGGATCTCGTGCCCCATGGCCAGGAGACCGGCGATGCAGACCCGCTTCTTCTGGCCGTAGCTCAGGTTCTGGATCTCCTTGCGGGCCAGGCCCGCCATCTCCACCGCCTCCAGCGCCCCGGAAACCCTGCGCCCCACCTCGGCCTCGCCGCACCCCATGTTGCGGGGGCCGAAAGCCACATCCTCGTACACCGAATGGGCGAAGAGCTGGTCGTCCGGGTTCTGGAACACCAGCCCCATCTTGCCGTAGATCTCCCGGGGGGAAAGCCGACGGATCTCCTCCCCGTCCAGGAGCACATGGCCGTCATACTCCTTGACGATGCCGTCCAGGATCTTGAGCAGGGTGGTCTTGCCCGAGCCGTTGGAGCCCAGGATGCCGCAGAACTCCCCCTGTCCCACCTCAAGGCTGATGTCGCTCAGGGCAACGGTACCATCGGGGTAGCGGAACGAGGCGATCCGCGCGCTCAGGCGGGGGGGCGTCATTGCGGCCAATTCTGTACGCTCCATGCGGCGGTGGCCACGGCGGCAAAAACCACCAGCCCGGCCACCTGGGCCATGCTCAGCCGGGCGTCGTGCAGAAGCGGCAGGGAACCGTCGTACCCCCGCTGGGTCATGGCGGTGGTCATGGCGTCGCTGTTGTCGAAAGCGCGGATGACCAGCATGCCGGCCATGGTGCCGAAGGAACGGAGACCGCGGCGCAGGCCGCAGTAGCCGAGGCGGTTTTTCTGGGCCGTGTAGACCGTGGCGGCGTCATCGTACAGCATGAACAGGGAGCGCCAGGCGAACAGGGTCACCTCCACCAGGGGACGGGGGACCCGCAGCCAGGCCAGGGCCGCCATGGTTTCGGTAAAGGTCGCCACCTGCCCCAGGAGCAGCGCCACCGATACCGCCCCCATGATGCGGGAAGCGATCACCAGGCCGGCCCGGAAGCTTTCTGCATGGAAGGCGACGCCGAAGGGGCCGAGTCTGAACAACTCGACCGCACTCCCCGCCCCCATGCACGACTTCAGGAGGAGGACCACCGCGGCGATGAACAGGGGATGCAGCAGGCGCACCAGGAGCGTCCGCAGCCCCATGCCCTGCACCAGCGCCGCCGGCAGGCAGACGGCCGCCACGGCCCAGGGGAAGAGCGCCCCCGAGGAACTGACGACCAGTGCCAGCAGCACGCCGGCGGCCAAGAGACGGATGCGCGGATCGACAGCCGCGGCAACCCCACCCGTGGTATCCTGTCGTTGCAGGTGTCTCATGGTTCGGCCACGCCTCCCGTCATGCGCGAGATGACCGCCTCGGCCGCCGAATAGGGATCGAGGGTGGTCTCGCCCATGCCGTTCACGACCCGCTCCAACATCCCGTCCCGCTCCATGAACGCCACGGCGCGCCGGTAGAGGCCGTCCCGCAGGATGTCCACGAAACGCCGCTGGTTGCGTTCCCGCACGAAATCGGCGATCCGGCCGCTGGTAAAGAGGAAGTCCCGGTGAGCCAGGATCTCGCCCGCCAACTCCTCTATGCCGACCCCGCGCTGGGCTTCGGCCTTGAGGACCTGGGGGTTCCAGCTTCCCTCCGGGGCGTTGCGCATCTCCAGCATGGTGGTCAGTTCCCGGGCGGTGCGGTCGGCGCCGTCACGGTCGGCCTTGTTGACCACGAAGATGTCGCCGATCTCCAGGATGCCGGCCTTGATGGCCTGGATATCGTCTCCCAGCCCCGGCACCATGACGACGCAGGTGGTGTGGGCGGTCTTGACGATATCCACCTCGTCCTGGCCGACGCCGACGGTTTCGATGATGACGACCTCCATGCCCAGGGCGTCCATCACCAGCGCCACGTCGGAGGTGGAGCGGGAGAGGCCGCCCAGGGCGCCGCGGGTGGCCAGGCTGCGGATGAAGACCCCCTCGTCGGAGGCGTGGCGGTTCATGCGGATGCGGTCCCCCAGGATGGCGCCGCCGGTGAAGGGACTGGTGGGGTCGATGGCCACCACCCCCACCTTCTTCCCCTTCTTGCGGAAGGAGGCGGTCAACTGGTCCACCAGGGTCGATTTGCCGGCCCCCGGAGGACCGGTGATGCCGATGAGGTACGCCTTGCCGGTGTGGGGGTAGAGCCGCTTCAGCTCCTCGACCGCGTGGGGCCGGTTATCGTCGATATCGCGCATCATGCGCGCCGCGGCACGGATGTCGCCGTTCAAGACCTGATCTGCGAGGGACATGGGACACCTTCCCCAAAGAAAGATATGCGCAAGCGAATGGGTACATATATCACGGGCGGGGAGTGAATACAACGCCTCTGCTGACGGCTAAGGTGGGACCGTGGGCGCCGCCCGGCGTTGGCGGGCGGGCGAAGGGGATACGCCAGCCCGGGGAGAGGCTGCGGCCGGGCGCAGTTTCGCCGCGCCCCCGGGGGGGGCGATGCGCGCCCGCCGCGGCGAACCTAGTCGCCGAACAGGATGTGCGACAGGTATTCGCCGTAATAGCTCGTGTTGCTTTTTTTGTATTCTGCGGCCAGTTCCCTGAACTTTTCGATCTGCCGGTCGAGGTCCGAATAGTCCAAGATCCGCCAAAGCTTCCTGGGGTTCCACATGGCAATGGCTCCTGGTTATAACCGCTTCGCCTCGGGCGCCAGCAGATAGATGCCGGTCATCTTGAAGAGCATGGTATTGATCTGGCTGGCCCCCTGAATGCTGACCTCGGCCTGCTTTTCCGTCTTGATGCTCTTGATGGAACGGAGCAGCAGGGCGATGCCCATGGAATTTATGCGGCCCGCGCCGCTGAAGTCGAAGACCACCGACTTCTTGGACAGGCGCTGGTTCAACTCTTCGAAGTGGCTGTCCGCGTGGCTGTCGATGTTGCCGTGGAAATGCACCGTGTCGCTGATGCTGCCGTTTTTGATCTCAATCTTGAATTTCTGTTCCATGTCAGATCGCTCCATATTCGTATGAATCGGGGTTAAGCAGGAGGTAGCCCCCTACTGATGTCTTCAGGCCGGGTACAAAGTTGACGTAGAAATCCTTCATGAATTGCCACATGAAGTAGAGTCCGCGGCCGGCCCGGTCGGTGGAAGTGTCGTGGGCCAGGTTGATGGCGAGGAACCCCTGCACGGTTTCGGGGGAAAGGCGCCCCCAGCTGTCGCTCACCTCCAGGAAGAGCCTTTCGCCGTCAAAGGCGCAACGCAGCATGATTTCCTCACCGGGGGCGAGGCTGCGCCGTTCCCCTTTGGCGTAGATCTGCTTGCCGTTCGTGTCGCGAGGCGCGGCGTACAGGGCGTTTTCCAGCATCTCGTCCGCCATCAGGGCGGCCCGTTGCCGCAAAAACTCGTGGGAAGGGTCGTCACCTTCCACAATGCGCTCCACGCGGCCGATGATCTCTTCCTTGTCCTCGGAAGAGAGGACCGGCCATTCGTGCACCAGATGAAACCCGCTGAAGGACATGGGGGGGGCAGGAGAGCAGATGACCCTGCCCTGGGCGTTCAGGCTGAACATATTCAATGGTCTCTCTTTGTTGTTTTTTAAAAGTCCGGCGATCATGGGGCCCGCTCCGCGGCAACCACCAGGAGCGTCACGTCGTCCTCGAAGGATTCGGCGCCGCAGAAACCGCGCACCTCGTCGAGCAGCCCAAGCCGGAAGGCCTCCGGGCTCTGCCCGGCGTTCCGCCGGACATAGCTGGCGAAGCGGTCGTAGCCGAACTCCTCCCCCTTCGTGCTGCTGGCTTCCACGATGCCGTCGCTATAGAGGATTAGTAGGTCGCCGCACCGGAAATCGATCCCGATCTCGCCGTATTCGCTGTCCCGGTCGAAACCGAGGGGAAAGCCGGAGGTTCCGTCCAGCATGGCAACCGTTTCGTCGGCCGCCCGGTACAGGAACGGGTAATTGTGGCCGGCATTGGCGAGGAACAGCTTGTTTGCCTGCCGGTCGATGACGGCAACAACGGCGGTCATCAACAGGGAGTTGGACGCCGTAACGGTCACCGCCTTGTTCATGCCGCCGAGCAGCTTTCCCGGCGTTGCCGCGCCATTGTCCAAAAGCAGGTGCAGTCCCGCCTTGGCGGCGGTGGCCACCATGCCGGACTGGACGCCGTGGCCGCTCACATCCCCCACCATGACCCCCAGCCGGTCCTGGCCGACGAAGAAGTAATCATACACATCGCCGCTGATCTCCGAGGAGTTGAGCAGCACCGCATCCAGCACCAGCCCGGCGTAGCGGCAGGCCGCCGGGGGGAGCAGGTCGCGCTGGATCTGGCGGGCCTTTTCCACCTCTTCATGGATCCTGGCGTTCAGGGCCTCCAGGGTATCGAGCAGGCGGGCCTGGGAGCGGGATATGGCCATCAGGAGTTCCGCCACATGCACGATCCCCACGCATTCACCCTCGCTGATGACCGGAAAGGAATCCGAATCCAGGCCGGGGTCGTGTTCCAGCAGCGTGGCCAGCGCCTCGTTCACGCCGCAGCCTGGGGCGATGACCGGCGGCGCGCCGTCCATCAGGGAGCCGATGGCTTTTTTGCCGAACAGTTCCATGGCAAAGGGGCGCGACAGGTGGCGGGTGAACAGGTCCCTCCGGCTGATGACCCCCTCGAACCCGCCGCTGCCCACGACCGGTATCATCACCAGGTCCGGGGCCCCCTGGAAGATGGCGGCCACCTCCCTGACCGGCATGCCGGAGGAGACCGGCGTGACGTTTCTCATGACCCCGTCGATGGTGGGGAGCTGTTGGTTGTCGCGACCTGCCATAATTCCAATCCCGTCATGTGCCTGCGGTATCTGCTTTCCGCTCGCGGCCTGCCGCGGCGAACCGGCTTGGGGCATACCATACCTGCGAATTGCTACGATCGGGTTGCGGCAGGGAAATTTTCTTGCGACATTCCGGCGCCGCGGCCTGGGCAAACGAGGGGGGAATTGCGGCGGGATGGCCTGTTTTTCCTGGCGGCACGCCGCCCGGCGCCCCGTGTCACCGATCTGTAACAGCGAAGCGTGCGGTTGCAAAAACCCCGGGTGCACCTATACTTTACGCATGACGGCTCAAAGGAGGGACCAATGATTTTGTACGTTCTGAGACATGGTGAGGCGGTGGAGCGGACGGACGGGGGCGACGACGAGTGGCGTTACCTGACGGAACGGGGAAGAGCCGACGTCCGGAAGGTCGTCGAGCGGGTGACAAGGTGCGGACACAAACCGCGCCTCATCCTGTCGAGCCCGCTCGTACGGGCGGTCCAGACGGCGGAGATCGCGGCCCAGCGGGCCTGCCGGAAGAACAGGACCGTCATCGCCGGGCCGCTCCAGCCGGACGGCGACCTGGAGGAACTCACCCGCCACATCCTGCACCAGAAGGAGGCGAAGCGGGTCATGGTCGTGGGACACGAGCCGCTGCTCGGTTCCCTCGTGGCGAGCCTGCTGGATACCGCCACGCCGGTCGCCCTCAAGAAAGGGGGGTGCGTGGCCCTGGAGTTGGACATCGGCAAGGACGGAGATAAAGCGGCCCTCAAGAGACCGGCCACGTTCCTCTGGTCCATCGCCCCGGGCAGAAAACTCGTGAAATCCGGCAAAAAGGCCTTTGCCGGGAAAGGCGCGCAATAAAAACCCCGCGCGGTCGTTGAGGCCTGAAACGGCCGTTAAGGCTCCGAGCCACAAAGGTGCGGAGAAAACACAGAGATTCTGCTTCCCGAGTGTCTCTACGCCTCAGTGGCAGATGGTTTTCCCGGCTGATTCGGGGACGCCGGCCCCGATACCGTCAATCCACCCGCTGGCGGTAGGCGTTCAGGTAGCGCGCATCTTCGGCATAGGTCACCGGGTAGATGGGGGGCACCGGCTGGGGCTGCAGGTCGCTGTCCACGTTACGGAACGTGAACAGGCATGAGTTGGACAGGGCCTTGTCGCCCGCGTCCCGGCTGAAGCGCTCGATATCCGACTGGACGGTGATGGTCGTCTTGCCCGTGTAGACCACCCGCGCGATGAATTTGAGCTGGTCCCCGAGAAACACCGGCTGGTTGAAGTTGATCCGGTTCACCTGGCACGGCACCACCCTGCCGGGGGCGACCATCTCCGCGGCCAGGGCCGCAAGCTCGTAGGCCCGGCGCACGAGGTAGCCGCCGAACACGGTCTTGGGCACGTTCTCCTGCTCGGGGTATGCCCGCTGGGTCGATTCCAGCACCAGTTGGCCGGCCCGGATGCCGCTGAACCCCTCCGCCTCCTGTTCCTTGTGCAGTTTCTTGAGAAACAGGTACTCGTCCAGGGAGGGCATCTCCTCCGCCTTTGCCAGGCTCTCCCGGTAGGCCTGGCGCCGCTGTTCCGCCTTTTTGTAGCGCTTTACCTCGATCTCCTGGCTGTACGCCAAAGGCGGCAGGGAGAGGCTTTTGGCCTCCCCTCCATCCGTGGAGCGGGCAACCATGGTGAAGTAGCAGGTGGCAAGGTGCCCCCACCCCACCCCCAGGGATTCGACCCGGATGCCCACCTCCATGGAAGAACGCCCCACATGGTTGATCTGGGCGGAAAAGACCAGATCGTGGTTCGTGTCGGCCAGGTTTCGGATCACGACGCTGTCGATGGCGGCGGTGACTACCCGGGCGTCCGGGTAGAAGCGGTTGACGTAGGCCAAGGTGGTGTTCTCGGCCACCTTGTCCAGGGTTTCCAGAATCTTGCCGAAACGGATGTTGCCGACCATCTGCCGGTCGCTGGCCAGAAAACGCCGAGCCAGCGCGCGGTCCGTGGAAAAGGGGAGCACAAACAGGTATCTCGTATCGTGCGGGGTAACGGCCGCACCCTCTTGTTCGCTTTCGTTCATGGGACGCAATCCTCTCGCCTGCACCAAAGAGAACGCTTCGGCGACAGGCAGTTTTTTTCCCGGCGTAGTATTATAGTAAAGTATTACCACCGCTCCGGCAACTGTCTCGCGCCCCGGCCGGCGTTTTTCCGTCCGTGGGCGCAAACCGGTTCTGCGGACCGTCGACAAGATACGGTCAAAATCCCTCCTGCGAAAAAAATTCCTCTCCTAATCATCAGCTAAGTTTGCCCCCCTAGAGTCGCATCGTCCGGCAGCAACGAACTCCGGGAGATAACAGACCCGTCGTCGTCAGCGGTAGCATACGCAAAAACATCGGAGAGCTCACATGAAATCATCACTCTGCGAAAGCGCAGAACAAAGAAGCAAGGTTCCAGAGGTGGTACTCGTCTTCTGGATCATAAAAATCGCCGCCACCACCCTTGGTGAAACCGGCGGTGACGCAGTATCCATGTCCATGAATCTGGGCTATCTCGTTGGGACGGCACTATTCGCCGCGCTTTTTGCCATCGCCGTCACCGCCCAGGTCTCGGCCAAGCGCTATCACCCGCTTTTATATTGGACGACCATCATCGCAACAACCATGGTGGGCACCACACTGGCCGATTTCTTCGACCGTTCCCTGGGGATTGGCTATGCCGGCGGCGCGTCGATTCTGTTTGCCCTACTCGTGGCCTCCCTGACCACCTGGTATCGCACCATGGGGTCTATCTCCATAGCGACGGTCCGGACAAAAAAGACGGAGATCTTTTACTGGGTGACGATCATGTTTTCCCAAACCCTCGGCACCGCGCTTGGGGACTGGACTGCCGATACCGCCGGGCTTGGCTACACAAAGGGTATCGTTGTATTCACTACGCTGCTGCTGGCTGTTGTCGGCGCATACTACCGGACACGCATATCCCGCACGACACTTTTCTGGACGGCATTCATCCTTACGCGCCCGCTCGGAGCGGTCGTAGGCGACCTGCTTGACAAACCGCACAGCTCTGGAGGACTGGCACTCAGCCGCTACTCGGCATCGGCAGTGCTTCTTACGTTGATACTGGCAAGCCTGTACTGTTTTCCCCAAAGGGCGGCACAGAAATGCCATTGATCGAAAGCCACGTTTACGACTGCCGCAACCGGGATGCGGGGGCGGTACAACCAAAAGAAAAAGAGACCGGGCTGAGATATCTCTGCACGGGGAAAACCATGAAATAGATGACTAAAAACCCCAAAAGGAATCATGTTCATGAAAAACAAAATCGCTTTGATGTGTGCCTTAGCTGTAGTCATGGCAACGGTGCCGGCTTTCGCCATTGTTCCGCCAGAGGGGAAGAATGGGTGCTTACTGTATGGCAACAATTGCCCAGGTGCGGTGGAGTGTCTGGCAGAGCGGATCAACAAATTGAAAACCGAGATCGCCAGGGGAGAAAAGGTCTACACCCCGGAAGAACTGAGGCTCCTTGACCGCAACTTGCAGGAGAACGACTACGCCATGCGGTCTCTGACCAAACCAGGAAAATGACCAGGCGCTCAACGCCCCGGTTCGAGTCGAAAAAGACAAGGAGAAAGAAAACGTGAAAGCTATCCACACCCCAAGCATTGGCTGGCACTACTGGACCGCCATCACCCTGGCAAGCATCTTCGGCACCAATCTGGGAGATTATTACGCCCATGAGAGCGGATTAGGCATTGGCGGTGGCTTAGTGTTGCTGGCAGTCATTTTCGGGGTGGTCAAACTCATCGAGCAGACCGACAAAATAGCCCATTATTATTACTACTGGTGTGCCATTATCATCATCCGTACCGGCGCCACAAACATCGCCGACTTTCTGGCGGGACGCAATGGCATGCACCTCGACCGGACATTGTTATCCCTCATACTGGCGCTCGCCATGTCATGCCTGGTCTGGAGCAGCTATGCGTCTGCACGGGCGGCAGCGCGGAACAGGGACGACGATGTGGCCGGCAAGGCCGGCTCCCCCAAGGTCAATGGCACTTTCTGGCTGACCATGCTTGTGGCCGGCACCTTTGGCACCGTCTTCGGCGACCTCTGTTCCCATGCGCTGGGAGGCGGCTCAGCGGCCTTGATCCTGGCGGCAATGCTGGCAGTGGTGCTCTATGCCGGCCGTGGGGGAGTGCTTGCCACCATGGCATACTACTGGTTTGCCATCGCCATCGTACGTAGCGCCGGGACGGCTATCGGCGACTGGATTGCCGAGAACCAGCAGCTCCATATCGGCCTCTCCGTCAGTACCATGTGCACCGGCCTGTTGTTCGCAATGGCCGTGCTACTCTGGGATGCCCAGGCCCGTGCCGGACAGCGGGCAGATACTGCGGTATAGAGTGGGGCCGGCCTTGCCGGATCGCACGAAACAACACCAATTAAGACGGGAGTCCCCATGCAGGCGAACACGTGGCGAGAGGCGTTGCTCGCAGTAGTATTCCTAACGGTAGTGACGGCCATAATTGCCGCTACCGGGGCAGACCTGGCGGTCTCGTCCCATTTCCACCGGTCCGGCGGGTGGCCGGTCGGGGAACAGTTCCCCTGGAAGGCGCTCTATCACATGGACCGCTTCCCGGCACTCGTTTTGGCGTCCTTCGGCTTGTGCGCCGCCTGCTACGGCAGCTACAAACCGTCGTGGCACCCATGGCGCCGCCGGGGAGCGTTCCTGGTCCTGCTGCTGGCCTTGGGGCCGGGGGTGTTGGTAAATGCCGTTTTCAAGGATCACTGGGGCCGGCCACGGCCCTGTGAGATCGTGCAATTCGGCGGTTCCAGGCAGTTTCTCCACCCCTGGCAACCGGGCATCGACGGCCAGGGGCGCTCCTTCCCCAGTGGGCACAGCGCGGCCGCGTTCTACCTGACAGCGCCGTTTTTCGTCTATCGCCGCACCAGGCCTGCGCTTGCCGCGGGGTGGCTGGCGGGAGGCCTCGGTTTCGGTCTGCTCATGAGCTATGCCCGTATCGCCCAGGGAGGACATTTCCTGAGCGATACCCTCTGGTCCTGGGGGATGATCTATCTGACGGCTTTGGCGCTGTCGGCACTGCTGTTGCCACGCCGGGTCGATATGGTATATTTGACCAATCACGGAGAATTGCAGGAGACCTGATGCGGGTGCTACTGGTTGAAGACGACCGGATGATCGGCGAAGCGACGATGCAGGTGTTGAAGGATGCCGCCTATGCCGTGGACTGGGTACGGGACGGCATCCAGGCCCTGGATGCCGTCGAGACCGGCGAGTACGAGGTGATGCTCCTCGACCTGGGCCTGCCCGGAGAGGACGGCCTGGTGGTGCTAGAGCGGATACGCAGCCGGGGCGACGCCACCGCCGTGCTGATCGTCACGGCCCGGGACGGCCTGGATGAACGGATCAGAGGGCTGGATCTGGGAGCGGACGACTACCTGGTCAAGCCGTTCGCCGCGGGGGAGTTGCTGGCCCGCATGCGGGCCGTTGCCCGGCGCAAGGGAGGACAGGCGGCGACGCTGTTAACCAACGGCATCCTGTGTCTCGACCCGGTGACCAAGGAAGCCGGCTGCGGCGAGCGGCGCTGCCGCCTGTCCGCCCGGGAATTCGCGCTGTTGCAGGCGCTGCTGGTGCGCCCCGGCGCCATTTTGTCGCGCCAGGATCTGGAGACCCGCATCTACGGCTGGAACGAGGAGGTCGAGAGCAATGCCGTCGAGTTCCTTATCCACTCCGTGCGTAAAAAGCTCGGCAGTGAAGCGATCAGAAACGTGCGGGGGCTGGGATGGATGGTGGATCGACACCCATGAATATCTCCTTGCATCGACAGCTTTCCGGTTGGATTGCCCTGGTCACGATCGTCAGCGGCATGGCAGCCGGCGGATATTCCTTTTTCCTGGCCTTTCGGGAGGCCCAGGAACTGCAGGACGACCAACTCCAGCAGGTGGCGCTGCTGGTGGGACGCTCCGGCACGGCCGTGGAGCCGTGGGCCGGGACAACCAAGGCAGAGGAGCGACGCGATCCCGATGCGCGGATCATCATCACCCCTCTGGGGGTTCCGGTGCCGCCAGGCCCGGTTGCCCGGGTCACGCAGCCAGCGATCCCCCCCAACCTGCCAGAGGGCTTCCAGACCATCGACAGCCGGGGGGAAACCTGGCGGCTGTTCGTCCGCACCCTGCCGTCGGGGTTGCGGATTGCGGTGGGGCAGCCGACGGAGGTCCGAGACGAGACGGCCCGGAACAGCGGGTTGCACACCCTGGTGCCGGTGTTGCTGCTGGTGCCATTTCTGAGCCTTTTGACCGCCTGGATCGTCCGGCGCGCGCTCGCGCCGGTCACCGGCCTTTCCCACCAGTTGGACCAACGGGACGACACCAACCTGACGACACTCCCCGAAGGGGGCGTTCCCAAGGAGATCAGGCCATTTGTAACGTCCATCAACGGCCTGATGCGGCGGCTTGACGAGGCGCTCGCCCAGCAACGCCGCTTCATAGCCGATGCCGCCCACGAATTGCGCTCCCCCTTGACGGCCCTAACCCTGCAGGCGGAAAACCTGGAGCGGTGCGACCGCCCCCACGAGCGGGAGGAGCGCCTCCGGCAACTCAAGGAAGGGCTGGCCCGTACCCGTTCGCTCCTGGACCAATTGCTCTCCCTGGCGCGGCAACAGGCCGCTGCCTCCCCCGCGGCCGAGTTTCGCCTGGACCGGCTGATCCTACAGGTGATCGAGGACCTGATGCCCATGGCCGGGGCCAAGGGGATCGACCTGGGGTGCGAGCGCCTTGAGGAGGCAATCGTGAACGCTCCGGCCGATGCGCTGGCCATTCTGGTGCGCAACGCCGTCGATAACGCCGTCCGCTATACCCCTGCCGGCGGGATAGTCGATGTGGAACTGTACCGTGAAGAAGATCGGGTGATCTTTCAGGTGACCGACAACGGCCGGGGGATTCCCCATGACGAGGAGGAGAGGGTCTTTGAACCGTTTTACCGGGTCATGGGTACCGATGAAACCGGCAGCGGCCTGGGGCTGGCCATTGTGCGCAGCATTGCCGACCGGCTGGGCGGCACCGTCTCGCTACGCAACCGGAAAGATGGCGCCGGGGCACGGTTTCGCTATGTCTGCTCGCCGGGGTGACGCCGTTTGGCAGCGGTCCCCTTCCTTGCTCATCCCCCCGGTTTTTTTCCTTAGCACAAAAATGTGCACGCCCCCTAAGTTTCAGCTAAGTATTCGTATATATTGTCACTCCAGGCATCGTTGCGCCGATCATGTGGTGATTGGCACCATGACGTGCGCAGCTTTTGCGACCATATCAAGGAAAAAGGAGAGTGGCTATGGACATCAATGGGATTTCAGGGAATGTCGTATCACCGCAAACACAGGGTACGGCTTTGACGCCCGCAGCATCCGCGGCACCCGCTGCTTCGGCACCGGAACCGTCACAACCCAAACACGATACCGTGGAACTCACCGGTGCGGCTCTTGCCAAATCACTGAAACTGGCCGGACAGACCCCGGCACAGATTGCCCAGAAGATGGGCGTGGACGTGAAAACGGTCGATGGCTACTTGAATATCAAAGCAACAACGGCCGCACCGCTCCCACAAACCCACCAGGTGGCGCAGGCTGCTGCGGCTGCACCCCAAACGGCCAGCCCGGCGGAAGAAGCGACGGAGCCGGCAACCCAGAAAGCGGCGGAAACCGCCCAAGGCAAGGAATAGCACCCGCGGCCTCTGCCGGCCGGTGAACCCCAGTGCCGCCCATTACCCGAATTCGGCAATGAGCGGCTTTTTTATTGTCCCCCATGGTCACACGGTGGTACCTGTTACAGAAAAAAATCATGACACTGCAACTTTTTTGTAACCGAAATGAAAATCCCATCGTCTACTCTCCATAACACGACTGGCCCATACGGCACCCCGCGATTCCCTCCTGATCGCGGGGCATTTTTTTGCCCGCCCCACCCGGCACGTGGCACCGCCACGAAAAAGGGGCCGGCCTGGCGGCCGCCCCCTTTCCCCTGTCAGACGGGTTGTTCTTCATCGTCCCCGAGGCGGGAACAGAAAAACTCCTTCGTTTCCCCTGGACCTGAGTCTATTTCTTCGCCCCGCCCTTCACGAGTTTGGCGGCGCTGGCGCCGGCAATCCGCCCGAAGGTGATGGTCTCGGAAATGGAGTTGCCGCCCAGGCGGTTGTTGCCGTGCACCCCGCCGGTCACCTCGCCCGCCGCGAACAGGCCGGCCATGGGTGTGCCGCTTGCGGCGAGGACCTGGCCGTCGGCATTGATCTTCAGCCCGCCCATGGTGTAGTGCACCCCCGGCTTGACCTCGATGGCGTAATACCGGGCCGTCCTGATGGGACGCGGGATGTCGGGGCGCTTGAAGTCGGGATCGCTTTTCCCGTCAAAGGCGGCGTTGTAGGAAGCCACCGTCGCTTCGAGGACCGTTGCGGGGACGTTGATGGCGGCGGCAAGCTCCTGGATGGTGGCGCCTTCCTTCACCAGTTCCAGGTGAAAATAGCCGTCGATCTGCTTGAGGCTCTTGCGGATACCCTCGTCGAACACCAGGTAGGCCGATTTGCCGGTCTGGGCCAGGATGGCGGCCGAGGCCTTGTCCCGGGTCGTCAGCTCGTTCACGAAGCGCTTGCCTTCGTGATTCACCAGGATGGCGCCGTTGCCCCGCACCGCTTCGGTGATCAGGATCCGGCTGCCGGCCGCCACGGTGGGATGGATCTGGATCTCTTTCATGTCCTTCAGCTCGCCGCCCGCCTTGGCGCCCAGGTCCATGCCGTCGCCCGTTGCGCCGGGCTGGTTGGAGGTGGTCATCCCCTTGTATTCGGGGCGGTAAAAGGCCACCTTGTCCGCATTGGCCGAAAAGCCGCCGGCGGTGAGCACCACGGCCTTGGCCTTGATGGTGTAGAGGCCGCTGTGCTTCCCTTCCACCTGCACCCCGGTGATGCGTCCCTTGTTGTCCTCGATCAGCTTGACCACCTTGCTGTTGAGGCGGATGTCGATCCGCCGCTGGACGGCATTTTTCTTCAGCACGCCGGCGATATGGGCGCCCACGGCCGCGCCCCCCTTGGGCCGGTGGGTGCGGTTGACGCTGGCGCCCCCCATCCTCCCCACATCGCTGATGTCGGCACCCAGGGAGGTCAGCCAGTCGACGGAACCGGCCGATTCTTTGGCCAGTACCCTGACCAGGGCGGGATCACCGATGTTGCCGCCCCCCTTCATGGTATCCTGGTACATGAGCTCCACCGAATCGGCAATCCCCTTGGCCTTCTGGAAACGGGTCCCGGCCGCATTCATGCCGCCGGCGGCCAGCATGCTGTTGCCGCCGGTGATCGGCTGTTTTTCGATCAGGATGACCCTGGCGCCGGCGTCATGGGCCGTGATCGCCGCGGTCATGCCGGCCGCCCCGGCCCCGATGACCACCACGTCGGCCCGTTCGACCCGCTGCTTCACAGCAGCCTTTTTGGCGGCCTTGGGCGCCGGTTTCTGCGGCACGGGGTCCCCGGCGGGGATCTTCATGGCAAAGGCGTGGCAGTTGGTGCAGTACGCCTTGGACTGCACATGCCCCATGTGGCACACGGTACAGTTGATGTCGCCCAGATGGGACTTGTGGGGATT
Source organism: Geobacter sp. FeAm09 (assembly GCF_008330225.1). Taxonomy (NCBI): domain Bacteria; kingdom Pseudomonadati; phylum Thermodesulfobacteriota; class Desulfuromonadia; order Geobacterales; family Geobacteraceae; genus Geobacter; species Geobacter sp. FeAm09. Next base: position 786,179 of record NZ_CP042466.1, on the reverse strand, counting down.
GACGTGACTGCCGGCCCTGGCCTGTGCCGCCATGGCATCCAGGTTGCCGTGGCAGCCGACGCAGGTGACGTTGATCGACCGCTCGCTGTCGTCCACCGCCGCGACCTTGGCCGTGCCGTGGCAGGACGCGCAGGTGACCCCCAGGGCAGTGTGCAGATCGGCGAGGGCGTTTCCGGCCCCGGACGTTCGGGGCGCGGCGCCCCACACGGCGGCAACCTGCAGGGCCAGCGCCGCGCCTACCAACAGGACTGTTTTCAAATTGAAGCGTTTCACGTGCGTTTTCTCCTTATGTCTGTCGTGGGCTTAGCCCAGTATTTTTTTGTACAGGTCGTTGCCCTTGTCGTCCACCAGGATGAAGGCCGGGAAATCGGCGACCTCGATCTTCCAGACCGACTCCATCCCCAGTTCGGGATAATCGAGGCATTCCACCTTCTTGATGTTTTCCTTGGCCAGGATCGCCGCCGGGCCGCCGATGGAACCCAGGTAGAAGCCGCCGTGCTTCTTGCAGGCGTCCGTCACCTGCTTGCTGCGGTTCCCCTTGGCGATCATGACCATGGAGCCGCCCCGGGACTGGAGCAGGTCCACATAGGAGTCCATGCGCCCCGCCGTGGTGGGGCCGAAGGAGCCGGACGCCATCCCCTGGGGGGTCTTGGCCGGGCCGGCGTAATAGACCGGGTGGTGCTTCAGGTAGTCGGGCAGCCCCAGCCCCTTGTCGAGCCGTTCCTTGAACTTGGCGTGGGCGATGTCCCGGGCCACGATGATGGTGCCGCTCAGGGAGAGCCGGGTGCCGGCCGGATACCTGGTCATGTCGGCCAGGATCTCCTTCATGGGGCGGTTGAGGTCGATCGCGACGCCCGCCTCGGCCTTGGTGCGGAAAGCGGCCGGCAGGAAGCGGCCCGGATTGCGCTCCAACTCTTCGAGCCAGATGCCGTCCTTATTGATCTTAGCCTTGACGTTGCGGTCGGCGGAACAGGAGACCCCCATGCCGATGGGGCAGGAGGCGCCGTGGCGCGGCAGGCGGATGACCCGCACGTCCAGCGCGAAATATTTGCCGCCGAACTGGGCGCCGTAGCCGCAGGTGTGGGCCGCGGCCAGGAGCTTCTTCTCCAGTTCCAGGTCGCGGAAGGCCTGTCCCGCCTTGTTGCCGCTGGTGGGGAGCGTATCCAGGTATTTGGTGGAGGCCAGCTTCACCGTCTTCAGGCACGCCTCGGCCGAGGTGCCGCCGATGACGAAGGCCAGGTGGTAGGGAGGGCAGGCCGCGGTCCCCAGGCTCTTCATCTTCTCCACCAGGAACTTCTCCAGGCTGGCCGGGTTGAGCACCGCCTTGGTCTCCTGGTAGAGCATGGTCTTGTTGGCCGACCCGCCCCCCTTGGCCACGAAGAGGAACTTGTATTCCATGCCGGTGGTGGCCATGATGTCGATCTGGGCCGGCAGGTTGTTGCCCGAGTTCACCTCCTGGTACATGTCCAAGGGGATGGTTTGGGAGTAGCGCAGGTTTTCTTCCGTATAGGTTTCATAGACCCCGGCGGAGAGGTATTGTTCGTCGTTGCCCCCCACCAGCACCCGCTGCCCTTTTTTGGCGTAGATGGTGGCGGTGCCGGTATCCTGGCAGATGGGCAACTGGAACTGGGCGGCCACCTCCGCATTGCGCAGCATGGTGGTGGCCACGTACTTGTCGTTGGCCGAGGCCTCGGGGTCGGAGAGGATGGCGGCGACCTGTTCCAGATGGGCCGGCCGGAGCATGAAGCTCACATCCCGCATGGCGGTATTGGCAAGCAGGGTGAGCGCTTTGGGATCGACCTGGAGCATCTCCTTGCCGTTGACCGTGACCACGGAGACATGCTTTTTGGTGAGCAGGTTGTATGTGGTCGTATCGGGCCCCAGGGGATACGGGTCCTGGACCTTGAAGGCCGGGGCCTTGCGGTCCCCCTTCCGCGGTGCGACCTTCGGCTCCTCCGCCGGTGCATCCGAGGCAGCCATTGCCTGGGTCGTGGCCAGTCCCATCAGGGTTGCGGCCGACACGGCCGACACGGTTGCGCTCTTCTTGAGAAAATCCCTTCTGCTGAGTGACATCAACTTCCTCCTCTCGTGGTATGCAATGGCATGCCATTGCTGGTGATCTTCCGTTTTCAGGCAAAAAAAAGGCGGGCACGTTTCGTGTGCCCACCTTTCCAAATAGAAGCGATCAACTCCATTGTGATCCGCCGTGTTCGGGGCAAAGAGGCGGCCCGGGGCCGCGCATGGCGATTGCGGCCTAGAACATCAGTTGCGATATGGTATAGGCCACCACGGTCGAGACGAAGACGCCGATCAGCCCGGGGATCATGAAGCTGTGATTGAGCAGGTATTTGCCGATATGGGTCGTGCCGGTGCGGTCCATGTTGATGGCGGCCAGGTCGCTGGGGTAGAAGGCAAAGAAGAAATAGGCGTAGCTGGCCGGCATCAGGCCCAGCAAAAGCGGGATCGGCAGCCCCAGGGCCAGGCCCAGGGGAAGCGTGATGGCGAGGGTGGCGGCCTGGCTCTTCACAAAGGCGGAGATGCAGAAGGTGGCGATGGCAAAGGTCCAGGGGGCCATCTTGACCATGATGCCGATGTTCTCCACCAGAAACTTCTTGTTGGCGGTGATGAAGGTATCGCTCATCCAGGCGATGCCGAAGATGGAGACGACCGCGATCATGCCGGCGATGAACACGCTGGAGTGGGCGATATCCTTGGCCTTGACGTTAGCGGTGAACATGATGAAGGCGCCGTAGGCCAGCATGACGAACTGGACCACCGTGGTCATGGCGATCGGCTTCTTGTCCATACCCAGGGGGAGCAGCTGGGGACAACTTGCCAAGAGGATGATGGAGCCGACGCCGGCGAAGAACAACAGCACCGAGATCTTCGCGGTGGTGGAGATCTCCTTGCCCAGGGTGGTGACATCGGCATCCAGCGCCTTTTTGAAGTCAGGGTCCTGGAGCCGTGCCTGGAACTCGGGGTCCTTGTCCAGGTCCTTGCCGCGGTTGAAGCTCCAGGCGGCTGCGGCCAGGACGCCGATGACCCCGGCCGGCATGGTGACCATGATGATGTCGATCAGGGTGACCGGGTGGCCGGCCTTGGCGGCAAATCCCAGGAAGAAGGTCACGGCCGCCGCAACCGGGCTGGCGGTGATCCCCATCTGGGAGGCGACGCTGGAGATGGCCATGGGGCGTTCGGGACGGATCTTGGTCTTGAGGGCCACGTCGGAGATGACCGGAAGCAGGGCGTAGACGGCGTGGCCGGTGCCGCAGCAGACCGTCAGGAAAAAGGTGGAGAGCGGCGCCAGCACGGTCACGTATTTGGGGTGGGCGCGCAGCATCCGCTCGGTCAACTGCACCAGGTAGTCCAGGCCGCCCGCCACCTGGAGGGTCGCCGACGCCGTGACCACCGCCAGAATGATCAGCATGACGGCGATGGGAGGTTCGGAGGGAGCGCTGCGGAAACCAAGCACCAAAAGCGATACGCCCAGGCCGCCGATCATGCCGAGGGCAACGCCGCCTCTGCGGATACCGATGAGCACGGCACCTAGTACGAGCACAAATTGGATCCAGAACATTGCCATGACGAACCTCCACTTTGAGGGATGGATGAGTGGATTCACCTGATCCGCCGTTAAACTCTATCCCCTGCTAAAGCACAGGCAATGCCAGCAATGCAAAGTTATTACAACATAGTGTAATAATTAAAAATATTAACCAAACCGCCATGATCCGCGCTACGCAACCGGCATAACCTGAGGTTATGGGTACGTGGCGCACCACGCCGTAGACATTGTCATTTCAACGAGATACCACCCCACATAACCGCGGGTTATGGATATAACCATTTGTTATGGGGGTTTGCGCTCCGCCGCTCCTCCCCCGGCGGCACTTTGGGCCCCCCCCTGGCCCCTTGAGGCCCCGGATGGTCCTCCTTGTCAAGGAGGGGGAGAACCTGCGGCTTGCCATGACGCCCGCGATTCATCATAATGGCCCCATGCTCCTTATCTTTCCTCCCACAGCCAAGCCGTGCGAGCCGCCGGCCGGCATCGCCCAGCTGGCGGCCGCCCTGCATGGCCGCGGCCTCCCCTGCCGGGTGCTGGACGCCAACCTGGAGGGCCTGCTCTGGCTGCTGGGACAGCCGTGCGCGGCCGGCGACACCTGGAGTCGCCGGGCCGCCAAGGGGCGCGCACGCCACCTGGCCGACCTGCGGGGCGGCGACCTGTACCGCTCCCCCGACCGCTACAGCCGGGCCGTCAACGACCTGAACCGCCTCTTGGCCGTGGCGGGCCGGGCAAGCGGCGCGGTGGTGGGGCTGGCGGACTACCAGCACGTCCGGCTCTCCCCCCTGCGGAGCGCGGACCTGCTCTTCAGCGCCGGACACCCCGAGCAGAACCCCTTTTATCCCTGGTTCAGCGCCGGCTTCGAGCAATGGCTCGACGGCGTGGCCACGGTCGGCTTCTCCCTCAACTACCTGAGCCAGGCGCTCACCACCTTCGCCATGATCGGCCAGGTGCGGAAACGCTTCCCCGCCCTGCGCATCGTCCTGGGGGGCGGCCTGGTCACCTCGTGGCTGCGCCGGCCGGGGTGGGAAAACCCCTTCGGCGGGCTGGTGGACCACCTGATCGCGGGACCGGGGGAGCTCCCCCTGCTGGAACTCCTGGGCTCCGCCGCCCCGGACCGGGGACGGGTCAGGCCCGACTACACCCTGCTGCCCATGCGCGACTATCTCGCGCCCGGCTTCATCCTCCCCTACAGCGCCGCCGGTGGCTGCTACTGGAACCGCTGCTCCTTCTGCCCGGAGCGGGCCGAGGGGAACCGCTACACGCCGCTGCCGGTCGGCGAGGCCCTGGCCGACCTGCACGCCCTCGCCGCCCAGACCCGGCCGGTGTTGCTGCACCTGCTGGACAACGCCGTAAGCCCCGCCTTCCTGCGGGCCGTGGCCGCCGATCCGCCCGGCGCCCCCTGGTACGGCTTCGCCCGCTTCGGCCCGGAGTTGGCCGACCCGGATTTCTGCCGCGCCCTGAGGCGTTCAGGCTGCGTGATGCTCAAGCTGGGGCTGGAATCGGGCGATCAGGGGGTGCTGGACAGGCTTGACAAGGGGATCGACCTCGGGGAGGCGTCGGTGGTGCTGCGCAATCTGCATGCGGCGGGGATCGGGGTCTACCTGTACCTGCTCTTCGGCACCCCGGCCGAGACCGAGGCCGAGGCGCGGCGTACCCTGGAATTCGTGGTGCGCCACCACGAGGCCGTCACCTTCATGAACCTGGCCATCTTCAACATGCCGATCTGCGGCGACGAGGCGGCCGGCTACGGCGAGGGCACGTTCTACGAGGGGGACCTGTCCCTCTACACCGCGTTCCGCCATCCCAACGGCTGGGACCGCAAGCAGGTGCGGGGCTTTCTGGACAAGGAGTTCAAACGCCACCCGGCCGTAGCGGCGATCGTACGGAACGACCCGCCCCTGTTCACCTCCAACCACGCCGCGTTCTTTGCCAGTGGGGCGGGTGGGCGGCGTGGGTAGCCCTACGGCCGTATCTCCACAACCGTATCGAGTGACACCAGCTTGAAGATCTCCTCGATCTCTTCATCCGTTACGGCAATGCACCCCTTTGTCCAGTCATTGTTTGCCTGAAGGGCGCCAACCCACGAGAATCCCGCCTTGATTCCGTGGATCATGATGTCGCCGCCGGGGGAGACACCCAGTTCTTTCGCCCGTTTTTTGTCTCGCTCGTTCGGGTAGGAGATATGGAGGGATTGGTGGTACTGGCTGTTCCTGTTCTTTCCGTCGATGACGTAGGTGCCCTCAGGTGTTTTGTTGTCTCCCCGCCGTTCCTTGGGGCCGTCCGGGTTTCCCCCCAGGGCTATCCTGTAGGTTTTGAGCACCTCGCCCTTTGAGAGCAGCATCAGCCGCCGTTCCTTCTTTTCAATCACGATCCTGTCTACCGACCGTTTCCTGGCCGCAAAATCCAGAACATTCTGTTCGAGCAGCCGTATCCTCCGTTGCAGTGCAGCAGCTTCATCCTCCCCACGTTTCGCCTCGTGATGAAGAGCCTCTATTCGCGCGTGCTGCTCGGCAATCAACCGGTCCTTGAAAACCACGTTGTTAATGGTAAAGACCATGACCTCACTGTTGTGCCGGTAGTCGCTCCCGGGATATTCCCTGATGATCTTTTGGAAGCAGTCCAGGGATTTCGGATAATCCTTTTGTTCATTTTTGGGGTGGGCATAAATGATACCCATTTCAAACAGAATCCGATCCCTCGCTGCGGGCTCTTTTTCCATAAGCTGGCCGTATTTGTTCAGAGATGCCTGGTACTTCCCCTGGCTGAACAGGTCATTGGCCTCTGCAAAGGCGGCCCTGTCGCGAAACCCTCCCTGCATGCCGCCGCAGCCGGCCATCATCATCGGCGCTAATACCATGGCGGCAAGGAACAGGAAGAGGCGTCCCCTTCTCCGCCCCCTTTTCCCGCCCGCATATGCCGAAGAACGTCTGAAACCATCAGGCCGTATGATTGGGCAGGCTCTCGGTTCCCTCATCTCCTCACCTCCTGGCGGATGCACCGGGACCATCGTGCTCCGCTAGCGTACGTGGCGAATAATGAAACGGCAGGGGTGTGAGACCCTGCCATTTCATTATCCTCAGCAGTCATCAGGAATCGACCTATTTCTTCATGGACCTCTGGAAAACCGCATCGGCTTTTTTCGCCTTTTCATCGGCGATCTTTTCCCGCGCCTCTGCCTCCTTGGTCGCTTCTTCGGCGCGGGCCGTGGCAACATCCGCCTTCAACTTGGCCGCATCGGCCGCCGCCTTGGCAGCCTGCGCATCCTGCAATGCCTGATCGGCCTTCGCATCGATCAGTTTCTGCTGTGCCTGCATTTTCTCCAGGTCACCGGTTGTTGCACAACTCGTCAGCGTCATGGCGGGGAACAACATCATTGCTACCAGTACCATACTTTTTTTCATCTCCGACTGCCTCCTTTTTTGTTGGTTTGCCCTGTTTCAACAGGTGCCTGTCCAAATAAGGCCCTGCTTCATAAACCCGGTTCACAGCGTCCCGACCGGTTCAATCACGATACCGTCCATATCCAAATCCATTTTCAGGCGCCTGGTCGCCTCCCTGGCCTCGCCAACAGTGCCGAAAGGGCCGGCGATAACCCGGTAGCTCTTGCTCTTTGGCAGCACCTGCGCCGGGATCGGCGGCCCCTGGTGGTTGATGATGGCGGCGATTCTCCGGGCGTCGATCTCGTCATGCACATCGGCAGCCAGCACATACCACGCCGCCATGTTCAGTTCAGGCTGTTCCGGTTTGCCGTACAGGGTGGCCGGATGCTCCACCTCCACGGTTTTTGGCAGCCCTCCCCCGCTCCCCGGGCCCATTTCGAAGATGGGGACGGGAATCCCCCGGGCTTCGGTCTGAACCTGCCTGATCTTTTCCCAGTCGAGCGTGCGCCCTGACTTCTTTTCGATGATTTTCAACCGCTCGTACACTTTCTGCAACTCGCCGGCGCCCGAGTCTTCCAGGGGCGTATGGGCTTCCAGGTACAGCACGCCATCGCGTTGGCCGATGAGGTAGGGCTGATTGACGATGGCGACCGGCGTGGCGACCGGGGTATCGCCGAAGAGCGCCTTGATGTTTTCCGGGTAGAGCCGCATGCAGCCGTTGGTCGCTTTCAGGCCGATACTGGCCGGCTTGTTGGTGCCGTGGATCAGATAGCCCGCTTTACTCAGATAGAGCGCGTATTCCCCCAGGGGGTTCTGCGGCCCCGGCGGCACTGCCGCGGGCAGGATATCCCCCTTCTTCCGGTGATCCGCCGCAATGGAAGCGGGCACATGCCAGGTCGGCCGGGCCGCCTTGCGCTCCACGCGCATCTGGCCTTGGGGCGTGGGCCGCTCTTTGGTCCCCACCCCGACCGGATAGGTCGTCACCACCGGCGATGTGCCCTCCCCGGTATAGTGAAAGAGCCTCATGGCGGCCAGATTGACCACGATGCCTTTTCTCGAAGCGTTCGGCAGGATGAAGCTCAGGGGCAGGACGATACGTTTTCCGACCTCGGGCGCCCATACGTCCACCCCGGGATTGGCGGCGCTGATGGCGTTGATCCCCAGGCCAAAGTGCCGGGCGACATCCGGCAGCGTATCCCCCTTTTCAAGCCTGACGGCAGCCAGCCGGCCGATGACGTCGTCTCCTTTGGCAACCGGGAATCGGTTTCGTTCGACCTCCTTTTCAACCGGGCCCGAAGCAAGCCAGGAATTTTCCTGGGCACCTTTTACCGCGGCGCACCCCTGGAGAGCCGCGATGAAGACCCAAAGCGCCGCAAGGCGAAAACAATTGGACAAGAAGGGCGACTGGGCGACGACTGGACGCATGGGCGATGCACTACCTTTCTCACTGGTCTGTAGGGTGTACCGGCGACAGATCCTCCAACCGGGATTGTCCCCGCACATTTCGGGTCCGGGCGCAAAAAAGCCGGATTACCGCATATCTGGCGTGATATTTCGGCAACCCGGCTGTCTCGGTGAGACCCTGTAGGCTTTCCGCCCCATCCTCGCGGATGGTTGAGTATTATCGTGTACCACCTGGTTGTACTGCCGTCGGCGGGCAGCGCGGTGCGGCACAAAAAAAGCCGGATTGCCGCATATCACGTGATATTTCGGCAACCCGGCTGTCTCGGTGAGACCCTATAGGCTTTCCGCCCCATCCTTGCGGATGGTTGAGTATTGTCGTCTATCCCTGAAAAATTTTCGGCTTTTCTATCAGGTCCGGAGAGGCTTGTCAATTCTATTCTGGCGTTCCCTCCATAAAACCGGCGAGGAGCATACGCCAAGGCCGCTCTATTTATTCCGGCTGATCCCCAGCTTTTTCATGCGGGCAAACAGCGTCACCGGCTTCAGTCCGAGGATGAGCGCCGCGCCTTTGGGGCCGTTGACCCGCCAGCGCGTGGCGTTCAGCACCTTTTCGATATACTCCCGCTCCATGTCGGCCAAGGGCGCCCAGAAGGAGCCCCCCTCCGGCAGGGCGTCCGCCGGGGCATTCTCAACCCCCGTAAAGCTTATCCTGCCGCTGGTAAACTGGACGACCGCCCGCTCCACCGTGTGCTTCAACTCCCGAACATTGCCCGGCCAGTTGTAATTCATCAGCTTGCGCAGCTCGTCGGCGGGGATGTGCTGCAGCTTCTTGCGCATCTTCTGGCTCGATACCACAAGGAAATGCTGGGCCAGGGGGCGGATGTCCTCCAGCCTCTCGCGCAGCGGCGGCACCTGGATCGGAAAGACGTTCAGCCGGTAGTACAGGTCCTGGCGGAACGTCCCCTTTTCCACCTCCCGCGCCAGGTCCTTGTTGGTGGCCGCCACCACCCGGAAGTCGGAACGGATCGCTTTCGAGCTCCCGAGCCGCTCGAAGCTCCCCTCCTGGAGGACGCGCAGCAGCCTCACCTGGACGTGCAGCGGCAGGTCGCCGATCTCGTCCAGGAAGATGGTCCCGCCGTGGGCCAGTTCGAAGCGCCCTTTGTACAGGTCCCCGGCCCCGGTGAAGGCCCCCTTCTCGTGGCCGAAGAGCTCGCTGACGAAGAGCTCGGACGGGATGGCCGCCAGGTTGACCGGGATGAAGGGGCCGTCCTTGCGGTTGCTCAGGTTGTGGATGGCCTTGGCCACCAACTCCTTGCCCACGCCGGTTTCCCCCATGACCAGCACCGAGATATCCGTGGGTGCGGCTTGGCGGATCGCCTCCTTGACCGTGGTGATCCCCGTGGAGGTGCCGACGATGGTCTCGATGGGGTTGTCGATCCCCATCTCCCGTTTGTAGAAGACCGCCTCGTCCTGGTAGCGGTCTTTCGTCTCCCGGATCGCCTCGTAGGCCTCGATATTGGACAGCCCCACCGCCATCTGGCTGCACAGAAGCCGCAGATAGAGAAGCTGGCTTGTACTGAACGCACCTTCGGTGAATTTGTTGTCGAGGTACAGGTATTCCTGCATGGCCTCGTTCTGCCGTGCCGGCATGCAGATGAACGATGTGGTGCCGCTTTGCGCCAGGGCATCCTCTGCCACGGCGTCCGTTGCGCCGGGCCCCGGCACGATCCGCTCCGCTGTCGTCCGGGCGGTCAGGGCCACGACTTTCTTGATAAGCTTGAATTGCCTTGTCGTGAAGAACAGCGGATCCATATTTCTGCTGGCCACGACACACGGTTCCCGGTCCCTCCCTATGCTGAAAAGCGCCCCGCGGGTGGTCATGGTGAAATCCAGCGCCGCACTGATCACCTGATTGAGGAAGGTGCTCTTTTCCCTGATATTTCCCAGGGACTTGTTGATGGCGATGATCCTGTTGAACACTATTTCATTTTTTTTCTCCAGGGGGAGGGTCGCCAGCAACTCCTTGGGGAACAGTTCTATGTCGATCTTGGAGAACACCATCCACGCCTTTTCCAGGTAGCTCTGGGCGTGTTGGGCGTCGCCCGTTTTCAGGTGTGCGCGCCCCAGGGCGATCCGGGTCCGGGCCAGTTCGATCTCGGCGCCGGCCCGCTCCAGAAGGCTCTCGCTTCCGTGCAGGTCCGCCAACACCTTTTCACACGGCTCGTGCCGCTCCAGGCTGCGCAGGGCCCGGTAGCGCAGCCCGACCCCCTTCATGTAGATGTCGTGCCCCCTGAGGACCCGCTCCACCTCCCCGTCGTAATTCATCTCCCCATGGATGAACCCCTGCTTTTCCAGAATGTCCATGTATTCGAAGCTCCAGGGGAACTTCTGCTGGACAAAGCCGCCGTAGCGCATGTACTCCGTGGCCTTTACGTGGTAATCGAACGCCTCCCGGTACTTGCCCTCGCCGCACAGGAAGTAGGCGCGGTAGAGGCAGAGTTCGCGCAGCATGTAGAAGCCGAGCAGCCTGTCCGGCAGCGTGAGCATGGCGTCGACGTAGGCCTTCGCCTCGTCGAGCCTGCGGATCTCGAGCAGCGATACGATGAGCATCCGGTCGACGAACACCACCAGCCGCCGGGACATGATGTTGAGCAGGTTGGTCTTGAGCCGCACCGCCTCGATCATCCCCAACCCCTGGGCCGCCCGCCCGGAGATGACGTAGCTCAGCCCCAGCGCCGCCCCGGCCCACAGCGACGGCTTGTCGTCCCCGAAGGTCTCCAGCTTCTCCACCGACTCCTCGTAGCGCCGGACCCCCTCCGCCACTTCGCCCCGCCAGCGGTGGATCTCGCATTGCCACATGGCCGCCATCTTGACCATCCGCTTGTCGGCCAATCTTTCGGCCAGCTTCATGGTCGCGGAAACATAGTGGGCCGCCTTTTTGATGTCGCCCTGCAGGAGCAGGCGCCAGATCAGCTCGAACTGCGCCCGCGCCAGGAACTGCCACTGCCGGTAACGCCGGGCCACCGCGCAGGCCTCGAACACCTGGGAGACGATCTCGTCCACCGGGATCCATTGCCCCGTGGTTTCGATCTTCCCCATGAAGCCGGACAGGTAGAACTCCGCATTGCCGGCGTTCAGGCCGGCAGCGGCAACGGTGCGCACCAGGTAGTCGTAATAGGCCAGCGCCTTGTCCGGCTGGTCGGTCTGGAGGAAGAAGTCGGCGGCGTTTCTTACGTAGCTCAGCCCTTGTGGGCATTCGCCGTTTTCCAGGTACAGTTTCGCCAGGGCGAGGTCCTTGTCGTGCCCCTCGTCGAGAAATTGATGGTAGGTCCTGATCATGGCGCACACGGCTTCCCGCATGGCCTCCTCCGGGACGTATTCCCGGATCTGTTCCCCCAGTTGGCTTTCACAGAGGAAATAGGTGCCCTTGGGACATTCCTTTTTCTCGCAGACGACCTTTTTCTTTTTGAGTTTGTCCATCACCGTGAGTATTTCCACGGGGGAGCGCGCCGACAACATGCAGAGCAGGTCGATGGAGACCGGTGAAATGCCCTGGGCCAGGTACAGCAGGATTTCCTTCTCCCATTCCTCCAGCTCAAACCACAGTTTGTTCAGTGACATTTTGTCAACCCCATTGGCTTTATTAAATTCAATCATTGCAGTGCATTACACGTTTATTATTCCAAAAATGCTAATATATTAGCATTTTTGGAATATATTATCTATTTAGTATTTATGAAAAAATAATAATTTTATCAAATCCATCAATATCAGCATGTTACTACGAGTGGCACGCGCATTGCTCTACCATGGAATTGTCTCGTTACGGCAATACAAGCGGGCGCCCGTTTACCGTTTTGCAGCGGCATAACCAGAGTGAGGAGGGCAGTTTGATGGTTGAAGACAACTCAGAGGAGGTAAGAGGAATGGCTCACGACACAACGAACGAGGAGAGTGGTATGGATCAGTACACTAAGCATGTGCTCGAACAGGGCATCTCACGGCGGAGCTTCCTGTCCCGCACGGCAATGGGCGCCGCCGGCGCCGGCTTGCTGGGTCTCGGCGGTTTTGCCGCGAAGGATGCTGAGGCGGCGGTGGAAAAAGGCGGGCAGTTCGCCAAGAGTTCGGACGGTGGCGCGACGCTCAATTTCATGCCGAAGCCGAAGCCGATCACGGACAAGGAGATCGCGCATACGGTGACGTTCGACGTCGTGGTGGTCGGTGCGGGCGCCGCGGGTGTCCCGGCGGCGCTCTCCGCCGCCGAGAACGGCGCGAAGGTTGCGGTGGTCCAGAAGCACCCCATGCCGATTTCCCAGGGCAATACCGGTTCCGGCATCGATCTGGCAAAGAGCGACAAGGCCGGCGTGGAGGCACTGGTGGCACGGCTCATCGCCGACAGCGCCCACCGCTGCAGCCCGTCGCTCATCAGGCAGTGGGCCTACAACTCCGGGGAGGCGGTCAAATGGGTCATCGATCGCGCCAAACAGGCCGGCTCGCCGGTCGTGGACCAGGGAAGCGGCCCCCAGGTTGCCATCCGCAAGGTCAACGGCTACACCCTGAATTACGTCACCTCGTTCTTCGGTCCGAAGCCCTATACCACGGGCGACGGCATGCGCCACCTGGCCAAGACCGCCGAGAAGGCCGGGGTCAAGTTTTTCTTCAACATGCCGGCCGTGCAGTTGGTCCAGACCAAGTCCGGTGAAGTGATCGGCGTGATTGCCAAGGGGCGGGACGGCAAATACACGAAGTTTTTGGCCAAGAAGGGCGTCATCCTGGCGACCGGCGACTACCAGAACAACAAGGCCATGTGCGAATACTTCATCCCCGACCTGAAGAACTTCGGGCGCAAGCAGATGGACCGCACCGGCGACGGTTTTGCCATGGCCTACTGGGCGGGCGGCGTGATCGAGCCCATCGGCCACACCAAGATGCTGCACGACTTCGACGCCGGTCCGGCCACCATGTGCGACATGCCGTTTCTGGCCGTCGACCGCCAGGGGAAACGGTTCGTCAACGAGACCGTGGAGATGTCGCTGCTCAACAACTACCTGCGCGATGAAAAGAACGCCGGCCACTACTCGCAGGTCTTCGATTCGGACTACATGACCCAGGCCGCGACCTGGCCGGGCAAGCTGGTTCCGCCCGAAGGGCTGAAGAACTACATGCCCGACGTTCCGGGCCCCAAGAAAGGGGTCTTCCCGTCGCTTATCAACACCCACGTGGCGGACACGCTGGAAGAGCTGGCCAAGAAGCTGGAAGTCGACCCGGCCACGTTCGTTGCGACGGTCAAACGCTACAACGAGGTGGTTGCCTCCGGCCAGGACAGCGATTTCGGCAAGCCCGCCGACCGCCTGGTCCCGGTCCTGAAGGCCCCGTTCTACGGCATCCATCGCCGGGTGCGCGTCTCCACGATCTGCTCCGGCATGCTGATCAACGACGACCACCAGGCCCTCAATGCCGACGGCAAGCCGATCAAGGGGCTGTATGTGATCGGCAACCTGGGCGGCGGCTTCTACGGCGGGGTGGACTATCCGCTCACCGTCTTCGGGCTCTCCCTGGGGCGTTGCTACACCTTCGGCTACCTGACCGGAAAGCACGTGGCGAAGCTGTAGTCCGGAAGCATCCTGAAAGATCGGGAACGGCTGCTGCCGTTCCCGGCACCACTAAAGTCACCTATTTACGAGAGGAGAAAAGATGAAGAACAAAACCATACAAACGTTCTTGTGTGCCATTTCACTGGTTGTGCTTCTGGGGGGGCTTTTGACGGCGGGGGCCTTTGCCGCGACTGCGCCGAAGGCGAAAGACGGCGAGTTGGGCAAACTGCATGCGCAAAAGGGCGTCAAATGCGCCCAGTGCCACGGCAAAGCCAAGACCCCCGGCGCGGTGCCGATGGCAACGTGCGTGAGCTGCCACGGAGAGACGGCAAAACTGGCCCAGAAGACGGCCAACGTCCAGCCGCGCAACCCGCATGAGAACCGCCACTACGGTACGGAAGGCGATTGCAACCTGTGCCACCACCAGCACAAGAAGTCGGAGAATTTCTGTCTCCCCTGCCATGAACGATTCGACTTCATTGTTCCATAAACCACGGGCGTGAAACCGAACCGGACACGGCCGTCCTTCAGCCGACATGTCCGGTTCGGCTTGTACACGACCCGGGAAACCCATCAGGGGCTACACAAGGAAAGGAGAGCGCATTATGTTCGGTTTCGGCATTCCCGAACTACTCATTGTCGGGGCTATTGTCATATTGATATTCGGCGTGGGCAAACTGCCGGAGATCGGCAGCTCGGTCGGCAAGGCCATCAGCAATTTCAAGAAGGCCGCCGACGGCAAGGACCAGATCGAGCTTACCCCCAAGGGGGAGAGTTAGTCGCTGCCTCCAAGCCTGCCGCTGTATAAACTGGATTTCACAAAAAACTGGGTCGACCTTTGCGGTCGGCCCTTTTTCGTCCCGCACCAGATGATCGCAGGGCCCACACCTTGCCTCCCCGCCATTGCCCGCCTCCGGAAATATCTTTTTTGTATCGCGTCTACAAAATATGCTTGACATATAATACGTACACGTAGTATATCAATAAGTACATTGAGAGGATTCAATGGGCGGGGAGGTGAAGATGCTGTTCGGTGGTAACTATTCCGGGTAGTCTGCCTAGCGAGGGATTCATCCCGTAACCGATTGGAAGTCAAACATATTCAACCATCTATGAGAGGAGTAACCATTATGAAAGCGAAATCCACGATACTGATCCTTGCTTGTTTCTTTTTGACCGTTCTGTGCACATTGGCCTATGGCTGGACCGAGAAGTCAAATGCCGCTTCCGAAGTCGATATGAGAAATTACGACGCCCAGTCTTTCATCTACTGATCAGGCTGCCATGCGCCGCACCATGGCCAGGTCCGCAAAGCCTGGCGGCTCCCGGAAAACATGAAGGCCCTCTTTTTCTGAAGATTGCGAAAAAGGGGGCCTTTTCTTGTACGGTCGGCCCCGCGGGGCAACGTGCTTACGCCCCGGTCCGGCGAGGTCCGCTCCGACGGGCTCCAGACGATCCCGCCCATAAACAATTGTAGAATATACTTGATTTTATTACGCTTAAAATTATATCATTAGATACTGTGTGCAGGCGTATGTTTTGAGGGGGGGGACATGATAGACGCTGATGATGCGCTGGGCTATGTTATCAACGCCGTCGCGAGGAAGTTCAGCCAGTTGTTCAACATGCGGTTCAAGGCTTACGGCATCACGTCGGAGCAATGGTCCATTCTGAGCAAGCTGGTGGATTACCACGGGATATCGCAGCGCGAGCTGTCCACCATAACGGAAAAAGATCCCAATAATATTACGAAACTTCTGGACCAGTTGGAAAAAAAAGGGTGGGTGAAGCGGGCCGATCACCCGACGGACCGCCGTTCCTATGTGTTGCTGGTCACGGAACTGGGTGACCAGCTGGCGCGCCAGCTCAAGCCGCTGGACCAGCAACTGTTCGTGGAACTGACGACCTCTTTGACGAACGATGAGGTCGAGGTGTTCAAAAAGATTCTCTACCAGATAAATCAAGGCCTGAGCGACAAGATCGCCAAGGGGTAGGCTTTGCCCCCGGTCTGCGGGAGGCGAAGCCGTTCCGGCCGGCCATGGCGGTACAGATATGAGGGGGGCATGTGCGTGCCCCCTTTTTTCTTTCCCCGGGTCCCGGCGCCCTACCCTCCGGGGAAAGGCGCCGTCCGGGATGGCGAAGCGGGGAGGCAGTTCCTTTTCTTGCCATATGGATTTCGATGTGTTACTACATTCACTACTCTTGGTAATTTCAATTAACGGTGTTAATAGTGGGTTTGAAAGAACGGCGCATACAGCACAAGGAACAATTCCGCGCGGAGATCCTGGCCGCAGCGCGGGAACTCTTTTCCCAGGAGGGGTATTCCCAGTTCTCCATGCGCAAGTTGGCCGCCCGGATCGAGCATTCCCCGACCACGATCTACCTCTATTTCCGCGACAAGGACGACCTGCTCTTTTACATCTGCGAAGATCTCTATGCGTCCTTTCTCAAGGCCATCGTGGAGATCAGGCAGGCCGAGCCCGACCCGGGCAAGGCGCTCCGCCTCGTCCTCCACCAGTACATCCTGTTCGGCGTCTCCCATCCCGAGCACTACAAGACGGTGTTTTTCACCAGCCCAGTGGTCTACGGCTCGCCGGACAGCTTTATGACGCGGGATACGGTCGCCTTGCGCTCGTACCGGGCCATCCTTGAGCTCATCAACGACTGCATGCGGTGCGGCGTTCTGAAAAAATGCGACGACGCCATGCTCGCAATGGTGTTCTGGAGCGCCATGCACGGCCTGGTGGCCAGCATCATCTTCACCAGGGACTTCCCCATGCCCGATACCGCGCTCATGGCCGAGACCCTGATAGACGGACTCCTGAGGGGTCACGCCCCGTAATTTTTTTTGCCCATGAAGTTAACACGGTTAATTTAGAATAGCCGTGTTATCCGACGGAGGGAAAGACATGATCCATAGCAAAACGAAAACGAAACTGAATATCATAGAAGGGGGCAGGAGCGCCAAACAGGCGGAAGCGGGGGGCTCCGCCGACACCTTCCTCCACGTCGAGGCGGTGCTGGAAAAGGCCGCCCATCAACTCGCCTCATTGCAGAATGACGACGGGCACTGGGTGTTCGAACTGGAAGCGGATGTGACGATCCCGGCGGAATACGTCATGCTGCAGCGGTTTCTCGGCCGCAGCATCGACGACGCAACGGCTTCCCGCCTCTCCTCCTATCTCCTCGACCGCCAACTGCCGGACGGCAGTTGGCCCTTATACGCCGTGGACGGCAACGCCAACATCAGTGCTTCGGTAAAAGCCTATTTTGCCCTCAAACTGCTCGGCCACGACAAAAACGCGCCGCACATGGTGCGAGCCCGGCAGATCATCCTCGCCCTCGGCGGCGCGGCGCGCTGCAACGTCTTCACCAGGATCACCCTCGCCCTCTTCGGCCAGGTCCCCTGGCATACGCCTCCCGCCATGCCGATAGAGATCATGCTGCTCCCGCGCTGGTTCTTTTTCCATCTCAGCAAGATATCCTACTGGTCGAGAACGGTCATCGTGCCGCTGCTGATCCTCTATGCGAAACAGCCGGTCTGTGCGCTGCGCCACGACGAGGGGATCGCCGAACTGTTCAGCACCCCTCCCGATATGCTGGGCAATCTGGACCACTTCCGGCACCGCGCCTGGCGGAAGAACGTCTTCATCGTCCTCGACCGCATTCTCAAGCGGACCATGCACCACATCCCCGCACGGGTCAGTGCCCGCGCCCTGCGCCTGGCCGAACAATGGACCCGCGAGCGCATGCAGGGGGAGGGAGGCATCGGGGCCATCTACCCCGCCATGGCCAATGCGGTCATGGCGTTGAAAACCCTCGGCTGCCGGGAGGACGATCCCGATTACGTGCGCGGAATCGCGGCCCTCGACGACCTGCTGGTTCACCGGACGCCCGTGCCCGACGCCCCGCCCCCTAGTCCCTTTGCGGGGGGCATCGACCGTTCTTCGGCGGCCCCGGACCTGCTCCCGTCGCGGCATGCGGCGACGGCCCGGGATGACCATTTCAGCCTGTGCCAGCCGTGCAACTCCCCGGTATGGGACACCTGCCTGAGCCTGTCGGCCCTGGTGGAAACAGGGATACCGCGGAATCTGTTCTCCGTGGACGAGGCCATGAAGTGGCTTTTCGACCGCCAGATCGCCACGCCGGGCGACTGGTCGGGCAAGTGCCCCGACCTGGCGTGCGGCGGTTGGGCCTTTCAGTACGAAAACACCCTGTACCCCGATGTCGACGACACCTCCAAAGTCCTGATGGGGCTTTTCCGGGCCGGGGCGCTGGAGCGGGAGGAGTACCGGGAAAAGATCACCACGGCGGTCCGGTGGGTCATCGGGATGCAGAATTCCGACGGCGGCTGGGGCGCTTTCGATATCGACAACGACTACCTGTACCTGAACGATATCCCCTTTGCCGATCATGGCGCCCTGCTCGACCCCAGCACCTCCGATCTCACGGGGCGCTGTATCGAAATGTTGGGCACGCTCGGCTACGGCCCGGAATTCCCCCCGATCGCCCAGGGGATCGCCTACCTGAAGCAGGAACAGGAGGCGTTCGGGGGCTGGTTCGGCAGGTGGGGGGTCAACTACATCTACGGCACCTGGTCCGTGCTCTCCGGCCTGCATCAGGTCGGGGAGGACATGCAAAAACCGTATGTCAGGAAGGCGGTGGAGTGGCTCGTGGGGTGCCAGAACGGGGACGGCGGTTGGGGGGAGACATGCGCCAGCTACGACGACCCGTCATTGGCCGGCAGCGGGGCCAGCACCCCGTCCCAGACCGCATGGGCACTTTTGGCGCTCATGGCCGCCGGGGAAACGGAGCGTCCCGAGGTCCAGCGGGGCGTGCAGTACCTGGTGGATCGTTACCACGGCGGCTGGGAGGAACGACATTTTACCGGGACCGGCTTCCCGAGGGTCTTCTACCTGCGCTACCACGGCTACCGGCTCTTCTTCCCGGTGTGGGCCCTGGGGGCCTACCTGCGGCGCCGCAGAGGAGCGCCGACGGTGCAGGACGCGGTACGCAGAAGATATATGGGCGGGGTATCCTGGCTCAAACTGCAATAATGTTCCGCCAGCCGACGCAATAGCCCTATCGCGCTACCTCGAACTGTGCGTCTGCCGAGGCCGAAGAGCCTCTGGCAGGCGCACTCCCCCTGATTTCCCCCTGCTTCCGCTCCCGGATTTATGCTGTGATTTTTGCTACACGCATGCTATGTGATGATACTGGACTCGTTTCCTGGCCCAGCCATTACAGAAGAATCAAGCCCAGAAGAGCTGCACTCCGTTTTCCGTGCGATCACCTTTAAAGGAAGAAAACGAAACATGAAACGAGCCACCGGTTTCTTTGTTCCACTCATTATCGTGGCAGCCATCTACCTATCCGGCGCTGCAGCCCAGGGGCTGCCGGCGTCGGCAGCTGGTGACGCGCTTACCATCGCCGAAGCGGCCGCCGCACTTCCGGTGCCCGGAGCGGCCGCCCCTCTTGCCCATCCGCCTGAGACAACCTCCACCCGATCCCTAGGCCCCTTTGCCCCGCCCTTTACCTCCATAGCCCCGGTACAGTTGTTCGATAATCTCTACTTCGTCGGCACGACTGCCGTAGGTGCGTTCGTAGTCGATACCGGTGACGGTTTGGTCATGCTCGACACCGGTTGCGGTGCTACGGATGCCGCCCTCATGACGGCTGATATGAAAAAGCTGGGGCTCGACCCGTCCCGCATCAAGCTGATACTCCTGTCTCACGAACATTTCGATCACTATGGCGGCGTCCAGTATCTCAAGAAGCATGTGTGCCCCAATGCCAAGGTTGCCTTGAGTCTCATCGGCTGGAATATGCTCCAAACCGTCCCCATGGAGTTTGCCTATCTCGGCCCTCGGCCCCAATCCGTTGACATTTATCTGAGCGACGGGATGAAGATCAAGGTGGGGGCTACGACCTTTCAGGTTGTGGCTACGCCGGGGCATAGCGCGGGGTGCATGTCTTTCATTATTCCCGTAACGGACCACGGCGAGCCCCATGTGGTCGGCATCATGGGCGGATCTGCGGTCTGGGCGACCCCGCATGAAGCCCGGCTGTACAAATCCTCAATCGAGTATTTCAAGGCGTTTGCCGCGGCGGCCGGATGTGATGCGGGGTTGGGCGTTCATTCCCAGGAGGCTACGTTTGCGCCGCTTCGCGCCCGTAAGCCGGGTGAGGCCAATCCACTTGTACTCGGAACGGAGAAGTTCGATACCGTGTATCTGCAAAAGTATCGGGATCAGTATCGCTCCGTGCTCGACTCGGGGAAGATGCAGCCATATCCGGGGCTGGTGCTGCCATCCCGGCACGCGACTGCGCCGGAGCCGGCAAAATGACCGGCACGCCGGGAAGGACTCTGTTTTCAAGCCACGGTGAGGGGCCGGAGGGAAAACCGTGCTTATCCAACTTGATCTGGATAAAAACGAAGAGAGATGGTATAGGTAGAGTTAATTGGCGCTAACGCTTCATGGAGATGGTTCAGGGAGAGGCTGTACTGCCCGTTGCCGAGGGAGGCGGCCCTGGTAGCGGCGCAGGAACGTATCGCAGAAACGTCATAGCCCAAAAAACACCCCTATGGAGGAACGCGTGGAAGAAACAACAGTAGCGGTACCGGTAAAAGAATTGAAGGACATGCGCAAGGCATTTTTAATGCTGCGCGGCCTGTTCGACACCTCGGCGGAATATGCGGAGCGCCTCTCCCCCACCGACATGACCCATCACGTTATTCTGCTCAACAACCTGAAACAGGGGCAGAAAAAAGCCCAGGACTTTTTCGACAAGGCAAAGAAGTTGGAGAGCTCCCTGGCCTGAGACGTGCCATGTTAAACTGATGCTGCTGCTCCGGGGTATGCCCGGGTGGCTGGAAACTCGAACGCATATTTTGTTCAGGCCTGTTCCCCGCAAAGGTTCCGGCCTTTTTTTGTCCGGTCGGCAAACACGTCTGAAAGAGATCATGTATGGGGATTATACGCTCACTCATCGTAGTGTCGGGACTTGTGTCGCTTCTGGGAGGCTGCGCTTCGTGGGGGAGTGTGGCGCTTGGAGAAAAGAACGTCACCAGATGTTTTCTCGCGAAGAATGTGTCAAAAATGCAGGGGCCGACCGGGGTTACCGATACGTTCGCCCGTGGGGGGAAGGTTTACGTCGTCACCTCGTTCTCGTGGGATGACCCGGAGCAGGAGGGGGGCCCCCATGTCATGACGTACCGCTGGTATACGGGGGGGCGGTTGGTGTCCCAAGGTGCCATGAATATTGAGTCGAGCCTTCCGCCCCTCAATGTCTGGTCCGGTATTCAGGCGTCCGTACTGGGGGTGGGCACACACCAGGTCAAGGTGTACGTCGATGATGTCTTTGCCGTCTCCAGGGATTTCGTCGTCCTGGAGCAGGCGCCGACGGAGTGACCGCCGGCTCGGGCCTTGCGGCGATGAGCGGACCCGGGCAGGGGCTCCCATTACGTAACCGGGACCGTGCCAGGTGCCAAATCACCGGAACCGCTACGGTGAGCTCGCCGCACCGCACCCTATTGCTGCTGGTGGAACCAGGCCAGCAAGGCCTCAACGCTCTGGGCCCCGGCGAGCCGGGAGGCGGCCCTGCCGTTGCGCAGCAGCACGACGTCCGGTATGCCCCGCACGCCGAACCGTGCTGCAAGGGCCGGGTTCTGCTGGGTATCCACCTGGCAGACCGCCGCCTTTCCCGCGAGTCGTTCCGCTGCTGTCCGCACCGCCGGTGCGAATGAGACACAGTGCGGTCACCAGGGGGCCCAGAACTCCACCAGGACCGGCCCCGGATAGTTCTGCACGAAGGCGTCGAAGGTCTGTTCCGTAAGCTGCTGCGGGCGGTGGTACAGCGGCGGAAGGGTGGCGCGGCAGGTGCCGCACCGCCCCCTTTTCCCCTCCTTGTCGGCGGGGATGCGATTGGCTGCGCCGCATGATGTGCAGGTGACGATATAGTCCGGCATCGCATGTTCTCCTCGTGCCCTCATTTTCGTCCAAACCCGCTCCTGCGGTCAAGGGGGCACGCAAAAGGGGCCGCCTTTTGGGTACGCCCCATGTTTGCCCTTGCAACGATCCCGGAGGTGATGCAAAATACTTCGCCGGCTTTCAGCCGAGGGGGAAAGGGCGGCATGCATTAATAACAGGCAAATTGACGTAAACCTGCGGACGGGGAGCAGAGATGGCGGCTATGGAAAAGAGCGCACATATGGTGGGGCTGATGGTATCGGCTGGGCTTGTGTGCTGTCTCGCCGCCTGTATGGGCGACCTCGTCTACCGGCCTGAAAAAAAGATCGCACCCGTCGTCCCCACGGTGGCGGAGATGAACCCCCACCTGCCGCCCGTGCCGGACGCGGCGGCCAACAACGCCACCCTGGCGGGGATCGATACCGCCGGCAGCGGTATCCGCGACGACGTGCATATCTGGATCTATGCCAATTATACGACGAACGTGAAACGCACCATCCTCATGACCATGGCCAAGGCCATGCAGGATGTGATGGCCGCCCCGCCCAGGACTGCGGAGGAGGCGAAGGGGCTGGATCAGTCTTACCGGGACGCCGCCATGATGCTCAAGATCGTCCGGGGCCTCCAACAGAGCGAGGCCACTGAGATGGAGCGGCTCATCTATGCCCAGACGGTCAATACGCCGGAGCGCCTGAAGGCCTATCTGCAGTACAGCCTGCTGCTGGGTGGGGACACGATCCGGCGCTGAGCGGGGCCGGTCCTTCCGCTGTTACAAAGAAACCCCCACCGGGCACGGCGGGGGTTTCTTTATTCGGGGCCACAGTTTCGTCTAGTTGAAGAAGTATCGCACGCCAAAGGTCGTGGAGATGCTCATGGGGTCTATGTTGCCGGCTTTCCTTCCCAGATAGTTGATGTCGGCGTTGGGGCTCAGGACCGCCTTGAGCTGGGCGTTCAGGGCAACCTGTTTGGCTACGAAATAGTCGACGCCGCCGCTGACATGGACACCCACGGTGTTGTCCACGTCGGTCTTGGTCCCGTCGGAGTAGCTGAAATCGTTGATCAGGATATCCAGGCCGGCGCCCACATAGGGGGTCAGTTGGGGGACCGTAACGTCGAAACGGTACTGGGCGCCCAGGGAGAAATTGGTGGTTTCGGCGTTGCCGCCTTCACCGAAGCCGTGGACATCGTAGTCGGTATGGGTGATGTCGAGCTCCGCCGCGATGTTGTTGGTTATGCCGTAGATAAAGCCGCCGCCCCCGACGAAAGCGGTGTCGGTGCTGGCGTTGCGCCCCGACAGCTCGCTGTCGGCCGGGACCAGAAAGCCGAGTCTGCCGGTGACGCCGAGCCTACCCTTGATATCGCCCGCCATGGCGGGGTTGACGGCCAGAAATAGCGACAAGGCCAAACAGCAGGAATAGATGGTCTTCTTCATGATGGTCTCCTTTAGGGAATAGTGTTTTTGTCCATCACTTGCCGTGGGCAACGGGTCGGGATGAAATGAAAAAACCGGCTTGCCGGATATCCATGATATTTCGGCAACCCGGCTGTCTCGGTGAGACCCTGTAGGCTTTCCGCCCCATCCTCGCGGATGGTTGAGTATTATCGACTACCACATAACGCTTATGTTCGATAGGGGTTATTTTATGCACATGAAACGCCGAATGTCAATGGCCGGGGGCACGTTCTTTTTTTGTCCCTCTTTTGACGAATCTTTGTTTATAATGGTACTGTCGTTAACAGACCGAATTACTGCGGAAAAGGGAGACGCACAATGAAAATGCCGTTCTTCGGACTTCTCCTCCTCATATTCGCCGCCTCGTCGGCCTTTGCCACACAGACGGATGTGATCGGCCATGTTCAAACCCTCAAGGGATCCGCATCTTTCCTCCGGGGCAACCTTGCCCAGCCTGCCGCAGTCGGGGGGCGGTGTATCGGGGCGATGTGGTCAGAACCGCAAAGGACGGCTCTTTGGGCATTGTCCTGGCGGACGACACGACGCTGTCCCTGGGCCCCAACAGCGAACTTTCCCTGAAGGAGTACGTCTTCGACCCCAAAGAGGGCAAATTCACGTTCCTGGTGCGCATGGCCAAGGGCACCTTTGTCTATCTCTCCGGGCTCATGGCGAAACTGGCCCCCAACGCCATCCGGCTGGAAATCCCCGAGGCGACCATTGCCGTTCGGGGGACCAGGCTGTTGGTCGAGGTTCAGGAATAGTGCCGCGCCGCCATGGCCATACCTGGCCGGCGACCATCCTGGCAGGCCTGCTCACGGCGGCGCTCCTTGCCCTGGGGGGAGGCTGCGCCTCCCGGGGGACGGTCGTCCTGATGCCTGACCCGGACGGACATGTGGGCAAGGCGGAGGTGGCCACCGCGGGGGGAAAACAGTTGCTGGAACGCGCCCAGGAGATGACCGTCGTCTCCGGCTCCAATCCGCCCACGTCCCCGGCTGCGGCCACCCCCGGCTACCTTGCCGCCACCTTCGCCGAGGCGCTGGCGGTCGAACCGCTTCCCTCGGAAAAATTCATCCTCTTTTTCGAAACGGGCAGGACCTGCCTGGTGGCCGAGTCCCAGGCCGCCATCCCCGCTATCCTCACCGCCATCAAGCGGCGCAACGCCATCAGCATCACCATCAGCGGGCATACCGACGCGGTCGGCTCGGTCCAGCTCAACGACAGGCTTGCCCACGAACGTGCCCTGGCGATCAGGGGTCTGCTGCTCCAGAAGGGGGTCGATCCCCAACGTCTGACCGTCTCCTCCCATGGCAAGGGCAACCCCCTGATCCCAACGCCCGACGGGGTTGCTGAACCCAGAAACCGGCGCGTTGAGGTCATTGTGCGCTAGGCGCGGCCGGCATGCCCGCTCCCGCCCCTTCCCGCGCCACCCCCCAACGCCTCCTGCCGCTCTGGGGCGGGCGTCCCGTGCTGATTGCCGCGGGCCTTGCCCTCACGCTCTGCGCCGGATTGCTTCTCATCTTTTCGCCGCTGTTCATCCAACAGACGGAACTTCGCCTCTACGACCTCATGCTTTCCGGCCGGGCCGCTCCCCAGAAGAGCGGCGTTCCGGTGATCGTGGGCATCGACGAGGAGAGCCTCAAAGCCTACGGGCAGTGGCCCTGGCCCCGTTACCGCCTGGCCCGTCTCGTGGAGCGGCTTGAGGCGCTGGGGGCGAGGGTGGTCGTGCTCGACTTCCTGATGCCGGAACCGGACCGCACCTCCCCCGATGTCATCATGGCGGAACGGCGGCGCGACCTGGGGCCGGCCCCCACCACACCTCCGGCCGCCGTCACGGATGCCAACTCCCGGCGCCTGGCCGCGGCCCTGGCGGGAGGGCCCACCATCCTCGGCTATTATCTGGACCTGGCCACGGGTGTGAGGGCCGGGGCCGGAGGCGCCCCCCGCCTGCCCGCCGGCATGGTCGTGGCGGCCATGCCGGGCGCCGGCGGGGAGTGGCCGGCGCCCGTCGGGATGATCCGGGGTACCGGGACGCTGACCGCCGCCGTCGGGGCCGAGGGGTTCACCAATGCCCAGCACGACCTGGACGGGGTCCTCAGGCGGGTCCCCCTGCTGATGCGTTACGAGGGGGCCTATTATCCCTCCCTGGCCTTTGGGGCCGTCCTGCTCGCTTCCCCGCAGCGACACCTCCGTCTTGACCGGGATGGGGCCGAGACCCTGCTCCGCTGGGGAGATCGCCGCATCTCCCTGGACCGCCAGGGGGATGCCCTCATCGACTTCCGCATCCGGGATTCTTTCCCCTATTTTTCGGCGCGGGCAATCCTGGACGATCGGCCGGCGGCCGGGAGCCTCCGGGGGAAGATCGTCCTGATCGGCGCCTGGGCCAAGGGGCTGGGCGATACCCACCAGGTCCCGTCCGGGCAGGAACTCCACGGGGTCGAGGTCCATGCCACCATTATCGACACGCTCCTGTCCGGCACGTTCATCTCGCAGCCCACGTGGGCGCGGGGCGCCGGGCTGTTTGCCGTCCTGCTGCTGGGGGGGTGAGCACCTGGCTGCTCAGCCGCCCCGGATACCTGCTGTCGTGTGTCGCCGTCATGGGGATGAGCGGCGGATGCTACTGGGGGGCGCGGGCGCTTCTGCTTTCCCGTGAGGGGCTGTTCATCCCGCCGCTCGTGCCCATGGCAACGCCGGTCCTCGTGATGACGGCCTTGAGCCTGGTGAAGTACGGGATCGAGGCCCGCAAGGTGCAGCAGCGCAACCGGGACCTGGTCCAGGCCCAGGATACGATCATCGTCAGCATGTCCACCCTCACCGAGGCCCGGGACAGGGAATCGGGGCAACACATCCTGCGGACGCAGCGCTACGTGGAGGTTCTTGCCCGACAGCTTGCCACGCTCCCCGGCTACGCCGCCCTGGATGAGGCGGATATCGAGCTCCTGGCGAAATCGGCGCCGCTCCACGATATCGGCAAGGTGGGCATCCCGGACCACATCCTGTGCAAGCCGGGGGCGCTGACCGCCGAAGAGTACGACATCATGAAGACCCACACGCTCATCGGCGCCCAGGCCCTCTCCAAGACCATGGGCGGGACCGAACACCCGGAGCGGCTGGCCTTCCTCAATTACGCGCTCCAGATGGCCGAATCCCACCACGAGAAATGGGACGGCAGCGGCTATCCCCGCGGCCTGAGCGGCACGGACATCCCCCTGGCCGGCCGGCTCATGGCCCTGGCGGACGTGTACGACGCCCTGGTCAGCAGGCGCGTCTACAAGCGGGACTTCTCCCACGAGGAGGCCCAGGAGTGGATTCTGGCACGGTCGGGCACACACTTCGACCCCGAGGTGGTCGGGGCGTTCATGGCCCAACGGGAGGGGTTCATGCGCATAGCCCGGGAACTGGCCGACGAGGAGTGAGGGGCGCCCGACACCGGGACGGAGCACGCTGGCACAGTTTTTTTCAGGACGCGCAGAGGAGGCAGGGCGTTAAAAACACCGCCGGCAGGGTCGTCTACCTGGTGCCCCCCAGGCCGGGTTCGTCACGGGCAGAATTTCATCGTGGACGGGGCAGACCCGCACGATGATCTCTATTCCCCAGGAACCCGTGCGGTCAGGGAAACAGGGGGGCCTGTTCGCGCTGCATCAGAAGGTCCCGCAGCCGGTCTTCCCCAAGCCTGCGGGCGTCCTTCCGGCGCTGCTGCTCCAGAATCACCTCCTGCAGGTAGCGCTCCCGGCTGAACAGCTTCCGCTGCTGACGCCACACCTGCTCCTGCACGGAGTCCCGGTGCCGCAATTCCGCCTGCTGCACCGGCCGGAGCATCTCCTCCACCTCCGGCTGCTGCTGCGCCTGCTGCCGGGCCACCTGTTGGTTCAACCGGATCAGGTCGTTGTTGTTCAGGGCATACGCTCCGCTTGAAGACACGAGCAGTGCCGCCGTCAGCGCCATCCTCAGCATGTCAACCCCCTTGTCGTCGTCCATGGTGCCGCACTCCAGCCCCTGCCTCACACTATAGCAGGTTGTACGTGCGGCGGCCATCGTTCTTTGCGTCGTCGGTGGCCATGGCGGACCGGCGGAAAGGTGGTATAATCAATTTATTGTCCTTGTCCGGATTTTGTGAGAAACTGCATCCCCGTATGACCGGACCGCTGTGAGTTGGTGCCGTGGAGAGGCCGTCCTATGCGTGAAAAGAGAGCGTCCCGCCGGATCGTTTTTGTGGCCAATGGGGCGCTTTTGTACCAAAACCAGCGTTTCCCCTGCCATGTGGAGAACATTTCCCCGCACGGGGCGCTGGTCGGGCTGGACGAGGCGGACTGCGAAGCGGTTCGCCAGGGGGAACGGTGCGTGCTGGTGCTGCCTCTCGGGGGCGACGCCCCCCCGGCCCAGGTGCCGGCCCAGGTCATTCACAACGGATTTGGCCTGATCGGCCTGCGGTTTGCCGAATCGGACGCCGCGCTGGAATCCGTCCTGGCGGCCATTGTGGAGCGGGCGGCCCGGGAAGAGACGGCGACCGGCCGGGATTCCTCCCGCCTGTACGCCCGCCTGGGGATCAACACGGACCGGAGCCGCTGGAGATAGCAACGTGACCTTGGGAAAAAAAGTGCCATTGCGCAACCGCATGCCCGCCCCGCACCGGCTTGGCGCCCTGTTCCTCATGGCCGCAGCACTCGCCGCCTGCCTGCTTTCCGGCGCCGCCCTGGCCGAAACCCTCCAGGCCAACCCCCACAAGGTGATCATCGTCGGCGGGGACCGGGAGTACCCTCCCTACGAGTTCATCGACAAGAACGGCCAGCCCTCGGGCTACAACGTGGAGCTGACCCGCGCCATCGCCGACGTCATGGGGATGAAGGTCGAGTTCCGCCTCGGCGGCTGGTCGGAGATGCGCGACGCCCTCCAGACCGGCCGGGTGGACGTGCTCCAGGGGATGTCCTACTCGGAGGAGCGTTCCCGGGAGGTGGATTTCTCCCTCCCCCATACCATCGTGAACCACGCCGTATTCGCCCGCCGGGAATCCCCCATGATCAACTCCCTCGACGAGATCGAAGGGAAGGAGGTGGCGGTGCACCGGGGCGGCATCATGCATGACTACCTGGTGCGCAAGGGGTTCAGCGGCAAGCTGATCCTGACCGCCACGCCGGCCGACGCCCTGCGCCTTCTGGCCGCGGGCAAGACCGATTACGCCATCGTCGCCATCGTGCCGGGGATGTACATCATCCGCGAGCTGAAGTTGACCAACCTGATTCCGGTGGTCCGCAACGTGGCCACCCACCGTTACTGCTACGCCGTGGACCGGGGCAATGCGGAACTGATCTCCCGCTTCAACGAAGGGCTGGCCATCCTCAGGAAGACCGGGCAATACCAGGCAATCTATGAAAAGTGGCTCGGCGTGCTGGAACCCAACCGGGTGGAGTGGGCCACCGTCACCCGGTACGCCGCCATCGTGGGGATTCCGCTGGTGCTCCTCTTGGGCGGTTTCGCCCTCTGGTCCCGCACCCTGCACCGCCAGGTGGCCCTGCGCACCGCCGACCTGACCCGGGAGATCGCCGAGCGGCGCCATGCCGAGGAGGAGTTGCGTCTCAACCAGCAGCAACTGGTCCAGGCGGACAAGATGGCCGCCCTGGGGGTCCTGGTCTCCGGCGTGGCGCACGAGATCAACAACCCCACCGGCCTGATCCTGCTGGAGGTGCCGATCCTCCGGCGGTTTTTCAAGGACGCCTCCAAGGTGCTGGAACGGTACTACCAGGAGAACGGCAATTTCACCTGCGGCGGGCTCCCCTATTCGCGCATGCGGGAGGAGATGCCCCGCAGCCTGGAAAAGCTCCAGGACGCGGGCAAGCGCATCAAGCGGATCGTGGACGACCTGAAGGACTTTGCCCGGCGCGACGACACCGCCTTCAACGACACCATCGACCTCAACGCCGTGGCCCAGGCCGCCGTGCGGCTGGTGGAACCCTCCATCCGCAAGGCGACCAGCCGGTTCGGCGCCAGGTACGCCGAGAGGCTCCCCGCGATCCGGGGCAATGCCCAGCGCATCGAGCAGGTGCTGGTGAACCTGATCATCAACGCCTGCCAGGCGCTGCCGGACCCCGGGCGGGGCATCGAGCTCGCCACCCTCCATGACGCGGCCCGCGGCATGGTGATGCTCCGCCTGCATGACGAGGGGAGCGGGATCTCTCCCGAGAACCTGCCGCGCCTGACCGACCCGTTCTTCACCACCAAGCGGGACATGGGGGGGACCGGCCTCGGCCTCTCCGTATCGGCCGGGATCGTCAAGGAACACGGCGGCACCCTGGAGTTCGATTCGACCCCGGGCAGCGGAACTACCGTAACCCTCTCCCTGCCCGAGTACCGGAAGGAGCAAACCCTGTGAGCGAGCCCCTCTATCCCGATTTCGGCATCCTCCTGGTGGACGACGAGCCTGATTGGCTCAGTTCCCTCTCCCTGACCCTGGAGACCTGCGCCGGCATCACCAACATCGCCACCTGCAACGACAGCCGCCAGGTCATGGCCATCCTGGACCAGGGGCGGATCGGCCTGGTGCTGCTGGATCTTACCATGCCGCACCTGTCGGGGGATGAGCTTCTGGAGCAGATCGCCGAGCGGCACCCGGAGATCGCCTCCATCGTCATCAGCGGCCTGAACCAGGTGGAGACCGCCGTCAATTGCATGCGGCGGGGGGCGTTCGATTATTTCGTCAAGACCGACGACGAGGACCGCATGGTAAACGGCGTGCTTCGGGCGGTGCGCATGCAGGAGTTGCAGCGGGACCACCGGGAGATGGCCAGCCGTTTCGGCTCTCCCGAGGTCCGGCACCCCGAGGCCTTCAGCGCCATCGTCACCAACGACCGGGGGATGCAGGCGGTCTTCACCTATGCCGAGGCGGTGGCCAAAAGCCCCCAGCCGCTCCTGATCACCGGCGAGAGCGGCGCGGGCAAGGAACTGGTCGCCCGGGCCGTCCACGCCTTGAGCGGCTGCCGGGGCAAGCTGGTGACGGTGAACGTGGCCGGGCTGGACGACACGGTTTTCGCCGACACCCTGTTCGGCCACGTGCGGGGAGCCTTCACCGGCGCCGAGCAGGTGCGGCGCGGTATGGTGGAGGAGGCGGCCGACGGCACCCTGTTCCTGGACGAGATCGGCGACCTGAGCATCCCTTCCCAGGTGAAACTGCTGCGGCTGCTCCAGGAGGGGGAGTATTTCCCCCTGGGGTGCGACCTGCCGAAGCGGCTCAAGGCCCGCATCATCGTCGCCACCCACCAGGACCTGGCGGCCAAGGAGACGGCCGGGACCTTCCGCCGGGACCTGTACTACCGGCTGCGGACCCACCAGCTTCACGTGCCGCCGCTGCGGGAACGGCGCGGGGACATCCCCCTGCTGCTGGACCATTTCCTGGAAGAGTCGGCCCGGGCCTTGGGCAAAAAGAAGCCGACCCCTCCCAAGGGGCTGGCCCCGTTCCTCGCCACCTACACCTTCCCCGGCAATGTGCGGGAACTCAAGGCCATGGTCTACGACGCCGTCAGCGTACACCGGGACCGGATGCTCTCCATGGAGTCGTTCATCAGGGCCGTGGAGCGCTCCCAGAAACAGGGCGGGGGGGAGCGGTCGCCCCGGAGCCCCGACAGAACCCCTTTGCCGGGTTCGACGAACTGCCCACGTTCAGCGACGCCGCCGCCTTTCTCGTCATGGAGGCGCTGGACCGGGCCAACGGCAACCAGACCCTGGCCGCACGGCTTCTGGGCATATCCCAACCGGCGCTCTCCAAGCGCCTGAAGATGCGGCAACCGGGCGGCTAAGGCACCCCGGCGACGGAGGCTCGCACATGGAACAGAACGCAAGCGTCATCACCCCCCAGGAGTACCGGATTCTGGTCGAGCGGGCCCCCATCATGATCTGGCGGGCCGGGACCGACGGGCTGTGCAACTACTTCAACCAGCGCTGGCTCGAATTCACCGGGAGGGACATGGCGCAGGAACAGGGCAACGGCTGGGCCGAAGGGGTCCATCCCGACGACCTGGACCGCTGCCTTGAGATCTACCTGGACAATTTCGGCAAGCGTCTGGCCTTCGAGATGGAATACCGCCTCAAGCGGCATGACGGTGTCTATCGCTGGATTCTGGACCGCGGCACCCCCTTTTATCTCGACGACGGCGCCTTTGGCGGGTATATCGGCAGTTGCATCGACACCACGGACCGGGTCGAGGCCCGCACGGCGCTCCGCCAGGCCCAGGAGTCCCGGATCACGAGGCTGGAAGGGCTGCTGCCGATCTGCGCCAACTGCAAGAACATCAGGGACGATGAGGGGTACTGGCATAACGTGGAATCCTACATCTCCTCCCATTCCGGCGCGGATTTTTCCCACGGCATCTGCCCGGTATGCGCCGAAAAGCTCTACGGCTACAAAAAACAGTAAACGGAGGAAATGGGTCATTCTACTCACCACAACAATCGAGATATTCGCCATGGCCATCGGCGCCGGGATCGTCGGTTCGGTCCTGGGGCTCGGCGGCGGCATCATCATCGTGCCCGCCCTGACCATCCTGTTCGGCGTCTCCATGCGCACGGCCGTGGCCGCCTCCACGGTCTCCATCATCGCCACCTCCACCGGCGCCGCCGTGGCCTTCCTGCGCGACCGGCTGACCAACACCCGGGTGGCCATGTGGCTGGAGATGGGCACCTCCCTCGGAGCCCTGAGCGGGGCTCTGATCGCCGGCTACCTGCACCAGCGCTTCCTGTACATCCTGTTCGGCCTGCTTCTGGCCTATTCGGGCTACAACATGTTCAGGACCCGCAAGGCCGAACTGCCGGGGGAGGTGGTGCCGGACCGCCTGTCGCAAAAGCTGAATCTGGCCGGTTCCTACTACGACCGCATGCTGGGCCGCCGGGTGGAGTACCAGGTTACCCGGACCCTGCCCGGGCTGGTCCTCATGTATTTCTCCGGGGCCGCCGCCGGGCTTCTGGGGATCGGCGCCGGCATCTTCAAGGTGCCGGCCATGGACCAGGTCATGCGCATGCCGTTCAAGGCATCCACCGCCACCTCCAACTTCATGATCGGGGTCACGGCGGCCTCCGGGGCGGTGGTCTATTTCGCCCGGGGCGACGTCAAACCGCTGGTGGCAGGGCCGGTGGTGCTGGGGGTACTGGTGGGGGCCGTGCTGGGGAGCCGTCTGATGGTCAGGCTGAAAACCTCCACCATCCGCAAGCTCTTCATCCCCCTGATCGTCTACACGGCCATCGAGATGATCTACCGGGGGGTGCGGGGATGACCGTCGAAACGCACCATGAGACACCGGCGAAGCACGAGGCGATCGAGTTGGTCCTGGCCCGGCTGCTGCGCATCGGTTCCCTCGTCGCCGCCGCCCTTCTGGCCCTGGGGATCGGTGCCATGCTGCTGGGGGGGCATGCGGTGGTAGCACCGAGGTTGATCACCGCGGGCCTGCTGGCGCTTCTGGCCACGCCGGTCATGCGGGTGGTGGCGGCGGGAGTGATCTTCGTCCGCGACCGGGACTGGCGTTTCGCCTTCTTCTGCGTGGTGGTGCTGTGCGCCATCGTGACCGGTATCCTGCTGGGGCATGGGGACTAGGCCGGCGTCCATTGGGCAGGTGATGCCATGATCGATTGGGTAGGGATAAAGACGCTGCTCAAAAAGGACGGCATCACCGTAGCCATCCAGAATGCCGTGGTCTGCCTGGTGGCGTACCCCTGCGGCGAATACTCCACCGGCATCTTCCACGGCGAGTCGGCGGCCATGGGGGGACTGTGGTCGCTCATCTCCGGGCTGGTGGTGCTCCAGGCCACGACCCGCGACACTTGGAAGTCGGCTGGGCTCCGGGTGCTCGGGACCTTCATCGGCGCGGTCGTCAGCGGGGTGTATCTCTCTTTTTTACCGTTCGGGCCGGCCGGCATGGCCGTCTCCCTCGGTGTGACCATTGTGCTGTGCCAACTCCTGAACGTGCCCGAACACGGCCGCCTGGCGGTGATCACCGTGGCGGTCGTCATGGTGATTTCGCACCTGAACCCCACCCTCAACCCGATCATGAGTGCGGTGCTGCGTTTCGGCGAGGCGTGCATCGGCTCCGCCGCCGCCCTGGCCGTGGTCTTCGCGACGCCCCGCTCCGCAACCCAATCCTGAACCGACACACCATCATCGACACAAGGGGGCTGGATATGCAACTGGACAAGGCGGAAATCCTGATTGCGGGCGCCGGCATCATCGGGCTGACCATTGCCCGGGAACTGGTCGGGGCCGGGTACGGCGACATCGTGATCGTGGAGAAGGAACCGGAACTGGGGCGTCACGCCTCGGGGCGCAACAGCGGCGTCCTCCATGCCGGGATCTACTATTCCCCCGACAGTCTCAAAGCCAAATCATGCCTGAACGGCAACCGCCTGATGCGCGCCTACTGCAAGGAAAAGGGGCTCCCCCTGCTGGAAAACGGCAAGGTGATCGTGGCCCGCACGGCCGGGGAGTTGCCGGTGCTGGACGAACTCCACCGCCGGGCCGTGGCCAACGGCGCCAAGGTGGAGATGATCGACGAACAACAGTTGGCGGAGATCGAGCCCAACGCCCGGACCGTGGAACGGGCCCTGTTCTCCCACTACACGGCGGTGGTGGACCCCAAGGCGGTATTGAAGAGCCTCAAAAACGATCTGGAAGAGAGCGGCCGGGTGCGCTTCCATCTGGAGTGCCCCCTGACCGGGCTGAAGGGGAGCGGGAGCGGCACCGCCCTGACCGGTAAGGGGGAGATCGGTTTCAGCCGTTTCGTCAACGCGGCGGGCGCCTACTGCGACAAAGTGGCCCGACTGTTCGGCGTGGGGGGCAACCTCCGCCTCATCCCCTTCAAGGGGCTCTACCGGTTGCTGCGCACGGAGGCCCCCTTCACGGTCAACTCCAGTATCTACCCGGTGCCGGACATCCGCAACCCCTTCCTGGGGGTTCACTTCACCCGCAGCGTCCACGGCGACGTCTACCTGGGCCCCACCGCCATCCCCGCCTTCGGCCGGGAGAACTACGGCATCCTGGCCGGGATCGACCGGGAGGGGTTCGGCATCGCCCTGGAGGACCTGACCCTGTTCCTGGCCAATCCCCTGTTCCGCAGCGTGGCCCTGAGCGAGCCGTTGAAATACCTCCCCTCCTGCTTCTTCCGGGATGCGGCCCGACTGGTGAAACAACTCTCGCCCCGCGACGTGCTCCCCTCCGCCAAGGTGGGCATCCGGCCCCAACTGGTGGATTGGGAGACCAAGCAGATGATCATGGATTTCCTGGTGGTGGCCGACGGCTCCTCGCTCCACGTATTGAACCCCATCTCCCCGGCCTTCACCTCGTCCATGGACCTGGCCCGGGGGATCGTGGCGGCGCATTTCGGGGGGTAAGGGGCTGGGATGCTTTCCGGACCTGACGTCGAAAGCACAGCGGGCTCACCGCTGGCGTATCGATAGCCAGATTCTACAACGTCCGTGTTATGACAGCGGCGATGAAAACAAAATGCCTCGTACTGAACCACTTCCACGACATCAGGTCAAGGCAGCAGCGCACGTCATATCTTGTATGTCCAAGTCACCAGGCGCGCTACAAAGCCCGCTAAATTTCTAATGTTTGGAACGGCAGGCAAAAAGCCCCGAATTCCGTTACCGGAACGCGGGGCTTTCATGCTGGAACGCCATCCACAGGCTGTGGCCGCAAACTCAAGAACCTATTTTTGCGCGCAGCTACGACTATTCCTTCCACCGTCAATAATACGCCCACGGTACAACTCTCGCCAGCCCTCGCTATGACGCCGCTCGGCAAAATCACCATACTCAGCCACGCACTTGCCATATCGGGATTGGTGAAGCTCAATTTTTTTGCGAAAAAGTCCGAAACGGAGCGAACGTCGCCACGGTACGAGCAACAAATTTGACGGTTTTCAAATCAGTTCCCACCCGGTTCCGTAACCTGCATGTTCATGCGGGGAAACCCAAGCCTTTGTCCACATGCGCAGAAACCTGTTTTCGCCAGGTCAACCGCTATTGTACGTTGCGCCCAACCTTAGGATCTGCTGGCTCGGTTATCATGTTCGGGCAAGCCTTTCCGCTGGTCAGCAGCACGTACTTCTTAACCGTACGCCGGTCGAGACCGGTTGTACGGGCCACCTCCTCATACGTACCAAAGCGTTTATACAGCAAACCACAATATTCAACCATTAACTGTTGGGCGTCCAAGCTGCCGGCCTCAATACCGGCCAGCAGCCTCTCGGCCGGTTCGGTTGGAGCCGAAGCATCCGTGTCCCCGCGATAGTGGCGGGTTATGATAATACGCCGCACCGCCTGTTCCAACTCGCGGACATTGCCCGGCCAGGAGTAGTGCGGCCCCAGGTCGCGGCTGAGCGTCTCCTGCACCAGGCGGGCATGGGGAACGGCGGCATCACCTATCATGCGCTTCAGAATGCTGACGATCAGCGCCTCCAACTCGCGTGGCTCCTCCTGGATACGCTGTTTAAGGGGCGGAACGACGATGATGTCCGAGCAGAGCCGGTAGTAGAAGTCGTCGCGGAATTGCCCCGCCCGGCGCAGGTTATCCAGCGGCCGGTTGGTTGCCGCAATGACCCGCCCCTGGAAACGCTGGCGCTCGTGGCTGCCCACCGGCGCAAAGGTCCGTTCCTGGATCACTTGCAACAGCTTGATCTGTACCGGTACAGAGACATCGCCGATTTCATCCAGAAAGATGGAGCCATGGGGTGTGCAGCGACTGAATACACCCTCGTGGTTTTCTATGGCGCCGGTAAAGGCGCCTTTTTTGTGGCCGAACAGTTCCGATTCCAGCAGTGATTCCGGGTACTGAGACAGGTTGATGGCAATAAAATTGCGGGTAAAGCTCTCGCTGAAGCATCCCTTGCGGGCATCGAAGGGGATAAAGCCGGATCGGCCGATGGCGGCAGCCGCGGCTCCCTTCCCGGTGCCGGTTTCCCCCAGGAGCAGGGTGGAGAAGTCCTCCATGCGGTTCCAGAGATGCTGTTCGTACCAGTTGATATTACAGGTGAAGATATTGTTCCAGAGCTGCAGCCGCAGGCCGTGCATAGATGGAGAAAGCCCGATCAGAGAGGTCTCTATGAAGTAGAAAGCCCGTCTGATCTGGTAGAAGATCCCCAGAAAGCGCAGACACCCACCCTCATCTATGCCAAGCGCCGACATGGCAGACAACAACTCCCGGGCAAAAGGTGCCGGGATCGGAGTGTCACCGGCAGCCAGTTGCCTGAGGATAAAATCATCGAAGGTCTGGCGGTGGCGGTGAAAGATGTCGAACAGGAAAGCCGTACGCAGCAAGGACTGGTCGTCGGCACCATAACGCTGCAGGTTGTCGCGCCCACTTTTCTTAAGTCCCGCCAAGCGTTCGCTAACCCGAGCAGTTGCTACTCCCACCAGATCATCCCATGACATGGCGGCGTCTGTCCCGGCAATCTTACGGTCAAGCGCGACGCGGGCCTGGCTGAAGGGATTGGCAATGGAAGCCTGGGTCACGGCTTTGAAAAATTCTCGATCAGTTGACGACAATACCTGTTTTGCATTCATGCATGTTGTGTACATTGCACATACATAATATGTCAATACCAAAATAGCAGAGCATATCCCTACAGCATGTTCGGTCAATATTAAACAATGATTCAAGCATGTTATACAGCCGGCTACAGCCTGGCACGCGCTTTGAAAACAGCGATGTATCATACAATCCGACCAAGAGGAAACCTCATGAAACTATTACTTCTAGCAGCGACATTTTATCTGGTATTGTGGCCCCGGACGGGGACGGCGAGCGGACCAGCGAAGCCTCCAATCATTGACATCCACTGCCACACCGCAGGGATAGGCGCCGGCGGCAGCGGGTGTTTTGTCTCTCCGGCACTGCGCAAGAACTGGCGCTACCGTATTTATCTCAAGTCGTTCGGCGTAACCGAAAAGGAACTGGAGCGTGAGGGCGATTCCCTGATCCTGCAGCGACTTTCCCGCACCCTGGCCGAATCGCACCATGTTAAGGCGGCGGTGGTGTTGGCCATGGACGGCGTTGTCGATGCAAACGGCTCGCTGGACCGCTCGCGCACGGAGGTTTATATACCCAATGATTTCCTGGCCCGGGAGACGAAACGCCACCCGAATCTCCTGTTCGGGGCAAGTATCAACCCTTATCGAAAGGACGCCATCCAGCGCCTGGATCAAGCTGCGGCTGACGGTGCCGTACTGTTGAAATGGCTGCCATCCGTCCAGGACATCGATCCGTCAGACCGGCGCCTGATACCTTTCTATGTGCGGCTCCGGGAACTCGGCCTGCCGCTCCTGACCCACACCGGCCAGGAAAACTCCTTCACCCGGAAGAAAGACGAGCTTGCGGACCCCGAACGCCTGCGTTTGCCCCTTTCCCTGGGAGTGACGGTTATTGCTGCACATGCCGCCGGCAATGGCTGGAACCATGGCGAGGAGAACTTCAAGCGTTTTTTGCGCCTGTGTGCCGAATATCCCAATCTGTACGGAGACATATCGGCCCTGACGCAAGCGAACCGCCAGGGTCAGCTTGTACGCTTATTGAAGCATGAAGAACTGCACGGCCGCCTCTTGCACGGGACCGATATGCCACTTATCGCCACCGGCATCACCTCTCCCTGGTGGCACGCACTCCACATACCGCTCAGGTCCGTGTGGCGCATCGCCGCCATCAAAAATCCCTGGGACCAGGATGTGGAGTTGAAACGGGCATTGGGCGTCCCGGAAACGATCTTTGCCAACAATTCGAAACTGTTTCATATTCCCGGGAGGTAGATAGTATGTGTGCAGCCGGCGAGACAAACCGTAGCGGAGACTCGAACCTCCCCCGTTCCTTCAGTCGCCTCAACGCGGCCCAGTTCCTTGGGGCCATGAACGACAACATCCTCAAGCTCCTGATCATCTTTTGCCTGATCGGCGTCAAGGGGGCGGACCAGGCCGGCGTGATCACTGCCGCCGTGGGGGCGGCCTTTGTGCTGCCCTTCCTGTTGTTTTCCGCCCCGGCCGGCTGCCTGGCGGACCGGTTGCGCAAGTCGCGCATCATCGTGCTCGTCAAGACGGTTGAGGTCGTGGTGACCGCCCTGGCGGTGGCGGCGTTTTTCATGGGATGGCATAACGGCCTGTATGTGGTGATCTTCCTGATGGCTACCCACAGCGCCTTTTTTGCTCCGGCCAAATACGGCGTGATCCCGGAACTGGCCAATCGCGAACAGCTTTCCCGCGCCAACGGCCTGATCGAATCTTTCACCTACCTGGCCATCATCCTGGGCACCACGCTCGCCTCGGCCCTGACCCAGGCCGCACAGGGCCGCTACTGGCTGGCGGCGCTGTTTTGTCTCGGTGTGGCCTTGGCCGGACTGCTGGCGGCCGGCGGCATGGACGCCACCCCACGCGCCGATGCCAAGCGGCATGTCGCCCTGTTGCCGACCGAGATCCTGCGTACCGTCATAAGCATCCGCCGTGACCGGCACCTGATGCTGGCGGTGATCGGCCAGGCCTATTTCATGTTTGTCGGAGCCTATGCCCAACTCAACCTTATCGCCTACGGCATGCAGGCGCTGCATCTCTCCGAGGCCCACAGCGGCTACCTCTTTCTGGCGGCAGCCTTCGGTATCGGCGGCGGTTCGCTGCTGGCGGCCAAACTATCGGGGAGAGACGTAGAATTCGGCATCGTACCGATCGGCGCAGCCGGCCTGACCATTGCCCCGATCCTGCTGCACGTTGTGCCCTCCGCCCTTGCTTCCTGCCTGGCGATTCTGACATTATTCGGTCTCTCCGCCGGTCTGTTCAGCCTCCCGCTGCAAACCTTCATCCAGTTTCAGGCCGAACCGGCCAAACGGGGCGAGGTGCTGGCCGCAGCCAGCTTCATCAACTGGGTGGCGATCCTGATCGCCTCGGGGCTGACCTG
Organism: Geobacter sp. FeAm09; assembly: GCF_008330225.1. Classification (NCBI taxonomy): domain Bacteria; kingdom Pseudomonadati; phylum Thermodesulfobacteriota; class Desulfuromonadia; order Geobacterales; family Geobacteraceae; genus Geobacter; species Geobacter sp. FeAm09. Next base: position 746,906 of record NZ_CP042466.1, on the reverse strand, counting down.
GTTCCTGAGCGGGCCGATGGGACTTTCGGCGGCCCAGGGCTTCAGCATCGTCGGCGTCATCACCTTGCTTCTGACCCTGGCATCCTTCTGGATACTGCCCGACTTCCTGCTCCGCTTCATTGCCTTGGCCACTATGCGCATCTTCTACCGCCTGAATGTCATCGGCGGCGAAAATCTGCCGGTGGAAGGGCCGGCACTGCTGGTCCCCAACCACGTCACCTGGGTCGATGCCCTGCTCCTGACCGCCACCAACCAGCGCCGCATCCGTTTCGTCATGGAGCGCAGCATCTACAACACCCCGCTGTTGCGCGGCCTGTTCCGGCTCATGGGGGTAATCCCGGTCTCCTCTGAGGACGGCAGGAAGGGACTCTTGGAGTTCATGAAGCAGGCGCGGGCTGCGCTGGATGACGGCTACCTGGTCTGCATCTTCGCCGAGGGGCAACTCACCAGGAATGGCATGTTGCGCGAGTTCCGCGGCGGGTTCGAACGCATCGTCAAGGGCAGCGACTACCCCATCATCCCGGTCTACATCGGCGGCGCCTGGGGCAGCATCCTCTCCTACGCCCATGGCCGCCTGCTGTCGCGCCTACCGGCTTTTTCCCCCTATCCCATGACCATCATCTTCGGGAAACCAATGCCTTCGACCAGCACGGCCATGGAGGTGCGCCAGCGAGTATCCGAACTTTCCTGCGATTACTTCGACTCGCGCAAACCGCGCCGTCGTCCGTTGGAACAATACTTCATCCAGTCCGCCCGGCTGCACTGGAAACGCAAGGCCGTTGCCGACACCTCGGGCAGGACCCTCACCTACGGCCATACCCTGACAGGCGCCGTGGCCTTGGCAGGCAAGCTGGAGGGCACCATCGGCACGGCAGGGCACGTGGGGCTGCTGCTGCCGCCGTCGGTGGGAGGCGTACTGGCCAACCTTGCCCTGATGTTGCTGGGCAGGATACCGGTCAACCTGAACTACACCGCCGCCGAAGGGTCGCTGCGCTCGGCCGTCGAGCAGTGCGGCATCACCACCATCGTCACCTCGAAGGCCTTTCTCGAGAAAGTCCCCTCGTTGCCGCGGCTGGAAGGGATGATCCTGCTGGAGGATATCCTGCCCACCATCGGCGCTGCGGACAAATTGCTGGCCATGTTGAAAGCCCGTATCCTGCCGCCCCGGCTGTTGTGCGGCCGTGAAGGCTTCTCCGCCGACAGTGTGGCCACGGTGATTTTCTCCTCCGGCAGTACCGGCGAACCGAAGGGGGTCATGCTGAGCCACCACAACATCATGTCCAACATCGAGGCGCTACGCATGGTCTTCAGGGTCAGTGCCGCCGACAACGTGTGCTCGGCCCTGCCGTTCTTCCACTCCCTGGGCTTCACCGGCACGCTCTGGTTTCCGTTGGTTTCCGGTTTTTCGGCGGCCTATCACCCCAACCCCATGGATGGCGAGAAGATCGCCCAGATGGTGCGGGAGCACAAGTCCACGCTGCTCCTGGCCACGCCTACGTTCCTTTTGGCGTACCTGCGGCGCGCCAAGCGGGAGGACTTTGCCTCGCTCCGATTGGTGGTCACCGGCGCTGAAAAACTCAAGGCCAAGGTGGCCGACTCCTTTCAGGAGCGTTTCGGCGTCAGGCCGATGGAGGGGTACGGCGCCACCGAGCTGGCCCCGGTCATCACCCTCTCCCTGCCGGATGTGGAGGTGGGTGGCGTGCGCCAGTACGGCTCCAAGGAAGGGAGCGTTGGGCACCCCATACCGGGCGTGGCAATCAAGGTGGTCGATCCGGAGAGCGGTATTGAGCAGAAACCGGGTGAGGCCGGACTGATGCTGGTCAAGGGGCCCAACGTCATGCTCGGCTACCTGGGGAGGCCGGACAAGACCGCCGAGGCGATTCGCGGGGGATGGTACGTCACCGGCGATATCGGCGTCATGGACGACGACGGCTTCATCCGCATCACCGATCGCCTGTCGCGCTTCAGCAAGATCGGCGGCGAGATGGTGCCCCACGGTGTGGTGGAGGACGAACTGCACAACCGCCTGGGCCAGACCGGGGTGGTGGCGGTGACTGCCGTGCCGGACGAGAAGAAGGGGGAGCGGCTGGTGGTGCTCTTTGCCCGCGAGGCGGCCGACGCGGGGACCCTGCAGCGGCACATGGCCGAAAGCCCCCTGCCCAATCTCTGGAAGCCGGGGCGTGATTGCTACGTGGAGGTGGAAAGTCTGCCGATCCTGGGGACCGGCAAGCTGGACCTGAAGGGGATCAAGGAGATCGCCCTGGCGGCGCTCGCTGGGTAACGCGATTACATACGACCATGAGCGGCCCCAGAGATGGAGCCGCTTTTTTGAAACAAACGGACTCAAGTATTCATCCAATGCATATCAGCATATCATTAAATGTTCATACGCACCTGCACCAAACATAGCCCTCAAACCATTGCTACACAATTTATACTTTTAATATCATACAGTTATACCGAAAGATGCCTTTTGGCACACTCCCTGTAATACGTTCAGTGAAACACGAACGAACGCAGCAGGGAGACAGTCATGGAAACCTTCATCATCAAACTGGCACTCGCCGCCATCCCCCTGGTTATCCTGGTCGCCTCCGTCACTACCATCTCCAGCCTTTCAACACGGCATACCCGCCATCCGCTGGCCCGGCACCGCACACTGCACAACATTCTGCGGGCTCTGGCGGGCGGCGTGATGCTGCGCTGAAGGATCGGTTGGCCCCATGATTCATAGAAGCACCTCACCAAGGGAGGACGCCATGAAAACCATCATTCACAAACTGACAACAGTCATCATCCCCTTCATCGCATTGACCACCATCGTCACGGTATCCAACGGCATTGCCCACAGGGTCGAACGGCTGCAGGCCGAGGCCATGGTCAGGACCGAACCCGCCCCGGAAATGCTCGGCAACAGCATCGGCGCCGTTATGGACAACCTTTTTTCCGGGAGATAACCATGAGATGGACCCAACCACGAAAGGAGCGATCTGCCATGTTGAAACACCTCGTTATCGTCCTGATGTTCATCCCGCTCACCGCCTGTGCCTATGACGGAAATATCCGCGTGGTACAGCGGCAGAGCAGTCTGGCCACCTACCTCTACTCCGGCAAGGAAACGACCGCGCCTGTGGTGCAGAAAAAACCGCTGGTTCTGCCGATAAAGGTCGGGGTGACCTTTGTCCCGGAAGACGAAAGACATCTCGACATCCCCGAAACCACCAAGAAGCAGGTCATCGAGTCCGTCCGCTCCCAATTGGCATCCCACAAGAAGTACGTTACTGCGGCCTACGCCATACCTTCCACATACCTGCGTCCCAAAGGCGGCGTTGCCGAGCTGGAACAGGTGGCCAGGGAGTTCGACGTGGACGTCATCGTGCTCATGGCGGCGAACCAGTTCCAAAAGCATGAACGGAATTCGCTCGCGGCCTTTCTGGACATTACCGTCATCGGCGGCTTCGTCATTCCCGGGAATACTGTCGATACCAACACGGTGCTTGAGGCGGCGGTCTACCACGTGCCATCCAGAGCCCTCATCTTCCGCGCTGACGGTTCTGACGAAAAAAGGTCGCGTGCCACGCTGTTCGCGTCATCGGGGGCGGCCCAGAAAGACACGGTTTCCAGCATCGAGGACGCCACCAAAAAGCTGGTTGCCACCCTGGCCGAATCACTGGTCAAGTTTGAACATTTCGACGCAACAAAGGCTGCGGAAATTCGGCCCATGGGCTCGGCGCCTTCCGGAGAAGACACCTCACGCGAGAACTACTGGGGCAGGGTCAATGAGTACAAGACAACCGGAGGCGGTTCATTCGACGCGGCTTGGATCGCCATGGCGGGAGTGGGGTTGCTATGTGCAGCAAACAAACGCAAACGGTGCTGCTGACAGCCTGGCTGGCCACGGCGCTGGCTGCCGCAGCGGCAACCGGCGCCCCCGACCGTTGGGCACTGGACATTGCCAGAACCCGGCAGGGCGAATGGTGGCGGCTCATCAGCGGACATCTCGTCCATCTGAACTGGCAGCACTACTGGTACGACCTGCTGGCGCTGGGGTTGGTGCTGATTCTCTGCAGCCGATTGGGCTCAGGCGTCGGGACCATCTCCTGCACCGCACTGTGTGCGGCCACTGTTGTATCGGTGGAGTTGCTGACCTTACATCCGGTGGATGTCTATGGCGGCCTTTCGGGCATCACGGCCGGGCTTCTCAGCTTTGCCGCGATACGCCTGATCGTCCGTGACGCCCGGACCGGAATCGTGCTGCTTGCAGCCATGCTGATGAAGATCTGTCTGGAATGGCTCGGCATAAGCGCTTCGGGCGTGGCCCCCGTCTGGCAGGCCCATTGTGCCGGGGCTGCCGTGGGCGCGCTGGTATCGATATGTTCATTGCCAGGATCACAGAGGGGCGACTGCCGGGTATAGTGGCGGACAAACTATTCTGGAGAATCTTGCCGGTCACGGCACGGTGGAGCGGCTTGCTTCCTTTGTCGCGGCTGGTCTGCTGATGCTTGTGATCGGCTGGCCCGCCCAGGTGCCGCCAGAAAGAGACACGATGCGCGTCTCATGCGCAGAACCATGAAAATTCGGATTAAAACTCTGGAGAAAGAGGAGATTCTGCATCTGTTGCCAGAGCAGAGAGAACTGGTGGCCGCCTATCATGCCGATTTGTTCAACCAATATGCCCTTCACTTCGATATCGATACCAACAGCACAGCTCGACAGATGTCCATGGGAATGCGGATCATTTCCTTTCTGGGGGGCGCTGGCGCTCTCTTCTGGAACCCGAAAAGTTATTTACACAAAATTTGCACAAAACCCTGGACACGTCCGTTGCAGTTTTGATAGTAAACAACGGTCATGGTCCGAATGTCGTGCAAACCGGGATGTCCCGGACGTGATCCCAATGGGCGCGACCCGATCCCCCATCTCCCGGTAACCGAGCACTCTTTTATGAAATACATTTTCGGCATGTTCATCCTGATCGCCGGATGTGCCCTTGCTCTCCCCGCCGTTGCAAGTGACCTGATCGTTTCGCGTGCCGCGCTGGAAGACGCGGCCGGCACCCTGACGATCACCGATGTGGTCGGGCGCGAGTTTACCCCGATCGGTCCGACGCTTTCCCGGGGGCTGACCGACTCCGCGCATTGGCTGCGCCTGCGGGTCCGGGCGCCCGCCAAGGGGAACGAGGTGGTGCTGTTCATTCGCCAGCCTTTTCTCAACGAGGTCCGTCTTTACGAGGCGGACGCGGGGGCCCCGTCGGGCTGGAAGACACGCCTGACCGGCAATCACTATGCTTTCGACACGCGCGATCGCGCCAGAAATTCCCTGGGGTTTGTCGTCAACGTGGCGCCCTCCGGGGCGACCTACTATCTGCGCCTCAAGACCAGGAGTTCGTCGCAGTTGACGGTGGAAGCCCTGGAGCCGGCGGAGGCCGAGCGCGTGGACGACCGGTTCGACCTGATGGCGGTGTTTTTCGTGACCGCCATGCTGCTGCTATTGTCCTGGGCCCTCCACAGTTATCTGCTGGACCGGCTGCCGGTAATCGGCCTGTTTGCCCTGCATCAAGCCATGTACACCCTGTATGGCGTGGCCATTACCGGCTATTTGGCCCCCTTTATCCCTGCCGGTCTTCCTCCGGGCACGATAGACTGGATTACCGTCGTTGCCTACTGCGGATCGAATTTCGCAACCATTCTGTTCTGCCGCGAGCTGTTCAAACCCTATCAGCCCCCGCCGCTGATGATGCGCGGACTCGATCTCCTGCTGTGCGCCTTTCCCCTCCAGCTTGCGGCGATCGTCTCCGGCCATATCTTTTTCGCCATGGTTTCCAACCTGGTGCTGGTCAGGGTGACCTGGTGGTATTTTGTCGCCACGACCTTTACCCTGCGGAGCGAAAGCACCCCGAGCCGCCGTTCGTTGCGACTCTTCTTCGTTGCCGTCGCCTTCATTTTCACCCTGTTCTGGATTGCCAACCGCAGCACCCCCGCCAGCTTGCGGGGAAACACGAGCTACGGCAGGCAGGTGCTGATCATCAACGGCCTGATCATCGGCAGCATATTCGCCATGATCCTGAACACGCGTTCCCGCAGGCTGCAACAGGAGGCGCAGCGGTCCGCCCTGGAGTCGCAGGCGAAATCGGAGTTTCTCGCCCTGGTCAGCCACGAAATCCGCACCCCGCTCAACGCGCTGGTCGGATTCAGCGGCATGGCCCGCACGGCAACCGACCCCGCCCTGATCAACCAGTACCTCGCCATCCTCGAACAATCGTCGCGCTCCCTGATGGAGCTCGTGAACGATATCCTGGACATGAGCAAGATCGAGGCGGGGCGGATGGAGTTCGAAACCGTACCGTTCGATCTGCGGCAGCTCGTCGCCGGTCTGGAGGAGCAGTACCGCCCCCTGGCGGAGCGGAAAATGCTGGCCTTTCAGGTCGGCGTGGCCGACGATGTGCCCGCCTGGGTCCTCGGCGACCCGCTCCGCCTGCGCCAGATCCTCGCCAACCTGCTGGCCAATGCCGTCAAGTTCACCGAAAGCGGCGCGGTATCCTGCACGGTCAGCCAGGCCGGACGACCGGCGGAGGGAGACCGGCCCCTGGTCCGCTTCGAGGTGCGGGATACGGGCATCGGCATCCCCGAAAACGGCCGCGCCCTGCTCTTCCAGCCCTTTCGCCAGCTCGACCCGACGATTTCCCGCAAATTCGGCGGCACCGGCCTCGGCCTGGCCATCGTCCGCAACCTGACGGAACTGATGAAGGGAAGCCTCACCGTCGACAGCCGGGTCGGCGCGGGAAGCTGTTTTACCGTCGCACTGCCGCTCCGGGAAACGGAACCGGCGCCGGACGGCCGTCTTGCACCGGCCGCGGCCCCGGCGCCCCGTGCGGTCCTGGTGGTGGAGGACAACGGATTCAACCGCAGGCTGCTGGGAGAGATCCTGAGATCCTGGGGCCAGGAGGTTACGCTGGCGGAAGACGGCTTGCAGGCGTTGCGGTTCATGGAGCAGCGGCGTTTCGACCTGGTCCTGCTGGATATCCGCATGCCGGATATCGACGGCATCGAGGTTGCCCGCCGCATCAGGCGCCGGGAAGAGGAGCGGGCCGAAATCCCCGTACCGGTCATCGCCATTACGGCCGATGCCGATGCGTCCACCCGCGACGCCTGTCATGCCGCGGGGATCAACGGGGTACTGGCAAAACCGGTGGTCCCCGAACAGCTGGCCCAGGCCATGGCCGCGTGCGGAGGGGAAACCGCCGCAGCGCCGCCCGGCGGGGAGCCGCAGTTGGACGCACAAACCCGGAACGACCTGGCCGGCGACCCGGAGCGCGCCCGGCAGTACCGGGAGATGCTGCTGCAGGATATCGACGGCGAGTTGCGGAGCCTGCAAACCGCCCTCGAACGCGACGACCGCAGCGGACTCGTCCGGGCCGCCCACACCCTGAAAGGTCTGTGCGGACACCTGGCAAACCGGGAGCCGGCCGAACTTGCGGCCTGGCTGCAGCGGCACGCCCCGTCGGCCCGGCCCGAACACCTGCAGCCGGTGGTCGAGAAACTCATGAAACGGATGAAGGGTGGCTATCCATGAACAGTGGCGCACGGATACTGGTGGTTGACGACAAGCAGAGCTTTCGCTTCATGGTCAAGGGATACCTGGACGATGCCGGATACCGGACGGCCTGCGCCGCCGACGGGGCCGAGGCCCTGGCAAAACTGGAAGAGGGGCGCTTCGACCTGATGCTGTCCGACATGGTCATGCCGGGGATGGACGGGGTGGCGTTGTTGCGTCGGGTGCACGAGGTCCGCCCGGACCTGCCTTTCGTGCTGGTCACCGCCCACGGCAGTGTCAACAGCGCCGTGGCGGCCATGAAAGAGGGGGCCGGCGACTACCTGCTGAAGCCGCTCAACCGGGAGGAACTGCTGGTGGTGGTGGAACGGCTGCTCGAAAACGCCAGGGTACGCCACAGTTATGACCGGATGCTGGATTTCGAGCGGGAAAAGTTCAGCTTCCAGAACATGACCAGCCATTCGCCGATCATGGGCAGGGCTCTCGCCGCAGCCCGGCAGGTGGCCGCCTCCCCCCGCACCACCGTTACCATCTCCGGCGAGAGCGGGGCGGGAAAAGAGGTCATGGCCCGGGCCATCCACGTGGCATCCGGGCAGAACATGGCCAGCTTCATAGCCGTCAACTGCGCCGCCATCCCGGAAACCCTGCTGGAGAGCGAGCTGTTCGGCCACGTCAGGGGGGCCTTCACCGGCGCCGACCGCGAACGCGAGGGAAAATGCAGCCGGGCGCACGGCGGCACCCTGTTCCTGGACGAAATCGGCGACATGCCGCTGTCGCTCCAGCCGAAACTGCTGCGCCTGCTGGAAGAGCGGACCTACGAGAAAGTCGGCTCCGACCGCCAGATCAACGCCGACTTCCGGGTCATCGTCGCCACCCACCGCAATCTGGAGGAATGCTGCGACCGGGGGACCTTCCGCCGGGACCTCTTCCACCGGCTCAACATCTTCCCGATCACCATCCCGCCCCTGCGGGAGAGACGCGAAGATATCCCGCACCTTGCGGAACACTACCTCAGGAAATTCCGGCAGCACCAGGGCAAACAGCTCCCCGGACTTTCCCAGATGGCGCTCGACCTGATGATGACCTACGACTGGCCCGGCAACGTGCGCGAACTGCGCAACCAACTGGAATATGCCACCATCGTCACCGGCGGGGACCTGATCCGGCCCGAGCACCTGCGCCTGCAGGAGCATTTTCAGACACAAACCGGGGAGGTGGCCGGCGACCGGATTTCCCTCAACCTCACCTTCTCCCTCGACGAATTCTCTCTCGACACCGTCACCCGCCGGGTTGTCGAATGGGCCCTGGTCAGGAGCAACAACAACAAATCCTCCGCCGCCCGCCTGCTGAAAGCCTCCCGCAAGCTGTTCTACTGACCCCCCAAAGCGCCCGTCCGCCGACCTTCCGGCCAGCCCGCTCCACCAGTTGTCCCAAACGGGACAACATGTCCCCCTCCGGACAGAAACATTCCATCCCATTTTCATAACACACCGAATTTAAACAAAAAAAAATATCCGGCACGGATTTCGCCACTTACTCGGGCAGCAGATCTGCTCCGGGGCGCAATTGTCCCGCAGGGGACAGATGTGCGACGGGAGGCGCCAATGTCACAGGAAGCGGTCGAAAAAGTGCTGGGGCGGTTGATCACCGACGGGCGGTTCCGCCGTCTGGCGACCGAATCCCTTGAGGCGGCCAGCATTCAGGCGGGGTATCGCCTGTCTCCGGGAGAGCTGCGGTTGTTGTCCGGCAGTCTGGAATTCCAGCGCATCTCCGAACTCGCCGAGCGGCTGGACCCGGGGCTGTGCCGGACCGGCGGCTACCCGTAAGCAGGTGTATCCGAAACGGCCACGCGGTTGGGCCAGCGGCCGTCCAGCGGATTTCTTCTGAAACGGCAGCCGACATCGGGCGGATCTGCGGATCGGCCGGAGCGCACCTGCAAACGGAGCAGCCGAACCGGCTTCAGAGTTAGTTCATGCACTAGAAACATATTCGTATCAAACAAGGAGGGGATTGACATGAAACATGCTTTACTCGTGGTTACGCTGTTCTTCGCGGGGCTTGCCTGTACCGGCTGCAGCGGCGACACCCCGTCGCAGACGCAATCGCAACAGGCGCAGATAGCGACCCTGCAAACCCAGCTATCCGCCGTGCAGACGCAATTGTCCAGCGCAAAGGCGGACGGCTCGGTGTACAGCGCCGGGATCACCACCGCGATCGCCTCGCTGAAACAGACGGAAAGCGCATTGGCCACGCTGGCCGGGCAGCCCGCCAACGCCAACGCCACGCCCCTGACGACCGCCGCCAACCAGGTCCTCGTGCTCCAGTCGCTGGCCGCCAGCCTCTCGTCGGATAGCGCCGCCCTGTCGGCCGCATACGCCGCCGCGCAGGCGAGCATCGCCAACCTGACGACACAACTGAACGCCGCCAACGCCCAGGTAGCCAGCCTGACGGCACAACTGGCGGCAAGCGAAAGCACTAACAGCGCCTTGTCCGGCCAACTGGCCGCCGCCAACGCCCAGGCGACCACCCTGACCAATCAGATAGCTACGTTGCAGACGCAACTCGCCAACGCCAACGACACCATCGTAACGCAGGACGCGACCATCGTTTCCCTCAACAGCACCATATCGACCCTCCAGGCGCAGATCAGCGCCATGGTCGCCACCCCGGTAGCCATGAGCGCAAGCGCCCTGACCGCCGCCGTCTCCACCGCCATTACCGTCACCGCCACCTTCCCCAGTACGGAAAACGGTAAAACCGCCACCTTCGCGGCAACGGGCGGCAACCTGCTGACGACCCCGGCTAACGTGACCATTGCCGGCAACACCGCCTCGACGACCTTCAGCTCCACAGCCCCCGGCACGTTCAACATCTATGTGGTGGACGGCCTGCACGCGGGCGGCGCGATAGTGACCATAACGGCAGCTCCCGCGCCCACCTACACCGTGTCCGGCACCATCGCCCTGAACGGAACGGGGCTGCAGAACGTGGCCGTCGCCCTGACCGGAGCCGCCACAGCCGCCGTTATGACCGACGCCAGCGGCAATTACAGTTTTGCCGGGCTGCAGAACGGCACCTACACCGTAACCCCGTCACGGTCCGGATACAGCTTCAAGCCGTCCTCCCTTGCCGTGACGGTCAGCAACACCAATGTCACCGGACGGAACTTCACCGACGTCGTCACGGCTGCCTACAGTTGCAGCGGCACCCTGAGCCCGCTCGGCCGCTGGTGCGACAACGGAGACGGCACGGTCCGGGACATGACCACCGGCCTGCTCTGGCTGAAAAACGCCAACTGCGCGGCCACCCTCGGCGGCGTGACGTCCGGGGGGGGAATACGTGGTTTGACGCCTTGACCTGGAGCAGTTATCTCGCGAGCGGCAGTTGCGGCCTGAGCGACGGTTCCCACGCCATGGACTGGCGATTGCCGACGATAGGCGATTTTGCGGCATTGATCATCGGTACGGAACCGGTATTGGCCGGTACGCCAATGTTTTTTACCAACATCCAGAGCGATTACTACTGGTCGTCCTACAGCATCGGCGGCGGCAATATCTGGGAGGCTGACATGGGCAGCGGCACCGGGGGCAACTTCGACATGGGCAATTCTTACTACATCTGGGCCGTTCGTTGATACCCCGCTCTTCGAACCTTTGATGCGGCGTCCGTTCGACGGGGGCACCAGCCCCCGCCGAACGGAGCGCTTCCCGGATAATTCCAGCTTTTGAACACGCCGAGACCGTTCACGTTGCGACCCGCAATCGCCTTGACGCACCCATCGGGCAGGTGCTTTCGCACGCTGCCAGACACACAAAAGGAGCATCACAAGGGGCAGGTCCACATACTACACAAAATGAAAAATACCGACGCGCTCCCAGCACTACCTTCTCTTCAATTCAAACTCACCCTCAATTTCTCTCGGCCCGTACAGCTTTTTTTCTAGTCTTTCAGACCCCGCCATTTCAATTAGTAAATCTCCGTGCGGCGGCATGAAATCGGATGGTCCGATGAGAATCAAAATCCATTTCGTAATTGGATCAAAAATAAATCTACCTTGATTGTCTGACTGAACCTTTTTATCAGGATGTTCTTTGAAATAAATATCCGCACCAGAAATTGGATTCTTAGATTCCGAGTCAATCACGCGACCAGATAGCTTCGGTGCCTCCGTGTATTTAACAGGGATACAGGCACTTAGGAGCGCAAAAACGCATATGAGGACGATTTTGAATTTCATCATTTTATTTTGGAGAGCATCACAGGGTATAATGAAAGAGTTAGGCAATCAGTACCGTTACTACCGCTGTACCACCAAGAACAACAAACATAAAGACCTCTGCCAGTCGCGCATGGTGCGGCTGGACAAACTGGATGCCGTGATTCTGGACGTCATGTGCCGAAATTTTGTGACTCCGGAACGGGTGGCAGCCATGCTCCGCGAATTGCAGAGAAAAAGCGGCAACCAGAATGATGCCGATATCATGAAAGAGGTCTCCCTGAAACTGGAAGCGGTCAAGCTCCGCATGCAGCGGATTTACAATGCCATTGAAGAAGGGCTGGTCCCCTTGGACGCTGATCTCAAAGAGAGGACTTTGACACTGACCAAGGAGAAGGAAGTGGTTGCAGCTCAAATGCAGGTGCTGCAAAACAGGCAGCAATTACAAACCGACACCATAGACCCGGAGGCCATAACCGAATTTTGCACCCTGCTCCGCGAACGGCTGTTCGATCAGCAAACGCCACTGGCCAAGCAATATCTCAAGAAGCTGGTAAAGGAAGTGGTGTTCAAGAACGATGAGGTGAAAATTATCGGAGGGTATGCGGAACTGGCCGGGGTGATACGGGTGGCGGATAAAAAAAATGATCTGAGCACTCATGCTGGAGTACTCAGATCATCTAGTAGTTGGCTCCCCAACCCGGACTCGAACCATGGACAAGGTGGTTAACAGCAACCTAATCTAATCATTTCATATCTTTTAAATATATTTCTACCGTTTTCAACTCAAACACAAAAACCATTGACAAACAACAAGTTAAGCGCTATACCCATCATCACACCATTTCACTTCATTTCACCCTAGATAACATATTTGAGACCACACGAGAGACCATACGAGATTCATGTGGTCTCAAAAAAAGGGAGGCCACGCCATGAAGTTCACCGACAAGTTCATTCTGAATTTGAAGCCGACCGACAAGATTCAGGATATCAGGGAAGGCAAAGGCTTTGGTATCCGCGTGACACCTGGCGGCGTCAAGACGTGGTTTTTCCTTTACCGCTTCGATGGCCGTAGGCGCTTCATGAATCTCGGCCATTATCCCAGTGTCAGCATTGCCGAGGCTAACAAGCGGTATCGGGACGCCTACAGCCTTTTTGAGCAAGGCAAGGACCCTTTGGCGCTGGCCGACTGCGAACGAGAAGAACGCCGCAAAGCCCCCACCGTTTCCGAACTCGTTACCGATTACATCGAGAAGCACGCCAAGAAGTTCAAACGATCATGGGCGAAGGATGAAGCCATTTTGAACCGTGACGTTATCCCGGCATGGGGCAAGCGCAAAGCTGCCGACATTGTGAAGCGCGACGTGATCGCATTGCTTGATAGCATCATCGACCGCGACGCGCCGGGGATGGCAAACAACTGCTTTCAGATTATCCGCAAGATGTTCAATTGGGCTGTAGAAAAGGATATTCTCACCACAACGCCTTGCCTAGGCGCCAAACTACCCGCGCCCAAAAACATCAAAGACAGGGCATTATCGGACGACGAAATCAGAACCTTATGGAAATCGTTGGAGCGAGACGACCTTTGCATGTCCCTAGAGTCCCGCCGCGCCTTGAAACTCATTCTGGTTACAGCCCAGCGCCCCGGCGAGGTGATCGGGATGCACACCGATGAGATTGACGGTCAATGGTGGATAATCCCAAAGGAGCGGGCGAAAAACGGGCGAGCGCATCGCGTATACCTGACAAAGACGGCTCTTGAACTGATCGGGCCGCTGGAAGCCATGAATGAAAAAGAGGGGAAGATGGAGCCAATGGGGTATATATTCCCCTCCCCTGTTAAGAAATCAGGCAACAAGCCCATGGGCGATACCGCGCTTGCCGTGACCGTTGGGAAGAACCTCACTCATCCACTGGCTGACGACAAGGGCAACCAACTTTTCAATAAGGACGGCTCGCCGGCCACCGAGAACCGCCTGGGAGTTGCCAAGTTCACGCCCCACGATCTCCGCCGGACCGCGAATACCCTCATGGCGGCATCCAAGATCATCAAGGAGCACCGGGAGCGCGTCCTGAACCATACCCTTGAGCGCCTGGACGGCACGTACAACCTGCACGATTACGACGAAGAAAAGCAAATGGCGCTGGAGGCACTGGAAAGGAGATTGAAAATTATTCTGGCCGGAGAGAAGGTAGTTGACCTGGGAACCGAGAGAGCGAAACGAAAATTAGCATAAAGCATCCACACCCTCGATTTCCCCATAAACAACGATAGTTATAACAGATTGATTTACTTGAATAAATTTATTGATTTCATTTGAAACGTGGTGTATTTTCTTATTCATGACGTCGGCCCAAGAAAAACATCGGATACTCGAGCACAACACCTTGGAAAAAATCGCTATCGCGATTGCAGGAGGGCGCTCATGCGCGAAGGTCGAACTCAAATTTAACCAGGGCGGGCTGCAAAACCACAATGCCACTAATGAGGAAAAAAAACTGGTCAGGGAAGTATTAGTCCCTTGCTACGAATATTTCTGTCGTAAAAAGTCCGATATCACGGGCACAGTTATATGCAACATACAGAATGGACGTTTAGCCACTTATTCCAAGTCGCTTGTACGGATACCGACAACAACAAAGATGGTTGAAGCGTATGGGCTAGCTGTCCAGCGTTTAGGTGGTTCGAAGGCCGTCATCAGCAGCAGACGTATGACGGTGGACGCGGGCTCCGACAAATAAAATCAGGTACCAAACGACCCCGGCCATGCCCGGCCGGAATCATCGTGGGCCTGCGTTGATCTTCTCCAAACCGGAGGGGGATCAGTGCAGGCTTTTTTGGTTACCTAATCTTGGAGCACGCATGGAAACAGATCGCATTGTAAGGGAACAGGAACGCAGACTGATAACAGGCCGCAGTAAGGTGAGTTGGTGGCGGGACGAGCAGGCAGGCCGAGTGCCCAAAAGGGTCCAAATCGGCCCCGGCGCTGTCGGTTGGAGATTGTCGGAACTGCTTTGCTGGCTACAGTCTCTCCAAACGGTTGACCAACCTTTGCCGGTAGCCGTACCGGGCGAAGGCAAACGACGGGGGCGGCCTTGCAAGGTGCCGTCCAGGGTAGCCATGGAGGTGTAACCATGACCATGACCAAGACAATAAAAGACCGGAATCTTGTAGCCTATTTACTGGCAAACGGCTTCACCTGCACCTTCGCCCCCCGGCCCGGCACGTCTGAATTAGATGCAGTTTTCCCGTGGTCGGAAGCCCTGGACCACTCTTGCATGGACTACACCGGCAACCGTGGCGTACCTGTTCAGTCGTTTGTTGCCGCATGCCGGTTCATCGGCGAGAAGATCAAGGCCCATCGCCAAGGGGGTACCAGATGAGCAGCCCTCCAATTCCAATCAATCCCGAGACGAACCGTAAATTCAAAGCCACCTATCTGGACACGTTGAAGGTGGACGAGCTGCGGAAACTGGTGCGGGGCAATGGCTGGAAAGGCACAGGAGCGATCCAGGCCAAAAAATCTGACCTTGTGCACTTCCTCATGACTGGCGAGCGGCCTGAATATCGTGTTAGCACGCAACCACCTCCGAGCCGGACGAAGGCGGCCACCGCCCCACGGCCAGCCAGCCCTACACAAGGCATGACCACCCACCAGGCCCGCCCACGATTATTAGTGCCTCTTGCAGAGATTATGAAGGAGCCACTTCAAGCCCGGCCGCTGATCGGGAACCTGATCCGGCAGGACACCACCGGCGTATTGTTCGGTCCTTCTGGATCGGGTAAAACCTTCATCGGTGTTGATTTGGCATGTTCTGTCGCAACAGGCAGCACATGGGCCGGGCACCAATGCCAGCAGGGTGCCGTGCTGTATCTGTGGGGAGAAGCACATTCCGGCCAGCATCAGAGGTTTTCCGCTTGGCAGCATGATCGAGAGCTTGACCCTTGCAACCAAATCACAGTCACAAGTCACCCGATGCCACTGAACCCAGCAACAACGGAAGACCTCATAGAGGCGGCCCATGCGTTTCAAGCCCAATGCGGCCGACCTATTCGACTGATCGTTGTTGACACACTCGCCCGGCATATTGAAGGTGACGAGAACGCAGCCCATATTGTGCAGGGATGGACCAACCAGGTTGACGCCCTCCGGCGCGCTTTTCCGGGCAGCAGCGCCATAATCATTCACCACACCGGAAACGATACGTCACGTATGCGCGGGTCGTCGGCCCTGTTTGCTGCAATGGATTTTGTGATGCGCTGCCATGACGGGTACCTTAGTTTCGGCAAAATGAAGGACGGTCGTCGGCCCGCGCAGCTCAAGTTTGAACTGTCAGAGGTAGAGCTTGGGGCAGACGACAACGGGGAGATCGTAACATCGTGTGTTCCAGAATATGACACGACAAAAAATCCAGAATCTACGGGCACAGACCTTGACGCCAAAGCAGTCCTTGCCGGGCAGACTCTGGGACATCTTGGCGTTAAGGCCACTGATCGGGAGTGGCAGGCCGCTTTCGTCAAAGCCTATACACAACGGAAGGGCAAAAAAACGGATTCCGACACAATCCGTAAATATTTTCGTACCGCTCGCGCCTCATTAATAGAATCCGGACATGTTACCGATGAAAAGGGCTCACGAATGCTTACCAGTAAAGGGATTGCAGCTTTTCTAAAAACGGACGATCAACGGAAAAATCCGGATTAATCCGCAGCACAAAAACGGACGGATTCGCCCCCCCCCTTAAAGGGGGGCTATTCGTCCGGATTGCTGGTACTGGGGTAAACCGTGGGGTCTCATAGCCGACCCCACACCCCGGCCTAGTCTTCCACTTCGCTCCAGACCCGTGTCTGGAAAATATTCCGGCAAAATCATAACAACCAACTACGAAAGGCATACACACCATGACCACCAGGAATGAAGACCTTATCAAGCAGGTCAAGGCCATGCCCCAAAAGACAGGCCGCGCCGATCTCATCAAACATCTCTCCGGCAAACGGTTAACGAGGCAGGCGGCCATCAAGGCCAAATGTTTTGAATGTGTTGGCGGGGAAGACACCAAACCATGCACGGTCCCAACATGCCCTCTGAAGCAATTTTGCCAGTGGAACAGCAGTGGTGAAGGTAGCGACAGGGGGGGTAAAGAAAAAGACTCCCAGATGGCTTCCACAGGGCACCTGGGCCTATAGGGTTAGATGAAGCGTAACGACAATCAAGAGAACACATGGAGAACGGTACAATGGAAACAAGCCTGCTGACCATCGCCGTCAACAAAAACGAAGAAATCCGCCTTATCCGTAAGGACTACCGGGGGAAGTTCTACCTTGACGTGCGGAAGTTCAAGGGGACCGGAGACGAGGCCCAGCCTACCACCAAGGGCTTTATTGCAGAGATGGACGTATGGAAGAAGCTCGCGCCCATAATCGGGGCTGAAATATCCGGGGCAGAGTAAACACATGGGGAGGCTGGCCGTCTCCCCTTTTTCTTTTCATGCCCTATATAACCTAATAAAAGCAGAGTCTTTAAATGCTGTAGCATTAGAAAGGTACACATATATACAAAAGCAAAGTCATTGCCATCATCAGTTGATACTTTTTATCTCGACTCCTTAAAACAGTGAACCGGCAATGCCACCAACCAGTGTCCCAACAGCCATGCCGATAGGCCCGGCCTCACTTCCATACATCGCCCCGGCAAGCGCCCCGGCCGCCATCCCTGCGGCCCCGCCAAGCGCGGTATTCTGCTGTTTCTCCGCCATCGCGTTCTGTTTATTGGCAATGTCCTGCTCGGCCTTCATCTTGGCGTCGAGGCTAGAATACCTCTGCATTGACTGAAGGGCATTGTTGCCCATGATCTGGCCGCTACCGATTAACCCTGCCATATTCTTCTCCTGTGATACAGTGCTATTCATCTTTCACAGGATTTTGCCATCCAACAGGACCGCTGTCACTACAATTTTACCATCAATAGCCTATCTTTATTTCTGGGCCGCACCTATTAAGTAGTTTTGTGAAACGGGCTTCTTTAACCTCCTGTAACCAACAGGCAAAACCGTTACAATCGTTCTCAAAGAAAAACTCTTCGCCCTTATCTGTATCAATCTCAACATGGTCAGCAACATGTGATGTTGTCTGTGACACGATAATTTGCTTATCAGCCGGCACACGGAAAGAAATATGCTCTCCACAAGCCAACCAGTAAAAATCATCGTTGTCTAATTGTATCGTCATCCTCACGGCACAGCCAGAGTAGCCTGACGGCCGTGCAATATGAACCGTAGCAAAATTATCACCATCAACCATAGGAACTCCCCCCACCAACTTGCCAGCAGCACAACCATTCAAAACCATTACAAAGAGCAAACAGACCATCGTTCTTAACATACTGGCCTCACATGACATTTCGTTGAAAAGTTCCTATTCCGTTTCCGGATTGCTCTGCGCTTTCAGTGTGCCCGGCGCCTCGGTTCGCGTTATGCCTACGGTGTTTCCGGCTGGCTTGTCTCCGGCGATTCCGTGCTTGCGCTGTCGGTATACCGTTACCCAAGGCGAAATGCCAAGGGGCTTTGGTCTTATTGGGCGTTACCGTAGATCGTTAAGGAGGTGAGCAACGGGTGCCCCGATGTGGTCCCATAGGTGGCGATGCTTACGGCAATGCGCGTTGGGGTGCCGCTGGAGTTGAGGTATATCGTGTCAACCTCATTGGAGGTTATGACCGCCCCCGTCTTGATGACGGCTGTGACAACCAACTGCACCGCACCGTCGAAGTCTGGGTTGAGAGCCCAATGCACTGTCTTGGTAGTCCCGTCGCTCCTGGTAGCCGCAGCCAGGTCTCCGGAGTCGCCCACCTTGGCTGATGTGGGTGCAGCAACCTGGGAGGCCGGAGTGTAGGTGGCGCCATTATCGTACACGGTTTTGTAAAGGCTCCCATCCAAGGCGAGATAGTAGCTGGTAATGGTGGTGGTGGCCGGGCTGCCGTTGGCCGCCTGGAGCGTGACGGTGGAAACTGACTTTGTGACGCTCTGCCCCTCGAACGTGGTGGAGCCGTCCCCGGTGAAGGACATCGCCCCCGTCCAGTGGGCGCCCGAAGCGTCATACCCTGACAGGGAGGGGAAGTTGAATTGCACCCCCGAAGATGTGCCAAGGAAAGCACCATTGATTTTTGTCAGATCAACTGTGGTGCCGACCGGGGTTGTCACGCTTGCCGTGTTCAATCCGCCCGATCCGCTGCCGCCACCACATGCGGTAAGTCCTGTTACCATTACAAGCACAGCGATTATCTGTTTCATATTTCCTGCTTCCTCCCGCCCATCAGTTATATTTCAGCCATTTTTCGGTACAAGACAAACTCGCCCGCCTGACTCAGCATCTCCCGTGTGGCGGCCAGGTAGCGTTCTTTTAAGCCGGGCGAGAATGGGTACGTTAGCGCCTTTTTCCGTGCCTGGTGCAGGAGCATGGCGGCCATTTCGATCTCAATATCAAAAGCCTTCTGGGTATGAGGGAGATTGGCTGCAAGGTATTTCGTGGCGTCGAGATGTATCCCTGACCGGCGCAGCAGTTCATCCATCATCAAGGCAGAGGTGCCCATACAAGTAATCTTCGGTAAAGTTGTGGGCAATAATCGAGCTCATTCTCCCATAGAACCATGAGGTTGTCAAACCGACCCAATATCTTGAAAACTGGGCGGGTTTGCGAAGGGGGTGGGTCGCATTGACCGACCGGGGGGCTACAGACGGGGTGTAGGGGTAGTGGTGCCGGGTCTTGTCATTCAAGTTGGGTGTCAGCATCATCCAACTTGAATGTAACTATATGTTTTTATTTAATTTTATATTGACGACTGATACAGATGAGTGGTAAAAACTCTTCGGCATTGCCAACTAAACTAGGAGGCGTTAGCATGACTATCACAGAGCTGATCGAAAAACTGGAAGAAGCAAGGGCAAAACTGGGGGATGTTAGGGTGTGCCACAACCCAGACGAAATTGAATGTGTCGATATTGTAAACACAGACCCAGTAGCCGAATGCCCACCGCATGTATACTTGATCTGAAAAGTCCAGCAAGATCACAACAGACCACACCAGAGACCACACAAACAAAAAGGGCCTACAGATCATCTCTGTAAGCCCTTGATTTGTTTGGCTCCCCAACCCGGACTCGAACCAGGGACAAGGTGGTTAACAGCCACCTGCTCTACCGACTGAGCTATTGGGGAATAGCGGTGTAGAGCCGAGTTTTTACCACGGAATTGTTTCCCGTGTCAACTCAAAATGTCTGCAAAAAAATTGCGCCCACCGACTGCGGCGGAAGCCGGTGATATCATGCCGTTTGTCCCTGCTCCGGTTCATTCGCTCCGCTGCTCCTTGAAGCGCTTGAGGCGGTAGAAGGATTCCCGTTCCCGCTCACCGATATAGTGGGCGATTGCCCTGATCTCGCTCTTAAGTCCGGGGAGCACCCGCTCTTCCAGCACCCTGATGCGCCGCGTCACCCGCACGACCTCCTCCCCCAGCCGCTTCATCCGCACCTCGAAGGCGGCAATCTCCAGCATCTCCGCCACGATCTCTTCGAAGAGGCCGATGGCCTCCTCCAGATGCGGCGTGGTGAAACGGCAGTCGTAGCCCCGCTCGTCCGGGGGGCGGCGCACCTCGCCCTGAATCTGGATCTCCCGGTAACGGAGCCCCATGACGTTCCGCTCTCCGACCTCCACCCCCACGTCCTGGGCGGCCTCCATGGGCAACGACCCGATAAAGTCGTCTCCTTCCAGGCCGCCGGCCAGCGCTATCTCGGTCAGGGCCTTGGTGTAGGCCCTTTTTACCTCTGCCCGGGATTGGAGAAAGGGGGTGGAGATGGCCAGGATCTCCCGGATCAGGGCCAGGCGGCGGGCCGTGAGGATGCCGACGCTCCCGGCCACCGAGCGGGCCTTTTCCTTGAGCAACAGCAGGTTGGTGCGGGTCGGGTGGATCATGGCGGCTCCAGAGAGAAGCGCTGCAACAGGGCCAGGCCGGCGTCCAGGCTCGCGCCGATCCCCCGGCGCACCCTTCCCTGGCCGACGACCTCCGTCTCAAAGGCATCGGCGAAATCCAGCATCACCCGGTCGGCCGCCATCATCCCCTCCCGCCCCACCACCGCCTCCAGGCCGCGCATGTAGCGCCCCTTGGCATAGTGCCGGTACAGGGCGTCGGCGATCCGGCGGTGGTCATCCCGCGTATGGCCGGGGCCGATGCCGCGCTGCATGAGGCGGGACAGGCTGGGGAGTACGTCCACCGGCGGAAAGACGCCCCGCTGGTGCAGTTCGCGGGAGAGCACGATCTGCCCCTCGGTGATGTAGCCGGTCAGGTCCGGGATCGGGTGGGTAATGTCGTCCTCCGGCATGGTCACCACCGGTAGCATGGTGACCGACCCGGCTGTCCCCTGAATCCGCCCGGCCCGCTCGTACAGGGAGGCCAAGTCGGAGTACAGGTAGCCGGGATAGCCCCGCCGGCCGGGGAGTTCCTCGCGGGCCGTGGAGACCTCCCGCAGGGCGTCGCAGTAGTTGGTGATGTCGGTCACCACCACCAGTACGTCCATGCCGCAGGAAAAAGCCAGGTACTCGGCGCAGGCCAGGCCGAAGCGGGGCACCAGGAGCCGCTCCACCACCGGTTCGTCGGCCCGGTTTACGAAAGCCACGAACCCGGTGCGCATCTCCTCGAGCGCATCCATATAAAAAGAGTAGTCGTGGTGCGTCAGCCCCAGGGCCACGAACACCACCACGAATTCCCCCCCGCCCGCCAGGCGCGCGTTGCCCAGGATGCCGGCCGTCACCTCCCGGGAGGGAAGCCCGGCGCAGGAGAAGATGGGGAGCTTCTGCCCCTTGACCAGGGTATTGAGGGTATCGATGGCGGTAAAGCCGGTTTCGATGAACTCCTCGGGGCAGGCCCGGGCCGTGGGGTTGATGGGGAGGCCGTTCACCCCGCCCCACTGCTCCGGGATAAACAGGGGGAGGCCGTCGATGGGGTCGAAGGAGCCGTTGAAGACCCGCCCCACCATGGCGCGGGCCAGGGGGGCGCGGCGGACCGCATCGCTGAAGATGACCTCGGCCCCCAGGTCGATGCCCGCGGTCTCCCCGAACACCTGGATCAGCACGGTCCGACCGGAGATCTTCAACACCTCGCCGGCCACGGCCGTGCCGTCCGGGTAGACGATCCTCACCATCTCCCCCATGCGGCAGTTCACGACCCCCTCCACGAACAGGAGCGGCCCCCCCACGGAAGCGACACTGCGGTATCGGTGTTCGCTCAGCCTCATAGCCACCTCGTGTCGTCAGGGACGCTTACGTCCCACCTGCCAGCGCCTCGTCCAGGGAAAGCCCCTGCTTGAGGCCTGCCTCTGCCCGGTCGTGAAACGCCAAGATTGCGGCCATCTTTGCCGCCGTCCGTTCCGGCGCGCAGAAGGCGTCGTCGCCGTAGGCGTTCTGGCAGAGAAACTCGTTTCTGATCCGCTCCGTGGTCATCATCAGGAGCCGGTCCCCATCCTGCAACCCCTCGGCCCCCACGATCTCCGCCACCTCCCGCAGGGTTTCCTCCCGCTGCAGCAGTTCCCGGCAGCGCCGCTGCATCTCCCCCCAGGCCGGGGCCACCCGGGCGGCAAAGTGCCCCGTCACCCCGGCGGCGTAGAGGGAATAGCTCTGGGCCCAGTTGATGGCCGGATAATGGCGGCTGTGGGCCAGGGCGGCGTCCAGCATCAGAAACACGCCGGTGGTGCGGAGGCAGGCCTGGGTGACCGGCTCGGAGAAGTCCCCCCCCGGCGGCGAGACGGAGAGGATCATGGTGAGGGAACCGATGGCGCCGTGCAGGGTCTCCACCGCCCCGGCCCGCTCGAAGAAGGCCGCCAGCCGAGACGACAGATAGGTGGGATACCCCTCCTCCCCCGGCATCTCCTCCAGGGAGGATGAGATCTCCCGCAATGCCTCCCCCCAGCGGGAGATGCTGTCGGCCAGGAGCAGCACGTGCAGTCCCAGGTCCCGGTAGTATTCCGCCATGGTGACGGCGGTGTAGATGGACGCCTCCCGGGCGGCCACCGGCATGTTGGAGGTGTTGACCACCACGATGGTGCGGGACAGGAGCGGGGCGCCGCTGCGCTGGTCCTTCAGGGTGCGGAACTCCTCCAGCAGTTCGGCCATCTCGTTGCCCCGCTCACCGCACCCCACGTACACCACCAGGTCGGCGTCGGCGAACTTGGCGATGGTCTGTTCCAGGATGGTCTTGCCGGTGCCGAAGCCGCCCGGGAAGATGGCGGTGCCGCCCCGCACCAAGGGGAAGAGGAAATCGATGACCCGCTGGCCGGTGACAAGCGGCAGCACCGGCGGGAGCTTGCGCCGGAAGGGGCGCGGCCGGCGCACCGGCCACTGCTGCCGGGCAAAGATCCCGCCACCGTCCTCGTAGCGGGCCACCGGCTCCGCCAGGGTGCCGGCCCCCGACCGCACCTGCCCCAGTCTGCCGGGGGCCGGGGCGGTCACCAGATGGACGAACGCCCCCTCCCTGATGCGCCCGATGACCTCGCCAGCCGCCACGTCATCCCCAGCCTTGCGGTCCGGCTCGAATATCCACTCCACGGCGGTGTCCAAGGGGGGATATCCCGGCAGGGGCGGATAAAGGGCCCCACGGCGGCGCGCACCCGTTCCAGAGGCCGCTGCAGACCGTCGTACATGGTGGAGACCAGTCCCGGCCCGAGGGTAACGGTGAGCTGTCCCCCGGTCCCCACGACCGGTTCCCCGACCCCCAGCCCCAGGGTATTCTCGTAGACCTGGACGACGGCCTGCTCGCCATCCAGCCGCACCACCTCGCCCACCAGCCCGGCATGGCCCACCAGGACCATGTCGCACAGCTTCACGCCGCCGATCCGTGCGGTGACCGTGGGGCCGGATATGCCGGTGACTCTTCCGTCCATGGTGAGGTCCTTTCACACTGGCAGGTTGTTGAAAAACAGCCCGCTCTCCACCGTCCTCAAAAGCCGCCTTGTGCGGCGTAGCGCCCGGCCTTCGCAGCCAAAGCCGCTTCGGCGGAGTAGGCCTTCTACGCCTCCGCGGGGCTTTTTGCAGGTGCGACGATCTGACTATTTTTGAACAACCTGAACTTTCAACACAGCTTTCTATCGCTGCAACCGCACATGATAGCCGATGGCCTTCCTGATGATGCGCAGGGCGTAATCCTCCTCGCTCTCCGCCCCTTTCCGCTCCGGCGCCGGGAGGACCACCAGCACCCCGGGCCACCGGGCGTCCATCTCCTTGAACCGCTCCTCGGTCATGCCCGGCAGAAGCCGCTCGTCCACCACCGCCACCCTGGTCTCCGGGTCGGCCAGCACGGCACGCAACGCCTCCTCGACCCCGGCGATGGTGGCCGTGTGCTGCTGGAAACCGGCCAGGGCAAAACCGGGCCGGGCATCCCCGGGCGTGATGAAGACGATCCTCTTCACAACAGCTCCCTTCCCAGGGTCTCGCGCTCCAGGTCGGCGCCGTGGAGGAGCAGGGACAGGTTGCGCGTCTCGGCCAAACGCCGCCAGAGATAGTCCAGGATCAGGCCGACTCCGTCGGGCTCCCGCCCCTGCCTGCGCAGGGCCAGAGCCAGGCGGGCCGCCAGGAGCGGGACCAGCTCCGGTGCGGCCGGGTCCGCCTCCCCCCCCAACACGCGGCCCATGAGGCGACGGGCCAACCGCCCCTCCCGGTCGCGGGCCGCCTCCCTGAGGAGCGCCACGCCGATGCTCCCCCCCGCCACAAAACCCGGCTCCCCCATCCTCCAACGCACCTGTTTGGCCAGGGCAACCATGTTTTCCATGTCGATGAGCCGGATCACAAACGCGGCGACAGCGGGATGGAGGCGGTTTGCGGCCGCGTGTTCCAGACAGGCGTCCACCAGGTGTTCCTCGCACCCCCGCATCCCCTGCCGCCGCATGATCTCCGGCAAGGCTCGCCCCCCGTCCGGCAGAAACGCCGCGTGCAGCCCCACCCCGGCCATGATGGCCGGCAGGTCGTCACCCTCCCGGAGCAGCCGTTTCACCGGGGCGCAGAGGAGGCTGAAGCGGAGCAGGCTCCCCAGGGTGCGCCCCTCTTCCCCCCGGGAACGAAGGCGCAGCGCCATGAAGAGGGTGCGCAGTTCCAGGGTGAGAAAGAACGGCTCGAAGATGGCCTGGAGGCTGCGCCCCATCTGGCGGTGGACCCAGGCCAGCTCTTGCTGGAGACTACCCCACAGCCCTTCGTCCGCCCCCCCGTCCGGGGCCTGGCGATAGGGGGATGGCGGAAGGGAAGCCAGCGGGTCGGCCGTGGCCAATAGCCGCTGCCACTCCGTCACCAGGTAGGCGCGCCGCCCCATGATGCGCGCCAGGAGGTAGGAGAGCGGTACGCCGCTCCCCCCATGTTCCGCCAGGAGCCCCATGGCTCACACCTGGGGGAGGACCGCCGCCACGACCTGGGAGACCAGTTCGGGCCAGCACCGTTCCAGGCGCTTCTCGAAGGTGTTGTCGATGGTGAGCCGCCCCCCCTCCCCCGTCACCCGCAGGCCGCCGGAGATGGCGTCGTCGGCCTCGATGCGGACTTGGGGAAAGTGCCGCCGGGCCAAGGGCACATCGGCCGGATTGACCCACACCGTTTCCCAGGGACAGGGGAGCAGTTCCCCCACCAGGCGGGCAAAATGCCCGGCATAGTCGTCACCCCGCAACTCGGCCAGGGAGGCCCGGGCCACGGCGTACAGCCGCTCGGCCAGGGAACTCTCGGCCTGGAGCCTGATCCGCTCGGCCCGGCGCCGCCCCTCTGCCGCCAGCTTGCCGGCAGCGGCGGCAATGGCATCCGCCCGGCGGCGGGCGTAGTCATCACGCAGCGCCTGGAGTTGCGCCGCCGCATCTCCCCTGATCCGGTCACCCTCCGTTGCTGCCGCCGTGCGGATGGCGGCGACCCGTTCCTCACCCTCCCGCCGAAGCGATGCGACGAGTTCATGGTATCCCATGGCGTTCCCCCTAGAGATAGAGAATCATGGCGGCGACCACGAAGCCCAGGATCACCATGGTTTCGGGGATGGCCAGCAGGATGATGATCGTTCCCGACAACTCGGGCTTCTCGGCCAGGGTGCCGGCGCCGGCCGAGCCGATCCGGGACTGGGCCCACCCGGTGGCGATGGCGCAGAGCCCGACGGCAAGGGCGGCGGCAAAACCGAGCAATACCTTTTCCATTTCCTTCCCTCCTTTCGAACGCGGGAACCCGCGGACCGCCCGGTGTGCGGCTATCCGGACGGCTTCTTGAACGGCTCGAACCGCCGGCCGCCGTAGACCATGAACTTGTCGAAAAACTCCACGTAATGGAGCCGCAGGCTGTGGATGGTGGGGGAGAACACCCCAAGGACGATATTGATCAGATGGAGCAACCCGCCCGCCACGGCCCCGGTCAGCACATCCCCGGTCAACCCCGCGAACCGGTTCGCCACCTGGGCGATGAGCACCGAGGCGAGCCCGATGGCCATGATCCGGGCGTAGGATACGATGTTGCCGATATTCTTCATCATCTCCAGCGGCGCCAGGAGCCCCCCCGTGAGGAGCATGAGCGGGATGGCGACGACCACCGCCACGTTGAGCCCCCTTCTGACCGGGACCGGAAACGGGCTGAACAGGGAGACGGCCAGGGCCGCCAGGCAGAGCAGGAGCAGGATGTTCACGAGCTTTGTCAGGGCTTCCCTGACCGCCCCCCTTCGCAGGGCCGACCAGAGGCCGAGACAGAGGCCAAGGGTGACGTGGGCGACGCCGATGGAGAGGGAAAACGCCAGCATGGGCATGATCGCCCGGCTGCGCTCGATGACGCAGGTCTGCTCCAGAAGCGCCCACCCCACGAGGCCGCCGAAGCACTCGCCGTACAGAAAACCGAACACCACGGCGTAGCAGGAGGACACCAGCAGGATCAGGGCGGCATCGCGCAGGTCGCGCCTGGTGCGGCACAGCTTCAGCATGACCAGGGCGCAGGCCGCAAGCAGCAGGCCGTACCCCACGTCCCCCAGGATCATGCCGAAGAAGATCGGGAAGAAGATGCCGATGAAGGGGGTCGGGTCGTAGGAACGGTAGGCGGGGAGCGGCAGGATGCGCGTGAAGAGCTCGAAGGGGCGAAAATAGGGGGGATTCCTGATGGCAATGGGAACGGTCTCCATCTCCTCTTCCAGCGCCTCCTGCTCCACCACCACCACCCGTCCCTGAAATTCACCGTTCAGCAGAGAGCTGAGCCGGGCCACGTCCGGGGAGGGCATCCAGCCGTGGATGAAGAAGCAGAGGTCGGTCTTGTGGATGGCTGCGGTGGTGGTGAGCAGTGTCAGACGGTCCAGCAGCCACTCCCGCACGCTGTGGTAGGTGGGCCACCAGCGGGAGGCGAAGCGGTGCAGTTCGGCGTTCACCCGGTCGAGTTCGGCCCCGATGTCGCCGATCCGGCGGCGCACCGTGCGCACCTTGTCCGGAAACGGGAGCTGCCCCAGGGAGGCCGGGAAGGCCAACTCCGGGATCCGCTCCCCGTTCAGTACGTCCCGCACCTTGCCCCCCAGTTCGGCCGGCAGGGTGATGAGCACGATGATCGCCCCCTCCGGGCCGCTGGTGGTGACGAATTCAAAGGTGTCGCCCGTCAGGCGGGCGATCAGTTGGTAGAGGTGATCCACCGCTTCGCCGTTTTTCAGGGATACCCCGATGAAATCCAGCCCGGTCCCCTCCCCGGCCGTTTTGAAGAGCGGCTCCAGGGCGTCGAGAAAAGAGGTCTGCCGAAGCAGTTCACTCCGCTCCTCCTCCAGGGCGTCCCGCCGGCGGCAGAGCCCGCTGCACAGGGCAGTATGCTTGTCCACCACATCGGCCACGATCCCCACGGCGCTGTGCGGCTCAAGGTAGCTGCACCGGGTGGGCAGCTTGGGGAGGAATGCGGCCAGTTGGCCGATCCTTGCCAGGAGATCGTCGAAGTACAGTCGTTCCGCCAGGGTCTTCTTGTCCAGCCGTACCGACCGAAACGCCTTTTCGTCCTCCCGGCCCACAAAACCGCGCATCTCCTGTTCCACCTGGAACAGCCCCAGGGCCCGGACACGGTCCAGCACCGGGAGCAGAAACTCCATGGGGCCGATGATTTCAACCTTGGACATGGCGACGATCATGTCATTCACCCGGTAGTATGGTCCCGATCCCGTGCCGCACCAGCCGTGCGAGCCGGTCGTCCCCCAGCCGGGCCAGCCGCCCGGCCCGCGCCTCGGCCTGCCCCACGGCGACGTCGGCCTGCCGGCGTGCCTCGCCCGTAGCCACGGCCGCCACCCCGGCAGCCATCTCCTCCCGCAGCCGGGCCTCCTCCCCTGCCGCCAGCTCCGCGCACTCCCGGCGCAGGGCGGCCAGAGCCCCATCCGCTCGCTGCTGCTCGGCGGCGACCGTCTCCCGGATCTCCCGCTCCACCTCGAATACCGTATTCAGGATGTCCTGTTCCATGGCGGCTCCCCTGCGGACACGTCATTACCCGGCGTGGTATTCCGCCCGGTCCCGCTTCTGCTGGTTCAGCATCTTGCACAGCACGGCGGCGATTTCCTCCCCGGCGTCATCCAGGCAGCCGAGGAACCGGGGGTGGAGGCGGTGCCCCGCCGCCACGGTCTCCGCTTCCCTATCGGGCAGGATCAGGACGGTGCGGCAATCGTGCAGCATCCCCTTCATCTGCCGCAGGGCGGCAAGCTCGCCCAGGGAGCCGGCGATGAGCACGGCCACCACCGGCTCCCCGGAGGGGCGCCGGAACCGGCCGACCAGGTCGTCCATGGCGCTTATGACCTCGGTTTGGGGTACGGTCCGGGTCACGGCGTCGCGGATGTGGTCGGCGACCCCGTCCCGTGCGAACAGGAGTATCTGCATGGCGCGGTCCTTTCACACAGGCGCCCATCACGCCCTGGCAACGGCCCCGGCGCTCTTGACGGGTTTCACATGGGCGATATCGCGGTGCATGTGGGGGTTGGGGAGCACCGGCAGATACCTGATCAGCACCTGGTAGCCCAGGATTTCGATGGAGACGATGCCGACCGAGATCATCAACTCCGCAAAGGAGGGGAAATAGCGCCAGCCGGTACCCGGGATGAACCCGATGAGGTAGACGTTGAAACGGTACAGGGCGCCTCCCAGGAGCATCATGACCGCAGTGGCGAAGAGCCAGCGCGGCGAGCGCCACCGTTTGCTCTCGAAGAGCAGCAGGGAGCCGCCGGCCAGGAGCAGGAATTCCAGCAGGAAGAACAGGGAGTACTTGTCCCCCTTGAAGATGAGGGCGATCTGGTCGCGCTGGATGAGGTCGCCCAGCCGGACCGACAGCCAGACTGCGGCCAGCCAGGGGATGATGTGGGCCAGCCCGGACAACTCATCCACCTCGTACTCCCGCTTGAGCAGGTAGGATGAGACCAGGGATTCCAGAATCACGATGGCATACCCCATGTACATGCAGTTGATCAGGAAGAGCAGCGGCAGGAACCCGGTATGCCAGAGGGGGTGCAGCTTGGTGGGGGCGATGAGCATCAGGGAGCCGAGGGACGACTGGTGCATGGTCGGCAGGACGAGGCCGAGCGCCACGATGAAGATCAGGATATTGTTGAACTTGGGATGGAACCAGGCCACGGCCGAGTGCACCCAGGCCACGGTCGTCCGCACCAGGGTCTCGTCCTGGGGGGTGTGGCGCGGATGGAAATGGTAGATCGCTTTCTGGAGCCATGTCATCTTGCTGTGCTCCAGAACGCAGAAAAGCGAGGGGAAGAACTCGATGATCTGCACCATGCAGTACCCCATGATGCAGAGCGCCACCTCGAACATGGCAGAATTGGGTTGCCAGCGGGACGGCATGAAGAAACCGTAGGCGTTCCAGGGACGGCCGATGTCCACCATGACCGAAAAGCCGGCCAGGCAATAGCCGAACAGGCTGGTCAGGATGGCGGAGCGGATGAGCGGGTGATACTGCCAGCGGTTGCGGATGTACACCAGGATGGCGATGGCGTAGCCGCCGCACGCGATGGCGGTGCCGGTGGCCACGTCGTAGGCGATCCAGATCCCCCAGGGATAGCCGTCGCTCAGGTTGGAAACCGCGCCGATCCCCTTGACGAACCTGAGGATGATGAAGTAGACCCCCACCAGGGAGAGCGCCAGGAAGAAGTAAAAGGGCTTGGTGAAAAGCGGCCGGTGTACCCGGACGAATTCCTTGCTGTGTTCGTGTTCCCTCATGGTCACTCCTCCTCTTCCCGGATTCCGGCCTGTTCCCGTTTCTTCCGGTTCCTGAGCGCGATGGCGCAGAGCATGGCATAGAGCGCCACCGGGGCGATGAACCCCCGGTAGATGGTGTGCTGGATACGCTCGGAGAACTCGGCCGGCGCCTCGGCCGGCAGCCGGGGCAGGCCGAGCCTGATGAACGGCACCCCCGCCAGGTAGAGGTGATTGGTCCCTCCCACCTCACGCTCGCCGTAGATGTAGTTGACGTACCGGCCGCCATTGGCGTCGATCCTGCCCCGCGCATCCCGCAGCAGGTCGCCGCGCTTGCCGAAGGCTATGGCCCCGGTCGGGCAGACCTCGGCGCAGGCCGGCACCCCCTTGCCCCGCAGGTTGGTGCTGCGGCACAGGTCGCACTTGACGATCCGGGGGCCTTCCGCTCCCACTGGAAGCGGGGGATGCTGAAAGGACAGGCGATCTGGCAGTAACGGCAGCCGATGCATTTGTTCTTGTCGTAATCCACGATGCCGGTCGCCTCGTCCTTGGTCATGGCGCTCACCGGGCAGACCGATACGCAGGAAGGCTCCTGGCAGTGCATGCAGGAATATTTTATGTACGACCAGCGGTTTTGCAGCCCTTTGTACAGCTTGATCAGGGTCCGGGTGTTGCCCGAGAGGTCGGCCGGCGCGTCCCACAGCTTGTCCTGATCGAAGGGGGCCCGTTCGTAGGCGAGGCCGCCGGAATCGCGGTTGACCCGCTTGCAGGCCGCCATGCACGCCTTGCACCCCACACAGCGCGTGGCGTCGTAGAGCATGCCCAACTCGTCGTTGTTGACACTCCGCCCCTCCCGGGCGGCACACGGCCGGCCGGTCAGAAGCCCGGCGCCGGTCGCCCCGAGCAGTTTGAGAAACTGTCTCCTGCTGGTCGTTCCCATAGTACTCGACCTCCTCTCTACGGAATCACTCGGGCGTTGGCGCCCCGCCCTCCTCCGCTTCCTCCTCCTTCTCCCACCCGGTCCACATGGTCCTGATCTCGGAGAATGGGGTGGGACCAAGGGTCGTCAGATAGAAATGGAAGAAGGTAAAGGCGCACAGGCAGCAGGCGGTGAAGAAGTGCAGCCCGTCGATCAGCTTGATCCCCCCCAAGAGGAACAGCATGTCCCGCAGGGGCCGGATATCCAGCAGCAGGAAGCCGGTGACGATCACCAGCGGCATGAAGACGAGCATGATCACCAGGTAGGCCATCTTCTGGAGCGCGTTGAACTTGTTCTCCGGGGTGGCGTGGAAGGGGTTCGGCTTGCCGCGGAAGTAGTTGAAGGCATAGAAGACCGCCTGCCGGATGAGTCCGTGCTTCACCTCGTCCCCGGTGGGGAAGTAGATCCTGCCGATGGCATGGGAGATGACCACGTAATAGAGGACCCAGTACACCATGGAGAGCGCCACCACGACCCCGGCCACGTTGTGCAGCGTCACCGCTGCCCGGTAGCTGCCGAACAGGTTGACCGCCTCGGGGAAACGGATCTGGACCCCGGTGACGCAGAGGGTGACGATGCTGAGAGCATGAATCCAGTGCCAGATCCTGACCGGGGTCGGCTGCAGGTAGACGATCACCTCGTGGGCGGCCGGGTCGTGTCCGTGCTCCCGCTTCCTGCGGGTCAGGAAGCGGATGAACCCGTGGCCCAGGGGGATGACGATGCCGCAGGCGATGATGAGGCCGCCGATGATGCTGAACGCTTTGCTACGGGTGGCGCCGGTCATGTAGAAATCCGGGGTGCCGTAGAGAACGTCCAGGACCGCCCCCTTTTCCACGGCCACCCGGCTGTAGGCCCCGCTCTTGCCGGGGAAGGAGACGAAGCCGGTCTGGAGGGCCCGGGTCCCGGAGACGTGGCAGAAGGTGCAATCCCAGCGATTGTCCAGGATCTGGTAGCTGTGGGTCACCACCTCGGGCATCATCATGCCCCGCAGGCGCATCCCGTCGTCCCGGGCCTTTTTGTTGAATCGCCGCAGCTCCTGCAGCGAGATGTAATTGTCGCCGTTGGTATCGATCAGGGAGGCGGGGCCGTTCTCGCCGGTCAGCCGCGCCAGGTCGTCGTAGGTGGCCAGGCGGAACCCGCCCTTGGGGTCCCCCTTTTCCACAAACAGATTGATGTAATACCCCTTGGACCCGGTGTGGCAGGTGATGCAGGGCAGGCTGTCCAGGTGGAGCCCGGTCTGGGGGAGCCATTTTTCATGGCTTTTCAGGGTTGCCGGAGGCAGGTGACAGCGGGAGCAGACGGCGTTGATCTCCACCCCCGACACATAGGCCGATTTCCTTGCCCGGTGCGGGTCGTGGCAGTCGGCGCAGGTGGCGTTCTTACCGTGCAGGCTTTGGGCATACTCCCTGGCGACCGCGCCGTGGCACTCCGTGCAGGTGGCGCGGGACGGCTTGGTCCCATCGTCGGGATGCCGGTCGGTCACCGCATCGTGGCACGAGGTGCAGCCCACGACCTTATGGCTGGTGTCGGCGTATTGCAGCGGGTCGATATAGAGGCGCGCGCCCCCCTGCCGGATGATGGACTGCTCGCCGTGACATTCGAGGCACTCCCCGTTGTCCCGCGCGCCGAAGGCGGCGTGCCCGAAAAACAGCGTCGCCAGTACCGCCAGGAAACACCCCCGCGCCAGACCTCTGCCGTTGGTTCCCATAGCCCCTCCGCATGTAACCGTGATCCGTTTGTCGCGGCACCCCCGCCCGGCATGCCAGGGGCGCAGGCCCGCTACCGTGAGCCCTAGCATCAGGCGTACCGGAAAAATTCGCAGGCGCCGGGAGAACGATCTCGAATGATTCCGGATTGTTGCAGGCAGGGGTGACGGGTAGGCGGGGAAGTCTTTTCCTGCGGGACAGGAAAATTACTGCGAGACAGGAAAATATGTTGTCCGGCAGGAAATCACCGTGTCATTCGGTCTCGGCATCGGGATCGAAATAGCGGCGGTGGATATGGTGGTTCTTCATCAGGGCGTAGAGGCGCGACGGGGAGAGCCCGGAGATGCGGCAGGCCTCGGTGATGTTCCCCCCGGTGATGGCGATCAGTTCATGGAGGTAGTTGTTTTCGGCCCGGTGCGCCGCCTCATCCCGGAAATCGTGCAGCGGCGGGAGTCCGCGCACGGGAGCCGGGGAGGCGTCGCCCTGCCGGACATGGCCGCCGGCGGCCCGCGCCGCCTGGATGCGGATGTCGCTGGGAAGATGCTTGGGAAAGAGGGTCGGTTCGTAGCGCGCCGAGGCGATGACCCGGTCCAGGGTGTTGATCAGCTCCCGTACATTGCCGGGCCAGGCGTAAGCGCCCAGGCTCTGGAGAAACTCGGGGGCGAACCCCTTATGGGCCAGGCCGTAGCGCTCGCATAGCCGGTCCATGTGGTAGCGCACCAGTTCCTTGACGTCGTCGAGCCGGTCCCTGAGCGGCGGGATCTCGATGGTGAAGGAGCGGAGCCGGAAGAGGAGGTCGCTGCGGAATTGCCCTCCCTGCACCAGGGCGTCCAGGTCCCGGTTGGTGGCGGACACGAGCCGGAAATCGCTCTCCACCTCCCCGCTCCCCCCCAGGGGACGGAAACGGTGCTCCTGGAGCACCCGCAGGAAAGCCCGCTGCACGGAGACGGAAAGCTCCCCCACCTCGTCCAGGAACAGGGTGCCGCCGTGGGCCTGGCGGATCAGGCCGTCGCGGCCGTGTTCCGCGCCGGTGAAGGCCCCTTTCTCGTGGCCGAACAGGAGGCTTTCCACCAGGGTGTCCGGAAGGGCGGCGCAGTCCACCACCACGAAATTGCCCCCCGCCCGACCGCTGTTGTGGTGGATGGCCCGGGCAAAAAGCTCCTTGCCGGTGCCGGTTTCGCCCGTGATCATGACGGTGGTGTCGTTCACCGCCGCCTGGGCGACCAGATCGAGGCAGGCGGTCAGCTTCCGGCTGCTCCCCACGATGCCGTCCCGCTTCAGGGCGGTCACGTTCTTCCGGGAGCAAAAGAGCTTCTCCTGACGGTACTGGATCGCCCGGACCAGCGGCAGCCTGATCTCCTCCGGGGGCGCCCCCTTTGTCACGTAATCCCAGGCCCCGCTCCTGATGACCGTTTCGGCGGCGTCCGGCTCGTCCGCCCCGGTCATGATGATGATCTCCGGGCTGGAGGGGGCCGCCTGGATGACCGGCAGCAGGTCGAGCCCGTTGCCGTCGGGCAGGTGGATGTCGAGGAACACCACGTCGAAGGGGCGGGAGACGGCCAGCGGCACCCCTTCCCGCAGGCTCTTCCTCCAGGAGGCGTCGTGTCCCAGGCCGGTCACCGCCCGGCAGAGCGAAGAGCCGGTCCCGTCGTCGTTGTCGATGATCAGAACGTTCGACATGCATCCATCCTTGGGCGGCCGCGGCCGGGGCTTTCCTGCAGGCAAATTCCCCGCCCCGGGGAGAGGGGCGGGGGACGGATATCCCCTCATCCGGCCTTCGGCCACCTTCTCCCACTGGGAGAAGGGTTCAACGGGAGATCGCTGCTTATCGACGTGTTAATTATAGCGCAAAAAAACGGAAAACATAGCAGGGGGCAGGAAGCCGGGCACCGGCCTCGCGGCTATGCCGCGGGCCGGACGGGGACGAAATCGGGGCGGGTGAAGGAATAGTCGTAGTGCAGGTGGTCGCTGTATTCCCCGGCAAGGATGGCGGTCACGTCCTGGGCAAAGACCAACTCTTCATCGGTGGACATGACGAAGACCTTGACCGGCGATGCGTCGGTGGTGATGAGCGCCTCCTCCCGCTCCGGGCGGGCGGCGCGGTTTCTCTCCGGGTCGGGGAGAATGCCGAAGCATTCCAGCCCCGCCAGGGTCAGCTCCCGGGCGAACCACTCCTCCGCGCCCGCGCCGGTGGTGAAAACCACGGCATCCAGCGGCCCCACGGCGGCCAGGTAGGCGCCGATATACTTCTTGAGGCGGTAGGCCTCCATCTCCAGGGCCAGCCGGCAGCGGGCGTGGCCGGTGGAGGCGGCCTCCAGGATATACCGCCGGTCCTTGTTCAACCCGGTGATGCCCAACATCCCGCTCTTCTGGTTGAGGATGCTCTCCATCTCCCGCGCCGAGAGATTCAGCTGCTGCATGATGAAAGGGGTGATGCCGGCATCGAAATCGCCGCTGCGCGTCTCCATGACCGCCCCCTCCAGGGGGGTGAGCCCCATGCTGGTATCGATGGACCTGCCGTTTTTGATGGCGCACAGGGACACGCCCTTCTCGATATGGATGGTGATCAGGTTGCAGGCGTCGGCCGGCTTGCCCAGAAGCCCGGCGGCCCGCCGGGAAAGATAGATGTGGGACGGCCCGTGGAAGCCGTAGCGCCTGATGCCGAATTTTTTGTACCATTCGTAGGGCAGGGGATAGATGTAGGCGTAATCCGGCATGGTGACGTGGAAGGCGGTGTCGAAGATGGCCACGTGGGGGATACGGGGCAGGAACTCCCTGGCGGCCTCGATGCCGGCGATGTTGGCCGCATTGTGCAGCGGCGCCAATTGCTGGAGATCCCGGATGGCGTCCAGCACCTGGTCGTCGATCACCATGGAACGATTGAACTTTTCCCCGCCGTGGGCCACCCGGTGGCCCACAGCCCCGATCTGCGCCGCCTGCTCCCTGACGCCGTGCCGGGCATCGTTCAGAATGGCCAGGATCTGGGACACGGCCCCCCGGTGATCCACAAACTCCACCTTCCGGGTCTCCTCCTCCCGGCCCGGCACCTTCAGGCTGATGGAGGTTCCGCCAAGCCCGACCCGCTTCACGTCCCCCGCCGCGAGGAGCGCCCCGCCCCCCCAGGTGAAGAGATGGTATTTTATGGAATGGGTCCGGCAACTCAGGGTCAGAATATTCATGTACGCTCCGCTTTCCCTGCCGGACAGAAGTTTCAAGGCGCCCTTTCCGCGCCACTGAATGCCGGCTCCGGCCCCATCTTACTCTTTAACCGGCACCTGCTCAAGAAAAGATGCATCCTCCTCCGCAAGGGCGTCCTCGTCGGCCTCCGGGCACGCCTCCCGGTTCAGGACGCAGTGCAGCCGTTCCACGTCCAGTTCGTTCTCCCACTTGGAAACCACCACGGTGGCGACGCCGTTGCCGATGAGGTTGGTGATGGCGCGCGCCTCGGACATGAAGCGGTCGATCCCCAGTATCAGGGCCAGGCCGGCCACCGGAATGGTGGGGATGGCGGCAAAGGTGGCCGCCAGGGTCACGAAACCGCTCCCCGTAACCCCGGCAGCCCCCTTGGAGGTCAAGAGGAGGATGGCGAGCATGGTCAGGGTCTGGGTCATGGTCAGGTGGGTATTGGTGGCCTGGGCCACGAACAGGGCCGCCATGGTCAGATAGATGGAGGTGCCGTCCAGGTTGAAGGAGTAGCCGGTGGGGATGACGAGCCCCACCACCGATTTCCGGCACCCCAGGTTCTCCAGCTTGGCCATCATGCGCGGCAGCGCCGATTCGGACGACGACGTGCCGAGTACGATGAGAATCTCCTCGCTGACGTAGCGGATGAACTTGAAGATGTTGAAACCGGTGGCCTTGGCGATGGTGCCGAGGACCAGGAAGATGAAGACGATGCAGGTGAGGTAGAAGCTCCCCATGAGCATCCCCAGCTTGGAGAGGGAGCCGACCCCGAATTTGCCGATGGTGAATGCCATGGCGCCGAAGGCGCCCAGGGGGGCGAGCCTCATGATGATGCCCACGATGCCGAACAGGATATGGGATATCTGCTCCACGAGCTTGCACACCACCTTGCCCCGCTCGCCCAGGGCCGAAAGGGCAAAGCCGAAGAGGATGGCGAAGAGGAGCACCTGCAGGATGTCACCCTTGGCAAAGGCGTCCACCACGCTCGTGGGGATGATGTTCATGAGGAAATCCGCGGTAGAGGCCGAGTGGGCCTGGGTGGTGAAGGCGGTCAGGGCCTTGGTGTCGATCTTGCTGACGTCGGCGTTGAAGCCAGCCCCCGGCTGGATCACGCTGACGATGACCAGGCCGATGACCAGGGCCACCGTGGTGACGATCTCAAAATAGAAGAGCGCCTTGACCCCGACCCTGCCGACCTTCTTCATGTCCTCCATGCCGGCGATGCCGGTGACGACCGTACAGAAGATCACCGGGGTGATGATCATCTTGATCAGCTTGATGAACCCGTCGCCGAAGGGCTTCATGGCCACGCCGCTTTCCGGGTAGTAGTAGCCGAGCAGCACGCCAGCGGCAATCGCCGCCAGAACCTGAAAATAAAGATGCTGGTAAATCCTCTTCCCTTTCATCCTGGTTCCCTCTCGAATTGATTTTAGGGACGTGGCTCAAGGTACCGCCGGTTTGCTCCCTGTCCCGCGGGGGACATCCCCCTCTGCATCGTCAGCTTTTGTGTTCCTTTTTCGCCTGGGGCAGTTCCTCCTCCCGCGCCAGGATCAGCCTGGGGGGAATCTCCTGTGCTCCCAGGATCTTCACCAGTTGCTCCATGCCGTCTTCGATGAGCAGGAGCTTGTGAGCCGACAGGGTTTCCAGCCCCTTGACCAGATGCCCTTGGACGACCTCCGGGGCCTGTTCCACCAGGTCCTTGCCGGCCTGGGTCAACTCGATGGTCACCACCCGGCGGTCTTCCCGCGAGCGGGTCCGCTCTGCCAGCCCCTTTTTTTCAAGGCGGTCGAGAATGCCCACCACGGTGGCCGGTTGAACGAACATCAGCCGCGCCAGGTCCGACACCTTGACCGGCGCGTTCTCGGCAATCATCTTGATCGCCCAGAGCTGGGGCCCGGTCAGGCCGGTTTCCCGCTTGGCCTTCTTGGAGTAGTCGTTGAAAACCTGGAATACCCTGCGAATATTATTAATGATCTCTGCCACTTTGACCGTCTTGACCATACTTCTCCCTTCGCTCATAAAAAACAGTTAACATTGCAATGATTTTAATATAAATAATTCTAGCATAAACAATATAGGCTCACAATTGTAAAGTGTCCGACACGCAATTTTATGTAAACATTTTTGCCTCTCCTCCCCGGCGGCACCGCCAACGCGGCAAAATCGGGCCGGTACCGCAACTCTCGCCTTGAAAAAAACGACAGGATTGCTATAAGTAATCATCCATGTCTCACTCGGGAGGAAGCTATGGAACGTAACGGCAGGAGAACCTTCCTGGGAGTCTGCCTGGGCGGCCTGGCGGCGGCAGTTGCCGCCGTGACCGCCTGGCCGGTGTACCGCTACCTGGCGCCCCGCTCCACCGGGGCCACGGCCGCCAGGGTCGATATCCCGGAAAAGGATGTCCCGGAAGGGGAGGCCAGGTTCTTCGAATTCAACGGCGCATCGGCGGTCGTGGTGCGGAAACGGGGGGGCGGCCTGATCGCCCTCTCCGCCGTCTGCACCCACCTGGGATGCATCGTGCAGTGGGAGAAGGACAAGCAGGACTTCCTCTGTCCCTGCCACGGCGGCCACTATAGCCCCGAGGGGGCGGTCACCGCCGGCCCCCCGCCCAAACCGCTCACAAAACTTCCCTTTAGCGTGGCCAACGGCACCATCACCGTCGGCTGAAACACCAGGAGGCTGCATGGCTCTCTTCAAACGGCTTACGGACTGGATCGACGTGCGCATCGGCGCCCGGGAGATCGTGGCGAAGGAACTGACCGGCTATCTCCTGCCCCGCAACATCAACGCCTGGTACTCCATGGGGAGCATCCTGCTCTTCATCTTCGCCATGCAGGTGGTCACCGGCATCCTGCTGTTGATCTACTATGTGCCGGACGCGGACAAGGCGTTCAAAAGCGTGGCCTTCATCATGAACCAGGTCCCCTTCGGCTGGCTCATCCGCGCGTGCCACGCCATCGGCTCCAACATGATGGTGCTGGTGCTCCTGCTGCACATGCTCTCCGTGCTCTTCATGAACAGCTACAAGAGCCCGCGGGAACTGAACTGGGTCACCGGCTTCATCCTGTTCACCCTGGTCCAGGGCATCTCTCTGACCGGCTACCTGCTCCCCTGGAGCCAGCTCTCCTTCTGGGCCACCACCGTGGCCACCAACAGCGTCAGCGCCATCCCGGTGGTGGGGCAGTACCTGGTGGAGTTCCTGCGGGGGGGCAAACTGGTCGGCCCGCCGACCCTGGGGCGTTTCTTCGCCCTGCACGTGGCCCTTATCCCCCTGGGGATCGCGGCCGTGGCGGGCGCCCACCTGTTCCTCCTGCAACGCACCGGCGTCTCCACCCCTCCCTTCGGCCGGCAGGAGACCGCCAACCAATGGCAGGGGGACGGCTACCGCTACGAGAGCCATCCGGGGGGCATCCCCTTCTTCCCCAACTATGCGCTGGAAGACCTGCGCTCCATCTTCATCTACCTGGCCTGCTTCCTGGCGGTGGTGTTCTTCGCCCCCAACCTGTTCTTCACCAGTGATTCCTTTCTCCCGGCCAACCCGCTCCAGACCCCGGCCCACATCAAGCCGGAATGGTACTTCCTGGCCAACTACCAGACCCTGAAGATCTTCCCCAGCGAGTTCATCGGCCTCGCGGTGCAGGGGGCCGCCATGACCTTCCTGGCCCTGCTCCCCTTCATCGACAGAAGCAAGGAGCGCCACCCCCTGAAACGCCCCCTGTTCATGGTCTGCGCCGTAGGGGGAATCCTGCTCTGGATCGGACTCGGCATCTGGGGGCACTACTCATGAGACACCGGGAGACTGTCATGAATCTGTTGGGAAGCCTGCTCATCCTGCTCTGGCCCCTGGCCGCCCTGCCGCCGGTGGCCTCCTTCGCTGCGGAACCGCAGGAGATCGTCTGCATCCAGTGCCACGGCGCCATGCCGGGCAAGATCGGCGAACCGGTCAAGCTCTGGAAGGGGAGCATCCATGCGGAAAACGGCATCGCCTGCAACGCCTGCCACGGCGGGGACCCCAAGGACGCGGCCAACGCCATGAGCCCGGCCCGGGGTTTCCTGGGCGCCCCCAAGGAGGCGGCCATCCCGGCCTTCTGCGGCCGCTGTCATGTGGGGGTGTTGAAGGACTATCTGGCCAGCGCCCACGGCAAGGCGTTGGGCAAGGGCGGACCGACCTGCGTCACCTGCCACAGCAATCATCTGGTGGTCAAGGCGTCCCTGGAGATCATCAACGAGAAGCGCTGCAGCCAGTGCCACAGCTTCGAGCGGGCCAAGGTGATCCGTGGCGCCATGCAGGAAACCGAGGCCATGATCGTCGCCATGGATAAGCGGATCGCGGCCTACAAGGGTGAAGGGACCGATACGGAGAAGCTGGAAAAGGGGCTGTTTGCCGTGCGCAACCGCTTCCACACCCTGTTCCACAACGTGGACGTGGACATGGTGAAGAAAGAGTCGGCCGGGATACAGGCGGACCTGAAGAAGATCCAGGCCCAGCTCACGGCCCTGGACGCATCGCGCCAGAAACGGAAGATCGCCGGGGCGGCTGTGGTTTCGGCCATGCTGCTGTTGGCGTTGTTCGCCCATTTGCTGAGGAAGACGTTTGATTAGGTGATGCTTCGCAATTACATAATGCAAATCCCGGTGTAGGGGCGCATCGCATGCGCCCTGATTAGGCGAAGAGCCGTTCGCACCAACGATTCATCACCGAAACAACCCTTTGAGGAGACCTCAGATTGGACAAAATATGTCGTAACTGTTTCTTATGGTATATGATTGCTGATGGGCAGTCAAATCATACATTGGTGACAATAGTGTGAGGGAAAGCATGAAATGGACAAGTATTGCTGTAGCCGCTGTTTTCTATTTCTCAGTCTTGCAGGCCTATGCCGACAACTTTAGCTGCCCCAACGACAATATTGTCTCGACCGGAGACAAAATCACCACCGTGGAAGCTAAATGCGATCCACCAGCTTTCAAAACTAATGACATGAGTGCCCCGATGCATTTTAATCCGGAAGTGAACCCTTGCTATAAAAGTGGTGAACCGTATGCCTGGCTGAAAAAGGAGCCATATGTAGAATGGACATACACTGAGGGCTCTTCACTGCAACATATTTTGGTATTTTATCAAGGATGTCTTAGAGAAGTCCGAACGGGTGGTTTTGTAAAATGATCAGAAGGGCCCCGCGTGGGCTGCCATGCGTGTATGGTATGCACTCGAAAGAAAACGCCCCGGTGATCCAGGGCGTTTTTTTATGTATGAACCGGCCGCCGGCTACATGGCCGAGAACTGTCGTTCGAGTCCTTTCGGGTCCTTCACCCACAATTCGCCTACCTGCGCGGACATGGGATCGGGAAAGATATCCTCATGATCCGCCAGGATGCCTTTGATGATGTTTTCCGCCGTTTCCCGGGCGCTGGTTTTCGGCATGTCAAAATCGCGGGACATGTCGGTATCTATCGGGCCGGGGAAGATAGCGTGGACGGAGATGCCCTTGGCCTTCAACTCCCCACGCATCGCCTGCGTTGCGGAAAAGAGCGCCGCCTTTGAAGCACTATAGCCGCCTACGGCGGACATGCTGGCGAGGCCGAGAACGGAGAGGACATTGGCGATGGCGCCGCCGCCCCGCTTCTCCAGCGCCGGCGCAAAGGAACGCACCACGTTGAGCGTGCCCAGATAATTCACCTCAAGATCGTGTTTCAGCGCGGCCGGCTCGGCGGAAACCACGGACGAGAAGGTGGCAACACCGGCGTTGTTGATGAGCAGGTCCACATCCTGCGCCAGGGCGGCCGCCTTTCTGACGAGATCCAGGTCGGTGATGTCCAGTTTCAGCGGTACCACGCGGCTGTCGCCAAATGCCGGGAGTTCTTCAGTCTTGCGGGCCGCTGCATAGATTTTTCCGACCGGCTGCTTGAGCAGCGCTTCAACAAGGGCCTTGCCGATGCCTCTATTGGCTCCGGTTACCAGAATGGTTCTGTTTTCGAGCTTCATGTCTTCCTCCGATCATGGACATGGGAATCGGTGATGCATCATAATAAGACTATAGTAGTCTTTTACGACAACATCAAGCGGCATGAGCGCGGCCCGTTCGACGAAAAAGCCGCCCCGGCAATCCAGGGCGGCTTTTTCACACAAAAGAGTTCCAGCGACCGTTATGCCCGCGGTATCACGTTGTCCTTCACCCAGGAGACGATGTCGTCCGTGGAGGTGCCGGGGGTGAAGATTTCGCAGATGCCGGCCGCCTTGAGGCCCGGGATGTCGTCCTCGGGGATGACCCCGCCGCCGAAGACCTTGATGTCGTCGGCGTTTTTTTCCTTGAAGAGCTGGCAAACGCGGGGGAGCAGGGTATTGTGGGCGCCGGACAGGATCGACAGGCCGACGCAGTCCACGTCCTCCTGGATGGCGGCCGAGACGATCTGCTCCGGCGTCTGGTGCAGGCCGGTGTAGATGACCTCGAAACCGGCGTCGCGGAAGGCGCGGGCGATGATCTTCGCCCCCCGGTCGTGACCGTCCAGCCCCGGTTTGCCCACAAGCACGCGTAATGTTCTTGAAGCCATGAAAGGTACCTCCGACTTGAAATTTATAAACAGAAGCCGTTCATCGTTATTGTTGTGGTGGCTACATATCTGAATCGTAGGGGCGAACTGCCGTTCGCCCAACCAGGGCGCATGAAACACAGGGCGCATGCAATGCGCCCCTGCGCCAGGATCTGCATAGATTAAGAATTCGCAAAAGCTCGATGGACATCTCCCTGATTCGTGGTCACATCTCGATGCCCGTGCGGGCCGGCACCCCCGCCTTGTAGTAGTGCTTGACCTCGCGCATCTCGGTCACCAGGTCGGCGGCCTCGATCACCTTTTCATGGGCGTTGCGGCCGGTCAGGACCAGTTCCGTCCTTTCCGGCTTGAGGCTCATGAGTTCCAGCACCTGCTCCACATCCACCAGGCCGAAGCCCACGGCGCCGTTGATCTCGTCCAGGACCACCAGATCGTACTCGCCCGAGGCGAGGATCTCTTTGGCCCGTTCCAACGCCTCCTGGGCCGCCCTGCGGTCCTCGGCGATATCCTTGGTGTTGACCCAGCCGGGCCGGCCGGTCTGGATGATGGTGAACAGGGGGGCCAGCTTGCCAGCGACCAAGTGCTCGCCGTAGGGGCCGCCTCCCTTGATGAACTGGAAGACGCACACATTGAGCCCGCGGCCTATGGCCCGCAGGGCCAGGCCGAGAGCCGCGG
Organism: Geobacter sp. FeAm09; assembly: GCF_008330225.1. NCBI lineage: Bacteria > Pseudomonadati > Thermodesulfobacteriota > Desulfuromonadia > Geobacterales > Geobacteraceae > Geobacter > Geobacter sp. FeAm09. The sequence goes on along the minus strand of NZ_CP042466.1, from coordinate 703,855 downwards.
TGGTCTTACCCTTGCCGTTGCCGGTGTACACCTGTATGCAGCCCCGCTCCAACATCATGCGCCGCTCCCGGTTCGAATCCCGCCAAGCCCCGCTGGTGCCGGGCTCTTTGCGATTACAGCAGAATAAAACAACGGTGTTTGACTATAGCAATTCGGCCCGGCGCGGTCAAGCAAAGGATTGCCGCGGCAATTGCGGCCAGGGCATTGCGCGGAGGCCCGGAAACGGTATACTATGGGGCACGGCCCACCATCCCACGCACCAGGAGCACCCCCATGAACCTTCCTTCCGTTATCCGCCGCTCGGCCAGGTCCGAACGGGAAATCGCCGGGCAAAACGCCGACTGGCTCCAGCGGCACATGAGTCCCTACTTCTTCCAGTCCATGGCCGACGAGGAAGAGGCACTGACCTTGCTGGCCCGCGAGATGGGCAGACTGCGCGACAACCGCAGCCTGATCCTGACGGATCGGCAAAAACGCTTGGTGATCGCCTGCGTCAACCAGCCCGGCTCCCTCTACGAGACCCTGCGCCGGGTGGGCGAGCAGGAGATTTCCTATGCCATGTTTTCCCATTCCAACGCCCCCATGCCCGGCATGGAACACGAGTTGGAAATACAGCGCTTCGAGTTCGACCGCCGCCAGAACCACGAGATCGACCTGAACCGTCAGGTGACAATCCCCCCGGCGCTGACGCGCAAGATCCGCACCGAACTGCGCTGTTCCTTTCCGGAGTTCGACCCGAAAAAGCTCGAGCCCCTGCTGAAAATTCTCTGGCTCAACGACGAGGAGTTTGTCCGCATGACGCCGCCGGCGCGGCTGGCCTGGCTCATCTGGCTCTTCGAACGGGGCAACGCCGCGGGCGGCCTGTTCCTGGACATCAGCGAAGTCATGCGTGAAGAGCGCCCGGAAACCCGGGTCCTGTTCGCCGTGGGCAACCCGCCCCAGGACGAGTTCCTGCTCCAGGTGCTGGAAATCTTCAACCGCCTGGATATCGGTATCCGCCGGGCCTACTGCCACACCATCTCCAACGGCATCCATCCGTACTTCCTGGGGGCTTTCTTCGTCATCAACCGCCAGGGCACCCCCCTTAGGCCGGACGGCGAACTGGCGGCGCGCCTGACGCGCGAGTTGTGCACCACCCAGATCATCGCCACCTCCTCGCCCGCCTACCGGGACTATGTCACCGAAGGGCAGATGTCGGGCGAGGATGCGGCCCTGGTCAACGCCTGCATCGCCTTCTGCCACACCAGCCTGGCCCACAGCCAGCCGGACCGGTTCGGCCTGGATGACGTACAGAAGGCTTTCTACGACCATCCCGAGATGGCCCAGCGATTCATCAGCCTGTTCCGGGCGCGCTTCGACCCCGACCTGGCCGGGCGGGAGGCGGTCTACAACCACCTCCTGGCCGAGACCCGCGAAGCGGCCGAGGAATACAACACCGGCCACCGCTGGCTGGACGACATCCGCCGGGCCGTCTACCGCTGCTGCCTGCTGCTGGTCACCCACACCCTCAAGACCAACTTCTTCGTGGTGGCCAAGCAGGCCCTGGCCTTCCGCCTCGATCCCGCCTACCTGCGCGAGTTGGGGCACGAATTCACCGCCGACCTGCCCGAGGCCCTCCCCTTCCGGGTGACGTTCTTTTTCAGCCGCTACGGCGCCGGCTACCACGTGGGGTTCTCGGACATCGCCCGGGGGGGTGGCGCACGGTCATCGCCCGGAGCGCCGACGACTACATCACCGCCGCCAACACCCTCTTCCGCGAGGTGTACGTCCTGGCCAACACCCAGCACTTCAAGAACAAGGACATCTACGAGGGGGGCTCCAAGATGACCCTGGTGCTGGACGCCTCCGACCTGGAGCAGGCGGGGGGCGAAGCGGAGAACTGCCGGCTCTACAAGCTGCAATACGGCATCGCCAACGCCTTTCTGGACATCTTCGTGACCGACGACGGCCGGGCCCGGGACCCGCGGGTGGTGGACTACTACGGCGACGACGAGCCGATCGAGATCGGCCCGGACGAGAATATGCACGACGGCATGATCGAAGCCATTGCCAGCCTGTCCAAGAAGCGGGGGTACCTGCTCGGCATCGGCATCATGTCCAGCAAGCGGATCGGCATCAACCACAAGGAGTACGGCGTCACCTCCACCGGCGTGGTCAAATTCGCCGAGATCACCATGGCCGAGGCGGCCGGCATCCCTTTGGACGCCGCCCCCTTCTCCCTAAAGATGACCGGCGGCCCGGGCGGCGACGTGGCGGGCAATGCCCTGCGCATCATGCTGGAGCGCTGCCCGCTCATGCAGGTGCGCCTGATCCTGGACGGCACCGCCGCCCTGTACGACCCCAGCGGCATCGACCGCAAGGAACTGGGGCGCATCGTCCTGGCCCACGATCTGGACGCCTTCAACCCCAATGCCCTAGGCGAAGGGGGCTTCATCATCTACCGCACCGGCCGGCGGATCGAGGGACTCAAGGAGACCCACCGCAAGGTGGCACGGACCACGGGTGGCCTCGTGGAGGAATGGCTCGATGTGGATGACTTCCACCGCGAGTACAACAGCCTCGTCTTTACGGTAAAAACCGATCTCTTCATCCCAGCCGGAGGACGGCCCGAGACCATCGACGGCCAGAACTGGCGCTCCTTCCTCGACGCAACCGGAGCGCCTTCGGCCCGGGTGATCGTGGAGGGGGCCAACTCCTTCATCACCCCCGAGGCCCGGGTCAACCTCCAGAAGAGCGGGGTGGTGATCATGCGCGACGCAGCGGCCAACAAGTGCGGCGTTATCTCCTCCTCCTACGAGATCATCGCCAACCTGCTCCTGTCCGAGCAGGAGTTCCTGGATCACAAGGAGGCGTACGTCAGGGACGTGCTGGCCATCCTGGAGAAGAGGACCGAGGACGAGGCGCGCCTGATCCTGCGGCGGCGGCGCGAATCCGGCGACAGCCTGCTCTACACCGAGATTTCCGATACCATCAGCCTGAACATCAACAGCTTCTACACCCGGCTGTTCGACTTTTTCTCCGCCCGGCCGGAACTCTGCCTGCAGCCCCCCTTCCGGAAAGCGGTCCTCAACCATCTGCCCCAGCTCCTGCGGGAGACGCCGGCCTTTCGGAAGCGCATCAGGAACCTGCCCCGCAAATACCTCTGCGCGATCCTGGCCGCCGAGATCGGCTCGTCCCTGGTCTACACCGGCAACCGGGACACGGATTTCGAGGAGATGGTGAGAAGGCACCTGGCACGGACGTTGTGAAAGCCGTCTCCCAAGCGATCCGAGGGGGGCGGCTCCGGGATGCGCTTTTTCGCGGCACCGGAAAATTTTGCTTTATGTTGCAACGCCCACTGTGCTAGATATGGAGTCGATCCATTGACTATTTCCGCAATCACGATTGCCACACGATAAAGGAGCCTGCCATGTCAAACAACAACGATAATGCCGCAGCAGCCGTCATAGCCTTTGTCTCCGGCGCCGTCATCGGCGCTGCCGCCGCGCTTCTCCTCACCCCGAAACCGGGCCGCGAGGTGCGGGAGAAACTGACCGACCTGGGGGAAAGCGCTGCCGAGAAGATGCGCCGCCTCGCCCGGGAGGCGAAATTCAAGGTTTCGCCCAAGGCAAAGAACGGGGACTTCCAGTACGACGGCGGCGACGCCTGGATCTGAGCCTCCTTCCGGCCTCTGCGCCGGAGGGGAACGACACCACGGGGATGAACCGGATGAGGGGGATGTGCAGACGTCCCGTTCTCCCGTTCATCCCCGTTTGATTATGGGGATTCATCCCCTCTCGACGACGGTTCCCTGCAAAGGAGGCCCCTACCGTGGATCTCAAGTACGGTTCAACCTCGTTCCCGCTCCAACTCCCGCCGGAGCGCCTGGCCGGCATCATCGAACCGGCCATCCCCCCGACAGCCCACCCCCCCGAAGAGACCGTCTCCGCGGCGCTCGACGCCTGCGAGCCCACGCTTGCGGGCTTTGAGCCGGGGGACCGGGTCGTCATCATCACGTCCGACATCACCCGCTATACCGGCAGCGAGATCTATCTCCCCCTGCTGGTGGAACGGCTCAACCGCCGGGGGATACCGGACCGCACCATCGAGATCCTCATCGCCCTCGGCATCCATCGCAAGCAGAGCGCCCATGAGCACGAAAAGATTCTGGGATCCCTCCATGGCCGCATCAAGGTCAGCGACCACGACTGCGACGACCCCGCCGGCCTGGTCGTGGTGGGAAAAACCTCTGCCGGCATCGAGGTCAGTATCAACCGCCGGGCCGTGGAGGCCGACCGGCTCATCCTTACCGGGGTGATCGGCTTCCATTACTTCGCGGGGTTCGGCGGGGGGCGCAAGGCGGTCCTGCCCGGCATCGCCAGCCGCCAGGCCTGCATGGCGAGCCACTTCTGCGTGCTCAACCCCCAGCCGGGCAGCGGCAAGAACCCGCTGGCGACCACCGGCAACCTGGAGGGGAACCCGGTGCACCAGGCCATGGTCGAGGCCTGTGCCATGGTCGAACCGGACCTGCTCCTCAACACGGTCCTCTCCCCGGACAAGCGCATCATTGCCGCCTTTGCCGGGCAGTGGCGCGAAGCCCACGAACGCGGCTGCCGCTTTTATCGGGAGCAGTTTTCCTACCCGGTGGCGGCCAGGGCCGATCTGGTCGTGGTTTCCTGCGGTGGCTTCCCCAAGGACATCAACCTCATCCAGGCTCACAAAGCCATGGAGTACGCCTCCCAGGCTCTCAAGCCGGGTGGGGTGATGATCCTCCTGGCCGAATGCCGGGACGGTTTCGGCAATGCCACGTTCTTCGACTGGTTCCGCCATCGTACCCTGGACCGGTTCGAGGCCGCCCTGCGGGAACGGTACGAGATCAACGGCCAGACCGCCTATTCCCTGCTGCAGAAGGCGCAGCGTTTCACCATCATCCTGGTGTCCCGGCTTCCCGACCGCCAGGTTGAGGAGATGGGCCTGGTGCCCGCCCCCTCGCTGGCGGCGGCCATGGAAAAGGCCGAAGCCCTGCTGCCGTCCCCATGGCGCGCCCTGGTCATGCCCGAGGGGGGGAGCGTGCTCCCGGTGGCACCATTCTGATCCGCCCCGCGGTTTTCAGCCTGCAAACGCACAAACGCCCTTCCGGGAAATCCCGGAAGGGCGTTTGTGCGTTCATGCAGCGGCCGGGTCATGGCCGCAGGCTCTGGAATTACTGGCCGTTGCAGGTGAAGTTGGCGTCGATGCGGCGGTTCTTCTGCTTGCCGGCGGCGTTCTTATTGCTGGCGACCGGCTTGGTGGGGCCGTACCCCTTGGCACTGATCCGCTCCGCGGCGATGCCGAAGTTCTTGATGATGTACGCCCGTACGCTCTCGGCGCGGCGCTGGGAGAGATCCATGTTCATCTTCAGGCCACCTACGTTGTCGGTATGCCCTTCGATGACACCCTTGGCACCAGGGTTTTCCTTGAGGAAATCCCCCACCTTTTTCAGCTCGTCGTGATACTTGGGCTTGATGTCGGACTTGGCCGTGTCGAACTGAATCTCCAGGGTGGTGGGGCTGCACAGCTTGGCAACCGGTTTGGGCACCACCACCGGCGCAGTGACCGCGATCTTGGCCGCGCTCGTGACGCTGCCCCCTTCGCCGTTGCAGGTCAGGGTGTAGTCGGTGTTATCGGCAGGCGTGATGCTCATGGAACCCTGGGGCGGAACCGCCCCGATGCCGGGCTGGATATCGCAGGCCGTGGCATTGCGGGAGGTCCAGCTCAGGGTGGCGGGCTCTCCCTTGGTGACGGCTGCTGGGGCAACCGCCAAGGTGCTCGTAGGGGCGACAGGTGCCGGAGCGGGAGCCGGCGCAGGCTCCACCGCCTTGGGAGGCTCGGGCGCCGGAGCAGGAGCCGGCGCAGGTGCTGCCGGGGCCTCGACCGGTTTGACGACCGGTGCCGTCCCGCCAAAGGGGATATAGGCGCCGACCGTGTATTCGACGTTGTTGTCGGTCGTGCTGTTGACGCCGCCGGACTTGTAGATGATATGGCGGACATCGCCCCGCAGCGCGAAGTTGTCGGTCAGGAAGTATTTCAGGCCGGCACCGTAGTCAAAGGCCCCCTGGGGCTTGTTGTCGTTGAAGTTGAGCCCCGCGTAACCCGCTGCCACGTAAGGAACGAGGGTGTTGTCCGGGAAGAAGTGGTACAGCAGTTCGCCGCCGTAACGGTACATGTCGTATTTCTTCGTCGATTTGGTCCCCTCGGTATGGGCGTAATCGAAGAGCGCCTCCACGCCGAACGCCTTGGTGAAATTGTAGCCGGCCCGGGCGCCGTACACCGGGCTGGTTTCAAGATGCTGTACCCCGTCATACGTATAGCCGCCGATCACGGGGGAGAGGGAGAACGTCCCCTCCTTGTTTCCGGCCGACGCAGCCGTTGCCATCGCTGCGATGGAACCGGCCACGATCAATGCGAGTCTTTTCCTCATCATAAATGTGCTCTCCTTTCATGGCATTAATTAATAAAAGAATAGTATCTACCACTAACTGCGGTGCGACGCAACCCAAAAGACAATTTCAATCCCTTACACCACACCGGGGTTATCATTAAGTGTAACGCGAAATCACCCCATGGCAAGCGGAGGATTATTTTTCGCTGCCGGCCCCGGTGATGGGTCGTGCCGCTTGCATTATGCCCGGGCGTTGCAGTATTATTTTTGGATACATCTTGTCGAGGAAAGGGAGGCAACCATGTTTTTCCCCCAGTTCAGGGCACGCAGGATTCGCGGCAGCGAGATATTCCGCCGGATGGTCCGCGAGACGAGCCTGTCGGTGAACGATTTGATTTACCCGATGTTTTCGGCATTCGGCAACGGGCCACGCAAGGAGATTTCCTCCATGCCGGGCATCTACCAGCAGTCCATCGCGGATATCGTTGCGGAGGCCCGGGAGGTGTACGCCTTGGGCATCCCGGCGGTGATTCTCTTCGGGATCCCGGAGACAAAGGATGCGGTGGGAAGCGACGCCTACTCGGATACGGGCATCATTCAGGAGACGATTCGGGCGTTGAAGAAGGAAGTGCCGGGGCTGGCGGTCATCACCGATGTGTGCATGTGCGAATACACCGACCACGGCCATTGCGGCGTCATCAAGGACGGCGACGTGGACAACGACGCCACCCTGGAACTCCTGGCCAAGGAAGCGCTTTCCCATGTCAAGGCGGGCGCGGACATGGTGGCCCCCTCGGACATGATGGACGGCAGGGTTGCGGCCATTCGCGAGATCCTGGACGACAACGGTTTCGACGGCATCCCGATCATGAGCTATGCGGTGAAGTACGCCTCGGGGTATTACGGCCCCTTCCGGGAGGCGGCAGACTCCACCCCTCAGTTCGGCGACCGCCGCTCCTACCAGATGGACCCGGCCAACCGCCTCGAGGCGCTGCGCGAGGCGGCGTCGGACATCGAGGAGGGGGCCGACATCATCATGGTCAAGCCGGGCCTCCCCTACCTGGATATCCTCCGGGACCTGCGCAACGACTACAACCTGCCCCTGGCGGTGTACAACGTCTCCGGGGAGTACAGCATGATAAAGGCCGCCGCCCTGAACGGCTGGATCGACGAAGAGCGGGTCGTCATGGAAACCATGCTCGGCTTCAAACGCGCCGGCGCCGACATCATCATCACCTACCACGCCAAGGATGTGGCCCGCTGGCTGAAGCAGCGGTAAGCAAGAACGACTACAACTAGTTACTGTCGTTAAGCCGCTCCTGCATCTCCTTCTTCTGCTTCCTGATGGTCCCCTCCTCTCTTCCACCAAGAGAGGGGGGGCTCATCTCCGGCAGCTTCGACGGCAGCTTGGGAAGCGACAGGCCCCTGCCGGCGGGCTTCTGCGCGGCGGCCGCCTGCACCGGTGCTGCGGGCGTTGGCGCCGCTGCCGTGCCCTTGTGCGGTATCGCGGCATGGGGCTGCCGACGCACGGCGCGATGATGCCGCTTGGGGAAGGTCCGTTTCATGTCGATCTCCGATGGCGCATACTCCGTAAGGGTATCCCGGTTGACCAGCACATGAACCTTCCCCGGGGAACGCCAGACCGATTGTGCGTCGATCCTGCCGCCATCCTTCAGGTAGACCCTGGCCGCCAGGGAAGGCGTCGCCAGGGCCAACAACATCAGAGCCGCAATAATCATCCGCATCATATTACCCCCCGCATTCAGGATTATCTTCCGCCACGGCGTTACCGCCGGAACGGACTCTGGGGCAGATACCGCGGCAACTCCCCGCGGACCTCGACCTCCGGAGCATCTTCCAACTCCTCCAGGTTCCCGCTATCGTCCTCGTAATCCGCCTCCCCCACGGCCCAGGCATACACCTTTTCCGAATCCAGCAACACCGGCTTGTCCGGGAACCCGAAAACCCGCTTCTGCATCGCCTCGTCATAGAGCCCGATACAACCGTGGGAGGCGGGGCGGCCCGGCAGATCCCGGGCATGGATCCAGTAGCCGACGCTCTTCTCGTCGATATGGAAGCGCATGGCGTTGTCCATGGGATACTGCTCCGAATCGTCCTGGGTTTTGTAGAGGGATGACGTATGGTTCTGATCCCGGGCGCTGATGCGGAACTGCCCCGTGGGGGTCGGCGCTTCGGCCCTGCCGGTGGCGGCGGGAACGGATATGACCAGTTTGCCGTGCTCATACCCCCCCAGCCACTGCTCAGTGAGGTCCACCAGGATATACTTGTCGTGGCGCCGGGCCGGTTCGTAGAAACGCGGCAGCGGCGTATAGCCGCGGATATCGGCCATGTTGTCCGGCACCTTGATCGTCATGCCGGGGTACACGTGACGCCGGTCGATGCGGTTGAAACGCGCAACCCAGGTCCAGTCGTTGCCGAAGAGCGTTTCCAGGGTCTGGTTCGGCTGAATGAAATGGGGGTGCCATTTGATGGCCTTGAGGCTGGGGTACTCCACCCGGGAAAGGTCCTCCATCGCCTTGTCCGCCGGCGAAGCGCCCGGTTCGCTGGTTTCTGACGGGGTACGCAACACGGTGAATCCTACCAGCAGGGAGGTAAACAGGAATACCAGCACTATTTTGTGGGAAAGCCGCATTCGGCTGGGACGCATGGGAAATCCTTCCATTCTAGAAACGTAAAATAACTATAATATTCGCTTACCGTCAGATATTCAACCCCTTGCTGCCCGTTGGACAATAAATATCTGGCGGCACGGCGGTTCTCCATGCTATTTAGTTCACCAAACAAGCGGTTATATAGGAGGGCATCCATGCCATCGGACGACCAGCATACCTCGCAACCGATCTTCAACCAATTCGCCAGCGACAACTACGCAGGCATCTGCCCGGAAGCATGGCGCGCCATGGAGGAGGCCAACCACGGCTTTGTCTCGTCCTATGGAGATGACTGCTGGACCGAACGCGCCTGCGAGAGCATCCGCCGCCTGTTCGAGACCGACTGCCAGGTCTTTTTCGTCTTCAACGGCACGGCGGCCAATTCATTGGCACTGGCCTCGCTGTGCCGCTCCTACCATAGCGTTGTCTGCCACGACATGGCCCACATCGAGACCGACGAGTGCGGCGCCCCGGAGTTCTTTTCCAACGGCACGAAGATCATGCACACGCCCGGCACCAACGGCAAGCTGGATCTGCATGCGGTGGAACTCGCCATCACCCGGCGCAGCGACATCCACTACCCCAAGCCGCGGGTCTTGAGCATGGCCCAATCCACGGAACTGGGGACCGTCTATACCCCCGGCGAGATCCGCGCCGCCTGCGACCTGGCCCACTCCCACGGCCTGCGGGTGCATATGGACGGGGCGCGCTTTGCCAACGCCGTGGCAACCCTGGGGGTAACGCCGGCGGAAACGAGTTGGCAGGCCGGTGTGGATGTGCTCTGCCTGGGCGGGGCCAAGAACGGCATGGCTATCGGCGAGGCGGTGGTCTTCTTCGACCGTGGGTTGGCCGAGGAGTTCGAGTACCGTTGCAAGCAGGCGGGGCAACTGGCCTCCAAGATGCGCTTCATCTCCGCGCCCTGGATCGGGATGCTGGAGAGCGGTGCCTGGCTGCGCAATGCAGCAAACGCCAACCGCCAGGCCCGGCTTCTGGCCGACGAACTGGCCAAGATCCCCGGGGTAAATCTGATGTACCCCTGCGAGGCCAACGCGGTCTTCACGGAGATGTCGGAACAGGCCACTACGGCGCTGCGCGCAGCCGGCTGGCACTTTTATTCTTTCATCGGCACCGGCGGCGCCCGCTTCATGTGCTCATGGCTGACCACGGAGCAGGATGTACGAAATTTGGTGTCAGCGGTCCGGCAAACGTGTGGGGAACGGTAACGGCAAGGACACATGGGAGGAGGGAATCATGGTGAAGACGGCGACATTCGAGGCGCTCCTGGCGGACGCGGTTCCTGACGGCACGGGCGGCTATACTTTTACGCTGGAGGGGAAAAGCTACACGCTCAAGGACAAGGACGAGGTACGTGGCATAGCGGAGCTCCACGGTTACATCATCATCTACTGAAGCGTTCTTTCGACAGGTGTTTTAACGGAGGTACACGGAGGAGAATCACAACGAGGGGAGCGGCGGGAACAACGGCATCCGGTACCGTCTTGTGGCTTCCTCCGTGTCCTCCGTGTCCTCCGTGGTGTGGGGGGAGTAAAGCAGCGGCAGCCTTTTCGTGTCGAGTCTTATGGAGCTTGGAGTGTATAAACGCAACGAGCCCTTCAGGATTGTTCCTGAAGGGCTCGTTGCTATTTATTCCCGGCGGCGACCTACTTTCCCACACAGCTACCCGTGCAGTATCATCGGCCCTGAGGGGCTTAACTTCCGTGTTCGAGATGGGAACGGGTGTGACCCCCTCGGCATAGCCACCGAGAAATCGTTGGCAAGGATGCATTCTCATGCGTCCATGCGAATCGTTATCAATTGCATTGTGGTTTAGGTTTGTTGTTTTGTCGATTTATATCCGGCCCGGGGGAAGGAGAACCTTCCCCCTGACCGTATTTTATTTTTATGGTCAAGCCTCACGGCCGATTAGTACCGGTAAGCTGAACACATTGCTGTGATTACACACCCGGCCTATCAACGTTGTGGTCTACAACGGGCCTACAGGGGTTGTTACACCCAGGGATACCTAATCTTGAAGGAGGCTTCCCGCTTAGATGCTTTCAGCGGTTATCCTTTCCGTACATAGCTACCCAGCGACTGCGCCTGGCGGCACAACTGGAACACCAGAGGTACGTCCATCCCGGTCCTCTCGTACTAAGGACAGCTCTTCTCAAGTATCCTACGCCCACGGTAGATAGGGACCAAACTGTCTCACGACGTTTTAAACCCAGCTCGCGTACCGCTTTAATTGGCGAACAGCCAAACCCTTGGGACCTACTTCAGCCC